>CAVUFY010000007.1:0-226568 GCA_963740905.1 uncultured delta proteobacterium
TTACAGCCGGCTCATCGCATCGGCGGTCCACCAGGAAGGCCTGCGGCCCTTTGAACGTGAAGCAGTAGCACGCGTGATCGAAAGAAGCGCTCGAATGGTAGGGGACGGAGAAAGGCTCTCCTTGCATATGCAGAGCATCACCGACCTTCTCCGGGAATCAGACTACTGGGCCAGCCGCAACGGAAACGGAAAGGTCACGGGAAACGATGTGGAACGAGCCGTGGATGCATGGATTTACCGCTCAGACAGGATTCGCGAGCGCATGCAGGAGGAAATCAAGCGGGGCACTATCCTCATTGACACGGAAGGCGAAAAGGTGGGACAGCTGAACGGCCTTTCCGTGATTCAACTCGGGGAATTCGCTTTTGGACGCCCAGTCGCATCACCGCAAGGGTCCGCCTCGGGAAGGGAGAAGTGGTCGATATCGAGCGGGAAGTGGAGATGGGCGGGCCCATACATTCTAAGGGCGTCCTTATTCTTACGGGTTTTCTGGGAGCGCGTTATGCAATGGAGCAACCCCTGTCCCTATCTGCGAGCCTTGTGTTCGAGCAATCCTACTCGGGAATTGAAGGGGACAGCGCTTCGTCGGCGGAGCTCTATGCCCTTTTGTCGGCTATCGGCGAGATCCCTCTGAAACAATCCCTGGCCGTCACGGGCTCGGTCAATCAGCATGGCCAAGTGCAGCCTATCGGCGGTGTTAACGAAAAGATCGAGGGATTTTTTGACACTTGCAAAGGGCGGGGATTAACCGGCGAACAAGGTGTGCTCATCCCGGCTTCAAACGTGAAGCATCTGATGCTCAGGAAAGACGTGATCGATGCGGTGAAAGAAGGACGTTTCCATGTCTATCCCGTGGAGACCATTGATCAGGGGATCGAGATCCTGGCGGGAAAGCCGGCCGGAGAGCGGGACGAACACGGAAAATATCCCAAGGAAAGCGTGAACGGAATCGTTCAGGACCGGTTTGCGGTATTGGCTGAAAAACAGCGTAAATTTAGCGCATCTGCTGGAGAGGGGGCAAAATCGTGAACGGAACCAAGCAGACGGCCATTCAACGAATTCTCCTGGCCCTGGATGCCTCCCCGCAGAGCGTGGCCGCCCTCGATACTGCGACGGAGTTGGCAGGACGTCTCGGAGCTGAGCTGACCGGGCTTTTTGTAGAAGATACGGATCTGCTGCGCATGGCCGCGCTGCCTTTTGCGGCAGAAATCGGCAGGTTATCTCCTGAGCCTGCGGCGCCTCAGTCTTCCGGATATGGAAAGGCAATTGCGGGCCCAGGCAGAACACATGAGGAAGGCTATCGCAGTTGCAGCGGCGCGAGAAGGAGTCAAGTGGGAGTTCCGTGTCGCTCGGGGGTCCGTGGCCGCTGAAATACTTCTTGCGAGCATGCGTGCGGATTTGGTCATCCTCGGGAAGAGGGGTTGGTCTTTGAGTAAACGGCTGGGCTCGTCTGTGCAGATGGTGATCTCCAGAAGCGAAGGTATGATCCTCGTGCTCCATCCGGGCATGAAGTTTACAATTCCCGTTGTTGTGATTTACGACGGGTCTGAAGTGGCGCGAAAGGGACTGGATGCCGCGGCGAACCTCGTGAAAATCAAGGACGGCAATCTGAGGGTGATCGTTATTGCCGAGTCCAGAGAGAGGTCGGCGGAACTTCAGGAGGAGGCCGTCCAATACCTCACGGCGCAAGGGCTGGAAGGGAAAGTCGGCGTCATGATCGAGCCTACGAAAGAAAGGCTCGCTCACTTCTTGAGGAGGCAGGGACCTGTGGTCCTTCCTTGCGGCGGTGAGCTCTTGGTCGGGGAGGGACTTTGCGAGCTTGTAAATCTGATCGAAAATCCCGTGCTTCTGGTCCGGTGATCCAAGGCGCCGGCCCTTCCCATTTAGGGTGTTTGGTACCGCAGATCGCCTTATGAGTCCGCATAAACACTTGAGAACGAAGTGCTTGTGCTTGGTCATAGATCGTTCGATACTCTTGTATAGGTCGAAGTTCGGGTCAGGGGAAAACGTTCTTGGTTGCGGCTGAGAGCCTGCACGAGGAGGGTATATTCAATGAAAGAGCGGTTCGCAAAAATGATGATGGGCCTTATTTCCGTCCTTCTGTTGCTTAATTTTCTTGCTTTTCTTTTCTACCCGTCTGTCTCCCCGTTTGCCCTGGCTTCAAACGGGTTTGAGGCGGTTCCGTCGACCAATCCCCAGAGTCTTGGGTTCAGGGGGAACGGCGTAAGTATTGCCTGCAGCAGCGACGGCAAATACGTCTACGCAGCGGGAAACCGCAACATCTTTCGCTCCGGAGACTTCGGAAAGGCGGGATCCTGGCAAATCGTCCTCAGTGACTGAAGAACCAGTGAAAAATCAGTGATCGGTCATCAATGATCAGGTGAAGTGCATGGAATGCCCGTGGGAGCGACGCTCGCGGTCGCGATGGGCGAAGTGGGATTGAGGCGAGAAAGGCAGGGCGGTCGGACCCAGCCTGTTGATTTTCTGATTTGGAGTTTTACCGGGGGTTAATCGAGCATGGAGGAGGATCGTAACCACGCTCCTGTGAATTACAACCGCGCGTTTGCTATCGGCTTTCTCCTCAATATTGGATTTGTCATCGTGGAAGCCGGTTTTGGGGTCTGGGCGGACTCGCTTGCACTGCTTGCCGATGCGGGGCACAACCTGAGCGACGTGGTCGGGTTGCTGCTTGCATGGGCCGCAAGTTACCTTGTCAAGCGTCAGCCTACGGGACGCAGAACCTATGGGTGGCGTCGTTCCTCAATCCTGGCCGCCATGTTCAATGCGGTTCTCCTTTTCGTGGTTGTGGGAGGTATTGCATGGGAGTGTATTCTTCGTCTGGTCAATCCTGCGCCGGTGCTGGCAAAGACCATGATGCTGGTGGCGGCCGTGGGCATAGGCGTCAATGCGGCTACTGCGCTTCTTTTTTTTCACGACCGGCGGAAAGATCTTAACATTCAAGCCGCTTTTCTCCATATGGCGGCCGATGCAGCAGTCTCCGCCGGCGTGGTTGTAGCGGGCGTTCTGATCCTGGCCTCAGGGTGGCGCTGGATAGATCCGGCGGTCAGCTTAATCATCGTGGCTGTGGTCCTTGTCGGCACATGGAAGTTGCTCATGGAATCGATCAACCTGGCTATGGATGCAGTGCCTGAAAACATCAGATACTGAAGCGGTGAGGAGATACCTGGTAAACCTCCCGGGTGTGATAGCAGTCCATGATCTCCACATCTGGGGATTAAGCACTACAGAGGTCGCGTTGACCGCCCATCTTGTAAAGCCCGAATCCAGCGGGGATGATGAACTCATGGAAGAAGTGCGAGAGAATCTTCGGGATCGATTCCAGATCAAACACATAACGCTGCAATGGGAGCGTGAAGCAGGTTCGTACCAATGCGAGATCCGTCTCCAGCCCGCCGGCGAGGAATGCGAAGGGCCGGTTAAAAACAGTAAACAGTGATCAGTGAGCAGTGGTCAGTGACCAACGCAGAAGATGGACCTTTTATGAAGCGGTCACACTTGTTCCTGGACGTATTCAGGAAGCTCTCTCCTTAATTGTTTCTTAATGTCTTGGATGAGGTGGCTCTCAATCTGGCGGACTCTTTCCCTCGAAATCTCGTACTTTTTGCCTATCTCTTCGAGCGTCCAGGGATCCTCGGTTATGATCCGGTGATCGAAAATGAAAGCCTTTCTTCCAGTGAGGGCCTCTCGGTAGTCCTTCAGTTTTTCCTCGAAAGCCTGCATGCGCGCCTTTTCAAAGATTTTCTCGTCTACTTCTTCGTTAGACGAAGGGATCGTCTCGCCGTACGTTTCCTGGGTTTCGCCGCCTCTTGGAACGTCCAGCGACGCTTCAGCTCGTGCAAGGCGTTGGCTCATTTCGATGACTTCCTGCTCTTTCACGTTCAACCGCTCCGCCAGGAGCCTGGGTTCGGCATCGAACCCTCGTGACTCAAGTTTTTCCCTTTCTTTGGAGAGCCTGAAGAAGAGTTTTCTTTGGTCCTGAGTTGTCCCAATCTTAACAAGCCTCCAGTTCTCCATCAGGAACTTGAGCATGTAAGCGCGAATCCAGAAGGCGGCGTAGTAAGAGAACTTAACGCCCCTGTAAGGGTCGAATTTCCTCAGCGCCTGAACCAAACCGAGGTTCCCTTCCTGGATGAGGTCCAGAATTCTTTGGGACCAGAAACGGTAAAAACTGAGGGCAATCTTCACGACGAGTCTCAGATTAGCCCTCACAAGCCTGTGACCTGCATCCTCATCGTGAAGCTCTTTGTAACGCTTGGCCAGTTCAATCTCTTCCTCTCTGGTCAGGAGTTCGTACTTGCCTATCTCGTAGAGATATCGCTGGAGCGAATCATAGGGCACCACGGATTTGTTCCTGAGCGGGGCTCCCAGTGCGAAGTCTCTGTTCTGCCCGCCCCGGCCGAGCTGTGCCTCGAAATGATTTGAAGAAACCATTCCCTGATTTTCCATCTTGATTAGCCTCATGAAACTAAATGTTCCCAGGAACAGGAAGCAGTCTAAAACTGTCTAGCTGTTATCCTGAATGTTACGAATATAAACATGAAAATTAGCGGCGGCCAATAGGGTATACTATGTAAATGTGTGAGAGGGTGACAGTAAACGTCTAGCGGGCTCCTGAAAAACGCCCATCTGCGCCACCTTGGGTGTCCCCTCATCCTTTCCCGCGCTTTCGCGAGGGCGGGCTTGCGACATACTTACAAGTTTGCATCACACTTCAGGATTTCGGGCGCCTTGCATCTGGACTTTTTTGAGCGAACCGCGAACATGGACTTTTTCAGCACCCTGCAAGGATCTGCGGAGTCTGCCGGCAGGTGTCAAACGGCGTGTCGGTCTCCGGGACGTAAGTTCCGGTCACGGGGAATGATCCCCGATATTGCGGTGGGAAATGGGCGAATAACGCTCCCCTACTCTTATCGTATGCCAAGAATACAGGACTTCCCCCATTGCGCGATGACTTCTCTCGGCTAACCTTAAAAAGGGAGATTGTGAATTTAGAATCCGGAAGAAGTTACTGGCGGAACAGCGTGAGATTGAGATAAGGAGGCTCTGTATGGACCCACGGGAGCTTGTTGAGAGCATGGCAAAGGCTTTGGTTGACAGACCGGAAATGGTAAGGGTCAGCGAGTTGAAGGGAGAGCAGACTACGGTGATCGAACTCAAGGTAGCTAAGGAGGATATGGGGAAGGTCATCGGCAAAGGCGGAAGGATCGCCACCGCCTTGCGAGTCATCCTGGGCGCGATTTCAACCAAGACCAAGAGAAACCTCGTCCTGGAAATTCTTGAATAGAAACGGCGAATGCCGTGTGGGACGAAAAACGGAAATCTTGACTGAAGTTTCTGCTTCTGATAGTTTTGTTCAGTGGTAAGAGGCGTCAGGAAAGAGAGTGAAGTGAGGGATTTCTTGTGTCCGGGGGGGAGTTTTTTGCCGTTGCGAGCACACTTGGCGTGGAACTGAGAAATGTCAGTCTTATCACGAATTGGAGAGCGACGATGATCGAAGAGATTCTGAAGAGGGCGTTTATGGCTGGTCTTGGCGGAGTGGTCCTTACGGGCGACAAACTCGATGCATTGAAAAGAAAGCTAATGAAAGAGAACAAGATGAGCGAGAAAGAGGCGAAGGGACTGATCGACGGGATGGTGGAAGCGGGCGAGAACCAGTGGAAGGAGTTCGAGAGTTCCTTCAGAGAGATGCTGCGAAAACGGCTTGACAGCATGGATGTCCCGGATCGGAAAGAATTGGAAGAACTCAAAGTCAGGGTGAACAGTCTTGAGCAAAAGTTCACTGCCATGGAGAGTTGTGCGCCAAAGCAGGTCTCTTGAATGATTGCTGGAAAATCCGCTTGCTTTCCCTCCACAAGCGCAAGCGCCGAGTCACTGCCGGGCGAGTCACGACGCATGAAGTCCGCCCACCCCCGCGTTCTTTCACGGATTAATCTCAACAGTGTTTTGATTCGAAACCGCTCCTGAATAATAACCTGCTTTTAGGAAGATCTTAAAATACAGTGATGCCCCCATATCATTATCTTTCCTGCTTTGGTTATCTATGACCTCAAAAAAAAGAGGGGTAATTCGTATGGCCCGGAAGCGCAGAATATCGAACAAGGAATGTTGAATGTCGAAGTGATTTCTTCGTAATTCTGCGGTTCGTTGCTCGATATTCGATATTCAATATAGCTCGTCTTCACATTGGCGACTCGAATTAGTTCGGCTAAGCTAGCTCGCCCCCTCTAGCTATCGGCTTTAGGCGATAGTAGTTGATTCTGAATTAGGGAGTTCAATCGTCAGGGCATGATGGAAGATCCGGTGATCAAGGTATTGTTGGTGGAAGATGATGAAGACGATTATGTCTTTATCCGGGATCTCTTGTCGGAAACAAGAGAATCGAAATATATCGTAGAGTGGGTAACAACCTATGAAAGAGCCCTTGAACAAATGGCCTACTCGAAAAACCAGGTCTGCCTGTTGGATTACAGGCTGGGGGTTCACGATGGGCTGGAAATGCTGCGGGGCGCCAGGGAAAGAGGTTCGCGCTTACCGGTCATCTTCGTCACCGGCCAGGAAGACTACGAGGTCGACCTGAAAGCGATGCGGTCCGGCGCAACCGATTACCTCGTAAAGTCGCAGCTCACCGGACCGCTACTGAAAAGGTCGATTCGTTATGCCATCGAACGGTATCAATCCGAGGAAGCGCTGCGAAGAGCCTATGATGAGATGGAGCTCCGTGTAGAAGAACGCACGGCCGAACTGGCGGCGGCGAATGCCGCTTTGAAGAGAAGCGCGGAGGAGATCAAACTGTTCGCGTACAGCATATGCCATGATCTCAAAAACCCGGTTTCTGCTATCCATGGGTTAGCGCGGCGGCTCTCCGCCAGCTTGGAAAAAGCACAAGGGGCGACGGATCAAAAGGGAAAGGAATACTGTGCACTCATTGAAAGCGCCTCCGAGCAGATCGCCGCCCTGGTTGAGAAGATCTACACTTTTATTTCAGCGAAAGAAACCCCTGTGGTCGTGGAGAAGGTCGCGCTGAAAGATGTACTGGAGCTGATTAGCCAAGAGTTTAGGAGTGCCCTGCGGGAGCACAACGTGGAATGGCGCCAACCTGACGCCGATCCCCGATATTTATGCGGATAAGCTTTCGCTTTTGCGGATACTCAGAAATCTTGTGGAGAACGCACTCAAATACGGAGGTGAGGGCCTGAGTCGCATTGTGATCGATTATGAAGATAATGGCGGCTATCACGTCATCTCCGTGAATGATAACGGAGAAGGATTGAAAGATATAGATCCGGAAAAAGTCTTCACCCTGTTCTACCGGAGCCCTGCTTCGAGAGGCGTGAAAGGAGCTGGGCTCGGGCTTTCGATTGTGAAGGAACTGGCGCGACAGCACAAAGGAAAAGTCTGGGTCAAAGCGGGAGGAGAAAGAGGTGCCACCTTCTTCGTGTCTATTTCAAAAGATCTCCAGCCGGCGATCCTATGAATCCAGGACTCCCGTTATTGATCAAGCTCCACCTTGAGTGAAAGGAACCTGAGCATATCTTTCAACGCTACCACTCCCAACAAGCGATCACCATCGACGACCATGATACGGCTTATACCCGAGCGATTCATCTGAGCGAGAGCCTGGACAGCGTCTGCGTCCGGGGAAATGGTATTATCCGTCGAACAATGGGCGCTGATGTCGCTGATACGCCGCCGGCTCCATTCTTCCCTGGGGATCTCCTTGAGCTGCTTTGTGCTCACACATCCCACCAGTTTATTGGAATCGGCTATGACAGGGTACATCTTGTGATGAAAGACATACACATAGTCCTCCACCAGCCTGTCGACCGTAAGGTCAGGGGTCACAGTGACAGGATCCGTCTTCATAAAACGGCGCACTGATTCGCCTTCCAACGCCCTTCGGGTGAGCAGTTGCTGATAAGACATCCTTGCGGCACTGGAGAGGAACATCCCAATGAGAAACCACCATATGCCTCCTAGGAGATTCCCAGTGAAGAAACTGAAAACGCCCATAACGATAAACAGGATGCCGAATCCTGAGCCCACCGTGGAGGAAACGCGCGTGGCCCATCTGAGGTTGCCCTTAACTCCCCACAAGACGGACCTCAGAACCCTGCCGCCGTCCAGAGGAAAGGCGGGAAGGATGTTAAAAGCTGCCAGAAGAAGGTTGATAAAGGCGATATACCGAAGGACTCCGTTGACGGCCTCCGGCACACTGCCGTGCACGGCTCCCGAGATCGCATAGAAGACCACCGCGATTGCAACGCTCGAGAGCGGGCCCACAGCTGCCATCATAAACTCCGCTTTTGCACTCGTGGGCTCATCGCTCATTTCAGCCATTCCGCCAAAGATGAAAAGTGTGATGCCTTTCATCGGCATCCCGTATTTCCTTGCTACCAGGGAATGAGAAAACTCGTGGACGATGATGGAAAGGAACAAACCTATAGCCCCTATGATCCCCATGATCCAATAAGTTCTCGGTCGAAAGCCCTTTATAATAAAAGGGAAAGAGGCCCGTGGAAAGGGACCAGACAATCAGAACGGCTATGATGATCCAGCTTAAGTCGATTCTCACCTGGAAACCCAGGAGCTTAAATAAGTCAATTCGTCTTCCGAACATACCGGGTTCCTTTCAGAAGGATTGTGACATGCCCTCCAATCGCAGTGGAGAGGGCAAGAGAAGAAAGCTTATTTTTTATAAATTAGAGTGCATTCGGCGGTAGATAAATGAGGCGAATCCTGTATTTAGAATCATCGAAGGCCGTATTCCGGAAAACCAGTGATCAGTCATCAGCATTTGTACCCCGGCGCTTCGCTGCGGGGGCGTTTATGAAAGAAACTTGCTTTGCAGCCGGAGAAGTTCTGAGGCCAAGCCCGGGGGTGGTCTCTGAAGAGACCACCTCCCGAGCTTGGCTGGCACGGAGTCTGGTTGGGGTCGAAGGTCTGCATTGGATGGCTGAAACAGCAAGTTTCTCAGGAGGTCGGTGAACAGCGGAAGGGACTAAACGCGATGGCGACTCAACCCAGCCATCTTTTTCGAATATAGTCCATGATGTCTTGAGCCGCTTCCAGGCGGAGTCAATGATTCGGAAGACAGCTCAATTTTCGGATCTGTGGGTTCTTCATAGGGAGTTGTCACCCCCGGAAATCCGCCCTGCAATTCTCCTTTTTCAGCCCTCCGGTCCAGATCCTTTTCCACGCCTGAAGCTTCTCTGGACGTTTCCCTTGTTCTGGCCACTTCAACGGCACACTTGATGTAAACTTCAGCGAATTCCGGGATCCGTTCTCTGGCCAGCTCACGAAAGCGGCGACGGTTTCCTGTTGCATCGATGAGCACCGATTTGGTGCAGGGTTTCACGATATACAGCGCGATGAGCACCAGGGCGCGGTAAACGGTTTCCCTTTCTTCTTCCGTGTACTTTGGCTGAGGCGTCAGAAAAAGCCTCAATTGATCCATTGAGAGGACCACGGCATCGACGCCATCCTGCACAAGAAGTCCTTCCAGCTCTCGGGTAATGGTGGTTTTCCCGGAACCCGGACGCCCGGTAAGCCATATGCAGAAGTTCTTATTGACCATGTAAAGTGCCTAGAGTGCCTAAGGTGCCTAAAGTCCGTAGAATGATGGACAACATCCCTCACTCGTCACTTGTTTACTGATCACCCATCGACTTCGCTGAATGCTTTCAGCTGCTCACTCCCCCTTGCTTCCTTGAAGATAATCGATGATCTTTTCCGGATGGAATCTGTCGTTCTCCAACACAGACTCACCGAAATTCAAGAGTTTTCTCTTGGTCGAGACGCTGTCATCAGGATAAAGCCTGGGATGAGCAATCACTAACATTCTGAAAGCAAAAAACGGGGGCGTCACGTCGAGAAGTGATGGTCGAGAGTCTCCTCAAGATATGTCTCATTAAAAATATGAAAGAGTTCGGCAAAGGGTCCTTTGAAAGTCCCTTGCTCTTTGACGGCATAGTGAATGTAGTCGCTGCTCAGGCAGGTTACGTCGTCTGCCGGCTCGCCCCAAGTTCCTCTGGAACGGTCCAAGAGGGTGAAGTCATCGTTTCGGAACCAGATATTACCCGGATGGAAATCACCGTGGACAATGCAAAGACGTTGGTTTCGGTCTCTGAGGTTTCCCCACCAGGCGAGCGATTTCCCTCTTTCTTGCCATGAGGCATTTCAAATGTGAGGAGATAGCCCACCCCATGCACTCCTTTCCCTGTCCGCTCCACACTTTCCAACTGGGCGGCCGGGCCGAAGCGTTTCTTCAGGTAATTGTCAATTTTTTTGCGCAGATCCATTTAGGAAACCATTGAATGACAAGAGTCCATTTTCGGTTGTGGACTCCTTTGAGAGTCCCTGTCAGCGAGCCTGCAAGCGGTGGGATGCGGCCAAAGGCCTGCTTGGACTAATAAACTAAAATCGAAAAGAACCGGTGCGGTCAATGGAGAAGATCCTGTATTTTTTTCGACTTTCTCCCTTACGGGAAGACTCACTTGTCCTCGCGATCAAAAGCTCTCTTGTCCCTGCCCCCGCTCCTTGAGGCGGAAAATAAGTTCCGCTCGCGTGGGTTTCGTCACGAATTGGAATACCCAAAGGAACACAAGCGAATAAAGGATTCACCCAATAGGATTCGGATTCTGGGATGAATAGGATGAATTTAATGCAGGCCTATGGCCGCAACCAAAGGTTCTTTTTCTGAAGAGAACCCTCCATGGGTCGGCTATGTGAGACTTCCTATGCAAAATGCGAAGAAGATAGATCAAGATTCCAAAGCAGGGCGAGGAATGAGGGCCAATCTATACGAGATAAAGGAACTCAGAAACCAACAGCACGTCTTCAGGGACCGCTCGGATGCGGGTGAAAGACTCGCGGAGATGCTGGCGCTCAGGTACGGCGGAACGGAAGACCTGATGATTCTGGCCATACCGTCAGGAGGAGTCCCCGTGGCACTGAGGCTGCGGAATAGGCTGGGCTGTCCCATGGACCTTCTAATCGTGCGAAAGATTCAAATTCCCGGTAACACTGAAGCAGGGTTTGGGGCCATGACCCTGGACGGAAGCCTCTTCTTGAATGAAAGCCTTATCGGGGAGTTGCGGCTTACTTCCGAGCAAATTGAGGAACAGAGCCGAAAAGTCGAGGCGGATCTCGAGAAGAGGAATAAACTGTTCAGAAAGGGCGAGGGGTTGCCTGATGTGAAGGGAAGACGAGTTATCCTTGTGGATGATGGTCTTGCTTCCGGGTACACCATGATGGCCTCCATTCATCAAATCAGAAAAATGGGGGCCTTCAAAGTGGTGGTCGCCGTACCCACTGCGCCCACGAGCTCAATCCAAAAGATCGAGTCCGGTGTGCACGAGATCTACTGTCCTAATATCAGGGATGGGCCGTTTTTTGCTGTAGCGGGGGCTTACGAGCAATGGCACGACCTGAGCGAACAAGAAGTTTTGAAGCTGCTTCAAACCGTCAACCTCGGAACTCAGAAAGGAGGTCATTGAATGAGGCACACCATACGAGCTTTGACCGATAACCTGGCGCGCAGGGGAATTGCCTTGCACCGGATTCCAATCTGCGTCAGGGATCTCGGCCACATCGTGGCCGAGAAACCATCTGCAAGTTCAGAGGAAATCGACCAGGAAATGGCGACTAAAGGATGGCAGCAATTTCATGCGGATGAATCAACCATCTTTCTCATCCTGTTGATCGTGGCGGAAACACTCATCGAGGCTGAGCCCGGCCAACGCGTTTGGTTCGAATTGCCGGTCCCGGCTTCAAACGAAGAGCATCCGGTACCCTGACCGAGCACCGAGTAACCGAGAGTCGCCGGCGACCCATGTGAATCCCATCGGGTACATTAGCCGACCATCTGCCCAATCTCATTCTCGTAACCCGCGGGGTCAAGGATCCTTCGGTACCGACGCAATTTCCTGAGAGCTCTTGTCTCAATCTGCCTTATCCGCTCGCGGGTGACTCCGAACTCCTCGGCCAGCTGTTGGAGAGTCAGCTCTTCCTCGCCGTCGATGCCGAAGCGTTTTCTCAAAATCGTTTGTTCGCGAAAATCCAGGGTGTCGAGCAGCTTACGGGTTTGATCGTCCATGTCGCTCTGGATAAAAGTCTCCTCCGGTGAGGCCGACTCGCTATCCGGGATGAAGTGTTTTATTTCAGTGTCAGTATCCCCCACAGGCATCTCCAGTGATATGAACCGGTTTCGCACTGAGTCCATAATGTTTTCGAGATCACGGATCGAAATTTCCATTTCCCAAGCAATCTCCTCTCTTGTAGGTGCTCGTCCCGTGGTGTGAGAAGCCTCCTTGGTGATTCTCTTCACCTTCTGGAGGTCTTCCAGCACATGGGACGGGACGCGGACCGGTCGGCTCTGGGACTGAACAGCGCGAGTGACCGCTTGCCTGATCCACCAAATCGCATAGGTGCTGAACCTGTAACCCAGGCGATAGTCAAATTTTTCCACCGCCCTGATCAGCCCCAGGTTACCCTCCTGGATTAAGTCCAAAAGCTGAACACCGCGCCGTGCGTATTTGAAAGCGACGCTCCTGACGAGCCTGAGGTTCGCCTCGATCAATTCCCTTTTTGCCCTTTTGAACTCGCTCAGTGCCTCCTTGGCTCTGTCTATGTCCGCGGCATCAAGTTCCTGCCCCAGGCTATCCACAAAGGCCTGGATCCCGCGATCCGTAATGTTCAATTCCCTGAACAGCCATTGGAGTTCCTGTAAGAGCCGCGCTTCCTCTTCCGTACACACGTCTACTCGACAGCGAACGAAGAGCCATTCCGAATCTGAGAGTATTTGCGGCAGCTTTTTGCAAGCCCCGGCGAGAAGTTCATCCTTGTCGCATTCGCTCAGAAGGTGGCCATAACGAAGCATAAAGTAAGCCAGCCTGGCTTCATTCATCGCCAGGCGCTTGAAAACCTCCGACTCCTGGTCAGCGCTCAACGTTGAAAAACGCGCCAATTCGCGCATATACAATTTTTCAGGAGCGGGGGAAAACCCTTCTTTTGCTGGATCGGGCTTAATACTGCGCTCTTTTCCGAAGAGCTTTGTTATCGTGCGCATGATTTTCGTGCTTGGCCAATTTCTCCTCCTATATATTTGAGCCTTTCGAACACTCCCGCGCAAAAAAAGAGGACGCCTCTAGCGTCCATTCTGCAGAATGTCTTTCACTTTCAAGATCAACTTTCCGTTAACGGGAATATGGAAGGCCTAGCATCATTAACCTGCACATATCATAATTCCCTTCCCTCGACTGTCAAGGCTTGATCTCCTGCACCGCCTTTAGAAGAGAACTCCGCAAGGAATTGCGCGATAAAGCGAATACAGCCGTATTAAGCTGCAACTACATGATCGTGTGGATTGAGGTCGCGGCATTTCCATGGGAAACAGGGGGAAACAGGAAAGAAATATGGAGAGGGTTCTTTATAATCCCGATCTCGGCCAAACGGGTCAGCGGCATAGTGTCCGGTTGCAGAGGAGAACTGCATCAGGAGCTAAAGGAGGGAATGAAAATGAGAATGGTATGCACAGGGTGTGGGCGGGAGGTAAATTTAGACCACGTGGTTTTTGACAACTACGAGGGACCGATAAAGTGTTTCTCCTGCGGGATCATGATGGAGATCAAGACTGTGCAAGGGATGCTGGACCGGGTCATGCTGCAAGGCCCAGTCCCGGTGCTTTCGGAAAAGCGCTTCGTACAAACACCTTAGTGTTCGAGGCAACGGGGAAAATTCCTCGCCTTCAGGCGAAGGAAGTTTTTGATCGGAATCCAGGAAATAAAACGATTGAGCTTCCTGCTGCAAAGCGGGCACGGGCTGAAGCGAGTGCTACAGGGCGTATACACCTTGGTTGACGGCGATAGCTGTCAACCGACTTCTATCGCCCATCGAGAGCGCGAGCCTACACTGATCACTTTCGACTTGCGACAGGGCCTTCCGCTGATTGCTCCTAAGAAACTTACTGTTTCAGCCACCCAATGCAGGCCTTCGTCCCCCCTTGCCATCCAAGCTCGGGGGATGGTCTCTTCAGAGCCGCAACCATTTCTCCCATGACCTGAAACGGCGCCGAAAACTCAGTGGGTCATGGTGGTAGCCCCACAGGATAACCTCTCCGGTCGGTTTGGTGTGATGCGCCTGCCCGGAAGAAGATTGAGTACCCTGGGGCGGTTAAATGGGCTAGTCCATTTCCGGTTGCGGACTCGTCAGAGACCATTCCCCGGGCTTGGCCTCAGAACTTCTCCGGCTGCAAAGCAAGTTTCTTTCATAAACGCCCCCCGCAGCGAAGCGCCGGAGTACAAATGCTGATCACCGATCACTGATGACGGATCACTGGTTTAGCCCGATCTCCAGGGATTTACCTTCCTCCAGGATTTGAATATCTTCCTTGTAGCCGATCTTGATGGGCTTTTCTCTGGCTCTACCGGCGGTGATCTTGAGTTTGCCCGAAGATATTTCGACGTACAGGTCGTGCCCGCGATAACGAATCTGCATCCGCAGCTTCCCAAGTTCCTCAGGCAGGTGGGGGTTGAAGCGCAACACGTCTTCCCGTGTTTCCATTCCGGTGTAGCCGTTTTGGATCATGTTAACGCATCCGGCCATAGCGCCGAGATGAATGCCTTCGGGCGTTGTCCCGCCCTGTATATCTGAAATGTCGCTTTCGAGCGCCTCGGTGAATAGATTCCAGGATCTGGCTCTGTCTCTCCTCACAAGCACCCAGGAGTGGACGACCCGGCTCAGGGTCGAACCATGTGACGTACGTTTGGTGTAGTAATCAATGTTTTTCGGAATGGTTTCATAGTCAAAGGGATAACCCAACCTTTCAAAGATGCGCCTGAGTTCCTCGGAGGAAAAAAGGTAAAACAGCATAAGCACATCGGCTTGCTTGGAAGCCTTGTACCTGTTCGGCGTATCCTCCTCCGCCTCCAGGATCCGGTCAAGTCGCTGGATGTCTTCATGTTTCTTTCGATAGCCGTTCCAGTCGAATTCATCGAGCTCATCGTAGCCCTCGAACTGGCTGATGATGCCGTCATCATGAAAAACCACACGCATCTTGTGCGTGATGTTCCGCCAGAGGGCTAATTCCTTTTCCTCTAACTCAAGCGTCTCACAGAGCTCGTTCCTGCGCTCCTCCGGGAGAATTTCAAGAAGGTCCAAAGCTTCCATGAGCACCCAGACCGCCATGATGTTGGTGTAGGCATTGTTATTAAGTCCGGGCTTATCCGAGCCGGGATAGGCTTCGTGGTATTCGTCCGGCCCCATAACGCGAAGAATTTCGTACCGGCCCAGATCAGGATTATGCGTCGCAATGCTCGCCCAGAACCGGGCGATCTCCAGAACCATCTCTGCACCGTAAAAGGACAGAAACTCCATGTCGCCCGTTGTCTGGTAGTAGTGACGGATATTATAGACAATCGCAGCATTCACATGACGCTGACGCCCCGAATGATCCGGAATCCATCGCCCGGATTTGGGATTAAGGTGTATTTTCTGGCTTTCTTCCCGGCCGTTGCTCCCGCTTTGCCAGGGATACATGGCGCCCTTGTATCCTTCTCTTTTTGCTGCGGCCCGGGCCTCGTCGATCCGCCTGTAGCGATACATGAGGAGCGAACGGGTAATCTCAGGAACTCGCAGGTTCAAAAAGGGGAAAATGAAAAGCTCATCCCAGAAAATGTGTCCCCGGTATGCTTCGCCGTGCCAGCCTCTGGAGGGAACACCCACGTCGAGATCCATGGTGTGCATGCAGGAACTCTGGAGAAGATGAAACGTGTACAGATGGAGGATCATCCCCGTGCGATCCTCTTGCGGGGGTTTCTTTTCCTCGAATTCGATGTCGAATCGACGCCAGAGATGTTTCCACGCGAGCACGTGCGAATCTAGCATCTCTGCGAAGTTTCCGATTCTCTTGGCCATTTTCTTTACTTCGAGACCGCATTCGGCTGAGGCGTGATCCCGGGAGGTAAAAAGCGCCACCACTTTCTCGATGTGAATATCCGTAGCCTTTTCCGCGCGGATCTTGAATTGGTGCGCGATGAAGCCTGGCTCATCCACAGTTTTCCTCTCAACATCCAGGCTGTCACTGTCCCCGCAGATCCTGGTTCTTACCGCCTGGGCGATACGAAGTTCGGACTGGGTGGTCTGAACTTTAAGGAAAATCGTCTCCTGATCGATTGCTTCCTTCTCAAGGATCTCCAAGTGCCGGTTGTTGATGCCTCTATAGCGTGGCACACCGTCATTGACCACTCTTCCGTCGAGCGCCGACCGGAACACCACTTCTCCCGCCCAGTTTTCAGGAGTGAACACCATTTCAATGGCTGCCAGGTGATGTTCGGCCATGTGCACGATGCGTCGCTCCTTTACGGTGGTGCGTCTACCCTCATCATCCCTGAAACGGAACGTCCGGTGAAGGACGCCGAATTTCATTTGAAGTTCCTGACGGTATTCGAGGACTTCAACACGTCTCAGATCGAACCATTCACCGCCTTGAAGCCGGAAGGTCAAGCTGAGCCAGTTGGGCAGATTCACGAGGTCTTCGTTTTCTATCTCCTTGCCCTTGATTTCGGTCGTTAAGCGGTTGTACCCGCCCGCGAGGTAGGTGCCGGGATAATGGACGTCATCGGCCTGCGATTCGGGAGACGCCCCCCGGGTGGCAAAGTAGCCGTTTCCCAGAGTGCAAAGGGCTTCGCGAAGTTTTTCGTGCTCAGGGTTGAAATCCTGGTAGATCAGTGACCAGACCGTCATCGCGACTCTCCTCTGTGTGCGGAAAGGATCTCCTTAAGGAACCTTTCGACTTCACGGGGTGTGCTTAAACGGTACGCGGCCGCCGTGGATCGAGACGGCTCCATGACAACAATCCCGATGCCTCTATTTTCTAGCGACCTGAAAGCGTCCTCATCGGTCACATCGTCGCCGATGTAAAAAGGAACGACATCGTCGTTGTCAAGATCCAGTTCACTGAGGAGCCACAAGAGAGCCTTGCCTTTGTGCCAATCCGTCTTGGGCTGAAGTTCAAAGATTTTCTTTCCGCCCGCCATCCGCAGGTCCTGATGAAGCCGCGCCACTGCTTTAACCGTTTGTTTGACGGATTCGACCTTTGGTTCCGTGACTTTCCGATAATGAACCGCGATGGAGAATTTTTTGCGCTCAACTCGTGCGCCCGTGCCGGAGTCCAATTTCTCTTGTAACTCCTTTTCCGCCGCATCCAAAGCAGGCAGAAAAGTTTCTCCTTTCTCAGGGCCGGTTTTCATCCCACCCGGTCCGGCGAGGTCAAAGCCGTGGCTCCCCGCATAGTAAATGCCCTCGATGCCCACGAGCTTTTGAACATCGGGAAGATCCCTGCCGCTGATGACTGCAACAGGGAACCGGTCAGCCACTTCGACCAGAGTTTCCCTCATGGATTCGGAGAGGAGAGCCTTTTCAGGGTCGTCCACGATAGGAGTGAGCGTTCCGTCATAGTCTAGGAACAGGGCTGGCTTCTTGCTCTTGATCACCGCCAGGATGTCAGGCAGCCGGTCCAGGGCCGAGGGAACAGCCTCTTCATCTCCTGCTTTCGATTTTTCAACCTTTAATGTGGAAAGGTCAGTCATTACTATGTCCGCTCCCATTGCCTTTAGGTCTGGAAAGGGTTAACTTTCGTTCCATGAAGTGGTCCTCCTTATACACGGATGAAGAGAGTCAGTTCGCCCTCGAAGGGCGGCAGAATAATATTTCCCGCGCCGGCGAACCAATATTAGGGCGAACCTTTCGCTTATTCACGGGCTGAGATTTTTGGCTTTCTGCAATCGAGAGGCTGGGTTCGGGGATGTGAAGCCCATGATCTGAAATTATCGGCTTGTACCGCCGTGAACCCCTTCAGGCAGCTATCTCTTCCTCGATTCTACGCGGGATGAAGCTCTGCCGCTGCTCGGTTTTTCGCAAACGCGGCTCGTTGGCCGTTGGCCCGCGGGCTAGATGGCGGACCCGGCTTCGTCCTCGTTTCTGTGGAACGCCGGCTCGGCAGCCGCGATGTGGACTTCGCACTCCGGAAACACAGTCTCTATCAAGCGGGCCAACAATTCCGTGTACTCATTATCAGGATGACCGGCGAGGACGATCTTTTTCATGATAATTTCCTTTCTTCGTATACGCCTTATGAGAGGCTGTAGCCTTCTTTCGGTTTCTGAATCTCATGTTATGGTCTTCAGTGTAAATAGGTTGAATCCTGTATTCGTAAGTGCTTACCCCCTCTCCGCCCCGAAACGGACTCGGCGTCTTTCCGGGGTTTTTCTCTCTTTTCATCGAGAGTCAGTCATTTTTGGTCGTTTTATCCTGTGCTTTTTTAGGCATCGAGCTTTGAAAATGAATACGTCGATTATTTCACTGCATTGGCGCGTGTACTCCATTAAAATGCGCCCTATTTGTTCCTCACAATACTTGATTACCCGTATTGTGCCACTGCAGGATTTCATGAAATGAAATCGACAGTCTCCGATCCAGGATCTTGATTCGAGACCATTCGGGTAAGATTAATAATAGCAGGAAGATTTTAAACGCCCATGGCTACTCCAAGCACAAGCAGCGTCCACATCGGCACCTCGGGTTGGCATTACGACCACTGGAAAGGGCCCTTTTATCCGGAAGATTTACGTAAAAAGAACTTCCTCCGTTATTACCAAGAACATTTTCAGGCGGTGGAAATCAACAACTCCTTCTATCAGCTCCCCAAGAAAGAAACGCTGGTTCAGTGGCGCGACACGGTTCCGGATGATTTTGTTTTCGCGGTCAAAGCAAGCCGGTACATCACACACATGAAAAAGCTAAAAGATCCGGCGGAGTCGCTTTCTCAGCTGTTGGAAGTTGTGAAGTCCTTGGGCCGTAAGCTTGGTCCCATCCTTTTTCAACTCCCTCCGAAATGGCGATTCAATCGCGACAGATTTTATGACTTCCTGGAAGCGCTTCCTGATGAGCATCGGTTCGCCTTCGAATTTCGGGACAAAAGCTGGGAAGATCCACTGGTGTATGATGGATTGAACGAAGTGGGAGCTGCTTTCTGCATTTACGAGCTGGATGGGCATATCTCCCCAAAGGAGGTTACTGCGGATTTTATCTACATCCGGCTCCACGGGCCCGACGGGGCCTACAAAGGGCAGTATGACACCACCACTCTTTCCGGCTGGGCCGGAGCTATCTCCACATGGCTGAGAGAGGGGAGAGAGATTTTCTGTTTTTTCGATAACGATGAAGCGGGGTATGCCGCTCAGGATGCCTTGAGACTTCAAGAGATGCTACAGGATGGTTAGCTTATGCCGGTTCTGAACAGCGAAGTGGCCAAGATCTTCAACAGGCTGGCGGATCTTCTGGAAATAGAGTCTGCCAATCCTTTCAGGGTGCGCGCCTATAGAAATGCGGCAAGGACTGTCTCCAGTCTTCCGAAGGGCGTTTCCGAGATGATCCAGGCAGGAGAGGACTTGTCGGAGCTGCAGGGAATAGGCAAGGATCTGGCGGGAAAAATCGAGGAAATTGTCGAGACGGGGGCCTTGTCTCAAATCGAGGAGCTTGAAGAAAGGACGCCGCCCGAACTCAGTGACCTGATGAAGATTCCCGGGTTGGGAGCCAAGAAGGTACGGGCTCTGTACGAGGAGCTGGGAATATCCAGTATTGAGGACCTGAGGGAAAAAGCCCGGAACGGTCGGGTCAGGGAACTTTACGGGTTCGGGAAGAAGACGGAAGAAAAGATCCTGCAGGAGATTGAAGAAGGGAAGGAGCGTGACGAAAGAGTCAAGATATCAGAGGCTGAAGAAGCAGCGGAGGCTCTCCTGAAGCACCTCAAATCGGTCAAGGGCATCAAGAACATCGAGGTTGCCGGAAGTTACCGCAGGAGGAAGGAGACCGTCGGTGATCTCGACATCCTGGTCACATGCCGGAAGGATTCCAAGGTCATGGAAGGGTTCGTGAATTACGATGAGGTAAAACGGATTATTTCCAAGGGGAAGACAAAATCCAGCGTGATCCTCCGCTCAGGTCTTCAGGTGGACCTGCGGAAAGTCCCCGCAGTAAGCTATGGAGCCGCACTCCATTATTTCACGGGCTCCAAGGCACACAATATCGCCGTACGAAAGAAAGGGGTAAAGAAGAAACTGAAGATCAACGAGTATGGCGTGTTCAAAGGGGACAAGCGCGTTGCCGGAAAAACGGAAGAGGAAGTATACGCGCAGGTAGATTTGCCTTACATCGACCCGGAGTTGCGGGAAGACAATGGAGAGCTGGAGGCAGCGCAGAAAGGCAATCTGCCCAAGCTGCTCACAATCGGGGATATTCGCGGCGATCTTCATGCCCATACTGAAGAAACGGATGGGCATAATACGCTGGAAGAGATGGCGAATGCAGCCAGGGAGCGAGGATATGAATACCTCGCCATCACCGAGCATTCGAAAAAAGTGAGTATGGCCCATGGGTTTGATGCCACGAATCTGGAGAAACAGATAAAGACGATCGAGAAGTTGAACGGCAAGCTGAAGGGAATCAGGATTCTCGCAGGCATCGAGGTGGACATACTCAAGGACGGGTCGCTGGATTTGCCGGACGACGTTCTCAAGAAACTGGACGTGGTCGTCTGTTCCGTCCACTACAACCGGAATCTTTCGAAGAAACAGATGACGGAGCGGATCATCAAAGCAATGGACAACCCCTATTTCAATATTTTCGCCCATCCTACGGGGAGATTGATAAATGAGCGGGCGCCCTACGAGGTTGATTTGGAGAAAATCGTGGAAAAGGCCAAGGAGGTGGGATGCTTCATGGAAATCAATGCTCATCCCGAGCGGCTTGATCTGTCCGACAGGTATTCCAGGATGGCCAAAGACGCTGGAGTGAAAATTGTCATTTCCACTGATGCACATCACACGACTGATTTCGCATTCATGCGATATGGAGTGGACCAGGCGAGACGGGGCTGGCTCGAGGCTGCGGACGTGGTGAACACGAGGACTCTCGAAAATCTGAGAAAACTGTTGAAAAGGTGAGAGGCATGGATTTCAAGAAAAATCCGCAAACCGATTTCAAGCACGTTTTTCGTTAGAAAATAGGGTCTGCGATAACGAAAATTACAGGTTATCCTTCATTGCGCGTTGCAGGTTTCGCACCGATTTTATTATCAGCAGTTGACGGGCCATTAGATGGAGGTAGGTGAGCATGAAAGTTCCGTTGGAAATATTGTTCAGGGGGGTTGAGAGAACGGAGGCGATAGAAACCTTAATTCGGGAAAAAGCGGCGGGCCTGGAGAAAGTCTGCAATTATATCATCAGTTGCCGGGTCGCAGTGGAACTTCCCCAGGAGCACCAGAAGAGCGGCAGGCCTTATCGGGTAAGGATCACCCTGTATGTTCCTCCCGGCCACGAAGTAGTGGTGAGAAGGGAATCGAGCGAGGGAATGCTCCATGACGAACTCTCATCCGTGATAAGGGAGGCCTTTGAAGCAGCAAGAAAGCAGTTGAAAAAGCTCGTGGAAAAGCAGCGGGGCGAGACAAAAAGCCATCCTGCGGAAGCAGAGACCAAGGCTTTTGTCGTGCGCTTGTTCCGGGAAGACGGATATGGGTTCCTCAAGGCTCTGGATGGTCGCGAGCTATACTTCCACAAGAATGCTGTGCTCCACGACGATTTTGACCGCTTGGAAATCGGGACCGGTGTTCGCTTTGAAGAAGCGATGGGTGAAAAGGGTCCTCAGGCAAGCACGGTTCAGGTCGTAGACAAACCGGGCAGCAGGGTGGACACCTCGGGAGAAGTTTCTATTGAACCTCCCCTGGGATGGAGGGAGAGTAATCAGTGATCAGCATTTGTACCCCGGCGCTTCGCTGCGGGGGCGTTTATGAAAGAAACTTGCTTTGCAGCCGGAGAAGTTCTGAGGCCAAGCCCGGGGGGTGGTCTCTGACGAGTCCGCAACCAGAAATGAAATCTGCTAAGGCAGGTTTCATATAACGCGCCTTCGGGGCTTCTTCCCCGCCGAAGGCGGGAATTATCTGAAATCCGATGGAGTCGGATTTCAGGAAGAGACCACCCCCCGAGCTTGGCTGGCACGGAGTTTGGTTGGGGCAGAAGGTCTGCATTGGGAGGAAGGATGGATGGTTTAGGACAAAAAAACGTAGGTGCTCAGTGGCAGAGAATGCTCTTCTACATGTTAATTGCATTTCTGGTCTTGTCTTTTCTTATACCTTCCTATTCCGGCAAGCAGTTGAGTGTGTCGTACACGGAGTTCAAACGACTGGTAGAAAAGGGGGACATTTCCAAGGTCAGTGTTAAAGGAGATCAAATCACCGGAAAGTTCAAAGAAGGGCTGACTAAAGACTTCAACGTGCCGAAGTCTGACGACAAGAATGTTCAGACCTACGATGCGTTCAAGACCGTTATGCCTTCCTTTGCCGGCTCCGAAATCCTTCCCCTGCTCGAGAAGAACAATGTTACCATCTCTGCAGAGTCGGAGCAGGGGGATTGGTGGCGGACCATTTTGATAGGTTTTCTGCCATGGCTGCTGATCCTGGGCTTGATCTTTTACTCCGCGCGGAGGTTCCAGGACCGAATGGGCGGAGGCGGGGGGCTGTTCAATTTCGGAAGATCGAAGGCCAAGTTGTACACCAAAGAAAAAACCAAGGTGGGGTATAACGATGTAGCGGGACTTGCGAACGCCAAGAAGGAGCTTCAGGAAGTCGTGGATTTTTTGAAGGACCCTTCCAAGTTCCAGGCGCTCGGAGGGGAGCTGCCAAGAGGCATTTTGCTGGTCGGCGCACCGGGCGTGGGCAAGACGCTGATGGCAAGAGCAACGGCCGGCGAGGCCGATGTTCCCTTTTACAGCATCAGTGGGTCGGAATTCATCGAAATGTTTGTGGGCGTGGGTGCTTCCCGGGTCCGGGACATGTTTGAAAAGGCGAAGAAAGACGCGCCGGCCATCATTTTCATTGACGAACTGGACTCCATCGGTCGAGTACGGGGAACGGGACTCGGAGGAGGTCACGATGAAAGGGAGCAGACTTTGAACCAGATCCTGTCTGAAATGGACGGGTTTTCTCCTCATCAGTCTGTGGTTGTAATGGCCGCGACCAACCGCCCGGACATACTGGATCCTGCATTGATAAGGCCGGGAAGATTTGATCGTCAAATCACACTGGATCTGCCACAGAAAAATGCGCGCAAAGAAATTCTTGAAGTCCATACCAGGAAGGTGCCCCTGGGAGACAATGTGGACCTTGAACTTGTCGCCAGGAGGACGGTGGGTTTTTCAGGCGCGGATCTGAAGAACCTGGTGAATGAAGCCGCGTTGCTTGCGGCCAGAAAAGAAAAGACAAAAGTGGAAGCCGAGGACTTTGACGAGGGGAGAGATAAAATCCTGATGGGCATCGAGAGGGAAGATGTCATGAAGGAAGATGAGAAGGAGACGGTGGCCTTTCATGAGGCGGGACACGCGCTCTTGGCCAAGCTCCTTCCGGGCGCTGATCCTCTCGAAAAAGTGAGCATCATTCCGAGGGGCAGGTCCCTGGGTGCTACGGAACAGATCCCAGAGGAAGACCGGCATAATCTGAGCCGCGAATATCTCCTCAACCGGGTCGCCATTATGCTTGGCGGCAGGGTCGCGGAGAGGATCACGAAAGAGGATATCTCCACGGGTGCGGGAGACGATTTGAAAAAGGCCACTGAACTGGTGCGAAGAATGGTTTGCCAGTGGGGCATGAGCGAAAAACTGGGGGCAGTGGCTTTTCGGCAAGGCGAAACCCACCCCTTCCTGGGCAGGGAAATCGCTCAGCCCAAGGATTTCAGCGAGAAAACCGCTCAACTCATTGACGAAGAGATTCGTTCAATCATCCAAAGCATGGAGAGAAGAGCCGAAGAGGTGTTGAAAGCACATCGGAAGGAACTCGATATTCTGGCTGAAGCGCTGCATGAACGAGAAACCCTCTCGAAAGAGGAAGTGGAAGAACTGCTGGGAAGTCAGAAGGAGGAGGAACAGTACAGCAACTGAGCAAATATTCCTGCGGTGGCAACACAGGGTGATTCGCCCTGTTATCCTGAGCGCAGGCGTTTCCAGGGAACCCGAAGGTTGTCAGAAGGGGAGTCAAAGGGGCCTCGCCGGAATCCCCGTTGCGAAGAACCCTCTTAGCGTGAGGGGGAGAGGCGGTGAAAGCACGGCTTCTGATTTCCGTGTTCTGGAAGAAGAGGGTATCGGTAGGAGACAATGCCGGGCACGGCACAGTGACGGCTCCCGGAGGCGCCTGCGCGACTATTTCTGTCGTAGTTTTTTATGGGAGGAAAGGGGACAGGGATGATCAGAGAAGCAATGTTTTATGATGGACTGGAGGGCTCAAAAGTTCAGTGCTTTCTCTGCGAGCATCACTGTAAAATCGGTGCTGAGCAGTTCGGCTTATGCCGGGTAAGACAAAACAAGGGTGGTAAGCTCTATACCCATGCGTATGGCGAAGTGATCGCCGTGAATATTGACCCGGTCGAGAAAAAGCCTTTGTACCATTTCCTTCCGGGAAGCCGCTCTTTGTCCATTGCCACACCGGGCTGCAATTTTCAATGCGGATTCTGTCAGAACTGGCAAATTTCGCAGGTTTCCAGGAGAAGCCCTCGCGACCTGGAGGGGAAAAAACTTGCTCCCGAACAAATAGTGAGGCGCGCAAAAGAAAACGGGTGTGCGAGTATTTCATACACCTATACAGAACCGACCATTTTTTTTGAGTATGCTTACGACACGGCAAAAGTGGCAAAAGCAGAGGGTCTCAAGAACATTTTTGTGACCAACGGCTACATGACACCGGAAGCGCTGAAAACGATCCATCCCTACCTCGACGCGTGCAACGTTGATTTGAAATCCTACCGGGACGAATTCTACAGGAAAGTCTGCAAAGCCAGGCTTGCGCCGGTTCTTAAATCCATAGGACTCATGAAGGAGCTGGGAATCTGGGTCGAAATAACTACCCTGGTTGTGCCCGGACAGAATGACAGCAAGGAGGAACTCAGTGATATTGCACGATTCATTGTGTCAGTGGATTCCACCATTCCATGGCACATCAGCCGGTTCCACCCGGATTACGAATTCACCGAGTATGGCCCCACTCCCCTCGAAACCCTTCGGCAAGCCAGATCTGTGGGGAATGAAGAAGGCCTGAAATTCATCTATATCGGAAATGTGCCCGGAGAAGAATCCGACACGAATTGCAGTCAATGCGGCGAAACCTTGATTCGACGCGGGACCTTATCCCTGAAGGAAGACAAACTGAAAGGGGCCCGGTGTCCTTTCTGTGGAGGAGCAATGTCCGGCGTCTTCTCTTGAAGGAGCGAGTCTACTCTTTTCGCGCTTCTCGCCTGTTTTTCCCGCTGATCACCCTTTTCATCGCACATCGCCTGTCGCAAGCCGCGCTTCCTGAATACATGAAAGCGCGGAAGCAAATGGATGATTGCCTGTATTTACTCTGAGAAGCGGATTGGCAAACATTAAAAAAAGGCATTATTTTAGCTCTATGTAATTATGATAAGGATCATGATTCCCTTTCTCCCGTTCCGAGGCCCCCAGGCTGGTCTTTTCTTTGGTTTATCTACAGGGGAGTTTTTAGAAGTTCTAGTGCCCGGCCGGAGGGTATGGTCTCTTGAGAGCCGCAACCACTTTTGCAGAGGCGTCAACCGGCGCCGAAAAGTCAATGGGTCATGGTGGTAGCCCCAAAGGACGTGGCCTCCGGTTAGCGTGGACCAATGCGCCTACTCCTAAAATAACTTCAGTACCCTGGGGCGTTTTGAAAACGTTGAGTCCATTTCCGGTTGCGGACTCCGAAGAGACCATACCCCCCGGCCGGGCCTCCACCGCCTGCTTTCGGGGCCAGGGGTTTCCCCCATTGATAAACCGTGAAAAGACGGCGCCTTTCCGCCAGTCAGAATCATGATCCTCACGGCTGCTAGAAACAGCTAAAATGATACAAAACAGGAAGAAAGAAAGCATTGCATGAAAGGAGGAAACGATATGAGCAAGATCGCAGTCATTATCGCGGATATGTTCGAGGACGTGGAATATACGGAACCGGCAAAGGCATTCAAGAAAGAGGGTCATGACCTTGTGCACCTGGGTCTCAGAAAGGGCGAAACGGTACAGGGGAAGAAGAATGGCACCAAGGTGAAAATCGACAAGGCAGTAAACGAGGTCTCGGTGAATGATTTCGACGCCCTTTTGATTCCGGGAGGATACTCTCCTGATAAATTGAGAGCTCACGAAGATCCGGTCAGGTTTGTCCGGGATTTCATGAACAGCAAAAAGCCCGTGTTTGCCATTTGCCATGCACCTCAACTCCTGATCACCGCAGACGTACTGAGAGGGCGCAAGGTGACAGGGTGGAAGTCCGTCATCCAGGATATCAAGAATGCGGGCGCACAGTTTGTCGATAGCAGCGTGGTAATAGACGATAACCTCGTGTCGAGCCGCAGCCCTGACGACATACCGGACTTCATTTCAGCCTCTCTGAAGAAACTGAAGTGACAGGCGCGGAGGATGATATGCGAGCCGAAGTGGACCAATTGAAGTGCAGGACTGTGGGGGAATGCGTGAAAACATGTCCTGACGTATTCCGGTTTCAAGAGGGAAGCAAAAGGGCAATAGTGCTGGTGGACCCGATTCCGCCTCACCTGGAAGACAAAGCCCGCGAGGCTGCGAGGCGTTGTCCGGAAGGGGCAGTGATCCTGAAAAAATAAAGAGCCTGATGCAGGCCTTTGGCCGCAACCAAATCTCTGACCAAATAACGAATGTCGAACAAGGAGTGTCGAATGACGAAGTGGGTTCCGGGAAGTCTTCCTTTCGACATTGGACATAAAATCGTTTCACGATTTTATACAACGCGGGCTTCCCCGCTTGAGAGCCTTGCGCAGCAAGGCGTTTCATGAAATATGCGCAGCAGATTTCATTATTCGATATTCTGCGGTTCGCTTTTCAACTTCTACGCAAGTTGCAGAAAAGTTACAGACAAAGGGTCTAAAATCCCACGATGCTCTGGGAGAAATCCCGATCACGGGACCTTCAACAGAAGCTATCGACGTCAGGGTCCCCACTCAATTTTTTTATCGCTTGCGCAAGGAGTTTGCTAAGGCTCACCGTCCTGGCAGCCGGCCCTCGGAAGGCCGCGTGAGGAATGCTGTCTGTCAGAACTAGTCGGGATACGGGAAGGGAGTTGAGCCGCTGCAAGGCATCGCCGACGAGGACCCCGTGGCTCGCGGCGATCGTGAAGTGAGGAGCGCAGCCCTGGTCGAGAAGTGCTCTCATGGCGGAAATCAGGGTGCTCCCCGTGCTGATCATGTCGTCCACGAGAATAGGGGATCGATCCCGTACTTCCCCCACAACCTCTTGGACTGCTACTTCGCTGGCGCTGACACGCGATTTGTGAACATAGATCAAAGGAAGGTTCAGGAATTTCGAATAGTGGCGGACCAACTTGACAGCCCCGAGATCGGGCGCGACGAGAATGGAAGAGGGTGAGACTTCCGCCCGCAGTGTCAGTGCCAGGAGGGGGACTGCGGAGAGGTGTTCAACTCGAATTCTGAAGAAACCCTCAACGGCCGGGGTATGAAGATCCACGGTCACAATACGGTCTATCCTGCTCTCCATCATCTCTGCCACCACACGGGCCGCGACCGGTTCCCTGCCGGCCGTGCGGCGATCCTGACGAGCGTAGCCGAAATAAGGGAGCACCGCTGTCACCCGTGCCGCGCCGGCCCTTTTTGCGGCGTCCGCCATAAGCACAAGTTCGAGAAAACGCTCGGCCGAAGGTGGACTTGTGGGTTGAAGGATATAGACGTCACGCTGTTCCGTGTCTGCAAGGAGTTCAACTCGCAATTCGTCGTCAGGGAAGTTCTCCAGGATACAAGGACTGAGTTCAACGCCCATTTCAGCGGCTACTGATGCGGCGAGTTCAGGGTGCGCCCGGCCCGAGAAAAGCAGGATTTTCACTTCTCCCACCCTTGTTGGCCGACAAGGCTCACAAAACGAACCCCTCCCAGGCTTTGCTTAATGGGCTTTCCGTTTATTTTCGTGATCTTCATAAGATCCTGGCTCAATCGATCTCCCACAGGGATGGCGAGACGCCCTCCTTCAATAAGTTGTTCAACATAGGCATCAGGAATGCGCGGAGCGGCTGCCGTCACTATGATACCGTCATAAGGAGCGTGATCTTGCCAACCGAGGGTTCCGTTGTGCACCTTGAAGTGGATGTTAGTGTAGCCGAGTTGGGTCAGGATTTGTTTTGCCGCGTCGGACAGAGGAGCAATCCGTTCAACGGTGTAGACTTCGGCGGCTATCTCCGCAAGGACAGCGGCTTGGTAGCCGCTCCCGGTTCCGATCTCAAGGATCTTCTCACGGCCCTTCAACTGGAGCGACTGTGTCATGAGCGCTACAATATAAGGTTGCGAAATAGTCTGTCCATGGGCAATGGGAAGCGCGTTGTCGCTGTAAGCGGTATGCTGCATGTTTTCGGGAAGGAAAAGCTCACGAGGCACCTTTCTCATGGCGCTGATTACAAGAGGGTCGTCGATTCCCCTGGGAATCAACTGTGTTTCAACCATCAGCTTTCTTTGCGCTTCAAAGTCCATTATTTTGCCAATCTTGCAGTTCACATTCGTTTTACCTACAGGTATTCGCAATTTCTCAGAAAAAGGCTGAAACGCCCGTGATGTCCTGACCGAGCACAAGGGTATGTATGTTTTCTGTGCCTTCCAGGGTGCTCAAGGCCTCCAGGTCGCAGAGATGACGGATAACATGGTGGTCTGCAAGAATGCCTCGACCGCCCAAAATGTCCCTTGCAAGCCTTGCGATACTCATCGCCTCGCGGACCGCGTTCAACTTGGCTACTGAAATGAGCTGGTGTTTCGCTTTTCCATCATCCAACAGCCTGCCCAGCTGATAGTTTAGCAACTGGGACTTGGTGATTTCCACGAGCATCTTCACGAGTTTTTCCTGGACAAGCTGGTAAGATGAAATGGTTTTTCCGAAGACCACTCTCCCGGCAGCAAAAGACCTGGCAGCTTCATAACATGCAATGGCCGAACCGACGGCGCTACATGCCACACCGTATCGGGCGTGGTTCAAGCAACTAAAGGCTGATTTGAGCCCCAAGGCTCCGGGTAGAAGAGCTTCTGCGCCCACTTCACAATCCTTGAGTTCCAGAAAGGCGGTAGGGGAGGTTCTATAGGCGAATTTGTGCTGAATGGAGGAAGCGCGAAAGCCGGGGTTGCTCGTTTCCACCAGAAAGCAACGGATTCCTTCTGATGTCTGCGCCCAGATGAGGGCTACCTGAGCAATAGGCCCGTTGGTAATCCACATCTTCGTACCCTTGAGGACGTAACGGGAACCCTGACGGGTTGCAGTGGTTGCCATTCCTGCAGGATTGGAACCGAAATCCGGCTCTGACAGGCCGAAACAGCCCACGACACGACCGCTTTTCAGTCGAGGGAGCCAAGTCTGGCGCTGTTCCTCCGAGCCAAAAGCATAAATCGGGTACATCACCAGGGAGTTCTGGACGGAAAACATGGCGCGCAGGCCGCTGTCGCACCGGCCCAATTCCTCACACGCGAGGCCGTAGGCAAGGTGACTCGTCTTTCGGCACCCGTATCCCTGAATCTGAACACCAAAGAATCCAAGTTCCCCCATGAGAGGAATGAGTTTCATGGGGAAGGTGCCTTTGTCGAAATGCTCGACGATGAGGGGCATGCATTCCTGCTCTATGAATTTCCTGACTCTATCCCGAAATTCTATTTCCTCAGGCTTCAGGGATTCTTCCAGGCTGAAATAGTCTATCGGCGCCGCGGTATGTGTCATGCTGGTTTCCTCTCCCAGGGAGCGTAAAAGGGGGTTTTCAATCCTGAATTTGTGCCTTTTGAAGCTTGCCGCTGTAGTCGATAAATACTGATTTGACCTCTGTGAACTCCTCTATGGCCGTGCTGCCGGCTTCGCGGGTTCCGTTTCCCGTGTTCTTAACGCCACCAAACGGCAGGTGGACCTCAGCGCCGATAGTGGGTGCGTTGATGTATGTGATTCCGGCCTCCAGTTCGTCGATCGCCCGGTAGGCAAGTTTGAGGTCGTTCGTATAGATGGAGGAGGACAGACCATACTCTACATCGTTGGCTACACGTATCGCTTCAGGATAATCCCGGACCTTGATGACGCAAAGGACCGGACCGAAGATTTCTTCCCTGGTAATCCTCATCCCGTGCCGAGCTTCAAAAATGGTGGGCTCGATGAAAAAGCCCTTGTCATAGAGGTCGCCGAAGAGCTTATGCCCCCCCAGGGCGAGTTTGCCGCCTTCCGACTTCCCAATCTCGATGTACTCGAGGATTTTCTTCTCCTGGTCCCCGCCGCAAACCGGGCCAACGTCGATGGAAGGGTCAAGAGGATCGCCTATCTTGAGTGCCTCGGTGCGAGAAACCAGACGCTCAAGCATTTCGTCATAGATCGCCTCATGTAAAATCAACCGGCTCGTCGCTGTGCATCGCTGGCCAGCGGTGCCGAAAGCGCCGAACAAGACACCTTCAACGGCCAGCGGCAGGTCCGCGTCGTCCATAACGATCTGGGGGTTCTTGCCTCCCAATTCGAGACCCACCCGTTTGAGGAGGGAAGAGGCGCGCGTATAGACTTCCCTGCCCGTTGCAACGCTGCCTGTAAAAGATATGCCCCCGATCGAAGGATGTTCGATAATGGTCGTTCCCACCTGACTCGCAGGTCCTGTCACGACATTGAGCACTCCGGGGGGGAGGCCTGCTTCTTCAAGGATTTCGGTCAGGGTGGCCGCGCAGAGTGGGGTCAGGGTGGCAGGCTTGTACACGACTGTATTTCCGGCCACAAGAGCAGGCCCCAGTTTCCAGCATGGCACGGCAAAAGGAAAGTTCCAGGGGGTAATGACGCCGACAATGCCGATCGGCTGCCTGACGGTCATACAGAATTTCTGGGGCGATTCCGAAGGGGTGGTTTCTCCGGACATTCTGCGGCCTTCGCCTGCAACGTACTCCAGAAGGTCTATTGCCTCCTGCACATCGCCTTTGCCCTCAGAAATGACTTTACCCATTTCCCGGGTCACCATCCGGCCCAGGTCTTCCTTCCTGCGTCGCATGATGGAGGCTGCCTTGAGGAGTATCTCGCCCCGCTTGGGTGGCGGAAATTCGCGCCACTTCAGCCTGGCGTTGGAAGCGGCTTTCACCGCTCTTTCCACCTCCGCACCGCTTCCTTCCGCGAAGACGGCAAGAGTTTCGCCGGTGGCGGGGCTGGTCGTCGGGAAAGTATTCCCGCTTGAGGACGTTATCCACTGACCATCGATATAGAGTCCGTATTCTTTCATCCCTTCTTACCCCTTTCAGTTTCTCCCCATCCCAATCCATCTACATGATGGGCCCCAACTTTTCTATTAGCTGCATCGTGTAAAGACCATGGGGTAAAACGCGTATTATCACCCTTACTTAACAGTATTCCGAGACAGGGCGCCCGAGAGTCGGGTGCCTGAGCAAATGGAAGCATGCAGATACGCGAAAGTAATGTCACAAATACAGTTTTCACCCGATTGTGGAGAAGAGGGGATCAAGGTACCGAAATATTAAAGAAGCAGCAGCAAAATCATTAAAGACGGAGGAGGGAGCTCTCACTCCCATTTGCTCCCTTCTTCCGCGTCTGAAAGGAGAGACGAAGGATGGAAGCGCCCAGATTACCGAAGGATGAACTGTTGGCGAGACTGGAGGACGAGGATGTTGTGATCATCGACGTTCGGAGAGACCGCAAACAGGCGGAATCCAAGATCGCAAATGCGGTCGAGGAAGATCCGGATAAGGTGGACGCCTGGGTCCACAAATATCCAAAGGAAAAGACCGTCGTCCTGTATTGTTCTTGACCGAATGAAAACACGAGTGCCGGGACGGCGCAAAAGCTAGCGGAAAAGGGATTTGGAAAGGTCTATGCCCTGTTAGGCGGATGGAAGGAGTGGGAAAAGGCAGGCCTGCCCACTGAAAAGAGATAGGCCCTTCACCGAGGCGGCTTCAGAAAGAGACTGAGATGAAAAAATACGATCTTGTGGTAATCGGCTCCGGAGCCGGAGCTATCCTCGCAGAGGAGGGAATGGCGCATGGGCTGAAGGTGGCTCTGGTGGACAGAGGACCTTTGGGAGGGACATGTCTCAACTTGGGGTGCATACCTTCCAAGATGATTCTCTATCCGGCGGACCGAATCATGGAAATTCGTGAGGCGGAGAAATTGGGCGTTCGCGTCGAGATCAAGGGGATAGATTTTCCCGCCATCATGGAGCGAATGCGGAAAAACACCCGGGAAGACAGAGAACTCATGGCCAGGGAGATTCAGCGGCTACCCAACCTGGACTACTACGACAGGGAGGCTCATTTTACTGGGCCTCACACCCTCGATGTTCACGGGCAAAAGATCCGGGGAGAGAAGATTATTATCGCCTCGGGAGCCAGACCTTTCATACCGCCTGTGCAGGGGCTTGGAGACATCGATTATCTCACCAACGAGAGTCTTCTGGAACTCAAGGCCAGACCGGAAAGCGTGATCATCATCGGTGGAGGATACATCGCGGCGGAATACGGACACTTCTTTTCGGCCATGGGTTCGGAAGTCAGGATCCTTCAGCGCGGAGATCGGCTGCTGAAGAACGAAGAGCGTGAGATTTCCGAACGCTTAATGCTGGAGATGGGAAAACGGATGGAAATTCACACCGGAGTGGAAGCGGTGGAAGCTTCTTCGAAAAATGGAAAATGCATCATCAGGGTCCGGGACACAGGAAACGGTGAGGCCAGGGAGTTCACGGCGGAGCGAGTACTGATCGCTGCCGGCCGACAGTCCAACGCCGATATCCTCCACGTGGAGAATACGGGTGTTGACACCGACAAGCGGGGATACGTGATCGTCGATGATTTTCTTCGCACAACCAAGCCGAACATATGGGCGCTGGGGGATATCACCGGGAAGAAGATGTTCAGGCATGCCGCCAACTATGAAGCGCACATCGTGTTTCAGAATGCGATCCACGGGCAGAACCAGAAGATGGATTTCCGCATGGTGCCTCATGCCGTGTTCACTTACCCTGAGGTGGCATCCGTCGGCCTGAGGGAAGATGAAGCAAAAAAGGCATATGAGGAAGAAGACCTTCTGGTAGGGTATGCCCGGTACGGAGATGTGGCCAGGGGCGAAGCGATGATGGATGAGGGAAGCTTTGCCAAGGCGATCGTAAAACATCCTGAAGGAATTCTCCTCGGATTCCACATCATCGGTCCCCACGCTTCGATTCTGATCCAGGAAACGATCAATGCCATGACCTCGATCGGGACCGTCCTTCCGATTATGAACGGCATGCATATTCATCCAGCCCTCACCGAAGTGATTCAAGCGGCTTTGCAGAACCTCCGTCCCGTGGAAGAGAAAAGTTGACCTTCATCAAGGAAAGCAATCATGGGGCCGCAAAAGATGCGCATTTATAACTTGTTCCCTCTGCTGGCGGGACCGTTTCCGCGATGGAAAGAACATTTTCGGAGGATCAGGGAAATGGGATTCAACTGGATTTTCGTGAACCCCATCCAGGAGCCCGGCATGTCGGGAAGCATCTATGCCATACGTGATTACTTCAAGATCAATTCCGCCCTTTTGGATTCGACCCGAGTCACGAGCCCCGAGGAGCAAGTCAGGGAGATGATCGTGGCGGCGGAAAAAGAGGGCCTGCGATTAATGACTGACCTTGTGATCAATCATTGCTCCATCGACTCAGCCCTTCTGGAGGAACACCGCGAATGGTTCGAACATGACGACAAAGGAGATGTGATTCATCCCCGTGCCGACCAGGACGGAAAGAAAGTGGTTTGGGGGGACCTGGCGAGGTTTGACTATCGCAAGGGGAAACACGCCGAAGAGCTCGTCGGATATTTTCGGCGATTATCGAGACATTTGGTCGGTCTGGGATTCAGGGGATTTCGCTGCGATGCGGCTTACCAGATTCCACCGGAGATCTGGAAAAAGCTTCTCGGTGAGATCAAGGAATCGAATGGCGCGGACGTATTGTTTCTCGCAGAGACCCTGGGGTGCACGCCGAAGGAGACAAAAAGGACCGCGAAGGCAGGCTTCGATTATATCTTCAACAGTTCCAAGTGGTGGGACTACAGCAGTCGCTGGCTCATGAACCAGTACAGCCTCACAAGGGACATTGCCCCCTCCATCGGTTTCCCTGAAAGCCATGATACTGCCAGACTATGTGAAGAGCTGAATGGAAACTTGAACGGTATAAAACAACGTACTCTTTTTACAGCTCTTTTCGCGTCAGGCTTCATGATCCCCATGGGGTTTGAATTCGGATTTCGCAAGAAGCTTCACGTGGTAAAGACAACTCCCGCAGACTGGGAAAATACAGGAATCGATTTGACGGCGTTCATCCGGAAAATCAACAGGATCAAGGAAAGGTATGTCGTTTTCCGGGAAGAGGCAATGATTCAGATGCACGCTGAAAACAACCCGCAGGTCCTGGTGATGTGGAAAGGCTCTACCCTGACAAATCAGGAGGCGCTGCTCATCCTCAACAAGGATATACACGATCCTCAATCATTCAGAACGCCGAATATCTATGATTTCTTTGAATCCAGAGAGAATCTGGTGGATGCTTCGCCGGAAAATCCGCTCAAAGACATCCCGGCGTCGTTTTCATACGATCTCGCGCCGGGGGAGGGAAGAGTGCTGGTGACAGGAGAGTAGAGCCTCACCTGCGACGCCGGAACATCGAGCACATGGTACACGGGAAACAACAAATGGTTTCTCGACGTGTGCAGATGGGTCGCTCGGTGCATCGTTCTTCAGGACGGGTTCAGGACAAAAGAGCGGTAGTCGATTGTCTCCGAAGATATTGTCCTGCTTCTTCCACCTTCTCCAGACCATCCCGGTCAATCTCGCCGTTATGAATTTCTTCCGTCAGTTTATCGAAGCGATGCAAATGGGTTTCCAACCTTGATCGAGCATAGCGAGCCGTTGAGCCGTTGCTGATCATAAAGGGCCAGTCGCTGGCCTGGGCGAGGAGCAGTTCCCTGGCGACCTGCTTGAGCGCCCGCCTTTCCAGGCCGTTTGCAGGGTCCCGGCGAGCCATCATCTCCATGATCAAGGAGGCCGAGTGAAGGCGCGGGTAAATCCACTGATTCGAATCATTGAGCCAGACCTCATTGTACCCTTTTCGACCCCAACTCGACATGGAAGGAAGGCAGACTTGATTGACCGGGTATTCCTCGAGGTATTCCGTAGGCGTGACAAGGCGGAAAATCTGTTGTTCCTTCTGGATGTTGCGTATCAGACGCTCAAGCCACAACGGTCCTTCATACCACCAATGGCCGAAGAGTTCCGCATCATAAGGAGCCATGATAAGCGGTTTTCGATCCATGATGGATGCCAGGTGTTCGATTTGTTTTTCCCGGTTGAACATGAAGTTTCCCGCATGGGTTTCAGCCTTACCTTGCGCCCGGGAAGGGACGTACACTTCTTTGTAATCGCCTTTTCCGGTAATGCGGTAATACTTGATTCCCGTGTCCAATCGGATACCGTCAGGGTGGATAAAAGGCCTGACATAATCAAGGTCCAGGTCATAGGCCACGTCCCTGTAAAATTCCCGGTAGTCGTAGTCGCCCGGATAGCCTTGGAGAGAACTCCAAACCTGGGTAGAAGATTCGGGATCACGTGCGAAGGCGGCAACACCGCAGGGACAAGTGATCGGAGCGTAAACGCTGTGCTCCGGTCTCGGGTCGGCGTGGGTGAGGCCATGAGTTTCCAGCACGAAAAAGCGGATTCCGAAGTCTTTCAGAACCTCTTCCACGCCAGGGAAGTACCCGCACTCGGGAAGCCAGAAGCCTCGGGGCTTTGTTCCAAAAACTTCTTCATGTTGACGAATTCCGATGGAAATTTGCGCTCTGACCGAAGAAGGCACCACAGAGAGCAGGGGCAGGTAGCCGTGAGTCGCAGCACTGGCGATGATTTCAACCCTGCCGAGATCCATAAGGCTCCTGAAACCTGCGACAAGATCCATCTTATAGCGGGTTGTGAAGGCGTCTCGGATTTCAAGAAATCGAGAGAGGTACAGGGATGCCAGTTCATGGAGGGTCGCGTCTTTTTGTGTCCGCTTCGTCTCCTTTTTTGCGAGTTCTATGAGTGCATCAAGCCTGTTGACGTAACGGGACTGTAAAAGTGGGTCGCGCAGCATGGATACAAGGGTAGGTGTCATGGAAAGGGTGAGGCGGAATTCTACCCGGTCCTCCACGAGTCTATCCATCATGAGGAGGAGGGGAACATACGTTTCCGTTATGGCCTCATTCAGCCATTGCTCCTCGAGGGCGAAGGCATATTCCGGGTGCCTGACATAGGGGAGGTGAGCGTGAAGAAGGAGGGCGAGGTAACCGCGCTTCAAACTAGACTTCATCAGGAATCCGTTCCTTGGGTGGGCGAAGAGGCACCAAAAGAGAATTTTTCCAAGGTGTGACGAACAAGATCAATACTCCTCTTCCTGACAGCCGCTTTCGGAGCATGCCCGGCGTTCGTTCCATTGGAGGCATATATTTTCGGCCCCACGTCTTCAGCTGTTGTTTGCTCAACCTGGGGAACATAACAGGGCACAGAGTCTGATTGCTCAGTATGATTTGCCTGGGCCGAATGCGGCGCCTCCATCTCCGCCTTGCCTGTGGGAACCTCTTCGATGCGTTTTTCCATGCCGCACGCGTTGTCCGGGCGAAGCTCTCCAAGAGGCATTCCCGGCGGGACATCGACAAGCCTTGCAGGCACCAGACTCTTGATCCGCCCGTCCTCGACGCGAAGACAGCTCTCGGCGAGCCGGTGGGAAGGATCAACCGGTGGCACATTAATCACATTCGACCTTGCAATTGGATAGAAACCGCCATCCGATGCTTTATATCCGAGGTCTACCACGTACGACTTGTCCGCTTTCCAGATCGGGACATTCCAGTTCATGGTCCGGAGATCGACCCCCACATCGAAAATCCGGTGAGCGTTCGTCCCGTCAAACAGGATGCAAGTAATGTCATAAAATCTGAGCACCGGTCGAGACTTTGCGCCTGACTTATCGAGAATATCGCGGTTGTTTTCGCGATCCCTTTCAGATATCTGCCAATAGACGTGAAGCAGGTAAGGGTTGACCACCATGACTGCCACTCGGGGCGCGGTCCTGTCAATCATAGTATCATTGTTCCCAGGAGGCACTTTTTCTTTGTGCATTGGCGGTTCCGATGTCACTCGGATGCGAAACAAGCTGGAAAAAACTCCACTGCCGTCACGAACGCTGAGATTTCAAAGGTAACAAAAAGAGTCCCCTACGTCAAGAATTCCGGATTCCATCCTCTTCGTTTCCTTTGGGCGTTTCATGCGGCATAGAGGCCGAGCGCCGAATCGGCAACTGCATCCCAGGTGTAGGCATTTTCCACGGCAACACGCCCGTTGGCTCCCATCCATCTGGCCCACTCGAAATTCGTGAACAGGATGCCCACTCCCCAGGCAATGGAGGCGGGGTGGGGATGGATTTTCAGGCCCGTGACCTCATGCCAGATCAATTCACTGGGCCCACCGTTCACGGTGGCAATGACCGGTTTGCCCGCGCTCCAGGCCTCCAGGACCACAATCCCGAATGGTTCATTGCGGCTTGGCACGCACACCGCATCACAGGCTTTGTAAAGATTGACCAGTTCCCACCCTGACTTGAATCCCAGAAACCGGGTGGCGCGGGCGATGTCCAGCCGCGCCGCCCGCCACTGAACATGGCTCTTCATCTCACCGTCCCCGACGAAAATGAACTTTGCCTGAGGATGGTAGCGAAGAACGGAAGGGACGGCCTCGATCAACACGTCCGGTCCTTTCTGGCAGACCATGCGTCCAACGAAAAGAACCATGGGGTCTACAGGGCCGATGCCGTATCCGTCCCTCACCATTTTCGGATCGATCCAGCCGTCAAACTGGTGCAAATTAACGCCATTGAATGTGACGGATATTTTCCATTCCGGCACTTCGTACATCCACATCACTTCCTTCTTGAGCGAATGGGAAACTGTGATCAGGCGATCGCACCAATAGGCTCCGGCTCTCTCATGAGCGCGAATATGCTCGGACTGGCCCCCATAAAACTGATTACCGCATCGACCGTACTCGGTGGAATGGATTGTGAAAATGCATTTTCTGGGTCGCGCCTGCTTGATCCAGATCATGGCGTTTGCGGCGAGCCAGTCATGGGCATGAATCACATCAAAGGGACCTGCGTAGTCTTCGGTTTGAAATACATGATGAACAAATGAACGGCACATGTCGTCTACTTCAGCGACGAAGTTTGCGTTCAAAGGGAAAGGACAACGGTGATAGTGCACGCCGTCGATGCGTTGGTACCATTGTTGACCTTTTCCCATTCGGGTAAAAACATGGACCTCATGTCCTCTTCGTTCCAGAGCGGCTGCCAGTTCAGTGACATGGACCCCCACCCCGCCCACAGAAATCGAGTGGAGCGTTTCCCATGACAATAAGGCGATTTTCATGAAAGTGCCTCCCTTCTCTACCAAAAGTGACGAAAACCCTCTTTCGAATTTCCTTTTCGACGCTCTTCGGTGCGGAGTTCTTCAAGAGAAAGGGAGTCCTGAAAATAGGTATGCCGTGATTTCAGATGAAATCTGCTGTAGGAGCGCGTGAGCGAGCGAATCTTTTCCTATTTTGAGCGCGGAGAGAAGAAAAGCGATGGGGTCATCACTGTATTTGCACAGTAAAGGGGAGGTATCTTGTCCGTATGTGTATTCAAAGATTCAGCCCTGTCCCTCAAGGCCTACCTGCGGCCGTGTTTGGACTACGTGGTAACGCTCTTCTGCGAAGGCTCCTTCGATATCCTGGGGAGAACCCATGACCTCTTCAATAAGAAGGCCCAATTCGCCCGACCCTTGAAAAGAACTCTCTTCTGAACGTCTTGATCCTGCACGAGCGGATCGTCAGCATAATTGAGATGGACTTCTTCAGGAGCATTCAAGGGAAAACTGCTGTACAGGCCGGCTCCTGCATATCCGGCAAGGTCCTCTGCATTGGAGTCGGATCGGAAAATCAATCCTCGTCCATACAGCCCGATGCTTTTGCTTGGACAGGTAAGCAAACGGGTATTCCCGCTCTCCTTTGTGCCAGGTAAAGCTGAGAGCTCTTCCCGGGTAATTACCTGCGAGTGTCTCCCCCAGACCAAGAACTACCTCGGCATACACCTCCTCTTTGTTCCCCGAATAAGGATGGACCGTGTGGAGGATGAAGGCGTACTTCGCAGGAACGACTTCCTGAACCAGGACAGCCATCAAGAGGCTCTCATGAGGAATGCCCCGAGCCTTTCGGTTCCAGTAGGCCCTGTCATTCCATTTGGAAGCCCACACGCCCTTGATGCATTCCCATGCACTTTTTGTATTTTTCGGCGGGCCGGAGGCCGGCTTTTTCCAGCGTTTCCCGTAGAGCAACGTCAAGATCATCGGGTTCCACGAGTTCCATGACTGTTTTGCGGAGTTCCTGGAGCATCTCGGGGTCGTGGCTAACCTCTGCGGAGAGCCGATCATAGTGCTCGCGGATTTTTCGATTGGCATCCGTCGCGAGAACCTTCTCAAAGGTGCCGAAGGGCAGGGCGACCGAAACGGGCAGATGGACCCAGTCGGGGAGTCTTCCTCGGAGCTGCTTCAGATGCAGGGATTTACCGCCCACCCAGCCCTCTTTCGAATTCTTCGGCTGTCAGGGCGTAAGGGGCATCAGGCGGTTCGGCAAAAAGGACCTGGGAGGATCGAAGAGGTTCTCCAGCACCTTTGCCGGGACGGTCGCTTGACTCTTTTGCAGGCTCCAGACGGACATCGCCTGATGCTTCCATTCTCACTTCCATGAACCGGCCGTCCCAGGATCTGATCTTCTCAAAGGTTTCTTCGTCATAACAGGTCGCCAGGAGAACTTCCTGGTTCCTGGCCCGGATGGCCACGTGGGAAACCACATCAACGCTGCCCGAAGTCAGGACGGCTATCGCGCCTTCCGGGAGGTCTTCGTCTCCTCGAATCTTTTCTGAGACGAGAATCACGGAAGGATCAAAACGACGGCCCTGAACGGCATCGAGGCTGTCCATAACCTTAACCCGTCCTTTGCCGCCTCCCCGGCTGACGGGCTGCCACGCAGACAGCTCCGCCTTCTTTCGGACAAGACGGCGCAGGCGGTGCGAAAGGACGGAAAGAGCGAACACCAGACCTCCCCGCATGACCTCTTCACTGAACAATCGGATGGTCCACGGGTCGGCGTGGAAAGATTTTCCGAGGAATTCGGCCTTGGGCTGGAGCAAAATCTGAAAGCCATGGGCATACTCGGCCACGGTGCGCTCGATTCGATCCAGAACCGAATCCGCCTGCAGCGCAAGGTCCACATCGAGCGGGCCGTGTTTTCAGAATACGATCCCACTGGAGACGAGAGAAAGCGAGGTCTTCCTCTTCCTTTGCCAGAAGAAAGTTGTCCATGGCCAGAGACAGCCACTCGAAAAGGATCTCTTCCCCTACCTCCGACTGCATGCTTTTCTCCACCACGGTGCGGAAGAAACCCTCCAGGGCCACGTCAAGACAGAGCAGGTCCGGCATCGCTCCGTCCGATTCGATGCGGCGGGTGATGAGGCGGCGCAGTCTCCGTCACTTTCCGTAAAAGGGGAGCCGCGTCCCTGCCGCCCGCATCCCGATGAGCCCAAATGAAGTCGGCCATGTGATGCATCTCGTCATCAAACTGATGCCTTGCGGCATGGATGGGTCGTCCCGAGGTCCGCAGCGGAATGCACCGATTTGAGAGTTCCCAGAAAATGTTCGAAATCGCGGATCATGGCGTCCTTCTTGTCGGGATAAAACTCAGGCCTGGCCACGATAGGTCGTTCAAAGCTCTCAAGACGTTCCCTGCTCACGCCACCCTGTTCGAGGGTGCGGTAGAAGGTATCCACATCGCCGTCACTGCGAAGAAAGGACAGGTAGGCCTCGCAGATTACGATATCGTCAGGGCGTGGTGTTATTGTGCATCTTCTGGTGCCACTGCTCCATGAAGGTCTCCGACACTTCCTTGATCCCGTAACGATGCATGATCTCCAGGATTTCATCCCGGATTCTCTGTCCTTCACCGCCATGACCCATGGTCGTGAGCATGAGGCGGGCGAGTTCCCGTTGGCGCTGGTTGCTCAGCATAAAGCTGAGCTACGCGCGAAGTGAGGCGTTGCTGGGCGTGACTGAGTTCTCTGGGCTTGGTGTTATAGTTTCGCTGCCAATCCAGTTGCCGAAGAGCGGAAAACCGAAGCCACACAAAGAGAAGCGCCAGGCCTTCTTTGTTTTCTCCTACCCTTTCCAGTAGTTCGTAGCATAGGTTATAGCGGTGCATCAGGGTCCAGGAGTTGCGGTTGGTCTCCTTTTCGATGATTTTGGCGGCAATGTCCTGCAACTCCTGGTCGCGCATCTCCTTTGAAGGTTTTTTTTCGGAGTCTGTTGGGAAGAGGGAGACATGGTAGTTTTTTCCATGGTTGTTGTCCCACTCGTTTTTCTGGGGGAAATAGAGGACAAAGGGAAGTTCAGCATATTCCCATCCCTTGATTTCGATCTGAATGGAGTCCTCCTCGAGGCACAGTTGTCTGTGCGGCGTGACTGTCATGAGGTCGTGTGTTTTCAGGCCAGGTCTCTTCAGGCGGCAATATCCATGGCCCCATCGGAAAACGGGAAAGACCCCAATGAAACAAGCATTCCTGATCGATTTGAAAGTTGAGGGTGAGCTCCAGGCCTTCCCCTTCAGTTTTCTTTTCCGCCAGGAGATCTCCATGGCGAGTTCTAATTTTTTCAAAATTCAGCATAAGTCTATCGCTTCTGACATTTTGGACAATAATATGAGGTGCGACCGGCGATCTTGTCGCGCTCCAAGTCGTTCCTTCATCGAGGGCATTTCCGGTCACCGATACGAATTCCTAAAGCCATCCTTTCTTCTTGAAGAAGAGAAGCAGGGACGCTGCCATGCAGGCCATGAGGATGAGAGACCCGAGAAAGGCGTGAGGCAGTTCCAGGACCCGCATGTCCTTGAAATTCATCCCGAACACACCCGTTAAAAAGGTAATGGGAATGAATATGGTCGCGATGATGGTCAATACTTTCATGACCTCGTTCAGCCTGTTGCTCACGCTTGAAAGATAGATATCCAGCATTCCCGAAATCATGTCGCGGTATCCTTCCAGGGTTTCCAGGACCTGAACAGTGTGATCGTATACGTCCCTCAAGTAGACCTGGGTGGATTGGGTAATTCGGGATGAGTCAACCTTCTCCAGATTGACGATGACTTCTCTGAGGGGCCACACGGACTTGCGAAGGGAGATTAATGTCCTTTTCAGCTTATGGATTTCTTGAAGGGTCCTCGGGCTTGGATCGGTGATCAGTTCCTCTTCCAAGTCCTCGATCTTTTCCCCCATCTCCTCGAACAGGCCAAAATAATTGTCCACGATCGAGTCCATAAGGGCGTAGGCAAGATAATCTGCGCCCGCCTGCCGGATCCGTCCTTTGGATTTCCTCAGCCGTTCCAGCACGGAATTGAAATTGTCGCTTTCCTCTTCCCTTAAGGAAAGGACATAGTCAGGCCCCAAGACCAGGCTAATTTGCTCGGCTGCGAACTCGCCCGCCTTTTGGTCATAGCGAAGCGACTTCATGACCGTAAACAGGTAACCGCCGTAGTCGTCCGTTTTAGGACGTTGCTCGGTGTTCAGCATGTCTTCCAGGACCAATGGGTGGATGTTGTAGTGCGCCACAATCTTTTCTATGACTTCCGCCTCCTGCAACCCGTCGATGTTGATCCAAATCACCATCCCGGGATCGCCGGGAGCGAAACACTCTTCGATCGTTTTTACCTCCTTTTCCTCGAAAATTTCCTGATTGTACCTGATCAACCTGATCCTGGTTCTCCCTGCCGGTTTCCGACTCGCGGACATGTTGTTACCCGAAGCAAATTCTCTCTTCTGCGTTTTGAGTGTCGTTCTTCTTTTGGGGCGGCGCAACATTCTTTCCTCCTCCCGACCTACGTCACGAGCATGGTTTGAGTTTGTTCATCCCCTGACCGCGCCTGGACGGAGCCCCCCTCTTCCGAACGCTGATGACCGGGCACCGGATTCCATTGCCTGCCCTGTCGCGTAGGAGGAGGCGGCTCCTGCCGGAAACGTATGAGCCAGCAACGCCGATTCAGTCTCCTTCGAAGGTCATGAACGGACTGATCTCGGCGGTCTGGCGGTCTTCTTCACTGGCTTCCACTGAGAATGACTGGCAGAAAGATGCATCCACGCCGGGAAGGGAACGGCTTTCCGCGTTTTTCAGAGGACCCTCTTTCGTGATCATGTGGGCCAGGACTCCTTCGGACGGGATTTTACGGACCTCAATGAGATCGTCCAGGTAGATGGAAGCGCGCGCTTCAAAGACATGGTGCCGATGCTTCAGATCCCTCAACAGCCGGCGGATATCCTCGAGGGCGGCGCGAAAATTCTGCGCATCAACGACACAGGTGAAGTAGCCATGTTTCTTCCCCGCAGCCCCTGAATTTTCAAAAGAAAAATGTGCGAAATAGATCATTGGACACCCCCTATAAGCCAGCAGTCAGTAATCGGTGATCGGTGATCGACGGTCAGCGTGTCGCAGGGTGAGTCTTCATCAATACGCTGACCTGATCGTCAACCGAGTTGAGTATCTTCATGACTTCACTTCCCGGAACTTCTTCCTTTTCGATCAGAAGTGCAGCCACGCGGTCAAGGTGCTTACGGTGACTCTTTAATTCCTGGCTGGCCCTCTCGAACGCATCATGGATCAGGCGATTAACTTCATCGTCAATCTTGGTCGCCGTCGTCTCACTGTAAGACGGTTTTTGCAGCACTCCCTCCATGTACATCTCTCTCTGACCGCCCAAAGCGACATTGGAAAGGTGTTCGCTCATCCCCCAGTCGAGGACCATTTTTCGCGCCAAGGCAAAGGCCTGCTTCAAATCCTGCTCGGAACCGCTCGTCGAGGTATTGAAGACGAGCAATTCCGCGGCTCGCCCTCCCAGCATCACGGCCAGTCTGGCGGAGACATAATCCTTGACATATATGTACTTTTCTTCGGGGAGTTGCTGGGTCATTCCCATAGCCCTTCCTCTAGGTATAATCGTTACCTTGTACAAAGGTTCGCTGTTGGGCAGAAGTGCGGCTACCAGAGCATGTCCTCCTTCATGGTATGCGAGAACCTTCATTTCCTCCTCCCCGATATGAAGGTTCTTCCGCTCCAAACCCATGATGATTTTATCGCGCGCCTGCTGGATGGCTTCCTGGTCAATGGACGTTTTTTCATCTCGAGAAGCCAGGATGGCCGCCTCATTGAGTAAATTCTCCAGATCCGCGCCGCTGAAACTGGGTGTGCTTCGCGCTATGGTTTTCAAGTCTACGTCAGTTGCCAGCGGCTTATTTTGGCTGTACAGGTCGAGGATGGCGAGGCGTTCATCCAGTGACGGGAGATCGACGTTGATCTGTCGGTCGAACCTGCCGGGCCGGAGGAGAGCGGGGTCGAGAATATCGGGACGGTTCGTTGCCGCCAGGACAATGACGCTAACATTGGCCTCAAACCCGTCCATCTCGGATAGAAGCTGATTAAGCGTTTGTTCTCTTTCGCCGTGACCGCCTCCGTATCCCAGACCTCGTTGGGCTCCTATGGAATCCAACTCGTCGATAAAGAGAATGCTCGGAGCTCTTCCTTTCGCCTTCTTGAACATAGTCCTCACACGGGAAGCCCCTACTCCGACATATACTTCCATAAAATCCGAGCCCGAAATGCTGAAAAAGGGGACTCCAGCCTCCCCGGCGACTGCTCTCGCCAACAGAGTTTTACCTGTTCCGGGCGGCCCTATCAACAGTGCGCCTTTCGGGACTCTTCCGCCGAGACGCTGAAAGCGTTGTGGGTTTTTCAAAAAATCCACAATTTCCTGCAGTTCCGCCTTCGGCGCATCGGAGCCTGCCACATCGGTGAAACTCACTTTCTTTGTTCCCCGCGTGTATTCACGCAACTGAGTGAAGTTCGTAGATGAGAAAACATCGGGCCTTTGTATTTTCATCCTCCTCATAATCGCAAACCCGATGCCGAAAAGCAGGATGAAAAACAATACGCTGCTCACACTACCCCATCCGCTGTCAGATTTCGGCCTGGTGTTCACCTCGACCCCTTTCTTTTCCAGTAGGGAGAAGAGTTCGGGGTCACCGAAGGAGGGAATGAACGTGACAAAATCAGCGGAGGACCACGAGCGCGGTCCGGCAGGAAAATATTTTCCAGTTCCTGTCCCGGTGGAAGGAGCGTCACTTGAATCGGATGTTTCGGCAGGTTTCTTGAATTGGCCTATGATTTCGTTACCCGAGACGGTGATGGAGGCGACATTCCCTTTTTCTAGTTCATGGCGAAACTTGGTATAACTAATCCCGGGTGAGCTATCCCCACAACTTTGCAGCAAACAAAGCGAAGAAAAGAAAATTGCAAGAAATATCCCCGCACCGTAATAATTCAGCGGCTTCACATTCTACCCTCTCTGGCTCTCTACCTAAATCTCTTGCTTGTGGAGCAATAGGTCCATGGGTTGGAGTCGGTATTTTTCAGGTTCCTGGGAAGTATTTTTGTTGGATCGCCTTCTTGATGCTAATTTTATATTGAAAGCGAGGGCCATCGGGAAGAGGCAGGAAGGATTGTAACGCACGTGGCGGAAAGTTGGTGAAGGGACACTTGATGTAAGCGCCTTTTCGGACGAAAATACGTTCCATAACCTATTTCTTGCCTTTCCCCGCAGATTAGAATCGTGGAAGAAAAGACTACCTGAGCCGGAAAGGATTGAAACGTCATGAAAGCAATGGTCCTGAAGCAAACGGTGAACCTTTCAGAGAGCAAGAGGCCTTTGATGCTCGTCGGTTTGCCGAAGCCGGTCCCGAAAGATGACGAGATCCTGGTAAAGGTCTCGGCCTGCGGCCTCTGCCATACGGACCTGGACGAGATAGAAGGAAGGACCTCTCCCGAGAGATTCCCCATGATCCTTGGGCACCAGGTGGTGGGAACGGTGGAAACAGGAGGCGAGAAGTCCGGGAGGTTCGGGCAGGGAGACAGGGTGGGAATCGCGTGGATTCATTCGGCGTGCGGCCGGTGCAAATTTTGCCGGCAGGGGGAAGAGAATCTCTGCGAGCATTTCAAGGCCACCGGCAGGGATGCACCGGGGGGGTATGCCCAATACACGACGGTCGGGAAAGCTTTCGCCTATCCGATTCCGCAAACGTTCACCGATTCGGAGGCGGCGCCTCTCTTGTGCGCCGGGGCCGTGGGATACCGCTCTTTAAGACTGTCGGGCATTAGAGACGGGCAGGCGTTGGGGTTTTACGGTTTCGGCGCATCGGCTCACCTTGTGATCCAGGCCGCACGCCATCAATACCCTCACGCCAACATTTATGTCTTCGCGAGAAGCGAAGGAGAGAGGACCTTCGCAAAAGAATTGGGGGCCTCCTGGGCCGGGGATATCGAGGAAGTCCCTCCCACAAGGATGGACGCCGCCATTGACACAACGCCGGTGTGGCGTCCTGTTGTGGCGGCTCTGAAAAACCTGGAGCCCGGAGGAAGGCTGGTGATCAATGCAATAAGAAAGGAGGATGCGGACAAAGAGTGGTTGTTGAAAATGGATTACTCGGACCATCTTTGGAAAGAAAAGGAAGTCAAGAGCGTGGCCAACGTAACCAGAAAAGATGTGAGCGAGTTCTTGCAGGTAGCATCTGAAGTGCCCATCAAACCTGAGGTTCAGGAGTTCGTTCTGGAAGAAGCGAACAAAGGCCTCATCGAAATGAAGGAAGGAAAGATACGGGGAGCAAAAGTTTTGCGAATCGAATAGCATCCGTGGTACAGAGTTTTTGCTAATGCAGAGTGGGCCACCGAGGTTGCTCGGGCCGGAACGGGAGAGAGGGAGCAATGAAAGTAGCGAGAGTCTCCGAAATGAGACAAATGGATCGAGCCGCCATTCAGCAGTATGGCATATCGGAAGAAATTCTGATGGAAAATGCAGGCCATGGGGCCTTTACCGTTCTTTCCAGGAAATTCGGATGTCCGAAGAAGAAGTTTGTGGCGTTGTGTGGTCCGGGGAACAACGGCGGCGACGGGTTTGTTGTAGCGCGACTGATTCATTCCGGCGGAGGTGAAGTCAAGGTGTTGATCCTGGGGAAAAAGGATCAGTACCATGGCGCGGCTCAAGCAAATCTGTCTATCCTGAGCCGTATGCCTGTGGAGATTCGGGAAGTCGGTTCGATGGAGGAGATAGAGGAGACGGTCATCCAGGCGGACGTTTTGATCGATGCTCTTTTTGGGACAGGATTGAGCCGGGACGTGGAAGGTCTATACAAGGAGGCGATCCCATGGATCAATGGATGCGGAAAAAAAATCCTCAGCCTCGACATTCCATCAGGGATCAACGGGAACACGGGTCATGTTATGGGCGTTGCGGTGAGGGCGGATTATACGGTGACATTCGGTCTTCCCAAGGCAGGGAACCTGCTGTACCCGGGCTATGAGTACTGCGGAAAGCTCTGCCTTACTCACATCTCTTTTCCTCCTTCTCTTTATCAACCCGATTCTATCAAGCTTGAAACGAATGATCCCCCTGCGCTTGCTCCCAGAGACCGGACCGGGCATAAAGGCACCTTCGGTGATGTGCTGGTCATCGCGGGAGCCTCTACCTATTTCGGTGCCCCCCATTTTGCCTCTATGTCTTTTCTCAAAGCCGGTGGAGGATACTGCCGGCTTGCCGCCCCTGGGTCCATGATTCCTTTTCTGTCATGCCAAGGGAGCGAAGTGGTTTTCGTGCCGCAGGAGGAAACCGCACACGGAAGCATTTCATATTCCAACAAACACTCCCTGCTGGAACTTTCCGATAAAATGGACCTGGTCATTCTGGGCCCGGGGATGTCCCTGGAAGACGAAACGCAGCGGCTGATCAGGGAACTGGCCGTGGAAATTCGCAAGCCCGTGATCATCGACGGCGACGGCATTACCGCAGTCTGCCAGGACCTTGGCAGCATGGCCGGGAGAAAAGGCGAAACCATTCTTACTCCGCACCCAGGTGAGATGTCCCGTCTCACCGGCAGGGCAGCCTCCGAGATTCTCGGAGACCCGATAAGCATCCTCCGGCAAACAGCCGGGGACTTGAACGCGTTTATTGTGCTGAAGGGAGCTCACTCCTTGATCGGCTATCCGGATGGCCGGGTGTTCATCAATTTTACCGGCAACCCGGGCATGGGCAGCGCAGGCACCGGCGATGTCCTGACGGGAACCGTCGCCGCCATGTTCTGTCTGGGTCTGCCGGCAGGGGATGCGCTTCGAATGGGAGTATTCATTCACGGGCTTGCCGCAGACCTGGCCGCGCAAGAAATGGGGGAGGACGGCATCACGGCACGGAACGTTCTGGAATATCTCCCGTATGCCCTCAAGAAAGAAAGGGAAGAAGGACGCTTCATGATGGACCGCCGCGAAGGAACAGAAATTGTTTCATGAAGGTTGTTCCAGAAGTGATGTAACCAGCCGTCCTCCTCCGATGGACTCGGATAGGTTCTACCGTTTTGAGGTCACTTGAAATTCCAACGTCAAGTATCGAAATCCGAAACAATTTTTAAATCCAAATTCTCAAAATTCAAGACAACGTCTGCCGACGCTGTGGTCTTTGTGTTTCGGTCATTTTGTCGCGAAGGAAATGGGGGAGATTGTGCATTGGGCCTGCAAAAGAGCGGTATTCGCAGCAGAATCCGCCCGCTGCGGTGGCAAGTGAGGGTTTCATGCGGCAATAATACAGGATTTAACCTATTTAACGTCCGACGCGTTCATAGTAGTTCCTGTGAAAGAAAAAACCCATAAACTCGTTGATGTTTTCGCAAAGGAGCACATCGGAGAGGAGCGGAGCGGATGAGAATTGTCGTGGTGGGAGGCGTAGCGGGTGGAGCAACCGCGGCTGCCAGGCTCAGGAGACTTTCGGAGGAAGCGGAAATCATTCTTTTTGAACGGGGCTATCATGTTTCGTACGCCAACTGCGGCTTGCCCTATTACATAGGAGGGGAAATCGAGAAACGGGACGACCTTTTTGTCGTCTCTCCGGAACGCCTCAAAAATAGATTTCGAATCGACGTGCGCACTTCCCAGGAGGTCGTTGAGATTGACCGAAACCTCAAAGAAATCACGGTCAGAGATCATAGCACGGGAGCGACCTTTCAGGAGCCCTATGACAAACTGATTCTTTCGCCGGGAGCAAGACCCACAAAACCTCCCATTCCAGGTATTGATCTGGACAGGGTCTTTATCCTGAGGGATGTGCCGGACTCAGACCGAATCAAAGGTCACCTGGACCGCAACGAGATTGAATCTGCCGTGGTTGTCGGAGGAGGACCTATCGGCCTCGAGATGGCACAAAATCTCAGTCTCCGTAAGGTCAGAGTGACGGTGGTGGAGATGTTAAAACAGGTCATGCCCCCGCTCGACTATGAAATGGCCTGTATCGTCCATCGACATCTGCGCGAGCAGGGCGTGCGTCTGGTCCTCGGAGAAGGCGTAAAGTCTTTCCACGAGAAGGGGAGACAGGTGGTCGTCACCACCGAGAGCGGAAGAGAGGTGGAGACGGACATGGTCCTCCTTTCCATCGGCGTGAGACCGGAAAAAGCGCTTGCGGAAAAGGCAAAACTTGCGCTTGGTGCGAGGGGAGGCATTGCAGTCAATGAAATGCTTCGCACCTCAGATCCTCACATCTACGCTGTAGGCGATGCTGTCGAGGTAAAAGACTTCATTTCCGGTGAAAGCCTTCTGGTTCCTCTGGCAGGACCGGCGAACAAACAGGGCAGAGCCGCGGCGGACAACGCCCTCGGCAGAAATACCAGGTTCGACGGTGTTCTGGGGACCAATGTGACCCGGATCTTCGAGATAACGGCGGCGTCGACAGGCAACAACGAGAAACGTCTCAAACAAACCGGGATTCCCTATAGGAAGTCCTTCACCCATTCCTTACATCATGCCTCCTACTTTCCGGGCGCCAGGTCCATAGCCATCAAATTGCTCTTCAGTCCAGAAGACGGAAAGGTTCTAGGGTCGCAGATTGTGGGCGAGGAAGGGGTTGACAAACGGGTCGATGTCCTGGCCACCGCCATACGGGCCGGCATGACGGTATACGATCTGGAACAACTCGAACTGGCCTACGCACCGCAGTTCGGTTCGGCCAAAGACCCCATCAACATTGCCGGATTCGTGGCTTCAAACATTCTCAAAGGGGACGTCGAGGTCGTTCACTGGGATGCGCTCGACTCGCTCGATTGGCAAGAGCACGTGCTCCTGGACGTGCGCACATCGCCGGAGGTGAAGGAAACCGGAAAGATCAGGGATGCCTTAAACATCTACGTTGATGACCTTCGCGAGAGGCTGCCGGACCTGGATAGAGACAAAACCTACATTACCTATTGCACTGTGAGCTATCGGGCGTATATCGCCTATCGAATTCTGGTGCAGAACGGGTTTAAAGCCAGGATCCTGGGCGGGGGCATGGAAACGTGGCTGCCCCTGCAAGAGGACAAGGCCGCTCAAGAAAGCAGAAAGGAATAGACGTGGGGCGTTCCGAAAAGAAAGGAGATGGTATGACAACCGTGACCATGATCCTCTGTTTCCTGATTCTTCTGTTCCTGGTCATCTTGGGAGTGGAAAACAACTCGGTTATGCAGATCAAGTTTGCATGGTGGGAGCTGCAGATGACGCTTGGCGCTGTGATCTTTTGGGCGGCCGTCGGCGGGGCTGCGATGATCGCCATTGTCTGTCTTCCTAAACTGGGGAAGAAGTATGTGGAGGCGAGGCGGCTTCACAAAGAAGTGCAAAGGCTGGAGAAGCTCTGCATGGAGCCGAGGCAGGAAGGAAGAGGGACGTAGCAGAGAAATCTCAGAGCGATGAACGAGAAGCAGCCGAGAGATCAGAAGAAGGTGGGACTTCTTCGTGTTTTGTCGAACCGCTGGGTTGTCATTTCAGCGGCTGTGGTGGTCGCCTATGCTCTCCTCGGATTTTTTCTTTTCCCCTACCTCGTTAAACACTATGCGGAGAAGTACGGAACCGAAAAGCTGGGAAGCCGGCTCACCATAAGACAGGTGAAGTTTAATCCTTTCACCATGACGTTGCGGGTCGAGGACTTCAGGCTCCAGGACAAAGACAGGACACCTATTCTCACCTTCGATTCCTTCTTGGCAAGCCTCGGAATTTCAAGCCTGTACTATCGAGCCTGGACTTTTTCAAAGATCATCATGGAACACCCCTTCATGAATCTGGTGGTAGAAAGAGGCGGCGATTCGAACATTTCAAGGCTCTCCAAGGGGTTAAAGTCCAAGAAGAACAACTCCGCGGAAAAGACTGGAATTCCAAGGTTGTTGCTTGAGAACGTGGATCTTCAAGGAGGAAGATTTGATTTTAGCGATCAGACGAAGGTACCGGCTGCGAAGGTGCAGGTCCAGTCTATTGACGTCCACTTTAAAGAGCTGACAAGTCTTCCCGATCGAACGGGTGAATACGCGATATCCGGCACCACCAAAGAGGGTGAAAATGTAAAGTGGAAGGGAGAAATCGCTCTTAGTCCTCTCCACTCCGTCGGTTCCATGGTGATCGGGGACTTGATGGCCTCAACGGTGTGGAAGTTTCTGGAGAATCGCCCGGCGACGTCGGTGCCGGCCGGGAAGGTGGGACTGGAGTGCGATTACCTGTTGGATTTAGGAGGGACGGGAGCGAAGCTTTCCCTGACCAAGGTGAAGTTCTCTGTTTCAGAGCCTTCCCTCAATCAAAATGACCGCATGAAGATGAAGGCACACAGGATAGGGGGTGCCTTCTCCGCAACCATCGACTGGAATGGAAAAAGTGTTCAAGGCGCCGTGACGGAAACGAATGCGACGGTGGAAACTCTTTCAATTGGTTTATCGGGCGAAGAAAAACCGTTGTTGAAGCTGGCTAAAGGAGAACTTCTCGGCGGACATATCGATCTCAGCAAACGCACCGCAGACTTCGCTCGCGTCCTCCTGACGGAAGGCAGCACGGAAGTTACCCTTCAGGAAGGAGGCAAGAGCAACTGGAGTCTTCTAAGCGGGCTCGTTCACAGACCGAAGGAGGAACAGAAACAAGGGGCAGTCGAAAAGGCTTCTCCAAATTGGGCGGCTTCCCTTGGGTCTCTTGAGGTCCGGAATTTCCGGGTGGCCTTCAACGATCTGTCTACCGCTTCGCCTGCTTCAATGACTCTTGAGCCCGTGTCGTTCACTGTCAGAGATGTGTCCACCAATCCTGCTTCATCGATGAAATTTGAGTTTCACGCGAAGGTCAAGGAAGGGGGAGAGCTCTCGGTGGACGGAAGCGCAACGGTAGGAGCCAAGAAAGGAGAGGGAAATATAGCGGTGAAAGACTTCTCCCTCCTCCCTCTACAACCCTACCTTAGCCGTATCGCACGACTGCGCATGGAATCAGGAAAGTTAGATACATCAGGTCGGTTTACGTACAATCCAGCGGGAGAGGAAGGCCGGTTCGTTTACCAGGGGAAGATGAGTCTGCCTTCGCTACTCCTGGTCGAACAGGAAACCGGGGATCCTTTTTTGAGCTGGGATTTGCTTTCCACTTCGGGAATGACCTTTACCCTGTCGCCCGATGCTCTGCGGATCGAAGAGGTGGATCTGGTTAAACCGGGAGCCAAACTTATCATCCTGGAGAATCGACAAATCAATGTGTCCGAGATCATGGTGAAGAAGAAGGCGGAGGAACCAAAAGAACACGCTCCCGGCCCGGGCATGGAGGTGACGGTTGATCGTGTGGGGGTGAAAGAAGCCTCTCTGCAGTTTGCAGACCTCAGTCTGAAACCTCAGTTCGGAACGCTCATTCACAGCCTCAGCGGGGTGGTGAACGGCATTTCTTCCGTCCCCGAAACCCGCGCCGGCATCGAGCTGAACGGGGAAGTCGATAAGTACGGGACGGCGCGTATCCGGGGCAAAATGAACGTGTTTGAGCCCGCCGGCTCTACGAACGTAAGCATGGATTTTCGCAACATCGATATGACCCATCTTACCCCTTATGCCGTGCGGTTTGCAGGGTATCGCATTGCCTCCGGCAAACTCTCACTGGACCTCCGGTACAGAATCGAGAACAGTCAAATGCTGGGAGAAAACCATATCATCGCCGAGCAGTTCGTTTTTGGAGAACGCGTGGAGAGTCCCACGGCTCTTGATTTGCCCATTGCCCTGGCCGTCGCCCTGCTCAAGGATTCGAAGGGCGTCATCGATATAGGTCTCCCTGTGCGGGGGGATTTAAAGAATCCTCAGTTTGACTTCGGCCAGCTTATCAGCAAAGCCCTGGGAGCCTTGCTGACAAAAATCGTGACTGCGCCGTTCGCGTGGCTCGCCGCCTTGGTGGGGGGAGAGAAAGAAGATCTGGACGTGGTTTTGTTTGATCCGGGGGAGGTGACCTTGCTCGCTCCGCAGAAGGAAAAGCTCACCAAGCTGTCCGAAGGCCTGAAGAAGAGGCCCGAACTCAAGGTAGACGTCCAGGGAGGGTATGATAAGAAACTGGACGTGCGGGCTCTCAGGTCTATGCTCATGAGAAACAGGCTGGTTGCAAAAGAGCACCCCGCCTTTAAACCCGGCGAAAAGCCGGGTCCGGTGGTATTTCACAACCCCGACACCCAGGCTGCCATTGAAGCGCTTTTTCTGGAGCAGCACTCTCGGGACGAACTCTCGAAGCTCCGCGAAGAGTACCAAAAATCTTTAGAAGCTGAAAAGAAATCGCTCGTCGTCAAGAACCAACCGGCAGAGTGGGCGAAGTTTTACAGGAACCTCTATCATAACATGGAGGAAACAATAGAAATTCCCGAGACGAAGCTTGAGGAAGTCGCGCGTGCGAGAGCCGCACAGGTCAAGCAATATCTGGTAGACGAGAGGGGAATAGATGCGGCGCGGATCGATCTGGTCCAGCCCGAGGCGACCGGAAGCAAGGACAACAAACAGGTCATCACCAAACTGTCTCTGGGCGCAGCAAGATAAATCGATTCAGATAGTGCTCCTTATACAGCCCGATTACTTTGGGTTCTTCTCGCCTGATCTGGAAGGATTTACTGGGATTGGCCATTCCATCAAAGACTGTGTCTGCACCATCCACACGGCTTCATGGGATCACGGGCAGCAGCAAATGGGACATATGAAGAGTTGATCTTGCGGGAAGCTTTTTTAATCATTAAATAAAAATCAGGAAGGTAAGGAGGATAAACTATGCCCCTTTATGAATACCATTGTGAAAAATGTGGGTTCAGTTTCGAGGAACTGGTATTTCATCGCGACAGAGAGATGAGGTGCCCCAAGTGCAAGGGGAAAGTGAAGAAGATCATGTCTCGCTTTTCCTTTGAAATACCCGACGAACTGTGCGGCAGACTTCCCAAAGGTGAAAAGAGGGAACTCTGCACTGAGTGCCGGCAGGGCGGAGGACTGTGTTCGGCGGCAATTCAATGAGCGCAGGCCAGGGCAGCCAAAGAAAAATGCTTTGTGTCCCGGGCCCTAGCCGGAACGGAGATTAAGCTTGAGGCGCATGTGAAGTAGTTTATACAAGCGCGAAGGTGCGATTTGTGGAGATGGGAGATGAGAGAGATGCGCAAAGAGCGGGAAGGGCGAGAAAAGCAGAGGACAGAAGAAAGATAAAGGCCGCTCAGTCTATTTATCCGCTTTGGGAGAATGTGTGTGAGGTAGTCTGGACGTTGCGGAGATGGCGTGCTGTCAATTGAGGGAAGTTAGACTGGAAGGTGAAAAGATGAAGAGTCCGAGAGACGAGAAAAGAGCAGAGGAAGAAACCGAGTTCATGATGCAAGAAGAGTCTGGAATCGGGTATGTCTCTACACCCCTTCTTGATGTGGGCCAAGCGGCGAAATATTTGGGCGTGGGGAGGAAGGTCCTCTACCAGTTGATCGAGAGAGGGGAGATCACCGTGGGAAGAGCAGGAGGCTCCACTCTGGTCGAGAAAAAGAGCCTGGATGACTTTCGGTCGAGAGGAACTCTCACCTGAGAGAACAAAGTGCTGAGAGCAGGAGCGGTTTCACATAAAATAATCAAAGTCACGCTCCGTGCGCACGCGGCGACGGAGACGGAAAATGTGGCCCGGGATCGCTTGCGGGTTGAGTTCGACATAGTTTCTGGTGCCATGCCAAAGGTAACGTATATCGCTGAGAAGGTCATGAACCTGGTAAGGCTTGTCCTCATCAATGCTGAAATCTGCGAGGGGGAGTTCAAGCCATCCGCTGTGAATGTGATGGGGGTCAAGGTTGACCACTACGAGGATGATGTTGGATAAATCCTGGGTTGCCTTGGTGTAGCAAATGAGCTGTTGATTATCGACGGGATGAAACCGGAGGCTCCAGTCGCTCTGAAGAGCCGGATTTTCCCTGCGGATCCGGTTCACCCGGCCGATGATATGCCTCAGGCTGTCGCTTCGATCAATCTCCCATGTCCTTATCTGGTACTTTTCCGAATCCAAATACTCTTCACTCCCGAATTCCTTGGCCTGGTTTTCGCAGAGTTCAAACGCGGGGCCGTAAATGCCGTAGCTGGCTCCCAGCGTGGCGGAAAGGATAAATCGAGCCACGAAAGCAGATCTGCCGCCCATTTGCAGATATTCCGTGAGGATGTCGGGCGTGTTGGGCCACAGGTTCGGCCTGAAAAACTCGCGCACCTCCGTGTGGTACAATTCAGTGAAGTACTGGGTTATCTCCCCTTTGGTGTTCCGCCAGGCAAAGTAACTGTAGGACTGGGTGAACCCTAGCTTCGCCAGCCGGTACATCACTTTGGGACGGGTGAAAGCTTCGGCAAGAAAAAGGACCTCGGGGTGGTCCGCTTTAATCTCGTTGATGACCCACTCCCAGAACAGAAAACTCTTGGTGTGGGGGTTGTCCACCCGGAAAATCTTGACCCCTTGACGGACCCAGAAGATCATCACATCCTTGAGCTCGGCCCACAGTTCCTGCCAGTTCTCTGTTTCGAAGTTGATAGGGTAAATGTCTTCGTATTTCTTCGGAGGATTCTCCGCGTATTGGATCGTGTGGTCAGGCCGCCACCGGAACCACTCCGGGTGCTCCTGAACAAAAGGATGGTCGGGCGAGCATTGAAAGGCAATGTCGAGGGCGATTTCAAGACCCAGTTCCTCCGCCTTTGCCACAAATCTCCTGAAATCCTCCAGCGTGCCGAGTTGCGGGTGAACGGACTTGTGACCGCCCTCCGCCGAGCCGATAGCCCAAGGGCTTCCGCCGTCCTCCGAAAGCGCAACAGGCTGGTTGTTTTTGCCTTTCCTGTTTGTGCGTCCTATGGGATGGATGGGAGGCAGGTACAGGACATCGAAACCCATCTTGGAGACGTAAGAGAGACGCTCCTCGCAGTCTTTGAATGTGCCGTGCTTCCCCGGTTCGCGGCCGCAGGAGCGGGGAAACATTTCATACCAGGTGCTGAAACGGGCCTTGACTCGATCCACGACAATCGCCAGTTCCTTTTCGTAAACCGTAGCGAAGCGCCTATCCGGATACTTCTGCATGAGCGGCATCAGCTCGTCGTCCATGAGTGCGAAAAGCTCGGGATCGACAGCAGCGCGAGACTGTCGATCGAGTCGCACCACCCATTCGGTGAGTCTCCTTCCGTCCGCCCCACTGGCCCTGGCAACAGCCTCCTTGGTAAGCTCCACGCCTACCAGGATATCTACCAAAACATCTTGTCCTGCGGCCACCTTCTTTGCAAGATCGCCTCGCCACGTCCTAAAACGATCCACCCAAGCCTCAACCGTGTAAAAACATCGTCCCATCCGGGTAAGCACAAAAGACCCTCGCCAGCGGTCATTGACGAGGTACTCCATAGGGAACTCGGTCCAGTCAGGGTTTTCATCCTTTCTGAATTTCAGGATAGCGGTAAGGGAATCATGGCTGTCGGCAAATATGTCCGCTTCAACAACGACTTTTTCACCCACCACGCGCTTGATCGCAAAACGAGCTCCGTCCACATTCGGCTTCACGTTTTCTATGGTCACTCTTTTTCTGTCTTCTTCCGGCAGCACGATATCTCCCCTCTTTGTCGAGTTGATTGTTATTTTTGAGCTTCCGTGGTGTTTCCTAATGAACGGAACATGAAAAACAAGGATCATAAGCCCTGATCAATTTTTCGCACTTCAGAGCGAGGCTTCCCATATGGTCCTCTTCCGGATACTGAGTGGCCAGGGCGCGCAGGTCTTTTTCCATGGAAGCGAAGTTGTGGGACGTGGGGGTCCGCAGATCCGCCTTTGCAATAAACCCCTTCTTGTCGATCGAATAACGATGCATGAGCAAGCCCCGAGGAGCCTCGGTAATGGCCATGCCTTCTCCGTCGCGGATTCTGAATGTGCGGTCTTCTTTTTGCGGGACAATAATCGAGAGCAGATCCATGGCCTCCAGCATGCCCTCGTGAATTTCCAGAGCCTGGGCCAAATTGTTGTGAAACGGGTTTGTGTCAGGGACCCTAACGTCAAGTTCTCCTGCAAGAACCCTGGTCTTTTCATGATACTGATCAAACTTGAGGTTCATTCGCGCGAGGGCTCCAACCATGAAAGGGTACCCCTCGATGGCGAAAGATTTTTTGGCCATGGCGTAAGGAACCTGCTCTTCCCTGAAGAGGAGAGGGTAGTCATGGATGTCCACATCCAACCCATTGGAAGAGACGACGCGACCCTCGGTGAGAGCAAATTCTCCTTCTTTTCGAAGGGCAAAATACACGGAATCGGTTCGGAGATCAGGAGTGGGAAGGTCCCGAATCATTCTTGCGGTCTCTCTGGCAAGGGGTATGACCTTTTCAATGCCTGCGGCAAGCTCCTCTAGATCCTTCAGGGCAGGGAGTTTGGTGAACCCGTTCACCACCATGGAAATGGGATGAAGCGCTCTTCCTCCGATTCGCTCTCCCACCGCGTTCATGGCTTCTTTCATGCGAAGAAAATTTTGCGCTTCTTTCGTGAATTCAGGAACCATGCTGAGAAAACCCGAATGGCCCCGGTAATCGGGGAGGGCAAGCATGTAAAGATGAATAATATGGCTGGCGGCAACCTGGGCGATACACATCAATCTGCGAAGTTTCTTGATCTGAGGGCTGGGAACGACGCCCATGGCATCTTCCACTGCCTGGAGTGTGGTGGTCATGTGTGAAATGGGGCAGATCCCGCAGATTCGGGACACAATGTCGCCCACTTCGTCATACTTACGACCCACCAGGAATCCCTCAAAAAACCGTGGGGATTCGAAAATGTTAAGCCGGATTTCGGAAGGTTTCACCCCATCCAGTTTGACGATAACCGAGGTTTCGCCCTCCACGCGTGGAAGATAGTCGATGTGGATGTCCTGAAGTCTAATCCGTGTGGCCATACAGTTCGGCTCCCCTCCGGAATTCTGCCTTGGCTGAGGCGTACTGGGTAAAACGACAGAAAATTTCCTGCGAGCTTAGTCCCATTCTTTCGAATTGTCTAGCGAGAGCCTGGGCATTGGCATCTTCCATGGGTCCCCAGCACCCGTAGCAGGCTCGACCATAAGAAGGGCAAAGCGCTCCGCAGCCGGCGTTGGTGACCGGTCCCATGCATGGCTCATTGCGGGCGACCAGCACGCAGAGGTTCTCTTTGAGCTTGCATTCCACGCACACGGCGTAATTGAAGAAAGAAGGTCTTTTCCCTAATACCAGGGAAAGAGTCGCTTCGATCAGGTCTAGCTGTCCCATGGGGCATCCCTTGATGTACCCATCGACCTTCACATAGGCATCAACGGGCTGGGCCTTGATGGAATGAAGCGTCCCCACATCCTGATAGACCCTGTTCTCGATTTCGAGCTCGGCAATGTGGTTCTTGATGGCTGGAACGCCTCCGTTCACGGCGCAGGAGCCTATAGGGAGAAGCCATCGGCTGTTGTTACGCACTCTTTTCAGTTGATCAGCTTGCTCGGACTGGGTGACGGCTCCTTCAATCAGCGCAAGATCAAATGGGCCTTCTTCAATGCCTCCGCTTTGGGCCATCTTAAGAAAGAGCACCTCCATGTGGTCGAAGAGTTCCAGGATGTATTTTTGGAAATAGAGGAGCTGAAACTCACAACCTGCGCAGCAGCTGTATTTGAAGACTCCCAAGCGGTGCTTTTTCATGGCTCTGCCCTCATACTTTGAGGTGCTGATAACTGATAACTGACTTACTGTCTACCGATCACTGGTTTAAAGCAGCGTGTCTGCAAATCTTGAGATGTCCGAGTAGGAAAATACGGGTCCATCTTTACAAACGAACTTTGACCCTATTTGACAATGCCCGCAATGCGCGCTCCCGCAGCGCATACGCCTCTCGAGGGAAACATGGATGTTCCTGCTCGCATAACCCACTCTTAACAGAGCTCTTGCCACGAAACGCATCATGATCTCAGGTCCGCATAGACAGGCAACCGTATGTTTCGGGTCCCGGTCCAACTCTTCCGAAGCGACTGTGACCAGACCCTCCCGCAGCTTTAAACCCGAGACTTCTCCGTTTTCCATTCGATCCACGCAGTAGATGGTCGACATAGGGCTCTTATCCTGCCAGTAGAAGAGCTCCCGTTTGAAGAGCAGGTCCCCGGGGATCTTAGCGCCGTAAACAAGAGTGAGTTGATTTATTTCGTCAGGATGCTCCAGGTAGCGAAGGAGAAGAGGCCTTAAAGGCGCAAGGCCGATTCCGCCTGCCACCACAACGACGTTTCGTCCCCTGAACTCCTCCATGGGCCAACCCCTACCGAAAGGACCCCGCACCATGATCGACTGGCCGGGCTCAAGGCGGCCGATCCTCTCTGTTACCCTTCCCACTCTTCGTATGGTGTGAGCGAACAGGCTGGTGTCCGGATAGGGTAGGGAGCTCATGGAGATGGGGGCCTCTTCAAAGCCTGGAAATCCGATCATGTTGAACTGACCCGGAGCAAAATGAATAGAGGCACCCGGCTCCATAAGGAAGAGATAGGTGCTTGTGTCGTGAGTTTCTTTGGTGACCTCAACAAGACGCGCGGTCTTGTAATCTGTGCTTTCCGGCCTTGGGTTCATGTCGTCGCCATGATTTCTTTCGCCATTTCCGTCAAATCTATGTGGGTGGGACACCAACTCATACACCGCCCGCACCCTACACACCCGAAAGAGCCGAATTGCTCCCGCCACGCAGCCAGCTTGTGGGTCACAAACTGACGAAGTCTTGCCCTGCGAGTGCTTCGAAAGTTTGCGCCATGGACCTCTGCGAAATGGAGTTCCTGACATGAGTCTTTGTAGCGGGTTCTCTCCCAGCGGTTCGGATCAAAACCAATGCTACGGTCCTTCACGCCGTAGCAGAAGCATGTCGGGCACACCATGGTGCAGTTGGTGCACCCCAGGCAGCGCTCGTCCGCTGTCCTTTTCCAAACAGGGTGGTCCTGGTTGTTCAATATGGTTTCAACAAGGCGGGTCGTATCCAATTGCTTTTCGAATTGGCCCAGAAGTCGTTGACGAAGTTCTTCCTTTCGGGAAAGTTTTACCTGAGAGATCGGGGTGAGCTGATGAGATGAGAGGATGCGGTATGCTCTCCCACCAAGAGATTCAAGGACGTACCCGTCCCCGAGGTTGGTGAGCAAAAAATCGTATCCCTTTTTGGGTTCGAAAAATGGTCCCGTTCCCATCGAGGCGCAAAAACACTGGGGATATATTCGTGTGCAGTGATACCCGACGACCACGGTGTTTTCCCGCCACATCCTGTAGTTTCGATCCACAACCGGCCCTTCCAGAAAAGCCTTGTCGAGTTCCAGGATTCCGTGGAGATCACACGAGTGAACCCCCACCAGGAGCTGATGCGGCACTTCTTTCAGGGCTTCCACGTTAAATCGACCATTTTCGCTGACCATACGGCACAGGTTTTCCGTCGGATGATAGATGGAAGTCTGAGGTCCCATCATGGTGAGGCCGTAATCCAGGGCACAGATCATCAGGTAAAGCAGGCTTGAACCCGGGAAAACCGTTTTCCACCACAGGGCCCACGAGGCGATACATGTGATGAAGAGTATTCAGCCACGGGAGAAGTTGATCCTTTTCAAGCCAGAAGGTCTGATTCATCTTTGTTTTACCGTCATATTTTGGGAGGCCTTTCACCCCAGTCATACCAGCGCCAAACATCCTGGGTCAGGTCCTCGAAATCTCGCTTGATATGATTGAAAAGGCGTGCATTCTCGATGGCGATGGCGCAGAAATCTGCCAGGATCTCAAAGAGCACCTGATCCCCGTGCGCGAATTGCCGGATATGATCGAAGTAGAGGCGTAGAATGCCGATGGAGGTGTCCTTGATCTTCAGGGGCGTGCAGACCACGGAATGGAGTCCTTCCCTTGCCAAGTCCTCTGGAAAGCCGGAAACCCCTCCTTCAGGAACGTCCGAGATGATGACCGGGTGTTCGAGGCATTCCCTGATTTCCTTGTCGATCGGAAGAACCTTTGTGGCGAAAAAGCCGTCTCCCACACCGTAAAATGATTTCACTTCGATCGTGTTTTCTTCGGGCTTTGTCAGATAAGCGGCTGCCCCCCTGGCGCCAAAGATCGCTGCTCCCTTTTCCACCACGACCTGAAGGATCTCCTCCAGGCGCAAGCGCGAAGTGACCGCGCGGCCGATGTCCGCAATGACGTGGAGATTCCGGTGTAACCTGGCATTCCCCAGGGTCACACCGCCCTGAGCTGAAATGGTGGCCAGGTAGCTCGTCTCCTCAACGGTGAATGTGTGCCGCGCTCTGGTGAAGACCCACAGGGCTCCGATCGTGCGTTCGCGTGCTTTCAAGGGGGCGGCAAGCCCAGATTGCAGTCCTTTTGCCCGGCCTATCTCATGGTAGGGCGGCTTTTGAGATAGATCTTCAACGCCTACCACCTGACCCAGGAGGAGTGTTGGACCTGGATCTTCGTCGACCGGAATGGGGACCCCACCGACAAAGTCCTGAGGGAGATTTCGGACTGCTGCAACGGAAAAGAAATTCTGAGGAGGATCGAGGAGAAGCACAGAGGAAGCATCAATGCTGAGGCATTGATGGGCGGCTTCCATGATCGCCTCCAAGGCTTCGTCGAAGTTCAGGGTACAAGAAATTTCACCGCACCGCAAACACAGTTCGCTCCGGTACTGAGATAGGACTTGTTCCATCTTCATCCCTCTCCTGTTAATCATCCAGAAACGGATATGGTTTTCTGGTTAAGGTGTTCCGGTGTATGCCCGGGAACTCTTGACGCACTTTTCGCGATTGTGATGGATTCCTCTCTTCGAGAGGGCCTATTCTTGACTTCAAACAGATTCCGAAAGGGATTGAAATGGAGTGAATCCTGTATTTTGGATCGAAGGAGGAAGTAGATATGCGATCGCTGACAAGGGCTCATTTAATCAATTTTCGTCGCATGGCCCGGAGGGCAAGTGCAAGGAAAAAGAGAAAGAATGCGATCAAGTAAGCGATGCTGAGCAGGGGAGAAATTTCCATTTTGCCGATGGATACAAGACGCATGAGCTCCACCAGATGATACAGTGGGAAGACCAGTGAAAATGTCTGGGCCCATTGCGGCAACCCGGAAACCGGGAAAAAGGTGCCGCTGAAGAGAAACATGGGGGTGATGAAAAGGAAGATGGGCAGATTGAACACGTCGATGGTGGGCACAATGCCTGTGAAGAACATTCCAATGGCACCGAAAGCCAAACCGCCCAGGAAGGACAGGGCCACTCCAAAGAGTCCCAGTGGGAATCGGATAAAGCCCAGAAGTGTGAGCACGAAAATCATGATCAGCGCCGCGGCGCATGCTTTTGTGGCGCTCCACACCACTTCGGCAACGATAATTTCTTCCAGTGAGAGAGGAGTGGCGAGCATGGCATCGTAAGTCTTCTGATAATACATGCGCACAAAAGAAGAGTAGGTTGTTTCGAAAAAAGCATTCCACATGACGGCCGTAGCAACGAGGGCAGGAGCAATGAATTCGGTGTAGGTGAGCGGGATACCGGCATAGGAGATGTTTCCTACCAGGTTCCGAAAGCCCAGGCTGAAGGCAAGAATGTAAAAAGCAGGTTCTAACAGCGGGACCACAAAGCTGATCTGCCAGATGCGGCGGTAGACAATCAGGTTTCTGTACCATACCCGCAGGAATCGGGAAGAGAAGCGAAAGGCGTCCGTCATTCTCGTAGTTCCCTCCCTGTCAGACGAAGGAACACATCTTCCAGGCTTGCGGCCCTGAAAGTGCATTTGTGGACGCAGAAGTGTGATCGAATATACTCGCCCAGGGAGTCGTCCGTGTAGATGACGGTGCGCCGGCTGAGGACTTCATGGCGGACCCCTCTTTGGGTTAAAAATGCCCTCAGGTCTTGATCGTCGCCTTCCACTTCCACGACTGACTGTCCGACATGTTGACGTATCAATTCATTAGGCCGTCCTTCCGTGAGAATCTTTCCGCGGTCGATGATCATAACCCGGTCACACAAATAGGAGGCTTCCTCCATGTAGTGGCTCGTAAGCATCAGGGTAACGCCCCTGCTGCGCAGATCGATAAGCCTGTCCCAGAGTTGGTGCCTCGACTGCGGATCGAGTCCGGTCGTGGGTTCATCGAGAATGAGCAGTTCCGGGTCGTTAATGAGTGCCCTGGCCACGGTCAGTCGCCTCGCAAGGCCTCCTGATAGTTCCAGGACTTTCGCCTTCCTCTTGGGTTCCAAGGCGAAAAATCCCAGAAGTTCATTGGCTCGTATCCTCGCCTGACCTCTGGGAATGCGAAAATAGGCGGCGAAGACAAGAAGGTTTTCTTCTACCGTCAGGTCGGGATCGAGGGCATTCTGCTGCTGGCAGACGCCGACTCGGGTACGAATTTCACGCCAATCTTCACGAATGCTTAAACCGAACACGCGCAGTTCGCCGGAAGAAAGGGGAGAGAATCCGTAGAGCATTCGGATGATGGAAGTTTTGCCGGCTCCGTTAGGACCCAATAGACCGTAGCATTCGCTTTTCTCTACCTGAAAAGAGACTCCCTTAACCGCATCGAAGCCGTCATAAGCTTTCCTGATCTCAATCGCCTTTACGACCTCATTCATCCTCGCGCCTTCTTCCGCTCCATCCGTGAACAGAGGGACCAGCTGCTTTCTATTCCGCGGAGATGGCCCCCACCGGGCAGCCCTCTACGGCGTCGCTCACGCAGTCTTCCTCTTCTTCAGGCACCGTATCCATTTGCACGGTGGATTTTCCTCCCACGACCTTGAAAATCTTCGGGCAGGTGGCTTCGCAATTTCCCGAGCCGATACAAGTGTCTTTGTCAACCTTCGCTTTCATCAGTATCCTCCCTTCAATCTAATACTTGTAGCACCTCGTTAATCCTCCACAAATGCTCACGCAATCGTGCGGAAGCGTCGAAACCCAGTCCTCGCTCCGAACTCCAGGATATAAGCTGAAGCAGAACGTCATAGATCCCGTCGAAGGCTCTTTGAACATTCAAGTCGTCATTCATTCCCTGCCTGAAGGTATCTTCTATGCCGGAGATGAGATCATCAGCCGAAAATTCGGATGGCCCCGGTTCATCAGCAAGGCTGGTCAATCGTTTTGCCAGCTCCTTGAATGCGGCAAGTTTGCCTGTCACCTTGTCGAGATAATCGTCTGTCAAATTCAACTTTTGGCGGTAATGGGGATATATCAAGCAAAAGCGGATATCTCTTGCGGTGTAGCCTTTCTCCAAGAGGGTTTCGGGATAGACAATATTACCTTTGCTTTTGGACATTTTCGCGCCATTCAAAATCACGTGCTCGCCATGAAGCCAGTAAGTGGAAAAACTCCGGCCCGAGACGCTTTCCATGATAGCAATGGTATAGTCATGGTGCCGGTAGAGATTGTCCACGCCGCCGCAGGCGATGTCTATTTGATATCCGAGGTGTTTGGTCACCATGGCCGCGTCCTGGACGTTCCATGCTGGTCTGCCCTTCCCGATCTCCGTGTCCCAGGACGGGCCGTCTTTATTTCCCTTATCCCCGTGCCATAATACGAAGTCTCCCCGGTTCCATCGCTGTCCCGGATACGTATCTTTCCGAAAACGTCTTTTCTTTTTGGGCCATTGGCTCATGTCGAGACCGAAGAGCTTTCCGAAACCCTCAAATTTGAGAGGATCAAAAAAGACATCGCCTCCATGCCAGTATGCATATCCTTTGTCCAGCAAGACTTGGATGAGGCTGACCGCCTCTTCAACGCTCATGGAAGATCGAGCGATCTTATCCGGAATTTTGATTCCCAGCATTTGAGCATCGGCGAGGAACCGGTCTTCTACCTCCGAGGTCAGTGCTTCAAGGCTCTTGCCCTGTCTCGCCGCTTCTGCGATTGCTTTGTCCTCAACGTCCGTGAAGTTCATCACCCTGTCTACATGATAGCCCAGGTATTCAAGATACCTTTGCAGAACATCTTCATAAAGAAAGGTACGATAATTTCCCACGTGAGCCCTACTGTAAACAGACGGCCCGCAGGTGAAAATGCCGACCAGTTCTTTCTTCCTGCTTTTGAAAGGCTCTTTTTGCCTTGTCAAGGTATTCGTGAGATGGAGGGTTTTCATTGAGTTTTTTCTGTCCTGATTCATTCACCAAGCTTACAGGGACTCTTGGTCTCTGCCCTGGTTTGTAGGATGGTGAACGAAAAGACGAAATGGGGTAAATCCCGTATTTTCTTTTTCGGATCACCTGATTCATTTCTGCCAGCCTGATTCCAAGCGCTTTCCGGAAAGTGCTCGGAGTGGAAACGGTAGCGTTCGAAGTTCTTCGCTGAATCGATCTGCGTCGACTTTGTCGTCCTTTCTGGTCTTCGTACCCGTATGCGCAACTCAAAGTTACTGACCTTCTTTCTTCAGGATACACTCTTTACCCTATTGCGGATACCAGGTGTGGGCTTTAAAAAAGAATCGCCGGGAGGAAAAGGGAAGATCACAAGGATGCTCTAAGAGAGAGATTGTGATGATCCGGAAAAGGAAGGCGAACTAACAAAAAGGGAGGAAACTCATGTCGAAAACAGAAAACAATATGAAGGCGGCTTTTTCGGGAGAGTCGCAAGCTTATCAAAGGTATCTTGCCTATGCGACACGCGCTGCGGACGAATTTAAGGAAGGGATCTATAAACTCTTCCACGCGGTTGCCGCTTCGGAGAGGATTCACGCGCAACGGCATCTCAGCTATATGAAGGGGATCAAAACGACGGCAGAAAATTTGAAAGAAGCCATGGACGGCGAGATGCACGAGTTCAAGACTCTTTATCCCGGGATGATCTCCGACGCAAAAGATGAAAAAGAGCAGGGGCCGGAAATCAGCCTGAATCATGCTAACCAGGTTGAAAAGACGCATTACGAGCTCTTCAAAAAGGCTCTTGAAGATCCAGATAAATTTCCCTCCTACGACTATTTCATCTGTAATGCTTGCGGTTACGTAGTTCCCGAAGCGCCACCTGCGACCTGCCCGGTTTGCGGCGCAGTCAAGAAGTCATTCGCGAAAGTGTGATGCCGGTGGGATTTTTGTAAATGCAGTATGGCTGCGGAGAGTGTCTGAAGAACCCCGGAATGGACGCCGGCCGACAAGGAAGAGCGTCTTCGGGGTTGGATGCTTAAAGAGAAAGAGGAGAAGGACAAAATGGATGAAAAAGGAGATCTTCTGAAGTATCTGCTTGATGTGGTCGGCCAGGAGGGTTGTGGTGTGTCATGCAAGGAAGCCGACGTTTTCAGGGATGAAGAAGGCTGGAAAATGATGCTGGAAGGCTTCATGGAACCCTGGTATCTGGGGAAAACCGTTCCGGAGGCTAAGGCCAGGATCAAGGAGTACGCCTCTCAGGGCTTCGGATTGGCCTGAAAGAAGATGTTTCAATCGTTTGTTCCAACACCATGCAAAATTCCAGCAGGAGGGAGGTGTTGCCTGTGGTGGAGGACGTCAAAGACTTGAGCAAAGTGCGGTTCCCGGGCGAGACATTTTTGACCATCGATCATCCGAACCTGGATTTTGATCGAGCCAAAGAAGCGGCCACGTCCCGTGTTAGAAAATATGATACTGATCCCATGCTATTGGGCTGGTATGATCGCAAAAAGGGAAAGGAATCGCCCGGCGAGAGCTGCGAAGGAGAAGAAGGGGATCCGGGTTGGGTCAATTACGCGAAATTACATGGCGGGAATCTCACGGTGAATGTAAACCACGGTGAGTATGTTTTTATCTTTCGCTCGGAACACAGGTTTCCTGCCTGATTGTACGGTCGCGGATAAGCGGCCAGTCTTCGCGGTCAATTCGTTTATCGCCCTTACTCAGGGGTCAGGAGTAAAGTGTTTCCGACTCTTTCACTTTTCCACATCAGAATGGGGAGCGCGGCTGAAATCAATGACTTTTTCAACCCGCACGTGTATCTTTCTTTCCACTTGAGGAAGGGCTTTTGCGGGGTCCGTGGAAAACCCGTCCATCATGGCCGTTTCCTCAAGGCCTTCGGCCACCCCGAGGATTTGAAATCCTGTATCGTTCAGAGGGTCCCAGGCCACAATTGAGACTTGTGGATTGCCCTGTAAATTGCCAAGCGTACCCGGGCAGAACCACTCTGAAACGGCAACGCGGCCATCGGGCTCCTCTTCAATCCTGCCTGATGCAGCCAAGTGAGGCAGGCCGGCAGAATCCGCCGTGGCAACGAAAACGTGCCCTAACCTGCTCGCCATTTCAACGGCTCTTCTTATAACATCTCTTTTCACAGTCGGTCTCCCTTCCCAGGAGAGTCAGGAACCGAAAAATCGGCCCGGTTGCTAAACCGGGCCTCACACGGTGCGCATGAATCCGCTGCGCCGCTATGTAAACTTTATCTTTCCTTCGCCAGGAACGCTCTTGGGATTCGTAAGAGTGGAGGCGTCATCGACGCAGCTTTTCTTTTCTTCTTCGCTGACGAAGTTTGGATCTCTCAGTTGATCCATGGGGCACAAAAATCTGTTCCCCGCATTATCTTTTACCCATACCAACGGATCGGTCTTAACAGCCATGTTATCCCTCCTTTCAGCCGCCCATTTGCCCTATCTCCCGTCGTGAAGACGATTCTTCTTTTCTCTTGCATCCGCAGCTTTTGGGCTTAGCATTTCTTTCTTGCTTTCAAGTTGGGCAGCGCGGAAAAAAATTCAATGGGGTCTAACCTGTATTTCCTCCCGATTTGAGATCTGCGATCGCGGGTTTTGTCTAGGGCGTACGGAAGGCACAAGTTTTTTCCGATCGCGGATTTGTCAGACACTGGCCTCCTGGCCGAGCCTGTACAGCGTTGGGTTGTGGGTCGGTAGCCAGTCCCGGGAAGACCGCATGAAAATCGAAAAGATCATGGCGCAAACGAGCCTGCCCTGAACTTTTCCTGATTGTGCACGCGACGGAATACTGCGTTTTCAGGCGCCGAATACGGCATTCTGCCTATTCCAAAGCAAAAATCCCCAGAGGATAATCCGCCGAGACTTCGGGAAGACCAATTCTCATGGAGCTATGGCGGACCGGCAGGTCCGGCTCAAAAACCTATAAGAGGAGGAACGGATATGAGTAAAATTGGAGAGTTATATCAAAGTGCGGACTGGAAATCCGAGAAACACGTACCGGTCATCGAATGCACGGATCAAGTCAAGAAAGACGAGATTTTTGAGGTTAAAGTGACGCTGGGAAAAGAGGTCGCCCATCCCAACACCACCGAGCATCACATTCGGTGGATCAGTCTGTTCTTTCACGGAGAGGGCGATAAGTTTCCGTACCAGGTCGGACACTTTGAATTTACGGCTCACGGCGAAGCGGTTGACGGACCGAACAAGGGGCCTGTGTATACCAACCACTCGGTTACCGCTTCCATGAAGGTCGCCAAGGGCGGGGTTGTCTATGCCACCTCCCTCTGCAATATTCATGGTCTTTGGGAGAACTCAAAGGCAATCAAGATCAAGTAGCCGTTTGAATCCCCTGTCTTCCGCGGGACAGGGTCCGGCGCCGGAAGAAGGCCTGTGAAAGGAACAAGAAGTGAACCCGAATCACTCTGCCGTGTTGTCGAAAAGGAGGCCGATGATGAATGCAACGCAACTGCTGGAAAATTTGGCGCGAGCCCTGGTAGACAGCCCTGAGAAGGTTGTTGTCCAAGAGTTAAAGGGGAAAAACACATCTGTGATTGAACTACGGGTGGCAAAGGAGGATGTGGGAAAAGTGATTGGGAAAAAGGGCAGAAATGCACAGGCTCTGAGAACGATCCTGGGTGCGGCTGCGATGAAGGAGCATCGGAACCTGGTCCTGGAGATCGTCGATTGAGATCCAGAAGAATTTGCAAGGGATGGAGAAGATCAGAAGAAGATAAGTCTCAGAATAAACCCGATGATCAGTAGGACAAGCGCGAGAATGGCGAACCGCAGGAAAATGCGGGTTTCCTTTTGCAGATCGCGCATTTCTTTCCTGGAGGACTTGTCCTTTCGGCGAGCGGCTGAGCTTTCCGGGGGGGGGCGGCCTGAGAGGGGATCGAACTTCAACAGAGTTCAAAAATGAAGCTCGATCCCCGGTCGGGTCACGCGAATTTTTTGGCTTCCTCAGGCTTGAGCAATTCCATTTTTTCTCCACAACATACGAGATCTCCGTCTCCTTTCTGGACCACGGAAACCACGTTTCCACAAATGTTGCATTTGTAGACCTGTCCTTTCTCCGTCATCATTTGCCCTCCTCTTTAAAAAGATTTTCAAAACAAGGCTCAAGAGTAGGCGAGAAATTCGGGAAGTAAATGGGACGAATCCCGTATCTGTTCGCAAAGAACCCTGTATGTTCTCGGCGATGTGATGGAGCCTCCCTTTCTGGGAAAGGTTCGGCTCTGGAGTCAACCTGATTGTTTTTCTCGTGGCGAAAAGGCAGTTTTAGCCGTTCTCGAAGTCCGCTTGGAATACAGGCAAGAGCATATAGGAAATACATTATTCACCCCATTCTAATCCGCCCCAAGTATCATTAAATTGAGCCAGAAATAAGAGAGTAAGAGGACGCTGAAGAACACAAATTTACATGAGAAGGAGGAGTTGAACATGGTTCTTCCCAAGGATTCTTTTCAAATGCGAGCCCAGGAAAATGTGTTGGAAAGTTGGCGACAACTCATTTCAAACATGGAGGAGTCTCTGAATTTGCTTGAAAAGGGTATTGATGAGGCTGTTGAAATGCGGGACATTTGTACTGACGAGTGGTGCGTTGCTACCGAGCATGTCATTGATGAACTGAGTAACGGTCTTTTTTCCATCAGCGAACCGTCATGGGCACCGGATGAGGATACGAAGAAGCTGAAGGCCTTGAAAAGAAGGGTCCATGACCTTTATGCGAAATATAAAACCACGGCAGGTCGCTGACCGCGTGCCACTCGACACGCCATCCTCGAATGACAGATGAAGATCACGCCTCGCAATCGAGAGGAGGAAGGGGAACGCTTCGCTCCTTGCGAAGAACGCGAGGCAAAGTCATAATTCGCGGGGCGTGCGGTATGAAAGGAGATGATCGCTTGAAAGATAAAGAGACGCTACATAAGAAAGTTCAGGAACTGGTGGATTGTTTTGCAACGACGGATCCGCTGAAGGAAATGTCGGCTTTGGAACGCGGGGAAGGCGAAGAAGAAGCGCCTCTGAAATGGCTCGCTCTTGCGGTATTGCACGGAATCAATGGAGGGGCCAAGGAGATTTCAGTCATTCGGTCAGAGGACGGACAGGTTAAAGTGCTGGCCGAGTACTATATGGCCGAGCTGCCTTCTCCGGGCCCGGTCATAGGCAAAGAAGTCGCGGAGGCCTTAAGAGGGATCACTCATCTGGAAGGTGACAAAGGCGAGACAACCCTTGTGGTCGGCGTCCGGGAAGGAAGTGTGGATCTCAAGGTCAAAATCAAGAGAGATCGTGACGGAGAAAAGGTGACATTGAAGTTTCCCGGGTAGAGGTCTCGGCCCGGTATGACGAACACGTGGTTTCTGAAGAAGGAGACTATTCTATGCCTGAATTTGGGAATCCATTTGCCGGCCTCGCACGCGAGCGGAACCTGAATCGAGAGGAATTGATTCGTGCCGTAAGGTTTTCGATTGCGGCCGAATACGAGGCCATCCAGCTCTACATGCAGTTGGCGGAATCGACCGACCATAAGCTGGCCGCAAAGGTGCTAAGAGATGTAGCTGATGAGGAACGAGTCCATGCGGGAGAGTTTCTCGAACTCTTAAAGAAACTGGCTCCTGAAGAAGAGAAATTCTACGCGGAGGGCGCCGAAGAGGTTGGAAAGATGAAGGAGGAGAAGGAGGCCAAGCAAGCAACAGAGGCGCTTAAAGGGGATCTGGATTTTTGCACAACTGCACCGGACCCGGAGCACCAAAGAGCCTATCAAGAGGATGAAGCTTGCGACGACTCAAGGGCCGGAGATTATGAAAAAAGCAGTGCATGAGTACTTCAATGAAATGACGGCGGCTGCCCAGCAGTCGTTCGAAGAAGTGTTGGATAACAGAATCCCTGCGGGTATAACAGTAAAGACCAGGGTGTTTCGGGGGCATCCGGCCGAGGAAGTCGTCAAAGCGGCCGAAACCGAGGGGGCGGACATGATCGTCACCGCCACCCACGGATGGACGGGTTGGCGTCGCTTTGTTTTCGGGTCGGTAGCGGAGAAAATCGTGTGCCTTTCCACCTGCCCTGTGCTGACTGTCCCGGTCCAAGGCGATTAACTCAGAAGGGTCATCGAGTGTAGATTTTCATCCCCCCGGTGTAACCGTTCTAGTGCTCAATGAAGGCCCATGGGCGAAACCAAACGTTTACGCAAAGCCGCCCCGTGGGGGGCCTCTTCAGGGCCGAGCTAGTAGGAAGCAAGCGACAAGCAGTACGAATTTATCGCAGATCTCACCCCATATCACACGTCTCACTTCGTGAGCAGGGGCTACACTGCTCACAGTCACAGTCCACGATGACTGAGCGCCTATCGGAGGCGTCCCTTTACATTTCCCGAATCGGCTTTATAGTTTTAACGTGCATATATGCTAACTTAGCTGGATTATGGCGTCGCTCCTGGAGGAGCGGAAGAAGAGGAGGAATCTCGACTATGGATAATGAATTGCAAGGCGAACACGCGGTTCGGATACCGCATGATTTGCCTATCTTGCCATTGAGAAATACGGTGGCTTACCCACTTTCTGTTTTACCTCTAATGGTGGGGGTACCACGGTCTGTTCGATTGATCGAAGATGTGTCAAAGGGGGACGGTATTATCGGTCTTTTGGCTTCTAAGGACGGATCGGTAGAAGAGCCTCAGCCCGGCCAAGTGCATGAGATAGGTACTGTGGCAAAGATTGATCGTGTGACGCGGAGCTCGGGCAATAATTTTGAAGTCATAGTTAGAGGCTTGGAACGTTTTCGTATCGAACACTGGCTGGAGTCGGAGCCCTATTTGCATGCGAGGATTTCGCTTTTCCCCGATCTTCTTGAGGAAGGGGTGGAAGTGGACGCTCTTTCAAGAACTCTGAGAGAGGCGGCAAAGGAAGTTTTCAGTCTGTCAAGCGAGTTGCCGAAAGAGGTAGGCATTTTTCTGGATCACGTAAAAGATCCCAGGTATCTGGTCTATCTTCTGGCAAGTAGTGCAGGATTGGGCGTGGAAAAGGGTCAAGCTCTTTTGGAGCAACGTAGCCTCAAGGAGAAGTTGCATAATCTTATCTCCCATTTCACCCATGAAAAGGAAATCCTTATTCTGGGAAAAAAAATCCAGACCGAAGCCAAGGGGGAAATGGAAAAGGCTCAGCGAGACTACTATCTTCGCCAACAGATGAAGGCGATTCAGAAGGAGTTGGGTGACACGGGAGAGGCCGAGTCGGTCATAGAAGAGTATACCAAAAAAATGGAAAAAGCGGACCTCCCCGAAGAGGCGAAGAAGGAGGCCAATCGGGAATTGAACCGGCTCAAAGGCATGTCTTCCCAATCGCCGGAGTATTCGGTGATCAAGACCTACCTGGACTGGATGGTTGAACTTCCCTGGACGAAGGTGAGCGACGATCAGGCGGATATCAACGGAGCTCGAAGGGTGCTCGACGAGGACCACTATGATCTGGAGGAGGTTAAGGAGCGAATTATCGAGTACCTGGCAGTTCGCAAGCTCTTGAAAGAACGAAGCGAAGGGCGCGGAAAAAAAGATAAGCCCGACGAGCCGGAAGCTATGGGCGCGATCCTTTGTTTTGCGGGGCCTCCCGGCGTGGGCAAGACCAGTCTTGGCCAGAGCATTGCTAGAGCCTTGGGACGTCGTTTCACCAGGATGAGTTTGGGTGGAATCCGAGACGAAGCGGAAATCAGGGGTCATCGTCGAACTTACATTGGCGCTATGCCTGGCCGCATCATCCAGGCGATCAAAAGAGCGGCGACACGAAACCCCGTATTCATGCTCGACGAAGTGGACAAGATCGGCATGGACTGGCGCGGCGACCCCAGCAGCGCCCTTTTGGAAGTGCTCGACCCAGCGCAGAATCACGCTTTTCGGGATCACTACCTCGACGTGGATTTCGATTTGAGTGACGTCATGTTCATTACGACCGCCAACCAACTGGAGACCGTTCCAGCCGCTCTTCGGGATCGAATGGAGGTGATCCAGCTGGACGGATATACGGAATACGAGAAGATTCACATCGCTCGGAAGTACCTTGTGCCCCGACAGGTGAAGGTGAACGGGTTGCGTGAGGAAGAAATTACCTTCACCGAAGACGCGCTGAAAAAAATCGTGGAAGATTATACCCGGGAGGCGGGCGTGCGCAATCTGGAACGCCAGATAGGAGCCATATGCCGGAAGAGCGCAGTGAAAATTGCAGGTGGAGAAAGAGAGCAGTTGATCATCACACCTGAAGCGGTAAGAGTCTACTTAAAGAAGGAGCGCTTCGAGCCGGAATTCTCTGAAGACATTGAAATCCCGGGGATTTCTACGGGGCTTGCTGTCACGGCGGTGGGTGGCGATATTCTTTTCATCGAAGCAACCCGGATGAAGGGGAAAGGAAGTCTCACGCTGACCGGTCAACTCGGCGATGTGATGAGGGAGAGCGCTCAAATTGCTCACAGCTATGTCCGATCAAAGGCAGTGCAATTGGGCATTGATCCGACTTTGTTCCAGGAGATCGATGTACATGTGCATGTTCCGGCAGGCGCTATTCCCAAGGATGGTCCTTCTGCGGGCCTGGCCATGGTGATGGCGGTAGCAAGCCTTTTCAGCGGCCGTCCCGTTCGGAGCGATGCGGGCATGACCGGAGAGGTGACCCTTCGAGGACGTGTCCTGCCTGTGGGCGGCATCAAGATGAAACTCCTGGCTGCGCACCGTGCGGGGCTGAAGAGCGTTATTCTGCCAAAGCGCAACGAGAGAGACCTGGATGAGTTACCCCAGGAAGTGCGGAACGAACTGAGGATCTTTCTTGTGGAGAGGATCGACGAAGCATTGGACGTTGCCCTGTGCGGTGAGAAAAAGGAGGATATCGCGTTGGCAGCGAACAGCTAAGTCGATCGAGACACACATTCGATGACGAATTTATTCCTCCGGGACGTAGTGGTGAGGAAGCGGGTGCTCAGGGAGAGGCTCTTGAGATGAAGAGCCTCTCCCCTTCTTAAAAATCTCTAGCGCGCTTCGTTTGAAGCATCGTGCTCTTTTTCATGAGAATCGGAGTCGAGCTTGGAAGTCAGGTGCTTGACACTGAGTGAAAAGTGCTGCTTAACCTTGTCGATGGATATAACAACCGCCTGCACCATCTGGCCCGTTTTATAAAGCTCCCGAGGATGGGGAGCCGGCTCATCCCACGTCATATCAGACTGATGAACGAGACCATCCACCCCTTCCTCAATGCCGATGAAGATGCCGAAATCGGTTATCTTCTTAACTTGTCCTTCAATGACCGTGCCCACGGGGTATTTTCGGTCGATAGTTTCCCAGGGATTGGCTTCAGCATCTTTCTTGCTCAAGGTAATTTGCCTCTTCTCGGAATCTACGCCTGTGACCACAGTCTCCACCACGTCTCCTACATCCAGAACCTGGGAGGGGTGGGAGACTTTCCTCGTCCAAGATAGATCCGAAGTTGGAATGAGACCCTCGATCCCTTCCTCGATCTCCACGAAAGCGCCGTATTTCTTCAGCGCCACCACTGGTGCCTCCACCCTTCTACCCACCGTGTACTTCATAGAGATATCCGGCCATGGGTCGGGAACAAACTGTTTCATCCCCAAGGAAACCCTTTCCTTATCCTCCGTATAGCCAAGCACCTTAACGGTTACCTCATCTCCCAGTTGGAAACTCTTAGAAAGATCCCTCGTCTTCCCCCAGGACACATTGGTGATATGGACAAGCCCGAGAACGCCTCCCAGATCTACAAGAAGCCCGTAATCCATAATCCGTCTGATCCGGCCCTTTAAGACAGCGCCTTCCTCAATCCGAGCAATCGTCTTAACCCTGAGATGCTGCCTTTGTTCCTCCAAAAGAACTCTGCGTGAGAGGACAACATTTTCTTCTCTTCGATCAAAGCTGATGATCCTGAAATCATGTTCGGTGTTAAGCCACGCGTCCGCATCTCCGGGATAAAAAAGATCAACCTGAGAAGCAGGCAGGAAGGCCCGGACGCCAATGTCCACTATATAGCCTCCCTTGACCTGAGAGACGATCTTTCCCCTGACCGGTCGTCCTTTCCTGAAAGCGTCCTCGATGTTCTGTTTCAGCTTCACCTCTTGAATTCTTCTTTTGGACAGGACGGGAGACCCTGTTTCATCCGCCTTCCGAATCAACACCACCTCCACTTCGTCGCCTTTCTTGACTGCCATGTTCCCGTCTTCATCCACAAATTCAGAAGCGGAAATCGCGCCCTCGGACTTGTAGCCGATGTCCACAAAGACAATCTCCTTGTCGATCTTCACCACTTCACCGGTGATGATATTCCCCTCCTGTATATCCTGAAAGCTCTGATCGTAGAGAGCCTGTAATTGATCCACGCTGTCCGATTCCCTTGAGGCATCCACGCTCTTTCTTGGCTGCCTCACAGAAGAATCAAGACCATCTTTAACCTTCCCGGTTTGCCCGATTTCTGCGCTAAGATCGGTATCCATTTTCTAGGACCTCCTTATTGGGGCTCGGGCGAAAAAAAAGCATCGTGCCGCGCAGAGGCATGATGCCGCTCCTGATTATGCTTTCTCATGAAAACGTCCTGGCTTTAAACACACCGTATCTTGCCTCGGACATTTACCTTATCCCATCTGCCTGCCTCTCCCGGCTTTATGGAAAATATATTGTCAGTGCGATGCCCTCACACCCGATCCACCAAAAAACTCTTACATGGAAAACATAGGCATGAGGCAGCATCTGTCAAGAAGATGCCCGAGTGCCCAAAGCGATGCGTGAACTTGACATGCACGCTAACAAACATAATCTATAGGTAGAGGGTATGAATAGGAAGGATCGGGAAATGGATCGTTTGCTCTTAAAAGAGAAAGGTGGAGGATCGTGGCTCGACAAAGGCGTATTGAATTGACTCAGGAAATCAAGGATCACTTTTTCGAAGAGGTGTTCGCGGGAGAGGTTTCGGTGTTTTCGGCTCACAAAGGGCTTCCTTACGGCTTAGTGTACAACCTGGTACACGGTAGGATCAATTCCCTGTCGGCCGTGGATTACCGGAGGATCTTTGGGGAAGATCCTCCGGAGCAGGAGCCCGGGAGGGTGAACGGTGAATATTTTCGGGGGATGGTCAGGGTTTGGCTATTTTTGAACGAGGGCATCACTGAAAAGGATCTTTACAGGGAGTTTTATGGCGGCAAGAGGTCGGTAAGGAAAACGGATTACAGGATCTTCACCGGGGCTACGCAAACCGTAGAAGGCCGCCTGGCGCGGATCATGGAGAGAAAGTTCACTGCCCAGGGGTTGGACAGGATGGAAATAAAGCGCTGGATTCGAGAGCTCGATCGGGTTCAGGATAAAGCAAGGGTCGCGTTCGAGAGGGTCAAGCCTCTTTTAGAACGTTTAAGAAGAACTACCGGGGTGCATCCGAGCCGCTTGCTTAAGCGCTGGGTCGTGTCGTACGAAACAGGTCAGCTGAAGACGATTCCAAAAGCGTTGTATGAAGAGCTAGTCGCACTCGACAGGAAAGCGCAGAAAGTGACCGAACGTCCTAACAGAAGCAAACTCGAAAAGCTTCGTGAAGAAATTTACGGGATCCGGAAAGGTCTTGTACTCTTTTCTGAAGTGGAAGAAGAGCTGGAGTTCTTGAAAAGGTGGGGTCACCGGAGTGCAAAGAAATACCTCGGAAGGAGCATGGGGAAGTACAGGAGGGCTGTACTGAAAAGGGTTGCCTCATGGAGGGTCAAAAAAATCAGGCAGGAGTGCGAGAAGATGATCGAAGAAGGCGCTGATCGCCTCCCCGTGATGGCTCTTCCGAAGCGATATCGAGAAGAACGATTAGGCAGGTTCATCGGCGTGCTTGAGGGTATCGTCATGGTCAAGATGGTGGCGGAGGAAAACGGTCTGCTGGAAAGGGACGTCATTAGGCCATCGTATCATGCAAAGGAAGAGTATGAGAGCGAAGGGTATGGGTTCGTGAGCATTGAAGAAGCAGGGCGCCGCCTGAATATGAGCGACAAGGCCTTCGGTCTGCTCATGGCGCAACATAGTGAGGTCTTCAAGAAGATCGGAAAATACGACAAAAAATGGTTTGTTCCGGACTTGTATCTCATCGAGCTATCCCGAAAACCGGGCTTCGAGCTCGTTCGGGCCAAATATGAATGGGTTGCTAAAGGACAGGGAAAAGGACGGATGTATGTCGCAGCGCGCGATCCGGAACGGAAGAGAGAGGGCATGCTCGTCTATGCTCACTCCGCAAAAAAAGAACAGCGAACAGCATCTGGCGCCGGAGAAACATCTCAACCTCCTGCAAGCCAGGACAAGGAACATTGGTCCTCCGCCACGCATTAACGCCCTTTTTTCCATCGGAGGCCTTCGTCACATAAATCCACGATCTTGCATTTTTCGTGATGAGGATTCCTCGCGGAGCAGACATTTCGGCCGTGAAGGATAAGGAGGTTGGAGAACCGGGTCCACTGCGCTTTGGGAACAACCTCCATGAGATCGACTTCCACCTTCACCGCATCGGTTTTGAGTGGTCAAACCGATGCGGTGGGCCAGTCTCAGGACATGGGTATCCACAACAATGCCGGGGATGCCGAATGCTTCTCCCAGGACAAGGTTGGCTGTCTTCCTTCCAACGCCGGGAAGAGAGATGAGGTCTTCCAGATTTGACGGCACATTCCCCTCAAACCTTTTCACGAGCTCCGTGGAAAAGCCCTTGATCGACTTGGCTTTATTTTTAAAAAAACCGGTAGGGCGAACATCCTCCTGCAATTCCCCCAAATCGGCCTCAGCATAATCTCGGGCCGTACGATATTTCTTGAAAAGAGTCTCCGTGACTCTGTTCACTCGCTCATCGGTGCATTGGGCGGAGAGAACCGTTGCAACTAGGAGCTCGATGGGGTTTGTGAAGTGGAGCGCGGTTCGGGTCTCAGGGTATTCCTTGCCCAGAATCTGAATAATCTTCTTGACTCTCTGTTTGTTTTCCATTTCACACCTTGCATTCTTGGGACGACCAAGCAGAAGTTCGGCGTAAGATACTCCTCTTGCTACGGTTTCTAAGAGTTCCTGGGGGGTTTCGGCAATACCTCCTTCCGGGTCGCGGCGAAGATACCGCGAACGAAGAACTCTGATCGCATTTTCAGAGAGCTGTACCCCCCGCATGATGACTCACCTTGCCTTTAACGAAAGAAAGAAAATTATCCCACCTTCACGGGTATCTTTCGAGGTTTAGCCGCCTCCACCTTGGGCATATTCAGGCGCAGCACACCATGCTTGAGCGCCGCGCCGATCTCGGCCTGATTGATGACTTCGGAAACGGTGAACTGCCTGAAATACTTTCCCGTCCGGTATTCCTTTAGAATATCCACTTCGTCTTTTCCCTCCGGCTGTTTCGCATCGCCGGAGACAGTAAGCACATTGTCATTAAGGTCGATGGCCAAGTCTTTTGCCTCGACCCCGGGCATGTCCGCGAGCAGCACCAGTTCCTTTTCCGTCTCGAATATGTCAACAGCGGGCGAAAAGACAGACCCGGTTGGTCGTTTCGGCGGGGGTGGTCATTGCTGTTTTCTGTCTTGCCTGCATTTCTTTGCTGTCCTTGTCTGCCATCTTCGATTCCTCCTTTCGTGATGGATTTCCCATTAGGAAGCTTTGATAGTGATCTGTTTGGGTTTGGCGGCTTCCGCCTTAGGTATCACGATGGTGAGCACGCCATTCGCCGCACGCGCTTCCACCTTGGCCGCATCTCCCGTATCCGGCAGCGTGATGATGCGACTGAAACTCCCGGCCTCCCGCTCCCGCCGATGGTACTTTACGTTTTCGCCTTCTGAAGGAATCTTGCGTTCGCCCGATATGGTGAGCTTATTCCCGGTGATGGATATTTCAAGGTCATCGGACTTAATCTCCGGCAGTTCCGCTCGCACATAATAGGCGTCACCATCTTCACTGATGTTGGTGAGAGGAAAAACGCCTGCGGAAGGAGCGGCAGCATAATCTCCGCGGGCAGTATTCAAGATTCTGTCCATTTGTCTCCGCATCCACTCCATTTCTTCAAACGGACTTTTCCCTTCCCATGTGGGCCAATCGCGTAATCTTCTGACTATCATTCTTAGTGCCTCCTTTTTAGATATCTGACCAAAGTCAAAAAAATAGGCAACAACTACAAGAATAACAAGCCGTTACCAATTTAGAACATAAATTAATCACCCTCCTTTTCATGTCAAGACCCAAAGAAAAAGGGAAGCTCATTCTCGCTCTTTTAATGCAGGCCTTTTGTTTCAGCCGGACGTTTCTTCCCGACTTATAATGGAAAAGAAAGCGTAGAGTGAAAATTTTAACACGTCGGTAGGCTTGACAATAGAGCCCCATGCCCTATAATGTTCGGTCAACCATGAACGATAATCGCGATGAACCGAGATCAGCCGTCGAAGGCCGACATTATGTGAGAGCCGCAGCTCTTGCGCTTTCAGCCGGGAAACCGGAGGACATGGTGAGGGGTCTTCAAAATGAGGCCCTGTGGCAAATAGCGGCGGTTTTCAGAAATTCGGCGGGGACTAAAATTCTGGCGGAGCAGTACGGCAGGTCCAAGAAAGAAGTGGAAGATCTTCTTCGGAAACGCTGTGAAGAGGAAAAAAGCAAAGGGAACACAAAAACGCTGGAGCCCACCTTTGACCATGACACAAACCAATATCTCTCCTTCGACGAATGGCTGGAGCGTTTCGTGAAGAAGTGGGGCAAGCTGGCGACTTCCGGCGCCGGCAGTGAAACGCAGGAGGCGCCTGTCCATTGAGCTGATTGCCCTGTCGTTGGCAGGGAGGGGCGTTTAGTCCCTCGATTCATAAATTTGGAATAGAAAGGAGTGACCATGAACATTTATGTTGGCAATCTTTCCTTTCAGTTGACCGATGAAGAACTGGAAACCGCTTTCAAGGCTTTTGGTGAGGTGACGTCGGTCAATATTATCAGGGACCGATTTAGCGGACAGTCCAAGGGTTTCGCATTTGTGGAGATGGCTGTTCAGGCCGAAGCGGAAAAGGCCATACGAGAGCTGGACGGCAGTGAGCTCAAAGGAAGAAATATCAAAGTGAACGAAGCGAAACCAAGAACCGACAGACCGCAAAGAAGCCGGAGGCAGTACTAGGCTGTTTTGACCCCCGAATCACCCTCTCCGCTGAATTGACTTCGAATGTGAATGGTGGAGTCCCTCGAAGTGTCTTCATTCGATCATTTCTCTGCCGCCCCTGTTCTTTTTTCACTCGGAAATCCTGTGTGGGCCCAAACTGGAGAACCAATGCGAAGCCTCTGAACTGAAGAGATAATGGGCTGGGCTCACACCATTACGCGACTCGGTATCAAAAAGGGAAGACCCATGAAATGGAAGGTCATCACCGCTCTTGTGGCAGGACTCATGATAGCCGAATATGCCGGTGCATCGACTGTGGAACAATCGAATTTCCCGTCTCTTGTCGGCTGTGTCAGGATTAAAGGCCCTCTTGATTTTTGCGGCGAGGCCGTTCCCATCGACAACCAGGAGATCAGGGAGCGGTATGAAAAGGAACTCCTGTTGACCCTCTGGGACCGCGCACAGGTGATCCTGTGGCTGAAGCGATCTGGGAGTTATTTCCCTCATCTGGAGAAAGCACTTCGGGAGGAAGGAATGCCAGAGGATCTCAAGTATGTGACGGTTGCCGAAAGCGCTCTACGGCCCCACGCGGGGTCGAGCAAGGGCGCCATGGGATTCTGGCAGTTCACCCAGCCCACGGGCCGGAAATACGGATTGACGGTTAACTCGCGGATCGACGAGAGACGGAATTTTTTCGCTTCAACAAAGGCAGCTATTCGGTATTTCAAGGAACTGAAGGAAAAATTGGGATCCTGGACTTTGGCGGCGGCCGCATACAACATGGGAGAAGACGGGCTCATGGCGGAAATCCTGGAGCAGGGCACCGATAATTATTATGAGCTCTACCTCCCCCTAGAAACCCAACGCTTCATCTTTCGTATTCTCTGTGTGAAGCTGATTTTATCTCATCCTGAAGAATACGGCTTCAACCTTGCCGATGAAGACTACTACCCGCCCCTGGAATACGACCTGATCCACCTGAATTGTGCTCAGGAGACCCCCTTGCGTATCGTTGCGCAAGCAGGGAGGACGTATTTCAAAGTGATCAAGGATCTTAACCCGCAAATTCGCGGGCACTACCTCCAGGCAGGAACCCATGAACTGCTGATTCCCAAGGGATCGGCTGCGGGTTTTCAGGCTCGGTACAGCCTACTGATGGATAAGTTTCTCGCCGGCCGGAAGGAGAGTGTCTACTTCGTCAAAGAAGGGGATAGTCTTTCTTCCATCGCAGAGAAGTTCGGGGTTCCTTTGCTCTCGCTCCTCCTCTGGAACCGGCTTGACGTTAACCGTCCCATCCACGCCGGGGACCGCCTATTCATTCACCAAGAGCAGAAGATGACGGGGAGTGTTCAGGAGAAGGGAGGGGAAAACTCCATCACATCTGATGATGATTGAAAGAACAAGGCACACCTTTGGTTGCAGCCAGGCGATGCGCAGACCTCCCCTCTGACCTGGCCTTAGAAATTGTGCCCAACGGGATTTGCAGGCTGAGCTTCCAACCGTTAATCCGCGGCAAATCTCTCGGTGCCGGACCTATACCATCCTTTCGATCTCCTTTCTTTTCTCTTCAAGCCGCTTTCCGGATATGGGAAAGGGAGTTTTCAAATCCTGGGCGAAAAGGGAGATCTTAAATTCTTCAATCATCCAGCGAAATGTTTCGACGGCCTCCTTCTTTTCTCTGCTGGCAGGGGAGGAGGGCGTATCCCTGAGCTCCTGCAGCGCCTTGATGAATCCATCCAGTTGCTCGGACTTGAGACGATGTTTCTCAGGATCATTGGTTCCCTTTTCGGATCTGATCTGCATGGCTTTGAGATAGCGGGGCAGATGAGCCAGACGATCCAAGTCGTAACGTTCCATAAAATCATGAGGAATCAGAGCTTCCAGTTCTTGACGGATTTTCACACATAGCTCCGAATGCTGGCCTTTTGCCCCTTTCATGGAATGGAGGGCCATTTGAACCTGGTGGTAGGCCTCAAGAATGCTGAGTATTAGATCCCGGAAAGCGTTACTCTTCGCTAACAATGCCGGGGCGATTTTGTGAATATATTCTTTCAGCTCCTCATCTCTTCGAAAGTCTTTTTCGAAGAGATGAACCAGAAGGCGCTCGTACATCGCCTCTTGCACAGCGGCCGTGCCGCCAAAATATCCAGCCGCCGGGGCTGCGTCCTTGGGCAGAGCCAGGTTTTTCCTGAGGTACTTGAGGTCCCTCGCAAAATGGCGAGCAAGAAGCCATCTTACTCCCTTCTTGTGGGATGCAAGTGCTTGTTCCTGGACTTGAAAAAGAAGAAGATTTACTCCTCCCTGGGCCGGCTCCAGACCCGGGTAAGCTACAAGGGGCTCTTCCAGTGGTATGCGCTCGGGCAGTTCGCCGAAATCCCACTGGGTAATCCCTCTTTTCTCCCACTTCTCTCGGCCTTTTTTCCATGCTGACAAGGATTCGTCTGCCTTTCTTCGGGCATCCGACTGTCTGAGCAGGCTGAGATCTCGCCCGGACTCCAGTTCGTCCCCGGAATGGTTCACGACCGAGATCCGCATCGAAAGATGCTCGGGCAAATCTGGAGTCTTCCAGGCAGAGGCTGGGATATCCACGCCGAACCTGCGGTGGACAAAAGAAGAAAGAGAGTTAATCAAGGAGTGGTTCTCTTGCTCCATCTCCCGGAGAATCACGTCTACGCTCCGGGAGAGCGGGACAAGCTGCTTTCGGTATTCCTTGGGAAGACCCCTCACCAGGGCGGCCACTTTTTTTCGCAAGAGACCGGGAACAATCCACTCCGCTCGGGCTTCGGGGATGCGAGAGACCTGGCCTGATGGGACCTTCAGAGTCACACCATCCTGTTCCTTTCCCGGTGCGAAAATATAAAGACATGGATAGGCCCTTTCGCCCATTTCGATCTGGTCAGGGTACAGCGCTATCTCCGCCTCATCAGGACGGCTAACCAACAGATCTTCTTCCTTGAGCCTGAGAAAAGTGTCGCTCTCATGCTCCTTAATCGCGTTATTAAGAGTCGGCAGATCGAAGACGCCTTTCAGCCGCTCAGAGTAGAAATCAGCAATAGCCTCGTCCCCAATCAGGATATCCCTTCGCCTGAGTTTGTCCTCCATTGCAATGAGTCTCGCAATGAGTTGCTTGTTATGAGTGATAAAAGGAATAGGCTTTACAAGATCTCCTTCCACCAGGGCCGACCGAACAAAGATATGATGAGACTCATGAGGATTGATCCGGCCATAGGAGACTGGTCTTCTCGGTATGATAACGAGGCCGAAAAGGCTGACTTGCTCGAAGGCCCTCACTTCTCCCCGTTGTCTGTCCCAGAAAGGGTCGGAATAGGCGGACCTGCAGAGGTCCCCTCCCAGAACTTCCAGCCAGCGGGAATCGATCCTGCCGGCTGTCCTTGCGAAGAGGCGGGAAGTCCTTACGATCTCTGCGGCTACGATCCAGCCCGGCGCTTTGTTGAAGAGGGTCGAGCCGGGATAAAGCATGACTTCTCTTCCCCGGGCGGCAAGAAACATGTTTTTCTCCTTCTTGACTCCGATGTTGGACAGAAAGCCGCTCAGGATCGAGCGATGTAAGCGGTCATAGCGAGGCCCGTCTCCCTCCTTGTTCTCCGCGATTTTCTGTTCCTTCAGAATGGCGGTGATTTGTTCGTGGGTGTAGACCCACTCCCTCATCCTGCTGTAAGACAGGAAATGCTGCTTGCAGAACTTTCTCATCCTGTTCTGGGTCTTCAAGGACTCCCATTCGCGGTGAAAGCGATTCCAGATGTTGAAAAGAGTGAGAAAGTCGGAGTCGGGGTCTTTGAAGGCCGCGTGCATCTGATCAGCTTGAAGCGCTTTTTCCGCGGGCCTCTCTCTGGGGTCCAGAATGCTCAGGGCCGAGGCGATGATAGCGGTGTCGTTGAGGCAGACTTCTTTAGCAGCCTCGATCAACATCCTTGCGATCCGGGGGTCCATCGGCATCTTGGCCATGAGTCTGCCCTTGGCGGTGAGGGCGTAATCCTGGCCCTGTTTCGTCACACCTCCCAGTTCCGTAAGCAGGTCGAACCCATCTTTAATGCTCCTTACACCTGGGGGGTCGAGGAAGGGGAAGGAAGAAGGGTGGCCCAGTTTCAGGAAGAGCATGCGCAGTATGACCTCTGCAAGGTTGGAACGCTGGATCTCCGGTGGGGTGAAGAGTGGTCGGGTTGCATAGTCCTCTTCCGGGTAAAGCCTGATGCAGATTCCGTTCTGCACCCGTCCGCAGCGGCCTTTCCTCTGGTCGGCGCTGCTTTGAGAAATAGGGCCGACGGCGAGGCTGGTGGTGCGCGTTCTGGGTAGATAGCGGGGAATTCGGGCCAGCCCGGTGTCGATGACGTACTTGATGCCGGGGATGGTGAGGGATGTTTCAGCCACATTGGTGGCTACCACAATCTTGGGCCCGGTTACAGAGTAAACCCGTCCCTGCTCGGAAGCGGGGAGCTTCGCAAAAAGAGGAAGGACGGTAGTCCCTGGATACTGGCGGCCTTGCAGCAGTCCACAGGTTTCACGGATGTCTTCTTCGGTGGGCATAAAAATCAGCACGTCACCAAACCTGTTCTTTCGATGCAGCGCATCGACCGCCTCCACAGCCATATTGATGTAGGTGCTCTCACCTTGCTCTTCAAGGTCGGGGTCAACGGGCATGTATTCGATCTCAATGGGATACAAACGGCCGGTGACATTGACGACGGGAGCATCATTGAAACCAGCGGAAAATTTCTCGGTATCGAGGGTGGCGGAGGTTATGATGACCTTGAGTTCGGGCCGCGAAGGAAGAAGCCTCTTCAGGATACCGAGGATGAAATCGATGTTCAGAGTTCTTTCGTGAGCTTCGTCGATGATGAGCGTGTCGTATGCATAAAGTCCGGCATCCGCCTGGGTTTCGGCAAGCAGCATGCCGTCGGTCATAATTTTGATGAAAGCATTAGGGCTTGTCCTGTCCCTGAATCGGATCTTAAAGCCCACTGCTCCGCCCATCTCTTCCCCCAATTCCTGCGCTATCCGGTGGGCGATGGTTATAGCGGCGATTCTCCGCGGCTGAGTGCAGCCGATTTTTCCTGAGATGCCCCTCCCGGCCTCCAGGCACATTTTGGGCAGTTGAGTGCTCTTGCCGCAGCCTGTCTCTCCGGAGACTATGACGACCTGGTTTTCTTTGATAAGGCGGATGATTTCGCTCCGCCTGGATAAAATAGGCAGGTCTCCGGGGTAGGTGACGGTGGGCCTGGTGTTCAAACGGAGTTTTCTTTCTTCCACCGATGCTTCCGCGCTCTTTCTGAGCGAGTCTGCCAGACTTTGGGCTTCATGAGGTTTCCGTGGGATGGTGCGAAGGCGACGCATAATCCTTTGCCTGTCCCGGATCATCATGTGAGGCAGGAGAGAATAAATTTGCGCGATCTGGTCTCTGGTCGTCATAATAAAGCATCCCGCAGATCCTGAACCGTCAAAGACCCCGAAGGTCCCATTCCCAACACCAGGACTAAATATCTCCCGCTATGTATAGCGTAAACGGAGCAGAAAGGGTACCCCGTGAGTTTCGTTCTTTGGAAGAGCAGGCTCGGATTCGCTCCTTTCGCGTCAATCAAACCTCTGTCCAAAGCCGACCCATGGGGAAGTCCCTTCAGATCTGCTCTAGAGGAAAACTCTGATGGTGACAAAGCAGGCAAGTCTTATAAATTGGCATTCAAAATAAAATCAATCACATATAGAAAAGCGGCCTGACAGCAAATGAGCGGATAACACGGCATGTCCGGCGTCCGGCCGTCCCAGCGATCAGCTGGGTCTGCCTTATAGACCCCCACCCTGCCGATCCTATCCACCCAGGAACAGCTTTATTGAAACCAAGCCTACCCCGCGCGCTCATTCTTGCTTTTTAGTCTATTATGTGGCACAGTTAGCTTGCCTTACTATCACCACATTAACATCGCGGGGAAGGTCTTATTTTTCTATTCTGCCACCTTAGCGATCATGATTTAAAGTGAGGGAGAGGTTTCATGATAGCGAGTGATCTTAGCCACCAGAAGTATAGGGCCGAAATATTATGGATAGCAGCACTGCCGGTGCTCTACTACATCAGCAGACAAAACTATAATCTTTTCCATAGCCTTGCGGATGGGGTTTCCATTGCCATAGCCGTCAGTGTTTTCATGATCATCTGGAATGCAAGGCGCATCCTGGACAACGATTATTTACTTTATGTCGGCATCTCCTTCCTCTTCTTTGCCCTTTTTGACTTGATCCACGTACTGGGTAACAAGAACATGGGCGTGTTCCCCGAATACGGAAACCTGGGGCCGGCCCTATATATCGCCAGCCGGTATGTCATCAGCATTTCACTTCTGGTCGCCCCTTTGTTTGTCAAACGTAAACTCAATACCTCGCTCATGTTCACGGTGTATTCACTGGTGACTGCGTTCATTCTGCTCTCGATATTTTACTGGCGCGTTTTCCCGGTTTGTATCGTCGAGGGCGCCGGATTAACACCCTTCAAAGTAATCAGCGATTATATCGTCTGTCTCATTTTGCTGGGCGCTATCGGTCTTCTGTTCGTTCACAGAGGATCGTTTGATCCCAGAGTGTTCTGGATCATTGTGTTTTCGATCATCCTCTCCATTGCCACCGGTGTGGCTTTCACTCTTTACGTCGACCCGTTTGGCATCACGAATGCGGTTGGTCATTTTTTCCAGATCGGTTCCTTTTACCTTGTTTACTTGGCTATCATCGAAACGAGCCTAACAAAACCGCAGGATGTTTTATACCGAAAGCTGAAGCAGAGTGAAGAGGAACTGGCTGAAAGCGTAAAGCGATTGGACCATGCGAATGCCGGATTGAACCAGGAAATCACCGCCCACAAACAAGCCAAGGAGGCACTGCGAGAGAGCGAGGAGAGGTACCGTTCTCTCTTTGAAAACCTGAACTCGGCAGCCTTGATGATTGAGCCGATCTTAGACGGAGATGGCAGGCTCGTTGACCTTCGCTATTTGATGGCAAACCCTTTGGTAAAGAAGCATCTCGGGAAAACCGTGGAAGAGCTAGTGGGCAAACTCTATTCAGAGGTTTTCCCTTATCCTGGAAGAAATCCTGTTTTTGATATTTACGAGAAAGTGCTTTTTTCTGGCGAGCCATTCAAGGGCGAGATCCTTCCTCCCGCCCTTAACAGATACTTTGACATGGCTGTTTACCGTCCAATTACAGGACGACTGGCTCTAGTTGTGTCGGACATCACCGAGCGCAAGCGGGCGGAGGACGCGCTGCGGCTGACGCAAGCATCGGTCGACGTGGCGGCCGAGATGGTCGCCTGGTTCACTCCGGACGGGAAGGTCCGTTACGTAAATGATTCCACCTGCCGGACGCTTGGATACTCCCGCGACGAGTTTCTGAACATGACCGCACTGGACTTCAGCCCCGGCTTCACGTGGGAGCAGTACAGGCAGCATTGGCGGGAAGTCCGGGAGCGGAAGTCGTTTACCCTGGAAACGACACATCGCCGAAAGGATGGCAGCGAGTACCCTGCCGAGATACTCGTGAACCACGTTGTGTACGGAGGGCAGGAGTATATCTTCGCTTATGGCAGGGACATTACCGAGCGCAAAAAAGCTGAAGAAGCACTGAGGAAGAGCGAGAAAAGGTACAAATCGCTTTCTGCCGAGTTGGAAGTAAGGGTCCAGAAGCGCACAGCCGAGCTGGAACGGAAAAACCGAGAACTTCAGGATTTCGCCTTCATAGCCTCCCACGATTTGAACGAGCCGCTCAGGAAGATTCAAACCTTTGGGTCGCTCCTGGAGGCCAAGGGTGCCGATCGCCTAGATCAAGAGCAGAGGGATAATATCTCTCGAATTACGGGATCGGCCAACCATATGCAGGAGCTTCTCGCGGCGCTCCTCAATTACTCGCGCATAGAGTCAAAGGGGGAGCCGTTCAGGTCTATCCGGTTGGATGAGGTGGTACGGGATTCAATCAGCGACTTGGAGGTGGGAATCCGTGCAGCGGGCGCACAGGTGAGAGTCGGGCCAATGCCGACCGTGACCGGAGACCCCATCCAGCTCCGGCAGCTGTTCCAAAACCTCATCGGGAATGCGCTTAAGTACCGGCGCCCCGATGTCACAACCCTGATCAAAGTCCACGGAGAGGAGAATGATGGCAGATGTCGTATCCTCATTCAAGACAACGGGATCGGGTTTGACGAGAAGTACCGCGACAAGATTTTCATACCCTTTCAGCGCCTTCACGGAAAACACGAGTACTCCGGGATCGGTATTGGCTTGGCCATATGCAAGAAAGTCGTGGAGCGCCATGGGGGAACTATCACAGTGGAGAGCACACCTGGGAAGGGATCGACTTTCATCCTTACCCTGCCGGTCAACGGAGGAAGCTCTGGCTAAAGGCGAACGGGTCGAGGTCAGAGGCTTTGGGAGTTTCAAGATAAAGCACTACGAAGGCTATACAGGTTGGAATCCGAAAACATTAGAGGCTGTGGAAGTTAGCCCAAAGAACCTACCCTTCTTCAGGTGCGGGCTAGAGCTGAAGAGGAGGCTGAACTCTCAGAAGTCTTGACCCGAGGGCATCCATTTTTCAACACTACAATTGGGCGACATATTGAAACGCTGTTTTCACATCCAAATCCTTCTCATCTGCTTCGTGCTATCCTCTCCAGCATTCGCTTCTGGGGAAAGCACCTACCTCAACAAAGAATACTCCTTTTCTGTCGGATATCCGAAAACTCTCAAAATGAGAGATTTCGGAGGAGGCTATTTTGACATCCTGAAAGACGGGAATATCCTGCTCGAAGCCAGCGTTGAAGATGACACGTTTGAGATTTTCATCCATGAGACGAGGCCGCAGAAAGATAAATTTCGAGACTTCGCAAGGCAGAGATGCCGAATAATCTGCGATGCGGATGGCCCCGACGGCTCGACTTGCTGCAGAGAGATAGAACGCGAGAGAGAGTGGGTTTCTCTGAACGGACTGAGGGTGATGGAGTTCATTTTGAGTTTTACTCGAGAGGACTACCAGGATAGATCGGAGGAGAATTCCAGGATTGGGCCAGTTTATGTGGTCGATATCTCAAGAGCGGATCGCCCTCTTGCCTTGATGATCCATCCCGGGCATGGTATTTTGGCGAGTGATTCCACACAGGGATTGATAACGAAGATAGTAGACTCCGTAAAACTTGTTCCTTGAGTCTGGCTGTCCGTTCTTAGGTTGGGATTCCGGTTAGGTTCTCGAAAACAAAGTGGAGCAAGAGATGAAAAGAGACCGTTACGTTTACAGCAGGACGCTTCCGGTAATCATTCCTTTGTTTGTTCCTTTTCTTTTTTCTCTCTCACGCGGTTGCGGAAGAAATCAAAGGGCCGTCCTTGGATAAGCTTGGTTCACTCACTACTGCGATTTCAATTGATGCCAAGGTTAAGGTGGCAGGAAATGCCTCGATAAAAATTTCGACTCTAGGGGGGTTGTAAAAGTATCTGTGAACCTGAGGACCTTATAGGGTCTTATGCGGATCCGTATAATCCTTGTTAGCTCGAAGAAAGCAGATTCTATGAAATTTGAGAAGACAACCAAAGTGTCATCAACACATGTATGCAAGGGTTGTGGGTCGTGTTGCAGGAATTTCGCATACATTCCGCTGTCTGAGGGCGATATCAAGACGCTTGAAGCTTTCACGGGACTAACCTCGGAAGAATTTACAAACAATATTGATAAAGCAGGCGAGAAGCGTTTTATGAAATTCCAAGAGAACGGAGATTGCATCTTTCTGAAGATGATAGATGGTGCCTATTCATGCAGCGTATATGAAGCGAGGTCGGTGACGTGTAGAGGCTATCCATCAACCGATATTCAGAGAGAAACCTGTCGTGTAAACAGTGACCGTCGATAGTAACGAAGAGCATGAGCTAACAAGCGGCTGTTGTTGGACTCGCTTCGCTCGCCGCAAAGCCGCAGCGTTAACAATTGCTTCTGTTAATCGTCTGCTCAGTACCGCCAAGAACGAGGGTTACCCCCTTCCGACTACGATACGTAGTGCTTTTTCGAAGTGCCCTGCAACGTAATTTGCGATGCGCCCGTCTGGGAGAAAAGATGACAGAGATAGACGGCGGTGAAAAATCAGGTTCGGGCACCATTGTGCGCGACGCTGTGCCTTACTCCATATTGATGGGAGAAGGGATTCGCCTTTACAACATCAGGACTAAACGGGATAAACCCGGCTTAAGACCTCAACATCTCAAGGCCATGGAGGCTGCAGCCCAAGTCTGCGGCGGCTTTCTGGAGGGAGGCGCCGTGGGTTCGAAGGAAATCCGTTTCGAACCCGGAGAAGAGATTAAGGGAGGAAGATTCCGATGGGATATCGGGACTGCGGGCTCCACTGCGATGCTCGCGCTGTGTGTGATCCCTTTGGCGCTCTTTGCCGCCAAACCTTCGGTTTTCATTGTGACGGGCGGTCTATTCCAAGATTTTGCTCCTTCCTTGTTTCATTTGAAATACGTGCTGCTGCCTGTTCTCCGGATTATGGGGGCTGAAATAGAAGTGAGAATCATTCAACCCGGCTATGTCCCTAGGGGAGGAGGGATGATTGAGGTGAAGGTCCTTCCCGTTCGAGGGGCTCTGAAGCCTTTCAACCTGACCGCATCGGGTCGCTTGACTGAACTCCGCGGGATCGCGCTTTCTTCCATGCTCGAGCAAAGAAGAGTTTCGGAAAGGATGGCAAACGCATGTTGCAGGGTGCTGAGAAAGGAAGGTTATGCTGCGGAAATAGAGGTGATGAATGACAGCATAGAGAGTCCTGCCTTCGAAAGACCCTCCCCGCAGCCGGGAGCGGCTCTGGCTGTGTGGGCAAGAACGGAAACGGGGTGCCTTATCGGGGCGGATATGGCCGGCGCTCCCCGAAGGTCGGCCGAATTCATCGGTGAGACTGCTGCGCGCATGCTCCTGGAAGATCTGGATTCAAGAGGAACCACGGACAGGCACCTGGCCGATCAGATCATTCCTTTTGCGGCTCTGGCGAAGGGCCGGAGCACTTTCCTGATTCCCCGCGTAACGGAGCACGTGGAAGCAAGGCTGTGGCTTGTGGAGCGAATCTTGAAAGCTCGAACAGAGGTGCAAGGAAACTGGGTGAGCATAAGCGGAATCGGTTATGAAAGACAAGCATAGAGTAGTCCTGAAAATCAGAGGCATTTACGCCACGGCGCTGACCAGGTTCTTCCTGGACCGAGGATTCAAGGTGTCCCTTCCTTCCGGGCCGATCGCGGAAAGGTTCCGCGGCTCTGCGGGGTTTGACCTCTTTCAGGCGCCTGACGTTGAGATCCTGGACCTCGACAGCAAGCAGGGGATTCTCGTTACCGGACCGGAAGAGATTCTGGAAGTCCTACTGATCCATTTGAGAGACTCCTTTCTCGATACTGTCACCCGAAGGAAAGGAAAGGATGTATTAGAAGTCGAATTTCCTTCCGTATCCAAATCCCGTCTTGACGAATTCAGGCGCACCGTGCTTCCGACTCTTCGCCTCCATCACCGGTTGAAGATCATCGCTTCGGTTCAGGTTGACTTGGCCGAAGAAGAAACCCTTTCCCATCATCCTGCCATGAGGGAGTCCTTGAGTCGGGACATGGAACGGGAACTGATTTGGAACGGGTATGAACCGGGAAGGGAGCTTGCCATAGAGCACGTCAAGCCTGACGGCAAGGTGGTGCATCTTTCGGAAGGCGAGGTCGTGGAGGCGGATTTTAAAAGAAGAAGGGTGGTCCTGAAGCGATTCAAATTCAAGAGCGGAGCCAAGTATGACGGCTTGGGAATTCCCAAGCTGGAAGGAGACTATGCCCTTTCTGAAATCCGGGAAGGAGACTGGCACTGCCGCCATACCTATTTTCGGATTGACGGGGAGAGGATTGGAAGTTACTACAACATCAACACCCCTGTTGAGCTCTACCCGGACCGTATCAGGTACGTGGATCTCGAGATCGACGTGGTTCGGTTCGCGGACGGCCGGGTAATCATCGTGGACGAGGAGGAGTTGGACAATCAGTTTGATGCAGGGCGTTTGGGCTCCGGGCTCAGAGAGAAAAGCAGGACCGAGGCCTATGCCTTGAGAGAGTCGTTGCGCAAGGAAGAGAGGGACTCTTCATAAGCCGTGGTTCTCGGCGAGTGTCATGATTTCTTCGACCTGGCCACCGACCGTGCCATGCGGTCGAGCTTGAATATGGTATTGAATTCCATGTTCCTGCTGATCCACAACTTCTTGTTGATCACCGAGTCGGTGAGAGCTCCGCGGTAGGCCAGACCGTCGACCAGGGTTGCCGGATCATCGCAGACCATGATGAAATCATGAGAGCGGAGAGTCTTTTTTTCGGCCTTGATATCGCCGTCTGCGATTCTGAGCGCAAATTGTCCTCCCCGGGTCTTTACCAGGATGTCTTTCTTCCATCCGGCGATGTCTTTCCGCGCCCGCCGGTTCCCATTCATCTCCGTGACGAGCGCTGCAACTGTTTTGAAAGCTTCCTCAAACCGAGCGGCATTTTTCGAGGATGCCTCGGGCAGCTTGGGTTCCACGGGTGATTCCCAGTCGATCTCGGATTCTTGCAGCCCTTTTTTATCGACCTGCTCTTGGCTGAGTTCGGAAGTGGGGATACAAAAGACGTCTCTCATATTTCCGACCCTTTCGTCCCTGAAAACCAGTTTCACTTCCGTTCCTTTGGTGATGATGCCGGGCACCAGGATGCCTGTGGTTGTATAGAGGATCACGCTCATAGCGGTGTCCGACCCTTTGAAGATGACGCGCCCCCTTCCGTAAGGCGCCATGTCTTGGAAAAGGGCGGTGGCAAAATAGGTGATGGGCGGTGAACTGTTCATGAGGCCAACATGCTCCACCTCGATGAGATCAGTAGGCGCAAAGTGACAATCCGGGCAGTGGGTCAGAAAGGGCGGCACCCGCACGATGCCGCATTGCGTGCATTTGCAGCCAAGAAGTTTCTTTTCATCCCTCAGGGCCAGAAAAAAAGTGGACAATTCTCCTCTGCTTCTCTGGTAGAACGTATACATGGTGTCATTGGCAATGAGATACCTTTGCCCGTCAATGGTTTCCACTCGCGAGCCGATGGGCGGGATGTACTTATCGGGAATGATTTTATTTTCCTTTGAGCTCATCTTTCAGTTCTCCCTTTCCTATTCATGTTCAAGAATCAGGCATGCCGTATATTGAGCGACTGTGCTGCCCGTTCCGTGCACAAGAGCGGTGCTCAATCCTCGCCGGATAAGCTCATTTCGAGCCGACCAAGCCGACATGATGTTGCTGGCGCCTACGGCGTGACCGCAGTAGATCAGGCCCCCGCAGAGATTGACGAGATATTTTCCTCCCGGGGTCATAAGACCTTCTTCTATCAATGCATCGGCTTTTCCCAAAGGCACAAAGCCGAATTCAGCCATGGTGATCTCCAGCTGATGAACAAAGGCGTCATGAAGCTCTATGATCTGAATCGATTCCCTTGGATCCCCAATGCCGGCCATTTCATACGCCGCGTGGGAAGCTCGGTGGTCGGAAATGATCCGTGACATGATCTTCTGGTTCTTTCCAGCAAAGGAGTGCTCATTTGCTTCTCCTACTCCCGTGATCCAAACCACGGGTTTACCGCTGTTTCTTGAAATGGCCATGGCCGTTTCTTCTTCAGCCATAATGAGCGCGGCAGCTCCCTCGGAGTAAACACAAATTTCTAATTCCCTGAAGGGATACACCACCAGTCTCGAATGAAGGACTTCCTCAGGCGTCACTTGGTCGAACTGCCTCTGAGCATATTTGTTGTTTCTCACCTGCTCGCTTAATTGGGACGAGATCCTAGCCGTGATCTGAGGCTTCAGGTCTTCCGGGTATTCATCCATGTAAGCCAAAACAACCTCCGCGTAGCTGTCGGATGCCGACCAGCCGATGGGCTGCTCAAAAAATGTGTCCCCTGACCATCCGATGGACTTGATCACTTCCGGAGTGGCGGACATAGAAGAAAAGTCAAAGCAGTCCGTCGACTTTTCGACTCCAAGAACAAGAGCAGTCTTGAAACGTCCCGCTGCTAGATAGGCGTGAGCGGCGGACATGGTGTAAGCGCCGGTTGCACCGCCGGTGCTGATTCTGATGCCGAACTTGTTTTGCATGCCGCAAAGGCCGTGAATCGCGTGCTCGGGGATAGCGGCGCGTTCGAAAATGTCATTGTAGATACCGTAGAAGGCTGCATCCACATCCTGGATGGGAATTTTCGCGTCCTGGACGGCTTCCCGCGTTGCCATCTGAGCCAGTTCATAATATGTTTTTTCTATCCATCGTCCCTTGAAAGGAGTCACCGCTGCGCCCACAATTCCTACTCTCTTACCCATGATCCCAGCCCTCCATTTCCATTTTCACGACTCTACAAATCATCAGATCCCACACATTTTTAAGTCATGGTTGATTCGAAAGAAAGGAGCGGACTTGAAAATACGGGTCAACTCCGGGCGAATACAGGATTAACTGTATGACTTTCGGTAAACCGGGGCTCCGGAGAAAGCTTCATTTGAAGGGGAGGGTGAGCTGGACAATTGACTGGCCGTCCGGTGACCTTGTAAGAGCATGATCCCTGACGATCCTCGCCAAATACGCTGAAAATGTATGCGGGAATACAGGGGTGGCCCCATAGCTTTCAAAAGAGACGAGGCTTATGATGGTTACGATCTATATGGCTCCTGAAGCGAACCTGAAAAAGTCGACAGAATTTGACCGCACGAAAGGAAGTCGTCAGGGGATTCGTGCGAGCCCGGTGTGTCCGCAGAAAGACGGCGAGGTGTTCCGGGACAAGCCGGAGGGCCCGCCGGAAGAGGCAAACGATGGCCGATCTCACGCTCGAAGAATACAGAAATGGCGTCTTCTCCCGCAAGGATGTGCATCAGTTTCTTACAGAAGAAGCAGAGAAGTCTTTCGGGGCTGATTTCAGGAAAGAAATCCCGGGCAACAAAGCGGATGGCCGGTGTGCGAAGGTGAAACGTCGCGGATCACGGATATTCAGTGCAAAAAGGCTTCGCCGAGTCGTGGGGTCGTGCCCGTAACTGATTATCCATGACTGATTCGGCGATTAGGGATCGCAACATGCGGATGGGTCCGGAGAAGCCTTGTTCTTTCGCGGATAACGATACGGATACTGATCATTCGAGGGCTCACTGATTCAGGAGATTGGAGGACTTCTTAACGGAGGAAAAGAAGCCTTTGATTTTCTCCAGGATCGGCTTCTGGATTTTCACTTTCAGGTAGAGGTCTCCCCGCCTGCCACCCCGCTTGCCTTCCTCTCCCATCTCGGCGAGACGGATTCTCTGCCCTTCTTTCAGACCCGGCGGAATTTTGACCACCAGTTTCTTAGATTTCTTCTTGTAAAAGAAGGGATAGGGTCCCCCATTGTGCGCTTCCTGAGCCGTCAACTCGATGGTCTCCATTACGTCGGTGCCCTGCTGCGGCAGATCGACGCCCGCAAATTTCCGGAGGAGGTACCTTGACAGTTTTCCGAGGATCACAGGCGGGTTTTGAGGTTGACTGCTTGTTCCGCCTCTTCCAGTATAGATGAAACCTCTGGCGGAAAAACCCGGCCTCTTGAATTCAAAAGTGCGGTAGCCTTCGCCGTAAGCTTCACGGAATATTTGATCGAAGTTTCTGAAACCGAAAGCGCAGGCCATTTCTTCGAAGACGCGATTGATGTCCGAACCTTTGAAAATATCGCTATCCGTATAAGCATTCCTAAAGTGGTTATAAGCACCCAAACCAAACTGTCGACGCGCCACATCATAGTCTCTTCGCTTTTCGGGATTCGAAAGCACCGCATAGGCTTCGTTGATCGACTTCATCTTGGCGCTGCTGCCTGGACTCTGATTACGGTCAGGGTGGTACTGAAAAGCAAGCCGACGGTAGGCCTCTTTGATTTGGCTTTTCGCGGCATTTTCCTCGAGCTCAAGGATTTTATAGTAATCCATTTCCGACATAATCCGTATTTCCCTCATGGAATCAATATTCCAACAATATTACAGGTTAAGGATATAAGCTCAGAGCCGCGCTGTCAAGGAGCGCACTGGAGGACAGACCGGGAGGTGCTTTACTGATTTGCAAAATTTATAGACTTTGGTTATATGATCATCAAGTGTGGATGGGTAAGGTGGTCGCGGCTCCGAAGATGTCTTCCCCGCGGCCGGGCCTGCAATAGCATTTGATTGCTGCTAAAAGCCGCATCAGCAACCTGTTAGGAGAAAGCCATTAAGATCTATACCAGGACAGGTGATCTAGGGAAGACGAGCCTCTTCAGCGGGGAACGGGTGCAAAAGAGCCATGATCGCATTGAGGCGTGCGGTGAGGTGGATGAGCTGAATGCCTTTATCGGCGTGCTCGCAGCCGGTTTGCCGGAAGGTCGCGAAGAAATCCTCGTCCAAATTCACCGCATTCAATCCGACCTTTTGCATATCGGCGCCCGACTCTCTACCACTCCGGGCTCGCCTCTGCTGGGTTCTCTTACGAAAATTGGCGAAAAGAGCGTTCATGCGCTGGAGGAAACGATTGATCGAATGGAGGAACAGCTCTCTCCTGTGACGGGTTTCATCCTTCCGGGCGGGCATCCCTCTGCGGCCATGATCCATGTCGCAAGGACCGTGTGCAGGCGGGCAGAAAGGCGAGTCGTGAAGCTCTATGCAGCCGAAAAGGAAGAAGAAGGGTCGGGAAACATCCTGGCCTACCTGAATCGCTTGTCGGACTATCTCTTTGTCCTCGCGCGCTACTGCAATCATGTTATGAGCGTGCCTGATGTCCCTTGGGAGAAGTGATGGCGTCAACCCATCGGGGAAGCCGTCTTCAGGCCTTTGACACCGCCGTTCTGTCGAGAAGATGGCTGAGCAAGAGAGCCTTTGAACTGAAACTCAGCCGGCCCTCCGGCTTCGAATTCGATCCAGGCCAACGCATTCGCTTCATTCATGAAAGAGGAGAAAGGGACTATTCGCTGGTTTCCAGTCCCCAAGATGCTCATCTCCTTCTGCTGGTCAAACTCGTCCCAGGAGGGTTTTTTTCTCCTGTCCTGGCTGAGACTGAGATTGGCACATCCTTTCACTTCACCGGTCCCATGGGCTATTTCGTTTGGCTTCCATCGAATCGCCCCGCAGTTTTTGTGGCCACCGGGACCGGAATCGCTCCCTTTGTCTCCATGGCCAGAGCTGGATTAGAAGGATTCACCCTGATCCATGGCGTAAGAACGTTTGAGGAACTCTACTACAGGTCTTTTTTGGAGCAAAAGGCGAGGAGCTGCATGGCTTGTCTTTCCGAAGCAGTCTTCCAAGATGATCCGGGGGTTTTTCACGGCAGGGTAACGGCCTACTTGGCCGAGCACTTGAACCCCGCGCCTTATGATTTTTATCTCTGCGGTCGGGGTGAGATGATCCGGGATGTTATTTTGTTAGTAGACAGGCTTTTCCCTGGTTCACTTGTCTATAATGAAACCTTTTACGGATAGAAAATCGCTCGATCGGGATTGGTCGGTAAGTCAGACTGTCTTTGAAAGGTATTCAGGAAGCAGCATCCAGATCTTGTCCCACCCCTCCTTGTCAGTCACTGAAACGCTGCCCCATTCCCTGAAAGAAAAGCGCTCGCAATAGTCAAGGATATCAGGATGCTCTCTTTGTCGATATCCGGGATGGTCGGCTTACAAGATAAAGCTGGCGGGCTGTATGCCGTACAGAGCTGGATTCAGGCTTCTCACGATCGTTCGCCGATAGGCCCCTGTTTCGGCTATCTTTTCGGAAAGAGAGGCCTCTATCCCCCGTCGAAGCTCACCTTTTGCATCCTTTTCCATCAGGATCAGCCGAGGATAATTGCCGCCCGTTTCCATGGGGTAATCAACGACGAGGCCCAATTCACCCGTATCCAATTGAACGAGGCTTCCTACCGGGTAGGTGCCCATCATAATGGCGAAAACCTTCAGAAGGATAGGATCGAAGTCTTTGCCGGTTCCTTCCATCATATGGTCCAAAGCCTGGTCGGGGCTCATAGCGTAGGGTCGATAGGCGCGAGGCGAAGTGATCGCATCGTAGACGTCTGCGATCTGGAGAATCCGGCCGAAAAGACTGACCCGCTTTTTCAGGTCCGGCTGAGGATACCCGGAGAGGTCGAACTTTACATGATGCTCGAAAGGAGCCAGGAGAATCTTCGATTTAACCTCGTGGGAAGCGTGCAGCTTGAGGATCTGCCTGACGCTCGCCATGGGGTGCTTTCGCATTTCCGTCCATTCATTTTCCGTTAAACGGCCCGGCTTGGTCAGGATTTCTCTCGGTATTTCCACCTTGCCCAAGTCGTGAAAGAGCCCGCATATGCCCAGGTGTTCCAGCGAGGCCCGGGACAGGCCGATGCGATTGCCTAGACAAAGGGATAAGATCGCAACATTCACCGAATGGGCATAGGTGTAATCGTCATAGTCCTTGATGGTGCTGAGACATAAAAAGAGAGCCTCATCTTCCGCCAGACAGTCCAGCATGTTTTGGACCATTCGCTTTGATTTTCGAACACCCGCGTAGCCCTGGTAGGAAATCCTTTGAGCGACTTCCTTCACCGAGTTCATCGCATGAAAGTAGGTGGATTTTGCTTTCACCCGAAGCTCTCCTACGCGTTCGCGTTTGAGTTTGGTTCCCTTCAGGAGGGTTACCCACGGAAATCTCTCCTCTTTGGCCTCACGAAAAAGCCATCCTGCAGGATCTTCTTTTTGTTCGGAGTGAACAAGTAGCCTCATGAAACTCAAAAGGTCCTCCAGTGAGACTTCCCGCACGGATGGATGAAGCATGAGCCCGACCAGTCCGCGTCGTTGGAAGAAACGAAGCATGCCGTTGATGAGCTTGACCACTTCTTTTCGGTACTGGATTCTTTCGCCCTGAACAAAGAACCGGCCCTCGGAGATCAGCACGGTGACGGGCTCTCGGAAATCCAGTCGAGAGACCATCTCCTGGAAATCCGTCAAACACATCCTCACCAGGTGGTTGTTGTCATGGTGAATCCTGAGGGCCTGGATCATCCTGTAGAGGGAATGGAAAAGGGTTTCTTCCCATGTCGATACCGTCTCAACCCTGCCGACAGCCATTCTTAATCTCCCTGCTTCCTGATAACGGTCTTTGCCGCATTTCGCACCGCTGGAAATCGGCTGTGGAAAGCCTTCTCCAACACGACTCGCGAATCCTCTAATCCTAGATAGGCAAGGGCGACAGCGGCACCCCTGCGCCGCGGAGACTCGCGGAACCGGGTAAGCAAGTTTCCTTTTAGGAGCGTATCCCGCAGGAAGGGAATGGAATTTGGGGTGCCGCATTTACCCAGCGCCTTGAAACATGCGATCAGTTCGGGGTCTTTTTTCGAAAATCTTTCCCTTTTCAGATGCTCAATTAGAAGCGCTTCTCCCACCGCGCTCTTCCGGGAACTGAGATATCTGACAGTAAGGCTCCGAATGTAATCGCTTTGATCACTCAATAGAGGAGCCAGCGCTTCGGGAACCCAGAGTCGGCGGAGGATGACGGTCTTCAGGGCTTCCTTCCTGACTGCTTCCGATGGATGGAGGATCATGTTCAGGAGAAGCTGAGCGGACCGCTCTCCCTCCATCTTGGCGAGCATCGGCACCAGGAAGCTGAGAAGGTCTTCACTGGCGGCTTCCAGCAGCTCCTGGAAAGGCCGAATGTCTCTGGCCGCGAGCAGGGAAATCACTTCCGAGAGCATGATCCGCACCGGAACAGGAACTTGCGGGACTATGACACCGAGTTGGAGAACGGCGTCAGGAGGCATGAACAGAAGAACCTCTCTTGCCTGAACAAGTTGAGCGCTGCCCACCGTTGCCCATCCATGCTTCAGACTATCCAGGAAATCGGACTCGCACATGCGGAGCAAAAATCTTCGAATCCTGGAGACGGCCCATGGGCCGGCTTCCTGGCAGAGTTTTCGGATGTGGTTCAGGGTCTTGAGGATCTTCAAGGCCACTTCAAAGTCTTTGCGGCCGAAAGCCACGTACAGCTCTTCCACCATATAGTCAAGAACGTAGGAGAAAAAGTTCTCGTCCTGATGTTGCCTGAGGATGTCGGAAAGCATGTTCAGGATTTCCTGTGTTGCATCTCTTTCTTCCTCGGCCGTTACCATGTCACGAAGCAAACGGGCCTCCTCCACTGTGAGCGGAAGAGGTTCACTCTTGGTTACATGATAAAGCATCTCCTGGTAAACTGATCGGACAGACAATTCTTTCCCGCTCTGCAAATCGTCGATCGGCAGGCTTTCTTGTCCCCCGGGGGACAGGGACTGGAGCCAATCTTGCCCCTCCTCTGAGGAAGAGTCGCGCTTCCCGTCGGCTTCAAGGATGTTGTCTACGGCCTGGTATTCTATGTGGGGCATCTCCGCTTCCCAGAGAGCGGTCACAATGTCTCCTTCGGCTCCGGCGGAAAGGCTCTTGTACCGAGCGAGGATCTTGACCAAAACGTATGTTTCCTCTTTCTCCAGGCCTTGTAAAAAGCTTAGGCTCATGATACCGTCCCTGAACATGGCAAAGGCCAGTTCGCCATCCTTGGCGGCACCTTGGTGGACGACTTCACCCATGTAAAGGAGCCGATCTTCCTTCACATCCAGGTCGAGGACCTCGTGTTGTTCGAGAAACGTCTCCATCTCATCGTGCAAGCGAGAAATGGCCCTCTGGCAGTGGGCATGATCCACGGCATAAAGAGAGAGCATTTTCATGGCCAGCAGCAGCGAGGATAGAAGAGAATGGACGGCTGAAAGAGGTTGTTTGGATGCTTGGTTTGAAGGCTGAGTCTGACGCATGGAGAAGTGATTTTCCTCCGGTGGGAATTCCGAAACCTCGCGTCTGTAGCGACATGGCCAAGAGAAAAGGGGAATTGGATAGAACGCTTTCTCGATTCCCTTTATAAATCGATTAACTGTACTACCCTGATGCAGCGTTGTCAATGAAAGAGGGTGAAAACTTAGACCCATTGCGGCAGAGGAGGTGAGATGGTTTTGATTGAACGGGAGTCCGGGGTTCAGCCTGGCGAGGAACGAGAAAGAGCGAAGGGTTATGCGGACCTGTTGGGGTTTCTGGGGGATGTGGGACCGCCTATGTTTGATCGACGCACTGCCGGAAATGTGCTCGACAGCGGCGTGCGGCTGGTTCACCTCACTACCTCCTGGCCCATGCAAGATTGGGAAACAACGCTGGGAATGCACAGGGAAGTGGTGGAGCAGATCCAGAAACATTCGGATGTATATCGCATTATCCTGGGTAGTGAAAATCTGGGAGAGCTTGAAAAGAGCGACAAAATCGGCGTGATTCTCGGCATGCAGGACCCCTCCTGTATCGGCGAGCGCCTCAGACGTGTCGAGACGCTTTTCAGAGAAGGCGTCCGCACCATCCAACTGGCCTACCAAAGCAGGAATGCTTACGGCTCCGGCTTCCTCGCAGAGCAAGTAGATACTGGGCTCTCTCCGTTGGGCAGGGATTTCATAGCTGCGGTCAATGACGCAGGAGTTATCCCGGATTTTTCCCATCTGTCCATGAAAACCTGCCTCGAAGGTATAGGTCTTTCACGAGGTCCCACCTTGATCAGCCATACGACGGCGAGAGATGTTTATGATCATCCCAGAGGCAGCAAGGATCTGGTGTTCCGGGCTCTGGGTGAAAAACCCATGGCTCTCGCGGGTGTATTGGCCATGACCTTTTTTCTGGACCGTGACGACAACAGCATGGAGCCTATGATCCGCCACATCCGCCATATTGCCGGGATCGTAGGAACCGAAAAGGTGGCTGTCGGGTCTGATGGTCCCGTGGGAGGGTTCACCGATGTATCGGCGGCAAGGACCCTTTTCCTCGAAAAAACTCGGCAGCTCATGGATCCCGATGGTCGGCTCCTGTCCCGATGGCCCACTCACATTCCGGAACTCGGCGAGAGCACGAAGGGGATGGAGATCATAAAGAAGGCACTCTTACGACACTTCACAAGCGAAGAGGCAGGCCGCATGCTGGGCGGCAATGCCTGGCGGTTTTTCGAGAAGAGCCTGCCTTGACCTCGATCTACCCCAGGGGTTCTTCATGCAGGCCGGCCGGAGTCAAATGGTCTGATGGTCTAGTCAAGGGCACTCTCTGACGAGTCCGCATCACCGGCTCCCCTTCGAGAGAATTTTCTGCTCCTGAGCTTTAACCCTGTCCCTCCACTCGGGGTCGTCCCGGAGGTGAAGAGCCGCCAGGTTGTTGAATTCCCTTGCCTGGGAAACATTTCCCTTCATAAGCCATGCCTCTGCCAGGAAAAAGTAGTTCCTTCCATTGGAGGGGTTAAGATTCACAGCTTTTTCGAGGTCCCGGATCGCCTCATCCAGCTTATTGCGGCGAAGCAAAAGGCGCGCTCGCTCGGTAAGTTGCAAAGAGGCCACAGCGCGGGGACTCGTTTGCTCTTGCCTGGGGGTCTCTTCCCGGCTTGTTCTCGGGGAAGGAGACTCTCGGTGAGGCGGCAGAGATGGTCTGGGAGCACACTGCAAAAGGGCGAAGCACAACGTCGCCGGCACAAGGGCGTTAAAAACCTTTAAAAAAGTCTGTAACATTCTTGAAGATCCTATCCAGTGGATTGTGATGTCTATGAAGAGGACAAGGTTCCTTTGGCGCATTTTCTTCAAGGAAAAACTCCTTCCTTGTTTTCGGGCACCCGTTGGGAACCGCGAGTTGTCCGCTCTCAACGCAGATTTCCGCCGTTACCACTCCCGGAGGCGTCCTGAACCATTCGCCTGAAAAACGGTCTCTGTTCTCGTTTGCAAGCTCCGCCCATATGGGAAGCGTGACTTCGGAACTCGGGCCGGGAAGAGGATCCCCTTGGTCATAACCCACCCAAACAAGGGCGAGCAGGTCAGGTGTGTACCCCACAAACCATGCGTCCCTGTAGTCACTGGTTGTTCCTGTTTTTCCGGCAAGGGGGAAATCGATGCCCAGGTTTTTGAGAGCACGAGCAGTGCCTTCTTCCACGGCACTGCGCAGCATGGAGTTGATGAGGAAGGCTTTTGCGGGAGTGGTCACCTGTTGGACGGTCATGTTTCGGCGTTCTATCACATTCCCATGTTCATCAACCACCTCCTGGACCGAAAGAGGATGAGGCAGCATGCCGTCGTCTGCAAAAGCGCAGTAAGCGCGAGCCAACTCGAGAGGAATGACCTCGCATGAGCCGAGAGCAAGAGAAGGGTAAGCCTCCAGCGGTGTAGAGAACCCGAAGGCCGTTGCCGTTTTGAGGACCTGATCAAGACCTGTCTTCATGGCAAGATCCACCGTAGCAACATTGATGGATCTGGCAAGAGCCGTTCTCATCGTTACCTGGGTATCGGCCATGGGAGAGTAGTTGTGAGGCTGCCAGGTTTTGCCCCCCACCCGATAGGTCTTTGTCTGGTTGGAGAGGAGACTCGCAGGCGTCAGGCGGTCGAGACCGGCAAGAAAGACGAATGGCTTGAAGGCGCTTCCGGGCTGACGTTTGCCCTGGGTAAGGCGGTTGAATTGGCTGAGGCTGTAATCTCGACCTCCTGCCATGGCCAGGATGTATCCGGTCTTCGGCTGCATCACGAGCACAGCCCCCTCGGGCTTTTTCTTACCCTCTCCCCGTGACTCAAGGCGCTTGAGTCCTTTGGACAGCGCCTTTTCCGCGGCCTTCTGGACATCGGCGTCCAGGGTGGTGTAGATGGACAGGCCAAGGCTGGCGAGTGCTTCAGGGGAATACAGACCGCCCAGTTGTCGCGACACGTAATCGACGAAGTAGGGCGCTCGCCTTTCATAATTTTCGTGACCTGAAGGGAGAAGAGGTCTTGACACGGCCTCATTCAGCTGCTCTTGGGAAATCCACCGTTGCTGGCACATGGCTTGCAGCACGGCATTTCTTCGAACCTGAGACCGGTTCCTGTCCACGTAAGGCGAATAGATGTTCGGCGCACGGATCAGGCCCGCGATGACCGCCCCCTCCTGCAGGGTGAGCTGGCTGGCCGGCTTTCCGAAGTAAAAGAGGGATGCTTCGCCGATACCGTTGATGGCGATAGACCCCATCTGGCCCAGGTAGATCTCATTGAGATAAATCTCGAGGATTTCATCCTTAGGGTATGTGAGCTCAAGGGTGATGGCGAGAAAAAATTCCTTGAATTTGCGTGAAAAAGTCCTTTCCGGGGTAAGAAAGTAATTTTTCGCCAGTTGTTGAGTAATCGTGGACCCCCCCTGACGGATGCCTCGATGGATCAGATTGGCGTATACGGCTCTCAGGATTCCCAGGGGGTCCACGCCCGGATGCTTGTAGAACCTCGCGTCCTCCGCTGCCAGGACTGCATGAATCACCCACGGGGGTACTTCTTTCAGGAAAACGAGCCGCCGCTGTTCTCTCTCCGGTCCGAAGAAAAGCATGAGCAGTTCCGGTTCGAGCTCGACAAGAGGAGCGGGGCGTTGACTCACAATCTGAACGATGGAATCGATGCGGTTCCCCTTGAATACAAGCTTGACGGGAAAGCCTTCCCGCTTTGAATGGGGAACCTGGAGGTCATGCAGAAAAATCTCCCACGCGCTTCCGGTGAGACACATCTCGCCCTTGATCGCCGGCTCATGATCCACCTTCCGATACCCAAGACGTTCGAGCTTCTTCTCCAAACTCGCTCTGTCCACCTTTTGGCCGGGGTAAAGAAGGCTCGTATCGGAGAAAACCCTGGAAGGAATCGACCAGCGTCTTCCTGAGAAGCGTTTGTCGATTTCGAAAGAAAGATAGAAGCAATAGGCCCCAAGACTCGCCGTCACGATCATGAGGGCAAGAAACGCGAACATCAGCGTTCTCATGGTCCTGCGGCCTGCCGGGGAACGCCCGCGCTTCCCATCCTTGTCGACGTGATGCCCTTTCCGTTTAAGATCTCTTTTCATCTCAAACAGCAGGCTAGAATATATTCCTCATTTCTTCAAGGAGTCTTTCCATATCCTCTTTTTTGCCTATGGTAATTCTGACAAAGTCCCTGGTTCTCTCCCCATCAAAGTGCCTCACCAGAATGCCCCGTTTTTTGAGTTCAAGATAGACTGTTTTGCCCGGGATGCCTTTCTTCTTTGTAAACACGAAATTGGATCTTGAAGGCAGAACGTCCCAGTTCAAACCGGCCAGGTTTTGGGCGAACGCTTCTCGGGTGGCTATGATTTTTTCGGTAATCGCTCGGTAATATGCATCATCGGAAAGCGCGATCTCGCCTATCATCTGGGAAAGCGTGTCTGCAGGATAGGAATTAAAGGAATCCTTCACCGTGAAGAGGGCGGAGATGAGTTCTTCACCGGCGAGGACAAAACCGAGCCTGATGCCTGCGAGGCACATGCTCTTAGAAAAAGTTCTGACCACGACAAGGTTTGGGAATTCGCGGACGAGAACGGCAGCGGTTTGCCCTCCGAAGTCGATGTAAGCCTCATCGATCACCACGACTCTGTCGTGAGGATAGTTCTCCAGAAGCAGGACGATTTCTTCAAGCGGAAGGTGGATGCCGGTAGGCGCGTTGGGATTGGCCAGGATGAGGCCGCCTCCCTTTTTTTCAAGAAACGCTTTTACATCAATGCTGAAGTCATCTTTTAGAGGGATGGTTTCGTATTCGATGTTATAGAAGGAACAGTAGACCGGAAAGAAACTGTAGGTGATGTCAGGGAAAAAGAGCTTGCCTTTCTCGTTTCCGAAAAAAGCATAAAAACAGAATGAAAGGGCCTCGTCAGAACCATTGCTCACAAACACGTTTTCTTTCCCGAGTCCCCACCGGAAGCCCAGTTTTTCCCTGAGTCTTGCGGATAGAGGATCGGGGTACAGTCTCAGCCGCTCGATATCATAGGCGTCCAAAAACGCCTTGATCCTTGGCGAGGGGGGATAGGGGTTTTCATTGGTATTGAGCTTGAGGTACTTCTTATCCTGCGGCTGTTCACCCGCTGTGTAGGGAACAAGTCTTCTCAATCTTTCCGAGAACATGATAGTTTCACCCGCTCAGTCAATGAATCAGGGGTCTCTTTTACCATAGGAAAGGGCCCCATGCTAAATTTTTAAAGAGATTCTTTCCGGGACGGGTTGAAAACAAGCAATACATCGCTTTAAAAACCAAAGTTATGTTGGAGTAAGTTCGGTATATTTTCCATGAAAAACAGAGCGGACATTGAAATGGTCCTGACCCTTGCTTAAATTAAAAGCATTTGGAAAGGAAGTGGCGCATCACGCGCCGGCAAAACTCTGGCAGGGTTTATGAACTCATCAAAACTTTACGACGGAGGAATCTTCAGATGCCAAAGCAATTCCGAGAGGTTCCCGCTGACGAACTGCGGGTCCACATCGATCCGGAAGCCTTTTCTTTCGAGAGCACGGCCTCTCTTGAACCCATGGAGGAACGTATTCTGGGCCAGGCAAGGGCAAGCGATGCCATCCAGTTCGGCATGGGGATGAAGGCCAATGGGTACCACCTTTTCATCGCAGGCCCCTCCAAGACAGGGCTTACCTACACGGCGAGGAGCTACATCGAGGAACAAGCGAGAAAGGAACCCACGCCTCCTGACTGGTGCTATGTGCACCATTTCAAGGAACCGGATACGCCCAAGAGCATCAGAGTTTCCGCCGGCAGGGGCAAGGAATTTAAGAAGGACATGCAGGAACTGATTGAAGCGTTTCAAACGAAAATTTCAGAGATCTTTGAAAGTGATGACTACAGTGCGAGAGAAAGCGAGGTCCACAAGTCTTTTGAGGGACGCCGGAGAGACATCATTGAGAAGCTTTCCCAGGAGGCCAAGGAGCAAGGTTTTATTCTTCAGGTGTCCCAGGTGGGGATGGTAATCCTCCCGTCAACAAAAGAAGGGCTTCCCATGAGTCAGGAGAAACTGGCCGAACTTACCGACGAAGAGCGTGAAAGCCTGAAGGATAGGAGCAGCGCTCTTCAGGAAAGAATGAAAGAAGCTGTAAGGAGGATTCGGGAAGCGGAAGGTTCGTTCAAGGAAGAGCACCGTAAAATGGAAAACGAAGTGGCCCTGTACGTAGTCGGCCAGATCATGGAACCCTATCAGGAAAAATATCAGGGTGAGCCTGACGCGGTTGCCTACTTGAAGGACGTGCAAGAGGATATCCTCGAGAACATTAATGAGTTCAAGAAGAAAGAGGAGGGCCCCCAGCAGCAACTGCCGCAGTTCCAGATTCCCCAAAGAGAAGCCGCTTTCAGAAAGTATGCTGTCAATGTGCTCATTGATCACTCAGAAACGGAAGGGGCGCCGGTGGTCATCGAGTCCAACCCTACCTACCCCAATCTTTTCGGCACCATCGAGCGCCAAGCGTGGTTCGGCGCCCTTTTCACTGATTTTACCATGATCAAGCCCGGAGTCCTCCACAAGGCAAACGGGGGATACCTTATCATGAAGGCCCTCGACCTGCTGAAGTGGTGGCTGTCTTGGGAGGCTCTAAAGCGAGCGCTTCGTGATCAGGAGATCCGCATCGAAGACCTGGGAGAGCTCTACGGTCTTTTCAGCACCAGGACGATTCGGCCGGAACCGATTCCACTGGATATTAAGATCGTCCTGACAGGAGACCCTTACCTGTTTGAACTCCTTCACATCTACGATGATCGGTTCCAGAAACTCTTCAAGGTGAAAGCTCATATGGACGATCAGATGGATCGGACTGAGGAGAGTATGATTCAGTGTGCCCGAACCGCGGGAGAGCTCAGTCGGCGGAAAAATCTCCGACACCTGGACCGGACAGGGATAGCGCGGGTGCTGGAGTACAGCATGGAGGTGACTGAGAATCGAGAGAAACTCACTCTTCAGGTGGGCGACATCAGCGACTTGATCCATGAAGCGGACTATTTTGCGGGGCTTGAACAAGCGCAGTTCATCCGAAAGGATCACGTAGAAAAGGCAATTCAGAAGAGGATCTTTCGTTCCAATCTCTTCGAGGAACGCATAAGGGAATTGGTGGAAAAAGATGTTTTCTGGATCGAAACTGAAGGTTCCAAAGTGGGACAAATCAACGGACTCTCCATCCTGATGACAGGGGACTACGAATTCGGCAAGCCCAATCGCATTACGGCGGCCGTTTCCGTGGGGAGAGAGGGGGTGGTGGCCATTGAACGTGAGTCGAAGATGAGCGGTAAAATACATACCAAGGGGGTCATGATTCTGACCAGCTTTCTAAGAGAACGTTTCGCGCACAACAAGCCTCTTTCCTTGTCCGCCACTTTTTGTTTCGAACAGAGCTACGGTATGGTAGAAGGAGACAGCGCTTCGAGCACAGAGCTTTTTTCTCTCCTCAGTGCCCTCGCGAAGGTCCCGATCGAGCAGGGGATCGCTGCAACAGGCTCTGTGAGCCAAAAGGGTGAAGTACAGCCGGTGGGCGGGGTGACTCGAAAAGTGGAGGCTTTTTTTGATATTTGCAAACACAAGGGGCTCAACGGGAACCAGGGAGTGATCATCCCACAAAAGAACATCCGCAACCTCATGCTCAAACAAGAGGTCGTTGAGGCGGCCGGAGAAGGAAAATTTCATATCTGGCCCATCTCGACCATAGAGGAGGGGATCGAGATCCTGACGGGGATGGAAGCGGGCACGCTGCAGCCGGATGGAACTTACCCCGAAGGCACTCTGTTCAGAAAGGTAGATGAAAGACTCGTGGAACTCGCCGAGATCGTCAAGAGGTTCGGGAAAGAAGGAGACGGAAGCGCCAGGAACAGCAAAGAAGAGGAGAGGGAGTTGAGCCAATGATGGAAAAATCGATGGTCCACATCCGCGAGGTCTATCTTGAATCGGACCCCAGCAGGGGTAACATGGTCATTCTCAAAGAGGAATCTGAGGGAGATCGTTATTTTCTCATGTTTGTCGGAGACTCCGAGTTTGCGGCCATAGCAAGAGAAAAGGGCCTGGCAGAGCCCAGGCGTCCCCTGACTCACGAACTCTATTTAAGTATTACGGAAAGGTCTGGAGTGGAATTCCTGCGCATCGAAATCTTCGAGATGCGGGAGGAAACTTTTTATGCGAATGTCTTCTTTCGCGCTAACGGCACGGAGTACTCTGTGGACAGCCGTCCCAGCGATGCGGTGGCCCTGGCCTTGAACCGCAAGGTCCCTATCCTGGTCAATCAGGATTTATTCCGCAGAAAACTCTCCCAAGAAGAAATCAAGGAATATGAGGGGATCGTGAAGACGGTGAGGTTCTGACAAAGGTATGGACCTGCCGGGCCTTACGTTTGAGGAGAAATAAGCCATCGTATGGTGATGGAATAAGAGTAACTCTCACCGGAGGTCTTGTCTCATGAGAATTTCCGCGATCTATGTCTGCCCTGTCAGGGGCTTGGCCGAACTTCTGCCGCCGGAGCCGAAATGTCTTCACCGCGCCGCAGGGGCGGCAAGAGATCTCGGGATAGAACACCTCTTCATTCCTGTTCTGGAAGAATCGCTCCTGACACCCACGAGAGAGAGAATGGTCTACTTGGACGGCCTCGTTCAAGCTCTGGATCAGTTGGAGTCAAACAGGATAGGCGCTAGCCTCATTTTTCCGTCTCGAAAGATCCTGGGGTTGAACTGGGTGATCCCCGACCTGGCCGGAGCCTTTCCGGTCCCCGACGCCGATCCCGTTTTCGTGGCAGGCAAGGTGAGGAATTTAAGGCCTTATGAGTGGTGGGCCGACCCTTTCGTGATTCAAAAAAGCATACGAATGTTCCGTGAACTCCTGGCGGCTGTGGGAGGTCATCCTGTCATTCGGGGATGGTCTATCCTGGACAGGACGCTGGAATGGGGAAGACCCGACGGAGAGGCTGTCTACTTTTTCCTTAAATCCCTGGTGGCAGAGCTTCGAGGACGGGGTGAAAAGGAAGGATTGCAAATGGGTGTTGGCTGGCGCGAACTCCTGAGACCGCAGACGGTTCAACGTCTTTCAGCTGAATTGGAAAGGATGAGGATAGCGGGGCTCGAAAAAGTCCCTCCTGGCTTTGAAGCCCCCGGCAGCCTGGCCGAGGAGGTCTTGCTCGGTGCTTTTCTGGGCTCAGTAGTCTCATGGCTTCTGAAAGAGCGTGCCGGCGTTGAGTTGGGTTGGGCGCTCTCAAAAGAAGAGCCTGAAAGGGAAGCTCTAATCGAGTCCGGTTTGCGGCTGGCCGGACAAGGATTGAAAGAGCTCACCTGGATCACCCTGGTAGACCCTGACCCTTCTTTACAGAAGGCCCCGCCGTGGGCGCTCCGATCGGGTCTCGAACAGTGCGGACTCCTGGACCGCAGGCTGGAGCCCAAACGCTGGGTAGAGGAATGGATCAGGAAAGTGCAAAGGCAGGAACCGCGGACAAATCCTGATGATTTTATTGACCTGAGCCGGGAAGAGTATCTGGAAGCGCCTGAAATGCATCTCGGGCGCTTGTGGGACCACTTTAGAGAAATAAATTAAGAGGAAGTCCGCCTCGATTCAGGAGGACGTCAGAAGGCTCCTTGCGATTCGTATAGTCGTTTCTCCCAGAATATTGCAGAAGGAGCCGAGCTCGTTATCGTACCAGCCGTAGACCACCACCCTGGTTACCGGAATCTCGAGGACGGAGCCTCCCATTTCCCGTTCCGGCTGTCCCGATGTGATAAGTCGGCACGCGTTACCCAGATTTACCCGGACCCGACCTGTATGCGCTCGCGTCTCTCTCCCCTCTATGACGGCAGCCGCGGCTGTGCCTACGATGTCGGAAGACACATTCTGAGAATCGGTATAAGAGAGATATTTGCAGAGGTAACCGTTTGCCGCTTCTTCATAGATGCGGTTTATTTTCTCCCGGCTCAGAGGATCTTCCGGGTTATCCTGGATGTTCAAGCCAAGGACCACAATGGACCCCGTGCTTAGGGGAATTCTTACGGACTCTGCGACAAAGCCGATCCGTTTCATGGCGGGAAGCACATGCGCCAGTGCATCAGCGGCCCCTGTGGTAGTGAGGATAATGTTTCCGAAAATGCTCCGGTTCTTTCGCAAATCGTCACTGCCGGTCGCAGGCAGCTGATCCAGTATCTGCTGACTGCTGGTGGTAGCGTGCACCGTGACCATGGAAGCGCTGAGTATGGGATCCGGTCCGAGATGATCCAAAAGGGGTTTGACCATGTAGGATAAACAAGTGGTGGTGCAGGAAGCCCCGGAAATGAAGAGGTGTTTTTCGGGTACATAGGCTTCCTCGTTTATTCCCTGGATGTTGGTTACCGCCTCCTCTGGAATCGATTTGGCTTTATCCCTGATCTTAAACGGCGCCGAAAGGACGACCTTCTTTGCTCCCGCCTCCAGGTGCCCCCGGAGACTGCCGGTGGGCGCGTCAGCCGGCACCGTGGGATCCCTGAACACGCCAGTGCAGTCAACCACAAGTTTCACCCCTTGCTGTTTCCAATTGATATTCTTAGGATTTCGTTGTTCCCTCAAGACGGTGACTGCCACTCCGTTTACCCGCATCGCCCCTTTTTCTTCATCCAGTTCTTCAATGATGCGTCCTCCCCTGAACCCATGGATATAGCGGCCCAAGGGACCGTAGGTGCTGTCGCGCTCCACATAATCGGCGATATCCTGAAGGCTTCTGCCCGCCTCCCTGCCCACATTGACAACTAGACCGTCAAAGGACCTTCGGGACACGTGATGCCAGAGACTTAGCTTGCCTATACGTCCCAAGCCGTTGATCCCCAGCTTCACAGGCAACGTCTGTTCCTCTCTTGACAGGTACGGGTGGTTTTTGGCCGCAAGAACCATGGTATCCTCCCCTACGGTTTTCAGCTTTACAAAGACAGGCGCCTAAGGAAGAAGGCATGCCTCTTAATACCTCACGTTCCCTGGAGGTAAATAGGGTCAACTACGTATTTTTGATATGCCGTAACAGTAGGCTCGCCGAAGGCATGTCCAGGATTCGCATTGTGATCAACCCCCCCTAAAATCCTTCGTCCTGCGGATGAGCGTTGTTCAGTCGCCAGCAAACGCTTTCCTCCGGGCGCATGAAAATACTCCATCACCGCATGCACAATACAGGATAAAACCCATTGAGCCATCTTCATGATTGCCTTTACCCTAATGTTGAATTACCCAGAGGGAAAGCCGATGACACTGCATCTCCTGCGTTATCAAGGGCTTGTGGTGGGCTACTACAGCTGCGCCCTTGACGCGTTGGATCCGCAGCACCCTCGACTTTTGCAACGTTAGGGTTTATTTTTGTACTGGAAGGAAGAATTAGGAGAAAGGATGGAATTGTGTGCATCGTGCGAAGTACGCCCGGAACGTATCGGTTCCGGGATTTTCGAGCGGGGCAAGAGGATTCCTGTGATTCTCCAACAGAAACATTTTGTCAGCTTTTAAGGAGTTTGCCATGGATGCTATAGAGGTAAAAAGTTACTGTGACAGTCTGCGGAAGGATCTGAGCTTGTGGAAGGCGAAAATTTATGACATTGTTCGGGCGCTGAACAAAATGCCTTCAGACAAGAAAGCAAAGTTCACGCAATCAGTGAACGATCTCGACAATGTGGTTGATGACATCGACGAAAGAATCAACAAGCTGGAAAGGGAGTGTCCTGTGGAATGGGGACCGGAGAAAATTGAGCTGGAAGAAAAGTTCAAAAAGTTGCAGACAACCTGTGAACTCGTGTGGCCGGATGTCTCTCCCGATGATCTGGAATGAATGATTTGTGAGCCAGGGAGGGAAGTTCACAGATGATTCAATTTGATCGAGAACCGATTGAATGTGACGTACTCATTATGGGTGGCGGGATTGCCGGGCTCATGGCCGGGATCAACGCGGCCGGCCAGGGGGTCAGCGTTATCGTGGCTGAAAAGGCCAATACCAAGCGAAGCGGATGCGGCGCCACCGGAAACGACCATTTCATGTGCTACATACCTGAAATCCATGGAAGCGATATGGCTCCTATTTTGGAGGAGTACAAGAGGAGTCAGGTTGGAGGCTTCAGCGACCCCTCTTTGGCCGCCCTTTTTCTCGATCAGTCTTTCGACCGGGTCAAGGACTGGGACCGGTGGGGCATATCGATGAGACCGTGGGGGTACTGGGATTTTTCAGGGCACGCCTTCCCGGGGCGCCCGCGCATATGGCTCAAGTATGCCGGTCACAATCAGAAAGCCGTTCTGACAAAAGAGGCAAAAAGGCGAGGTGTCGGAATAGAGAATCATTTTCAAATGGCCAACGTGGTCGCCGATGGGGCCGGGGTCACAGGCGCCATAGGTGTCGATATCAGGAACGAGCGCCCTGTTCTCAAAGTCTTCCGTGCGAAAAGCATTGTTCTGGCCACCGGATGCGGCAGCAGATTATATCCTGCGCCTACGCCCGGGTGGATGTTCAACACGGCTAATTGTCCGGTCTGTACGGGGAGCGGACAGGCCATTGCATACCGGGCCGGAGCGAAGCTGGTCAACATGGAATTTCCTCAGAGGCATGCCGGCCCCAGGTACTTCGCCCGCTGCGGGAAGGCCACATGGATAGGGACTTACAAAGATCCCCACGGAAAGATTGTGGGTCCCTTTGTCACGAAGGCTGACAAAAACTTGGGAGACATCACCGGTGACATCTGGAGTTCCGTCTTCACCGATATGCATAGGTCCGGAGAGGGACCTGTGTACATGGATTGCAGTTCCACGTCTCCTCAAGACTTCGATTATATGATGTGGGGCCTTGTGGAGGAAGGCAACACAGGGATGCTGAATTACATGAGGGAAGAAGACATCGACGTGAGAAAACAGATGGTGGAGTTCATGCAGTACGAACCCTTCCTCGTGGGCCGTGGCGTGGAGATCGACGTCCATGCCGAGACAACCCTGAGAGGCTTGTTTGCGGCAGGCGACCCGGTAGGGAACTTCAGGGCGGACTGCGCCGGCGCCGCCACCTTTGGCTGGATCGCCGGAAAAAGTGCGGCCGACAGGGCGAAGAAGATGAAAAGCTTTCAGAGGCCTGAAAAAAGTCCTCTCCTGGATCAGGTTTTCGGATTCTATTCCCGGATTCTCGAAAGAGACTCCGGCCCCGATTGGAGGGAAGCGAATCTGGCTCTCCAGCAAATCATGCATGACTATGCAGGGGTGGAGGTGCGATCCGAAACCTTGCTCAGGGCGGGGCTCAAGTATCTTGGCGACCTGAAAACCAAGGTCATGGACACCCTCAGCGCCGACAATGCTCACACTCTGATGCGATGTCTCGAAACCATGGACCTGATCGATTGTGGGGAGACGATCTTTTTGACCGCTCTGGAGAGGAGAGAAACTCGGGCACTTCACAAAAGGTCGGACTTCCCTTTCACAAACCCCCTCCTGCAGGACAAGTTTCTGACTATTGACGAGCAACTCGGGACGGCGCGACTGGAGTGGCGAGATAAAAAGTAGGCAGGTTTTTCGAATCAAGCGCGCCTTATGACCGTCAAAGCACTAGTTTTCACCGATTGGAAGAAGGGAAGGAACGCCTGAGAACATTTCTTGACCATTCCTGACGAATTTTGGCATGTCTGCTTTTTCGCTGGAAACGCATACTGTGTGTAACGTATTGAAATAGTGCACTAAGCGATAAAGAACCCACTTTGGCAAACCTCTTGCAACGCTGGTGAATACAAACACGATGCAAGGTTCTTTGGGCAACAAGAAAAGAGCAAGACCGCATCACAAGAAGTTTGAGTTTTGAGTCGAAGAACCCTGTTGGCAAGTTAACGTATCCAGCCTAACCCCATTAGACGCGGCTTAACAATCAACCATCAGACAAACTCTCCATCCGAGGCAGAGTCCTGCGGCAGGGCTCTGCTTTTTTTCTCCTCGCACATCTGATCATCCTGCCCCGCAAGATTTAAGGCTTCTTGACCACCTTTTACGGCGCCATCAATCCCCGTTTCCTGTATAATTCCGTACCATAGTGAGATGGTGCTGAAAGACAAGGAAATCCTGGATGCATAGGGATCCTCAAAGTCCGGCAAATACCCAGTCATCCTATGCCTGATCATCGGAAGAAGAAGATAGTCTCCGTTGACACCGCCTTGAGAAACATCCGCAGGGGGGACAGAATCTTTGTGGGGACGGGCTGCGGCGAGCCTCAATATCTGTTTCGTTCTTTCTTGAAGCATGCGAATTCCTTCTCCGCCCCTGTTCACCGTGAAGAATGGTTCCATCTCTGGGGTCTGTGCCTGCCGTCGAAGCCGACCGGAGACCATGTCCGGTATCATGGCATGTCTTTTGGCGACGATCTTCGTGATGTCGTTCCTTTATCCTTTTCTCGGGTCCCAGGATTGCTGCGGAGCAAAAGATTGCCTCTTGATGTCGCCCTCGTGGAAGTCTCTCCGCCTGACCGTCACGGGTTCATGAGCCTTGGTATCAGCGTAGATGCCACCAAGGCGTCTGTCGAATCCGCAAACCTGGTTATCGCGCAGATCAACGACAGGATGCCGCGCGTGCATGGGGATACTTTCATACATATGGATCAGGTCGATCTCCTTACCCTCCACAATGAGCCTCTTCGAGAATACCCATCACAGACATCAACCGATGCGGCGACGCGAATCGGCGCTTATGTCGCACGGCTTGTGGAAGACGGGAGCACCTTGCACATAGACTGCTGCGGCATTTCAGATGGGGTGTTAAGCGCGCTTGCGAGGAAAAAACACCTCGGGGTGCACTCCGAGGTGTTGACGGATGGAATGGTCGAACTCATGAAAGAAGGAGTCATTGACAACGAGAAGAAGAGCCGAGATCAGGGGAAAACCGTTGCTGCACTTTGCATCGCCTCCCAGCGAACCTTTGAACATATTCATGACCATCCGGGGTTTTCTTTCAGGGCTTTGGATTATACCAATGATCCGCTCATCATCGCTCAACAGGAAAAGATGGTCGCCGTGAACAGCGTCCTCGCGGTTGATCTTACGGGGCAGGCAACTGCGGAGTCTGTGGGCCGCACTTTTCATGGTGGTCTCGGAGGACTGACGGATTTTTTGACCGGCACAGCTTTATCACCCGGTGGAAAGACGATTTTGGTGATGGAATCCACTGCCGAGCAAGGAACAATATCGCGGGTAGTTCCTCTCTTGAAGGCAGGGGCAGGAGCGATGGTAGGAAGAGGGGATGTGCAATACGTGGTTACCGAATACGGCATCGCCTACCTGGAAGGGAAGAGCGTTCGTGAGCGGGCCATGAGTTTGATCGCTGTCGCTCATCCCCGTTTTCGTCCCCGGCTCGTGGAAGAGGCAAAGAAGGAGCGTATTATTTATCGGGACCAGGCGTTTGTTGCGGGAGAGGAAGGCTTGTACCCTGAAGAACTTGAAACTTGCAGAGTCACCAAGTCGGGTCTCGCAATCCTCCTTCGGCCGGTAAGGTTTACCGACGAACCCTTGCTCAAGGATTTTCTTTATGCTCTTTCCGAGGAGACACTGTATCAGAGGTTCTTCTCAAGGCGCGCGGACATGCCGCACGAATTCCTTCAACGATTTGTGGTCATCGATTATCGGGAGAAAATCGTGGTCGCCGCGGTCATGGCGTATGAGGCCAGGGAGGAACTGGTCGGGCTGGGTCAGTGCCTTTTGGATGAACAGGGATACACAGCCGAGCTTTTTCTCGTAGTTCGAGATGATTTACAGAACAAAGGCATAGGTAGAGCAATGCTCTGTTACCTGATTCATTTGGCCAGAAGAAGGGGACTAAAAGGCCTGAGTGCTCAAGTGCTGGCCGACAACAAACGGATGCTCCACCTTTTCCGTTCTTTGGAGAAGAGGGAGTACGACATGAAAATACGGATGGAAGCCGGTGTTTTCTATCTTACCTTAGAGTTCAGGTGGGGCAGCGCGCATTATTGTGAATAGGGTCTGATCATGTGTATTTTCTCCGGGTCACAAGGGTTCCCCAAGTCCGTCATCTAATTCTGGGGGCTCTGTTCTAATGCAGGCCTTTGGCCGCAACCGAATCCTTCTTCAAGACTCTAATCATGCTCTTCGGAGGCTTTCCTGGCGGCGAATCAGGGGGTCCGGGTCCGCATTGACATGCCCCCACGCTTTGTCTATCATGAGCATCCTCTGCCTCTTGGGCCTGGTGGAATAGAAGATGGGAGAAGCCCTCACGTGGAAGGTGTCTTTATGGAAGATATTGGCAAAGGCCAAACCGTTTTTGAAAAGGAGATAATCATGAAGGTAGACAAGATCCTTTGGCCCACCGACTTTTCTGAAAATTCGTCCAAGGCTCTGCCTTATGTGGAGTCCTTATCACAACTCTATGGCGCGGCTGTGCATGTCCTGTTTGTGCTGGAAGAGATGGGGCCTTTCGGTGCTTGGTACGGTGACTTCGAACGATCCCAGATCGAGACTCTGTTGAAGATGCAGGAGGAAAAAGCTGAAGAACATTTGGAGAAGATCTGTGCACAAAACCTGAACGGATGTCCTCTTTATGTACGCCATACAGCGACCGGGGACCCTGCGAGTGAGATTCTGAAACTGATCGACAAGGAAAAACCGGGTATGGTGGTGATGTCGAGCCGGGGCAAGAGGGGGCAATTTTTCCTGGGAAGTGTGGCCGAGAAAGTGGTCCGTCATTCGCCTGTTCCAGTTCTGACTGTGCCGGTGCGATGACCGGAAAACGCTCTGGAAGGAGGAGTTCCAATCATGGTGGAGAAGAAGAGAAATGTATACGTTCGGGTCAAAGACGGTGCGGGCCATTTCTTCCTTTGTCCTATCGATGCCTTGAAGGACCCAAAAGATGCGACGGATGAAGAACTGGAAAACTGCGTGGACGATGCGGTAGTGGAAAGGTACGCCGGCGAAATCAAAGTATTGGACACCTGAATTTCCTGGAAATCTTCCGGTTTCTCCGGGGGAGGGTGTGGGGAGAAGAATCCGAGGCGAATGGCAAAATGGAACTTCATTTTACAAGAACAAACGGACCGATAGATGAGGCCATCGACCGTCTCATTCAAATGACCGGTGACGTGCATCATCCTTCCATAGTGAGAGAGATGATACTTGCTGCCCTGAAAGCCGGGCAAGAAACGCAAGAGAGAATTGATCTGAAAATTATGAACACCACCCTTAAGGAAATGCGTTTCACTTCCAAGGTGTTCAAACCATATCACGGCATCCGAAAAGTGACCGTATTCGGTTCGGCCCGGACCAAACCGGATGAGCCTCTGTACAGACTGGCTCGAGAAGTCGGATCTGCTTTGTCCAAGGCGGAATACATGGTGATCACAGGAGGCGGTCCCGGCATCATGCAGGCCGTGAATGAGGGGGCGGGGCCTCAACACTCTTTTGGGGTGAATATACGGCTTCCTTTCGAGCAGAGGCTTAATCCCGTCTTGGATGGCAACCCCCGCAGTATAACCTACAAATATTTTTTCAATCGCAAAGTAGCCTTTCTAAAAGAGTCCGATGCCGTTGCCCTTTTCCCGGGAGGATTCGGAACGCTGGATGAGGCCATGGAAACCCTGACCCTGGTCCAAACCGGGAAGAGGGCTCCTTTGCCCCTGGTGCTTCTGGACACGGCGGCAGGAACTTACTGGTCAAGATGGGTCGATTTTATCAGGAAGGAACTCTTCGCAAGAGGCTACATTAACGCCTCAGACTTTGATCTTTTTGAACAGGTAGACTCTGCGCAGGACGCGGTTGATAAGATCAGCCGGTTTTATGCGAGGTATCATAGCCTTCGATACGTGGGAGAAAAACTGGTTCTTCGGCTGCTTTCTCCGGTCAGCCAACAGGACCTCGATCGGCTAAGGGTCCGCTTCTCGGGCATACTTCTTCCCGGCGGGACCATTGTATCGAGCGGGCCCCTGCCGGCAGAAGAGGATGAGCCTGAAGTGAGTCATCTTCCTCGGTTGGTCATGGACTTCAACCGCCAGGATTTTGGGGAACTTCGAAATTTGATCGACGCCATCAACCGGCCCTGAGAACCATCAAGACGTACAGACGCTGTGCGATTTATTCCTATCTAATGTCTTTTTTTGTACACCTTGTCTAAAATCCCGATAGGCCCATCGGCGCCAAGGTCGCGAAATCGGGCGATATCCTGGCGCGCGGGCTCTTCGGCACCCTTCTTGCTGTGCAGCAGTAAACAAGCCATGGCTCAGTCAGTTCCTCCAGATCTTGATCGGTCGTGGCAGTGTTCAGAGCTCCTGAGAGCATCGCAGAAGGGGAGTGGTTCGCTCTCAGGAGCTCCTTTTGTGGCGAGTGATCCCAGGAAAGGAAAACTTGTTGAAGCGTAATAACATTAGCATCCTGCTCATAGAAGAGAGCCGGAGCGAAGTGCGACAATTCAGCCTGCCAAGCCCTTTTCTTGTCGCGATCCTCACTTTCTTTCTCGTTGCCGGGAGCGCTCTCGGATGGATCTTTTACGATTACCAGTCCTTGAAGCCAAGAATGGCACACCTATCACGGGCAGAGAACCTCTCCCTCCATCGTAAGGAGCAGATTGCCTATCTCACGCAAAGGATTCAGGCCATTCGTGAAAGACTGCAGGCGCTCGATGTGTATGACCGAAAGCTAAGGAGTATTGCGCGCATCACGACGGCGGATGAAGGCAAGAGCTTGATTGGCGTGGGCGGATCGGATTCGCGCCCTTCACCCAGGGGCGAGGTGAAGCTTGAGCAAGAAGATAACATGATTCGAAGTGGGACTGATGAGGCCCAAAGGAGTATCATTTCGAAACAGAAAAAGGGAGGGTTCATCGATTTCATCAAGACCTGGACCCCTGTGCCTCCCTCCAATTCTCCCCGCCAACCTGACAAGGGCTGGATATGCACAGAGTTCGGCAGCCGGATTGCGCACTTCAAGGGAAGCAGAGAATTTCACAAAGGCATTGACATCGCGACCAGGGCTGATGCCGAGGTCCTTGCGCCGGCTGGAGGCATGATTACTTCTGTGGATTGGCATAAAGGATACGGGAGGCGCGTCATTGTTGCCCACGGTTTAGGTCTCGTGTCAGTCTTTGCCCACCTTGACAAGGTCCTCGTCGCAAGGGGAGAGCGCATAGCCCGAGGCGAACCGATAGCCCTCGCAGGGAGCGGCGGAGGGGGTGCTGGTTCCTACGTACACTACGAAATCCATTTTTACGGAGTTCCGGTAGATCCTCGCCAGTACATGCTTCCCACTTTGCAATAGCTCCGGGCTCGGCTATCACACAGTCCGGCTTTTTTCTTGACAGGCCCTTAATTTTCCATCAAGCTTCGTAGCAACAGGTCTTTGGGTTCATTCTTCCTCATACTCATTGGAACCGAAATCCGGCACAGGTCAGTGCGGATGTGCATCACAAGCGAGATCGTGTTCGTTCAAGTCCTGATGACTCCGTGAAATGGCGTCAAGTACGGGAATTTTGGGGGATCTTGCTCTCGTTCAGGGATGTTCGCGTTGCCCATGTATCGATTGCTCTCACTAGAAGACACAAATGCTGAAATTGGAGTGTAAAACAAAACGACCCGCTGAAGAAGTGGTCAAGAGGATCAAGAGTTCGTTTGGAAAAGGAGGACTCGGGCTTGATCTCAAAGTGGAGACGCCGACGTGTCTTTCCTTCGAGGGAGGAGGCGGGTACGTTATGGCGACGCTTTGCGAGGAAGAGGGCGAGATCCGGGTCGATTTGGTCACCCAGGAATGGGATTATCAGGTGAAGAAGTTCGCCTCGCGGCTTCATTGAGGATAGGGATGTGACTTTCAGCGGTGACACGCTCTCCGCCGCGCCTTTTCAAAAGAAGAATGCAATGATATAATTTTTACTAAATAGGTTCCCCAGCAGGCAAGGCACCAATGACCGCGAAACCTCTTCCTGAAGACCGTATCGCTAAGGCGACGGCGGATTTTCTGGTCTGCTTTCCTTTCTTCGAAAGTCTGACCTCAGAAGATGTGCTGATCATCGCAGAACACATTAACTTTCTTGAAATCAACGAAGGTGAAATTCTCTTTACCGAAGGCGAGGAAGGGGATTGCGTGTGCTTTGTCATCGAAGGTGAGTTAGAGGTGATCAAGAAATCTGCCAAGGAGGGGCGTGAAGGCGTCATTATCAGTCGTCTTGCCAGGGGCCGGTCCATCGGAGAAATGTCCGTCATTGATAAAGCGCCCCGTTCCGCAACGGTCAGGGCGCGGACAAATGCGATTGTAATGACCTTTTCCGCGGACGGCTTTGACCTGATTCTCCGAAAACATCCTGAGGTGGGCATCAAAATTCTGAAAGGCATATCAAGGCTTCTTTCCTTCAATCTTAGAAAGACTTCCGCCCGCCTCGCGGAATACATGGTTCCGCCGAGTTAGCTCGTTTTTCTTGTTTTCTCTTTCGCCGGGAAGCCACTACCGTGAATTGCAATCATCCATCTGGGGAGGAGGGAGATGCCGGTCAGAAAGCAGGACAAAAGAGAAGAGACCGAAGAATGGATCACCCGAAGGGGCGGACCTGCAACAAGGCTGCAAATCGTTCTGAAAACAGACACCATGGGAAGTGAAGAGGCGATTGTTTCGGCCATCAAGGCTCTTCATGTTCCAGGGGTCGAACTGGAGGTAATCTCCACGGGAATCGGAGAGGTTTCAAAATCGGATCTCTTTCTGGCGGAGACGGCAAGCCGACTGGTCATTGGATTCAATGTGGGCATTCTTCCCAAGGTGGGCGAACTGGCCAAAGAACGGCAGGTGGAAGTGCGTCTCTACAATGTGATTTATCAGCTCACAAATGACTTGAAAAAGATAGCGTTAAGTCTCCTTCCGGTAGAAGAAAAAGAAAATATTACGGGAAGAGCGAAGGTGATCGCCTTGTTTCCGGGAGGCAGGAAAAGCATCATCCTCGGTTGTGAGGTCCTGGAAGGCCGGCTCGGCGTAGGGAAGAAATTCAGGCTCATCTCTACACCGGGAACAGTCTATACGGGCGAAGTTGAATCCTTGCATATCGGAGAAGATGCGGTAAGGGAGGCAAAAAGGGGACAGCAGGCAGGTCTCAAGATTTCAGGTTTCACGCGAGCCAGGATTGGAGACACGGTGGAATGTTTTGAAACCGTGCGGCCCAAAGGCCCCAAACCGTGGCAGCCCCGGGGAGGCGTCCGTCGCTTTCTCGACGAAGGCTGATTAACCGCTGAAAACCTTCCGTACCTTCGCACATACCGACTCGGGCGGATAGACGGTAAAAGATTCGCGGTGGAGCATCTGGGGGCAAGCTATGTCGCTGTTACCGATAGGCCTGGGCAGGAGGCGGGGACAGACCCTGGCGTTGACCAGGAAATGGCCCGATTCCCTGACGGCAAAGAAAGCTACGTTGAAACTAAACACATTTTCCTCGCGAAAATAACAAAAGACCTTGGTCAGGCCCTCAAGGAAAGAGCTGAGGTGTTTTTCTCCGAGTTCGGAAAGGGAACGGCATTCGGTGAAAATACAGGACATATCCGGAAGAAAGCCGAGGGGAAGAAAGTTCATCAGCCAAAAAGTAGAATCGATTTCTCCGATAAATCGCTCACCGGAGCGTTTTTCGGCCTCCATTAAATCCGCCCAGTAATTTCCCCTGTTTTCTTCCGCATATCGCCTGCTCCCTTCCAGTTGCAGGCGCAAATGGTTGGTGGGAACCTCACTCGCACTGGGCTGAAGATGAGCGTGGACGATGCTGGACCCTGCCGGCGGCATGTAGTTCCAGTTGATGCTAAAGAATCCTATTTTCGAGTCGATATCGTGGACCCTTTTCAAGAATATCAGGGATGCCATGAAGGCATCTTTCATCGTGTGCCGATCGAGATTCTCCATGGCGAGATAATGCTCACTCGAAAGAATGGCGATGCCCGCATATCGATCAAAAGGAACCAGGTTAGGGATTAGCGAAGCTGCACCCACCTTCAGGCGTCCCCCTGGGATGATGTCCTCGGGAAAAGCAGGCGTGGACTTTTCCAGAACGTCGGGGCAGAAAGGGCAGAAGATTTCTTTGGACAGCCTTACCGTATCGTCGATAGGCGGTCTTTCTGCCTTGAAGGGAAGATGGAAGATCCGACCTGTTTCACCGGTAAGCGGATCAAAGCGGATTTCGAAAGGCAATTCATCCAGGGAATGACCTTTGAACGGGTTCAGAATCCGCGCTGACGAAGAGATCTTTTTGAATGAGACGCTCATTGGCTAACCCTATACATCATGTTCGGGTTGTTTTCAACACCATCCTGTGCTCCCAAGTCTCCCCGCCTCGCGCAGGGTGCAGTGTGAAGACGGGCCATTATGTGCTTTTCCCTTGTTTGAGCTGCTTTGCCGCCGCGTAAAGCCTTGTCCGAAGACCAGGATGATGGTATCCTATTCGGGCTTAAACATAAGGCACTGAACAAGCCTCCTTCCCGGTGCGCGATCAGGATAGCTCGAACCATTCAGGCAGGATGGTTGGACAAAGGATCTTTTGCGTCCCTGGTAGACTTTGATTCCTACTGGCACCCTGATGCCATGCGGGAGGCGTCGAAATTCTGTACGGACGACGTGGCGCAGCTGCTCCATTACAGGGAGGCCGGGTATTTTCAGGATATTCCGCCCATTCATGCGGAACTCGGGGAACTGGTGACGGGCAGGAAGGCAGGAAGAGAAAATTCGGAGGAGAAGACCATGGCCGCGAATCTTGGGTTGGCGATCGAAGACATGGCTGTGGGTCAAAAAATTTATGAACGGGCCTTACAGTTGGGCATCGGCACATGGTTGCCTCTCTGAATGTCCCCGAGGAGGGAAGGAATGAGAGAGATCGTTCACACCGACAAGGCGCCTAAAGCCGTGGGACCATACAGCCAGGCGGTTCGGGCCGGCAACTTTGTTTTCACCGCAGGTCAGATCCCCCTGGACCCTGGGTCAGGAAAGCTTGTGGAAGGGGGTATCAAAGAGCAAACTCTCCGCGTGCTGGAGAACTTACGGGCGATCCTGACGGCCTCGGGAACGGATTTTTCGATGGTGGTCAAGACCACGGTCTTCCTGGATGACCTGAAGAATTTCGCCCTGTTCAACCAAGTCTACTCTGAATACTTCCCCAAAGACCCCCCCGCCCGGAGTACCTTTCAGGTAGGAGGACTGCCTCTGGGCGCAAAGGTCGAGATTGAAATGGTTGTTCTTGTCGAGTGAGGCTCGGCCCGTCAAATTCGATACCAACCAAGAGGAGGAATTCATGGAATTTCCTGAAGTGCAGCCTCTGTTGCGACTTGCCTCAATTCTTCAATGGGTCGTGATCATCCTTGTTTTTCTCGCCGGCACCCTTCAGGTCGCGAAGCTGTTTATTGACAAGCGAATAGAGTCGGCGAGACACGAACTGGCTTCCGCGCAGGTTGAAAAGTACGAAAAGACGATTACGGATCTGAAGACAAAAGCAAAGCAGCAGTTTGAGAGGAGGGAAGTCAACATCGCGCAGAAGAAGGATCGACGCATCCCTGACCACATGATTCCCCAAATAGAAGCTGAACTTTCCAAGTTCGAGGGAGCAAGCGTCCGCCTGGCCTGCGACAGGAACGACAAAGAGGCCTTCGAGTTTGCCGAACAGCTCAAGAAAGTATTCGAGAAAGCGGGATGGTCCGTGATGGGGGTGAACCAGACCCAGCAGAGCAAAGCGGTGAAAGAAGTGGTTATCATCCTCAATCATGAGGCACAGAAACAAAAGGCCAACTACATCTTTTCGCTCCTCATGGCCCTAGACATCAAATCGACGGCGCGATTGAACAAGAATCAGCCGGAGGATTTAGGAATCATCGTAGGGCAGAGGGACTGATGGATCCCATAAAGCAAGAACCCAGGGGCTTCCTAAGACCGCCGAAGCGCGTTTTGGTGAATGCGAAACCGGAAGCGGTTGAAATAGATTTGCATAGGACCGCTATTATTGTGGTGGACATGCAAAACGCGTTTGTCAGTAAGGGTGGTATGTTCGACGCATCCGGCCATGACCTGTCCCGTGCGAGGGGCGTTATAGAGAATAACAAAAGAATTATCGAAACTGCGCGCAAGGCGGGTTGCAAAGTCGTATTTTTGAAGATGAGTTATGATTCCGACTATTCCAACAGCGGAGGTCCTGACTCTCCCAACTGGCACAAAGAGCTCGGCCTCATCATGATGAGGAAAGATCCAAAGTATTGGGGTCGCTTCGTCACGGAGGGGTCCTGGGACGAAGAGATTTGTGCCGAGTTGGAAAGCCATCCCGGAGATGTGGTGATCAGGAAACAACGATACAGCGGATTTGCCGGCACAAACCTGGACATGGTACTGAAGACTTACAGCATCAGGTACTGTGTCTACACAGGAGTTGCAACGAACGTGTGCGTTGAATCGACTCTGAGGGACGGATATTTTCTAGATTACTGGCCGGTCCTCGTGTCGGACGCTGTAGACCATGCCGGTCCGCTCATAACGCATGAAGCGACCCTCTGGAACGTGGAAACCCTTTTCGGATGGGTTACGACGACCGATGATCTCCTGAAATCAATGGCGTGATTTACTCTTGCGCCTGTGCTTTCACCAGGGTTCGGAACTTCTTCAGGAGGAGAGGGTGGAACATCTCGACCATGCTCTTGTCCATGCGGTTCAGCGCCTCGGGAAGAGAAAGGGCGTCTTGCTCTGGGCGATTCCTGCGCAGGTTGTCGTAACAATCCGTGATGCCGGCGATCAGGCTTCCCAGATTTAACTCCCCGGCACTTTGCTTAGCAGGGAAGCCTTTCCCGTTGTAAGAGATGTGGTGCTCGTAGGCTATAATCGGGGCCACGTCCGGAATGCCGGGGCTCGCAATGAGGAGTTCCGCGCCTCGAACGGGATGCTCCCAATAGCGCTTTTTCTCGTCCAGGGTCATGGCGGCGGTCGTTGAGAATAGTTCAGAAGGAGAGAGGTAAAGTCCTATGTCATGGAGGAGGGCTCCGAGACCGATATCTCTGACCGTGGGCTTCTCTAATTCTAGGCCGTCGGCCATTGCCATGGAAAGGGCGGACACGTTGAGGGCATGGATGTAGGGATCAGGATCCGGGCTCCGGCGGTAAAGGAGAAGCTTCAAGGGCGTATCCCCTTCTTTAATCATGTTGTGAATGGTCTCTGTGATTTCTTTGGCGGTCTGGATCTTCGGCGGGGAGAGGGGGCCGCGAATATCGCTGAATAGTTCTTTAAGTTGCGCAGAGTAGGATAGGATGGCCTGGCGTGTGGACTGAAGGGCGTTCGAAAAGTCCTCGTAGGTCACTTGAGCCTGTGAGTCCAGAGGCAACCTGCCTGCGAGAATATGAGGCAGCTTTTCCTGATTCTTAGCGAGGACTATTTCTCCTCCCGAAGGTTCCTTCAAAAGGGGGAGGAGCATCTGAAAGAACGCAGTAAGCTCCTCCGCGCCCAGCCCCTCTCGAAAGGTCAATCGTTCGAGCTTGATTTTATCGAGCACGGGAAGGATCTTCCCAAGCACTCTCTCGAGTTCAGGTAGGGGCTGGTTTTCGATCACCACCTCGCCGCCGATGAGTAGCCATGTCATGGTGGGTTTCTGTGAAAGGTACTTTTGCAGCTTTTGATAAAAAGTTTCAATCTTTTTGTGCGCTTCCGGATGATCACTCGTGTAAAGATTGAAGGCCGTCAGGGCTCCAAAAAAATTCATGCAAAGGTCCGCATAGAATTCTCTCAGCTTCGGTTTGACAGTTGTTGCGTTCATGCTTTCTCCAAGAGCTCCCGGCTCGCTTTCTGAAGCTCGCCTGAGCCAGTCGATGCAATCTGTTCAAGAACCGTTCTCGCCTCTTCGGTTTGAATCTCAGCCAGCGCCTGAAGAGCTTCCATTTTAAGAGCCTTCGTCTTTTTGCCGATAAACCACGATCTTCCGAGGGCAACCTGGGCCAGAGGGTCCACGGATTTTGGCGATTTCAGCCGACCCAAGGTCCTGATGACCTGCGACCGGATGGCGTAGTCATTGTGTCCGAGCAGTCTCTCAAGGGTCGGGGCGGATTGCTGATCCATGAAAAGGTCTACAAGGGTAATGAACTTTGGCAGAGCAGCGTCCGACGCGCCGGTCATGCGAGGGGCAAGGAGCCTGGTGAGACGGGGCGCGAGACTTGCCAGGGTCGCCGAAAGCCAGTCCGCCAGAGGTTGCCCATGTTCCCCGGGTTCAAGATACAGATCGATGAGGAAACTGCCCGCCTTTTCAGGATAGAGCTGGCAGATGGAACTGATGGAGGACATCTCCCGGGGTTCGTAAGTTCGGCATTTTTCCAGAAGTTCCTTCAGGAGAGTGTGGATGCTCTCCGTACCCAGCCAGGTGTTGATTTCCTTGGCCAGGGAACTCTTTTCGGGAAGCTGTCCCACGCAGAGAAAGACCTGGCGGAGCAAGTTGCCGGTGAGCCTAGGCCTTCCCTTGTCGAGAAAGTGTTGAATGCTCTCCCCCATGGAGTGAATCAGGGGAAGAGTCATCGAGGCGCTTCTTTCGGCTTCTTTCAGGAGGTCAATGATCAGCCTTGCTTTGAAAAGTTTCAGAGAATCGGGAGCCAGGGTTCGAACCAGACGGTCTATCTCTTCTTCCTCAACCATTGCTTTTTGGATCCTGATGGAACTGGCGAGGTCTTCGATCGCCCGGCGGTATTGAGCGTTGAAGTCCTCGCTCTCCTGGTGATGAATCAGAAGTTGTTCCAGGTGCTGAAACAGGTTCAAACTGTCCCGTCTGTTCTCCTGCGTGGCTAGATTCATTCCGGAGCGAACAAGGTTCAGAAGAGGACCGGCACTCTTGAACCTGGCAAGGGCCATCCGCAAAAGGTTGTTGAAGGCGGGTGCCTGGGCTCCGGCCTGGCTCAAAGCATCAATAAGCAGGCGAATGAGCTGCCGCTCGGGCATTTCCTCGACCAGGTCTCGAATAACGCCGCCGTCTTCTCCTTCAGTGGGTTCAGGGGATACCGCACCCAGAATGAAGATTTGCACCTCTGGCCTGATGGACCCAAGCACGAGGGCCACGTGTTCGTTGAAACGCCTTCGTTTACCCGAATCAATCCTAGCCACTGCCTTGCTGATGTTCTGGAGGAAATTTCCGATGAGCTGGCCTCTCTGTGCCGGAGACATGTTCTGCACATGGCTCTTGAGGTTCTTGTCAAATTCGGCCAGCGCCTGCTTCAGGGTCTCCGGCTCATCGGAGAGCCGAAGGACTTCCTTCATGTGTTCAGGATCAAGGTGGAAAGCTCCTGCCATGGCAGGGAGAAAGATGAGTTGCCGCCAGACGGCGGCCACTTCCTTTCCTTGGATGAACTGGTTGAATGCCGATTCCAACCCGGCAAACACCGAATAGTCCAAGAGCCCGAGGTTGATTCGCTTGATATTCTCGCGGTGCAAAGCTGCGATCACCTCTTGACCCTGGCCTGCCTTCGCGCCGCTAAGAGTCTCGACAAAGGATTCAAGTTCCTGGGATGTCGCTTCTTTGTGGATGATGAGATGGGAAATTCCAAGGGAGTGAAAAAGGTCCAGGAAATCCCGGCTCAATGTGTCGTGGGCTTGAAAGAAGTCGTCTGACAGAAGAAGGGAGTCCTTGGCAAATCCTACGAACAAGAAGTCTTGGGCTTCTCTGGCTTCCTGGAGTTGATCCTGGACGTGTTTAACGTTTTGTTTGAATAGCGTATGACCGGTTGAGTAAAGGCGCCCTGCTTTGACGGCTCGCATAAATGCGATGATGAAATTCTGCATGCCAACCGGAAGGGGCAAGGAGTGGATCGGATTCTGAGGGGTCATTCCTTTTCGCTCCTAGAGGTGCACTTAAGTCGCTTTATGCCAATTAGGATAGAATAAATCTGAATTTATGTCAATTATAGAAAACTTATTCGGTTATGAAATCTATACTTCTCCAATTGCGTAGAGGGATGCTCCATTGTCGGGAAAGTCGTGATATGATAGAAAATGTGGGGTTAACAGACAAAGGAATCTTGAAAGGGCAATAATAAGCGGAAGGTGTGGAAAATGCAAAGAATTCAACCAGGGCACGTCACGCAAAGAATTATTCTCCTGGGCAGGAAGGAGTCGTGTCTTTATCTGGTGGATGGAGGCGAAGAGAGTATCCTGATCGGAGGCGGCATGGCTTACATCGCGCCGGATGTGTTGAGACAGTTCCAGGACTTTTCCGTGGAAGAGAAGAAAATCAGACGCATTGTCATCCTCCATTCCCATTTTGATCACTGCGGTCTTGTTCCTTTCATTAAGAAAAGGTGGCCTTGGATCATCGTGGCCGGGTCCCGGAGAGCGGGAGAATTGCTTTCGGATGCCAGGGTGTCGGAAAGCATCGGGAGCTTTAACCGTGCGGCCCTGGGCCGGGCAGGTCTGGAAGAGAAGGCCCGGGAATTGGGATTTGATTTTACCAATATCAATGTGGAGCAAATTCTTGGTGAAGGGGACAGGGTCTCCTGCGGGGAGGTGAGCCTGGAGGTGCTGGAAGTTCCGGGCCACTCTTCGTGTTCCATTGCTCTTTACCTGTCAGAGGAAAAGGCGCTTTTTGCATCGGACGCCGCCGGGGTCAGATATGGCGACTGCTACATGGCCGTGGGCAATTCCAACTTTGACCTGTTTCAGCAGAGCCTCGAAAAGATGTCGCGGCTTGACGTACAGGTTCTTCTTGGAGAGCACTTCGGTGCACTCGATGGAGAGGAAGGAAGAAATTTTCTGAAAAAGGCGATTGAAGAGGCGCGCGCGACTCGAAGGCTGCTTGAAGAATCTTACGGCAGGACAGGAAATGTTGATGCGAGCACGGAGGAAGTGACCAGAATATTGCTTGAAAAAGCGCCTCAGGACTTTCTGACTCGTGAGGCTCTGAAGCTGGTTGCGGGCCAAATGGTGAGATACATCGCCAGGAAGAAACAGTGAACAGCCAAAGTAATCAGCCATAGGTGGAAGCACATCACGAATAGCGAATTAGATTACGGATAACAGATAATGAATAATGATTCTTGAATAACGGATAACGATCCTCGGAGCCCCGGATAACTATTCACAAAAGGAGGCCATCATGTTTTTTGAACTGTGCCAGTATCGCATCAAGAAAGGAAAAATGAAACGGTGGGTCAAGTACATGGATGAAAAGGATATGCCATGAAAGGTCTTCTCATCCGCTGGTTGATTCTCACGTTGGCCATCATGATCGCAGCGCACCTCATTGGCGGCATTGAAGTGAAAGGCTTTGGGAGCGCGCTTTTTGCGGCCGCCGTGTTGGGTATACTCAACGCCGTTTTTCGGCCCATCCTTATCATCCTGACCTTGCCGATCAATATTCTGACCCTCGGGCTATTCACTTTTGTCATCAATGCGGTTCTCCTCATGATGGCCTCGGGTGTGATCGGTGGCTTCGAGGTCCATGGGTTCTGGGCCGCCTTTTTCGGTTCTCTGGTCATCAGCATTGTCAGCTGGCTATTGAGTTCGTTCATCAACGAACAGGGAAAGGTAGGATACATTAACCTCAAGAAGAGAGACAACGGGAAATGGGAATGAGAGGGCGCCGGATTGAATGACCGCTTCCGCGTCTTTCCTCTTCCCGGTATACACGACGGGTGGTTTTCCACACGGTGGACGTCCTAATTTGGTATTGACACCGTTGCGCTTTCCCTTATACTTTAATGGTATCGGGATGGGAATGTTTGTTCCCCTTTTGCGGCTTCCAAGATTTGGAGTCGGGGGAAAAAGGACGCACTTGGATGAAAATTTCCGGTTGTTCCTCTTGACACCCTCCGATAGTCCTACCTGCAGTCTCACGATCGGCACTTATCTTTTTCCGGGCTGACGGAATTGTGTTTTTCGTAGGCTTGGGATAAAGGCCTCACTCCAGTCTCCTGAAGGAAAGGGAGAAGGGAATGAGATCGTTTCTGCCCGGAGAGGCAGGTGGGAGAATGTAATTTTTCAGGAGAATTTCATGATACTCGGAACTTTGCTCATGTTGGGAGTGGGTACGGTTTGCGGGGCGATCCTGTGTGTTGCAGCACGGGTGTTTTACGTTGAGCAGGATCCTCGCATTGAACAAGTAGAGGGGTGTTTGGCAGGAGCCAACTGCGGAGGCTGTGGCTTTGCTGGCTGCAGCGCAGCTGCCGCTGCCATTGTGGAGGGCAGGGCGAAACCCAGTGCGTGCATCGTGGGAGGACCCGAAGCCGCAGCCAAAGTCTCGGAGATCCTCGGGGTTGCGGTGAGAACGGCGGAGTTTCCCGCAGCGCAAAACCCTTGCTCAGGGGGCGAGAGGGCCCAGGTGAAATATCTCTATGAAGGGGTGAAGAGCTGCAGAGCCCAATTCATGCTCTATGGCGGTCAACGTCTTTGCGAGATCGGGTGTCTGGGTCAAGGAGACTGTGTCAAGGCCTGCCTTTTCGGTGCTATCCGGATGGGATCGGAGGGGTATCCCGTTGTGGACAAGAATAAGTGCGTAGGGTGCGGTTCCTGTGCCCGCGCATGTCCGAAAGGCATTCTGGAAGTCAAGACACCTTCCGAGCGCCTTCTGCACTTCAACCAGGCAGATGAGTGTCTCGCGCCCTGTCGTCAGACATGCCCGGCGCAGATCAATATTCCTCTGTACATCGCTCAGATCAGAGGTGGAGATTACGAAGGCGCGGTGAGTACGATCCGAGAACGAAACCCCCTGCTCCTTGCTTGTGGACGCGTGTGCCCCCATCCCTGTGAAACGAACTGCCGGAGGGGCATCGAGGATGAGCCTGTTTCCATCAACCAGCTCAAGCGTTTTGTGGCCGACTACGAAATGAACTCAGGCAAGCGCTTCCCCATCCCTGTCGGGACGCCCACGAATCGAAGGGTGGCGGTGGTGGGAGGAGGACCGGCTGGGCTCAGCTGCGCCTACTTCCTGACAAGGCTCGGCCATGAGGTAATGATTTTCGAGGCCATGCCGAAACTGGGCGGCATGCTCCGGTATGGGATACCCGAGTACCGGCTCCCGAAGAAGGTTCTGGACTGGGAAATCGAGGGAATCCTCAACCTCGGAATCAAAGTGCGGCCGAACGTGGTCTTCGGCCTCGATCTGGACCTCACTTCCCTCGTGGCCGCGGGTTTTGACGCGGTATTTCTGGGTATCGGCGCATGGAAGGATTCCCTTTTGCGGGTCGAAGGTGAAGACAAGAAGGGTTGTTATACGGGGATTGACTTTCTTTCCACGGTTGCTGCGGGAAAGTCGGTTCCCCTGGGCCGCACCGCAGTCGTGATTGGAGGCGGGAATACCGCCATTGACTGCGTTCGGACCCTGATCCGGTTGGGCGTAGAAAAAGTCACGATCGTTTATCGACGCACACGCAGTGAAATGCCGGCGAATGAGGTGGAGATCGATGCGGCCGAGCACGAAGGAGCCGAGTTCCTTTTTCTTTCGGCTCCGGTTTCCGTGAAAGGGGACGAGGAAGGCAGAGTGACTCACCTGGAATACCTGAAGATGGAACTGGGCGAGCCGGACAAGAGCGGCAGACGCCGTCCGGTTCCGGTAGAAGGTTCAGAGACCCTGCTGCAGACCGACATGATCATCACGGCTATAGGGCAGTCCCCGGATTTCTCATTCACCGAGAGGACTCAATCCCGGCTGGCGCAGTTGAAGACCACACGGTGGAGTACCGTGGACGTGGATGCCAGGACCCTCCAATCGAATATTCCTTATGTCTTCGCCGCCGGGGATGCGGCTACCGGGCCGTCTCTAGTGGTGGAGGCCATCGGAGGAGGAAGAAGAGCCGCCCGCTCGATTCATCAATTCCTGATGGGAGAAGAGGTGACTGATCAGCCAGGCGAATTGGCGAAGACCCTGATTCCCGAGACAGTGTTTGACCAGGTGGAGGGCATCGAACGAAAGCCCAGATGCAAAATGGTGGAACTCCCGGTCCAAGACAGGGTACACTCCTTTGTCGAGGTCGATCAGGTCCTGACGAAGGACGCTGCACTTGCCGAGAGCCGCCGGTGTCTCACCTGCGGACGGATTTGCTATAATCCGGAAGTGTCTGAGCAGACCGAGGAGGATCAGGACAGGTTGAAGACGGGGACCTAACGCGTTGAATTTGTCTCGAGTTTAGAATTCGAATTTCGGATTTCCGCGCCTCTGAAAAATGGGACAGCAAGCGACAGAGAACAAGCATTCAGCCTTGGTCAAGAACGCGGTGGGAGGAAAGATCATGACAGGCAGATATAGAACCATGCAGTCGGAGGTATTCGAAGGGCTGACAGAAGAGCAACTTGCCTCCCTGCGGGAGGGAATCGAACAACTTAATTACCGGAAAGGGGAAAGGTTCTTCAAGGAAGGGGACGACGCGGGTCATCTTTGGATCGTGAAAGAAGGGCAGGCGCATGTCGGTTTCGAAATGCCGGGCCGCGGTTTCTCAGAGTTGCATACCCTATTTACTATCCCGGCAGGCAAGGCCTTCGGCTGGTCCAGCTTCGTGCCCCCATACAAATACGGGCTCTCCTCTTTTTGTTCTTCTGCGATGTGCAGCGTCTTTCGTCTGGAAAGGGAATTCCTCCTGGGATGCTTCGAAAAAGACCCTGCGATGGGGTACAAGGTCATGGCAAATCTGGCCTTTGTGGTGGGTGAACGCTTCAACTGGCTCCAAGGTCCGGCGGCCGTCGCGCCCTATGCCCAGGTGAAGATAACGGTTCATCTGGCAACATGCGGAATCGCCGCCGGAGCCCGGGAGGTAGTGAACGCACTCGTGGACGAGATGTCCAAAGAGGATCGGCCCCATATCAAGATGCAGACCGCCGGTTGCATCGGCCGTTGCAGCACGGAGCCTAACGTCACCGTGCAGGTCGAGGGCGAAGAACCGGTAATTTACCAGAAGATGAACGGAGAAAAGATGCGCCGGGTCTTCGCAGAACACGTCCTCAAAGGCATGGCCCAGTCGGAATGGGTATTATCCTGAAAACGTCCCGGCGTTTGCTGACAGGAGGGGGGAACATGGTGAATCTCGATACCCTGGAAAAGGTGGAAGTCTTCAAGGACCTGGATGATCGCGGGCTCTCTGCTGTGAGCGAGTGCTGCACGGAAATAGCGGCTCAGAGAGGCGAGGGCATCTTCAAGGCCGGAGAAGAAGCTCGCCAGCTCTGGGCTGTAGTGGAAGGCACGGTGAAGCTCGAGGCCGAGCCGGCCTCCACCCTGCGGGGAAATGAGGTGACGGAAACCCAGGTGTTCGGCTGGCCTAGCCTCGTTCGTCCCCATGTCTACCGGTTTTCTGCGTCCTGCTCCGGCAGGAGCGCCAGGGTGATCCGGATGGAAGCCGACTGCCTGGAGGCGTTGTTTGAAAAAGATCCGGAACTCGGCTACAAGGTCATGTCCGGTTTGCTGCGAGTAATCGGTGACAGGTTCCATCGGTTGCAGGAAGAAGTGGTAAAACGCAGAGGGCAGGACATGATGAATCAGTGGTAGCCTTTGCCGTAAGGTCCAAGATTCCGGGTTATACCGCTTTCATTCTTCTTCCTGATCTTCTATCCCTGCTGCCATCAGATACCCCCGTGCCCTCTCAGTCCTGGGATAGCGATAAACGAGATCCCAGAATCGCTGACCGTGGTTCGGTTCGATCACATGGGCGAGCTCATGGACAATCACATAGTCCTGAACGAAACGGGGCATTTTGGCAATGCGATGGGAGATTCGAATGGTTCCTCTCGCCGTGCTGCAGCTGCCGTGGCGTCTATTCTGATTGGCAACCCAGCGAATCGACTCCCACTGCAAGAGATTATCGAAGTACTCACGATTTAGGATGCGCGCTCGCATCTCGAGAGTTTGATCGTTCAATCCGGATGCCTTCTGGTGACGCTTGATCCGTGCTTCGAGATCCCTGATGATCGGTTCGAGTTGTTTGTCGGACATATGGGCCGGTGCCAGAACTTCGAGTACCCCGCCGACTTCACGCGCCTGAACCGTCTTGCGACGTCTATTGCTTCTGATGATGCGTGTTTCCATGAGCAGCTTCCGGTTTTGTCCCAAGATTTCCTTCTCTTGCTCCTAAAGGCTACCCTAAGTGGTGTCCGCCAAGGGAACTGCTTATGAGGCATTCCTATCTCTCGAATGGAAGCCTTGAGAAGGCAGCTTTCTTGCGGGCCACAGGACCTCATCCTTCTTTATGTCCACCACGCCCTTGCGATTGATTCTGCCCTCCGGCAAAAAATCGTTGGGGAGAAAGATGAAGGTGTAGAGCGGGTCATGAAAGGGATAACCCCGGCTTGAGAGAAATTCCTTGAGTGTCGTCTCCTTTTCAGCCAGTTCCCACAAGGGCTTTTCGGACATCATGCCTCCGATGGGCAAGGGGAACTCAAAAACCACCTTTCCATGTTCTATGGCGGCAATCCCTCCCCCCATCTCGATCACCCGATTGACAGCGGCGGACATAGCGTCGGGGTTTTGACCGATCACAATGATCTGAAGCGCGGTGTTAAAGCTTGACGCGATCCCTTCAAGCCGGTCGGCATAGCCCTCCAGTATTCCGTTTGCGATCCATCTCCCGTGCCTGTCCAATGCGGCAACCCTGCAGAACCCACCCATGGCGGAGACGTCTATCAAACCGCCCCGCACAGGAAATTCCACCCGCCTGATGCGTGTGATCACTGTGTTGATGAGCTTGATCACCGGGAAGAGAACGGTTTTTCCGTCTACGCGCTCTTTAAAGGGGATTTCAAAAAAATCCTTTGTGGCACGCAACGTGTACTCTTTCTCCCGAGCGTTCAAAAACCGCTTCCAGTCCGGCACGGGAAATGGAGAGAGAAGGGCGCCTTTTTCTGACACAACCCGGCCCTTGGAGATGACAAGCTCCGGTGTGGGATCACGAAGGTCCCTCAGAACGAGGATGTCCGCATCCCTGCCCGGAGCTATCCCGCCCAAGCGATCTTCGAGACCGAAGTATGTGGCGGGATTGAGTGTTGCCATTCGATACGCCTCTACGGGATCAATCCCTTCCTCTATGACGGTCCTTAAAAGATGATCCGTCATCCCGGACTCCAGGTGAAAAGAGGGAGATGACCCGTCTGTAGTCAACATGACCCGGCGCAGTGAAAGGGGATTCTCTCGAACCCCTTTCAAAAGGCCGCGCAAATCCTGCCGGAGGGAGCTATCTCTCAGCATGACGTGGAACCCAAGCCTCAGCCGGTCGAGGACATCTTCAGCCCTAATGCTTTCATGGCAGGACTCCACTCCGGCGCGGGAAATAATACTGAGGTTTTCGTACTTTGCTCCCGCGGTATGGCCATCTACGCGTTTTCCGAGACTGCGTCCAAGGCGAATCATCCTTTGGATTTTGGGATTTCCTTTGATCAGTTCCTTCCACCTGGTAATTTCTCCGATGGACAGGGTGAGAGGATTTCGGAGGAGTCTCGACAGATTCCTTGATGAAAAAATTCTTTCTTCGTGATCGAGAGGCGTCTGAGGAACAAGCCTTATAAACCAGAAAAACTTCACCGGCATCTCAGACAGTGAGGTCATGAACACCTCGAATCTTTCGACCCCCATCATCATATAAAACACGAGATTGTCGCACACGAGGGTGGTGGTTCCCAGTCTGCAAAACTCCTCTCCCAGGGAGACGGGGTTGTAGACATTCCAGGGATGGCAGTGGGGTTCGACATAACCCGGCACAAGCACTTTGTGAGACACATCCAGCCGCAAGGTCTTTTCTCCGGTCGAATGGGAACCGGCCGCGCCCACATGCCAGATCGTGCCTCCCTTGACGGCTACGCTGGACTCAAGGAGTTCACCCGAATACACATTGAGCACCTGCCCCCCTTCGAGGAGCAGGTCCGTTTCCTGCGCCTGTCGGGAGCTTTGTTGCCATTCTTCCTTCTTGGTAGCTCTTTTCATAAAAAATTGTGCAAGGTTCGGAGGCTTAACAAAAGTCTAGGACCCCTTGAACCAGGTCCCTAGAATTGGAAAGACCATGACCAGCGCAACCCCGAGGATATCGAGGAGGCAGTAAGGCGTCGCGGCCTTGTAGATATCTTTAATGGTAATTTCAGAAGGTGTAACAGCCTTCATCACAAAGAGGGCCAAGCCAAAGGGCGGGCTCAGTTGCCCGATAGAAAGGGCAAGGAGCATTAAGATGCAAAACCACACGGGATCGTATCCAAGCGTGTTGATGATGGGCATAAAGATGGGGAGGGTGATCATCATGATCGAGACTTGTTCGAGAAAGCACCCCATCAGAGTAACGACGGCGAGCATGAGAATCACGATCCAGATTGGATTCACAGAAGCGCCGAGTACCAACCCCAACATTCCGCGACTGGCGCCGGAGAAAGCCAACACCTGGCTGAACGCAGCCGAAGCGGCAATGATGGTCAGGATCATCACGGTCACCATCAGCGAGCTAAGGACAGACTGCTTGATCACGGTGTAATCCAGCCTGCGGTAAACCGCCGCGAGAACAAAAGCAATCAAGCTTGCCAGAGCTGCTGCTTCGGTAGGTGTTGCCACCCCGAGCATCATAAGCCCAAGAGCAACAAAGATCACGATGCCCAGAGGAAAGAGATCACGAAGACTTGAAACAACCTTATCCCTCCAGCTCACACTGCTGAATTCATACTTCGGAGCCAGGGAAGGATCGATCCAGCACCGGACGATCACAAAGCCCATATAGATTGCGAGTAGAATATATCCGGGAACGATGGCATTAATTAGCAGTCGACCGATCGAGACCTCGGCAAGGCTTCCGAGAAGAACGGTGAGCGCGCTGGGAGGGATGATCATGTCCAACGCTCCCGAGGCCATAATGGGACCTAAGATCATCTCCTTCTTGTAACCACGACGCGTCATCTCTGGAACCATGAGAGAAGCAAGCACCGCCGTGCTGGCGACCGTCGCTCCACTCAGGGCGCCGAAGAGTCCTCCCACGAGAAAGGTTACGACACTGAGTCTGCCCGGGATGGCGCCCACCCACTTGGAGAACACATCCAAGGCCCTGGTAACTAAGCCGGAGTGATACAGGATTTCGCCCATGAGTATAAAAAAAGGGATTGCCGTAAGATTGAACTTGGTCAGAGAGTCGAAGATGCCGACCGTCAACTGGGTAAGACCAAAGGACCCACCCATCAGAAAGTACATTCCTCCCGAACTTACGAGGAGGAATGAAAAGGCTACCGGCAGGCCTGTGAACATGAGGACCATCAAGGCGCCGAATAACGAAATAAGAATCCACCACCACTCCATGACTCAGTTCAATCCTTTTTCTTCGCCAGTGTGAGGATTTTTTTCGAATACCACTTCCCAGCAGTTCCAGATTTTGAGGAGGAATCCTAGGAATATTAGAGCTCCACCCACGGGAATGATGGCCATGAGCAGGAATTGCGGTGTGTCCAGAATCCCGATGACAACAACCTTCCGCTGAAAATAGTCGATCGTCACGGCAGTTCCTTTCCAGGTGAGGATCAGGCCCACGATGGCACCGCCGAAGGAGGTAATGCCTTTAAAGGCGGCCTTTGCTCGCGGAGGCAGGCTGCCAACAAATAGATCGATTTCGACGTGACCATCCTGTTGAAGAAGCCAGGCGCTGCCTAGAAACGTAATGTAAAGCATGAGGTAACTGCTAATCTCAACGACCCACGCCACCGGTTGATCCCAAACATACCTCACGATGACCGAGTAAGAGATGGCCAGCATCATAAAAATGATGAGGGCGGCCGCAATCCACGCCATAGCCCTGTTAATGAGGCGAAGCGCGTGATCCAGCTTTCCTTTTCGTCCATTCATGAGTTCGATTCTATGGAAACATGAAGCCAGAGGGGTCCATTCGACGAGTTCCTTCGCGGAGAGCTTAGGAAGAGACTTTTCTCGGCAGCGATCTGCGAAGATCGCTGCCGAAATTCGCCATTTTCTCTAATCCCATCGGACGATTATGTCATTTCGCCAAGAGGGTTTGAAGTTGCGGGCCCAACTGGGGATCCTTTTTCAGCACCTCTTTCCAGTCCGCATCATAAGCGATCTGTAAATATTTTTCTGCTTCATTACCAGGAAGTCTCAGTTCTTGAACCCCCTTATTTTTGATCTTCTGCCGGTCTTCTTTGATGAGGCTATTGAAATGTTCTTCTGCTTCGAGTTCGACTTTCTGCATCGATGTATTTATAACCTTTTGAAAATCCTTTGGAAGTTTATTCCAGGTGTGGATATTTACCAGCGCGATAACATCCACCTGATAGAAAGCGGGTTCGATGACGAACTTGGTGACCTCATCCCATCCGAAATTGGAAATGCCCACAGAGGGCCATCCATAACCCTTGACCATCTTACGTTCGAGAGCCGTGAAGACCTCTCCGGGATCCGTCGCTACGCAAGCCGCACCCAGGGCTTCCACAAAAGCCTTGTAAGCGGGAGTCACCCTGATGGTCATGCCTTTAAAATCGGCAATGCTGTTCACCGGTACAGTCGTATAAAGATTATAGGTGAGGCCTGGCGTTCCCCTCCCAAGGTAGTAAGTATTGAGTTTTGATTGGTATAACTTCTGATAGAAATCATAGACCCCCTTTTTCCGTTCTTCCTGGGGGCTCAACTTGGAAAGCTTGGCTCCCGCTACAACCGGGAGTTGGGCGACGTTGTAAGTATGAGCCGTCCAAGCCATTTCCACGACCCCGTTTCGAAGGGCTTCCACGAGCTGAAACGTGGGGATAGCTTCGGGGCCGCCTCGAAAAACGATCTCATACTTTCCCTTCGAATTTTCCTTTACTTCCTTCTGAAGCATCCAGAGCGCATCATTTACAAAATTGTTCTGGGGCCAGGCTGCCACCACTTTCAAACTCGTGATCTTGTCGGCAGCCAGAGAAACGCTATGAACGTAGCCAACCAGGAAAACGCTCAGAATCAAAACCCAAAGCAAACCCAGATGGGATCTTCTCTCTCCAGACATGGTCAATTACCTCCTTCAATCTTTATGGATTGTGTGTCAAACCGCTGGAGGCTGACTGAGGTTCTGCTATCTTCTGAACAACACGAGTTTCTCCAGCAAAATTCTCCTTCGCCGAGGGGATCAAAAAGCTCCTCTTTGGGAGCCGGAGCATAAGGGGTTTTCCTTTGGGTGTCAAGGGTGAAGTGGACGCGTGTGGATCCAATGCGACTTTATTCATTGATATTTCTCTCTTGCTATCCTAATCTTGATTGAGATCAATCAACGGCAACAAAAAATTCAAGCCAAGAAGTATTCGGCTGAAACCCCATTCTGGAGGAGATGAAATGAAAGTAGTCAGGATGGATCAAGTGAAAAAGGAACCTTTCGAGAATCCCATCTTCACGGCAAGGAATGTGACGAAACAGGTTCTTGTCCCTGAAAGTCGCGAGTTCACTGCCAACATAGTGAACTTTGGCAAAGGGGTGAGGAACAAGTTTCATGCCCACAACTGCGAACAGATTCTAATAATAACTTCCGGAAGAGGTGTAGTGGCCACCGAAACAGAACAGAGAAGTGTGGTCAAGGGCGATGTTATCCTGATCCCTGCAGGAGAGAAGCACTGGCACGGCGCCACCAAAGACTCGGAGTTTTCTCACATCTTCATCACCGGAAAGGAATACAAGACTACACAACTGGAGGATTGAGACATCGTGATCATAAGCAGATAGCCATGTGTTCTATGCACGTTGCCCCCGTCGCTGACTGTTGCATGTGAAAGCGCCGATCAAAGAGCCTGCCTCCTTGCGTTCTTCCTCCATTCGCGCCACTGGTGAAGCTTGCCGCCGAGGAACTGCCCAAAGAAGAAGGATGCTATGAGCACCGGGAAGGTGGCAAAACGCCATCCCAAAGAGGAGAAAATACGCAAGCCAACAACAATAGGGACGGGAAGGTGGACGGCCAGAAACCAGGGGAGTGTAAACTTCCTCGACGCGTGCCTCCAAAAGCCGAAAGGGATGTTGACGACCAGCACGGCGAGCGCTACCTCCACCAGTGAACCCACAAAATGTGAAATCATCCTTGGCTCAATATTCCCTTTTTCATCACGAGAGCGGGAGAGGGATCGGTCTTAAACTCAGATTATTATACTAGCACCGCTATCCCGCATCGTAAAGTGGCATTCTTGATGGGAATCCTTCCATGGGCGAGAATCCGAAACAGGAGAGCAAAAATTTCTATTGACAAAGCCTGGGTAATTCGTAACATATCCCACAATGTGACAGGCATCGATATGAGCCCCAAAAGAGCTTTCAAGATATTGGCGTTGATTCTGGTTTTCCTGCTGACAGGAGGAATGGTTCCGCAGGCATTTGCCGCTTGTGACTTGCCCTGTTGCGGCTCCAAAGGCAACCATCTCAATCACAAGTCCGTCATTCCAGGCAAATGTGACCTTGCTGATATTCATATCAAAGAGATCAAGAACTTCTCCTGCCGTATGAGTAAGGCTCCCGGCATTGAGGGGATGCAGGGAGCGTACCTGACAGCCTTTCAGGCGGCGCGGCCTGCGCGGGGTGGGCAGGCCGCGCTTTTCTGTGACTTTGGCAGTCCCCGTTTAAATCTGTTCGAAGGTCCGGTCCGAAGGCCGCTCAATTTGGCTCAGGCGCCGCCCGAATCCCTCTATCTTCAAAATTTGGCCCTTCTTATTTGATTCTTGTCCTCTACCCGTAGGCAGGTCCAAACAGAGCTGTTCCGAGCATCTATCCTGGTCACAAAAAGCTCGGTATGATTGTGACCGGACCATGAGCGAGGTGTTTTTATCGCCCATTATCTTCCTGGGGTTTGGGTCCCCGTGCCGGAACAAATATGTTCTAACCGAGCCTTGAGATCCGGATCAGCGAATAGTTGTCTCCGGGAAAGGCCGCAGTCAAATTGCTTGAAGGAGTCTATTATGTCCAAGAGAACAGTTGATAGGAGCACATGCTCTGCTGAAGAAAAACAAGCCGCCAAGAAGGCTGCCGTACTGAGGACAGATAAAAAGAGTCGTTTGCCCCTGGTTGCCACTATCTTGGCCTGTGCAATCGTTGTTGTCGTTGCCGGTGTTTTCCTTTTCCGGAGGACGGCGGAGACTTCTTCTCTCGACGCCTCGTCCGGCACTCTCAGCTATCCCGTGGCGACTTTCGAAGACGGAAAAGCGCGGTACTACCAGATGAAAACGAGTGAAGGAACACCCATCAAGTTTTTCATCCTCAAGAGTTCTGACGGCGTCACCCGCGCCGCCTTCGATGCCTGTGACGTTTGCTGGAGGGCCGGCCTTGGGTACTACCAGGAAGGCGATTTCATGATATGCAGAAATTGCGGACAGCATTTCGCTTCCGTCAAGGTGAATGAGATCAAGGGCGGATGCAATCCTGCGCCTCTGAAACGAGAGGTGGTGGGCGACCAGGTGGTCATCAACGTCAAAGACATCCTTGAGGGGAGGCAATATTTCAATTTGCCAGGGAGGAGCTGAACATGACGCTGAAGCATATCACTCTATCGAGTCTTAAACGGAGGAAGGCGAAGGCGACTTTTATTCTCGTGGGATTGCTCATCGGCGTTGCAGCGGTTGTCGCGTTCATGAGCCTTTTCGAGGCCCTAACCCATGACATCAACCGGAAACTCGAAAAGTACGGCGCCAATATCCTCATTGTTCCCGAAACAGAAAATCTTTCTCTCAGCTATGGAGGCTTGTCCTTGGGTGGCATCTCCTTTGAGATGAAGGAAATTCGGCAGGAGAACCTGGGAAAACTTAAATTTATCAAGAACGCCGCGAACATCGCTGCGGTGGGTCCCATGGTCCTGGGTGCGATAAAGGTGGCGGGCCACAATGTGCTCTTGGCCGGCATGAACTTCGAGGTCTCTCCTTTTCTAAGACCCTGGTGGAAGGTCAGAGGGACGACCCCGGGTGAGGATGGAGTGTTGGTGGGTTCTGAAGCGGCACGGATCCTCCATCTAGACTTGGGGGACAGGGTCGTAGCGAACCGCAAAAATCTCACCGTGACGGGGATCCTGGAGACAACAGGATCTCAGGATGATCACATCCTGTTTGCCCGTCTTCCCAAGGCTCAGTCGATTCTCGGAAAGGAAGATCGGATTTCCATGGCTGAGGTCGCAGCCTTATGTTCGGGGTGTCCCATAGAAGATATGATCAAGCAGATTTCAGAGGTGATACCCGGCGCAAAGGTGATGGGCATCAAGCAGGTCGTAGAAGGAAGAATGGAGACGCTGCATCACTTCCGGAAATTCGGTATTGGGGTATCCGTGCTGGTCATGCTGGTGGGGGCGCTGGTTGTTTTCGTGACCATGATGGGAAGCGTGAGGGAAAGGACCTCGGAATTTGGCATTTTCCGGGCCATCGGATTTCGCAGAAGACACCTGATCCAGATTGTCCTGTTGGAAGCAGGGATCATATCAGCCATAGCCGGTATCGCAGGGTACCTGATCGGTCTTGGCGCCACTATGGCCTCCATTCCCATTTTTGCTAAAAGCGCGGGGGTGGCTGTTCACTTTAATCCCGCCATGGCAGGGAGCGTCCTTGTGTTGGCCATGGCACTGGGTCTTATTTCAAGTGCCTACCCGGCCCTTATGGCCGCCAGGCTTGATCCGAACGAAGCTCTCAGGCGCTTATAGGAGGAACGGCATGAGTTTTATCATGGTGGAAAACATTGTAAAGCAATACGGAAGCGGTGACGCGGCAGTCAAGGCTCTTCGAGGCGTGACTTTTGACATACAGGAATGTGAATTCGTCTGCGTGATGGGGGAGTCCGGGTCCGGGAAATCGACCCTTCTCTCCGTGATGGGTGCATTGAACACGCCTTCAAACGGGAAATACACCGTAGACGGCATCCAAGTCTATGATCTCAACCTGGAACGGAGGGCAGATTTCCGTCGGGAATTTCTTGGGTTTGTATTCCAGAGCTTCCACTTGATTCCCTACTTAACGGTTTTGGAAAACGTTATGCTGCCTCTAACCACCCTGAAAATGAAGGTCCAAAAGAAGCGTCACATGGCGAGATATGCCTTGGAACGCGTGGGGCTGGAGGACAAGTCACATCGCCTCCCCAGCGAGATCTCGGGAGGAGAACAGGAACGGGTTGCCATCGCACGGGCCATCGCGAACGAACCGCCCATTCTTCTGGCCGATGAGCCTACCGGAAATCTTGACAGCAAGACGACCAAAGGCGTCATGGACCTGTTTCAGAAGCTGAATGACGACGGCATGACCATTGTCATGGTCACCCATAACCGCGATTGCGCCGACTATTCGAGAAGAATTCTCGAAGTTTCAGACGGTCTATTGGAGCAGCAGAAAGCGCAATTCCGGGAAGTGAAATCTCGGGCTGCCTGACGATGGGATGATCCCCTATCCCACTCTTACATGCTTGCGGATCCACTGCGGGAGGTAGCGCATGCTATAATAACTGGCCATGGTGTGGTAGCATGTGGAGGAGCAATTGAGGAGGCATTTCTTTCTCACTTCATTCAATGCCTTTTCGTTGAATTTTGGATCCCAAATCCGGCCCCAGTCATGATTATAGGTGATCAGGTCGAAACAAGGAGACAGGGTTCCATCGGTTCTTATCAGGGCGCCGTTGTGCCCTGCACGACAGTCCCATGATTGCATGCGTCCTCTCATTCGGAGGTTGAACTCTCCGAGGTGAGCGATTGAGTTGACCATGGGCCAGCCTTCACGCTGCTTTTCGATAAGCCAGTCCAGGAGCCTGTCTACATCTTCCCATTCCTTTTCCGTGATGCTGAGCATGTCATCCTGGTGGCTGTAATGAGCCACTTCCACGAAGTGATGCGGAGGCTCATTGAGATGGTAATCCGTGCCGATGCGGTTCTGATGGGCTATTTCTGTAAGCATCCGCACATCCTTGATATTGTTGCGGCAGATATTGATATTGAAGAAGACAAGATAACCGTATTTTTTCTGTTGTTCCACAAGGTAGCGGAACTGCGGTTCGATCGCCATCAGAGCCTTAGGCAGGCCTTTCCGAGGAGCAATGCAGTCTACGGCCAGATTAATGGCCGCCACTCCGGCTTCTCCCAGCGCATCGATGAAGGGCTTATCCAGAAGATATCCATTCGTGGGCAGGTACATGAAGAAGCCGTTTTCGCTTCCGTACCTGACGACATCCAGCACGAAGTCTTTTCTCAGGGTGGGCTCGCCTCCCATGAGAGGGATGACGCGGCAGCCGATGGACTTGAGCCAGTCTATGGCGCTCTTTGCAGTCTCCAGGTCCATGCTGGGCATGGTACGATGTTGCGCGTTGTCGTACTGGAAACAATAATGGCAATCGATGTTGCAGTGCCATTCCGTGAAGAGATAGCAAAGGACAGGTCTGAACTGGCCATTATGAATGACTGACTTGAAATACGGGATGGCCCACCTGCTCACAGCACGCATCCCATTCAGGGACTTGTAACGAGCCGTTTGCATAACCGCCTCCGGAATGCACCTAACACCGAGTCTGTTTTTAAAACACTATAGAAAGCTTCAAGGAGTATGTCAAGAAGGTGGATCAGACCCACTTAAATGCCATGAGCTGCCTTTCTGACGAGGCGATCTCTTCTTCAAGCTCCTCGACAGCAAGGAACTGATGGGGCCTGACCGAATGGGCGGGGAGGGCGGCTTGCCGATCTTGCAGCTGGAGCTTAAGCAGGTGAAGTCGCTCCTCAAGGTCTTTTCTGATTACTTGAAGTTCAGATTCCGTCCGCCGAACCTCCTGTACGAACCTTTCAACCTTAGCAAAATCTTTTTTGAAGCGGACAGGAATCCCGAGAGTGTCCACCATATTGGTGTGAGAACAGCTGTCGGCCCCTGAGGGCATGATTTGCACCAGGGCGTCATGGACATTGTTCGGAGAAAGGCCTCCTGCCAGGATGACAGGTATCGCGCTCCGGGAAACAAGGTCTTTGGCCAAGTCTCGGTCGGCGGGCTTTCCGGTGATACCGATAAACCCTTCTACGGGTTCCTTCCCGGTCCATGTGTCGATAAGGAAGGCATCGGTGACCGGTTCGAGAGCCCCGGTGATCTCCAAAAGGGAAAAAGGGAAAGTCGTACCCTCCTCGGGTACGGGAACGGACCGGACCACACCGATCTCCGGGAATCTCCGTTTAAACTCCCTCTGGAGTTCAACGAGCGGATGGAGTTCGATTATGTGCCCCGAGCCCTCCGTAAGGCTTTCACAAAAGTGGATAAAGTGAGGGCGATAGTAGTCCGTCGCGCGGTACAATGTGTCTCTGTTGTGGAAGAGCGGGATGAGGCTGTTGCGTGTTTGCGTCCTTTCGGAAACACGGATGACCTGACGTATTTCGGGTCTTTTCCAGTCTGCTTCGGAAAGGATGACGCTGCCGATGCGATCGACACCCAGGTCAATACATTTCGCGGCTTCTTGGGCCGTTTGGATTTCGTAAATTTGAACGATCACAGCCTTCCTCGCCTCTTTCCGCGTATCGCACTGATCACTGCCCACTGATCACCGGCTTTGACTTACCCCTGATTTTACAGCCTCCAGCATCTTCTCATGGAGCAAGCCGTTGGTGGCAATGATTCCCTCATTGTTGTCGAGGGTCCTGCCCCTGGAGAAGTCGAGAGATTTTCCAAATAAGTCTGTGACCCTCCCTCCTGCCTCCTCCACAATGATCATACCCGCTGCGTGGTCCCAGATCTTTTCCACATAGGTTTTTTTCGTGGGGATTCGAAGATAGACAGTTCCTTCGCCTCTTGCGAGGAGGCCGTATTTGGCTTGGCTGTCCATTCGAAGGGGAGGACGCTTTGACCCAAGCGCTGCGACGATTCGAGCCATCTGCTCGTGGGAAGAGTGAGAGGGCTCAAAGGATTCGCAGAAAAGGGCCAGGCTGGAGTCCCGGATCGCGGAGACCGTGATCTGGTTTTCTGCTGGATCACTGAGCGCTCGTGTGTAGGCTCCCTCACCCCTCACGGCCACAAAGAGGCACCCGCGGGGATCTTGCTTTTCAAGCGAGTGCAGAGGAAGGCTGGGACAGCCCATGACTCCCAGGTTGACCTGGCCGTCTTCGACAAGGGCGAGGGCAATCGCATACTGGTCGCCTCGCAGGAAACCCTTGGTCCCATCGATGGGATCGAGGCACCAGAACATGCCTTTTGCGCCCCCGGACGCCTTGCCCCTGTCAATGGCCTCAAAAATGGTAGATTCCTGTTTCATGTGAGGACTGAAACGGCGAACATAATTTGTGACACCTTGTTTGAGCTCTTGATTCTCCGGGAGTTTAAGGAGCGCTGAATCTTCCTCGCTAACTAGGGGAACATCAGACAGGAACGCTGCAAGGTGATCACTGATCACAGCTTGAGCTCCAAAGTCTGCCACAGTGACCGGTGATCGATCTTGCTTGTCGGTGACTCCTCCCGACAGATGGGCGGACTGGACTGCCGCACAAAGGGAGCAAGCCTTGAGAACAGCCTCTATCGCTAGCCGTCGTTCTAATTCATAACGCATCTCATTGACCTCGCTTCACTATGTCTTGCCGATGGCTCCTGGCGGGGATGATGATTGACACACCCCGCCCTTTGGATATAAGTATAGATTTCTTCCTCAAGAGGAGAGAAAAAGACCAGCCGGCCCTGTCCGGCAGGCTTGGAGCCTTGGCCGCCTCCTGCGGCCTTGGAACGAGAGGAAGAGAACCATGATTCTCTTCATAGTTTCATAGAAACTGAAATAATACGAATTTGATAACTTATGGAATCTTAGGATGCATCTCAAGAAAATAATGCTTTTCCCCGAAGAATATCCCACTCGCGACCGGTATCCCTTCACCCTGAGGATTTTTCAGAAGACGGATAACATAGAATTGACCTCGCCTGTCACCTTTTTTGTTGGCGAGAACGGATCAGGCAAATCAACTCTCCTTTATGCACTCTCCCACAAATGTTTTATCCATGTCTGGAAGGATACGGACAGGATCCATTATGAGAAGAATCCCTACGAGGAATTGCTTTACAGGTACATCGAAGTGGAATGGACCGACGGCGTGGTTCCGGGATCTTTTTTCTCTTCCGAGCTTTTTACCCATTTTGCCCAAAACCTGGACGAGTGGGCCGAATCAGACCCGGAAATGCTGAAGTTTTTCGGCGGCAAATCTCTGGTTGCTCAATCTCACGGGCAATCCCTGATGTCTTACTTTCGCAGCCGATACCGAATCAAAGGCCTCTACCTGCTCGACGAGCCGGAGACGGCTCTTTCACCGGGGAGTCAACTTGAGTTTGTAAGGCTTCTCAAGGAAATGGCTGCAAAAGGCCATGCCCAGTTCCTGGTGGCAACTCATTCTCCCATTCTGCTTGCTTGCCCGGGCGCCGTTATCTACAGTTTTGATGAAATTCCCGTCAAACAGATGGCGTATGAGGAGACGGAACATTACAGAATTTACAAGAGTTTCATGGAAAATCCGGAAAAGTACCTGTAATCGAGACGGGGCTCTGTGGTGAACCTCATTCCAAATACAGGGAGACGATTATCTTTGGGGGGCGATAAAAATATGCCGAGGCCTGCGTCCACTGTTGTCCTCTTGAAAGAGGATGGCCCGCAGTTTCAGGTTTATCTTCTTAAACGCAGTTCCCAAAGCGGATTTTTTCCGGGCAGTTATGTTTTTCCCGGCGGCACCGTTGACTCCGGTGACAGGGCGACAGAGTTCTGGCTCAACCACATTGATTTCGGTTTGGAAGAAATAGAAGAAAGGGTGGGAGGGAGCCTGCCCGCTGAAGAAGCAGTCTGCTACGGCATCGCCGCCATCCGTGAGACCTTCGAGGAAGCAGGGATTTTGCTCGGGCTCGAAAGGGACGGCACCCTCCTTGACAGCGCGCCTGTTTGCCAAGACCGTCTGGCGGGCACTCTAGCCAAAGGTTGGCTCCGGGAATGGGTTGTGATGAACGACTGGGTTCTTTCCTTCTCCCGCCTCGTCAGATGGACCCACTGGATAACACCAGAAGGTTTTCGGCCGAGATTTGACACCCGTTTTTTTCTCGCCCTGGCGCCCGAAGGTCAGGAATGTTCTCCGGACAGACGGGAAACGACCCATGGCGTATGGGTTCGACCCAGAGCGGCTCTTGAAAAGAACATGGCAGGGGATCTTCCCCTCAGTCCTCCGACGCTCGTCACCCTCCAGGAGTTGCTCGGATTCGAAAGCTTCCGTGACCTCAGAGAGAAGACAGCGAGGCGTTCATGGAGCGAGGCGCGACTGCCCCGCCTCATCAAACTCTCAAAAAGCGCCATGATCGTCGAGCCCTGGGACCCGATGATCGGCGACGAAATCCGGGTGAAGGAGGAGGAATTGAAGGAACTTGTTCTTCCCGTGGGCACGCCTTTTTCCCGCGTTTGGCTCGACGAGGGTGTGTGGAGACCCGTAGGGAGTTAAGCGGCTTGCGCGGGTACTCGAAAGAGGGCGGATTCTTAGTGGAGGATTTCGTAAATACAGATAGGTATTCACCACGGAGCAACAGAGGGCGCAGAGAAAATCAGGTGATCCTTAACGCCGCAAGATTAGGGTGAGCCATGTCGGAGGTGATCATGAAGGTTGTAAACTGGAAGGATGTCGAAGATGTCAAGATAGAAAAGTTTCCTTTCAAAGGGGAGATGAAGGACGTGGTCGGGACCAGTGTACGGTGGCTGAGCAGGCACGGGGATGACGGTCACGGTTATCCGGAGTACGGTCTCAGATTCTTCACGATCCAGCCGGGAGGTTACATCCCTATTCATAATCATTTTTACCACCAGACCATGTACATGCTCAGCGGCAACTTTGAGTGCTGGCGCTTTGACCCGGAAACGAATGCGCTCGTTGAAAAAGTGGCTGTCAAAGCCGGGGATTCTGTCTATGTTCCATCGATGGAGCCCCATGGAATGAAGAACACAGGCCCGGATCCTGCCACTTTTCTTTGTTGCATCTGCAATGTGTATGAAGATGAAGGACTTTAGCAGGTTACTGAAAAACGCTGATCTGCGGTGTTGCCCCAAAGTTCGTGACCCTAATTATGAAAAGTGGTCCTCAGTTGATTGGGAGATGACGCTATGAAAGACATCGTTCTCCAGCCGGACGGAATGACGCTTGACGACCTCGTGGCCGTGGCGAGAGGAAAGGCCACGGTGTTTCTTTCGGAAGAGTCGAGAGGAAAAATCCGTGAGGCGAGGGAACTCGTTGAAAAATGGGTCCGTGAGGGAAAGGTCGTTTATGGGATGACCACCGGAGTCGGAGCCCTCAGCGATGTGGCCATTTCGAGAGAGGACACCAGAAAGCTCCAGCAGAACCTCCTCATGAGCCACGCTGCCGGCGTGGGCCCTGTGCTGGATACCGCTACCGTGAGAGCGGTTATGGCTCTTCGCATCAAGGATCATGCAAGGGGAAATTCGGGCATCCGGCTGGTTACCGTCGAACGCCTTGTTGACCTCCTGAACAGGGGCGTCCTTCCCGTGGTGCCTGAGAAGGGTTCAGTGGGCGCCAGCGGAGACCTCGCCCCCCTCGCCCACCTCGCTCTCGTGCTCATCGGCTTAGGTGAGGCCTTTTATGAAGGCGAGCGGCTCAGGGGTCACGAAGCGCTGAAGAGATGCGGCCTGGAGCCTCTTGAACTGGAAGCAGGGGAGGGCGTCGCCTTGGTCAATGGGACACAGGTCATGACCGCCATCGGAGGGTTGGCCGCTTACGATGCGCTTCGGCTCTCGAAAATCGCCGATGTTGCTGCGGCCATGAGCCTGGAAGTGCTCATGGGAAGCAGGACCGAATTCAATAGAAGGATTCATGAAAGGAGACCCCATCCAGGCCAGGGTAAGGCGGCGGACAACATGGAGAGGATCACTCAAAACAGTGAGATTGTCAGTTCTCACAAGGACTGTTCCCGTGTCCAGGATGCCTACACTCTGCGGTGTTCGCCTCAGGTTCACGGAGCTAGCAAGGATGCCATCGGCTATGTGAAGAAGGTGATAGAAACGGAAATGAATTCCTCCACGTGCAATCCCCTCATCTTCCCCGAAACTGAGGATTTTCTTCTGGGAGGAAATTTTCACGGCCAGCCCGTTGCACTGGCCCTCGATTTTCTTTGCATGGCCGTTTCCGAACTGGCAAGCATTGCGGAGCGGAGGGTGGAGAGACTGGTGAACCCCTTTCTGAGCGGGTTGCCGGCTTTTCTCGTGGAGCGTGGAGGGCTCAATTCAGGATTTATGATCGCGCAATATACGGCTGCATCTCTGGTCTCTGAAAACAAGATTCTTTCCCATCCTGCATGCGTGGACTCGATCCCCACCTCCGCAAACAAGGAAGACCATGTGTCCATGGGGACCATTTCGGCGCGAAAATCCCGAGAGGTAGTGAGGAACACGGAAAACGTCCTTGCCATCGAACTGCTCTGTGCGGCCCAGGCCCTTGACCTTTTCACCAACATGAAGCCGGGAGAAGGGACACTTGCCGCCTACCGTGTGATTCGTGGCGTCATTCCGCACCTTGACAGGGACCGCGTCCTGTCCCCTGATATCGAGAAGGTCGTGAAACTGATCAGAGAGGATGTCCTCATGGAGGAGGTTGAAGAAAAAGTCGGCCTGCTCAATTGATACGGGCGACTTACGTTCCCGCCATTCACTACTTTCACCCACCTCCTCCGGCTGAGGGACTGTGCGGAGCGTCATTCCGGATGCGTGATGCACAGTGCATCGCATAATCCGGGATCCTGAAGACCAGGTTGGTTCATTCTGTTTCAATGAAGGAGGAATATCAGATGAAGGGCGGAGAAGCCGTAGCGAAAATATTGAAGATGGAAGGAGTCGATTTTATAACCGGTTTTCCCATGAACCCGCTTCATGATTATTGTGCCGCAGAGGGCATTCGACTCATTAAGTTCAGGATGGAAAGGGCTGCCCTTAACTGTAGCTACGGTTATACAGTGGCTTCTTTCCGTAGGCGAACCGGCGTTGCTTCCATGCAATTCGGACCGGGCATCGAAAATACCTTCCCGGGTGTTGCTCAGGCATATTCCGACAATATTCCCATTTTGGTGCTGCCGGGAGGTTATCAGCGGCGTCAGCAAGGACTATCGCCGAATTTCTGTGCAAGGGATAATTACCGGCACATTACCAAATGGGTGGACACGGTGAATTTCCCAGATCGTGTGCCGGAGATGATGCGGCTTGCTTTCACTTACCTCAGAAGCGGCCGACCCGGGCCGGTGGTGCTTGAACTTCCGATGGATGTCATGCAGGGAGATTTTGACGAGTCCATGTTTTATTATAAACCGGTGAAAGCATACAAGAGCCAGGGGAATCCCGCCGATGTGGAAGCAGTGGTTAAGATTCTTCTCGAAGCCAACTGTCCGATAATCCGAGCCGGAACCGGCATACTCTTTGCTGAAGCCTGCGAAGAGCTGAAGGAGTTTGCGGAACTGACCCAGATTCCGGTCACCACGTCCATGAACGGAAAAAGCGCTTTTCCTGAGGATCATTATCTCGCTCTGGGGCCCTGCGCGCGAACGCGATCCGATATGGTTGTCGATTGTTTCGAGAAGGCGGATGCTGTATTTGCCATCGGTTCAAGCAATATGCGGGAAATCTATACCAGCCATATTCCCGAGCCCGAGCATAAAATAATCATGCAGTCCACGATTGATGAGCGCGATATCAACAAAGGATATCATAACGAGCATGCCATCATCGGCGACGCCAAACTGGTGCTTCGCCAGATGATTGAAGCGGCAGAAGATCGGCTCGGCAAGGGCGGCAGAGAGAAGAACGAAGCACTGGCCGGCAACATCAAAGGACTCAAGAATGCCTGGCTGAAAAAATGGGAGGAGAAGCTGACGTCGGATCAGATACCTATCAATCCCTATCGCGTCATCGGCGACTTGATGAAGGCATTGCCTGAAAATGAAACCATTATGACGCACGATGCTGGCACTCCCAGAGATCATATGGTGCCTTTCTATCAGTCCGTTACACCCGGTGGATACATCGGGTGGGGCAAATCGACTACCATGGGCGCGTCTCTTGGTATCGTTATGGGTGCGAAACTGGCGCATCCGGAAAAGACCTGTGTCGCCTTCATGGGCGACGGCGCCTTTGGGATGGTGGGCATCGATTTTGAGACCGCTGTTCGGGAGGAGATACCCGTCACCGTCATCGTCCTGAACAATGGAACGCTGGGTATGTTCAAGGGAATCAACCCCATTGCGTCCGAAAAATACGGCCTCGACAAGCTTTCAGGAAACTACGCGATGCTTGCCGAAGCATTAGGCGGGCATTCAGAGCGCGTGGAAAAATCCGGAGATATCATCCCGGCCGTACGGCGAGCCCGTCAAGCGAACGATTCTGGAAAGGCCGCCCTTATTGAAATCATGAGCCGCGAAGAGTTGGCCATGTCTCATCTATTTAGCAAATGACCCCGGCGCTTCGCTTCGGGGTTATACATGAAAGAAACTTGCTTTGCAGCCGGAGAAGTTCTGAGGCCAAGTCCGGGGGATGGTCGCGAAACGGCTTACGGCTTACGGCGCACGGTACACGGGAAAACAATGAAAGATTTTCGCCTTAGGCCATTTGCCGCACGCCGTGTGCCTTGCACCGTGTGCCGTTCTCAGACGATCCCCCGAGCTTGGCTGGCACGGAGTCTGGTTGGGGTCGAATGCCTGCATTGGGTGGCTGAAACAGCAAGTTTCTTAGGAGATGATAAGGACCCATTCAGTCCATTCAGAGCGAAGAGGGTTCATCGTCCGTAAGTATGTATCAACTCTATAGGGTGAAAGGAGACATTTGCTATGGCATACGAAGATTTTCTGGCTCTGATTAAGAAGAGACGAAGTATTCGGAGCTTTAAAGCGGACCCAATCCCTGATGAATACGTGAACAGGATTATTGAGGCGGCTCGCTATGCCCCCTCTGGAGCTAATTCCCAGCCATGGGAATTTATTGTGGTGAAGGACCAAGAAATCAAGAATAGAATTGTGGGTATTGTGAGCGAGCAGGGGGAGTACGGCCGCAAAGTAGAGCTCACCAGGGAAAAGGATTTGAGATTTTCTGCCTTGACCGGTCCCGTGCGTGAACCGGGGTATAAAAACGCTCCGGTCTACATAATCCTCTGTGGGGACCCGAGGACTAAAGAAGCTTACCCACTTCTCACCACGCTCACACGCGGTGACTCACATTTCACATCCAGTCTTGCTGGCGCTTTTCTTTATATGGCCCTCGCTGCTACGACGCTGGGGCTGGGCACACAGTGGGTGAGCGCGACAGGGAATCCCTTCGTGAAACCACTCCTGAAGGAACTTTTGGAGATACCGCAGAAGCTCGACATTTATGATATGTTGGTTGTCGGCTATCCCGCTTCTCAGCCCAAGGAACGATTTGTGAGGGATCGAGCCGAGATGGTTCACTATGACCGATACAACAAGGACAAATTTAGAAGGGATGAGGAAATAAGGGACTTCATTGTTCGGCTTCGAAAGGGATGATTCGAGGAGATGGCGTCCGCCAGCACTGCGGACGCGACCATCTCTATTATACGTTATTGTATCCGCCTTAGATAAAACATCATCGGCGATTAACGAGCAGTCTTTAGATTCTTACGCCTTCATTCTGAGAGATTATCTCTCACATCAGCAAGTTACCGAAATTCTACATGCTGTTTGAACCGCAGAATATCGAATTTGGAAGTGTGACAGTCACTTCTGCGGTTCTAAATTCCTTGTTCGATATTCGAAATTTCAAATATCTTTGGCTAGCATTTCGCGCTCCTTTTGATGACATCTCGAAGATGTAGTTTCACATACAGTTATATTGTAAACCAAATACATAATTTCCCCCATTTCGCTTTCTCCCCTTCCTGGACTAAAAGATCAAGAAAGCCTGAGTCGGGTGATGCCGAGTTGAATGACAAGCTCGCAATTGTAGCCCCCACCATACAAAAGGAGGTATTACTATGAAAAACGAGGAGCGCAAACCCACAACAACCGATGCGGGAATCCCCGTATCCAGCGACGAGTACTCGCTCACCGTGGGGCCCGATGGACCCATCCTGCTGCAGGACCACTACCTCATCGAGCAGATGGCCAACTTCAACCGGGAGCGGATTCCGGAGCGCCAGCCCCACGCGAAGGGTGCCGGGGCCTTCGGATACTTCGAGGTGACCAAAGATGTCAGCGCCTACACCAAGGCCGCGGTGTTCCAGCCGGGCACGAAGACGGACACGTTGATCCGGTTCTCCACGGTGGCCGGCGAGCGCGGCAGCCCCGACACCTGGCGTGACCCACGCGGCTTCGCGCTGAAGTTCTACACCAGCGAGGGCAACTACGACATGGTGGGAAACAACACTCCGGTGTTCTTCGTACGTGACCCCATGAAGTTCCAGCACTTCATCCGCTCCCAGAAGCGCCGTGCGGACAACGGCCTGCGCGACCACGACATGCAGTGGGACTTCTGGACCCTGTCGCCCGAGTCGGCCCACCAGGTCACGTGGCTGATGGGTGACCGCGGGATCCCGAAGACCTGGCGGCACATGAACGGCTACTCGAGCCACACCTACATGTGGGTCAATGCAAAGGGCGAGCGCTTCTGGGTAAAGTACCACTTCAAGACCGACCAGGGCATCGACTTCCTCACGCAGGAGGAGGCCGACCGGATCGCCGGCGTTGACGCCGACTACCACCGGCGCGACCTGTTCGAGGCGATCAAGCGGGGCGATTACCCCAGCTGGACGCTGAAGGTGCAGATCATGCCCTTCGACGAAGCCGAGACCTACCGGTTCAATCCCTTCGACCTGACCAAGGTGTGGCCGCACAGCGACTACCCGCTGCACGAGGTCGGCCGGCTGACGCTGAACCGCAACCCGACCGACTTCCACACCGAGATCGAGCAGGCGGCGTTCGAACCGAACAACCTCGTGCCGGGGATCGGTGCCAGCCCGGACAAGATGCTGCTCGCCCGCCTCTTCTCCTACGCCGACGCCCACCGCGCCCGCCTGGGGGTCAACTACAAGCAGATCCCGGTCAACCGGCCAAAGGTACCGGTGCACAGCTACAGCAAGGACGGGGCGATGCGGGTCCAGAACGTTTCCGACCCCGTGTACGCGCCGAACTCTAAGGGCGGCCCGCAGGCTGACGGTAAGCGCTATCCCGAGGTAGAGGTCTGGAAGGCCAGCGGCGAGTTCATCCGCGCCGCCTACACCCTGCGCAAGGACGACGACGACTTCGGCCAGCCCGGCACCCTGGTGCGCAAGGTCATGGACGATGCGCAGCGCGACCGGCTGGTGTCCAACGTCGTCGGACACCTCAAGAAAGGCGTGTCCGAGCCCGTGCTGCAGCGTGCGTTCGAATACTGGCGCAACATCGACAAGGAGATCGGCGACCGCATCGCCAAGGGCGTGAAGGGCGGCTGATCGCCCCGAACCCATCGCCGGCCCCCACCGACCCGCAGACGCAGAGGATGTCTGCGGCACTAGTGAAAAGTTCATGAAAGAAAGCCCGGCGCCGAATGCTCTCTGCGCCGGGCCCGTTTAATATAGGGTATGATGCGGGCTACTACTTCTTAGCCGGAATCACCGGGATCTGGAGATAGGAATCGTTCGCTACTTGTTGGATCTGGTAGTGGCAGCGATTTCCTTGAAAATTCCCGCATTGGCCATGAGTTCATTGTAGTAATCTTTGCCGTCCTTGTAGTCGATGACGACTCCTTGTAGTTTTTCAATGGCCGAAATGACGTTAGGCTCTTTCAAGGTCTTGTCCATAGCCTTTTGCCACTTATCGACGATCGCAGCAGACAGCCCCTTGGGGCCTCCCAAGCCGAGAGCAACCGCGAAGGAGGCTTTTGGATATCCCTTTTCAGCAAGAGTTGGGATGTCCGGGTAGGCTGACAGCCGCTTAGGAGAAGCAATCGCCAGGAGGCGAACTTTTCCCGTAGCAAGGTGCGGACTGACCACCGAAATGGATGGAAGCGCAAAGTCCGTGTGTCCGCCCAGGAGATTCGCCACAACCTCTCCGCCACCGTCAAAAGGGACCCACTTGATGTCCAATTTCGCGTCTCGGGTCAGCACCCCAAAAATCATGTGGGGAGTCCCCACGATCCCCATCCCTCCGGCCGTCAACTTCGACGGATTCGCTCTGGCGGAGGCCACAAGGTCTTCAAAAGTCTTGAAGGGGGATTCATCTCGCACGGCAATACCAACAGCCACGACAGAGCCCTTGGCAATGTAAGTGAGGTCCTTCGCGGGATCGTAGGGCATAGTCGGTGTGAAAGCGGTTGCGATTGTGGTTGACTCGGCACTGATATTTACAAGAGTATAACCGTCCGGATTGGAGTTCACGACGTAAGAGGTGCCAACAATGCCCCCTCCGCCGGGCTTATTGAGGATTTCAATCCTGCCGCCAATGTTTTTCGCGAGGGACTCGACGATCGTCCTGAAGAAGAGGTCTGTCGTGCCGCCCGGACCATAAGGGACAACGAGTTGGATCGGGCGTGTCGGATAATCCTGAGCTTGGACACTGCCGACCAGAACAAAAAGGACGGTTGCGGCAAATAGGGTCAAGCATGCGATTATTCTAGTCTTTGTTTTCATGAGACTTCCTCCTGTTCGTTTTAAGGTTTTTTCTGACAGCGCCTATTGGCCAATAGCATCAGGGCTAACCCTGAACTCATCTTTCCCTCAGCCCCAAAGCTCATTCTTGTACCCTCACGTTCCCGAATAGTTTCTTCCTCCATAGAAGAGGAGAAATCAAAACGAACAATGCGATCCCCAGGATCGATGCGGAAATCGGCCTTGTAAAGAACATGCCAAGATTTCCACCTGAGATAATTAAGGAACGCTGGAAGGCCCTCTCCATCATCGGACCGAGCACGAGGGCAAGAACGAGCGGTGCCGCTTCATAGTCAATTTTTTCATCAGGTAGCCGATCAGCCCGAAAATGCCCGTGATGACTAATCATAAGGATTGTTGTTGGTGATGTAGGATCCGACGACACAGAGCAGCAAAATGATGGAAAACAGGAAATGATACGGGATTTTCAAGATCTTAACCCAGATTCCGATCAAAGGAAGGTTGAGAATGAGAAGCATAACATTGCCCATGTAGAGACTAGCCACCAAGCCCCAGAAGACGTCAGGAGCTTCCTTGATGAGAAGCGGGCCGGGCCGCAGCCCATGGATCATCAAAGCGCCCAGAAGCAGGGCGGTCGAAGCCCCGGTCGGGATTCCGAGGCTGAGCATCGGGACGAGCGTTCCATTGGCAGCCGCATTGTTCGCCGATTCAGGGCCTGCGACACCTTCGATTACGCCGGTGCCGAATTTTTCCGGATACTTCGAAAGCCTCTTTTCGACCACGTAGGAGACAAAGGTGGGAATCACCACGCTCATCCCGGGGATAACGCCCATGAAAAATCCGATGAGGGTCCCCCGCCCAATGGGAAAAATACTCTTTTTCCAATCCTCCCGGTTTGGAAACAGTCTCTTTATTTTGGTCTCGAAGATTTCCTGTTTGAAGGATCTCTCGACATTGATGAGGACTTCGGAAACGCCGAACAGGCCGATAACGACTTGCACCAGCCCTACTCCGTCCATGAGCGTGGTGATTTTATAGATAAATCGGGGCACGCCGGTGATAGGGTCAAGCCCTATGGTTCCCAGAAAGAGCCCGAAACATACCATGATCAATGCATGAATGATTGAACCCTGCGCCAGGTAGACCATAATGCTCAGCCCCAGGACCATGAGGGCAAAGTACTCCGGAGGTCCAAAGTCGAGGGCGTATTCGGCCAGAGTAGGTGCGAGGAAGATAAGAAAACAAATCGTGATCGTTCCGGCGATGAAGGAACCGAAAGCAGCCATTCCGAGAGCCGGTCCTGCTTTTCCATTACGGGCCATCTGGTAGCCGTCGAGGCAGGTCACGACGGATGCGGCCTCCCCCGGGATATTGACCAGAATGGAGGTGGTGGACCCTCCGTACATGGCGCCATACGCGATCCCTGCAAGCAGTATTATCGTGGAAGCGGGTGGCGCGTAAAAAGTAACTGGTAGAAGCAGTGAGAGGGCTGCTGGAGGCCCTACTCCGGGAAGAACACCGACAAGGGTGCCGATCAGGGTGCCGAAAAGGCAGTAGAGAAGGTTTATGGGCTGGAGTGCCACCCCGAGGCCGAAGAGGAGTTCATGAAACGTCTCCACCGATCTTCCTTTCTTTAAAAACCGAAAATTCCCGATGGGATCTGGCTTTGAAGAATGAGATTAAAGACGATATCAGACGAAACAGCCGTGATGAGCCCTCCTAGGATCGTGGCCTTCCAGGACTGAGGCTCCACGACTTTAAGAAGTAAGCTGACGAAAAGGAAAGTACAAATCAAGAACCCAAGCGTTTGAAGGACCAGTGCATAAACCAGGATGGCCGCAAGGATGATCGCAATATTCCACCATCGAAAGGGTTCCTGACGATCACTTTTCTCTTCCGGCTCATACTTTCCTACCGATTGTATGATGGCAATCAGGGAAAGGCCCGCCATGACGAGACCGACACAAAATGGGAAAAATCCCGGGCCCGGATTCCTGATTGCACCTATATTTAGGCCATAGGCCTCGATGCAGAGGACTAGCGAAAAGAGAAGCCAGAATAGATTGCAGTAAAGATGGATACGCTTCATCTTCCCTCCAGTGAATGCTTGAATAACAAGTCATTCGGCACAAAACGTCAATATTCTACCGGTGTTCTATCGATAAACCCCGTACGCTTTTGAAAAGTCGATCATGGCCTTGATATTTTCGGCTCTGGCACCCTGCATGCCTCCTACCGAGGAAAGGATAAAGCCACCGTCTTTCCCGGCCGTATCGATCAGGGTTTTGCAATAGGCTTTGATTTCATCCGGGTTTCCGGTGCACAGAAGATCCAAGGGCACGTTGCCCTGGATGCAAGCAACTCGGCCGACCGTTTCTTTCGCCTTGGTCATATCTGTCGCAGCAAAATACCAAATGACCATTCCCTTTGGAAGATCACTGATCACCTCAAGGCGTTGATTGTATCCCCCCTCCGCGAAGAGTATGGGGACCAGGCCTTCATTAATCAGTCCGATAATGACCTTACGCAGTGTGGGCCAGTAAAAAGTCCTGAACTGCATGTCCGACATAAAACCATCCGCGCCCTTGTGTAAAGGCAGGTAAGGCATTGGATTGCCGGTTTCTCTTGCTACCGCTACTGCGTATTTAATCATAAAAGGCGTGATTCTTTCACACGCTTCAATCAATTCATCCGGGTGCCGAAACATATCCGTCATTACGCCCTTCGTTCCTCGCAGGCTGTCGCCGATCACGTCAAAGGGCGCCTTTGAAATCCCTCCTGTTGAAGCCGGATAGCCCTTTCCCATCAGACTTCGACTGATGCGGCCCATCACTGCTTTCCATCTGTCGGCTTCGTGGCCTGCCTCCTGCAATCTGGAAAAAGCACTTTGCATATCACCTGTAGCAAACGGCATGACTGCCGGCGGAATCATCGGGATCTCATGTACCGGCGGGAAAAGCGGCATGTTTTTCAAGCCCTTCAATTCTCCAAAAATTCTAGGGAAATATACGTTGAGAAAAAATCCTGTGGGGTCATCGATCAGGTCGCAGTATTCTTCGGCGTTCATATATTCGCCCTCGACGAACTGGTATTCCTGATCGTGTCGAAGTCCGTGCCCGGCCCATCTGTACGTGCACAAATCCAGAATATCGAGAACCTTCCCGGGATAATCGACCTAGGGCCGCTGATGCTGTCAGGAGCAAAATCCGTATGATATTTTTCCCAGGCATGAGCCACTTTTTCATAATCGTACATGGCCTCATACCAACTGATTCCCGCGTATTTGATCGGAAAATGCCCTGCTGACGGACACACCGGGATGCGTTTGGGTATTTTCATTAGAGCTGCGTCCCTTATCATGCACGCCCGCTCCCTATAGGTCGTTTCAGCCTCTTCGCTCTCAAAGACAATATTTCTACCCGAAATCCAGGCCTCGAAATTTCTTTCACGTTTTTCTGTAGCATCGGGCGCGACATCAATCCACCTCTGCTTCATTATTGACCTCCGACCCATCTTTTCGTAAGCATCACGCCATCCATGGCATCTTTGGCATAGGCATCGGCTCCAGAAAACTCTTTGCCTCTTTCGCTCATTTGTACACCGTCGATCATGATCTTGAGAGTATCCCTGAGATCAGCTTCTTCAATCTATTCATATCCTTATAATAGGAAAAAGGGAGTGTCAACGTAATCATTTGAAATTGTTTTCTGCCATTCTTTTTAGGAAAAGCAGATTTGTAGGCATTTTTCTCAGGGGCTTTGACCTCCACCTTGTCTTTCTGACTCAGAGGAGTGGGATTGCCTACTCTTTTGCGCTTGATTTCACCACTGCACCGTGTCTGATAACATACCGGCATGGATTGATGGCCATGGCGTAAGCCAGTTCAGCGGGTTCCGAGATATCCCATAGTACGAAATCGGCATCCTTTCCCACCTCCAGGGTTCCGATTTCCTGTTCCAGGCCGAGGGCCCTGGCAGCATGGCGGGTAATCCCGGCAAGCGCTTCTTCAGGGGTGAGGCGGAAGAGAGTGCATGCCATATTCAGCATGAGCAACAAGGACCCTGTCGGACTTGTGCCCGGGTTGCAATCCGTGGACACGGCCATAGGAACACCATAGCGACGCAGAAGGTCGATAGGCGGGAGGCTCGTTTCTCGTAAATAGTAGAAAGCGCCGGGAAGCAAAACAGCCGTCGTGCCGCTCTGAGCAAGGGCGCGCGCGCCTGACTCCGAAAGATATTCAAGGTGGTCTGCGGAAAGTGCCCTGTACTTGGAGGCGAGAGCCGCTCCCCCCTGATCGGAGAGCTGCTCCGCATGGAGTTTGACCCGGAATCCGTGGTTAACCGCCGCCGAGAATACCCTCTCCGTCTGCTCAGGCGTAAACCCGATTTTGTCGCAAAAAGCATCCACCGCAGTAGTAAGTCTCTCGGCTGCAAGCTTGGGCAGGACTTCGCGACAGACAAAATCGATGTAGCCGTCGCTGTCGCCCTCGAATTCCGGGGGCAAAGCATGGGCACCAAGGTAGGTAGGGCAGACCGTGACAGGGAATTCTTCGCCCAGACGCTTGGCGACGCGGAGCATTTTCTTCTCTGTCTCCAGATCGAGCCCGTACCCGGACTTGATCTCCACGGTGGTTACGCCTTCCGCTAAAAGCGATGCGAGACGTCGGGCACTTTCGCGGAAAAGGGTTGCCTCGTCCGAGGCCCGCGTGGCAGTCACGGTGGCGCGAATGCCTCCGCCCTGACGGGCAATGTCTTCATAAGAAACGCCCTGAAGACGCAGTTCAAACTCCCGTGCCCGGTTGCCGGCATACACAAGATGGGTGTGGCAGTCGATAAGGCCCGGCGTGATCCAGCTTCCCTTTCCGTCAAAGACCTGGTTCGTGCTCGACGAAATTTCAGGGGACAGGTCTTCAGACCTTCCCACCCAGGCGATCTTTCGCTGGGAAAAGGCTATGGCACCGTCTCGGATCTCGCCGTAAGGCTTTCCTCCGGGGGTCATAGTAGCCAAGTGGACGTTGACCCACAAAGCATCGTAACCCATTGTATCCTCATGTTAGAGGTATGTGGTTGGTCTCACGTGAGGCGGCTCTCAATCGTGTTTTCAAGTTCCCGGATCGCAACCTCTATTCGGCCCAGGAGTTCGGAAGTCTCTGCGTCAATCCTGGATTTAAAACCTGGGTCATGGATTGCCTGTAGATTGATGCGTACGTTGTAACCTGCGCCGACCGCGGCTGCGCGGAGCAACTGGGCCGCGACTCCCCGTCTCTTTGTGGAAGCGTTGACCGAAGCCTCGGGCCAGTGCCACGCACTCTTCCATGTCCATGTTCCGCAGAGGGATAAACGGGATGACGTCGATGGCACCGATCCTGGGATGGGCCCCCTGATGTCGCTCAAGGTCGATTTTATCCCTCGCCACAAGCGCGGACTCGATAAGGCTATCCTGAATGGGCCCGGGCTGACCAGCGAGGCTAACCACCAGCCGGTTGTGGTCTTTGTCCTCCCGGTAGTCGAGCAGGATACAGCCCGGGCGACGACGGAAAGGTTCGACGATCGCCTCAATGAGATCAGGCCGGCGTCCCTCACTGTAATTGGGCACACATTCGATAAGCTGGCTCTTCATGGCTTCTCCTTGCACTGAAAAGTCCGGTACCGGAACTCTGAATCGGGTTTTCCCGGTTTGTCTCGCAAAGGCCTCTCTCAAAGTGTTTCCCAGAAATTCTTGTTCCTGAGAGGTCTTCCGTATCCGAGAAGATCGTCCATCCGCACGAACAGACGGTTGAAGAGAGAGGTCTTTCGGATGAAAAGACGCGTGAGATCATGAATCGCTCCCGGAGGCTTGTTGAAGGGACAAGTCATGACACAGTTGTTGCAGTCCATCCAGTTCTTGACCCAGAACATAAAGCACTTCTCGGGATGGATGTACCATTTGCGGACTCCCGAATGATTCGAGAGAGAAGGTCCTTCCATCGTCGGTTCATCAAAAGAAATGGCCTGGGACGGACAGTGCCTTGCGCACTTCTTACAGGTGCAGCAGAACCGGGCCACGCCGAAAGGTCGGTATGTGTCGCAGGCCAGGGGCAGGTCAGTAAAGACTTTGGCGATCCGGACGCGGGGTCCGAATCGGGGAGTGAGGAGGAGTCCCATTCGACCGAGTTCTCCAAGCCCAGCGGCCATAGCGAGAGGAATCGATAAAGCGGTGTCATTTCCCGAAGGAACGGCGCGATAACCGAGCCCCCTGATAAAGGCGGCCACCAGGTTGGCGACAATGGCCTGCATGGAATATCCGAGACCCGTGGAGGCTCCGGATATGCCGTCCGGCGAGTATCGTGATGTCTCATAGTCCATGGCGACGGTAAGGACAACCGCATTGTCACAGCCTTTCGGAAGTTCCAGGGGCTTATGCTCTCCGCTCATCAGGTTGTATTCGCGGGAGTAGACGAGGTTGGGATGGACTTTGCAGATCCCCACGTCGTCTGCGCCAAGAAAGCGCGCCGCTCTTTTGATGATTCGGCTGTTGGTCTCAGGCGGGTGAAGGACCTGACCTCCGGTGGCGGCAAACCGCTTCGCCTTCTCGGGAATCTCCGTCCATGAGTAAAGGCCATAGTTGCCGCACATGTTTCCGAAGGCGTACCCGTACTCCAGGTTCCAGGCGGCGTTCCGCAAGGCGTAGTCGAGTTTTCTGTACCCGTACCTCTCTTCCTGGTACTTGACCTGGCCGTAGAGACGGTCTCCATGGGGCTTGATATCGGGATCCCATGTTCTCCGCTTGAACATTTCGTTCTTCTGGTCGAAGCGATAATCAGGAACAAGAAAAGGAAAGTCAAAATGTTTTGTCATGATGTCTCCCCGATATTCTGCGGTTTCGGTGCTCTTGGGGCATACCAAAGCCTTTGCCTAAAGGCATGGATATGCCCTGATACCTTTTCCGAAGTGTCTCCTCCTACATTCCAAGGTAGGCCTTCTTGAGATGCTCGTGTTTGAGGAGATCAAGTCCCGCTCCCCGCAGGGTGATACGGCCGTTCTCAATGACGTAGGCGTCGTCAGCCATGGTAAGGGCCTTGAAAACGTTTTGTTCTACAAGAAGAAGCGTGACGTCTTCCTTCTTGATCTTGGCCAGGATGTGAAAGGTTTTCTCCACCAGGAGCGGAGCGAGACCCAGGGACGGCTCGTCGACCGCGAGCAGCGTGGGCCGGGCCACGAGTCCTCTGGCAATGGCGAGCATCTGTTGTTCTCCGCCGCTCAAAGACCCCGCCAATTGTCTCCTGTGATCTGCCAGTTCCGGAAAGAAGCCATACATCTCTTCGGCCAGCCGCGTGACAGAGACGCCTAGCCGTCTGGAATAGGCTCCGACTTCCAGGTTTTCCTGGACGGTCAGGGCAGGAAACACACGGCGGCCCTGGGGGATATGAACGATCCCCTTAGCCACGATTTGATACGCAGGCATCCCTACCACTTCTTCTTCCCTGAAGCGGATGGAACCGCTTACTTTCTTGAGGAGACCCGACAGACATCTCAGAAGAGTGGTCTTTCCAGCCGCATTGGCGCCAACGATGGACACCAGATGGCCCGCCATGACCTCCATGCCAACGTCGAAGAGAATCTGCACATCGCCGTAAAAGGCGTTCAGTTCATGAACCTTGAGCAGAGACATACTCCTCACCCAAATAAGCCTTGATACAATTCGGGTCGCATGAGACTTCACCAGGAGTCCCCTGCGCGATGACCTCGCCGTGGTCAAGTACCACGACCCTTTGTGACATGGTCATGATCACCGTCATGATATGTTCTATGATAAAGAGGGTGATGCCTGTCTCCGAAATCCTGCGCACGACCTGCATCATGTCATTGAGTTCATTGGGGTTGAGTCCTGCCATCACCTCGTCAAGAAGAAAAAGCTTGGGGGACGTGGCCAGTCCCCGGGCAATCTCCAGTCTCTTTCGGTCCGCAGTGGTCAGGTTTTTTCCGAGGAGATCTTTCTTGTGCGCCATGCCCACAAAATCCAGGACCTCCTCAGCCTTTATCCTTGCCGCCTTGAGGTTTTTTACCCGGTTGAGAGCCCCGATCATCACGTTCTTCAAGACCGGAATGTTGCTGAAGGGCTTGGTGATCTGAAAGGTGCGACAAAGACCGAGGCCGCATATGTCTTCAGGATTCATACGTGTAATGTCTGCGCCATAGAAGCTCATGGACCCCGTCTTTGTGCGCAGAAAGCCCGTGATGACGTTGAATAGGGTGGTTTTGCCCGCGCCGTTCGGTCCGATGAGTCCCACGACTTCGCCCTTATCCATGGCAAAGCTGACGTCTTTGATGACCGGGTTGCCGCCAAACCATTTGCTTATGTTGTGCATTTCCAGGATCATGTCTCTTTTCTCAGTTCTTTATGCGCCCCTTGCCATATCTCCCTGAGTGTTCCATACACACCCCTCGGCATGTAGAGAAGAACCAGGATGAGAATCACGCCATAAATGATCATGTGAAGGCCGGGCACGGCCGTTCCCAGGGCGGCCCTCAAGGCAATAGTGACGGGAATGAATATCATGGCGCCGACGAGGGGCCCCAGGACGGTGGAAATACCTCCCACAATGGCGAACAGGGCCACCTGCACCGAAATCTGGATCCGGATAACGCTGCTAGGGTCGATGTAGACGAGATACTGCGCGTAAAAGCTTCCGACCACTGCGGACAGAAATGAGCTGACGGCCATGGCGGCCAGACGCACGCGGCCTGTACGTACGCCCAAGGCCCGCGCGGCATCTTCGTTCTCGCGAAAAGCCGTTAGATAGTAACCAAGTCGCGAGTTCTCAAGCGCCCAGGTGACGGAGAGAACGATCAAAAGGAGCGCGAACCCCATGTACACATAAGGGAGTTTGCCCGAAAAGGACATGTTGTAGAGGTTCGGTTGAATGGGCAGTGGAGACCACTTTGAGACCATACCGCGAAGCACTGGCGGTGAGGCCTTTTTCCGTTGCAGTGCCGAACCCTCCGTCCTCATAGACGATCGCGATGCGGAGATCTTTGGCATCCTTGCCGAGCTTTGGAGCGATCACCTTGGCCAAGTATTCGATAATCTGCGACGCCATCATGTCGCTGCTGAAAGTCGTCCTGAACAAATACTTGAAGCCCCGAGCCGTGATAAGACCGGAAATGCCTTCCGTCTCAATGTAAAAGGTCTTGTTCTTCTCGGCCACCACTGTGGCTGCCATGGCGAGACTGCTCGCCTGCGTGCCCAAGATGGCCTTAATATGGTCGTTGGTTATCAGCCGATTCGCCTCGCTGGCCGCGGCCTGGGGATCAGGGGCATCGGCACTGACGAGAAGCACATTTTTCCCGGCAATGCCGCCTGTTTCATTAATCATGTCCGTAGCGATCCTGACGCCGTCAAAGTTCTTGATCCCGTTTTTGGCGAGGGCGCCCGTAAGTGGATAGATGGTGCCGATGCGCCAAACGTCACCCTGCGCCATGGCCGCGGGAACGCCTGAAAAAGCCAGTGCAAGGATAACCAGAAATCCTGTGATGGGGGTTCTTCTCATCTTCCATTCTCCTTTCATGGATGAGCCCGACACGCCTTGCTAGCGGGCAAAAAATTCGACGATTTTACAATGAATCCATCCGCCGGATTACGCTTTTTCTTCCTTCATTCGGAAATGAAAGGGGCATGTCGCATCATAAGATATTGTATAAGGTTGTCTAGAGCACATCACCGGCTCTGTCAAGTTCTAAAACATTGCAAAAACCGCCTTGACTCCACAACTGTTTTTGCATAGGTTTCAGCAAGATTGACGAGCGCAAAGGTATGAAACAGGAGAGTTCGTCATGCGTGATACGGGCCGGAGACTGGCGGAAGATCCGAAGATCAGGAAGGCCTACCTGAGCGCATGAAGATTCGTTTGCCTGTCCCTTCCTGTGAGTGAGTTATATGGATACTGCCCTTACAATTTTTCTTGTCGGGCTTGGTTTGGCGGTGGCCCTTACCGGCTTTCTTGGCTGTATCATCCCCATTCTCCCGGGGCCTCCTCTGAGCTTTATCGCCCTGATCATTCTCTCTTTGGCGAAAGCATGGAGACCTTTCAGCGCCACTTTCATCCTGGTCATGGCCGGGTTAACGGTTCTCGTGACTATCTTCGACTATGTGATCCCGGCCGCCGGGGCGAGAAAATACGGTGCCTCCAAATTCGGAGTCTGGGGATCCTTCGCGGGTTTGATCATAGGCCTGTTTGCTTTTCCTCCCTTCGGCATGTTCGTCGGCGGGATAGCAGGCGCGGTGGGGGGAGAGCTCCTCGCGGGAAGGAAAGGCAACGAGGCTTTACGGGCAGGGTGGGGCGTATTCGTGGGGACTATCGTCACCATTGGGTTTAAGATGAGTTTGTCCGCGGTCATGCTGTTCTTCTACGTGAAAGAAATGTTCTGAGCAAAAACCTCCAAATCGGACACAGTATGGCAATCCAATTTTTTCATGATGTTGCTTCTATGCTTGGCCACAGTTTTGTCACTGATGGACAGTAACTGAGCGATTTCCCCGTTTTTGTTGCCTTCTACCAGTAACTTCAGAATCTCTTTTTCCCGCCGAGTGAGGAGATCCAACCTCGACGGCTTGTGTCGCCGCAGATAACCATTCAAAACTTTATTCGAAATAGCGGGGCTGAAGTAAACTTTCCCGGCTAAAACGGATTGAATAGCACGGGCCAGTTCCTCCAAACCGACATCCTTAAGACAGTAGCCGTTGGCTCCCGCCTTAAAGGCTTTACGTATGTAGTCTTCGGATTCATGCGCGGTCAGGACCAGAATCTTCGTGCCGGGAAATCTTTTCCTGATTTCTTTGGTAGCTGAGAACCCAATCGTTTCTGGAACGGACAAACCCATTAGGACAAGATCGGGTCGAAAATGCTCAACAAGTTGGAAAGCTTTCGAAGCGTCCTTCGCTTCTCCCACAGTTTTTATGCCTTCCAAGCCTTGCAGAAGGGATATTAACCCATCCCTGACAATTTTTTGTTCTTCCACTATGATGAGTTTTTTCTCAAATGCGACCCTCACCTCCCCCTTCCGATCCGGCTGGAGCAAATTCACGGGCTTTAATTGAACATTAAGACTGAGAGTCAAAACATCAAGGGTGGGGATTGATGAAATCGGACAACGCGTCTGCGGCTCTTCAGGCTGGTTACATCACACTCAGGAGGCCCAAAAAGTTGTTTCCGCCAAAGAGATAGGCGAGATGAAGGAGAGGGTAACCGAGAAGTCTTCCCAAAAGGCCGATCCCCAGAAAGGAGTCTGCCATGAGAACACCCAGGAAAAACAGAGGCCCGTATTTGCCGATTTGCCGAAACTTGAACGACGCCGGGGGAGGGAGTAAATTCTCCAGGACGTGAGAGCCGTCCAGAGGCGGGACGGGCAGAAGGTTAAAGAGACCGAGCCCTGTGTTCATGAGAATTACATGGAGCAGCACTTTAAGGTAGACTTCAGAAGGCAACGGAAAGAAGCGAATCAGGAATCCTCCTGCAAGCGCTGCCGCAAAATTTGACAAAGGTCCTGCCAGAGACATGATGATCGTGTCGGACCTCGGGTTTCTGAAATACCTCGTGTCCACCGGCACCGGTTTAGCCCATCCGAAACGGAACAGAAACAGACAGAGCGCGCCCAGTGGGTCGATGTGGCTGAGGGGATTCAACGTGAGCCTGCCGGCGTTCTTTGCTGTTGGATCTCCCAGCAAATACGCCACCCGCCCGTGAGCGTACTCATGAACCGTGATGGCGAAAAGCAAAACCGCCAATCTGAGAACCCAATCCGCGACCTGGTGACTCATGTACAATGGCCTCTTTCTTTCCCTGTGCTTGTCTTAATGCTAGCAACAATCCCGACCGGGAACAAGGATTAAAAAGATTGACGGACGCCGAAATTTGGATCAAACTTTTTTGTAGCTCCTCCTTTTTAGATTGAGTATTATTCTCTCGCCGTTAGGGGCCCGGTTCGAGGTTCCGACAAAATAGCGGCGTACAAGGAGATGGGATCCCGTGGCCAGACGAAGAGCCGATTTCGCGGGGACTTGGTATCCTGCAAAGGCTTCCGATTGCGAGAAGGTTATCGAAGAGTTTTCACGATCCGGCATTTCCTGTCCTTCCGGAGGAAGAAAAGTGGGGGGAATCGTTCCCCACGCAGGGTGGGCCTACTCGGGCAACATTGCGTGCAACGTGGTCCGGTGCCTGAATGAGAGGCCCGCTCCTGAAACTGTGGTTCTTTTTGGCAGACATCTTCACGCCTCAAGCTCCAACTACCTGACGAAGCAGGGGACATGGGCGACCCCTTTTGGGGACCTGGAAATTGATGAAGAGTTGGGGGAAACCCTCTCCGCAGAATTCCCTTTTCGAATCGAAACCGCTGATCACTATGAACAAGACAATACGGTGGAGATTCAGCTCCCATTCATTAAATACTTTTTCCCGAATTCGCGAATCCTCCCCGTGGGTGTTCCTCCCAATGATGCTTCTCTCAAGATCGGCGAACGGGTTGTGGAACTGGCCGAGGAACTGGGCAGGAAACTCATGGTCCTGGGTTCAACAGACCTGACTCATTACGGTCTCAATTACGGATTCACGCCTAAAGGGGTGGGCGAGACTGCCGTGAAGTGGGTCAAGGATGAAAATGACCGGCGAATAGTAGACCTGATCGTCAAGATGGACCCGGAAGGGGTGGTTCACGAGTCCCTCAGAAACCACAATGCCTGTTGCTCCGGTGCCGTAGCCGCGGCCATAGCCGCAGCAAAGAAGCTTGGCGCCCACAGGGCGGAAGAGCTTGTTTACTCCACGAGCTATGATGTGAGGCCTGATCACAGTTTTGTGGGGTACGTAGGTGTGGTTTTTCTAGCCTGAAGAGCGAACAGAATGCTATGTTAGGTTCAGATATGGAAAGAAACCGAATCAAATTTGAATTCCTGGTCCACGACCTGAAGGTGCCATTGGCAGTCATCGAGGCAGGGCTCTTGTCTCTTCTCCAGAAGACGGACAAGTACGGGCCCCTCACAGAGAAGCAGGTCAAAGTCCTGGAGAGAGCCTTGAGGAACACCATCGTTACCCGCACCCTTGTCAATGACGCCTTGGAACTCGGGCGATCGAGTGCGGGGATCATGACCAAGACGAACGTCAGTACGGCCCGTCTCATCGGAGAAACGCTGATCGAAATCACCGATCTAACCGATCAGGTTTTGGCCGACGAGATGAGAGAACAGAGGTCACTGGGAGACTTGCAGAGAATCCTGGATCAGAGAGGGATTTCTCTCGATATTTGCGAAGAGTTGTGGAGGGGGGAGATTTGCCTTGATGAAAGCAAGGTAAGGCAGATTCTCAGGAACCTGTTGAATAACGCGCTCAAATACCGCAAGAAGCGCGTTGCCCTCAATATCTATGCAAGTGACAACCGTTTCTGCATCGCAGTGAGTGATGACGGCGAGGGAATCCCGATGACCTATCACCGGAAAATATTCGAGTGTTACTTCCAGATGGATATGAAAACGGACCACTGCGTCCGCGGTCACGGTTTGGGTCTGGCAGGCGTGCAGGTGCTCGTCGAAGATATGGGTGGAGAGCTTCTTCTAGATAGCGACATGGGCAGAGGAGCCACTTTCACCGTGAAAATCCCCCTGTAACCCTTCAGTCCCTCCGATCGCCAAGTCTCCGCTAACCACCGGTGGAATCCGGAGATCGGTCAAGCAAGTCACAGGATTTCCTCCATGTCCTTCTTACTGATAATGTTTTGGGCGTCGAAATCTTCCCAAAACTTCCTGTCTTTATCCCTCCACCCCGCGCCGAAGTGCCTGTCGAAGAAGGGACTGAGCCGAATGAACCACCGGCTCGGCCTTTTTCCTTCCGTTTGACGGCTTTGCAGGATGTCTTTCACAAAGAATGCAATCTCAGGGAGTTTGTCTTTAGGAACATAGCAGTGAGCTCCCTCTTTGATGGACTTGACCAGGTTGGCGGGGCTGAGAGCGTGGGCGGTAAGCATGATGGCAGGAATGCCTTTTTCCGCCGCCATTCGCAGCAGCTCATAGCCTCTCACGCCCATGATATCAAAAATCGCGACGTCATACGGATTCTTGTTGAGGAACTTTCTTCCTGTCTCGAAGCTCGGCGCCTTGTCGATCAGGCACTGGCTCAGCAGTTCCTCGATCGTTTCCAGAACATCCGGCTCATCGTCCACGATGAGGACCCTTTTGCCCCTGAGAATCTCATCAACCGGCATGGAACTCTCTCCATTGGCACGGAAATAGGAAAAATTTTACCCTTTGCCCTTTGTAGAGTCAATTGAAATGTGGATATCGTCGAGGTTCCTCGCTTGCCATGGCCACGCCGGTGTGCTACACAAAAACAGAGTGCTTGCGATGAGGAGGTCTCGACCATGGACTTTGTAGAGAAAGCAAAAATCAGGCTCGAACACTGGATCACGCACAACGACCATCATCACGACGAATACCTCATGTTTGCGGATCAGTTGGAAGAGGCAGGCAAAAAGGAAAGTGCCGGATATATCAGAGAAATGGTTGAATTGAGTCACCGGAGTACGGGTTGCCTTCGAAGGGCGCTGGAAACCTTGGAATGATCTCACCGTGAGACTGGATGACATCATCACTTTCAAGGGAGAGTAAGGATGTGTGAAGCGAATGCGTTCGTACTGCAAGACCACACGGAAACCAGACTTCTCGACAGCGTGGATGAGTTGGAGATCAACGGAGACGAGATAAGAATGATCAATATCTTCGGGGAGCAAAAAATCATCAAGGGAACACTCAAGAGCTACAATAACTCGCTGCGGAAAATCCTGATCGAGGCTCTGGAATGATATGTCCCCTCGATTTCAAGGAGATCGAATATGAAAGAGCTCATCTGCAAGGCGGCTGAAATCATTTTTAATTCCAGGCTGACTCTGGCGCTCACAGGAGCCGGAATTTCGGTGGAATCGGGGATACCTGATTTCAGGAGTGCAGGGGGCCTTTGGTCAAAGTACAATCCTGAAGAGTACGCCACGATTCATGCTTTCCGCGAGAATCCCGAAAAAATCTGGGACATGCTGCGGGACATGGATGCTCTGGTTGCACAAGCCTTGCCCAACGCGGCCCACATGGGGTTGGGGGAGATGGAAAAGCTGGGGTACCTTCACTGCATCATCACCCAGAACGTGGACAACCTCCATCAGGCAGGTGGTGCAGGGAAAGTAATCGAGTATCACGGAAATTCGAGCACCCTTTCATGCTTATGGTGCGGTAAAAAATATAAATCCGAGGAAAAACGGGGCGAACATGTGCCCAGGTGCGCCTGCCTCAGAGTCCTGAAGCCGGATGTGGTTCTTTTTGGCGAAGCCATCCCGGAGGAAGCGCTCAATGCATCCTTTCGACTCGCATCCTCTGCTGAAGCTGTTTTGGTGGTCGGCACATCGGCCGTGGTTTCCCCGGCAAACACGATCCCGACCATCGCAAAAAGCAAGGGTGCGAAATTAATCGAAATGAACATGGAGAGAACGCACCTCACAGACACGGTAACCGACATCTTCATTGAAGGGAAGGCGGGAGATACGATCCCGGCGCTGGTGGCGGAATTAAGGAGAATGAAGGGTATGGCAGGATAGAGTGTCTGTGCAAAGAGCCTTCTTCCTCTTATTTCGGCTTGAAGAAGTCCTCGAGATGTATGACCTTGTCACTTTTTTTTACTTCATCCCACGAGCCTTTGATTTTCGATTTTCTTAGATCGCTGATCATGGCCTGGAGTTCGGGGTTCTTTTCAATAATTCCCTGAATCTGCTTGCTCAGCTCTTTCCACGTCCTGTCCAGTTCCTCGGTGTCCAGGTTGAAACCACCCCAGACTGAAAGAAGGGAGCCGAGATGCGACAGGAGCCCGAAGTGGGTCGTACCCTGGAGATAGAAGGGACAGTGGCACCATAGACTGACGCAGGGAACCCCCCTGCTGCGCGCCTCGTTGAGCAGGACGGAATGAATTGCACTGGGGCCCTTATAGTTGACGGGGATTACTTTTTGGTTCCTCAGCTCGGCCAGAATCTCCTCGTTGGAAGTGACCGCCGAGATGAGAGTGTCGGAGTGGAGAACATTGTCGTACATGCTCCCAAGGCTGATCATCATTTTGACGCCTATCTTCTCGCAGAGCGCAAGAAGCGCATCCGTAAAGGCAAGCCAGCGAAGGTTCGGTTCGGCGGCTTTGAGAATAATCATATTCCTTCCTGCCACCGCTTTTTCCACGGCGTAAAGTACGCCCCCCGGCAGGGTCAGGTTTTTCAGGAGGCCTTCCTCGATGTCGGCCACAGGGCGGTGTTCATCAAACCGATAGAAAAGATCAGGGCTGATTCGCCCGAAGCTTTTGCCCTTAAGTTTCTCAACGAGGTAATCTACCATACCCCTGGAGATATCCAAGGCATTTCCCCATCCCTCAAAACCAGCGATAAACAGCGCATCGTCCATGGATGGGAGATACTCGATCTGGAGACCTTCATGGATCATGAACAAAATTCTGACATTCCCATGAGGGGTTGTCAATTCATTTCTGTTGACAAATCCATAGAATAGGCTAAATTAATTATTTTTAGCAGCGCGTTAGACTTATGCGGGCCGAGGGAAGTCGTTGTCCATCGAGATCGAAAAGGATGTTTTGGAAAATGCCTGCAAGGAAGTCATCGAGACCATCCTGCTCTGTCTACCTAATTCGTTCAAAGGGACGATTTACAGAGTAGGCAAACCGCCTGCCCTGGTCACGCAGAGAATCACATCCGGTATCATCGATCGGGTTAAGAATCAAATTTCCTGGGGGCTGCCGGAAAGATCCGAATACAATCCGCCCGGCAAATCCTGGGTGGACTACCGGGATGCTCCAGGCCGGGTCTTGGAGGCGATGGCCTGGTGTGTTCAGACTCAGAAGAGCTGGACATCGGAAGACCCCAGGTCCGATGCGAGGAGTGTCAGGTTGCAGGTGGAGGGGGTGCTGGAAGACTTTCACCACATGGAACCTGTGCTTGTTCGCAAGACGGACCTCGGATACGACATTTACTCTTCCACGGAAACACCTCAGGACAGCAGCGGAGGAATGCTTTGGCAAGATACTGAGTATATGGTGGTGGGGGTGGTGAAAATTCACTTTGTGCCTTACACCATCCGGATCGGCAGTTCTGAGACCAAGGTCATCAAGAGACTCTCCCGTACCCTTGGGACCCAGTTGCTCTCGCATCATTTGCGCCAGGATTCCATGCGGGCAATGCAGCAACTGGCCAAGGACAGATTGAACGCATGCAATATCCTTGCGGATTCCCTGCGCAACGCGATAACGAAGTCGGCCCTCATTTTTTCGCTGGTGAAACTTGAGTTAGGTAGCCTCAGGGAGCAGTGGGAACAGCTTCTGCTGAATGAACGACACGAAAAGAACCGGAAAGTGGCAGCCCTGCAAACCCTGGAGCAGTTGCTCGCCAACTTTCCTGATGATTCTGAACCCATGCGAAGTGATCTGGCGGCCGTGCAGAAACGGTTCCTTGAGCTCTCTCTTCCGGCGGAAAAGGGGGAAAACTGGGTGGCGATGCAAATTGAGCAACGATGGAAGGATCTTTTCCAGCGGTTTCCCCAGGGAATAGAAGTGACGGAGAGTACCAGGCAGGCCATAGGCGACCTCAAGAGAGCTCTCCATTATGGAAAAGATCCTGAGGTCATCGGGAGTTACCGGAGGATGCCTCAGGATTTGAAGGAAACGTGGGTGAATCTTGTCTACAGCAACTCCGACCGTTTCAACGGCTCTTCGCTTAACGAATTGATCCGGCTCTTGAGCAACCCCCATCTTGGCATTCCGTCCCAGGAAAGATCACGGAGGGTATTGACCCAACTCAGGGTCCTCGCTGAAAACATGAGCCAGCTTGAAAAGAACACGAATTTCCTTTTGCGGCAGGTCTTGAACGGAGGAGATAACGAAGATATTGCGGATGCTCTTCAGGACGGAGCGAGGGAGAGAAGCGGGGCGTAACCTCGTTTTCCTCAACGCCTGTTCGGCGTAGACAGAGCAAACTGTACCTGCTGCCCCGTGATCGGATGACGCCACTTCCTTTGGGCCAGAAGTTGCAACTCCTGTTTTAGCTCCCCATGCTCAGGCGGAGCGGCCAGGAGCGGGCCGATCACGATGAAACGAAAATGGGCCCATCGCTCCTCGATGACTCACCGGCCAGCTATTTCTTCGCCTTCTTGCCTTCAGGTGCCGTGCTGTACCTGACTTCAGTCCGACCGTGTTTCCGCACCAGATCCATAATGGCTTCTGCCAGCAGGTCCGAGATAGTGAAGCAGCTTTCAGGATCGGTTCAAAATACATAATTGCCCTGTTGACTTTCCTTCCCACTTATATAAAATGGAAGCTAGGAGGAAGAGAGTTAGAATGGAGGATCTAATATGCAAAAACTCTCTCCCATAGAGATCCGAGTCAAGCAGCTTGTAGCCGCTTTCTTGGCTGACGAGATTACCCGTGTTGAGTTCAAACGGAAACTTTGGAAAGAGAAGACCCACCTCAGACCAAAAAAGCAGAGAAGACTTCCCAAGGCTGGGGGAAGAACATTTTCCTAAGAGCCCTCTTGCCCTGAAGTAAGGCAATTTGCAGCTCAGATACTGTTGGGTCATGCTGTCTTTTCTTGTCTGATCCAAGAGCTGTGCTGTTCGAGTGAGCATTCCTCAGAGAGCACTCGGAACCTCCCAGCCGGTTGACCCCTGTTTTTCCCCTTCGGAAATCAAGAAAGTCGATCCAGACGGCTTACAATGCTCCACAGCTGTATCAATCAGTCTTTCTTAGAGTCAGATGAGGAGGGCCAGGGTGAGGGGAATAGGACGATGTAGTCGGGGGTGATCTGAGGACCACCGATCTCGCCCAGGTCAATATGGGATCACGTCATGGTCGTGGTCTGTCAGTTCCTGTTACGACCAGAGCTGCCCGTACCAGATGTCGAATGCCTGTCATGCCGTGAGATGAAGAGGGTTTTGGACCAGATACAAGAAAGATCAGGGAGATCTTGCGGCTGCTCAGGTGTAAGTAAGCGGAGAGGCTACGTATCTCAAGCGTTGGTTGGGCTGGCTTCCAAAGCGAGAGATTGCCATTACAATGCTTAATCATTGATTGACTTGCTCATCAGCTTCTTGGCAATGGTGGCGGTTATTCCTCTGGGGGAAAACCTATTAAGAAAAGCATAAGTTGAATTCTTAAAGCCAGGTATTATAGAGAGCCTCTTGGAGAATAACGAGTTTACGCCTACCATCGCAACTTGGGTAGAAGACATTCTTCCTCTGTTAGCAAAAAACCCTGTTTTTCTATCACCGATCCCTGCTGCATTGAAAAAGTTGGTATTAGTGGGACCGGGCGAAAGACAAGTCACAACTACATTGTAATCCTCCAATTCTTTTGCCAAAGCCTCCGAAAAATTGAGCACATAGCCTTTTGTACCAGAATAGGCGGCTAGATAAGGAAGAGGTTGATATCCCGCTGTTGAGGCAACATTCAATATGTATCCCTTTCTTCTTCTTTTCATTTCAGCGCCGAAGAACATGCACAATTCGGTTAATGTAGTGACGTTTAACTGAACCATCGCCACCACCTTAGAGATTTCCTGATCCACATGCTGACCTCGAATTCCAACGCCAGCGTTATTGATGAGAACGTCAATCACAATATTTTGAGTGAGCGTCTCTACGAACAGCTCGTAGGCAGATTTCGGCTCTGAAAGATCAATTGCTCTTGTAGCAACCAAAACGTCATACTTGCTTTCAAAATCCCTCTTCATTTCATCAAGGCTTTGTTGATTTCTACTAGCCAAAAAGAGATTATAGTGTTTTTCTGCAAAAATCGTGGCAAAGGCATAACCTAAGCCGGATGTTGCACCCGTAACCAGAACATTGCTTTTCTGAACGTTCATATACCCCTCACCTTTCATGAATTGAAGAACTGCAAGCGGGTCGTATAGTAGTCAGCTCGCAACGTGCAATTTCTTCTTTTTACCCTCTGAGCCGATCCTCCCAAGACAAAAGCATGGGCACAAAAGCGCCTCCCTTTCTGTCCGGGTTGTCGGATTCCCCTGCGGAGCTAGCAAAGCATGCATTTCAGGTGATTCCCCGCTTAATATTCGACTTGGCAGTGGTCTTTTTCCGTTCGGCTGGTGTATGGCTGTTCCTCGCACACCTCGTTTGTGGATGGGAAGAGTCGATCTATTGGAAACGGTAGAGTGGCACCGATTGGAATTTTCTCTATATACGTCTTTCTGAAATCTTGAGATTGCATGCGGCAATCACAGCGATGTTCCCAATAAGCAGGGTGACTGGTGAGCTTTTTCCATAGTTCGACGAGCGATTTCTCACGGATGTTACCAAAGGATAGGGGTGTAAAATCGCACGGTGTAACATCACCATACCCGGTTACGTGAATTGTATAACTACCGGCAAGACAGCCGTAGGATAAGGCGAACCAGGCTCCACTGTTGGTCCATGTTTGCGTTGTGATTCGCGGGCGACCTCGATGTTTTCTGTAAAACCGGCGTGTTTGATGAAGCAAAGCTTGGCGGTTTTCTTTTGTAAGGAGCATATCTCCTCGGTGCAAAAGTCGCCCGGTGGGAATCACATCAAGAACGATGAGTTCATGCACTCCCCACTCTGTAGCTAAGGCAGCCATTTGCTGAAGCCATCCCTCGGCAACAAATTCATTTGTCGCATAACTGGATAAGCCCACCAGGAGTCCAGCATCCAAAGCTGCCCTCACTCCCCGCTCCACTGCGCGAAAGGTTCCCCTTCGACCCCGGGACCGATCATGCGCGGAAGATAGGGGTGAATCCAAGCTGATTATCACCGCGTATAAACCAGCTGCTTTCAGAGAAGATGCTCTTCTATTGTCAAGCGCCAACCCATTCGTAAATACATGGGAGATGGCCTTTTCGGGGTCAACCCTGGCGATAATATCTTCTAGGTCTTCTCTCAGTAAAGGTTCGCCCCCCGTAAGTGTAATATTATTAGCTCCCAATTCCATGCTTTGTTTAATGACTTCTTCTAGCTCTTTCAAGCTCAACAGGAACTGACCGTTTTTGCGAAGGGGAGCACTGCAATGGATGCACCTTAGCTGACAATCGTATGTAACGGCTATCGTTGCAGATTGGGGCCTGGGCTTTTTGAGATGCCCAGCGTACAGATAGTTGTCTATCATCCTGCAATGCACTTTGCTGGGCACGGGTGGCAAAAAAAGGGAGTAAATATTCCCACCATTGTCGGTGGCGATAGGCCCTGCGCGATTCAGCCATTCAAAGTATTTCTCGACAAAAGGAGCGAACAGTTTACTTCTTGACCCCTTGATATGAACAACCAGTCGATTTTCGATATTTTCCACCTCTAACTGGATAGGCATGAATCGTCCTGCTCTTTCGAATGTATAGATCTCTCTCATCCTCGCTCCCCTTTCACACCGATTTATGTGAATGCGCACTCTGGCACGAGTTCATCAGATCAATAATTCATTATCCGCGAAAATTGGGGCCGGATGGTGACCCCAGTTATGATTGACCGCATACTCGACAACCTTGTCCAAATACACCTCGTTTATCTCAGGCACCTGCAATAACGGAATTGCTTTGTCAGTATTGGAGCGATCGAAGGTTGGGTTGTTGGAGAAATATGGAAGCATTGCCCTGATATGTCTTCGAATCATACGTTCAATTTCGTTTCGCGGCGTTCCAAGCTGTGACCCACTCCCGACAAATCGCATGCCCCCGATGCTAAATCTCTTGCAAATGAAATCGTAACTCCACTGATTCGTGGGCGGCTTTGGGTGCGTGAGATGGAATATTCGGTTGTGATTTCGAGGGTTCTCAATGATCCTTATGGCAGCTTTGGCGACATAATCAACGGGCACAAGATTGGCCGTAGCATCAGGATCAGCCGGAATTTCAATATGAAGACGGTATCTCCTTCTCATAGGATACAGATCCAGGAACTGGCTGAGAAGATGAACCCCCCTCATCACCACATACCATCCATTGAAGGATGTACACCGTCCTGTCTCGCTGTGTCCGATAATGACGCCCGGCCTAAGGATGGTAGCCTTTCCTTCCCATATTCGTTCCGCTTCCCACTTACTTTTCTCGTAGCTATTAGTAAACTCACCTTCTGAGTGGCTGATCTCAGGGACCACGGTATTTTTGATCCGCCCGCAAACAAAAGCAGTACTCAAGATGTGGGCCTGCATCGGATGTCGATCCAAAAGCCTCTTCAACACCCTGGAGCCTGCTACGTTGGTGATGAAAGGCTCCCCCTTTGAGTCTGTTTTAAAATTAAGAGCGGCTGCACTGTGTAGAAGGCAATCGATGTTATCTAATCCTTGGTGTTGTCCTAGCCACTCCGGGAATTTTTCATCACATTGGAGGATATCGCCTTCCAGCCATTTTATGTTTTCGACTCGATCTCCTAAGCCTATGCTCTGCAGAAATTTGACAGTGCATATCTTCTTCCCGACGTTCCGATAGAGGGCGAAAACAGAGTGTCCTCGTTGCAAAAGCTCCGCTAAGAGATACTCACCAAGGAAGCCCGTCCCTCCAGTAAGCAAAACGTTCATTCAATAAAGCCTCTCTACGGACACGTATTTTTGACTTATTTTGGTGCAGCTAATGATCAATTAATATTGGGTGTATTCTGTATTCTGCTGTACGTATTACAGTATTTTGTCCTTCGCACACCTTGCCAGGGGGTGATTCCTCCATCCCAGCTTAGCTGCGATCCCGGCACCGGGACTGTCCGTATCCTGGTCTGGTGGGCGATTCTCGTTCTTTTCTTCTGTCAGACCCTCTTAGGCGGGCTCTCGTCTTTGCTTCATGCTTTCCCCTTCCCACTGGTTTCCTCGTCGATTCCTGTGCCTCTCAAAGCCGGGGGTGAGAACTCATAGCAGCTCTATCATGTAGAGACCCCACGGCAGCTCGACCCCATAAGAACCATGGCCACCTGTTGCGGTAGCTGTTGGTGGCACAGCTGCAACCTGCATTTACAAGGCTCTCCACAGCTCTGATCATCCACATCCCTCTCACAACTCCCAGGGAGTATTCTAGAGGACTCTCTCCCAAGAACCCAGTTAGCACTGGTTCTTAGAATCCGGACACAATCATAATGTCGGACATTATCATCGATCCATGTGCCTCTCTGGATCTCACAGGAGCATTCTGGTGAAGGGTAATGCCCCTTGTGATTAGGGTGGATGAAAAAGTGGATGGAAAGAACCGGTGAGCGGATCACCCCGTTGGGCTTTAATGGATGTTCCTTGGAAGTGTGTAAAGCTTTACCATGAATAGGCAATGGGTTGCTTATAAAACAGGGTAGATCGTTACACATTAAATGGGTCACCATAGGATGGGGGTTCGTAAGGGTATAGAATCATGGGGAAAAACAGCATTTATTTCCTGGCATACACTTCGCATCACCAAGGCGTCAATAAAGAACCGAGGCTGAACTGCAAATTTTTCAGATTCCGAAGGTTCCTTTGCATCGAAATAAGAATGAAGGAGTTGAATAACAGAATATGGGAGGTAAGTTGATATGGATGCATTGGTAGAAAAAATTCTCAGGGTTGTCCATAGCTGTGTGACTCCTCAGCAGCTTGAGATTGCAGGAAACTTTGCCGATAGAGCACGGAAGCAGATTCATCATGAGCAATGGCTTGATATTGCCAGTGTAATTCAAAACAAAGCAGGTCAAGTTCTCTTTTATGAGGCTGAGGACTGGAACCTTATGAAGAGAGTCTGAGCTGCGACAAAGCTGCACCTCCAGTGTTAGGGCCTGTAGCCCTCAAATATAGCATTACTCCCGTTAACTCGATCTGACTTTTGGACCATGTTTTGTTTCAACTTAGGGGAAAGAGGGTGAAATGTTAAAAAATGAAATTGAGAAGGAGAAAGATCCTGTCATTGTCTCAGGATTGCCGAGAAGGAGGCAATTGCTGGTGGTCGATGATAATGAGAGCATCCAGACGATTTTGTCAAATGTGCTTACCTTTTTGGGTTATGGTGTAACTCTGGCTGACAATGGTCTTGAAGCTTCAAATCTATTCCGTACCGGCTCTTACGATTTAGTGGTAACTGATATTCAGATGCCTCTCATGAATGGTTACGAATTGTCTTGCCTCATCAAAGAACATTCCCCGAACACACCTGTGATCGTTATAACGGGGTTCTGTGACGACCATAAGGATTGGCAAGACCAGAACCCGAACTGCATTGATGCGGTAATCATGAAACCGTTCAAGCTGGAGGAGATCGAAAGCACCGTCCAGAGGCTGTTGAACAGCGAATCATAGGACCAGTGTGTTATTGGATCAGCCATCTCCTCGAACCGTTCCTTGACCACCTGGTTTGCCCACATGTGGAAGGCCGGGCTGAGGTACTTGGCATAGGCCAGGAAGATCTGCCAGTGTGCATAGACCACCATTCCTGCCAGGCTGAGAATCGAAAAAGTGATCTGAAATCACCTTTAACTGCAACAGTGGACTAAGTCCCTTCGCTCCGACACCCATCACCCATCAGAGGGAATCCCTCATCGATGAAGCGCACCAATACAATCGGATTGTCCCCGGCCATAGCCTTCCGTCTTTACGTCCTGTAATCTTCCCTCCACAAATCTGAGCACGTGAAGAAAACCGCTGAATCCGCAATTGTAAAACCAGTTCTCGACCCTGGGACCTTTGAATCCCGGATTGAGAATCTCCGTGAAAGAAGGCTGACCACAGGAAAGCAGTGTCTGAACCGTGGTCTTTCCAGTGGTGACGACTTCAGGGCCACACCTGAAGGAATCCGAGGCTGATACAGGCCTAGCACCGGCAAGAGAAAGAAGCAATATAACCATGAGAACCAGAGCTTTCATTTCCTTGCCTCCGCACCCGTCCCAAAGCAATGCTCACGGAATTAAAGTAAGCATTCCCACGAAGTTTTCATTACAGCTGTCAGGGTATGGGTGCCCCCGTATGACAACTTCAAGACCGCTCAGGACGTCCGGGGTAGGCAGGAAAGGGCTGCTCAGTCAGAATGGAGACTACCTTCAAAATCCAGGGTGGGTGATCACGGTCAGGGGATTACGGCCATTGCCAGAGCTGGAAATTAGGCGAACGGAGATGGAGTATCATCCGGCAGGGAAGTCGGGGGTGGGTATTTCAATCAAGGACAGGGCAGCTCAGGGCATGGGTGGGGAGAATCAATAACCTTAACTGAGCTGTTGCAACGCTGGACTGATAGAGTGATTGCCAGGGATGGAGATATCACCGGCACCGGAAGGGGGGGCTGAATATCACAGGTGTTGGATCGGGGATAAAGAGATCACCCCAACCCGAAGCCGGACGGAGAAACCCATTGTTGCAGCTTTGAATCGATGATCAGGGATAAGGGCAGCTTTGTCATAGCCTTACCCATTTCAAAGCTGCAATGGCTGGGAAGGGACAGACAGATGATGAGGAAGGATGGGGAGATGTGCCTGGCTAAGGCGTCGGCAGGGGCGCGGCGGCAGGTAGATTTTTTCGTTTGGAAGCAAAACCGGTGCTGTGATAAGGTAAAAACCAAGAAGCAAAAGGGGGTGTGTTTGCCGGACTTTTCACACTTTTTACACACCCTGGCTCTTTGAACGAAAGGATCAGGCTAGAGAGATAGCTTGGCAATCGGAAAATCATCAAGCATTCCAACCTGATATCACACTCTTCAACATGCTGCGCCTGTAGCTCAGCTGGATAGAGCAGCGGACTTCTAATCCGCAGGCCCCGCGTTCGAATCGCGGCAGGCGCACCAACAATGACAAGGGTTTCGGAATATCCGAAGCCATTTTTGCTTTATTGACGGGGCTTTCAACGGATAAAGCGGCCAAGAAGCTTGATATTAAAGGCTGTAGCAGATTGACAGAAAATGACTTTTTGAATTTGAGTCCAGTTTGTCCCCACCGGGTCCCCACACAGACCAAGACGGCTATTCCTGATATCCGAATCGATCACCGCTTTTTCCAGACTTTGCCGATGCTGAGATTGGCTTTCAGCCATTGCGAGAATTCTTTCAGCGGCCCCTGGCACAATGTCATTATATTCCGCTAGAACCGTTGGAGGTGGTAGAGGGCCAGAGAAGCTTTGCGAGGTAGCTTGAATAGCCATTTGTTTGGCTTGTTTCTGGGAATTGGGCAGTGGTCAATGTGCAATGGTTTGGAGATGGGGCTTTCGTTTCCAGATCTCTCGATATTAGAACCTTCCAGTAGCACGGGGTAAGAACGGCATGGAAGACAGTACTGAGTACGAGGATTTCTTCCAGAACGCTACAGGCTACCTACCATATCCATATCAAACCGCACTCGCAGCCTTCAGGGTTCTACCCCTGGTCTTAGACATCCCTACCGGGCTTGGAAAGACTGCATCTGTAACGCTTGCATGGCTATGGAGGCGCTTCGTTGGCCGAGGGGTCAATGGCGTGGACCCACAGGAAATTTGCTCTGAGACACCGCGTCGCTTGGTCTATTGCCTTCCTATGCGAGTACTGGTAGAGCAGACAGCAGCCAACGTGCGGCTTTGGCTGGAGAACCTCGTTAAGGCAAACCTTCTCTCACCTCAAAATAAACCTGCTGTTCATGTACTCATGGGTGGTGAGATAGCCCAGGACTGGGATTTCTTCCCAGAAAGAGAAAGCATCCTCATAGGGACGCAAGATCAGCTTCTCTCGCGAGCTTTGAACCGGGGCTATGCCATGAGCCGCTTCCGCTGGCCGGTGCATTTCGGACTCCTCAATAACGACTGCCTATGGATTATGGATGAAGTCCAGTTGATGGGACCTGGCTTGGCGACCAGTATACAACTCCAGGGCTTCAGGGACAGGTTAGGGGCTTACGGGGCTCCCCAATCTATCTGGATGAGTGCTACCGTCCGTCAAGAATCTTTCTTCACCATCGACTCACCGATTGCGGAAAGAAACTGGTCTGATGTTTGTACGGATCTTGGCGGGGATCTCGACATTCCTACAGTCAGGAAGCGGTTGAATGCGAGGAAACTGCTCACCAAGTCTGATATTTCCCTGCGCAAAGACAACCAGAAAGAGTATCCTCGGGAGCTTGCCGAGGAGGTAGCGCGCTTACATAAGGAATCTCCGGGGCTCACAATCGTCATCCTGAATCGGGTCCGTAGAGCCCAGGGGACGGCTCAGGCATTGAGACGGTTCTTCGCAGACAGCCAGTCCTCAACCCGTGTCAGCCTCATCCACTCCAGGTTCAGACCATACGAACGGAAGCAGATCGAAGAAGATCTTAGGGGCCTTTCTTCTATCAGGACAACAGATCACGTCTTGGTTGCCACGCAGGCCGTAGAGGCCGGGGTGGACATCTCCGCCTCTACACTCGTAACGGAGTTGGCGCCCTGGTCCTCCCTTGTGCAGAGATTCGGTCGCCTGAACCGGTATGGTGAACTGAACACATCCCGTGCCTGCTGGGTAGATGTAGCCTGGAAACGAGAGGAGAAGGGCAAGGTTGTCGAGGACCCCAGTCTTGCTTTGCCATATGAGGGAAGCGAACTCGATCTTGCGACGGAACAGCTTGGGACACTCACCGACGTTGCTCCTGCCGGCCTAAAAGGGCTGACCGTGGCTTCGCTGAGCAAGCCCTATCCTCTCCTACGCAGGAAGGACATAATAGAACTTTTCGATACCACCCCTGATCTAAGCGGCAGTGATATTGATGTCTCCCTCTATATCAGAGACGCGAGCGACATGGACGTGACTGTGTTCTGGCGCGACTGGGAAGGGGAGCGCCCTGCGGACAGTCTCGCGGCTCCAGAACCCGAGGAGCTTTGCCCGGTCAGTATGTACGAGATCCGGGATTTCTTACAAGACAGGCAAGCCTGGGTCTGGGATGCTCTGGATCGTTCCTGGTTGCGCGCTGACAGAAACCGGCTGCGACCAGGGCTCGTTCTCTTGCTCCATTCACGGCAGGGTGGGTATGACCCGGAACTGGGCTGGCTCGGAAGAGAAGCGAAGGGTTCGGTAAGGCCGGTAACATCCTCTACCCAATCACCTGAGGAGGCTACGGGAGACGATCCCCTGGCTGCGATAAAGACATTTGTCACAATCTCCAAGCACAGTACCGACGTTGTGAGGAAACTGGAAAGTGTTCTCGATGCAGTGCGACCCAACAGCATTCCCGCTCGGATTTTGCTTACAGCCGCCCGATGGCACGACCGGGGCAAAGCGCACCCCGTTTTCCAGAATGCGGTAAAGAGCAATGATGTCGGCCAAACTGTGGTGGAGGAAGAGACATGACCAGCTTTGGGCGAAGGCCCCTGAGTTGAGAAAGTACGAGAGGCCATACTTCAGGCATGAATTGGCGTCAGCCCTTGCCATGCTGCTTCAAGGTGAACCCGACCTCGCCGCATACCTTGTGGCTGCGCACCACGGAAAAGTCCGCCTCTCTATTCGCTCTATCCCGAACGAGGCAGTCCCCCCACAGGATCAGCGTTTTGCCCGTGGTATTTGGGACGGAGACATTCTGCCCTCTGTGGATCTCGGGGAAGGAGCGATCGCGCCGGAGATCGCTCTTACGCTGGTATTCATGGAGTTGGGGAAATCCGAACAGTACGGTCCGAGTTGGCTTGAGCGAAGTTTGAAACTACTGGAGGAGTATGGTCCATTCCGACTGGCATATCTGGAAAGTCTCATTAGGGTAGCTGACTGGCGAGCAAGCGCGGAAACAGGGAAGAGCGATGACGAATGATAGAACATCGCTTATCCTGAGCGGATGCAGGCCCGATCCTCTGGCGAGCTACCTGAAGTCACTTGCCGTTTTGAGGCTCGTCAGTGAACAGCAAGATCCGGAAGCTCGCGGTTGGTGGGAAAAAGATCGTTTCTGTTTGCATTCAAGACTTGATCGTGAGGCGCTGATTCACTTTCTCCTGTACGCATACATCCCGACGCCCATTGTTGCTCCTTGGAACGGAGGTAGCGGTTTCTTTCCCGCTGATCGTAAGAACCGGGATAGAGGCTCTAAGAGATTCCAAGCATCCACGATTCGAGCAATGCCGCAAAGTCATAGGTCTCTGTGAGCAGACATTACAGATCCTCAACATAACTAATCCACCCAGCGGGACAGCTCAGAAGGATGTCAAAAGCAGACTTCTGATTGAATGCAGAAGCAACCTGCCGGACCAAGTTCTGGCGTGGATGGACGCAGCGTATGTGCTCACTTCCGAGGGAGTCCAGTTTCCCCCGCTCCTGGGCACTGGCGGTAATGATGGCCGCCTGGAATTTACAAACAACTTCATGCAAAGGCTCACAGAGATGTTCGACCCTCTCTCAGGGCAACCAATGGGGAGCTGTGAATCTCTTTGCAGGGCATCAATTTGGTCCGATACTACGGCAAACCTCCGAAAAAATATTCCCGTTGGTCAATTCCTTCCTGGGGGCGCTGGTGGCGCGAATGCCGGTCCGGGATATGACGCTGATTCACTGCTCAACCCTTGGGACTTCATCCTCCTCATGGAGGGCTCAGTCCTCTTCGGGGCAGCCGTGACCAAAAAACTTCAAGTGACAGAACCTGGTCTGATGAGTGCCCCTTTCTCCGTTCGCTCCTCGATGGCAGGATACGGATCAGCAGCACCAGATGACAAGTCACGGGCAGAGGTCTGGCTGCCGCTGTGGGAAAAACCGGCGACCTTGAGCGAACTCAAGATGCTTTTTTCCGAGGGCCGTTCCCAGGTGGGAAGGCGTCTGAGCCGCACGGGAGTCGATTTTGCCAGGTCCATCGCAACCCTTGGCGTGGACCGGGGCATAAGTGAGTTCCAGCGGGTTGGATTCATCGAAAGAAACGGCCAGGCATATCTCGCCACGCCTCTGGGCCGCTGGCCAGTTCTGGCCAGACCGGAAGTGAACCTGATAGATGACATTGATGGCTGGCTCGACCGCCTCCGAGGGTTTGCATCAGGCTCACGTGCGCCCGCCTCATTTGGAAGGTGCCTGAGGAACATTGAAGCGGCTATCCTGGGGGTATGCAAAGACGCCACTGCGACACAATGGCAGCGTTTGATCATGGCCTTGGGGGAGGCTGAGAAGCAGATGACCAAGAGCCCGAGGCGAACTGCGGACAATAAGCTCTACCCACTCCCACATCTCAGGCCGGATTGGGTCAAACAGGCCGATGATGGAAGCCCGGAGTTCAGACTGGCCGTTTCCCTTGCCAGCATTTATGATGCCGACCTTGGGCCGCTACGCGCAAACATGATTCCTGTTGCTCTTGACAGACGCTACCCTGCTTTCAATCTCGATAAGATGGACGATAACTCAGTCGTCTGGGGTGAGGGGACCCTCACGGAGAACCTGATCGCCGTCTTAGAAAGGAGACTGCTGGAATACAGACGACGTGAGTTCGAGGTATTGCCCTTCAGAGCAAGGCAGCCAGCGGATCTGGCTGATGTCAGGCTATTTATTGAAGGAGCCGTTGACGAAGCAAAACTGGAAAGGCTGCTGTGGGGACTCAATGCGGTGGACTGGTACAAGGTCCGCTCAGATTCATCCTCTGTAAGAACCGCTGATCCACTTATTCCAGCCCCGTACGCACTGTTGAAGCTGACACATCTCCCCGGTCCAGTTCGGTTCGATTTCGGCGACGCTGGGGTTCAAGTGCCGCTCGATCCAGCCATTTTTGCTAAGGGAAAAGCAGGGCAGGTTGCTTCAGCCTGTAGAGTCGCTTCCCGCAGACTGAGTGCGTCGGGGCTTTATCCCAAGGCAAACGATTTCGTCGTGTCCAGTGATGCAGGGAAAAGAATAGCAGCTGCTCTTTTCTTCTCGATAAGAGACTCCGATATCTTATACCTGGCACGCATGGTCCTCAAACCACCAGCTAGGGCTGGCAGATAAGCAATGGAAGGGAGGATAGTTATGGATTTTCAGAGTTTAGCAAATGAGCCAAGGTTACTGATGGAGGCCAGTCTAAAACCCTTGCAGGGAACACGTTTTCAGCCCACCGGCTTCCCGGATCTGGGGGCTGCGACTTACTCACTCTCCGATGGCACGGAGATGTGTCTGTTAGAATCGGCCCAGTCCATGGCAAATCGTTTGGAAACGGTATGCTGGGATGAGACCGCAGGAGATCTTGTCCCGGCACTCAAAGGGATCCCGTACATTCTGGTCAACAGGAACGGAGAGGTCCTGACAAACTCGTTGCTTGAAGCTCATCGCATTAACAGCCCCTATATTCTGGAGAGCGCGGACAAGACCTTCTTCGCCAAACTAAGAGAGGAGCTGGGTTCCCTGGAGATAGGTCCTGTGAATTTCAAGCTGGTGGCCTCTGCGATGCTGAAGTATGACCCGAACACTCTGCTCCACGGGGTGTTCATCGCCAAGAAGGATATTGCAGGGGGCAGGGTAAAGGTGCCGAGAAGCCTCTCAGCGTTCGTAGAGGCGAAAGGCATTTCAGTGGCCCCCAGTGGCGGGGTGAAGTTCGATAAGGTCGATCCGAAGGGAGATGCTGCAAAGGGGTTTGGTCATGTGCCCTTTTCCCGTGATGAATACACAGCTGAGAAGATTACAGCTTTCTTCAATCTTGACCTGTCGCAGTTGCGAGGATACGGATTGCCGCAAGAGGCGGCTGACATGCTCACGGCTATCGCTCTTTTCAAGATCAGAAGGTTCCTGAAGGAGGGATTGAGATTGCGCACGGCGTGTGATCTTGAACAGGAGGGAGAAATTACAGTTACAAGGCCCAACGGGTTCCGGATTCCCAGTCTGGAAGGCCTGGAGAAAGAACTTCCTGGCATGATCAGCGCCGTTGCAAGTAAGGGTCTATTCGCTACCCCTCCTGTGACCATTGTGAATTACGAGTAGAAAGGAGTGATGCGATGGTAACAATTGCCATTCATTTTCTTGCCGGGCGATACCATGCGACCCCTTGGGATCGACACGTGAACGAAGGTGTCGTGGAATGGCCAATCTCCCCGTGGCGACTTCTCCGATCCCTGATTGCGGTCGGGTTCAGAAAGCTGGGATGGGACCCAATGAATCCTCCGGATGAGGCGCGAGAGCTGATTGGTGTTCTCTCGGAGAATCCGCCCCACTTCTGGCTGCCACCCGCTGCAACTGCTCATACTCGACACTACATGCCGAAATACCGCAGCGCATTGGATGGGAAGACAGACAAGGTTATAGACGCTTTCCTTCTCGTGGACCCAGAGGAGCCCGTAGTTATTCACTGGCCTGACATCGAGCTGGACGAGACAAAAAGAGGATTGCTGGAAGATCTGCTGACAAATCTCTCGTACCTCGGCAGGGCGGAGTCATGGGTGGAGGCCAGGTTAGTGGGCCGGTGGTTGGGGACCCCTAACGCTGTGGCCGTTGATGAGAGTGGAGGTGATCAGGGCGGCGAGAGGGTGACACTTTTGGCTCCCATGGCTTCAGCAGACTACCTGGGCTGGCGAGAGGAATGGCTTCAATTGCAGAAGAACAAGCTGCTGGATGAGAAGAAAGCTCAAATCCAAGGCGAAGGACCCTGCTAAGATCCGACTCACCCCAAAAGAACTGTCCAAACTGGAAGCACAGGCTGGCAAAGACCTTTTTGATGCTTTGCTGGCAGACACTGGGGATCTCCGGAGCGCAGGGTGGAACTATCCGCCAGGAAGCAGGTGGGTAGATTATATCCGGCCAGCAGATTGCTTTACTGTGCGGCCAGCCAGAAAACGGACCACAAGAAAGACCAGACCCACTGTCGCGAAATTCGCCCTCAGCGCAGAGTCTGTCCATGCGGACGTAAGACCACGTCTCTTGGACACCCTTTACATCGCAGACAACATGCGAAAGGCATTGATGAGTCTTTCTGCCCATGACAACCAAGGCGTACCATCTATGACGTTTTCGGGCAAGGATGCACAGGGTCGGCCACTCAATGGACACCAACATGCGTTTTTCCTTCCCCTAGATGACGATGGGGACGGACGCATTGAGGGAATCATCATTTACGCCCCGAAGGGATTCAGCGACCTTGACCAGTTGGCTATGGCCAGACTGAGGAAACTCTGGCAGCACGGGGGACGCCCAGGTCTTTACCCTTTACTGGTAGGGATGGGGCAACCAGAAGACTTCGGCGGACTGGATTCAGGTAAGAGTCTCACACCCATCCTCGCTAAGGGCAGCGTATGGGAATCCCGAACGCCTTTCGTGCTGACGCGCCATCCGAAGAGGAGGAGAAACGGCGAACCAAGACTGAAGTCTGACGGGCTGTGGATAGATGGTCCCGAGGATCAGCTCAGAAAAGAACTGACCCAGCGAGATCTGCCCCAGCCTGAGCGCGTTGAGTGGATAGGATGCACAAGAAGCCGTGGAAAGAAACTCTTCTGGAATGGGTTCGCGAAGCTGAGGAGGGACGGCCACGGCTCTTTTGCCGGGGGCGCGCATGGATTCCAGCTTACATTCTCAAAGCCTGTTTCAGGCCCCATAGCTCTTGGTTATGGGTGCCATTACGGGCTAGGACAGTTCCGGGCGAGGGGATGATCTGAAGCAGTGTTCTTTGACAATTGAATATAGCGCGAACCTCATGAGGACGCCAAAACCCTGGGAGGTTCGCGGAAACGTAAGGGCCTGAGATGCTAAGTGTTTTCTGCGTTTGCTGGCATGATAAACAGGCGGAAGAGGGTTTACTGCCTGGGTTCGCGGAAAAGGGCAAAAATCCTCTGTGTTTCCAAAGGTAAAGTAGTAGACAGTAACACCGCAGTGAAGAACTGCGGCTCCATTGAAGCACCGTGACCTGTCGGCACGACGTTCAATGTAATCGTAACACCGCAGTGAAGAACTGCGGCTCCATTGAAGCTCGAGAGTCTGGCGCTCGATGATGATACGCGAGTCTCGTAAGCGTCATGAGTTACACCACGGTCCAAGACCGTGGCTCCATTGAAGCGCATTCGGACGCCTGGGATGGATATCGGGTCGATGTTACACCACGGTCCAAGACCGTGGCTCCATTGAAGCCTCCATGGCAGCGGCATGACTGCAACTGCTGGATGTTACACCACGGTGAAGAACCGTGGCTCCATTGAAGCACCGATGGCACGACTGCGGAACCGTGACACGGTAGTTACACCACGGTGAAGACCGTGGCTCCATTGAATCTGTCGGGCTTTGCGCTTTTGTTGAAGTCGTTTCAGCAGCACCCCGGTGAAACCGTGGCCATAACAGCCATAATTTCAGGAGGAAAGAATCAAATGAATCTCAGCAAACAAATCGAACTCATTTTAACGGAAGGAAGGAATGCTGGGAGTCACAAGTTTGCGTTCTTGAGAGCTATCTTTGACTACTTGTAGAGAAAGATCCGGACGCTGGCAGGGATCTAAAGATACCACTGATCTTCTTTGCGGAGAAATTTCTAACATACTACTGGAAGATGTATAGGTCGGAGACTCGCCAGCTGACAACCGAATTATCAGCTGCGGTACTACGATTACCTGAGAACTATAGTCGAAGAGCTTGATCTGAAAGGTGTCCAGGAAGATTCGCTTGAGGATGGCCACATCCATGATCTTATGTCGGGATTAAAGAAGAGAGAAAGTCTTTCCCGCAAAGGCATGACAGCCATAAACAGAGCCAGATACATCACGTTCGCACACCCAATAGTCCACATCGAAAATATATCCGGGAGTGTGGGAAAAATTCATCTTGATTTCTATGAATATCCTAAAGGTGACCCTTCCCAAATCAAAGCAAAAAGGTACTCGGACTTCTATACTCAAGAAAGTACCTTCATCACTATAAGAAAGAAGTACGTCTCAGACTTTAAACGCATGCACTATTGGTTCGACAAGGCAGTGCTTCTCGCTTGGGCGGAGTTTACGGACAATCTCCCATACAATCGAGAGGGGAATATGCCCACCGGGGTCTCACTTCTCCAGGTCTCGGAACCAGACAGAAAAAGCCTAACAGCGTTTCGGAAACACTTCAAGGATCTGGGGGTCAGGAATTGCGCTTACTGCAACAAAAGAAGATTCGAGGCGGTTGACCATGTGATTCCATGGAGCATGGTGAAGGCTGACAGGTTTTGGAACCTTCTGCCTATATGCAAGTCCTGTAATTCCGCGAAGTCAGACCAGAATATGGAACCTGACATAAGAAGCAAAGCGCATCCTCAGGATGTCCATAGACTCAATTGTTGACGGGATAGAGGATACCCCTGAGTATCTGAACCAGCTTAAAGACCACTTCATGATTATCGGTGACAGTTATGATCTGAAAAGAGAGGGGCAGACCTGAAAAGGCGCTTGTATAGAGAGACCTTGTCGAGAGTAAGGAGTTTTGCCATGGCATAACTATATAAGTGGTGTGTACCGGACTTTGTTGAACAGTGGATGTATACCAGGACGGTGTTTTAGGGCAGCATGGCGGTGTGTGGTGGAGTCTTGTGTTATGAACAAGAAGACGGTCATACAAAAGAGAATCGCCGCAGTCGCCAAAGAGTTGGCTCGTGAGAAGAAGACTGACCTTGATGAAAGGAAAAGAGAGTACCGTCAACTAAAACGTCCGGACTTTCTGTGGCATTACTTGCTCCAGAGCTTCGCTACTATGGGCCGGGCCTCCGGTTGGAAGGGCCTTATCGACAATAAGAAAAACTATGAGGAGGTGACATTCGATACGCTAGAACAGTCACGTCCTAAGGAGCGTGCTAAGAAGGTGGAACAGACATTTCGGACGGCCAAGATTAGGATGCCGAAGAGGAAAACCAAGTACCTAATTGGTTGCTTTGAGAAAGTGAGAGAACTGGGAGGTCCGGAGGCAGCAAAAAGAGAACTCCTGAGACAGTCAGGACGTGATTCCAAGATTCAGTTTCTAAAATCCTTTCCGGGTATCGGTGATAAGTATGCTCGGAACATAATGATGGACGTATATCACAAGGAGTTTCGGAACTCAATTGCAATTGATGCACGAATTAAGTCTTTAACACAGGCGTGGGGATTATCATTTACTTCCTATGCGGAGCATGAGTCTTTCTTATTATCTGCTGCTGCTGAGGTGGGGCTTAACGGCTGGGAGTTGGATAGGCTCATGTTCAATTACCTGGGGGAGTTTACGAAGAGAGTTCCAGAACCGAAATCTAAAAAGGTGGCGGAACTCGGCAGACGGGCGGGGAGGGGCTGATCGAGGCCGCAGAGCGCCTAGACAATGTGGATAGTTTACTCTGGCCAAACAGTAACGCGCCGTGCGAATTTGCAGTGAAGCCGGAAACATTCTGTCCTCAGGGAGAATCCGTGCCTGAAACTGGGCACATTCAAGTCATGGGCTATGTAAGCTTGGCCGTTCAACCCGATGAGGTCTGACATGCCAAAAAACAGAAACTGGAGGCAACCGGCAACAACTTGGCAAGGGGTAATCCAACGTTACGCAGCCTATCTGGAAACGCCTCGCTGGCGTGGGAAAGCCCTAAATGCGGATGGCTCTGACGCAGCCGAGCGTTATTCGCCGAAGCAATCTGCAAGAGTGCAAGCGGGTTTACTTGGGACTGTGGAGCCGTTGATAGCGTCAGATGTTCTATCCTCAACTGTGAAAGCGACTGACATTAGACTGGTTGCCGCCCACATCGGCTATTCGGGTCGTCGTTTCAACGACTGTCCTAAGCGGCTTTGGCATTTGTGGCGGGCGATTATCTTCAATCGCGATTGTTACACGTGTAGGTATTGTGGCCGTTCGACTTGGGACGTGGAAGCTGAACAAGGTCGTGGTTTGCGTTTTGAACTCGATCACGCCAAGCCAAGGGCCAAGCTTGGGGAGGATTGCGACGATTTCGACGCCCGAAACATCGTTACCGCGTGCAGATCATGCAATGTTATAAAAGGGCAGATGGACGCCACCCGCTTCAAGCGTGAACTGCGGTCACTTGCCCGTGCTGTGATTCGCAAATACCACCTCTCTTAGCAGGAGCCGGTTTGACATCGCGAATGGTGGATCGCCCAAAATGGGCCTGCCGCTGAAAGGTGATAGTCCGACGGGTACAATAATAAAAGGGGGAACCTTACTCAGTTGGAGCAGCGGGAAGGACAGTGCTTGGGCGCTGTATGTCCTGCGTCGGGACCCCGCAGTCGAGGTCGCGGGACTATTCAGCGTATTGAACGAGCGATTCGACCGCGTGTCCATGCACTCCACCCGAGCTGACCTTCTTCGTCGGCAGGCGGAAGCTGCTGGTCTCCCACTTGATACTATCAATCTCCCGGACCCTTGCACCAATGAGCAGTGCGATGCCATCATGGGGGAGTTTGTCGGCGGGCTCGCGGCGAAGAGGATTGAGGCAATCGCGTTCGGTGATCTGTTCCTTGAGGACGTACGGCAATACCGCGAGAAGCAGATGAAGGGCACGGGGCTTGAGCTACTCTTTCCGCTGTGGAAAATCCCGACGGACCAACTGGCCGGGCAAATGCTTGATGCGGGCATGGAGGCATACATCAGCAGTGTGGATCTCAAGAAGCTGCCCGCCAGTTTCGCAGGCCGCCTATGGTCAAGGGATCTGCTGAAGGAGCTTCCCACGGACGTGGACCCTTGCGGGGAGAATGGGGAGTTTCACACCGTCGTTGTCGCGGGACCGATGTTTAAAGGGCGCATTCGGGTGGATGTGGGGGATGTCTTGCAGCGGGACGGATTTGCCTTTGCGGACATCATTCCAATCGGTGACCTATAGCCGCCGTCTGCGACACCGGAGATTGCGAGACAAGACAAGTCAGGAGGAAGTGCCCAATGTCAACAAGCCTGCGCCTCCCTTTCGACCGGCGCTCCAGAGGTGACAGACGCGTGGAGTACGACCCTGACCACTTTTCGCGGGGCGGAACAGAACGGAGAAGCTACGAAGATAGGAGAGCCCACGATGAGCGGAGAGGGGACTTGATCAGGATCTCCGAGTGGTCGAGCGTCTGGCGCGAATTGTTTGAGCCGGAAAAGTATGTATAGACGATTTGCGCGAAGGCGTTGCCAGGTTATTTGGGCTAATCATCATCTGTTTGCCATCCGGCGACCCAATATGTTAGGTTCCACACTGAATAATAAATGTGGAGAATAGTGTCTGATATCGCTGAATCCATCGCAGGACAGCAGCCCGCGTGATCTGCTGCGCAAATTGGGAGGAGTGCCATGCCTGTTTCCTATGAACGGCTCACCGTTCTCACGGATCAGAGAGGTCTCGTTCTGGAACTTCTTGCTGTTGAAGATTTTGTTTCTCAACGAAATGCGCATATCGTTGTCAGTCTTCCCGGTATTGTGAGGGGCAATCACTATCACACAAAAGGCCTGGAGACAATTACCATATTGGGGCCTTCGCTGGTACGCTTTCGCGACCAGGGGAAAATTGAAGAAGTCATTGTTCCGGACAAAGAGGCTTATCGTTTCGTTTTTCGTCCAGGTGTCTCTCATGCAATTAAGAACTTGAGTCGAGAGGCAAATATCCTTGTTGCCTATACACTTAATACACTGGAGCATGACCCGGCTGATCCGGACACGCATAGAGACTTGCTCATATAGAAGGGCATACTGATTTTCAGGTTTTTGGGGTAGTCAGAACCTGTGATAACCCCATTTTCCCCTTGCTTACAATAAGTCTTGAGCTCAAGGATGATTTAAGTGGTAACTTAGCCAATTTTCAATTATTTGGTTGAGTTAGAATCAGAGACGGAGGTGTCAGAATAGAAAGGATTCCTAGAGCGGTATACACCAAGGAAATACGGGAAGAACTGTAAAACTAGTGACAGAAGGCGAATTGAGCATGCCGGAAGTGGGGCGGAGATTTTCGATTTCCTGCTCGACCATCCGGTACTGGGTCAAGGCGAAGAGGGAAGGCAAACTTCAGAGGTCAGCAGACAGCAGAGACCGCTTACAGAGGTGAGATGGAGCTTGCTCGGGTGAAACGGGAGCTGGCCCAGGTCAAGATGGAGCGAGACATCTAAAAAAAGCCGCCGCGTCCTTTGCGAAGGAGTCGCTGCCATTCACGATCATGAAAGGGATGCGGCTCAGATATCCTGTCCCGCAGATGTACCATGTATTAGGCGCATCAGCGAGCGGGTACTACAGATGGCTCAAGCGTAAGCCTTCGAAACGTGCTCAGGAAGAGGGAAGGCTGGAAGTGGAGATCAAAGCAGCACACAAGAGGACCCGTGAGACATTCGGACCTGAAAGACTGCAGCGTGATCTTGCGGAACACGGATGAAGGCGGGAGTGTGTCGGATCAGACGGATAAGGAAAAAACTGGGAATACGCTGTAAACAGAAGAAAAAGTTCAAGGCAACAACGGATTCCAAACACACATTACCTGTGACTGAGAACCTGATGAATCAACAGTTCAAGGCAGCGGCGCCGAGTCGGATTTGGGTTACGGATATCACCTACATCCCCACAGAAGAAGGCTGGCTTTACCTGGCGGGCACAAGGATGTTTTCACAGGAGAAATAGTCGGATATGCCATGGGTCCCAGATGACAAAGAACCTCGTGAGCCAGTCCTTGTTCAGGGCAGTGGCGGCCAAGGGCCTGTACCAGGACTGATCCACCATTCAGATCGGGGGAGCCAGTACTGCTCTCATGAATACCGGAGGCTGCTTGATGGTTCCATATGAGAGCGTCGATGAGTGGGAAAGGGGACTGTTATGATAACGCTCCTATGGAGAGCTTCAGCGGTTCGCTCAGGAATGAGCTTGTTCATCATCGTCGTTATGGGACAAGAACGGAGGCCATCGGGAGATACCGAGTATATAGAGGTCTTCTATAACCGGCAGAGGAGTCAGGCAAGACTGGGTTATCTCTCCCCTGCGGCATATGAACGGCAGTTCTTCCTAATGCCGATCGCAGCATGAGGGCTATTCGTGTCCACTATTGACATCACAGGTAGGTTCATTCAAACCCTCTTTTGAGGACGTTATGAAGTGGGCCTTTCTCAAAATGCTTGAGCGTTGACTCCCCTCTAGCCTCAGGTTAAAGGGAGGCGTAATCGACATTTGCCAAAACTAAACCTGGGTCACTGATTTGCATTCGTGATGGCAGTAATGAAGGAAGTCTCCTCCTTCCTGGTATTCGCCCGAGGAAGTAGACATACCTCAAAAACACTGAAATGGGTTTAGGAAGATGAGACATCCTGTCGGTGTTTCCAAAATCACCCCGCCCCGTCTGCCTAGGATAGTGGAACGCCTGCGTCTCATTGAGCGCCTTGAAAGAAATAGCGACAAAAGTCTGATTCTGATCCTTGGCCAAGCCGCACAGGGCAAATCCACTCTTGCTGCCTCCTTTCTTCAGGCAACTTCCATTCCATCGGCGTGGGTGAACCTCCATGAAGAGGACTCAGATCCGGTCAACCTCTTTTATTCCATCGTTTACTCGATCCAGTATGCACTGAAAGATGCCGACGTTTCTCCGCTTCTCTCCTACCCAGCCATGGCCTTAGGGCCTCAATCAGAGAGTTCCATTTATCGGGATTGGGCCAATGCCATCTCAGAGATTGTGTCAGCGCCTATCCGAATCATATTGGACGGCATGGACCGTCTGTCAACGGAGGCCCCATCAGTGAGCTTCATCCGGGTGCTTGTAGAAGAATTGCCCCAGCACATAAAACTCATGGTTCTTTCACGACGAGAGCCGCCCTTTGAGGTTCAGGGACGCAAGATCAAACAACAATTGCATGTGCTGACCAATGAGGATCTTGCATTTACCCTGGAGGAAAGCCAAAGCTTCTTTCGTGAGATCCGAGGATGGCAATTCAGCTCAGCTTCGTTGAAAAGAATACTCCAGTTCACGGAAGGCTGGATCGGTGGGTTTATCCTTCTTGCTGAAAGCCTTGAACGTATGCCAGAGGACTCAAGAGAGAAATACGTCAAGGAGGAGATGCCCGATAGGTTCAAGGCGGTAGTCTTTCAATATTTTGGTGAAGAAGTCTTTGTCTCTCAACCGATTTCCATTCAGGATTTTTTGGTGAAAACTTCCATCTTGAAATCCATCGATCCGGGCTTTGCAAAGGATCTCGTGGGGATTACGAATGTTGAAGAAGTTCTTCAGGATCTTGTGAGGCGAGGTCTTTTCGTCCACCGTATTTACGAGGATGAAAAGGGCTGGCTTTTTCGCTATCATCAGCTATTCAAGGATTTTTTGAGTAGTAGATTGAAGGGGATGTTTTCCGAGCAGGAAAGACAATCTTTATTCCTCAGGGCGGCGTCACTCTACGAAGAAAGAGGAGATCTGCAGGAATCTTTGAAACACTACCTTCAGGCCAAGGATTACTCCAAAGCGGCAGCCATCATTGAACGGATCGGCATGGACTTTCTGCGACTGGGAAAAACAGGCGACCTGGCCAATTGGCTGGGAAGTATTCCCCAGGATCTCGTTCGGAAAAGCCCTTGGCTGCTTTTTTATTTGTCCATGACCAGGCGGTTTACGAGGACGGCCGAGAACCTTCACAGTTTGAACGACGCTTTATCGCTTTTCTCCGTGCGAGAGGATCTTTCAGGGCAACTTCTCTCGCTTGCCTTTCTGATCGAGGCTTCAGCTTTGAAGGGCCATGACTTGATACCCATAAGCTTTTTGCTTGAGCAGGCTGAACGACTCTTGGGCTCAATGAGCGCGGACCTGTACCCTTACGAAAGAGCGACCCTCTGGTTGCAGGTGGGCTTCGCGCTCACCGTTCGAGGGGGGAACCCCCGCAGAGGTTTCTGGGCCTGTGAGAATGCATATCTGATATCGCGGGGGTTGAGGGACTTCATGCTTCAGGTCCACGCCCTTGTCAATTCCGTGCAGGCACTTTCATGGCTTTGTGAGTTTGAGTTGGTCGATGAAAAAGTCAGAGAGCTTGAAAAGCTAGTGGAGAAGCATCCCAGTCTTGGAGTCCGACTAATGTCTTACACGGCCCGCTGTGAATCGATGCTTTTCAGGGGACACCTGGAAAAGGCGGAGGAACTTCTACAGCACGCCAAGAATGAAAGCGAAAAAACTGGGCTCACCTATCTTTACCCAATAACGCTGGTTTATGAGCTCATGCTGAAGCCTCATCTTGGACAATACAGAGAAGCAGAAGAGACTGGAAACCGTCTGTTAAGTTTTTCGGCCACCATTGGCAATACCGTCATGATGGGCATATCCCTAATGTATCTAAGCCGAAGTCACTATTTCGAGGGGGAATACCAGAGGGCGGGGAAAAGCTTGAAAAAGGCTCGTGAACTTTTGTCCTCAGATAAGACTCGCGCCGAGTATCACTTACATCTTATCAGTGTTTTGAGTGGTTTCATCTCCTACCATCTCCAGGAATACAGAGAAGTTGAGGAGAATCTTCAGGTAGCACTGAATCATTTTGCAGAATTGCGCAGCTTTGTAATGGTTGAAACCCAACTCGCAATGGCTCTGGTTAAATGGGGACAGGCCAAGACCGAGGAGGCCAAGGCTTACTTGGAGGCCGGACTGAAACTCGCGGAGCAGAGACGATACCATCACTTCACGCTTACAAAGCCACATGATCTGCTGGGAATATGTATTCTTGCTCTCGACCTCGAGGTTTTTAGCGCCATGGACTATGCTGCACATCTGCTCTGCACCCGTTTAGCTTCTTTGGCCCGGTCGGAAATGATACGACTTGATGATCATCCCAATAAGAAGATCAGGGAGAAGGCCCGGGAGATCAGGCTTACAATCCACCGTTCAACGGTGCCTCGTCTCCGAATCGAGACGCTGGGAGCTTTCAGGGTATTCCGCGCCGATTCCCCTATGATGAAAGAGGATTGGCAGGGAAGCCAGCCCCAGAACTTGCTGAAAGGGATTGTTTCACATGGTGGGGAAGGCGTTTCAAAGGAGGTGCTGATCGACGAACTCTGGCCACAGAGCCGAGCTGACGCGGCCGAGAAGACTTTCAAAGCCGCACTTCACCGTCTCCGGAAGGCACTGGAGCCGGGCATGGACAAAAGCTATGGTTCCACCTATATTCACTTGAAGGAGAACCGGATTTATCTAGATCGGGAGCTCTGCGAAGTGGATGTCAACGAATTCTCGTCCTTGCTGGAAAAGGGAAATCAAAGACAAACCAAGAACGACCCGAAAGGCGCCTTATCCTGCTACAAAAACGCCATCGACCTTTACAAAGGTGATTTCATTCCGGAGGACCTTTATGCAGCGTGGGCTGAGTCCAAGAGGCAAGAACTCAGAGAAAAATACGTGGTGACCCTTATGAAGGTGGGAGGAGTCTATGAAAAACGAGGATCATTGAATAAAGCTTGCGCCTATTACCGAAGAGCTATTCATGCGGATCCGGTTCTTGAGGCTGCCTATCAACGGTTGATGGTCATTTACTCCCATCAAGGAAAACGGAATGAGGCAATGAAGGTGTACCAACAGTGTGAAAAAGCCTTACAAGAGGAACTGGATGCAGAGCCAGATAAACTAACCCAGTCTCTCTATAAAAGAATTCTGTGATGGGGGCAATCTCGCACTTCTATTCCAGATCTTTCTCCTGCTTCCCGGTACCCTTGGTAATCGTGGCTTCTATTTTTCAGCGAGTAAGAAAAGAATTCGCTTTTCAACACCCTTACTAAGACTTCTGTCGTGATTTCAAATAGATCTCTTGGTCCCACCGAAACCTTTCAGAAACCTCTGCTGTACTAGATTCCCTTCTGTAAAGAACTTCCATGAAAGCGAAAAACAGGTTCCTTGACGAGTTCGAGAAAGGGCTGAAAACGTCTGAAGCCGTTCAAGATTCCACAGACTCTTCCTCTGTCTGCCCTAACATAATTTAAGGGGGGTGCGTAGTTGGGCAACCGCCACGGGTGAATATGGGGAATATGAATACCGACCACCACAGGTGACGGGGCCTCCTTGCCGGATGGGTGGACCACTATCCGCTTTTTTAGCTTTCCGCTATGTCGAAGGTAAGCCGGTCACCCCCAGAGAAATACAGAATGAGATGGAGGCAATATGAAAGACTGGTTTCCCATTCTCCCCGATACCTTGGAATATGAAGCATCCTCAGAAAATAAGGTTTGGGAGCAAGTCAAAGAACCAGCTGAAACAAAGTCGGATTTGAACGCGCACCGTTGACGAACGAATAAGAAAGGAAGATGCCTTGAGGGAGAGTGAAACACGATACAAAACCATCCTTGAAAGTATAGAGGACGGGTACTTTGAGGTTGACCTTGCAGGTAACATGACTTTCTTTAACAGCGCTTTGTGCAGGATGACAGGGTATTCCCCTGAGGAACTCCATGGAATGAACAACAGGGATTACACTGAGCCCGCGACGGCGAAAAGGATGTATGAGATATTCAACAGAATTTATCGCACAGGCATACCTTCAAAAGTCACCGATTACGTGGTGATAAAGAAGGACGGAACGAAATGCATGGTGGAATTGTCCACCTCCCTGATGCGAGATTCTGAAGGGAATGCCATAGGATTCTGTGGTATTGCAAGGGATGTGACCGAGCGTGAGAGGATGAAACAAGAGTTAAAGGAGAGGGAAGAAAAATACCTGACCATCCTTCAGAGCATTGAGGACGGCTACTATGAAGTGGACATCTCAGGGAATATGTTTTTTTTCAATGACTCCATGTGCCGTATCGTCGGCTATTCTCCGGAAGAACTGAAGGGCATGAACAACCGAACGTTCATGAGCCAAGATACTGCCAAGACGGTCTACCAGACTTTTAATCAGGTTTACAGAACCGGAGAGCCGACGAAAGCTTTGGGTTGGGAGCTTGTGAGGAAGGATGGACAAAAAAGGTATGTGGAGACGTCCGTATCTCTTATCCGCAATAAGGAGGGAGAACCGGCCGGATTCAGGGGAATAGCTCGTGACATTACTGAGCAAAAGGCACTGGAAAAAGCCAGAGAAAGGATCATCAACCATCTCTCGCATGAACTCGGCACACCGCTTTCGATCATTGAAGGAATACTGGCAAGGACACCGGAGGAACTCAAGAAGAAAAACTTCGGAAGGGTATCAGAATGGAGTAAGAGAGGTTTACGCAATGTTTGGAGACTGAAAGACCTTAAGGACAAAATCGATGACATTCTCAAGGGTAAGCCAACATCTGAAAAGGAAAGAGTCCAGGCCATCATTGAAGGTGCTTTAAGCTTGCTGGATCAGTTGAAGAACGAGCATCTGAAGCAAGGCGCCGAAGAATTGCGGCAAGGCATCCTGAAGCAACTTGAATCTCTATACAAAATTGAAGAGCCCGTGAAAGAAAACATCATCCTGGAATCTTTCCTTAACGAAGTTTTGCGGGAAGCCGCATCGTCTTTGAAAGTCAGGCAGTTGGAAATCGTGAAGGATTTTGAGGTGGGAATCTCTCTCCAAATGGACAGAAAGATCTTGAAAAAAGTGTGCGAGGGTCTCCTACGCAATGCGATCGAGAATACTCCGGATGATGGGAGAATCGAGATCACGACAAAGTGCGAAGACGGCCTCGTGAGGATAGATTTCCGAGATTTCGGGGTAGGGATACTCCCGGAAAACCAAAAAATGATTTTTGGGGGGTTTTTTCACACACAGGATACCCATTTATATGCATCGAGAAAACCCTATGAATTCAATGCAGGAGGAAGGGGCGTAGATTTGCTAAGAACAAAGATATTTTCAGAAAGGCTTGGGTTCTCTATTGCTTTTTGTAGCACAAGGTGTGGGTATCTGCCCTCTGATAGGGATGAGTGCACAGGAAAACTTTGCTCTTGTCCTTTCATCAAATCAAAAGATAAATGTCTATCTTCGGGCAGTATTTTTTCTCTCATTTTTCCTCAGAAAATATTTTCTCCACGCAAACAAATATCTATATGACACCAGCAACTCTCGTGCGCTACCGATCTCCAAATTTCTCATGTTCATGGTCGTAATCATAACGGAAGCGAGTATTCTGGGAATAAATATTGCGATACGAAATCAATCTGAGCACCATGTTCCTCGCCCATGCGGACCGTAAGCCCACCTCTGAGGCCCTCACCCCTGATTCTTACCGCTCCAATTCCTTGAGACGCTTCGCCACCGTCTTCGCAGACACCCCCAGCTTCTCCCCGATCTCCGTGTTCGATAACCCCTTTGACTTTAGTCTTCTCACCTCCTCGAAGAACCGGAGCGAGAACATATCCTCCCTCGCCTGGACCGAGTACGGTAGCGCATGGTACGTCGCCAACTAGTTTATTTCTAAAGGTCGGCTTGGATTGAGCCTAGCCGAGCACCGTTGGCCTACTCGGAAGCTGGTTGTCTGCGCAAGCCTTAGCCAAGTCCCGGCTTACCAGGAACGTAAATAAGCCATGCGATTCCTGCGTTCGGTTCCTCCAAAAGGCTATTTTCTGTCCGAAGCCAGTATTCCAGCGACCGAGACATTATGCCTGGGGATTTCATGCAGGATGATGTGAACTGCATCCGGCCTAACTTCCAGGGAGTTGACTACAGCATCAGTCATGGCTGTAACCAACTTTCTCTTCTGCTCAATCGTTCTTCCTTCGTACATGTTGACATGAATGACAGGCATGGCGCACTCCTTTTTTGCCCCTCTAGAACTGGGGATTCTCTGGTTAAGAAAACTCCGTATGTTACAAAGGATCGTGTCTCAAATGAAAGACTAATCTTCTAGTCGGGATTTTTTGAGGGAAAAGGCGCAAAGGTTCCACTTCGCGGCACACCTCGGGTTCGATCTCAAAGACGGAGAGCCGACGGGTATATCAGATCCACACAAAACACGTTCTCAGAAAGAGGGACCAGGGAGTCTCGCTATATCGACGCCGGGTGATGTCAGAGTATTCGTTGAGAGAATCCGCCCTACCCAAGCAAATCTTTTCATAAGCCGTATTTTGCTCTTACAAACCGAGGCAAAGGAGAATGAAATTCTTCCGGATACTTCAGATCAGCCTTTATCAAGCTCATCACCTGGTGCACCATTTCCTTTGTCGCGTTCACCGCATAAGTGTTGCGCGCAATCTCGCCTTTTGCTGAAGCATACCCCGAGGCAAACTCGGCAAAGAACATATGGTTGTAATTGAAATACATCTGAAAAATATTGGCTGTGTTTAAGCAACCCCGGCCACCCGCTACTGAAACCAGCCCGGCTACCTTGTTCATCAACTGTAATTTTGGAAAACCAAGGGCGTATGTTCTGTCCATCGCTATTTTTGTCAGGCCAGTCATTGACCAGAAATAAACCGGGGTTGCCCAAATAATGCCTTCTGAATCCAACATCTCCTTATACACCTGCTGCATGTCATCCTTGATGACACATTTCCCCGTTTTGAAGCATTTTTGGCAGCCGTTACACGGGGCAATCTTCATGCTTCTCAATAAGATTTTGGCGACCTGTGCCCCGTTTCTTCGAGCCTCCTCTAATGCCAGATCCAATAAAATCTCAGTGTTTCCCTTTTTCCTTAAACTTCCCAGAATACCAACAATCTTCATCTTTACCTCCTTGAGGGTTCTACGCTTTCGCCCCTGATTCTCACCGCTCTATTTGCCTGAGACGCTTCACCACCGTCTTGGTCGGGCTCGGGGTACTAACCTTTGGGGCTAAGCGTTGAGTTCATTGATTATACCATGTCTTGGGAAACTCTGGGCTGTTTTTATAAGGATAGGGGATGTCCATCATGCTTTCTAGGCGTGGGAAAAACAGGTGCATACAGGGCGGCATGGGACTCCGGCTTAGGCGATGGAGGGCCTCTTGAGTGGCACCCCCTGCGGGGGGAGTTGTTTTCGGGTTGTGAAAGGCAATAGACCCTTACACGATAAAGTCCCCGGAGGAGAGAAGATGTGTGGATACCGATAAGCTGTAGGACTTGTCGATGGCGGGAGAGCGCGATGACGCACACGCTTTCAATGATAAGAAAACGTAATGTAAGGAAGACTTCCGCTCCGCGACATGTAGTGCATGAAAAAGGCACTCGCTGGAAGGTGGCGAGGGCAACAGATCACAAGTCCAAACCTAGTCCTTGAGTCGTGCAGCCCAGATTGCTTGAGATTCGTGCCAGGGAGTGCCTTTGTTCGTGGAACTTCCCTTCAGTTATCATTGCCAGAGATGCATTGAGTGCATCACATGCCATGCGGGAAAGTCTGAAGTGAAGGTCAGCCCAAGTCTCTCCACGTCCGATCATCGTTTCCCGTTGGACCAGAATCGGCCCTGAGTCTATCTGATCCGTGAGCCTAAAGACACTAACTCCTGTTTTCTTGTCTCCACTCAGAAACGCCCGCATTATTGGCATCCGGCCGCGATGCTTGGGAAGCAAAGATGCATGAACCCCAATACAGCCTAAATCAAAAACTTCTCTCAGCTGCGCCGGAAGGTAGAGTCCAAAGCCGATGACGATTCCGAGGTCCGCTCTGAGTGCTTTGAGCCTATCAACGGAGGCACTAGAGTGAAGGTCATTCAGGTAGAGACAGGGAACGCCAAACTGTCGTGCGACGGAGCAGACAGAGTTAGCAGCCCTTGTCAGGTGCCGGGCGTCCCGAACGGCCACAACCCCCGTGATTTCATGATTCCCTTGTGTCAAGGAAACAAAGCATGGGATTGCGAACTCCCTCGTTCCGAAAATAAGTAATCGCATACCTTATACTCCTCAGACTTTTTGTTTCAAAGCCATCGGCCTTAGTGATGTTGTCCCCTTGCGGAAGCGACTCCGACACTCCTGGCAAAGAGCTGAGGTATAGTACTCATGCCTTGCCGAAGGTCTAGAAAATCGGATCGCAGCCTTGCCACAGGCGACGCAGGTAGCTGACGCCTTGCCCTTCAGAAAACGAACCTTGCAGTCGGATGAAGTAAAAATAGTGAAGAGGCCGCCCAGTCCTTTTATCGCGTCACCGACAAGGCAATATGCTTCAGAGCACGTCTGGAACGACCTCCTTTCACTTTACTATTCAAATATCATGCCTGGAAACTTGAGGTGAGGTTAACGGAGGAGGAAGTATTGTCATTCTAAGATGATAGAAAACCGAGGTATAAGCAGGCTACTCTGCACTGATGAACTGAGATTGCACAATGGCTTGTGCAAGTTCCCGAGGTTTTTGTGCACTGAATTTTTTCTATTCCTCTTTGATGGTGATGTCCAGGAGGCAATCTCCATGATTCGGCCCTTTTTGCACCGTCGATTTCTTGGAGATAATTCCTTGCGCCGTGAAGACAGTGATGGGGGAGTAACACTGCATTCGATCAATCCGTTTGCCTATCTTGAGTGCGTTTGAAAGGTCTTTTCTTCTTCCGGGGATAACCACCCTCACCATGGTCCCCATTTGCCAAACTACATCCATTTCTACTGATTCCCCTTTTAAATCGCCATCCTCAAGCTGGATCCTGATCGCAGAAATATCGAGGGATTCTTCCTCCTCTGATTTATTCGGCCTGCCTGATTCTTCTCCAAGGAGAGCAGAGAGATGATCCTTAAACCCTATTCCCTTCAAGGCTTCTTCCAGAAATTCGCGAACATATCTGAGATCTTCTTTGCTTAGCGTTTCCGAAGAGAGCCAGTCCTTGAATTGGGCAATCGCGGCATAGGGAAGGGAAAGGGAGAGGTAGCATCGAAGGATATGCCTGGCTGCCACAATCGGAAGGGTTCCCTGAGTCAGGAGCCTTTGCAGTTCAGCGAGAGCTTCTTCATACTGGCCGAATTTGGCAAGCGCATTGGCCCCTTCAAGTGCCGCCACTTCCTTTGTTCTCGAGAAGGAAAAGACTCTTTTGATGAGACCCTGCAGTTCGGCAGATAACTCCGGTATCTTGGGAGCCGCCCTGATTTCGGAAATGTCCTTATCCACCTTTCGGAGCTTTTCCTGAACGGCCGTAAGGACTTGACGGGACTCCACGGAAGCATCCTGGTCTTTTAAGATAGATAGGACTTGAGTGTATTTTCCCTTGGATTCCACGAGTAGGCCATGATTGCGGTAGAGATCGGCCTCCCTTACCAGGGAAAGGATGTGCTCCTGCTCGGACACCACATAATCCCCCATCCTGATGTTGCCGATGAATTGCTGTCGGGCGCTTATACTGGAAGCAAAGGCTGTGCCCAAAAACGATGATTTTTGCCAGGAAACCTCAATATAGCGTAATTTAAAGGGAAATAGCCGTGCAAGATCGAGACTTCTCACCGGGAAGCAGAAGGCAAATGTGTCAAATATAATACAAATTCTTCAGGAAGTGCTCCATATTGGAGGCCGGATACACAGGATATTGGGGAAGAATGGTGTTCTGTATCAATGAGTATACTTTTATCCCGGTGAAATCATAAAAGTGTATACATACGTTTCCGAAAGGGATATAATGGCCGAGTCTTCATTCCAAGTCGGGGAGGAAACATGAGCGCTAAACCTGTATTTTCTGATTCCACTATCGACCGGCTGAAAGAAATTTCTCATTGGGTTTCTTCGGTTCTGGATCTGGACCACCTTCTCGAGCTTATCATTGACACAGCGACGAAGATGATGCAGGCCAAGGCGAGTTCTCTGCTCCTGCTCGATCAGAAGACCAGAAAGCTCTATTTCAAGGTGGCCATTGGAGAGCGGAAAGAAGAAGTCAGAAAATATGAAATCAACCTGGGTCAGGGAATAGCCGGAACGGTTGCGCAAAAAGGAGAGCCTCTCCTGATTCCTGATGTGAGCAACGATCCCCGCTGGTACAAGCAGATCAGCGACACTATCGGTTTTCAGACCAGATCCATCGCCTGCGTGCCCATGAAAGTGGGCGACGAGACGATCGGGGTGGTGGAGATCATTGACAAACAGGACGGGTCGGCGATTCAAGATGAGGACATGAGGATTCTCATGGTGTTCGCGGAGCTTGCTTCCCTGGCTATCGGCAATGCTCGCAAGATCAACCAGGTTCAGCGGGAGAACCAGGATCTCAAGGAAGAGCTCTGGAAAAAATATCAGATCATCGGCGAAAGCTCATCTCTGAGGAAAGTGATCTCCGATGCATTGAAGGTGGCGAACGCCAAAACCAGTACTCTGATCCTGGGGGAGAGCGGGACAGGGAAAGAGTTGCTGGCCCGCCTTATCCACCATGTGGGGCCGAGGAAGGAAAAGCCGTTGATCATCCTGAATTGCGCCGCCTTACCCGAGACCCTCCTTGAAGCGGAGCTGTTTGGATACGAAAAAGGCGCCTTCACAGGAGCCCTTACACGAAAGATAGGCAAATTCGAGCTGGCGGACGAAGGGACCCTGTTTCTGGACGAAATCGGCGAGATGAGCCAGGGGATGCAGGCAAAGCTGCTCGGCGTTTTACAGGAAGGGGTGTTCTATCGCGTGGGCGGAAACGTACCTATCACCGTGGATGTGAGAATCATTTGCGCCACGAATAGAGACATTCCCATGGAAGTGGCACAAGGGCGGTTCCGTGAAGACCTCTTTTATCGATTGAATGTGGTTCAGATTCATATGCCGCCTCTAAGAGAAAGGAGGGAGGATATCCCCCTCCTGACAGAGTATTTCCTGAACATATTCAAACAGGAAAGAGGATGTATGCAGTTGCCCCTTTCCAAGGAGGCCATGGAGAAGATCCTGATATATGATTGGCCGGGTAACGTCCGGGAATTAAGAAATGCGATTGAGCGCGCCGTGGTCATGGGTAATGGCAGGGAAGTTCTGCCGGAAGATCTTCCGATTCCGAACGAGAAGAGTTCGGAGCCTACTCTGGAGGTAGGAATCAGCCTGAAGGAGGCGGAGGATCGCTTCAAGAAAGAATTCATCACCATCAACCTGAACCACCATCAGGGCAACCGGAGCAAGGCTGCGAAGACCATGGGCATCCAAAGGACTTATCTCTCCCGGCTTATATCCAAGTACGGACTGTCAGGAATCTGATTGGCAAGCTCAAAAGTTCACTATATCACTCGGGTTTCTGAAAAACACAATCCAGCGTAGTAACATACTTGGCAACGCGCTTCCAAATATCAGCCTGGCAGACTTCCGTTCCGGAGAAAGCGTTCTGACCCACTTTCAGGGCGATGGTATCCTTCACGGTGAAAATTTCCTGACCCCTGCTGTCGCGAAAAGAGATTTTCAAGTCACAGCCATCCCACGCCTTATCCGAGTTAACGCTCACCTGCCAGGAAAAGGTTACCAGCAATGAATGTTCTGCAACTTTTTTTATCTCGCATTCCACCTTGGGCTTGGCGTAGAGGGGGAACGCAGCCCACAAGAACGTCAATCCCGCAAGGAACAGAAAAACATAGCTCAACGGCCGCCGAAAAACCTTCATGTTCTTTCTCACCTCTGATTTCTGGACTCTCCCCTATCGAAGGAACAGAGCAGCGGCTACCTTAACTCAAGGCAGAGTATTTCGCAAGTGACATGACTCCGAGGTTCGATCCTTGACCTTCTCAATTTCACAGTGGGAAACTGCGTCATGATTCCTATCAACACATTCCTGTCTGCTTATATCGCGGTTTATCTCTCCATGGCTGTTTTGGATACGACGATAGACCTTCTCAATGTTCACCATATTAAAAAAAGAGGCGATAAAATTCCCGACGGCTTCGAGGGCCTGCTTGACCTCGATAGGTTGGAGAGGATCCACGAATACAGCCTGGCCCGGAGCAGACTCGGAATATTGGAAAGCGCAACAACCCGGATCGTTTTCATCATGGTTGTCCTTTCAGGCTTGCTGCCTCTTTTCCAAAGGGTGCTCCACGATTTCTCGTTTCTCTCGGCGGGATTACTTTTCTTCGGCGGTCTTGCATTCGCCGCAACAATGGTTGGATTGCCTTTTGATGCTTATCGGATTTTCTATATCGAGGATAAGTTTGGTTTTAACACGCAAACACTCGGATTGTGGCTCTTGGATCTTGCAAAATCGCTTTTGCTCTCCGCTATCCTGGGAGGAGCACTCCTTTCGCTGATCCTTCTTCTGTTGAGGCATGGGGGAAAGAACTGGTGGATAGGGGCATGGATTGCCTTTTTTGTGTTCGAGATTTTCGTCATGCTCCTCTATCCCACGGTCATCGCTCCGCTGTTTAACAAGTTCACATCGCTGAAGAATCACCCTCTTGGAGAAAAAATCAGACGCCTCGTTGAAAGCGAGGGCCTGACAGTAAGAGGCATTTTCCAGATGGATGCGGGGCGCAGGAGCCGCCATACCAACGCCTACCTGGCAGGGCTGGGAAAGGCGAGGCGGATAGTCCTTTTTGATACCCTGCTTGAAGCCCACGAAGATCAGGAAATCCTGGCGGTTCTGGCCCACGAAGTGGGACACCTGAAGAAAGCTCACATCTGGAAACAACTGTGGTTGACCGGCATCGCCTCCGCCTTCTTCCTCTTTTTGGCTTCATGGCTGGTAAGATGGCAGGGTATGTATGAGAGCTTTGGGTTTGCTTCAGAAAGGATGTATGTCGGCCTGCTGCTCGTCGGATTGTTATGGGAGCCGGTGGGTTTCTTCCTCACCCCCCTTGCCATGGCCTTGTCGCGCCGATACGAACTCGAAGCGGATCGCTACTCAGCAGGCGTAATGGGGAACCCGGAGCCCCTCGCGAGGGCTCTAAAGAAAATGGTCTTGGACAATCTCTCCAATCTCTTCCCCCATCGTCTTTATGTGATGTTTCATTACTCCCATCCCCCGGTGCTGGAAAGGATCGAGCGCCTTCAAACTGGCCGCATCGGTAAACTTTCGCTTTAAGCTTGAAGTTTTCGTGCAAGATACTATACTAAAAGAAAAATCCTTTAAGGAGGTCTCGAGCATGAGATCGGACGCTCTGAGCAGAAGCAGGACGGAGGTCCTGGTAAATGATTATGTGAGAAGTGTTTATAACTGGATGGCCATAGGTCTCGGCTTGACGGGCTTCATCGCTTACTACGCCTCCACCAGCGCCTCCTTTATGGGGTATATCCGCACGAATCCCATTCTTCTGTTCGGACTCATCATAGCTGAACTCGGCCTCGTTTTTGCCATCAGCGGCATGATCCAGCGGTTAAGTGCCGGTACGGCAACCGCCCTTTTTGTGCTTTACTCTGCCTTGAACGGTGTGACCCTGTCATTCATTTTTATGGTGTATACCGCGTCTTCCATTTTTTCGACCTTTTTTGTCTGCGGAGGCACATTCGTGGCTTGCAGCATCTACGGCTGGAGGACGAAAAGGGATCTGACCTCTCTTGGAGGCTTTCTCCTCATGGGGCTGTTTGGAATCATCATCGCCACGGTGGTGAACATGTTCCTCCGAAGCAGCGGCATGAGCATGCTCATCAGCTACGTCGGGGTGTTTGTATTTGTAGGCCTTACAGCCTATGATACGCAAAAGATCAAGAACATGGCTCTCGCCCAGCCTTCGGGACTTGATGACGCCGTAATCCGGAAGGGCGCTATACTCGGTGCGCTCTCTCTCTACCTGGACTTCATCAACCTGTTCCTCATGCTCCTGAGAATATTCGGCCAGAGCAGGGAATAGGCGGCCGGAGAGATCGGCGGGTTTATGGTTTTCTCCCCCTGTTAGGGCATCCTAGCAGGGGGAGCCTGTTTAGAACTGGTGTTTCACCATGAAGGAACCCTCTTACCTCCAACTCTATCAAGATGGAGTTCTTGGAATAAGGATTCAAGAGGCCCTGGCCCTCTTGGAGCACTGTCATCTCTGTCCTCGAAATTGCGGTGTTAACCGGCTGCGAGGCGAGACGGGGTTCTGTGAGACGGGAAGAAAAGCGCGTGTAGCCGGCTTTAATGCCCACTTCGGGGAAGAGTCGCCCCTTGTGGGGACCCATGGTTCCGGCACAATTTTCATCAGCTCCTGCAACCTGATGTGCAACTTCTGCCAGAACTATGAGATCAGCCACGAAAAACATGGGGTTGACGTTGAGCCTGAGCAAATGGCTTATATGATGAATCAGCTTCGCGAGATGGGCTGCCACAATATCAACATAGTGACACCGTCCCATGTGGTTCCGCAACTGCTGGAAGCCTTGCCGATCGCGATTGAGAAAGGGTTGAAACTCCCCCTTGTTTATAATTCCAGCGGCTATGACAGCGTCGAGACACTTCGGCTTTTGGAAGGGATTTTTGACATTTACATGCCTGATTTCAAATTTTGGGACGGGGCCTCCGCTGAGAGGTACTGCCGGGCTCCTGATTATTGCGAAGTTGCCCGGGGGGCGGTCAGGGAAATGCACCGACAGGTAGGGGACCTTATGGTCAATAACCGGGGAGTTGCCGTGAGAGGGTTGGTCGTCAGACATCTCGTCATGCCCAACCATTCGGCGGGTACGGTCGGAATTTTCAAGTTTTTGGCTGAGGAGATCTCACCGGATACTTATGTAAATGTGATGGACCAATACAGACCTTGCGGCGCCGCTCACAAGGATTCATCGATCAATCGAGGACTGAACTCTCAGGAATTCGGGGAAGCTCTGGCAACGGCAAGGAGGGCAGGGCTGAAGCGTCTGGACCCGAGAGATCATATCCGCGTTCTGTTAAGGTGATGATGGAAAAGGAAAAGATCTTTATTGTTGGAGATGTGCACGGTTGCCTTGAAATGCTTGAAAGGCTCATGGATAAGATTAAGTGGCGGCCGGATCGGGACAGGCTCATCTTTCTTGGCGATTACATTGACAGGGGTAAGGATTCCCGGGGGGTCATCGAATACGTGCGTCAAATCTCCGGAATGTCGGATCGAGTGGATTGTTTATTGGGGAATCATGAGAAAATCCTCCTGGACTTCGTCGATGGGAAAGATGTGACCACCTTTTTCCTGAATGGCGGGACATCCACGTTGAACAGCTACCGGGTTTCCCAGCAGCAACTCGGGGATTCGCTCATTCCCGAAACCCATTTGACTTTTTTGCGATCGTTGAAAACCTCGGTGGAGCTGGACGACTATTACGTGGTTCATGCGGGACTGAGGCCGGGGGTTCAGTTAGAGGATCAAAGGCAGGAAGATCTGCTCTGGATAAGAGAGCCTTTCATTTTTTCCAATCATCGTTTTAAGAAAAAGGTCATTTTCGGTCACACGCCTTTTTCGCAACCTCTGGTCATGGATAACAAGATCGGTCTGGACACCGGCGCCGTATACGGGAACAAACTCACCTGCCTCGAATTGCCTGCTTTCAAATTTCATGTTGTGGAGGCGTAAGCGGCTTGCCCGATTCTTCCCGCATCGTTGGCTTGACTTCTACGGTTCCTGTGGAAGTCATTTTCGCCTCCGGGTTCAAGCCCCTGGATTTGAATAACCTTTTTGTCACAGCGCAGAATCGCGAGCGGCTCCTGAATCAGGCTGAAGTGCATGGGTTTGCTCACAACATCTGTGCCTGGATCAAGGGGATTTATTCGTCGGTTCTAGCCCATGACATTCAAGCCGTCATTGCCGTCACAGGCGGGGACTGCAGCAACACGCTTGCACTTGCGGAGGTTCTGGAGCGCCGGGGGATTCAGATCATTCCTTTTCATTACCCCCTTTACAGGGACAGGGACTCTCTGTGGAAGCAGATCGACGGTCTCAGGCAAAGTCTGGGTGCAACATGCTCCGGTGTTCAGGAAGTGAAAAGACGGACTGACAGGATAAGAAAAAAGCTGCGGGAATTGGACCGGCTTACTTATGAAGAAGGGCTCGTAACGGGATTCGAGAATCACCTATTTCTGGTCACAAGTTCGGACTTTGGCTCGGATATGGAGCTCTACGAAAGCCGCTTGGATCATTTCCTTGAGGAGGCAAGACAAAGGACGCCCATGGTCGAATCCATCAGGCTGGGGTACTTGGGCGTTCCTCCCATTCTGGACGGGATGTACGAGTTCCTTGAAATGCAGGGCGCCAGGATTGTATTCAACGAAGTGCAGCGTCAGTTCAGCCTGCCCTACGAAGACGCCGACATGGTCGAACAATACCTGAAATATACCTATCCTTACGGCATTGCCGAGAGGATTGAGGACGTGAAAAATGCGATTGAGGAAAGAAGGCTCGACGGGTTGATTCATTATACCCAGACATTTTGTTTCAGACAGATCTACGACATTATCTTTCGCAAGAGTTTTTCCGTACCCCTTCTTACCATTGAGGGAGATCGACCGGGGAGCCTTGACAGCCGCACTCAAATCCGGCTTGAGACATTCGTAGAGATGCTTAAGATAAAGAAAATGGGTTTCCCGGAGGACTAAGTCCACCAAGCCGTCAATTCGCTAAGGAAATTTTATCCTCATGCCTCAGGGCTTGATGGGGGGGAGTTGTTGCCCAGGGTTAAGACTCGCGAATAAGACACCGTGTTTGCGAATCGAAGCACTGAGGAGGAAAAGAGCCATGGAATTCGAGAGAACGATTTGCGGGGATAATATAGAAGAAGAAGTCGCCCAAACCGAAGGTAAGTGTTCCATATTCGAAACCGAAGTAAGAAAGATGCCGATACCGGTCTCTGCCGTCTTTCTTGGCAAGGATGGCAAAATCACGCCTGCACGTTTCAGAAAGACAGACATCTCTCTGCCTCTGAAGGACCCTGATCTGCTCGAAAAGACTTTCCCCAGGACGCTTGCCAAGAACCGAAATGTTGTGTTGGAGGCCACTTCGGATGATCCGTCTCTTCACGTAACCGGCAAGAGAGTGGCCGCGTTATTCTCAGGAGGACCGGCGGCGGGCGGCCACAATGTTCTTGCCGGACTGAAGGCGGCCTTGGGTGAAAAGAACACCCTGTTGGGGATCCGGAAGGGACCTAAAGGCCTGATCAACGGAGATGTGAGTGAAATATCAGGTAGAGAAGTCCAAAGAATCCTGAACACGGGTGGCTTCGATTTCCTGGGTACCGACAGGACAAAAATCCAGACGGCGGATCAGTTCCTGAAGGTCAAAGAAACGGTTTTGAAAAACAAATTGGATGGTTTGGTTATAGTTGGCGGAGACGATTCCAACACCAATGCGGCGTTCCTCGCCGAGTATTTTGAGCTGGAGGGCGTGTCATGCAGCGTTATCGGAATCCCAAAAACGATCGACGGGGACCTGGCGGTTGGAAAACTCCTCCCTATTTCCTTTGGGTACGACACCGCGACCAAGATCTACTCCGAACTCGTGGGAAATCTTACGCAGGACGCCGCCTCAGCGGTTAAGTACTGGCATTTCGTTAAGCTCATGGGCCGAACAGCGAGCAAGATCACTCTGGAGGTGGCTTTGCAGACAAAGCCCGCAATAGCTCTCGTTTCCGAAGAAATTGCGGAAAAGAACGTGTCTCTGGAGGACATCGTCAACTATGTGGTGGGCGTCATGACCGAGCGCAGGCTCAAAGGGATTAACCACGGCGTCGTGCTCATTCCTGAAGGCCTTGTGGAGTTTATCCCTGAAATGGGAAGGCTCATCCAGGAACTGAACAGGGTCCTGGGAGAATACGAGCGTGATGTCAGGGACCTTCCCACTCTCAAGAACAAGCAGGAATTCATCTATCCTCTTCTTTCCCCCCAGTCTGCACAGGTGATGGCATCTTTGCCGGATGAGATCCAGGAGATGCTCATTCTTGATCGGGATGATCACGGCAACGTGAAGGTGTCCCAGATTGAAACGGAAAAATTACTTATCGATAAGATACGCTATAGGGTTTCGGAACTGAAGAGGCATCCGGAGCGGTTCTTTGGGCCAGGCGATAGAAAAATAGATGCCCGACCGGAGCAAATCGAGAGAATCAAAGGCATGTCCCTTTCTACTCAATCCCATTTTCTCGGTTATGAAGGACGTTGCGCAAAGCCGAGCCTGTTCGACGCAGCATTTACCTTTCTCCTGGGACTGGCGGCAGGCTCTCTGGCTCTAGAGGGAAAGACCGGCTATATGGCAGCAGTCACCGACTTCGACAAAGGCGGCAAGGTTTTGGCTCTGCCTCTGGTAGGCTTGGTGACAAGAGAACTTCGCAAGGGCAAGGAAGAATTCGTTATCGAAAAATCCCTGGTGAAAACCACATCGCCCTCTTATCTTTTTTTTGTTAAGAATCGGGACCGATGGGCCCGGGAGGATCTTTTCAGCAGCCCTGGCCCTATTCAGCATTGGGGACCAACAAGCAAGCAGATTCCTCTTTCGGTGGCTTTGGATCAGGGTTACAAGGACTTCAAGAGCTTCGACATGGGTGAGGAGCGTCTGGTCGAGCTGGACGAAAGCTGAACAATGAGCACCTTGGGTCGACTATATAGACAGTCAGGGTCTTGGCTTCTGGTGAATGCCGGCTTTTAGATTCTTACACTTTCGTTCTGAGAGATTATCTCTCACGCTTGTAACCTATTGGAATTCCATGTGCCTTGTGAACCGCAGAATATCCAACAAGGAATATCGAATTTCGAAGTGTTACAGTCACTTCTGCGGTTCGAAATTCTTTATTCGGTATTCGATATTCGAATTTCAAATGCCTTTGGCTAGTATTTAATCAGCTCGTCCCAAAACTCCTGATCCTGATCACGCCAATTCTTACCGAACCTCTTGTCGCAAAAGCCGGAGAGTCTCTCGTACCACTTGGCCCAGACGTTCTTATTTTTCTCCTTTGCTTCCAGAACGTCGGCGATAAAGAGATCAAGCTTGTCGATCTCGTCTTTCGGCACATAGAAAGACGCCCCTTTCTCCGCGGATTTCTTGAGATCTTCCTTTGTCAAGGCATGGGCCGTGAGCATGAGAGCGGGTATATTCTTGTTTTTTGCGATTTCAAGAAGATCGTAGCCTCTGACGCCCATGATATCGAGAACCGCGATGTGATAAAAATTATTTTCCAAGAGCTCCTTGGCCTGCTCGTAACTTGAAGCGGTATCGATCTTACATATTTCCAGGAGTTCTGTCACAAGCTGCAAAATGTCTTCCTCATCATCGACCACCAGCACCCTTTTCCCTCGAAGCACTTTTTTTGTATCCATTTTCGCCTCTCCTTTTCGAAAAGCAAATATCTCGGCTAAGATACAGTTTCCGTGGCACCCTAGTCAAGCTTCTCGCGCATCCCTTCATCCCTGTCTAACCTGTCTGAGCGCTGCTCGTGGACCGCTAGCTGACAACCTCCTTGTACTCAATTCTATAAATCTCTGCCAGGGTGAAAAAAATCGTCATGATCAAAGGACCGTAAACAAGGCCCATGATCCCAAAGACTTTCATACCTCCCAAGATGCCGAAGAAAACGAGAAGGGAGTTCATTCTCATCCCCTTGCCGATAAGCCGGGGCTTGACAATGTACTCCATGAGCAAGCTGTACGACGCATTGTACACAAAGAAACTGAATGCGATCTTGAATTCGCTGTGAATCAAAAGGATCAAAGTGGCGGGAATGAAAACCACGGATGCGCCGACGATCGGGAGGAAGGCGAGGAATCCAATGAGCGTACCCCAAAGGATGGGAGAACCCATGTGGAAAAGATGGAACCCAAAACCTCCTACAATACCCTGGATGATCCCATTTATCCCGTTCCCGAAGATGATGGCTCTTCCCATCTCGCGGAATTTGCTGACCACGAGATTTTGCTGTGCTGCGGGAAAGGGCAGCAACTCCAAAATGTACTGTTTGAGACGCTCCCCGTCACGCAAGACGTAGTATACTGTCATCATCATCAGGAAAAAATTCACTAATAATTGCATAATGTTAGACGCTATGGCGCTGAGCTGTCTGGACAGGTAGAGCCCAACGTTTCTGCCCAGGGAAGAAGCAAACCCCTCAATGGTCTGGGTATTGAATTCTATGCCTGTCACATCCTTCAGCTTTCGTAAACGTTCGGCCCATACCGGGTTTTCCTCAAAAGCTTGCCTGAGATCTTTCAAAGAGACGGCCTCTCTGCTCCGGTGGTAAAGGTCCAGAGCCTCGTTTGAGAGGGTTGCGACGAACCCCCCCACAGGAACGACCAGGACGAAAAGGATGAAAATGGTCATGACAAGGGAGGCATAACCTTCCCTCTTGCCGAACCAGTTCCTCATTTTTGCATAAAGAGGGTAAAAGGCGCTGGCAATAAGAAGGGCGAGGACGATGGAAGAGATGTACGCCCAAAAGAGCATCAGAAGAAGAAAAAGGCAACCGATCAGGACAAGCACGAATGCCTTCGCAATAACCCGTCTTTCCATAATCCCACCAGAATCTCAGCATACTAGAAAAGAGCTGCTCCTTAGTCAAAGCAATTATCTCTCGTCCGGACCGTGTGGCGGCCGCCGTGACGGTTTTTCAGGTCGAGAGGTATTCCAAAAGAGCAGGGGAAGGAAGTTCAACTTTGTTGCAGCAGACATTATTGAGGATGGGTTCGAGATCTTCTTGGTGGGATGCTTGTTTGTGGTGTCCTGGAATTCAACGCCTTGCAGAGGAGTGGACGGAGCCGCCGCTTCCTTTGAGAGGACTCCAGATGCCTCTTCTGGCTCTCTTTGCATTCTCCTCTGCTTTTACATAAGGAAGAAGATACAGACGGTGGGGTGAGTCTCCCCGGTAAATCTTAGCATACCCTGCTTCGAGCATATCGAGATTGACGTTCAAACCGTTAAGGTAGATGACTCCAAGCACCCGATTGCTCGCGTCTACACCGTGCCCCTCGATTTCAACGTCCTTGTTCAATATCATCTCAGCAAGATGACTCTTTGCTTCGAGGGCGAAGGGTTGATCAGGCGCTCCATCTTCTTCAGAAGTGTCGGGAACACTTATTCCCACAAGCCTCACGACGATCTCGATTCCGTGACCCTCCGCACGAATCATTTTTCCGTTGTGCACGCGAGTGACCTTGAACTGACCTGCCAATGAGAAAGGAGGAAGAAATACCAGAGAAAGAGCAAAGATCAGTAAACAGACTGCTTTTTTCAATCGCTCTCTTCCTTCTTGGTTAGGGTTTCAAATACCTGCTTTTTCCCCAGGCTTCGAACCTGCGCAACTGCTTCCGTAATGACTTCAGAAACAACGGGTTCGCACGCCCCTCCGTCACCTTCCTCAGATGAAAAAGATAAAGCAGTTCCTAAAAGGTGAGGTAATGAAGGCAAAAAGCGATGATCACAGCCAGCGCCGCGGCAACACACGAACATTGATTGATGGTTTCCTCAAACATGATATCCCCTCCCAGAATAATCGTTGTTCCAACACCGCCTTTCCAATTAGCAACATCCATACCAGAATCGAGAACAGTAGTTTTCTCTCTTAAAATTTAATGGCTTATCGATAGGTGGGTGGATCAGCTGAAGGCGAAGGGGGTTAGGAGGAAGGGCAGAAAAGTGAAATAGACTGTCCAGTATATCGCACAGCAAAGGCCAGACAAACAAATAGACTTAATTACGGAATAGGGTGAGCAAAGAATCAATAGGGGAAATTGCATTTGTTGGGGAGTTAAGAGGATGGATCACCATGAAGACAAGGACCGCCATCGTCAATAGAAGACAAATAAGGCTCCAATTCCAGATCATTTTTTCTATCATGGTCCTTCTCCTTGCTTCATGAACAAACATTGCTTTTCGGCCAAGCAAGCCAATATCGCTAGACTTGAAGGCTAGATCGGTCGCAGCCAGAAAACACAAGATTAAACCGAGATTGGAGGAGAAAAGCAGAATCTCGCTCCTCACGTTTGAGCATAGTGCTTTCCCCATATGTGTGCAACAAAAAAACGGCCTACAAGACAAGCCCCGGATGCCCAGCACAAAGTCGTCGAAAGTGCATCCGGGGGTAAGAAGGTTGATAAAGGAGGTAAAAACAGCAAAGCTAACTGCTTTGCCTACCCTCAGCTTTACCATCATGGCTGAATTGTCAAGAGACTCACCGGCTACGGTAAGGCCCTGAAAAGCGGAACCCCTTGCCAGTGAAATTGGGGAAATAAAGGTTATTCTACAAGTTCGTTCCAACAATCAGGTAAAGGACTACAGCACACACAGCCGTGAACCATGCAAAATCTGAGAGTCTGAAAACCATATGCCACCTGCTGCCTATTCCGGAGAAAGTGTCCATCTATTCCGGAGGAAAGCGTCCACCTGTTCCGAGGATATCCGTCCAGGCGTTCCGGGGAAAACCGTCCGTTCCCATCGGAGCGTAGCGACGCTGGAGTTTCCTATTTTTCAGAGTCCCGGTTCTTTGTCAAGTTTGAACGCAGTTTTCTCATAGACTCTCCTTTAAGGTTGATTTTGTGCGCATTGTGGACGAGGCGATCAAGGATCGCATCGGCGATGGTTTCCTCTTTGATGCTATCGTGCCAACGGTCAATGGGCAACTGAGTGACGACTATGGTGGAAGAGAGTCCGTGTCTGTCTTCCACGACCTCCAGGAGATCACGTCTTTCCGGTGAGCTCATGGGAGTGAGCCCGAGATCGTCGATGATGAGCACTTTGGCCTTAACGAGTTTTTTCATTGTGCTTGGGTAAGAGCCGTCGGCCCTGGCGATGCTGAGATCCTGGAAGAGGCGAGAGAGGCGGATGTAGAGGGAGGAGAAGCCCATTCTACATGCCTTGTTTGCGAAGGCGCAGGCAAGATAGGTTTTACCGACGCCTGTCGGGCCTGTGATGATGATGTTTTGAGCGTTTCTGATCCAGTCGCAGTTGGCCAGACGCAGGATGACCGACTTATCGATGCCTCTTGGGGCTTTGAAGTCGATATCCTCGATGCAGGCATTGATTTTGAGTTTGGCATTTTGAAGGAGCCTTTTCATTTTCCGCTCCTCCTGCCATGTCCATTGTTGGTCAACGAGCAGCGAGAAGCGCTCGTCAAAAGACAGGTCATCGACCGAGGGATGATGGATTTGTTCTTTGAAAGCCTGAGCCATGCCGTTGAGTTTCATGTCGTAGAGTTTTTCCAGGGTTGGTTCCGTAAGCATCGTGAGTCTCCTTTCTAGTGATAGTAGGTTTTGCCTCTAACATTGCGGTGAGGGGCGCTCTGGTCGGTTTCGTCGTGATCAAAGAGAAGGGGCTGTTGGTCGAGGTTTTTCTTGAGGATGGATTCGACGCTTTTGAAGGAGTACGCCTTGATGGCCAGCGCTCTGGAGCAAGCGGCTTCGAGGCGATCTGAGGAGTAGCGTTTACCCAGGCGCATGATGCCGAGGCAAGATCTGAAGCCTTGTTCCGGGTGGGTTTTGCTCTGGAGGATAGCGCTGAGGAGTTGCTTTGTGTTGGGACCATTTTTTTCTGCCCACCGGACAATCCTGGATGGGGTCCATTCCAGATATCGCTGATGACTTTTGGGCATGTGTTGGGGCGAAGTGGTAAAGCCGCCCTGGCGGTGGCTTCTTTGATGGCTGGCGACTCTCTTATTTTTGAACAGGATCTCCACGGTGGTGGCGGTTAAGCGGACATCGACCTGTTCTCTGACAAGCTGATAGGGAACGCTGTAGTAGTGGCGATCCAACTCGACATGGTAGTCGATGTTGACCCGGGCCTTTTTCCACTCCGCATACTCATAAGGGGTGGGAGGCAAGGGAATGAGGGCGGGTTTGTCAACGGATTCGAAGAGGTCTTTTCTTGTGGCATCGAGTTTCTGGAATTTGCGGGAGTTGAGGTCGGTGAGTTTTTCGGCAATGCAGTGGTTGAGTTCTGCCAGAGAGAAGAAGGTGTGATTCCTGAGGGAGGCCAGGATCCAGCGTTCGGCGACAAGCACAGCTGATTCCGCCTTAGCTTTATCCTTTGCATGGCCGGGCCTGGCGGGGATCACCGTAGTCCGATAATGTTGTGCGAGGTCCTGGTAAGTGGGGTTGATATCCGGCTCGTATCTGTGGGGGTGGGTAACGCCCGCTTTAAGGTTGTCCGGGACCAGGATCTGGGTGACACCCTCAAAGAACTGGAACGCGTGGACATGGGATCTGATCCAGGAGGGTAAGTCCTGGGCCAGGGATGCCTCTGCGAAGGTATAACTGCTGGCGCCAAGGGCGGCGATAAAAATCTGAGCTTCCACACACTCGCCGGTAGCAGGGTCTACGATGGGGACGGTTTGGCCGGCATAATCGATAAACATCTTCTCTCCAGCACGGTGCTCCTGCCGGAGGGTGACATCCAGTTTCTTCACCCATTGACGATAGCGGTGGCAGAACTGGCTGTACTGATAGCCTTCGGGGTTGGCCTGTCTATACTCGTACCAAAGGAGTTGGAGGGTGACTCCTTTCCTTTTCAGCTCCCTGAAAAGATAGTCCATAGAGGGCATCGTCCGCTGGACAGAAGGGAAAGGGGCTTTTTCAGGGAAAAGCATGCTCTCAAGGGTCGTGTTATCCAGGGTGGGGTCCAGAGGCCATGATAGACCGGCCAGTCGAGCCCTATCCAGATACTCTCGCACGGTGGTGTGGGAGATGAGGCAACTGTTGGCGATCTGACGGTTACTCAGTTGGTGGCCCCATTTTAATCGGAGAACTTCTTCAATCTTGCGCATGGACAATCTCCTTTTTGTCATGGTTACCTCCTCAAATAGATTTTGAGGAAAGGTACCCGTAGCAGGATGTATTATCCAGCGCTACTGTTGCTCCGATAGGCCCTTTAGAAAGTGGACAGATTAGTCCGGAATGGGTGGACGGATTAAATCGGAATCAGTGGACGGATTGGATCGGAATGGGTGGACGCATTAGCCCGGAATCAGTGGACGGATTAGGCCGGAATACACATAAGAGTGTTCTCGGTGGACTAGAGCGTCTTATATGGTTTCCGTATAACACGCACCGCACTGTCGAGGAAGTACGTGTGAATTAACGCAGGGAGGTGGTCTCGAATCGAAGTTAAAATCATACCAGTAAATAGAGAGAACTAGCAGTCTGTCGGTCTGGGCTGTCCGCAATTTCCATAACCAATTGATTTTATTTCAAAAGGGCAGGGTATAAACCTTCGCCTTTGAGGCGGAAGAGTCTTCAGCAAATGATTCCCTACGCAATAGCTTTGTACGTATAATGTCTCCTCCACAAACCGATTTGGAGGGGCGATCGAATGAAGAGGGAACGTTACAGACGCGGGGCACACACTGTTACGGATTTTCAGTATCACTTCGTATGGAAGACCAAATATGGTTACAGAGTTCTGAAAGATGAGATTGGGCTTCGGCTGAGGGTCATCATCAAGGAAATATGCTCTGAACATGGGATGGATATAGTAAAGGGCAATATCAGAGCGAATCATATCCACGTATTGGTAAGGGGACCGTCTCATCTTTCACCAGCCAAGATGCTGCAGTATCTGAAAGGGAAGAGCTCATATCGGTTGCTGAGGGAGTTCCCGCAGCTGCAGAAGAAGTATTGGGGTCGGCATCTCTGGTCACGGGGGTACTTTGGTGCGACAGTGGGGGCAGTGACAGAGGAGCAGATCAAGCAATATATAGAGAACCAGGGAGATGAGGATAAAGCGATTAAAGTCTGGGATGAAGAGGAAGATATTGACAAGGACGGTCCCTCACTTCAGTCGGATTCATCCGAATGATTCAGATGACTTTCAGTCTTAACGATCGTTCACGATCAAAGCAATCTACCGGCTTTCAGCCGGTAAGTCATTGAATTTTTAAATGTAAACTGGCCAAAAACCAGGCATCGTGTAATTTCAATAGGTTACGGGGAAAGTCCGACAGCCTGCTAGCAAAAGATCTTCCATCCATCGCAATGAAGGAGGGGCTTCGTTCATTCCTCGAACTGTGATTTCAGTTTTAATTTCAAAAGGGCAGGGTATAAACCTTCGCCTTTCAGGCGGAAAAGTCTTTAGCAAATAATTCCGTGCGCAAGGGCTACGAACGTATAATGTCCTCCAAAAACCGATTTGGAGGGCGAGGAAATGAAGAAGGAACGTTATAGGCGAGGAGCACATACTGTTACGGATTTTCAGTATCACTTTGTATGGAAGACCAAATATGGCTATAGGGTTCTGAAAGAGGAGATCGGGCTTCGACTGAGGGAGATGATCAAGGAGATATGCTCTGAACATGAGATGGACATAATAAAGGGCAATATCAGGCCGAATCATATCCACATATTGGTAAGGAGTCCGGCTCATCTTTCGCCAGCCAAGATGCTGCAATATTTGAAAGGAAAGAGCTCATATCGGCTACAGAGGGAGTTTCCACAGTTGCAGAAGAAGTATTGGGGTCGGCATCTTTGGTCACGGGGATACTTTGGTGCGACAGTAGGGGCAGTAACAGAGGAGCAGATCAAGCAATACATAGAGAACCAGGGAGATGAGGATAAAGCGTTTAAAGTTTGGGATGAACAACAAGATGATGACAAGGACGGGCCCTCACTTCAGTCGGATTCATCCGAATGATTCAGATGACTTTCAGTCTTAACGATCGTTCACGATCAAAACAATCTACCGGCTTTCAGCCGGTAAGTCATTGAATAGCATCAGAGCCTACGGTGCCGCAAGAAAGATCTACTTGTTGTGACTCCCCCAAAAAGTGATAGCCCTCGCCTCGGAGTCAATGTCCAATCAGATCGATACGTATTGCTAGAATTGAAGGATGAATTCTCGGCCTTTAGAGATAAGACTTATGTGCTCAGGCAGATTTCCTACCCTTTTTTTGCCCCCCTTCAATCCTCTCCAGTTCCGCTCTTGCTTCTTTAGCTCCCAGTCCTTTAATGGAAAGGATGGACTGTTTGGTTTTATCCCGCAGGCTCAAAGGCCCCTCCTTGTTTCCCACAGATGGATCGACTGAGGACTTGCGCCCACCAATCTCGCAAAATCAGCCTGGGTGAGATGCAAGTTATTCCTGAGATTTCGTATTCCTTTCGATGTGAACCGGGCTTTTCGGCCATTTCCATGCTCTTCTTCCGGAGATTCTGCCTTGAATTTTTTTGACTCTTTCGTCAGGAGTTTGTTTTCTTTTTCAAGGGATGCAACTCTCTTCTTCAAGTCGATGACGGTTTTCCTGAGACTGTGATTGGATTTTTCTAAGGTCTCGATTGCCGATTTGACTTCCTTCCGGCTGATCCTCGCAATTTCTCCTTTTAATACTTCCGCAACGTTCGGCATGACTTCTACTCCTTTCAAGCAGTGTGGTTTTCAGGATAAATCACCAATTGCATATATATTAATACATAACAGAAGTATTTCAACTTCTTATCCGCACCGGGAATGCGTCGTAGTTTGCGTAGCAATGGAGCTATAACTTTAACCCCTCAAAAGTAGAAACCCACGGGCTCACGCCCGTGGCACTCAAATGATAAACGATCCCTTTTCCACCCACCCCTTGACCCCTCCCGTCAAGGGAGGGGAAACTGAGAGTGATCCACGTGGATGAGATTCGTTCTCCGTCGGAGAGCTTGTGAAGGGAAGTCTGTACAGGGTCGGGGGGAAACTACACTGTTTTTGGAAGAGCCGTAGAAACCTTCAAGCGCTGGGACGTTTCCAGGGGTTAAGTGTAAGCGCTCGATGTTTGTTCAGATGAATCTGTGAAGGCGTGCATTGATACCGTGTTGGCGAAGGCTGCGCATTTGGACGCTCTCGTCAACAATGCCGGTTATGCACTGAGGGGCGCGCTTGAAGAAACAACAATTCAGCAAGCCAAGTCGCAGTTTGAAACGAACCTGTTCGGCGTAGCAAGAATGGTAAAGGGTGTGCTTTCGCAGAAAGGACTGGATCAGGGGTCTCTGAGTGGTCGAGCGTACGGCGTGAATTGTTTGAGTCGGAAGAAAAAGCAGGATAAGAAAGAAGAAACTCGGAACCTATGATCGGCAATACATAGAAGCTTGCTGAATCGGACGAGTGATTGTGCTTACTGTTATTGATACGCAGGATTTCCCTTTTAGTCAGCATTG
>CAVUFY010000008.1:0-451699 GCA_963740905.1 uncultured delta proteobacterium
CGATAGGTTTCCATCCCAACCTCGGAAGATGTTTAACAAACCCAACGGTTCTAAGGATGCCAACATCGTTTATAGGAGGATAAAAATAAGAAATCATGAGAACCCTTTTCAAACTATCTCCCTCTTCCTACCGTCTTCGCCAGTTCAAGAAGTTTTCTCCGAACCTTATCGGTCCCCATCAGAATCGCCCATGAACACGATCCAATTCGACTGCCTCATCAGTTTTACCAAAGCCGTATCTTTTGCACTCCCGGTAACAAACTGGTCTGTCCATGTCACTCTAAAGCCCACATCCAAAAACTCCTCTACCAGTGGCACCCCCACCATTTCCCCCTCTATGCTATACGCATCCAAGCCGTGCGCCAGTTCGCCCAAGAATGAACGGACGTTCTCTCGCCGGCAATACAGATCAACCAGTTTGTAACGGTCTGGTAGGAATTCCCTCAGCAAACAGAACCCAAGGCTCTTTCCTCTCTTCCATGCCTGCACATACTTATAGTCAAAATAGGGATGCTCATCATAACGCCATTCTAAATACCCCCTATCCGTCTCCAGGAACGCTTCTCCTTCCTGCCCCCTGTTCAAATCATGCTCTGCCTCATGAGGAATAGTCTTGGTTACTTCGATGTTGCCTCCCCTCCTCAAATTCTTCGCTTTCCTCAAATATCGGAAATAAGTTACACAGTCCTTCGCAAAACATTTCCTGAAGGAAATCTTTGGAGGTTTCCTAACCAATCTGAACTCGAAGTATTTCCCTAACTTCATCCACCCCATTTTTTCGTAAAGCCTTCTGTTGGCGTCAGATGCCCCTGAAGATAAAGCGACATCATAATTCTCCAACCGTAGCCTGTGAAACCCTTCGCCTATGCCCTTCCTTCGATATTTTTCGCTCACCATTGTGTCTATAGAAAAAGCAGCACTCCTGAACGCCGATCCGAGGAGCAAACGCACGGGCAAAAAAACTACCTGTCCTACCATTTCGTGCTCGTCAAAGCACAAATAAACCTTAGCGGCGCCAGGGTACTTCTCACACTGCCACTCAAACCGGTCATTTTTGCATTGGATCGACTTCTCGCCGAATTCTCTCCGCAAGAATTCCAATACAACTGGCTTATCGTCGGGCGCCATCAGCCTGAAATCAAGGTTCACGCAAACTCCCCACTTCCAATGAGTACCAAAATAATCAGGACAGCACTATATGCGGTAAGGACTTCGCATTCAAATCTTCTCTGCCTTTGCATATTCACCCTTTAGCCAGGTAAGCACTTTCCTGCAGTTTGAGCAATTCACTCATCGTGATGGACTCCATGCCCAGTTTCTCCAGTGCCCATCGCACCATGTATATAATTCGCTTTTCAAACGCAGCCTTATCTCCCACCGTTCGAATCAATGAATTTCCACGTGGCATCGTAGAACTACTATGGAAAATCATGTTGAAAATCTGGATCTCCTCACAGCAAAGGCTCTTGATAAGGCTCTTGAGCTCTTGTACAGATTGCAGTTCAGGATCCAGAGTGATTCTCTTCAGCAAATGTGATCGGTCTAAAGCTCCCACCAATTTCAACTTTTTTAACTTGCCGTGTCTCCCATACCAATAGATTTTGCTCCAGAATCTGAACGGAACGCGGTTAAACCCAACTGAAATTGGGACCTCCAAAACGTCTCCTCTTTTGTTCTCACAGATCACACTTTCGCCGCCGATGAAATACGGACGAAGCGGAGAAAAAAAGAAATCGGGGCCGAAGCTCTTACTCCAGTCGGAGAACGGCGTAACACTGGTGTCAATTTTGTAACCGAGCTCACCGATAATTCTCGCAGACGTACTGTCAAAACCAAACCGACCGGCCCTGTACGAAAAAGGCCTAAACCCAAAAGCCTCAACAAAGGAATCGGTGAGCGTCTCCAATTTCGACCTTACCAAATCCTCCGGCAACATATTTGCCATTGTATTAGCTCTACTCAACTCTTCCTTAAAGGGAGGGGTACACCATGGGTGAAGATGAGTACCCAGCTCTGCTCCATATTTTTGATAGAATTCATTCAAAATGTCCCTTGCAGTCTCGTCTCTTAAGACTGGGTAATCCACAAAATATGTCACCTTCGCATCCAACTCGGCTAAAGCCTGTTGAAGGTGGCACAGTTCTTTTACATTCTCCACGCCTCCACCATCTCTCGAAAAAGGATGACGGCGCCAGTCGAATTCCTCTTCAGTATCCACGGTTATGATCAGGTATCTCTTCACGATTCTCCCAAAGCCTTGTATGCAGCCATATCATTGATCATTTCGCTTGTAAGCAGCGTACCTTTATCTGTCCAAGCTACTACAAAATATTATTGCCTTCCCCCATTAGGAAGCGGCCTTATGAAGCCCGACCATTTTTCAGTAATTAGTCGCCTGATACCCGACACATCCTCATCCGCGGATCTTAGCAAAATTATCAAATAGGTAAGAATCCCGCATGAAACTAAGCTTAAAAGAACAACGATCGAATTAGGCTTAACCAAATAAGTCAGGAAGGTCCTGATTGTCGTTACGATTGCCACCATTATGAAAGTGTATATGACCGGCTTGCTGAATACACTCAAAAATTCACCCATTTTTAGAGAAATCAGGCGATTCGCTACAGAGTGGACGATCAAACACCAACAGCCAGTTACTATAGCATAACATATTGCAACTCCAATAATTCCCCATTTTACACCTATGACAAAAGAGAGCCAGATGAAAGGAGAGACAATTAGGGACATTTTGAACATAAGATCCGATCTCCCTTGAGACATAAAGACAGTGCCAACTGTGGTGACTACGGATTGCAACGCTCCCACAAAGCAGAAGACTTGCAATATGTGCACAACCGGTTTCCATTTTGGCCCGTATATAAAAAAGATTGCTTCGTGTGCGACCAAAAAAAGGCCAGCCATCATCGGAAAGGTGAGCAACGAAATCGTTTTTATCGCCCTCAAATAGATAATGCGTACACTCTCCTTATCTTCCTGAATCCTTGACAGCGCTGGGAACAGGACCTTCCCTATCGTAAATGAGATATATTGCAGGGGCTTGAGCATCAAGTTGTATGCAAGGTCGTAGTAACCCAGAAGCGTTGCGCCCAGGAACTTCCCTATAATAACGTTATCCGCATTTCTGTTAAAATAATTCAGGAAGTTAGACATCAGAACATAGGACGAAAACCCAAAAAGATTCTTGAAACACTGCACTCGAAAAATCAACCGTGGACGCCATCCGCTTGCCAACGAATACATGGGAATTTTAAACAAAGCTCCAGCAATCTCCCTGACAACCAAGCTCCAGTATCCCATTCCTTTTAAGGCCATGATGATGGCTACAGCCGAGCCTCCACACACATCAAGGAAGTCGATTATTGAAATACGCTTGAACTTCATTTTCCTTTCGAGAAGATCACGGTGAGTCGATGATATCCCGCCGAAGGCAAAGGTTATGGAAGTGACAGCGATGATCATGGTGAGCTCACGCCTATTAAAAAACCATGCCACCACCGGAGACATCCCGGCTACAACTGCCGTAATAAACATACCGGCCATGAACGAGGTCCAGTAGGCCGTCGACAGATGGTCCTCATCCAAGTCCTTCCTTTGAATAATTGCAGACCCCATTCCGATGCTGGCGAAAACATAAGCCAGTGCTTTGACTGTGTACCCCATTGCCACTAATCCGAAGTCTCCTGGGGAAAGCATCCGGGCAAGGATCGCCACCGTAACCAGAGAGATAACTTGCCGGGCAATCTGCCCAACGACGATCCAAGCCGCGCCTATAAATATTTTCTTCAAGAGTTTCATGATGAACTCAGTTTCTCTTGCTTCAAGATCATTAAAAGTATGCTATCAACTCTATATCATGCGAAGCACGAACTCCAGCCGATCGAATTAGCCATCGTCTACTCCGACCCCTAGGTTTCTTGACCTGAATAAAAACTTTACTATCCGCCCGGCGGCCTCCCCATCACCGTAGGGGTTGTGCGCTTTGCTCATCCTTTCATATTCTTCAGGGTCAAGGAGCAATCGAGACACTTCCCGAACGATCACTCGTCGCTCCGTCCCCACCACTTTTGCATTACCGGCTTCCACTCCCTCGGGCCGCTCAGTCACGTCACGCGTCACCAGGACTGGGATGCCAAGACTTGGTGCCTCCTCTTGTATGCCACCAGAATCCGTTAAAACAATATAAGCCTTGTCCATCAAAAACACGAATTCCTCGTAATCGAGAGGCGCAAGGAGGTGAATCCTCTGCACACTTTCAAGGCTGCTATGCACCAATTTCTTCACGTTAGGATTCAGATGGACTGGATACACGACTTCTATCTCTTCATGAGCCGCAACCACCTCTTTCAATGCGGCGCATATACTCGCTAGCCCTTCGCCAAAACTCTCCCTCCTATGGCCCGTTACAAGGATCAATTTTCGATCCCATCGAATCGACCCTAGATGAGCAAATTTCTTTTCAAGCTCAGCTCTTCGAACCTTGTCCGACTTGAGTCGTCGGAGCGTGTGTTTCAGCGCGTCAATGACGGTGTTACCGGTAACTACAATCCCATCTTCCTTCACGCCTTCATTGATTAAGCTTAGCTTTGCGGATTCTGTAGGGCAGAAATGATAGTCCGCCAGCACATCCGTCAACCGCCTATTAATCTCCTCGGGAAACGGACTATACTTGTTTCCCGATCTAAGGCCAGCCTCGACGTGCCCGATTTTTATTCTATGATAATAGGCCGCGAGAGATGTAGCAAACGTCGTAGTCGTATCCCCATGCACAAGCACAAGTTCAGGAGAGATCGACTCTAGAGCTTTTCCAACCTTTTCTATCACTCTCGAAGTCACCGTGAAAAGATTCTGATCATACTCCATTACATCAAGGTCATAATCCGGTCTAATCCCAAACACGTCCAGAGCTTGTCGGAGCATGCTCTTGTGTTGGCCAGTTACGCAAACGATCGTCTCAACGGCCTGCCCTTGTTCCCTCGCCTTGTTCAGCTCTATTATAACCGGCGCCATTTTAATCGCTTCGGGGCGAGTCCCGAATACCGCCACTATCCTTGCCTCTACCATACCCAAACCCAACGTCCTCTCTTTCTCCACTTAGCCATCTTGCACAACATATTATCTAAAGTGTCCTGTCCGGATTGAAATGTCGAATCAGATGGATAACACATTCTCCTCGATGAACCTTTGATAGCGATAGGAAGAGTTCAAGAAAAAGTCACTTACAACTTCAGCATTTCTGCCTAACCTATCCGGTCGTTGCTCGCTCCCTTTTCCTTCACACTCTTTTCATCGTTTGGTCGCGCTTTCCGTGCCGGTGTATTGGATGACGACGGGGAATGTTGCGCGCATGAATTTCTCCAACAGAGTTAGCGCCGCATCCTCGTTCGTGGTGATAGGAGCCATAAGTCGTACTAAGGCACCACTCCCCCGTTTGAAACGAAGCCTTCTCAGCAATATTCTGGTTCTCAACTTCGTCTGGCTCGAGGTCACTTGCCCATCGCTAATGAAATAGTAGAAAACCAGGAACTTCTGTAGGTTCTTCTTCACCAAAAGTCTCCCCACTTCCTGTCTCCGATGGTTGGGGACGCTTAGCGATATCGTGTCCTTTTCGACCACATCGTTCCCTACCCCTCCCAGGCACGCTTCGGGCGAATGAAAAGCGACCTCCTTGTCGTCGTACCAAGTAATGGCAAGGTTCGCAACTCGCCCATTCCCAGATCGGTAATCCCTCATTATCGCGAAGCGAGTTTCGAGCGATGCGAAAACCCAACTTTCCATAGGAATTTCCTTTCCTGACCACTCCCCGATCTTCATGGGAAACGCGAAAAGTCTTTCGTTCTGAAGTGAACTTGACCTTCGAACCGCGGACACCGCTAACGACGCCATTAACGTAAGAGCGATAACGATAGCGAATCTTCTCACGGAATCTCTCACGATAACCTCACATTCTCAGTAGTGAGAGCTTTCTTAAGAACCCAGGGATTCCTGCCCTCCGGGCGCCTCAACTTCTTAACGCTCATCTTCGGTTCGCTCGACCCGAGATTCTGACAATCACCAACAAGATCACCACTCCGAATGCAAAAACCGTCAAACCGGACAGGTCATGCATGTAGCTCGAAGGCGCCGCTTTCTCGATACCCAGTCGCGCGGCGATAAGAACCAGCAACGCTATCCTAATCCCGTTCAAAAGGACCGCTAAGGGATAGATCCCACCAAGGATGAGCAGGGTGGTCCAAATCTTGACATCCGCAAAATATACGAAAAGGGCCCCGACCGCCCCCAAAGCGATAAGAGACTTCATGCCATTGCATGGACTCCCCACTACCAGGCATGTATTCGAAAGAGTAATCCTAAATCCTTCCTGCAAATAGGGGATCGACATAAGGTCAACAATCCTCAGCCCCAGTCCCGTAGAAAGCTGCTTCGTGGGCAATCCCAGGTAGTTTATGAAAGCGTCCGGGATAGGGAACATAAACACGAGGAAAAGAATTGGAAATCTTAGTTCCCTAAATATATCCTTTCCAAAAAGATACAGTGAACAACCTGCGATGTACACCAGGATAGAAAATCCAGAAACAAAGTTTATGTCCCCTGCTACGCCAACAAAATGAATCACAAGAGCACAAATCAAAATGGGAAGGCCAATTTTACAACCGGCAATTTTGATCGCTCTCAATTCCCCGAATTTCATATAGACAACATAAAGACTCACCAAAGGTATAAGATATCCGTGGGAATAGTACGAATCCTCTTGTGAGTACTTGTAATGAAGCCACTGAAAAGTCCCAAAATAGCAAAAGATGAAAGCCCCCAGACAAATAACTAAGGGAGCGTAATCGAGCCTTCGGCTTGCAAAGTTCTCCATGGTCAGCGGCCTTCAGCTACCCGAAAATGGACTCTACCTTCGCCATCAACGACCTTATACTCCAACCTCTTGCCATTCATATACTTTGTCTGTCGGTCAGGCTCTATGAATGATTTACCTGCCTCTTCCCGAACTTTCCGAGCAAGCCTTAAAGCGGCCCCATCTTTCCAAATCATTGTCCTTTTCCAAAAACCTTGGCGTTTATGACATGGTAAAGCTCCTTCCACAGTATTTTTCGCCTCCGTATCATCCGATCGAGAATATACCTTTGAAGTCTAACTTTCTCTTGGACGCCTACGGGTGCCCGCCGTATGCTCTTTAAATACGCCCACTGTTTTTTCCACGTAGACAGAGTGAATGCCTCGCACCTTCCCTTCCAAAATTCTTGCTGCACTCTCTCATTCTTTCTAGCCCAACTGCTGGCTTCACTGTGCATCCGCCTAAAAAAAAGTGTTTCAGGAATCTCGATAAATTTTCCGTAAAGCGTCAGTTCCGCCATAAAATTTACGTCAGCAGCCGAATAACTACCATCTCCCATGAGCCCCGTTTTCGCAACCGCAGGACTGCGCATCAAACCATAGATCACATTCGTCAGGCCTACACACTCATGAAACCTCATGTACCTTTCGCTAGCCTTCTCTTGCTGAAGGTCCAGGTTATCTTCGTAGTGTTCGAGCAACCGACCTTCGCTGTCAACGATGTCGGTCTTCCCGTAACACAGAACAGCGTCCGGATGCGCGTCAAGCACTGCCAAACACCGTTGATGGTATTCAGGAGCGCATAGATCGTCCGAGTTGAACCACCGAAAATACTTCCCCTGTGCCCGACGGAACAGCAGGTTATAGTTCCTTGCAGCTCCCACATTTGTTTCATTTTCAGTGTAGACTATACGACTGTCCCTGGCAGCATAATCGGAGCAAATCTCTCCCGTTCTATCGCTCGATGCATTGTCAGAAATGATTAACTCAAAATCTTCATCGGTTTGATTTAAAACAGACCTGATAGCTTCTTCAACGTAGCGTTCCCCATTAAAAACGGGCATTCCTACACTCACTCTTGGTCTATGTTCTCTCATACTCGAATCAGCACCTTACTCCATGTCCTGTGACCGTTTTCCTTTTCCCGAAATCCACTACTTGCGTTTCAAGAGGCCGATCACTTCGTCGTATTGACTTGACAAGATGTCCCGCATGATCGAAATCTTCCTCTCTATTTCCTCCTTCGAACCATTGGGTGAGTTTTGAAGTGCTTCGAACTTCCGCTTCATCTCCTCCACATCCATGTCTTCGATATCCAAACAGTACTCCGCCTGGCCCATCACTCGCATCAGGTCCGCAGTCTTTCGCTGATATGCAATCCCCATAACCCGCTTGTTCAGGGCATATGCCAAAACACAGCCGTGATACCTCGACGCTACGACAACTTCCATCGCATAAATAGCATCCATCAATTCCTCCAGAGACCGGATGGATTTATCCACAATGTGATCGGTCAAGTCTATCAATGTATTCTCTCTCATAAACCCCCTAACATCGGCAATAACTTGGGGGTCCAAATTGAGCTGGGTCGGGAATAGGTGGACCGTGTACCCTTTTTCAATCAGCCAAGTTCCGAACAGAGCTATTTTCTCTATGTACCTTTTGTATGCTGATCGGCTTCCACCAACCCAGTACCTCCCACTAGAGAACGGAACCATGTTGACACCAACCACCGGCCTCTTTTTGGTTTTCGCTTTACTTGCGTCAAGGTTGAAAAGACCCATACTGCTAAGAGCAAGATCGGGGCGTATTAGTATATTTCCTTTCAAATTGAGTTGCTTAATCCACTTTCGGGAAGTCTCATCACGATATGTCCTATAGCTGGCAAGCGATAGCGCTCTTCTGATAAAAACTCTGCCGAGCTGTGTATTTATAGGACCAGCTCCCACACTCATAAATGCAACTTTCGTCCTGGCGACTTTCGCCGCAACTAGCCACTTAAGCAATGTATACGGAAATGCCCACGGTCCTCCGACGTAATCAATGAGTTGTTGAGAACCAGCAACTATTAGTAAATGTACTCCTCTAAGTCTTACATAACACTGGATAAAAAAAACGATCCCGCCCGGAATCCTGAAGAGTCCTTCGAGGGTGCTCAGCGTCACCAGCAAGAACTCGAAACAGCGGGGTTTCATCTTGATCCACATCTTAAGACGAAACAACCGACCTTCTTCCTTGCCTCCATTGGGTCGCTTATCATAATCAAAAGATGATATTGACTTCCTCCTTCTTTCCCTCTTGAATGTTTTTCTGATAGGAAAAGCCGGTATTCCGTGCCGTGCCTTGGTGTCTTCTGGATTAATCGTGAACCCAATGATGTCCGCTTGAGGTATCCTTTTCCTTATATTCTCTATAACGGCGGCAATAATCGCTTCATCGCCGAGGTTATTATTTCCCACGTGACCAAAAACACCAATCCTGGGCCTTTCCCTGCACGGAAATATCAATACGTAACCCTCTTTTTCCTAAGCCAGCTTCTTTGCAAGAACCAAACGTGTGTAACCCAATCCGATCCGCTCTTTGAAGCTCTTAGTAGACTCTTCCGAAAAGAAGATCCTCAAAAGCTTACCAACTTTGTAGGAATTTACCACTCGAAGAATACCTTTGTCGCCGATTGGGATGACAGTTTTGGATTTTAAAATCCTAAAGTTAGATCGAAGAAGGCTCTTCAGCTCTTTCATACTGAGCCATTGAACAATATGACTTTCCGGCCCATGATCCCATTCGGAACGATCGATAGCGAACTTATTTACCATGGAGAGCGCAAGGTAACCGCCAGGCTTTAGTATTTCCCCGATTCTTTTTACGAATCCTAATTGGTCTTCTACATGTGGTATCACTTCCATAGCTACGACGACATCGAAGGACTCATCAGGGCAGGCCTCATATAGATTTCCCGAAATATATCTGATGTGAGGATATTGAGATTTGGCAAATTGAATGGCCCTTTCTGACAAGTCTATACCTGTCGACTCACCAATTTTATTTAACTCTGCCGTGAACCACCCCGTTCCGCACCCTATGTCGAGTATTCTTGGTTCAATCAGATCTAGTGATTTCAAGAGATTGATAATCTCGCTACCGCGCCTAGTCTGATATTCGTTGGGGTTTGCATATTTGGTCCATCGTTCGTCCCAATATTCCTTTTGATGAGCAATCGTCGGTATAAGTCTTGGCATCGAATCTGTTTCTACTCGCCTGTCCATCTTGCAACCTCAATTTGAAACGATTATTTCAAAGGCATTACGTGTCAGGGATGTGAACCCATCAGTCTTTCATGGGATATTTCTTGCGCATCGACACGCAAGGCTACCCATATAACAACGATCAATTCTGGCTCTATCCGATCGAAATACGTTTACATCTCCGCCATTATCCATTTCTACGAGCTACGCCCCGTCGCGAAGCCTTGCACCGGTTTAACGTCCAAGCCCATTGGACCTACAGCCGTTTCACGATTTTGGAGGTCAGCGCTCGAACTACATCGGCCGACATCTAGCTTTTGCGCCACGACCTCGACCGGAAAACTGATTATTTCTGAAAGTAATCGTGCTGTTCTTCTCGCAATTTTTCACACAGTCTTCCATCTGGGAGCTCCACGTCGGCATAAGTTATTATCTGGTCTCTCTTAATGTTATGCTTAAGCCGGCATCCCTCTGATACCCCCATGGGCAATGCATTCTCATTTCTGGCCATTTCATAATTTTCTATCAACGTATAGCAAGTAAACCCTCCCAGACCATCCAAAACCTCGCCTGTTTTCAAATCTCGTTTCGCAAAAGCAACCGCATCGCATACTGGTTTTCCTAACGGAGCGACCGTTGCATCTTTGAACAACACCGCCCTAGCAACAGTGAGTGGGATTTCAAGTTGTGGTAGATGAAACGGCGTATAGAAAACATAAAGGGGGCCCTCCCCCATCTTTAAGTATTTTAAGTATTGCGCTTTCACTGTGTCTTCCGAATATCCTAGAACGAACGCCCCGTTCCCCGGCGCAGCCCCAACCAGATAGTCCACCATTCCACCGTCCATGAGCCTGTCGAGGTAAAACGTGCTGCTCTCGTTGACATGTTTCAGGGCCGGCCCATACATACCTCTTTTGCCCACCCTGAAACCGGTGGCGTTTGCCAGTACTGTCAATTCCATTGACAGTTTTGTTCCGTCGGCAAACGAGGTCATCGTCGTAGCTTTTTGTTTGGCGCGCTCTGCGAAGCCGCTCTGAGTTTCGGGTGTTCTATAGGGGTCGTAAAGCCCTTTCAGGTTGCCTGCCACCACCGGCTTCAACCCTATAGATCTCACGAACCGGATCATGTTCATGGCGACGCCAGGTTCATCCCCGTCGCTGTTCGAGTATATCACTCCTGTTCTGTCGGCATAAACCTTCAGAATCGGTCCTAGAGTCGCGTCCAATTCGCAATTTAGCACAACAATGTGTTTTTTATGTTTGATCGCCTTCATTACAACATTGGCACCAAACTCAACGGTTCCTGTCGCTTCGATTACCGCATCAATTCCTTCGGCCTGACAGATAACCGATGCATCGTCGGTAATGACACATCGCCGATCTCGAATCGATTCTTCCAGCGCGTCGCGGCTATCGACCACATGAACGTCTGTCACGCCGGCTGCAGCATACGCCTCAACTGCGGTCGAGAGGGTCCGATTGGAGATCGCTACGAGACGCATCGCCGGGAATGAACTAATTATCTGGTAGGCTACATTCCTGCCGCTATATCCTGCGCCAACGATCGCAACCTTAATCGGGTTTCCGCTCTTTTGCCTCTCTTCAAGGGCCTTATCAACCAGTATCATTTATCTACCCTCCTAATTAGGAATCACACCAAGCTGCCCTTCGAGTAATCTGGCCACTCTTTATCCTGTTGAGAAACGACTTTGATCTCGGTCGGCCACTCTATCCGAAATTCGGGATCATCATAGCGTATGCCGAATGCCGAGCTTGGATGGTAAAACTCAGAGGTGTGATAATACATTTCAGTATTGTCCGCCAAGGTAACGTAGCCTTGGGCAAATCCTTCTGGAACATAAATCATATTGCAATTTTCCTCATTGAGTTCCACACCAAACCAGCGTTTGAAACTGGGCGATTCCCTCCTGAGATCCACAATAACATCAAATATTGCGCCCCTGGTGCAACGGACGAGTTTCACCTCTGCATGCGGACGCTTCTGGAAATGAAGCCCCCTCAGTGTGCCTTTACTGTAGCTGAAGCCAACGTTTGACTGCGCCAGTTCCGTCTTAAGCCCTTTCTGTTTGAGCTCGTTCTTACACCAGATTCGCCCAAAGAACCCTCGGTGATCATTTATTCTTTCGGGTTCTATGACGTAGGCATCCGATAGCGTAGTTTCCTTAAAAATCATCGAGCTCCTCCCCCCTCGCCCTGTTCTCAGATTGTTGAAGACTTTGGTCCTGGTTTCTTCTTGATTCCTAGCTTCGCCACCGCAAATCTCCGCCGAGTTGGCCGCTACTCAACAGATACTTGAGTTGCGCGATGCGCTTGTACTTCGGCCCCTCATACTCATCCTTTTGCAGGCCGAATTTTCGGTAAGACTCGTAGATTTGCTTGGCGCCCTGCCTCACATCCCAGCGTAATTGATGGTTTTTGAATGTCTGAGCATACTTTTCGAAATTCACTCTGTAGTTTCTCTTATCAGGGCCGGCACCTTCGGCAAATTCAAGCTCGCAGTTGGGCACCGTTTCTCTTACGATTTCAGCCAATTGCCGAATTCGATAATTTTCAGAGTTGACCCCAACATTAAATGCCTCGTTGTGAATTAGTTCTCTCGGAGCTTCAAGCGCACCAATCGCTGCCAGGCTAATGTCTTCGATGTGCACTAACGGCCGCCATGGCGTCCCATCGCTCTTAAGGTGAATGTATCCCGTCGTGTACGCCCAGGCGATGAGATTGTTTAATACGATATCGAATCGTATTCTCGGCGACACGCCGTACGCCGTGGCGTTTCGCAAGAATATTGGGCTGAACTTTTCATCCGCCAACTGAGAAACATCTCTTTCAACCATGACTTTCGATATGGCATAAGGAGTGACAGGGTTGAGGGGGGCCTTTTCATCCTGCATCCCATCGCCTGCTGCTCCGTAATTGCTACAAGATGACGCAAAGACAAACCTGGCGATGCCTTTTTCTTTGGCCATGGATGCCAATCTCACTGACGCAGCGTGATTGATTTCATAGGTCAGCACAGGATTGAGATCTCCCAACATGTCATTCGACAGCCCCGCCAGATGGATGACAGCGTCAACGCCTTCGAGGTCCGCCTTTTCAATGTCTCGAATATCCTTAAGGATTTCAGGAACGGCCGGCACAGCCTCGCCATAGGTGCTGTTCCGGTATAGGTCGCTATCCAGTCCAACAACATTATGTCCCGCCCTTTTCAACATCGGTGTCATAACCGTACCGATATACCCTTTATGTCCTGTAACCAAAACTCGCATGCCTTTATTTCCTCCTATCTATTGGTTTGACTACGTTCGCTCAGTCCAAATAAAATGGCGCGGGCATCCACCACAGCACTTTGATAACCCAGAGCAAGGTCTTCCTCCTGAAGCCTTGCATTGCACTTCACCCTTGTACTTGCCCACAAACGTCAAACGTAAACCTGCCACGACGACACACCTTCTTGCCGCAATCTGTAATTTTCTTCGGATAGAGGGTTTGGCTCGGTAGAAATTCCAGTTTATGAGCATTACTTATCAACAAACCTTCCCTTCGTAGAACAAGAGCACCTCCACTGATACACACATCGGCCGGCAAACACTTCCTAAGTCCATTCAAGGCCATCATCAGCAGACGAGCTTCCTGACGTGAAATGCCTCTGCATAACCCTCAGGTTCCCCTGACTCTATGCCTCTCAACCTCATAACAGACATGAACGCATCCGCTGTAAACCAACTCTTTTCCTTCTGTGTTTTGAAAGCTCCCATAAGGAAAGCTATCTTTTTCTTACAAACTCTTTCATTCAGCATCACAAAAAAGTTGGGCCTACCCAAATCTCCGTCGTACTTCACGATTTCATATTCCAAGATAAGATGCCGTCGAAATGTATTCCATGTGAGTTCCGAGATAAGCCTGTGGTCTTGGTGTAGGTCTTCCCGGTAATGTGTGAATATTACATCTGGAGAAATTTTCCCCTTTAGTTCTTCGAAATATTGTTTAATGTCAGCGCCTAAATAGGGGAAAAAGCCATCCCGAAAATCTCTTATGCCTATTTCTCTGCGTCCGGCTTTCAGTAGGAATTTTTCAGCACCTTTTCTCGCCTCCAACGCTCTCCGTTCCTTGCCGGAAAATACTATCCAAGAAAACCTCTGCACCTTCAAGACGCTCCAGCAGTCTCAATATGGTGCCACCACAACCAATCTCGATATCGTCAGGGTGAGCACCGAGAAAAAGAAAACTCCTAGCCCTCTGCACTTCTCCGTCGAAGTTTAATCTCAGCATGGCTAACCTCACCTTCCGCGCGACATTTCCAAAGCTCCCAGGGTGCAGCCCCTTGTTCATGCAGCTGATCGAGTGTCTGTTTGTCCTTGAATGTATCCATGCTAGCCCAAAATCCATCATATTTGTAGACCATTAACTGTTGTTCCTTCATCAGCCTGTAAAAAGGCTCCTGTACCAACTCCTCTCCATCCATAATGAAGTCGAATATCTCTGTTCGAAAAACAAAATACCCGCCATTTATTCGAATATCACAGTTAGAGAATGGCTGCATTTCAGACACAATGCCGTCATCTCCAGCTTTAGCCACATGATAGGTTAAGTTCGGCTTCACGCTGAGAAACATCGCTGTCTTCTTCGCTTTGACAAACTCCGCTATTTGGTAGCCCAAATTCATGTCGGTTAAACCATCACTGTAGTTGGCCAGAAAAACATCTTCCCCAGCCAGATATTTCTCGACCGCCTTCAATCTTTGTCCCACATTTGAATGTAACCCCGTGTCGACAAACGTTATTACCCAATCTTTTATGTCACTGTTCCTCAATTCCAGCTTCTTTCCACCGTCATAAAGGGTAAAATCGTTAGAGTCGCATTCGCTGTAATTGAGAAAATACTTTTTGAAAGTATCTCCGCCATGCCCTAGACAAAGGATGAACTCCTTGTGGCCGAAATGGGCATAGTATTTCATGAGGTGCCATATAATAGGGCGATAACCTATATTTACCATCGGTTTCGGAATCCTATCCGAATACTCCCTGAGCCTCATCCCCAGCCCCCCACAAAAAAGGACTACCTTCATAAAATCACCTCCTCGCATTCAAAAGAAACCTTAGATCCGAGTAGAACCAGTGCGCACTGCGGATAAGATACGCGCCGTCGATTGATTACCAAAGTGCCAATGCAGGCCATGTTATCGCTTGTATGTATTCTAACCATATACATACTCCTTCCTAACTCATACGCCTCATGCTTTCTTCGAACTCGCGATGACATGTTTGAGGCCTCCGCAGGACAGATCTTTAGCCCTCATTCTTCCACCGTTCCCAAAAGGGTACGAGCGATTGAGTGCAGATCCTCCTCCTTGAGGTAACTATGGATCGGCACAGTCACAAGCCGTTCGGCTTGATCTTTGGCGGCAGGGAATGTTTGATTCAGGAAATCCTTCCTCAGTTCGGGGATACTATCTATGGAGTCCGGGTAGCCCGGCATAATTCCCATTCCGTATCGTCGGCTTGCTCGCAGGGTTTCTCTTGCGTGCATCGTGTCCTTAGCCCTCACCGGCAGCCGGACTAGATCAGGATTATCAGAGGCATGGGAATCGAGGTGCTTGAACTGGCGCAATCCCAGCAACTCAATAAGCCTGAAAACGTTCCTACGACGGGCGTTCTGCAATTTCATGAGCTTTTCCTGCCAGTTTCCAAACAGTCCAGCCTGAAATGCTGAGAGCCTGCGAGTCCTGAATCCGGGATCATAGATCGTCTTTCCGAGTCTCAAGAACGGAACTGATGAAGGCAACCAGAACAGTGACGGGCTCAAGAAAATCGCCAAAGTCACCGCTTTGAGCATTACGCTCAATAATGCCGCCATTCCCGGTCGTGGCAGGAATTTGATCTCTCTCCTGATTTCAACTGCTATGTCGTCTCGATTCGTTACAATCACTCCGCCTTCAACCGCTGACAACGCTTTGCCTCTTCCTAAGCTGAAGAACCCCACGTCCCCCAACGTCCCCAGTTTTCGGCCCTTCCACGATCCGCCCATTGCCTGCGCAGCGTCCTCAACAATGGTAACAGCATGGTCGTCTATGAATTCTCTCAGTTTTTCAACATCCGCCGGCAGTCCGAAAAGATGGATTCCTATGGCAGCCAGCAAGCGGCGACGCCGATTCCCTCCTCGATCGGGCGCACCCCGTCTTTGACGGCGAGAGACTTCAAGCCCATCGACTTCCTCACTCCCGAAAGAAAGGGTTTGTGGCAGTTTGTCAAAATCATAATCAAGGGTACGAGGATCAATATCACTCAATCTCACCTTAAGCCCTGCCCTTACGATCGCAGAAGGCACAGACGGACAGGTGTAGGCCGGAATCAAAACTTCATCCCTTCCTTCATGAAACGCTCTCAGGGCTCGCAAAATGGCAAAAAGAGCAGCCTTCCCTGAAGACACAGTGAAACAGTATTTTACCCCAAAAAATTGTCTCAGCTCGCTTTCAAACCTTTCGATCTGCCTTGCCCCCTTGATGAAACCTTGGAGGCCGGAGATAAGGTCCCCCAAAAAAATTGGGGCTGCTGCAGGGGGCAGTGTTCTTACTACTCTCACTTGTTCGCTGATGGCCTCAATCTTGGAATCTGGCCCCTCCCCATCGGACTTCTTTGTGACTCCATCAAAGACTGATGTATTTCCTTATTCTTGGGCCGACGACCTTGGTGATACAGACAGGAAGTTTTTGCCAGCAACCAATAACTTTCCGGAATTTGTCTTTTTCGATTCCTACTCTGGTTTCCCCAGATACATGATCACCGAAACAATACCAGTTAAGAGGAGAAGGCTTTGTGCCCCACTGTTCCTTGAACTTGTATGTCCCTTCATCAGGGGAAGAACGGCCAAAATCGAACTCTTTGAAACCCCGATTTGATGAATATTCCAACATGGCCCAATATAGTAACATGTTCGGGCTCAGTCTGCTGTACCTTCTGAGCGAGGACGCCCATGGATGCTCCATCACATCCCTGAACCCGATTATCATGCCGCAGGCTACAGGCGTATCATCGCAGTAAACGTTCACAACCTTGGCCACGTCCGAAAACCCCTTCAGGGTGTTCTTCAACATATCGAACGAGTGTACCGGCGAGCCCAAGTCCCTCATGTTTTCACAGAACACCCTGTAAAAATCCGCGAGAAGTTCCTCTCCGCCAATCCTTGTTTCGAGGCCTTCTTTGCCCGCCTTTTTGATCTGGCTTCTCAGCTTGGATTTGAAAGATTCCAAAAGCGTCTTGCTGGACTCTGGAAGCCCCAAGAGCATGCGGGATTTGTGGGTTCGGACTTTATAGGAAACATCCAATTCTCTGAAGACCGTCTCTAGATTCTGCGACGTACCCCGCCCTTTCTCCGGAAAAGGCGCTAAATCCATGTGCCTGAGTTCTATGAATTCCGCTCCCAGTTCTGCTCTGATTTCAAGAGCGGCCTTCAAAAGCTCGACTCCTGCTTCGTCACTGTCACTCAGAATCCCTGCGAAATCAAAAAACGGGATGGAGATAAGGGCATTACCAAAAAGAAAATTCTTCATGTGAAACAAAGGCAAAACTCCCACTACCTGAGACGTTCCGTCTGTGTTCGTAAGAGAATACTGTTTTGTCGCCTGGGATTGGCGACAATCACTTGACTCTTTTTCTTTGCCAGGGACTTCTTGTGAGCGATTTTCATCGGCATCGAAAGCTACCAAGTAGTATGCCTTGTGACCATAGGTATTCTCGATGACTCTCTTCCACCCGGACAAATGATAAAGCACAGCGTCTGGATGCTTCGCAACATAAGCATCCCATTTCCCGAAATCTTCCTCAGCTTGAACTCTTCTAATTCGGACCGGCATTCGCCTTAGACGTTATTCGCATTTCTGTGGTGTCTGGCCTCTGCCAAGTTTCTCGGTGGCACTTGTCAAATACACAACCTGCTAGGTTTCCGCCACACAGGTCAAATACTCTTTGCAAGTCACGAAGCGATTATCGACAAAATCTGTGACTATCCTTGACAATCTAGAATAAGTTTTTTCGAGATTAATGTAGTGGCGAAGTCTATACATCCATTTCGCTACCTCAACTCTTGGCTGTTCTGGGTCAATCTCCCATGGATGCATATAGAACAAGTACGCGCCATCACTTTTCAAGATCCTTCTGATGCCGAGTTCAAATAAAACCAGGGGAATCAATCGGAAATATCCCCCTCCGCCCCACGGAAAAATTCTGCCTCCCACGTTTAAGTTGCTGATGGGGAGCTCAAAAAAGTCGTGTGATATCTGATGTCCGATAGTCTTTCTTCCTGCACAATCTCTGTTCAAAGCAACTTTGCCATATCGCCCGTGCATCGCAAACGAATTGTAGCTGGAATCGTACATGAAACCACAGTCTCTGACGATTTTCAAACTGTCGTCGTCAACCGAAAAACTTGGTGCCCGATATCCGTAAACCGGATCGCCGATGATATCTTCCAGCAACCGTTTGCTACAGAGCAGGTCTCTTTTCAACTCGCCCGGCGTACATTTTGTACATAATTCGTGGCTGTGTCCGTGCGAGGCAATCTCGTGGCCTCGTGCATGAATCTCACGAACGAGAGCAGGCACGCGTTCGGCAACCCAGCCTAAGACGAAAAAGGTGGCGCGAATTTGGTTTGGTCCGTCCTTAGTTGTCCGTTGTCCGTTGTTAGTGGGCGCATGTCCGCCTAGACATGGTCTACAAGATCGACCAGATAATTCCTGTTGATCCTGTCTAATATTCTCTTGACTTGACTTACATGATTCCCTTGGTTTTTCATCACGCTGACCGCTGCTTGCTGACCGTTGAGTGCTTGCCTTGTCGAGCAGGTCGAGGATGCGATGCGTATTTTTCTCCACGCGCAGTTCATGGGAGGACCAGGAAGAGTAAGGAATACATTCCTTGAAGTTCTCCACCTGGAACCAGTCTTCAACATCAATTGTAAGAAGGAAGGACTTCAATGCCTTGTCTCACTCCCGTTCGCTTCGCTTCCTGGAGCGCGCAAAGGCCGCAGAGAAAATACGAACCATTTCTTTGTTTTCGCAGTTCACCTTCCTTTCCTCTGTGTTCTTTGTGCACTCTGTGTGAGATAAATCTTTCCTCACGCCCGCTCCCACTGCCTATTGACCAAGGAACTCACGGATGGATGAGACGACCCTGCCAGCTGTTTTGCCGTCCCAATATTCGGGCCGGTTCCCATTCCTGGTACCTCTGGAGAGTATGCTGGCTACCTTCTGATCCAAGTCCTCATAAGTGCAAAGCTGATTGGTGCCTTGAGAGATTGTAACCGGCCTTTCGGTGTTCGGCCGCATGGTCAGGCACGGAATGCCCAGATAAGTCGTTTCCTCCTGAATGCCACCCGAGTCGGTAATCGCCAGCCGGCAATTGAACACGAGGTTCATGAAGGCAATGTAACCCAGGGGTTCGCTTAAATGAAGCGCTTCTGTCTTTTGAAGCATGGCCATCAACCCATTCAGCTCCAGGTTCTTGCGGGTCCTAGGGTGGACCGGAAACACCAGCGGCAAGTCTCTTGATATGCGAACGAGCTTCACGCAAAGATCTTTCAGGACATCGGGGCTGTCTACGTTTGAAGGCCGGTGAAGGGTCACCACGCCGTACCCCTCAGGAACCAGATCGAGTTCTCTGTAGGTGGTTTGCCTTTCTATCAATGCCCTCATCATCTCCAGGGAATCGATCATGATGTTGCCCACGCGATGGATCTTTTCCCGAGAAACCCCTTCTCTCGCCAAATTCTCGTCAGCATCCGGCGACGGGGTCCACAGAACATCCGCCAAAGAATCCGTAACGATACGATTAATTTCCTCCGGCATCGTGCGGTCGAAAGACCGGAGTCCTGCTTCCAAATGGCCTACCTTTATGCCCAGCTTGACGGCCGCTATGGTAGCCGCCATGGTTGAATTCACATCGCCCACCACGACAACGAGGTCGGGCCGGTTATCCATGAGCACCTTTTCATAGGCGATGATGACCCTTCCCGTCTGTTCCGCGTGGGTGCCGCTTCCTACTCCCAAATGGATATCCGGGGCAGGAAGACGCAGGTCCTGGAAGAAGGCATCCGACATGTTCAGGTCGTAGTGTTGCCCTGTGTGGACAATCATTGGCTCAGCCCATGCCTCCCTTTTCAGAGCATGAAAAAGGGGAGCGATCTTCATGAAGTTGGGCCTGGCTGCAGCAATAAGATGGATGAGCATGCGGTTCAGAAGTGCCTCAAATGCCTAAAGTGCGCTAAAGTGCCTAAAGTTAAACAATAAGCAAGAATACAGGAGACAGAAGTCAGAATGAAAACTGGGATAATGGAAACACTGGACTGTTGGAATACTGTAAAAGCCCTTTCTCACGCCCGCTCCTCTGGTCGCTAGAGCCCAGAGAATGCAGAGGGAATTTTCTACCAGGAGACCTCAAAGACATGTTTCATGCCGCTGATAGAGCGTGTCGCATCACTATCCACAGATTTCACAGATTTGCTCGATGCTCTTTGCCCTATGCTTCATGTTACCTGGAACCGCGGCCCAGGAGCACGATTTTCACAGTGTGGAAAATCACCGCGAGGTCCATTGTGAGGGACATATTTTTTATATAATACAGATCGTACTTGAGTTTTTGGAGGGCATCTTCTTCTGTTGCTCCATAAGGATACATTACCTGTGCCCAGCCGGTCACACCCGGTTTCACGGCAAATCTCTCATTATAATAGGGGACTTTTTTCTTGAGCTGCTCAACAAAGAACGGCCTTTCCGGCCGGGGACCCACGAAGCTCATGTCGCCCCCAATCACGTTCCAGAGTTGAGGCAGTTCATCGATTCGCAGCTTGCGGATGACTCTGCCCACCTTGGTGATCCTCGGATCATCTTCCGTTGCCCAAACCGGTCCGGATTGCTTTTCAGCGTCTTCCCTCATGGACCGGAATTTGTACATAGTATAGGTCTTTCCATTCTCGCCTACTCGTTCCTGCTTGAAAAAGACGGTCCCTTTCGATTCAAGCTTGATTGCAGCGGCCACCGCCAGAATGATGGGCGAAAGAAGGATTGCCATGCCCGTAGATAGGACGAACCCTGCGATTCGCTTAATCAGGCGCGTGATTGCGGACTTCTTGAAACCGTCGGAAAAAATCAGCCAGCTGGGGTTGATTTTTTCGACCAGCAGTTTCCCTGTGATCCGCTCGTAGAAGCTCTCCCCGTCGATCACGTTGATGCCCCTCATCTTACAATTGAGAAGCTCGCTGTAGGGCATGACTCCCCTTTTCTGATCCAAAGCCACTATGATGCTGGAGATGCCTTCTGCTTCGGCAAGGTCGCAAAGCGAGTCAAACCCGTACTTGACCAGTATACCCTCCAGCGCTCCCTGCGAATACCTTCCATTTTCCTGGCCGACGACATAGCGGATATCGTAGCTGATGTCACCTCGCCCGTTAATTTCCTGGAGCAAGTCTCTTGCAAGCTCTCCGTCACCAAGGATCAGCGCCTTCTCGGAAAAGAGCCTTTTGTTGATGGCATAGGAATAAAGCAATCTCCAGGATACCAAAAAGAGGATCAGGAAAACCGTACTGAGGAAAAAGATCCACCTCCCTATCATGGCATCAGGCCAGAGGAAGTAGATGGCGGCCAGGGCGATGGAGGTGGTACCGATGGACTGGATAAGACGTGTGGCCAGCTCGATCTTACTTCCTCCTATCCTGGTTTCGTAGAGATCACTAAAATAGAGGCTTACCTGGGTGACCAGGGTGAGCAGAAGAATCTTCCACCAGTTCATCCCGAGCAGAAGGAGGAGGTCCGTCCCTTCATACGTGAACAGAAACGATGCGAGCGCTGCCGCGCAGAAAATAAGTATTCCTTCGCCGATGAAGAAGACGGCTTTGCGAACTGCGAAGTATTGGCCGAATAGTTTAATCATAGGGGGTAAAAGGAAGAACTCAGAAGTCAGGAGACAGAATCAAGAGTCTTCATGTTCAAGCAAATCCTCGCACAGCCGGTCGATGGCTTCGAATTCCCGGACCCTCGTCATTCTGCCATTAGGAAGGAGTTCACATACAAGCAGAATATCGATATCGGAGTCGGGCTTCATCGCGCCAGCCGCGACAGAGCCGAAGACGCACAGGCTTACCATTCAGTCACCGTAGACCTCCAGACAGGCTTCTTTCAATGCAATCAGGAGGCCATCAAAGATCTGCTTCATGCCGTTGATGGATTGCGTTGGGTTCATTGGATTGTCACATCATTCCAGTGTTCCAATGTTCCACCATTCCGGCGATTATTCCTTGGCTACTTTGTCGTTAAGGAAATTGAAGATGGCGGAACGGACAATTTCCGCGATCTTATTGGCCAGCACGTCGGCCCGATCGTGGCTGTACTGCTCCTCGCCCGAATTAAAGCGATGGTTCATCTCGCGCCTGATGTCAGGAAGACTCAAGCCTTTGCCCTTGAGGATCTTGATCTCTTCGATCACCAGAAGGTGCTCCGGGGTGTAGCGGCGCTGGCCCCCCTTGGTGCGCTGGGGCACGATGACGCCTTCCAGCTCCTTTTCCCAGAAGCGCAGGGTGTGGGTGGATACGCCGGAGCGCTTGCTCACTTCCTGTATGGTCAATGTCTTCATCTGAGGGAGCATGAGAGAGTTATCTCACCGCAAATTAGCCACAGATACGCACGGATGGATACAGATTACGGCTTGAAATCAGTATGGTAGAATTTTGGAATAATGGGCTAATCAAGAATACTGTAGACAGGAGTCAGAACGAAGGAGCGGAATATTGGAATGATGGTGCAATAAAGAGCCATGCCGACGCCGTCGTCCGAAACGCTAACTCGGAGTATCCTCTCCGCCGCGATTTGTTTCTGGTGGGGCAAGGAATTTGACCGAGATAATCTTTTTGAAATCCAAAATATCCTGGATATCCTTATTCATAAACTCATATACGTAACTATTGTCAACATCGCCATACAAATGGACCAACATGTTTCTGAATTTGGCCATTTGCCTCAGTCTCATTCCGGTCTCTCCATCGAGTACGTCCCGCTCTTCGAGTATCTTGAACGAGTCGGCATAGTCTCTCGGTGCCCTGAAACCTTCGGCGGCGATAATATGATTGGCAATATCCAGGCAACATTCGATACTCACTTGCAAGTAATATTTGGCGCTTCCCATGAGGATCTTGTCTCCGAGAAATGTCTCGCGCGGCTTGATCCGCATTTCGTCAATGATTGCGAGATACTCATCCAGCTGGACGAACTTGTTGATAATCTTCTCAACGGATACCATGAACCTATACCGAAAGGACTCTTTCTCTGTATGCTTTTTGGTATTGCTGAATTGCAGGAAGAAAATCGAAATAGGCCAAACGGACCTGCGTTTCGAACTCGATCCGCCTCTCTTCGGCTCTTGAATAGATCAGTTCACCTTCAGTCACGATACTTCCTTTTATGACCAGGGGCAGATGATTCAAGATGCGCACTTCTGATTGGACAACCCGGTCCAACTTCTCATCAAATTGCAAAGCCAGGGAAAGGTCCAGGTCAAGGAAAGCCTTGGTATTCAACTCTTCAACGAATATCGCTATATCCAAGTCGCTGAAAGGATGGGACAATCCTTTGGCATAGCTGCCGTAAAGATACGCGAAGAGGACCGGTGTTCCCTCAAGAACAATGGGAGCGACCTCGCCCAGTTTTCTTGTAATGTCACCCATGTGCAAATTAAGTGGCAAAGTTGATTCACTGGACAAACAAGTGACAAATCATCACGAAAGCTCGAAAATTGGAAGACATGAAAAGGATAGTTCTTTGTGATTTCTTGAGAGTCCCTTTACATTTCTTCATGCTTTCATTCTTTCGTGTTTTCGTGGTTTGCCTCTTTTACTTTAAGTTTGGCTGAATGTTTGAGCAAAGTTTAAGAGAGGAAAATGAAGAGAGCGGATGAAATGCAGGCTCCGCCCCTTTGGGTTACATCCCTATTTTAAAAGCTAATTAACTGAAATGATGATCTTTTACTTCTCAAAAGGGTTTAAGACTTGAATCGTTTCCGCTGTTCCGGCTGAAAGGAGGGATGCAAAGTGAATCCCCGAAGGCAGCCGCTCTAACTCTAACTTTGCCTTTATGTCTGCAAGTCGAATGCCAAGACGAAGACATTTTGAATTTTTGATTTTTGATCTACGATTTCAGTCACTTCAGCCGGATGAACGGAGAGGACTATGCGATGGGTACCTGGAATGTGAAGTTAGAGTTACAAAAGTGGGTAAAAAAATGCCATTTTTGGGAACAGGAGTGCACACTGACGAAGAAAGACAGGCAAAGGATAGAACTGGAACGATGGAACGGTGGAATTTTGGAATGGTGAGGAAATGAAGAATCCGGGAGACAGAAGGCAGAACTCAGGAGTCAGAGGCAAGTGGGCGGAAGTCTACGCCAAAGTCCAAATGCCGAATGACGGAGGTCCAAAGTCGGAAATGGAAGAATGAAATGCCGCAGTAATGTCAAGGGAGGCTCCGCCCGGCCAGTGCTTCCATGATTTCACAGGCCTCGGCCGGCGTCACAATCTGGATATCCCTGTACGTCGCGAGATCGAGTAAGTGGTGATCCCCGGACACAATGAGATGAGCTTTATTCTCAGCTGCCAGAGCCAGAAATAGGTTATCAAAAGGATCATCGGTGATTTCCTTTACCACCTTCCGCGGACCGGGCACGAAGAGTGTGAGATTCACGAAGTAGGCGTGCACGTCGTCGGATGACACTTTGAGATCAGCAAGTCTCCTGCGAAACTTCTTGTAAGTTATGGCCTTCTTCAGTTCCCCTAATGTCTCATCACATGCCAGAATGCTCAGCCTCTTTGACCGGGCCATTTTCAGAATTTCGTTCGGAGGTCCACCCCAAAGCAGCCCCGAGATCGCAACATTTGTGTCAATGACAAGTCTCACTCTGCACGCCGCAACCGGTGGACGATCCGCGCTATCTCTTGAAGCTCGGGCTGCCTGCCGTCCTTAACGAGCGAAGCACGGTCGAGAAGGTCCGACGGCAATTCCTCAAATGGGACGACTCTGAACAACGGCTTTGACCTTTTCACAACAACGATTTCTTTCGCCGATTTCAGGTCTTCCGCTATGTCAGCGAATTTTTGCCTGAATTCCTTGGCACTCATGTATCGGGGCATCGCGAATCCCTCCAAATTAATCTTTAGTTGATCTTAAAATAACCTTAAGGTGGCAAAAAGTCAATCCCTTCACTCTCTCCGCCGCACACAGATATAAATCTTCTTTCCCTGCGTTCCCATCCAAGTATGCCATTGACATCATAACTTGCTGAGAAAAAAGGCCATCATGAGTACTTTAAATGATCATGGAATCTATCTGTTCCATGAATTCGAAATGCTTGTCCCGGGTCAAAAGCGTGCCGCCTATTTCCATGCAGCACGCTCCTATCCACACATCATTTATCGGTATCTTGGTCCCCTTTTTCTGAAGTGAAAGGAAAATTATCGAGTACTTTCTTGCCACGTCCGCTGTCACATCGACAATCTCAATCTTCAGACGATTGATGACCTGCCGTAGCTTCCGCTCGTTTGATTGTTGCTGAGAGCCCTTCATGAAGCCAAAAACAAGTTCGCCGATGACGATGGATGGCATGTAAATCTGCTCACCGTGGAGAGCGATGGCTTCAACCGTCTCAGGAACGCCCTCTGCAAAGTCACAATAGATATTGGTGTCCAGAACCAGTTTCATGTCCAATCCTTCTCATCCACTTCGGAGAAAACGGAAACAGATTTTCTGAGCTCCTGAGCATCCTCATGGGACAACCAGCCCGCTGTTTCCCTGATGATCTCCTGCCTGCTCTTGATGAGCCCGAGCTTCTCATCGATAGCTTCAAGGATGAAAGCGGTTTTGGTTTTCTTTTGTTTCTTGGCCTTATTCTGGATAATTTGCTCTTTTTCCTTGGGTATTCTCAAACTTATCGGCATCACACCCTCCACGTATCGCTTTTTTAAGAAGTGTATCGCAAATGAAGCAGGTCGTCAAGGGTGCCCGTTGGCTCTCAGACGGAGCCGGACACGGAGCTGACTTTAGTTGTGACTGAACAACTCTCGTTCATGAGACAAGGGTTTCAAATCCTGACGGCCTAGTAAAAAGTCGCCCACCCCGTCACCCCGGCGAACGCCGGGGTCCAGAAGTCCTTGGTATTCCTGGATTCCGGCGCCTGTCCTAAACCCCGATCCAGGATCCGCCGGAATGACAGAAAACGCTGATTCCCGACTTTTTGCAAAGTCATCGAGACTGTCATGCCGGACTTGATACGAGGGGCATCCAGCATGCAGGCGCATTTCTTTTCTGGATTCCGGCTCGGAGGCGGGAATGACATGTTGCTTTGCGACAACTGAACTCTGCTTCGCCTGTCCTGGTCCAATGGCCCCGAGTAATTAAATCAAAATGATTGACAAAAAACTCTATTTTAGGTCTAATTATGTATAAAAAAGGAGGTGATTGAAATCCTCGCGGACAACCCACTCAAGAAACTGAGAGAAAAAATGATGATCAGTAAGTGTGAGCTGGCCAGAAAGGCGGGAATTTCGCTGATCACCGTGGACAGAATCGAAAAAGGAAAATCCTGTCGGCTCGATACGAAGAGAAAGATAGTCTTAGCCCTGGGGTTCAACCCTTGGCAGAGAGAAACGCGTCCCTCTTTTGAGCAATAGAAGGACGGGTTTTCTTTTCGGCATGTTAGCTCCGGAAAAAAGAGAGGAACCATCATGCTTCTACGCTCCATATCAGGTATTTTTTCTCACGATCTCGCGATCGACCTGGGAACGGCCAATACCCTCATCTACATCAAAGGAAAAGGCGTTGTCTTAAATGAGCCGTCCGTGGTCGCGATGAGGAAAGACAACGGCCGGCCCGGGAAGGTTCTTGCGGTCGGCAAGGAAGCCAAATTGATGCTGGGACGGACTCCTCAGAACATCGTCGCGATCCGGCCCATGATGGACGGAGTAATCGCCGATTTTGAGGTGGCGGAAATGATGCTGAGATATTTCATCACGAAAGCACATGCCCGGACCAGACTCGTGAGACCTCGGACCATCATCGGAGTCCCCAGCGGGATCACCCAGGTGGAAAAGAGAGCCGTACGGGAATCAGCCGAATCTGCTGGCGCAAGAGAGGTCTTCTTCATAGAAGAGCCGATGGCGGCGGCTATTGGGGCCGGTCTTCCGGTGGCCGAGCCCAAGGGAAGCATGATCGTGGATATCGGGGGCGGTACGACTGAAGTGGCCGTCATCTCACTTGGAGGGATCGTTGACAGCATTTCGGTCCGAGTGGCGGGTGACAAAATGGATGAGTCGATCCAGGACTACGTCAAGAGGAAATACCGTCTCATAATTGGCCTGAGCACAGCCGAAGCAATAAAATTGACCATCGGTAACGCCTATCCGGACGACATTTTGGAACAGGTCGAAGTAAAAGGAAGAGACCTTACGACCGGTGTGCCCCGCGTCTTGACGATCGATGCCGGGGAAGTCAGGGAAGCGATTTCGGAGCAGCTGAATGCCATCGCCGGAGCGGCAATGACGGCCATGGAACGGATGCCTCCTGAGTTGGCTGCTGACATTGTAGATAAAGGAGTAATGCTGGCAGGGGGCGGAGCCTTGCTCAAGAACATGGACATGTTCCTGAAGTCGATCGTCAAGCTTCCCGTGAATATCGCTCCAGACCCCTTGTCTGCCGTAGCGGTCGGGGCTGGAAAGGCTTTGAGTGATCTGAAGATACTGAAGGGTTTGCAGCCGGGATAAGGAATTACGGCTTACGGCGCAAGATACACGGCGCACGGAAAAGAATTAGAAATGAAAACCCCGGCGCCAGGCCGGGGTCTCCAGATGTGCCGTTCTATTCTGTTTTCTCTTTCCTCCTAACGGGCTTAAAACCCTCAGAACATGACGGGCACTCCAGAAAGGTATCTTATGTGACAAGGAACTGACGGTGTTCCTGCAACTTCTTGCAAAGATTTAGTGTAGTTTAATATATCTGTCAACAAATTAAATTTGACGGCTTCGCAAAAGTCAGATATCGGTGTTTTTTGTCATTCCGGCGGAAGCCGGAATCCAGGAATATCAAGGACTTCTGGACCCCGGCTTTTGCCGGGGTGACGGATTGGGCGACTTTTTTGCTGTGCCGTCCGCTTTCACGACTTTTTACGAGGTCTTCAAATTCGTAATTACGGTAAGTATGCGCCGCCTCTCCTGCCGAAGGCGTCAACTTTACCTCCCTTTAGCTGTACGACATAGGGTTCCGTAAGTCCCACAAACGACTCCAACTTCGTATCCGACAGATGATAAACGAGGTATTCTCTGTCATCCTGGGCCCCGGTGGTGTCCGGAGCCCCCATGACGGAAATCACCTGTTCCTTTGTCATGCCTAAGCTCAGCCGGTTCAATTTGTGGGCCGTAGCACAGCCCATCAGCAAAGCAAGAGCGGCCAGAACACATAAACCCTTTATTTTCATCGTCTACACCCCTCACCTGAAAGTATCTTTTGCGCCCGCATAAGAGAGGAATTTCCATCTAAAGTCAAGCAAAAGCACCTCCGCGATCAAAGCAAGAAGACCTTTGCGATCAATCACTACCACTTGAATAGGGCCATTTCCACTGCGAGAACTCCGGCTTGTCGACACCGTGTTCGTTTGCATGGTTGGTGTTATCGATAATCTGATTCTTCAACCAGTCCTTGAAATGGGCACCTGCGACCTGGAGCTTCGGCACCCGGTCGATGACGTCGATGGCCAGATTGAACCGATCGATCTGGTTCTCTATGGCAAGCTGTAGGGGCGTGTTGATGTTGCCCTTTTCCTTGTAGCCGCGCACGTGAAGGTTCTTGTGGTTGGTGCGGCGGTAGGCCAGCTTGTGAATCAGCCAGGGGTAGCCGTGGAAGTTGAAAATGATCGGCTTGTCCTTGGTAAAGAGGCTGTCGAAGTCCCAGTCGGACAGGCCGTGGAGGTGTTCGGTCTTCGGTTCCATTTTGAAAAGATCGACCACGTTGATGAAACGGATTTTGAGATCCGAAAAGTTCTCCCGGAGCAGGGCCGTGGCTGCCAGGGCTTCCATGGTAGGGACATCGCCTGCGCAGGCGAGCACCACGTCAGGTTCGGTTCCCTGGTCGTTGCTGGCCCAGGACCAGATGCCGATGCCCTTGGAGCAGTGCTGGACGGCTGCATCCATGGTGAGGTACTGGAGATGGGGCTGCTTGTCCGAAACGATGACATTCACATAGCTTACGCTTTGCAGGCAGTGGTCGGCCACCGAGAGCAGGCAGTTCGCGTCGGGAGGGAGATAGATACGAGACACCTTGGCGCTCTTGTTTGTGACCACATCCAGGAAGCCGGGGTCCTGATGGGTGAAGCCGTTGTGATCCTGTCTCCACACGGTGGAGGTGACCAGTATGTTCAGGGAAGAGACAGGGTCTCTCCACCGGATATCCTGGCATTTCTCCAGCCACTTGGCGTGCTGATTGAACATGGAATCGATCACATGAATGAAGGCTTCGTAAGAAGCAAAAAACCCGTGGCGACCGGATTGGCGCTCATGCGGCGGGAGCCGGTGGGGGCCAATTCCTTCAATTCCGGAATCAGCCTGCCCGTCTGATCAAAGAGCTTGTCGGGCTCGTAGCTTCGCATCCATTCCTCCAGAAGCTTGAGGTGGGTGGGGTTGCCATGAATTTCAAAGGGCACCTGATGGGAGCGCCAAAAGTCCTCCACTTTATGACCTTCCACTTCCTTGGGACCTGTCCAGCCCTTGGGCGTGCGCAGGATGATCATCGGCCACTCGGGAAGAGGGCTGACCCCTTTGGTGCGGGCTTCCTGCTGGAGCGCTTTGATTTCAGCAAGGATGGTTTCCGAGCGTGCGAGCCATCAGCTGATGCATGGTTTCAGGATCGGAACCCTCGACAAAATAGGGCTTGTAACCGTAACCGATGAACAGGCTTTCGAGCTGTTTGCGGGTGATTCTCGCAAGCACCGTCGGGTTGGCGATCTTGTAGCCGTTCAGATGGAGGATGGGCAGGACGGCCCCGTCACGGACAGGGTTGAGAAACTTATTGGAATGCCAGGCTGTCGCCAGGGGCCCGGTCTCGGCCTCGCCGTCACCGACCACGACTGCAGCGATCAGATCCGGATTGTCAAAGGCCGCTCCAAAGGCATGGGAGATGCTGTACCCCAGTTCGCCTCCTTCGTGAATCGAGCCGGGAGTCTCGGGAGTACAGTGGCTGCCTATGCCGCCGGGAAAGGAGAACTGTTTGAAAAACCTTCGCATCCCCTCCTCGTCTTCGCTGCGGTCCGGGTACACCTCGGAGTAGGTTCCCTCCAGGTAGGCGTTGGCGAGCGTGGCCGGGGCGCCGTGCCCGGGACCCGAAATGTATATCATGTTCAGGTCGTGTTTTCTGATCAGCCGGTTCAGGTGAACCCAGACAAAACTCTGCCCGGGGTCAGACCCCCAATGCCCCAGAAGGCGCTTCTTGACGTGTTCCATTCGCAGGGGCTCCCGCAATAGAGGGTTGTGCTGCAGGAAAAGCATGCCCGCACAAAGGTACAGGCTTGCTCGCCAGTAGGCATCCATTTTCCTAAGTTCCTCTGCGCTCAGGGGACCATCAGATACGCTCGCTTGATCAGATGATTTGGCCATCGTGTTTTCCTCCCTGTGATTCTCCTTCCAAGGAGACATCTTCTGGAGAAAAGATTCCATGGGGTGAGCATTGTATTCTGTGGCGTGAAGTGGGGTACTTTGTGGTGCGGCTACCCCTATCCAAGTTCGGGCTCACGGCACACGGCACACGGAAAGACAATAGGTCGTTTTCTGGCCTGCTGCTGGGCTTTGCTTTGTTCGTAAGCTGCGGGGACGTTTAAAGCCAAGCGGGCGGGTAGTCTCTTCAGAGACTTCCCGCCCTCTTCCGGCGAAGCGTCTGGTTTGAGATAGAGGTCTTCTTTTCGGACGGCAAGCAGGCAAACTCGTAATGCAGGCTTTTGACCGCAACAACCGCTGCGGCTAACTATCCCTATTCATAAGTGTAAAAAGCTCCAGATGCAAGGCCCTAATCGTTAGTTACGAGTGACGAGTAACAAGTAACGAGACCAAAACATCAGCTTGTCACTCGTGACTCGTCACTTGTCACTTTCTTGAAATGATGAAGCGCAACGCAGCTTGAGCTTGCGAAATCCCGGCTTGGCGGGGAGATGGACTTTTTGCGAAGCCGTCAACCTTGATTGAAGGGTTTTCAGGACTAACTATAGAGTAAGGAGGTGACTGCTGATGGAGAGCGGAGAGTCCACATATTTCAGGCAGGTGCTTTTCGCAAGAAGAGCCGAGATTTTTGATCGTTATCTGGGACTGGAATCAGGCTGGCGAGCGCTGGAGGAACGGCACACGGAACTGGAGGAGGAGGCTCAGAAAGTCGGCCTTACGAGCCTTTACGACCAATTGGCTTTCAGGGACAAGAGCGAGATCGAAGAGATTGACCGGGCACTCCTCAAGATCGGGGCCGGGACCTTCGGACGTTGCGAGCAGTGCAAAAAACCCATATCCCGGGCGCGACTCGAGGCGCTGCCGGAAACGCGTCTTTGCCTGCGATGCGCGCGCAGATCCGAAACGAACTCAAGCGGGCCGAAGCCGGAAAGGGAAGGCATAGCGTGCAGCGCGGCGCCTTCCGGATATGAAGATCTGAGTGATCAGGATTTGGTGGAACTGATCAGAGAAACCCTTCAGAACGACGGCAGGGTCGACATGGGGGAGTTGAAAATCGCTTCCCGGAAGGCCACCATTCGTCTCGATGGTGTCCTGCCGAATGAAGAGGAGCGCCAGATCGTCTTGAGGACCGTTCGCGATTTTATCTGCTCCGGGAAGATCGTGGACCGGGTGAAGATTAGTGAGATCACTTCGGGAGGAGAAGAGGAGTCGTCCGGGCGGTTCGCCGCGGATCACGAAGAAAATATCTCCTACGAGATAGATGAAGAGGACATGACCGACAACCCCTTTGAAATGCAGGAAGAGGACATGCTTTTCGAGGTTCCCGATCGGCCCCCCGCGGAAACATTCCCCGGAGCGTAGGGTCTTGTCCTCAGACATTTTCGCGTGTTCTTGGCCACTGACCCGGATGACCCGGGGCTCTTATTCTGCATGCAGGGAATAGTGAGGTCGGAAATCACGCGCCGTACGATACTTTCTTCAGGCGTTTTCGTGCGACTTGCAGCCGGGATCGCGTGGTCCGTAGAGTTCCGCGGCTCTGTCCTTGAAAGCACGCACTAAGGTTTCCATCGCCGCTTTGAACACGTGATTGAACGAGGCCTCGAGGCGACGGTGAGTGAAGTTGAATCGCATATCCAGGCTCATGCGGGAACTGCTCTTCTGAAGCGGCACAAAATGCCAGTTCCCCTCCAGAACCTCAAAGGGCCCTTCCACCAGGGTCATCTCTACTGCTCTGTTCTTCTGAAGGGTGTTCCGGGTGGCGAAGGCGGTATGTAGGGGTCCGTATCCGACCCGGAGCTCGGCGATAACCACGTCGTCTTTTTCACGGCTTACGATCCGAGAATCCCTGCACCATGGCAGAAACTCCTTGTAACGCTCCACGTCCGCAACCAGGTCAAACATCTCCCCGGCAGTGTAGGGGACGGTTTCCGAGTCTCTGATCTCGTGCATGGCATTCCCTTTGGAGCATAAGGGGTTATCCTGCGTCCCGATGCAGGATACCGATCCAAAATCAACTACTATCGGCTGAAGACGATAGCTTGGCGGGCTGACATGGCTTCGTCGAATTAATTCGACTCGCCAGTGTGAAGACCGACTATTTGAATATCGAATATTGAACAAGGAACCGCAGAATTACGAAGGAATCACTTCGACATTCAACATTCCTTGTTCGATATTCTGCGGTTTGGGTCCCTTTGAGCATAATAAAGTCTTCGCCTAAAGGTGAGAGTCTTTCTCCCATCCCCCGAGAGAGCACAATAATTGGTGAACCGCGGCGGTTTTTGCCAAGAGTCTTGCGTCAAGGAATCCGGCTCAGGGCTTGTTCCAGATCGTTCCGCAAATCTTCGAAATCCTCGCAGCCCACGGAAACCCTCACCAGTTCGTCCAGGATGCCAGCCGCTTCGCGTTCACCCTTGGGCACCGAGGCGTGGGTCATCGAGGCCGGGTGTTCGATCAGGGATTCCACCCCGCCCAGTGAAACGGCCAGAGTGAATATCTTCACGTTGTTCAGGAGAATCCTTCCGCCCTCAAGACCCTCCTTCACCCCAAAAGCGATCATGGAGCCGAACCCGTCCATCTGGCGTCGGGCAATGTCGTATTGTCCATGTTCGGGCAGCCCCGGATAGCGGACCCAGACCACTTTGGGGTGCGTTTTCAGAAATTGCGCCAGCTTGATCGCATTTTCCTGACTTTTTTCCATCCGCAAGGGCAAGGTCCGAAGACCTCGGAGGATAAGCCACGCCTGGTGTGGGTCCATGACGCCCCCGAAAAGGCTGAGCGCAGAGCGGATCTTTTCTTTCAGGTCTTTGATCCGGCATACGATCATGCCTCCCAGCACGTCGCTGTGTCCGTTGACAAACTTGGTCAGGCTGTGCAAGACGATGTGCGCGCCATGGTCCAGGGGCCGCTGCACATAGGGACTGGCGAACGTGTTGTCCACCACCAGGAAGGAACCATTCCTTTGGGCGATCTCGGCTGCTCCCCGGATATCACTGATGATCATGGTCGGGTTCGCCGGCGTTTCGATATAGATGATGCGGGTTTTCTCCTGCACCGCTTTCCTGATATTGCCCAAGTTCGATGTATCCACGAAGGAGGACGTGACGCCGAACCGGGAGAATACGGTCTCCAAGACCCTGCTCGTGGCACTGTACACCGAAGCGGTGCAAACGACATGGGCGCCCTGCTCAAGCAGCGCCAGGAAAACGGTGGTGATCGCCGCCATGCCTGTGGCCGTGGCTATACCCGTCAGGCCGTCTTCCAGGGCGGCGACACTCTCCTCCAGGGCCTTAACCGTGGGATTGCCCAGGCGGGTATAAATATAGCCCTCTTTCTTTCCCGAGAAATACTCGGCCCCTTCTTCAATGCTGGGGAACGGAAAGATGGCGCTCTGAAAAATAGGGACCGACACCGCTCCAAGAGTAAACTCCCTTGAAGTTCCCACGTGAATCGCTTTCGTCGCCTTTCCCATGGAAGGCATTTCATCTTCGTTTTTCATGACATGGCATCACCCCGTAACCCATTGACTTTTCGGCGCCGCTTGACGCCACTTCAAAAGTGGTTGCGGCTCTGAAGAGACCACCTTCCGGCTGGACCGTAGAGCCCCTCCAGGCTTCTCAGCTTAAGCTGATCGAAGAAGAACAAAATAAGGTGGAACCCGTATCTTGGACTTACAAACGCTGTATTCAGGAGATTTGCGGATTCGATGAACCGGACAGCGTGAGTCCTGCGGGCAGGGACTCACCGAACATCCAGTCCTGGTCCTTCCGGCTCAAAAGGGTCTCCCTCTTCATGAGAAGGTCCTGGAAGTGTTCGGAGTGAGCCACTTTTTCGAGCCAGGCCGAGACCTTCTTTCGCTCCTCCTCAGGCACATCACGGCCACGATCGCCCGTTAACCTGGCGAGTTGGACGAACATCTGTGCGACCGCTTCTTTGGGGGGAAGGTTGAGAGAGAACAGGACCTGAAGCCACGAAGAGACTTCTTTGCCACTGATTACCCGATTCAGGGGGCCATAGAGAGGAACCCTGGCTCCCAAACGGCTCAGGGCCCAGAGTTCCTGGGGCCTCGACTTCTTTCTCAGTTTTTCGAGAAGAGTGCGGCCCAGGGTGACTTTATCTTCCGCCCCGAGGCGTTCGCAATTGGCCAGCAACATCCAGAGTTCCGTTTCTTCCTGCGGGTTCAGTCGTCTGGAAAATTTTATCCTTCCCGAGGCCTTATTTGATCCGGAAGTCCACAGAGGGGGAGAGACTTCCTGATAAACCTGGAGTTGCTTTCCCGCAATAAGTCCTCCGGCGATGCGACGCAGAAATATCCAGAATTCCAGGCGCGATGACATCCGGTTGGAGAAATGCATCCCCTCGAGATAGACTTTCCAGGTCTCCTTCATTCGCCAGTCGTCCACCGGGTCTCCGAATCCCGGTCTCAGGCAGAAGCCGAGCAGATTGAGCCAACGGCTTTCATGCTGAGGGGAAAAATTCCGGCCTTCCCGGAACTCCAAAAGCGTGTCGGCCAGCTTGCGGGCGAGCGGGATGGACCACTTTTCTCTTCCCATCCCTAGCGTCTTTTCCAGCTCTTTGATCAGCGCTTCAGGAGACATCCCCGTTGCCTGGGTTCCACGCTCAAAAGTGATCCGGATCTTTTCCCGGGCTTCGTCTATAAGGGCCTGTTCCAGGGTCTCGCCTGAGGCGTCCGTCGCTGAAGGGGATTCCATTTCCCGGCGCACGTCAAACTGAAGCTGCCAGCGATGGGGGCTTTTCTGGGATTCGCACCAGAGTTCCAGGGTCCCGACAGCAGTGAGACGCACCGCCAGTCGGACGGGAAGCTTCCTGGCCCCTGCCTTTTTTCCGTAACGCAGGACGGTACGTATGGGAGGAGATACGGTGATTTCTTCCCGGCTGAGCCGAACAACATCCCCCAGCCGATCACCCAGCCTGGTACTCGAGCTGAAGAGCTGGAAGGAGACCGGCTGATTGGTCAACAGCTCAAAAGAGGGGGTCTCCAACCGGGCTTCAAACCCCTCTTCTGAGCCGCGCGGTACCAGGCAGACAGCAAAAAGGCCTTCCTCCTCCGTCTCTTGTCTTTCCGCGCCCACCTCCACGTAATAGGCCCTGGGGCTTCCCGCCCCCACCCGAATGCCTTCGCCCATCCGCACAAGCCCGTAATAGGCGGCTCCCATAGCGACGGACAGTTCCGGACTGGGATTGTCCAATTCCACAGGACGCCATTCCGATCCGGCTCTTTCCCGGAACCAGCTCTTCACTACTTCCAGGAGGCGTTTTCGGATAAGAGCAGACCCGAAAGCGCCGCCGTTGAACAGTAGAAAATCCGGGTAAAGGGCGTCCCGGCCGGTTTCTTTTCTGAGAAGATCCTGATTCCTCTGCCAGAATGCCGCGAGATGCCGGGTGATTGCCGGATCCTGAACATAAGGGAGCCCCAATTCTGTCAGCCCTGTGCGGCGCTCTCCCCGGGGAATGTCTTCGAGGCCGACCAAAGGGAAGAAACCGTCCATCACCACTCGCCGGACTTCTTCCCTGGTAAGGGTGGTCTTGAGGGTGCCTGCAATGAGCTTCCCTCCGGAGCCTACGAGGGTAATGTCCACCGAGGAGTCCTTGCCCTGATCGTCGAGGAGAATCTCCTTTGCCTTCCTGCACTGGTGACACAATTGGTGCCACCGCCTGGCGTCCAGTTTTCCCGGTCGCCCTACAAGCCGGGCCTCCAGATACCTTGCCAGAGCGAGATCCATGTTGTCGCCGCCCAGGATCAGGTGATCTCCCACAGCGAGGCGATCGAAACGCAGGTCGTTGTCCGTTCCCCGCACCGCCACGGCGGTGAAATCACTGGTTCCCCCTCCCACGTCACACACCATGATAAGCTGCCCCGTTTTCATCTTCGCCTGCCAGTCTGTCTCATGCCTCGAAATCCAGGCATAAAAAGCGGCAAGGGGTTCTTCCAGGAGCACGAAGCGGGGAATTTCCGCCTGCCGGACCGCCTCGACGGTCAGCTCCCGTGCAACCTCATCGAAAGAAGCAGGCACGGTGACCACGACCAGCTGATGATCGAGGGCGTATTCTTCCCGTCCTCCAGCCATCAATTCGTTCCATGACTCCCGAATGTGCCGCAGATAACGCGCGCTCGCATCCACCGGGGAGACCTTTTGATCGACCGACCCCTCTCCCCACGGAAGGATGGGAGAGGTTCGATCCACGCCGCCGTGGGCGAGCCAGGATTTTGCGGAAGACACCAGGCGCCCGGGCACAAGCGCACCCTGTTCCCGCGCAAATTCTCCCACCACCTCCTTTCTTCCTTTATCCCATGGCAGTGCCGTACTCCCGGGGGGAAGTTCGTAGGGCCCAGGGATGTACATAAAAGAAGGAAGAAGGGAACGCTGGGCCATCTCCCCCTGGCCCACCAGCTGGGGTACCTCCAGGAACCGCACCTCGCGATCATTGGGAGCACCTTCTTCCTCAGACAGCCGCACATAAGCCACGGCCGAATTGGTAGTGCCCAGATCGATCCCTATGACATATCGGGGAATTTCTTCCGATTCCAAGTCATCCATGTTTTCCGTCTCTTTGTTTTCTTCATAGTATCGTATCACTGGAGCCAGTGGGGGTCCGGCCCGGGGGCGGTCCCTTCAGAGACCAGCCCGGAGCCTCGGAACGGAAGAAAAGGCTTCGTCCCTGAGCGTCACTGTTCAACACGTGACGATTTCTCTAGACTCTGGATCGGTAGAACCTATCGGATGAAGGCTTCATATCAAACCTCCGGACGTTCCTCAGACCGGATCTTCTCCTGTCCCCGCAGATTGAATTCCAGCTTCCACTGTTGAGTTCCATCCCGGTAAACGCACCAGAGCTCCAATGTCCCCACTTCCGTCAGTATGCTCTTCAGCCAGACAGGCACAACTTTCCCCTCTTTCTCCGTCTCTGTAACCGGAAGCAGTGTCTCCATGGCGGTTACGGGTTCGATGTCTTCACTCCAGTCTTCTACCACCTCTCCGGCGCGATCCTCTTTTCGTACTGTGGAGGCAAAAAGATGAAAGACCGCCTTCTCGCCCGTAACGAGGCCGAACTCCCTTTCCCGGATCTCGGCCTCGGTCCCTTCTTCCATGCCGAAAGGCACCACGCACAACGCCTTCATGGGCGTGGGCACGCCGGGAACCGAGGGCATGGCGCTTTCGACGCCCATGTAGTAAGCGCGCGCACTTCCTCCGCGTACCCTGACCCCTTGACCGCGCTTCGCCAGGCCGTAGTACGCAGCGCCTTTGGCCACGCCGAGATCCAGGTCTATCGCCGGGAGTTCGATCACCTCCTCATGCCCTCGCCACTTTCGAAGGACGTCGAGCAGGCGCTTCCTGAGGAGCGGCGCCTTCATGACCCCACCGTTGAACAGAACCGTTGACGGGAACGCGACGGCGCTCTCCGACTTATTCTCCACTACCTGGCGGCCTAGAAAGCGCGCGAGATGGCGGGTAATTGCGGGGTCCGCTTCATAGGGGAGACCCATCTCGCGCATCCCGACGCGGCTCTCTTCCCTGGGATAATCGGTGATTTCCGTGACTGGAAAGAATCCGTCCAGAAGGGTCGTATCGAGATCTTCTCTCGTCAGTTCCGTCCGGATAGTTTTTCCGATGAGAGACGAACCCCTGCCGAGGACTACGACGGGTTCTGTGTTCAGCTCGGGCAGGCTCAGGAGGCGTTCCTTGGCAAGGCGGCAACTCTGCCACAGGGCTCGAAACTGCCATGCGTCGAGTTTTACGCCTTGACCTGCAAGCTTCGTGCGCAGCGTATAAGCCAGAGCCAGATCCATGTTGTCGCCGCCCAGCAGAATGTGGTCTCCCACAGCCACGCGCTTCAGAGTAAGCTCGCCCTCTTCCTCAGCCACCTGGATCAGGCTGAAATCCGTTGTTCCTCCTCCCACGTCGCAGACCAGGATCGATTGCCCCACTTTCACCGCCTTCCTCCACGCTTCGTTCCGGGATTCGATCCAGGCATAGAAAGCGGCTTGGGGCTCTTCCAGAAGGGTCAGGTTCTGAAATCCGGCGGACCTAGCCGCCTCCACGGTTAATTCCCGGGCCACCGCGTCAAACGATGCGGGCACCGTCAGGTAGATCTCCTGATTTTCCAATCGCGCCTCAGGGCTTTCGGCGGCCATTTCATAATTCCAGGCCTCTTGGAAGTGCCTCAGAAAACAGGCCGAAGCCTGCACGGGTGAAATTCGGGAGACGTCCGGAGGACTGTCCCATGGAAGAAGCCCCTGATTGCGATCGACACCGGAGTGACAAAGCCATGACTTGGCGGATGAAACGAGTCGGTAGGGGATTTCCGCTCCCCGTTTCCTCGCGAACTCTCCTACCACGAATTGCGCCTTGTCCTGCCTGTCTCGGTCCCAGGGAAGGGAAATACTCCCTTCGGCCACATCATGGGGACCGGGCAAGAAGAGAAAGGAGGGGAGCAATGGCTGCTTTTTCACTTCTCCGGGATCCACGACCTGGAGGACCGGAAAAACCTTGATCCGACTCGCTTGCTTTTCAGGGTTGTCAGTTCCGGTAAACGCAAGAACCGAGTGAGTCGTCCCCAGATCAATTCCGACAATATACTCGGACCCTGTCATCTTCTTATCCCTCCCGAAAGCCGGAGACCGGGTTCAGGCATTCACCTCTACCTCGGCGGGGTCCACGATCCAGTCCTTTTCCTGCTTACCAATTTGCTGCGGAAGATCCACGCGGACCGCGCGCCATCCATGGTGACGCAAAATGCCCTGGAATGGAGGATCCCCCACCACGTTTCCGGTAAGCCGAAGAGAGTGGACGTCAAACCCGGGCGCAACAGTCACACGAGCCCCCTCTTCTTCATTCATGATAGGCTTCAGCTCTACATGTTCAAAAAGCGCTTCCTTGCAGCCCTGGTGAATATTTCTGACGGCTGCGCCCACTTGCTCGTCACTGTAGCCGGTGAGATCCTCCTCAAGGAAATCAATAAGGCGACCTCGGCGCTGCAAGATGGAGAGCATCTGCATCGCTGAAGACGGAGAAGTTGAAGGAAGTGCTGTTTCCATCGCCGTTACCGGAGGCGGGACGTGGCGCCTCATGGCCCGCCGGCCAAAGAGCTGTACCACCGCCCAAACGATCAAAGCAGCCAGCGCTCCCGGGCCGAAGACCGACGGAATGAGCAGGTCTCTGATCCGGCTTACATAGGCGGCCAATTGAGAAAGGGCCGCTGACATTTCTGTCGGCAATTTCCGGCTCTCCCCCGTCAAAAGGCCCACCTGCTGCGAAATTCCTTCAAGCACATGGAGAGCTGCAAAATAAAACGCCCCAACCAGCGCGCCCACGATGATGAAACAAAAGATGAATGTCTGAAGACTGAAGGCATCTTCCTTTTTCATCCGCTTCTTCCTCCCTTACGGCCGAACAGATCCATCATGTGGAAGCCCTGTCAATCCGGCCTTGCGTTATTTCGCGAGGACGAGAGACCGAGCCTTCGGTAAATGCTACCGGGGTCCTCCACCGGAAATGCAGAACTTAGTCACAACTCGACGAATTTCAAGAGCGTATTAGGGATTAACCTAGTGGAACAGCGGAATAACAAAATAAGGTAGCCCATGCATTTTGAGGTTGGAAACACGGTATTCATCCTTTGTCACCCTGTGTGACTCCGAGGATCCGAGAATACATCCCGTTTCTCATGGAAATGCCTGCTTCACCCCATGGACGTTGGCCGCACTGGAGAAAGAATAAATGATGATCCAAACGGAATAGAGAAAGGAGCGGAGTCATGAATATTCAACTTGACGGAAAGCGGGCACTGGTCACGGGCGGAAGTTCCGGCATCGGAGAGGCCATTGTTCTGGCATTGGCGGAAGCCGGCGCAAAGGTGTGCGTTAACTGCCACTCTCACCTGGAAGCCGCGCAGGAAATCGCCACTCGGATCAAGAACCGGCAGGGCGAAGCGTTCGCCGTCCAAGCCGACGTTTCAGACTCCGAGGCGGTAACCCGCATGTTCGATGAGCTGGACGAAAGGTGGGGCGGAACAGACATCCTCGTCAATAACGCGGGCATCGACGGTCCTCGATCTCTGGCTTGGGAAGCCGATCTCCAGGCATGGCGAAAGGTCATCGAGGTGAATCTGTTCGGACCCTTTTACTGCGCCCGGCAAGCTCTGAAACAGATGGTTCCACGGAAAAGCGGCGTCATCCTCAACATCAGCTCGGTGCATGAAATTATACCCTGGTCCGGGTATAGTGCTTACACGGCCGCAAAGGCAGGCCTCGGCATGATGACCCAGACGCTCGCTCAGGAGGCGGCTCCCCACGGAGTGCGCGTGCTGGCACTCGGTCCGGGCGCAATCAAGACGCCTATCAACAAGCCTGTCTGGAGCGACTCCGAGAGCCTGAAGGACCTGCTGGAGAAGATCCCGCTGAACCGGCTGGGAGAACCTGACGATGTGGCCCGCATGGTGGTGGTGCTCGTCTCCGAGGTCGCCTCTTACGTGACCGGTCGCACGGTCTTCGTGGACGGAGGCATGACCGAATACCCCGATTTCTCTCACGGCGGCTGAGCGCGTCACGGCTTTAGGTGTTTGTTCAGGAAGTCCAGACTTCTTCGCCACGCGAGCTTGGCAGCCTCCGCATCATAGCGCTCTCCTGTTTCGTTGCCGAAGGCATGGTCGGCCTGGTAGCGGTAAATCTCGTAGGCTACTTGACCTTTCTTGAGTTCTGCCTCCAATCGATCTACCTGGGCTGGGGTGAAGTACGGGTCCCTCAGGGCGAAATGCCCCTGCAAAGGGATTTTGATCGTGCTCACGTCAGCCGCTTCTTTGGGTGGGAGGCCGTACCAGCTCACGGCGACGTCGGCTTCCTTTACGTATACCGCCGCGAGGACCGACAGAACGCCGCCCATGCAGAACCCGATTACCCCTGCCTTAGAGGAGTCGGATTTGAGATACTGTAATGCGCCGCATATGTCCTGGGTCGCCGCATCCTTGAAGTCCAGATTCCCCATGAAGTGTTCCGCCTCAGCCGCCTCCAGAGTGACCTTTCCCCTGTAAAGATCGGGCACGAGAGTCCGATAGCCTGCCCCTGCCAAGCGATTCGCTACTCCCTTGATCTGCTCGTTGAGCCCCCACCACTCCTGGATCACGACCATACCCGGGGCCTCGTCTCCTGAGTTCGAGGCTCCATAGTAGCCGGTGCACTCTTTTCCGTCCGGCCGCTTGAAAGTCACTGTTTTCCCCATGTGTTTGCTCCTTTCCTGAAAACCCAAACCAGAATGATATGGTTGCGGCCCTGAAGAAGCCAAGCCCCTGCCTGGCCTCACAACGTTTGTTTGAAGTGGGCCTTTGCGGCCTTTTTTAGCAGCCTCGGCCTTCCAGGACAATCAGGTGAAGCCTGTATTTTTAGCCGTTTATGCTCTTCTGACATCGTCGCCGGAAGACGGCCCATTCCGGCTTGTTTTCGAGCTCTCATAGGCAATCAGGGCCAGGGCGGCAATGATCAATCCCATGCCCGCGGCCTCCCAAATGTCGGGGTTCTCGCCGAGTTGCATCCGCCCGGCCAGCACTCCGATCACCGGAATAAACAACGTACCCAGGCTGGCAGGGCCTGCGGGCAGCTCACGCAAAATGTAGAGCCACAGAAGCCAGGCAACGGCATTACTCGGTATGGCATTGTACAGCAGTGCACCGATGAAGTAGGGAGACCAGACGATGTGATGAACCGGGGAGCGAACCAAAGCGAGGGCTATCAGCGGAATAGAGCCCAGCAGCATCTGCCAGGCAGTCAAGGACAAAAGGTCAAAGTCTGTTCTGCGGTGCATAACTTTGGCGACAATGGCCCCTGCAGCCCAAACCACGCCGGCTGAAACCGCCAGCAGTTCACTCGTCATGCCGCCTTGAAATCGCCACGGTGTCATGATGCTGAGCAATCCCGCACATGCCAAACCAATCCCTGCCCACTGCATCCCTTTGACGTGTTCTCCCAGTATGGGCCAGGCAAGAAGGAGGACCCAGAAAGGCATGGTATAGACCAGTACGGCCGTCTTTCCTGCTCCCCCTTCCACCAAAGCCCACATGGCAAAACCGATGAAGCCCGTACTCTGAAGCAGCCCGAGAAGGACTGTCCAGCCCACCATTTTAGGCCGAAGCGGCCTGCGCTTCAGCAACAGCAAGACGAATAGGCTGACGGCACCGAGGAAACTCCTCAGGGCGGCGAATTCAAACGGTCCCGAATACGAAAGAGCCGTTTTCATGACGACCCAGTTGTAGCCCCAAATGGCGGAAAGGAAAACCAAGGCAATGACGGCAGGTCTGCGAGCGCTGGGCTTCCGAGTCAACGAACCATACTCCTTTACTGCGGCAGGTGTACCGTTCCACTCCGCTTGAACACCCCGAAGGGATCGTGGTCAAAGTGATAGAGTTTGGCAACGTCGAGTTCAAGGTGCTTCAGCCAGGTAAACCTGTGCAGGCTCAGTCCCGACAGAGTTCCCATGATCGGTCCCACCCAGTAAATCCACCAGGAACGAAATTCCCACGAGATCACTTCCGGGCCCAAGCTCCGCGCAGGGTTGGTGCTCGTCCCCGAGACGGGACCTTCCAGGCAGACCATTGCGGCATAAAGAAAGGGAAAAAGGGCAGGCGCGAATTTACGTATCGGTTTGTGGCTGACGAAAAGAAAAAGCAGAACAATGAGGGCGAACGTTGCCGCCGTCTCTCCCAGGGCCGCTTCCCAGGAAGCGTACCCATGTCCTGGAAGGGTTGCGCCGAAGTGAACGGCCTTTCCCGCCTTTCCCCATAGAAGCAGCGGGAAGGCTCCTGCAATCCCTCCCGCAAGCTGGGCCACAAAGTAGCCAAGCGCATGTCCCGCACCGATCTTCCTCCTCAACCAGAAGGCCGCCGTGACCACCGGGTTGATGTGGGCTCCGCTGATCCTCCCCACGGGCGAGATCGCAATGAGTCCGCCGGTGGTGCCGAACAGAAACCCGGTGAGAAGTCGACGGAGCCCTGCACTCGGCACCAGGGATAGGACCGGGCTGTTCGGACTGAAATCAACAATGACGATAGAAAGTCCGACACTGATCAGCATGGCTGTGCCGACAAATTCCGAAACGAAGAGGACCTTGGGGACCTTCACGGTGTTCATTTCCTCTCAGCCGCAAAGCAAGTTCGATTCCCTTCACGGGGACTTCTATACCATCCATCTCAGTCCGCCGCAAATAGAGACTGGAATGTATTTGGTTGAGAAAGTCGGAGTATCTTTGTTGACAAGGCTTTTCGGAAGTTACCCTTCTCATAATGCCCTGTTTTCCACTTCCTGTTCACTTCCCGGGCATCTGCGGTGGGTGCTCTTGCCCCTTTTGACAACTCTCTGAAATCCGATCATAGCGGCGGGGCGCTTCCTTTCGACGCAGCTTTCTAACGCAGGTCAGCCACCGCAACCGAACGTTTATCCCAAGCCGACCCGATGGGGAGGTCTAGAAACGGCGCACGGTACACGGGAAAAGAATGAATGATTTTCTCCTTAGGCCATTTGCCGTACGCCTCGTGCCTTACACCGCGTGCCGTTCCTAGACCTCCCCATCGGGTCGGCAACATCCAACTTCTACGCAACCTGCGGAGAAGTCACAGCTTAAGACTCTAATACAGACCTTGTATCGAGCAAATACGAGATAGACCCTATTGTTAACACAGAAGGCCGACGGTAAACATGCACAGTAGGTCAGACTTCGAAAGAGCAGGAGCTTCTCGATGATGGGAGAAACAAAGAATGCACCGGGGTGGCCCGGTATCTCCCCGCGCTGGACCTCCAGCGCCAAAAGTGGCGTAGGTACCGCGCTCAACAGGGTGAGCAGGGTATGGTTCACCCTCAGCCACGGCATTTTGAATGAAATTTATTACCCCCGAGCTGACCTCGCCTGCACGCGGGACATGGGTTTGATCGTGACGGACGGCAAGAGCTTCTTCTCCGAGGAAAAGCGACACACACGCCACGAAGTCGGCTTCCTGGCCCAGGGAGTCCCAGCCTACAGACTGACCAACACCTGCCTTCAGAACCGCTACCGGATTGAAAAAGAAGTCCTGGTGGACCCGCTTCGGGACACCGTGGTGCAACAGGTCAGGTTTGAGCCTGCCGGAGACTCTACGGGGTATCACCTTTACACTCTTCTCTCTCCTCACCTCGGTAATCATGGTGCGGGAAACACGGCCTGGGTGGGGGAGTACAAAGGCGCTCCGTTGCTTTTTGCCAGCCGCGAAGACCATGCGTTGGCCCTTGCCTCCTCGGTGCCCTGGAAAAAACGTTCCGCCGGCTTCGTGGGTACTTCGGATGGATGGCAGGATCTGATGCGGCACAAGGTCATGACCTGGCAGTACGAAAGGGCCGAAAACGGCAACGTCGCCTTGATCGGTGAAATAGACCTCGATGCAGCCGCAGAGGGCACCTTCGTCCTCGCCCTCGGATTCGGAACGAACCCGGCTGAGGCGGCGCTGCGGGCCATATCCAGCTTGCAGGAGGGCTTTGAAAAGTTGAAAGGCAAGTACACGGAGGAATGGCAGTCGTGGCAGAAAACGTGCTGCACCCTCCCGCAGCAAATTTCTTCCACCGACGCCCTTTACAGCATGAGTATGTCCGTCCTGAAAATCCACGAGGCAAAACGCTTTCCTGGAGGGATGATCGCGAGCCTGTCGGTCCCGTGGGGTTTCGCAAAAGGGGACAATGACCTTGGCGGTTACCACCTGGTCTGGCCCAGGGATCTTGTGGAAGCGGCCGGTGCCCTCATTGCCGGCGGAGCGCTGGAAGATGGCCTCCTGGTCTTGGAGTATCTGAGGTCAACCCAGGAAGCCGATGGAAACTGGAATCAGAACATGTGGATGGACGGCACCCCCTACTGGAGCGGACTTCAGATGGATGAGACCGCGTTTCCGGTCCTGTTGCTGGATTTGGCTTACAGGAAGGGGGTCCTGGAGGCGAAAGAGGCGGGAGAATTCTGGCCCATGGTCTACAAGGCAGCGCGGTTCCTGGTCTGTAACGGCCCTGTGACACAGGAGGACCGGTGGGAAGAAGACTCGGGATACTCTCCATTCACCCTGGCTGTTGAAATCGCGGCGCTCCTGGCCGCCGCCGACTTTGCGGACCTCAACAAGGAATCGAGGATGGCCGGGTTCATCAGGGAAAAAGCGGATGAGTGGAACGAGGGAATCGAACGGTGGACCTACGCCGAGGATACGGAGTTGGCCAGGAAGCTCGGCGTGGAAGGCTACTACGTGCGTATCGCTTCGGCGGAAACCTCGGAGGCGGCCTCACCCGCCGACGGTTTCGTGGCCATCAAGAACAGGCCGCCCGGCAAAAGCCTGGAGCGTGCCACGCACATCATCAGCCCCGATGCTCTGGCTCTGGTGAGATTCGGGCTCCGAAGCGCTCAGGACCCGCGCGTCCAGAACACGGTGAAAGCCATTGATGCCGTTCTCAAGGTGGAAACGCCCCATGGCCCGGCATGGCACCGGTATAACGACGACGGATATGGTGAACATGCAGATGGTTCTCCTTTTGACGGCACGGGAATCGGTCGCCTTTGGCCCCTTCTCACAGGGGAACGTGCCCATTTTGAGCTGGCGGCGGGGCGAGCGGAAGTCGCAAGAAAATTGCTGCACACGATGGGGGCTTTTGCCAACAAAGGCTGCTTGCTCCCGGAACAAATATGGGATGACAAGGACATTCCTGAGAAAGAGCTCTTTTTCGCAAAACCCTCGGGATCGGCCATGCCTCTCGTTTGGGCCCATGGGGAATACATAAAACTTCGCCGTTCCCTGGAAGATGGAAGTGTTTTCGACACTCCTCCTCAGACCGTCAAACGGTACGTTGAGGAGAAAAGTGAATCTCCTTACACCGCCTGGAGGTTCAATCACAAGATCCGTTCTATTGTATCAGGCAAAATCCTGCGCATAGAGACACAGGTGAAAGCCATAGTGCGCTGGACCTGCAAGGACTGGGACACCCACCAGGATACCCTTACGGATGAAACGGGTCTCGGGCTTCATGTGGCCGAGCTTTCCACGAAGGACCTGGAAGCAGGCCGGAACATTGCCTTCACCTTTTACTGGCCCGATGCAGGCGGATGGGAAAGAGAAAATTACGAGGTTGAGGTAACCCAATGAAGGAGAAAATTATGAAATCCGTAGTGAGAAGAATGGTAGTGGTGCTTCTTTCCGTGTTTATCGTGTGGACCCTCATGGCAAAGGCGGCGGCGAGCGAAGAGGTCTTCCGTGAAACGCTCAAGAACGGGCTCCGGGTGGTCATCGTGCGCAACTCCCTGGCGCCGGTGGTTACCACGGAGGTTAATTACCTCGTGGGCTCCAATCAGGCGCCCTCCGGTTTTCCGGGCATGGCCCATGCCCAGGAACATATGATGTTCCGGGGAAGCCCGGGGCTTTCGGCAGGCCAGCTTGCCAACCTGATTGCCGCTATGGGGGGACAATTCGATGCAGACACCCAGGAGGCGGTGACCCAGTACTTTTTCACCGTTCCGGCTGATGACCTTGACACGGCCCTTCATATCGAAGCCGTTCGAATGAGCGGTGTGCTCGATTCGGAAGACCTCTGGGTGAAGGAAAGGGGCGCTATCGAACAAGAGGTGGCACAAGATTTTTCCAGTCCCATGTACGTCTTCTACCAGCGATTGCTCTCAGGCATGTTCGCCGGAACACCTTACGCACATACTCCCCTTGGAACCAAGCCCTCTTTTCAGAAAACAACGGGGACCATGCTCAAGGAATTTTATGACAAGTGGTACGGCCCCAACAACGCCGTCATGATTATTGTGGGGGACGTGGATCCCGAACAGGCCATGGGAACGGTCAAGAAGCTCTTTGACGATATCCCGTCCAAGTCCCTCCCCCAGAGGCCAAAGATTGAACTTCATGAGCTTCAACCTGCCACCATTACCATGGATACGGATCTTCCCTACGGGCTTGCCGTCGTGGCCTATCGTCTTCCGGGTTACGGAGACCCTGATTATGCAGCAGGCCAAATCCTGGCCGATGTTCTGGGAAGTCAGAGAGGCAACCTCTATGCTTTGGTTCCGGAAGGTAAGGCCCTTCTCTTCGATTTCGACACGAGCATCTTCCCCCAGGCCGGCCTGGGATACGGGATGGCAGGATTTCCCCAGGGAGGCGACGGCTCTTCGCTAGTGGCCATGATGAAGAGCATCATCGCAGATTATGTGAAGAAGGGTTTCCCGGCGGACCTGGTGGAGGCGGCCAAGCGTCAGGAGATTACGGACGCGGAGATTCAAGAAAAACTCCATTTCCGGACTGGCTTCCGAATGGTCCCAGGCCGTTGCCGTCCAGGGCCTGCAATCTCCGGCGGAAAACATCGAGGCTTTGAAAAAAGTCACTCTTGAAGATGTGAACCGGGTGGCGAAGAAATACCTCGTCAGTGAGACGGCCACGGTCGGGCTCCTGACCCCCGCCCCTTCCGGCAAGCCTGTGCAGGTCAAGGGATTTCGGGGGAGAGAGAATTTTGCTCCAAAACAGGTGGAGGCCGTCTCCCTCCCGGAATGGGCCAAGAAGGCGGTGGAACTGCCCTCCGTTCCCAAGTCTCGAATAAACCCGGCGGACATGAAACTGTCCAACGGGCTGCGCCTCATTGTACAGCAGGTGACGATCAGCCCCACGGTCGGCGTCTATGGCGAAGTGAAGCACAAATCGGACCTGGACACGCCCAAGGGCCAGGAGGGAGTGGACGATGTGCTGGATTCTCTGTTTTCTTACGGCACAACAACGCTCGACCGCCTGGCCTTTCAGAAGGCTCTTGACGATATCGGCGCCGAAGCCTCAGTGGGGGCGAGTTTCTCTCTGCAGGTTCTGGAAGAGAATTTCGACCGGGGAGCGCAGCTTCTGGCTGACAACCTCCTACACCCGGCGCTGCCGGAACCGGCATTCAAGATCGTCAGACAGGAAACCCTCGGTATGGTAAAGGGTCGGTTAAAGAGTCCAGATCACCTTTTTAGACGCGCCCTGCTTGCAGACCTCTATCCGAAAACCGATCCAACCCAGAGACAGGCAACGCCTGAGACCGTGACTTCTCTCACCCTGCAGAACGTGAAGGACTATTACCTAAAGGTGTTCCGGCCCGACCTCACGACCATCGTGGTCATCGGCAACATCACACCGGAAAAAGCAAAGGCGACGGTCGAGAAATACTTCGGGACATGGAAAGCTGAGGGTGAGAGACCTGTGACGGAGCTTCCTGCCGTTCCGCTCAACAAGGCGGCGGCAACCGCCGTGCCTGACCCTGCTCGGGTCCAGGACCTGGTGGTCCTTGCCCAGACGCTCGGATTGACCCGATCTAATCCCGCTTATTACACCCTTCAGGTGGGCAACCACGTGCTCTCCGGTGCGTTTTACGCCACCCGCCTGTACCGGGATCTCCGCGAAAAGACGGGCTTGGTCTACATGGTCGAGTCCGCTCTCGACGTGAAGAAAACGCGGGGCAACTTCGAGGTCGTCTATGCCTGCGATCCCCCGAATGTGGCGAAGGCACGGGGCATCGTGGAACAGGATCTCCGGGAGATGCAGACCGGCCTGGTGACCCCGGACGAGCTGAGGCAGGCCAAGACTATCCTCGTCCGGGAAATTCCTCTCTCGGAATCGAGCACCCACGGTATCGCGGGAAAGCTGCTCCATTATTCTCTGGAGGACCTGCCCTTGGACGAATCCGCGCGGGCGGCAAAACACTATCTGGAAACCACCTCGCCGCAGGTGAAGGAGGCATTTACAAAATGGATACGACCGGGTGACTTCGTCCAAGTCACCCTGGGGCCGTCCCCACAATAGTCTTTCCGGGATGGCAGGACAGGACGCTCAGCCGGCTAGATCTGTTGCAGATGCATGGAAGCACAGAGCTTCTTCGCAGCTTGCGAAGAAGTTTTTGGCCCGAGAGATGCGTTCGACTTTTCAGGTTCTTCAGGACGAAGCGGGAGCTGATTTCTTCCTGACGAGGTTGAACATAGTTGTGATGAGCCGATCGCCACGCAACTGGTGCAGCAGCGATATACCGACGTGGCCGAAGAAGTAAATCCACAAGATGTTGCCCATCACCATGTGCCCTTCTCGCACGACAGCCACGAAAGGGCTCATGGAACCATGGGGGCCCATTCCGAAAAAGATGGTGGTTCCGCTTACGGCCATGGCTGAGACGGCTAACAATCCCAGCCCATGGATGGTTCCTGCGAGCGGGACGGTTTCTTCCTGTTGGGAGGGAAGATGTCCCTGAAACCATTTTGGCATATCTTTAACATCCGCTGTGAGAGCGCGAAACCGGGACTTTGAAAACCATGGAAACAAGTGCCCCCAGCCTCCCATGACGTGGCCGCTCAACCCCCACAGCCAGTGAAGGGCGACCAGGACCACAACGCATATGCCCGACCATCGATGGACCAGAAAAATATGGTATCCTGGTTCCGCGAACGGTTGCCCCGGTGCGGGCACATCCATGAACAGGCTTGCGCAAAGCTGAACGCTTACTCCGAGCGCGATCAAGGCATGAAGCCGCCGAGTCGTGAGATCGTATTTCATATCCCAATTCTCTCTCATTTTCGTTCACTTGGTCTACTGCCGACTTTCCCCTGAAAGGCGCGTCAGAGTAAATAGGGTGAATTAGGTATTTCGCTCCGGACAATGCAGTACTTCGCTACGAAGCCGTCAATACCGCTGATTCGCTTCATAATTACGCGATCCAGCTTATTCCATCTGATGAAGCGCACTCTATTTTATGAGTAGTTTGATTTCTTTTGCGAGCTCGTGGAACAGGCATTGACCGAAAGCGCATCATTTTCAGACCCAATTTCATAAGGAGCCGAGAACATGGCAGCACAACATGAAAAATACGTGACCCTTAATCGATTTCTGGTTCAGCGTCAGCAGACCTACCACGATGCCAGCGGAGAGCTGACAAAAGTGATGGATCAGGTGGGCGTGGTGGCGAAGATCATTTCGAACTACATGCGTCGAGCGGCGCTTGAAGGTCTTCTGGGGCTGGCCGATGAAATCAATGTGCAAGGCGAAGAGGTCAAGAAGCTAGACAAGTTAGGAAACTCCATTTTCGTGGAGTCCTTCGAGTATGTCGACATCATTGCAGCGCTTGTTTCAGAAGAGTTGGATGAGCCTAAATTGCTCTCTCCCGATGACAAGGGAGGGAAGTATGTCGTCCTGGTGGACCCCATCGACGGCTCCTCCAACCTGGATGTGGATTGCGTTATCGGGTCCATCTTCTCGGTCCGCAACCTCAAGGGGTCGATTGAGGAATCGATCCTTCAAAAAGGGACCAGGCAGGTCGCGGCGGGATACATCATGTACGGGACATCCACCCTCCTTGTTTACACCGCCGGTGACGGCCTGCACAGCTTTGTGCTCGATGAACAGATCGGAGAGTTCGTTCTTGACCACGAAAATCTTCATATGCCGGATCGAGGAAAGATCATCAGCGCCAACTTCGGCAACTATCCCAAATGGACCAGACCTGTCAGAGAGTTCACCGATTCCATGACGGCAGGAGACAACGGCAAGTACTCCTTGCGTTACTCCGGCGCTCTGGTCGCTGACCTCCATCAGATTCTGCACAAGGGAGGCATCTACTTTTACCCTGAAGACAACAAGCGACCCGAGGGCAAGCTGAGATTGCTGTACGAGTGTGCGCCTCTGGCAATGGTGGCGGAACAGGCCGGGGGCGCTGCAACTACGGGGAAGAGGCGTGTTCTTGACATTGAACCTGAAACCGTTCATCAACGCATTCCTTTCGCCGTCGGGACTCGCTACGAAATCGAAGAATACGAAAAGGCTCATGCAAAGCACGATAGGGCCTGAAGCTCAACAACCATGTGCGTATTTACGAAAGCCTCCTCTTAGGGTCTAACAGGGTGCGAAAAAAGTCCATATTCGCAGTTTGCTCAAAAACGTCCAGATGCAAGGCGCCCGAAATCCTGAGGAGTGAGGCGTACCTGCAAGTACGTCGCAGCGACGAAGGATGAGGGCAACACCGCAGATGGGCGTTTTTCAGCAAACTGTTAAGGAATGGGCCTTCACTTTTGACCGGTCCGGATCTTGTGTTGACGGGCCTTTATCGCTCTTATTTTGTGCCCTTTCTTTTTATGGGGCGGCAAGATCCAACCGACCTGCTGGCCGTCAGCCCCGAACATTTTTCGGGGATGGAGTCTCTTTCCGCACTTGGAACAGCGATAGATACTGTCGCCCCTGGAGACCCGGTCTTCCTGGTCACACCACTCGGTCATCGGGATCATCTCCAGCCATGATGGATCGTGAGGCAATTTGTCAGCTCGGATTCCGTCATCACACTTTCCTTCCTGCGGGCAGTGTCACGATGAACCTGACCCGCAAAAGAGGGAGTTGAAGACTCTTACAGTTTGTACCTGAACTTCCTGAGAAGATCCTTCCTCCATGCCACGTCGTCTTCTTTCTCTACTCCTTTCGGAGAAGACCCGTCGATGACACCCAGCACCCCCCTTCCCTGCTCGGATTCGGCCAGGATCACCTGCACCGGATTGGCGGTCGCGCAGAACAGGGAGCAAACCTCCTGGCACATTTTCACGGCATTAAGGATGTTGATAGGAAAAGCATCTTTAAGAAGAATCACAAAGGTGTGGCCCGCGCCGATGTTTGAGGCGTTCTTCATGGCCGATTCCTTGAGAGCCTCGTCGTTTCCCTCCCCGCGAACAAGACAATGACCGGAAGCCTCGCAGAACCCGATGCCGAATTTCGCGCCGGGAACCGCGCCGACGATGATTTCATAGAGGTCTTCCACGGTCTTGATGAAATGTGTCTGCCCGAAAATGACGTTGCCCCCTTCAGGGATTTCCAGGCTCTGAACCTTCAGTTCCATTGCTTCCCTCCTTTTTGAGCGCTGTGGATCGAGCGATTCAACCCTACATTCTTTAGCAAATATGTTTCGCCCACTCAAGATCCATCATCTTGAAATTCAGCATCTGCGGTGAGATAAGAGGCCGGCGGCATGATAAATACTCACTTGCCTGAACTCTGCGGGTTCATCAAGATCCGGCCGACTGACAGCGGTTCCCCCGTCTATCCTCCGGTAAGGCGGCAGCAGAAGATCCCTCACTCGCGAATCGGCCACATAGACCTGGCAGGCCGAACGGGTGAACCGATGGAGAAACCGGAAATTGTCTTTATCGTAGAGAACATCTGCCGCAAAAAGGACTTCGATGCCTGCGCACGCCGCTTTTTCAAAATCATCCGAAACTTGAACACCAATTCCATTTATGTCCGCATTGACCCTAATGGCCTCGCGAGCCAAAGGGTCGATGTCTACGCCAACCACCCGGCGTGCACCTGCCATAGCGGCCGCAACGGCGATCACACCTGATCCCGCACCGAAGTCCAGGACCGATTTCCCCGCAACCACCTCTTTATGCCGGAGGATCCATCCGGCAAGCACTTGACCGCTGGCCCAACAAAAGGACCAGTAGGGCGGCTCGGACATGATTTTCTCCGCTTCCTGCGCAGACAGCCGACCCCGAGGATAGTCTTCTCCGAGAAGATAGAGCCTTATGGAAGGGGTTTGAGGGAGGGAGGTCAAAACGATGCGCGCATCCGGAAGGATGCGCCGCACTTTCTCGGTGAGAATCTTATGAATCGCTCCTTGTTCCAAACCGAGCCGATCACTCTTTCTCTTCTTCGCTTTTCTTGTGGCTCTCTTTCTTCACAGGACTCTGGACTTTGTAGCCCTTCTCCTTCATTTTGTAGCCACCGTAAACCCCGGCTCCCGCCGCAGCCGCATACCAACATCCCGAAAGGGCCGGCGGCAAGAGAACCAACATAACATAGATCACCCCGTGCTTTGCTTTCATGGTTCGCTCTTCTTTGTCTCCAGTTATAATATATTATGAAAACTATTCAACTCCAAAAAAACTTGCTGTTTCAGCCACCCAATGCAGGCCTTCGGCCCCAACCAAACTCCGTGCCAGCCAAGCTCGGGGGGTGGTCTCTTCCTGAAATCCGACTCCATCGGATTTCAGATATTTCCCGCCTTCGGCGGGATCTACGCCCTGAAGGGGCATTTTATGAAATCTGCCACGGCAGATTTCATTGCGGACTCGTCAGAGACCACCCCCCGGGCTTGGCATCAGAACTTCTCCGGCTGCAAAGCAAGTTTCTTTCATAAACGCCCCCGCAGCGAAGCGCCGGGGTACAAATGCTCAGTAGAGGAACTCATTTTCATCCTGACCCGTTGTTCGCACTTGATCCCATGTTTTTGACCGGACTGGGATGAGATGTGTAATTCTTTTCCACAAAATGAAAGGCCCTTACACAGTTTGGGGAAAAGATTTCCACCGGCGCCGGTCCACAAGTCTGCCTTATCTTGTTAACCATACGGAATCAGGCCGTAATTTTTTTGTGTTCTTCCGCTCGCCAGTTGCACGATTTTTGCGTGTCTGTTTTTCCACTGCATGATAAATCTTACCGGTTTGGCGAAAAAAGCTTCGAGAGAGAGAATTCATAGCGGGTGTCTCACCATGAGAGAGGAAAAAAGACTCAATCCGCGGATTGACTTTCACCTCGATGTGATTGTCAAGGGCTTGAAGGGCGTTAAGAAGGTGAAGAATTTCAGCACCGGCGGTTTATTTATCGAAATGGAATTATCTCACCTCCTCAAGGCTGGCGACAGGGTGGAACTTGTCACAAGGCTTCCCCTGGAAAAGCGGATCATGACCTTTAAGGGCAAAGTGGCCCATTCTTCGAATCATGGCATCGGAGTGAGGTTCGTTGACATGTGGGGGCCCAATTCCGAGGCCATAGAAAGCCACTTCCAGGTCTTCAAGGCCACAATCCCCTTTCCGGTTTAGCGCTTCGATTCGCCCCAGGCAACTGATTCGGCCTCCTTGTGCTTCCGGAGCAATCCACGGAACTGATGGTAGGTAAGCCCCAGCCTTTCCGCTGCCTTTTTCTGATTGTGCCTGGACTCCTCCAGGGCTTCGTTCAGAAGCCGAATCTCTAATTCCTGCACCGCTTTCTTGAGAGAAGTCCTGAGGCCTCTTCGTGAAGAAGAGTCTTTCAGGTCGTCTTTGCTCGCCTCACGCACCCCGTAAAAAGCGAAGGGATTGAACACGATTTCCCTGATCACCTTCGAGCCGGATCGATAGACCGCACGCTCCACCACATTCTTCAACTCCCGCACGTTTCCCGGCCACGGGTAGGATTCGAGGGAGGTAACGGCTTCTTCGGAAAATTCGGGGATTTCCGACCTGCCTATCTCGAAGGCCATTTTGGCTGCGAAGTGCCTTGCAAGAAGCATGATGTCCTCATTTCTCTCCCGCAGGGGAGGCAACCAAAGCACCTCGAAGGATAGACGATCCAGCAAATCCCTCTTGAACCGTCCTTCTTCAGCCAGTTCAAGGAGATCCGCATTGGTGGCTGCCACTATCCGCACGTCGACTTCAACGCGCTCGGAACTGCCCACTCTCTCGAAAGAGCCGTATTCCACGACTCGCAGAATCTTCTCCTGCACTTCCCTTGGGATGCTGCCGATTTCATCAAGGAAAAGAGTTCCTTTATCCGCACTCTCGAATCTTCCCCTTCTTCTTTCGAGAGCGCCGGTGAACGCCCCTTTTTCATAACCGAACAGTTCCGTCTCCATCAGAGAAGGAGTGAGGGCCGCACAGTTGAGGGTCACCAGAGGATTCTGCCATCTCCCGGAGAGAAAATGGATTCTCGACGCCGCCAGTTCCTTCCCCGTTCCCCTTTCACCCAGAATGAGGACCGGTCGCTCAATGGGAGCGACCCTGGATAATCGCTCTCTGAATTCGAGAAAAGCAGGGGACTCGCCGAGAGCTTCAGGAAGGTCCACTCCGTAAGTCGCGGCCACCGAATGTCTGGACAGATGTTTTTTTCGTATCATAGCCATATTAGCCAACTAATAGTTGAATACGATAAATACTAGCTAAAAATGCCATACATGTCAATGGGAGTCGAACAAGTCATCTGTGAGAAAACACAGGACTTTTATTCCAGCCCGAGCTGCGGCACAGAGTCTGCATTAATGAAAGACCATAGAGGATGAACAAACTGAAAGGGAGGTGTCGGACATGGGAGTTTTCACGCGTTTTCGAGACATCATTAGTTCTAACATCAACGCCATGTTAGACAAGGCTGAAGACCCGGATAAGCTGATCAACCTCATGATCCGGGAAATGGAGGACACGCTTGTCGAAATCAAAGCATTCTGCGCGGGGGTCATGGCGAATAAGAAGAGAATACAGCGTCAACTGGAAGATTCCCTAGACCACACGAAAAGCTGGGAGCAAAAAGCCGGTCTCGCGGTGAGCAAAGGCCGCGAAGATCTAGCCAGGGAAGCACTCCTCGAAAAACGCCGATATGCCGAAAGGGTCCAATCTCTGGAACATGAGCTTAGAGAGGTGAACGGATTGGTAGGACAGTATCAGGAAGACATTCGCCAGCTCGAAGACAAGCTTCAGGGCGCTAGAGAAAAGCAGCGTATGCTCATCCAGCGTCACATCCATGCGAACAAGAAGAGAAGAGCTCAGGAAGAGATCCGCAGGATGGAAAGCTCTGAGGCGGTGGTGAAGTTTGAGGAATTTGAGAACCGCATTGAGCGGATGGAAGCAGAAGCCGACCTTGTCAACTATGGAAGAAAGCCTTCTCTGGAAGTGGAATTCGAGGAACTAATGGTTGACGAGGAGATCGAGAACGAACTACAAGCTTTGAAGACAGCTATGAAACAAGGAGCAAAGTCGGAGTAAACCCTAACGTGCCTCTGATTGGAACGTCTTTAAAGGAGGGTTGGATCTAACATGAGCGGCGCGTTCATCGTGGCGATTGTTTTCGGGGGTATCGTTCTGGCTCTTGCCATCGTGGGCAGCACTATCCTGATGGTCGCCAAAATCATCAAAGGAGGCTTCTCGCGCGAGGGGCGTGACCGCCAGACCGAGGAGGCCAGAATGATACAGCAGATCTACCAGGGCCTATCCCGAATGGAGGAACGAGTGGAAGCGCTGGAGACCCTCCTTCTGGAACAGGAAAGAAAGGACCGAAGCACATGAAACGCTTTCAGAGAATCTTTAGCGGGGGACTGTACCGGTCACGGCATGGCGTCATTTTGGGGGTCTGCAAGGGGATTGCTGACTACTTTGACCTTTCCGTATTCTGGACCCGGACGATCACGCTGTTTCTTTTCTTTGTCACCGGCCTTTGGCCCATGGGAGCCATTTATTTTGCCGCAGCCCTTTTGATGAAACCGGAACCGGTCGTGCCTCTTCAAGGCAACGGCGAGAGGGATTTCTACGAAGGCTATGTGCACTCTCGAAAGGCGGCCATCGACCGGTTGAAAAGACGGTATGACGGCCTGGATCGAAGGATCCAGAGAATGGAGCACGTCGTGACTTCAAAAGATTTCGACTGGGATCATCGACTTCATTCGACACCGCGTTCGGAATGATTTCTCCCGCTGGGGGGCATCAGGAAATTCCCGGAGACATTAAGGTGACCCGAATAAATGCCTTGTTTTGTGACGGGAAATCTGTAGGATCATCCCTATTTGAACAGGGAGGTTGTTAAATGACTGCGGGAGTCCCCACGAGAGAGGAAGCGTATCGCCTTCTGACGGAGTACAATCAAAACGAGAGTCTGATCAAGCATGCTCTAGCTGTTGAAGGAGTGATGCGTTATTTTGCCAGAAAAAGGGGGGAGGACGAGGAACAATGGGGCATCATCGGTCTCGTTCATGATCTGGATTATGAGAGGTATCCTGCTGAGCACTGTCACAAGACTGAAGAGATTCTCAGGAAGGAAAATTGGCCCGAGGAATTCATTCACGCCGTTGTCAGTCACGGATGGGGCATATGTTCCGACGTGAAGCCGGAGACTGATTTGGAAAAAGTCCTTTATGCCGTGGATGAACTCACAGGCCTTGTCGCCACAACCGCTCTTGTCCGCCCTTCTAAGAGCGTCCTGGATACCCCGGCCAAATCGGTGCTCAAGAAATGGAAGGACAAGAGATTCGCAGCGGGTGTGGATCGATCCATTATCGAAAAGGGGGCACAGATGCTCGGTGTGGAGCTTGCTGAGCTGGTCACCGACACCATCATGGGAATGCGGGAGGTTGCCGAGCGGATCGGCCTCAAAGGGAATCTTTAACCTGGAGCTCCTCCTGCGTCTTCCTCGCGGAAAGGGCCGGCACGATCCCGGGAATGAGCGGGCCGCCATGTGATGATCCCCAATCTTCGACCTGCTCCGTCGCCTTCTCAGGGGCCTTTTCTGCCTTGTCCGTAAAACAAGGCTTCGAGGCGGACGAGCGCGAAACAAACACGAGTCTTTGCCAGGAGCCCTCCAGCAAGAAGACCCGCAGTATTCGAAATCATGTCCGCCGCTTCCATTGATCGATAACCCGTAGCTCCCTGTGCGAGTTCCAACATCGCTCCCAGCATGAAGAACACCACCCCAAGAAGCATGAGTCTCTTGCCCGGCTCGTAGATCAACCCGAACCAGAGCATCATGATTGTGTACAGACCGAAATGTGCCAATTTGTCCGAGCCTGGAAAACCGGGCAGTTCCGGCGGCGACGGGGTCAGTGACTCGTAAACGACGAGCGCGACATAAACCCACCCCATGGCTTGCCACAAAATCGAGAGTTTGAGCTGTCTCATTCCACCCTTTTGAACGCGCCCATCCGATCGGGAGGAAGGGCAATTCGTGTAACTTAATAAATTTCTTGACAAAATAAGCGAATAGAAGTAATTTCCTGCCTTAAATATGACCACCCGCTAGGAACCTTACCCGCGAAGGAGCATCGACTCATGACCGTGACCAAAGACCACATCATTAATTCACTCTGTCAGCAGCTTGAAATGCCCAAAAAAAGAGCCGCGGACCTTGTCGAATCCCTCCTGGAGCTCATCGCAAAAACCCTTGAGAACGGCGAGGATGTGCTGGTTAGCGGCTTCGGAAAATTCTGCGTCAAACAGAAGAATGAACGAAAGGGTAGGAATCCTGCCACCGGTGAGGATTTAATGCTCGGGTCGCGAAGAGTGGTCACATTCAAGTGTTCGCCCATTTTGAGATCAAAGGTAAACGGAAACAAGTAAAGACACCGGAAGGTTCTTTCTTCAAGGAAGCCGAGGATTCCTTCGGGGCTTTACGTCTTGTTAATAACATATGTTGGAGAAACCGACTCAGTCAAGGAGTCTTTGGTTGTTCGGACCTCTGCTGGTCTCGTTGACTACACTCGCCTTCCACTTCAGACTATCCTTAACTTAGCACTAATTATATAAAATTAGCTATTTTTTTGGAAAATATCTTTTAGCTCATCATAACGAAGCTCAAAGGCATAGTGCATAATATAATGCGTTTGATCTTTGATCCTATGCATGATGTTGACCTCGGTAAAACGGTCCCGCCTTACTCGATTATTTCATGCGTTGAAAAGTCCCTTGCGTGTGTTAAGGTAGGGGCTGGGGACACAGTATTGAGCATTTGTACCCCGGCGCTTCGCTTCGGGGACGTTTATGAAAGAAACTTGCTTTGCAGCCGGAGAAGTTCTGAGGCCAAGCCCGGGGGGTGGTCTCTGACGAGTCCGCAATGAAATCTGCCGTGGCAGATTTCATAAAATGCCCCTTCAGGGCGTAGATCCCGCCGAAGGCGGGAAATATCTGAAATCCGATGGAGTCGGATTTCAGGAAGAGACCATCCCCCGAGCTTGGCTGGCACGGAGTCTGGTTGGGGTCGAATGCCTGCATTGAGTGGCTAAAACAGCAAGTTTCTTGGGAGTGATACATGAGAGGCTTCTTTCGCTTTTTCTTCATCGTTTTTTTCATCTTTGCATCCATTGAGCCATCCCTTGCCGCGGACAAGATTCCGAAAATAAACCTGGAGGTAAAGGAATTCAGACTTGCCAACGGCATGTTGTTTCTCGTGGTGGAAAGGCATGCCACACCTCAGGTCGCATGCCGGTTGTCCATCCGTGCAGGATCAGCGCTCGAGGAGTCGGGCAAGACGGGTATCGCGCACATGTTGGAGCATATGATGTTCAAGGGGACAAAGAACTTCGGAACCACCGATCCCCGCAAAGATCAGGAACTCCAGAGCCAAATAGAAGATGCGTACCAGACCATCTTGAGGGAACAGACCGGGCGCGATCCGGACCGAGCCCTCATCCAAGCCAAGCAGGCTGAAATGGAACGCCTTCGCGAGGAGGTACAAAAGATCTACGTTCCTCAGGCCTTCTCCCTCCAGCTTTCCATGAACGGAGCCTCGGGGATCAATGCCTTTACCTCCAGAGACGAAACTCAGTACTTCATGTCCGTTCCGTCCGACATGATGGAACAATGGTTTTCCATCGCAAGCGAGCAACTTTTCGAGCCGGCGTGGAGAGAATTCTATGTTGAAAAGCAAGTGGTGCTGCGGGAGTGGGCTTTCCGATACATCAACAACCCTGACGGCGCAGCTTATCTCGATCTCCAGTCCACGGCTTACACCGCCCACCCCTATCGAAACCCGACGATCGGCTGGAAGTCAGACATGGAGAGATTCAATACCACCGATGCGATCGCCTTTCACCACCGGTACTATAACCCTGCTAATTCCGTGTGTGTCCTGGTGGGAGACATCACGGTGGCTGAAGCAAGACAACTCGCTGAGACCTACTTTGGGAGGTACCCGGCCGGACAACGGTCTCCCGAAACCGTTACCCAGGAGCCGCCCCAGCAGGGCCCCCGCAAGAGCATCCGTTTTCTGAAAGGGGCGCGCGCTCCGCGAGTCCTGATTGGTTTTCACGGAGCCTCCATGGGCAGCAAGGACTTCTACGCTCTCGACACTATTACCATGATCTTGAGTCAGGGCTTGAGCGGCCGCATGGATCAGGAAATTGTGAATAAAGGGTTCGCTACCGAGGCCTGGGCTTACAACCCCGACAACCGTTACGCCGGCATGGTGGTTCTGGGGGGCATTCCCAGCGAACCGGGAGATTTGAAAAACGAAAGGCTCAAAGAGGATGATGAAAGCCTGGCTTACCTTAAGTCCTGCGAGGAACTGGAAAGGAGGCTTCTCGATCAGGTGGATAGGCTAAAGAAACAGCCGGTTTCTCCTCGCGAATTGGAAAGAGTGAGGAAACTCAGCTACCGCGACTTTCTGGACAGATTGCGGACCAACGAGGGACTGGCCGGCATGATGGCAACCACGGAGGTCCAGGTGGGGTGGCGCTATCTCCTGAGTTACTTTGACCGAATTTCCAGTGTATCGGCCGAGGAAATCATGGAGGCGGCGAACAAGTACCTTCAAGAGACCAACAGGACCATTGTTTTCGTAGTCCCAGGCGGTAAACTCGAACATCCTCCCGAACCTTATCAGGAAGTGCGATCCTTTACCGGCTCAGCGGCGAGATTGAGCTACACTCCCTCTGATTTTGCCAATCGCTCCATCTACCCCACCCCAACAGGCTGGAAACATCCCCTGTCCTTCCGCCGTAAGCCCCATAAAGTCACCTATGAGCAGGCTGAAACGGCGAACATCGAAGGGGCAAAGGTATTCTATCTGCCCGACCGCCAGCTTCCACTGGTCGATCTTGCGCTTATCGTCAAAGCAGGGGCTGTTGACGTAGGGGAAAGCAAACAGGGCCTCACCGGGGTGTTTAATGGCAGCCTGGTGCAGGGCGGAACGGAGAATCTTCCACCCCTGGACCTGGCATTCGTGCTGGATGAAAAGGCGATAAAATTGTCCGTCAAAGCGAGTGAAGAGGAGACGACGGTCAAGTTGTCCGTTTTGAAAGACGATTGGGAAGAGGGTCTAAAAGTCCTCCAGGAGATTCTAGTCACCCCCCGCTTCGATGATTCGATTCTCCGGGTCACGAAGGAGCAGGCAGTCACAGCCCTCAGAAGACAAAGAGAGGACGCAAGGACGGTGAGCATGCGGGAGGCGATGATCTGGCACTTCCAGGGGCACCCCTACGGACGAGACCCTCTTCGAGCCGTCGCGACGATTCCCGTCCTTACAAAAGAGGATATGAAGACGTTTCTGAACCGCTATTTCGTCCCCTCAAACAGCGTGGTGGCCGTATCGGGGGATATCGACCGTAACAAGGTCATGGAATCGCTCGGAAGATTCTTCCGAGGCCTCCCGCAAAAGGAGGCGCCGCAGAGAAATCTCAAAACGCCCGGCCCTTCGCAGCCTGTTCTTGCTTTCATTCCCAAGCCGGGCCAGGTTCAGTCACAGGTCACCCTCGCTTTGCCGAGCGTGGATCGCGCCAATCCTGATTACTGGAAGGTGAACCTCCTGGTGAACATTTTGGGAGGGAATGATTCCATGCTGTTCACAAGGCTGAGGGAAAACTTGGGACTCGTTTACGCCACTTTTTTTGCCCAAACTTACAAATGGAAAGCCGGCATGATCATCGGATACATCGGCTGCAAGAGCGACAAAACAGACAGGGCCATCCTTGAAACAGTGGAGATCATGAAGAGTCTGGGCCGGGACATTCCCGATGGCGAGATCAAGCAAAAGAAAATGGATCTTCTCAACAGCTTTGTTTTCAACGTCGACACGCCTGCCCAACTCGTTGAGGCTTACGCTCACTACTATATGCGTGGAGAACCCTTGGATACGCTGGAGAGAATCCAGGAAGCCTACATGGAAGCGGGTAAGGAGGAACTTCAACGGCTTGCCAGGAATTTCCTCGACCCCGGGAAGCTTCAAATATTCGTCGTAGGGGACAAGGCAACTGTTCCGAGCCGACCGGGCGCGGAAGGAACTGGTCTGGAGGAGGCATTGAAAGCCCTGGCCGGAAAGCTGAACTTGCCCTACTCCGAATTGCCTTTGCGTTAACCGGAGAGGAATCCATGAAAAGTTTTCGAAAGGAGATCTGGTTCAATGTGCCCGCGAGGCGCGCATTCGTGAACATCACTCCTCAAGTTGAGGAGTGTTTAAGAGAGAGCGGAATCAGAGAAGGACTGGTCCTCTGCAATGCCATGCACATTACCGCATCGGTCTTCATCAACGACGATGAAAGGGGCCTTCACCACGATTACGAGGTGTGGTTGGAAAGGCTCGCTCCCCACGAACCCGTGTCTCAGTACCGGCACAATGCGGGTGAGGACAATGCCGATGCCCACTTGAAACGTCAGGTTATGGGAAGAGAGGTCGTCGTCGCCGTCACTGACGGCAAACTGGATTTCGGGCCATGGGAGCAGATTTTCTACGGTGAGTTCGACGGCCGCCGAAAGAAGAGAGTTCTCGTCAAAATCATCGGTGAATGACGTATACAAGAGCCTGAATTAGGGGGAAGTCATGGAGGAAAACCCGCCGTGGCAAGTATCCATTGCAGTAGGTCAGGGTGCCTTTGCAGGACTCGAAGCCGCTTCCTATGCGAAGAAGCACAGATGAGAGCGGCGCATGGCGCACGGTACACAGCAATAGCCATCTTCCGAGAGAAAGTGGGCTTCCGCGCATCTTGTGCCATGAGTCTTGCACCATTTCTGTCGAGAGGTAACAAATAGCATGCGGAAAGGAAATGACATGATGTCCTATCCGTTTCTTTTTTCTCCGATTCGGATCAACGGGATGGAGGTCAGGAATCGTATCGTCATGACCGCGATGCACCTGGGATACACTCCTCAGAGAGAAGTCACGGATCAACTCGTGGAGTTTTACGCGGAGAGGGCAAGAGGAGGAGCCGGATTGATTATCGTGGGGGGATGCCCTGTCGACGAGTTCGGCGGCATGGTCGGCATGATCGGACTCGATCACGACGGTTTCATTCCCGGACTCGAGAAGTTGACCGGCGCGGTGAAACAGGAGGGTGCGAAGATCGCGGCCCAGCTTTACCAGGCAGGACGTTATACGCACTCCGCCATGATCGGCGGACGCAAGCCCTTTTCCTCCTCCGCAGTCCGGTCCAAACTGACCGGCGAGACCCCCAGGGCCCTTGAGCTGGAGGAGATTCCAGGCGTGCAAGACAGGTTTGCGCAGGCGGCAGCTCGCGCCCAGAAGGCAGGCTTCAATGCTGTGGAGGTCCTTGGAAGCGCCGGATACCTGATCTGTCAGTTCCTCTCACCCATCACCAACCTGAGAGATGACGGGTACGGGGGCACCCTGCAAAACAGGATGAGATTCGGACTCGAAGTGATTGAGAAGGTACGCCGCGCGGTGGGACCGCATTATCCCGTCCTCCTGCGTCTTGCCGGCAATGACTTTATGGAAGGAGGCCACACCAACAAGGAAGCCCGCATCTTCGCCTCCGAGGCGGAGAAAGGCAGGGGTGGATCTCTTCAATGTGACCGGAGGATGGCACGAAACGCGCATTCCTCAGCTGAGCATGCATGTGCCGGCCAGGGCTTTCAGCTACCTTGCTCAGGGCATCAAGTCTGCGGTTAGCGCGCCCGTCATCGTGAGCAACAGAATCAATGATCCACGCTTCGGAGAGGAGATCTTGAGGAACGGTGAAGCGGACATGGTGACCATGGCCAGGGGGCTCCTCGCCGACCCCGAACTTCCCAATAAGGCAAGAGACGGCAAAGCCCATCTTATCTACCATTGTGTGGCCTGTAACCAGGGATGCTTTGACCGCATCTTCCAACTCAGGCCGGTCACCTGCCTCGTTAACCCGAGGGCGGGCCAGGAGCGTGAAACCAGGATCACGCCTGCATCAAGGGTTAAGAAGGTCCTCGTCATCGGCGGCGGACCTGCGGGCATGAAAGCAGCCTGCACAGCAGCGGAGCGCGGGCACGAGGTCCTCCTCGCCGAAAAAGGGGACAGGCTGGGCGGCCAGCTGCTCCTTAATGAACTCATCCCGGGACGCCGGGAAATCGCGACCGCCGCCCGGGATCTGGAAAACAATCTTCGCTCCCTTGCCGTGAAGGTCCTTCTTTCCACGGCAGTGGATGCTTCCTTCGTCAAGCAGCTGGTGGTGGATGCCGCTGTTGTGGCCACAGGGGCTTCTCCTTTCCTGCCTGACATTCCCGGGATCAAGAGTGAAAGCGTGGTTACGGCCTGGGATGTGCTCTCCGGAAAAACCAGGGCCGGAAAGCGCGTCGTGGTGGTGGGCGGAAATGCGGTGGGCGTTGAAACCGCTCTCTATCTTGCCGGTCAGGGAACAATCACGCCCGAAACCCTCCATTTCCTTTTTATCAACAGGGCAGAATCCGTGGAGACTCTGGAGACGCTGCTTAACAGGGGCAACAAGGACGTGACCGTGGTGGAAATGACGAAAAAGGCAGGACTCGACATCGGGAGCTCCACCCGGTGGACCATCATGGCGGAACTCCGCCGCCTCGGTGTGAAAATCATGACCGGTGCAAGAGCAGTGGAGATTCGCGGGGAAGAGGTCGTGATCGAAAAGGATGGAAGCAAGGACCTCCTCCCGGCCGACACGGTGGTGATCGCTTCAGGATGCAGGCCTGAAAACAAGCTGGCCGAGGAACTGGCAGGATTAGTCCCAGAGATACACGTCGTCGGGGATGCCCGCAGTCCGCGAAACGCGCTGGAAGCGATCCATGACGGATTCATGGCCGGGCTGAAGATATAGCGACCGTCAATTTTTATTGACAAATCCCAAAAAGAGTTTATTAAAACTCAATTCTTGGTAATCCGTGTCGGACAATTCCCTCTCTGTTGAGGGGCACTGTCCTAATCGGAGGAATTCCGAGTTGCCGCACAAGGTATGAGGACTCATTATTTACTCGCTAAAAGGAGGGGCGCTCAAAATGGTTCAGAGACTCGCGACTCAAGAAGAGGCCACCCCTTGGGGACTGTTGACCAGCATGGATCTGTACGGCTGCAATCCGGAGACTATCCGAGACGCGGAGAAGATCAAGCGATTCGTGGTGAAACTCTGCGACCGGATCGGGATGAAACGATTCGGAGAATGCCAGGTTGTTCACTTCGGTGAGGACGAAAGGGTTGCGGGCTATTCGATGGTCCAGTTGATAGAGACATCCCTCATCTCCGGGCATTTTGCAAACCAGTCGAACGCCGCGTACATCGACATTTTCAGCTGCAAGTCTTACGATCCGGACGATGTGAGGGACTTTGCCCAGGATTTTTTCGAAGCTCAATTCACGAAAGTCCATGTGGCAAGAAGGATGTAGGGGCTCGCCGTCTCACTCACTTGACGCAGACTCGTCTTACCTGTTGAATGTCCGTGAGCCCAAGGAACACTTTCCTGATCCCGTCCTGCATCAATGTGGTCATGCCGTCCCTGATCGCCTGATCTCTCAGCTTCTCTGCCGCTGACTTGGTCTGGATAAACGCCTTAATCTCATCCGTTCCGTCCAGCAGCTCCAAGATCGCCGTCCTGCCCTTGTAGCCGCTCTGGTTGCACTTCTCGCATCCTTTGGCCCTGTGGAGCACCAGGTCCTCCGTATAGGGAAAGCCCAGAGCGGAAAAATCGCCGTCGTACGACCTGACCAATACTTCGTACTCCGAGCGGCTCGGATGATAGGGCTCCTTGCACGACTTGCAGAAGGTTCTGACAAGCCTTTGAGCCAGCACGCCGATAAGAGCATCTGAAAAGTTGAAGGGATCCATCCCCATATCGAGGAGCCTTACGATCGTTTCCGACGCGCTGTTGGTGTGCAAGGTGCTGAACACCAGATGGCCGGTGAGAGATGCCTCGATGCCTGTGGACACCGTCTCGTGGTCTCTCATTTCTCCCACCATGATCACGTCGGGGTCGGCCCTCAGGAAAGAACGCATGGCCGCTGCAAAGTTGAATCCGATCTTGGGGAGAACCTGAACCTGACGCAGTCCCCTCTGGGTGATCTCCACCGGATCTTCAGCAGTCCAGATTTTTATTTCCGGCTTATTGAGGTGGGCGAGGACGGAATGAAGGGTTGTCGTCTTGCCGCTCCCCGTTGGCCCCACGACAAGAACGATGCCGTAAGGTTTCGAGATCATATTGATAAGGAGGTTGTAGTTCCTCTCGTTCATGCCCATGGAAGTGAGCGGTACGGGTTCCCCGGTTGTGAGGATTCTCAGGACCACATCCTCTTCGCCTCCCACCGTAGGCACAGTTGCTACCCTGAGCTCGATGTCCAGGGCGCCGAACTTCCTGAACTTGATCTTGCCGTCCTGAGGCTTTCTGCGTTCCGAGATGTCCAGATCGGCCATGATCTTGAGGCGGGAAACAAGGGCCCGCCGGTAATGATAGGGCACCGTCTGATATCTTTGACAAACCCCGTCCACCCTCAATCGGATTTCAGCCCCTTCTTGGCCCGGATAGGGCTCGATGTGGATATCGGAGCAGCCCTTCTGGTAAGCGTCGCTGATCATCTTGTTCACCAGCTGGACGATGATGCTGTCATCCTCGGTGAGCATCTGGACGCCGCTTTCACTCTCTTCATCCTCTTCCATGTCCATCCTGTTGAGGATGTCGTCGATAGAGCCTTCTCCGCCTGTTCGCTGGGTTCCATAAAAATAGTCCAGAAACTGGAGGATGTCTTCCTGGAGGCCCACGACAAAATCGTACTTCTCGGCGGGAAGAAGGGATTTGATGCTGTCAATCTTGTCCAGGCGCTGCGGATTGTCGATCAGAACCTTGATTCTGCCGTCCTGCCTTCCCAGCGGCACCCAGAGGTTGTTCTTGAGATAGATTTGCTTCAGCTTGGCCAGCAAGTCGCCGGGGATAGGATAGTTGCTGTCAAAGGGGACGTAGTCACTGTTGTAATAGTCGGCGACGGAGCGACCCACATCGTCTTTTCTGACTCTCATATCCTGTATGAATATGGACTCGAGAGCCAGTTGCTTGTCGCGGGCCAGGGAGATTGCGGCTTCCAGTTCCTTTTCGCTGATAATGTTATTCTTGATAAGATAGTCAAATTTAGTGCGCTTCGGTCTTTTCTGGGCCATCTTTTTCTGGTTGAAAAAAGCGATCCCGAGAACCTTTGCCATTTCCACAGCCGAATTCTGGTCCTCAGGGCTGAATCGGTCTCCGCTCTTCTTGTTGATGAGCTGGAGCACACCGATGACGTATTTCTTGTAAGAGATGGGAACGGCCAGAATTTGCCTGGTCTTGTACCCGGATCTCTCGTCCCAGCTCCTGTCGAATGTCAGCTCCTGGTTGATCGTCTCCAACTCATTGAGATCGTAGGCGTTGGCCATGTTGATCATCTGAGCGTTGTTGGCCGTGTATCCCGCTATGCTTTTGTTGTTGATGGGGACACGAATCTCCTGGTTCGAATTGCCCGCTGAAAATCGGGAGTAGATCTCTTTCCTTCTGCCGTCTACCACATAGATGGTGATGCGATCGGCGTCAAAAAGGCTCAGGATCCGCCCTTTCAGGTTAATCAGGATTTCGTTGATATCCTTGGCGGCATGGATCTGGTTGGCAATATCGTGGAGAGCCTTGTAATAAGAGAATTTTTGCTGAGGCTCGTTTCCGTCTCCGGCGACTCTCTCTTCCATGACCGGCTCCTCTCTGTGATGGCTTCGGGCGACCTGCAGCACCCGGAAGAGCCTAGATTTTAACCTTTTTTCCCTTCTTTTGAAAGACAAAAGAAGTCTTGATATTGGAGTGAGTCTCCTCCGGCAGAACAGCAGGCATCAGGTGGCTCCCCTAGGGGACTCAGCGACGGAGCTTCTTTCTGCTTTGCATCCAACTGACCCATCGGCCTGTCAAGAAAATAATCTTGACACCCTCTTCCGGTTTCAGTAATTGTTTTAAGATACACTCTTCCTGTTCATCGGCAATTCCGAATACTTATGGACAATTGGACGTTGTAGCCTCCTGGCGGGTTGAATCAGGTGCCGATCCGGGGGTACGGCCCCTTCGCGGGAAATTGTGCCCACTGACGAAGCACAGAACAAACCCTGGCCTGGTCAGGGTTTGTGAGAGTTGGCGTCTTGAACGAGGTAGCTTGCCCATGGTCGTACAAGCTGCGAATGAAAAACCCAATAACAAGAAGGAGGGATTATGGAGGTCAAGAAGATTTTTCTGCCCGAGTCCGAATTGCCGCGCCAGTGGTACAACATCCTGGCAGACATGCCCACACCCATGGAACCGCCTCTTCACCCGGGGACCGGAAAGCCCGTCGGTCCAGAGGATCTGGCCCCCATTTTCCCCATGAACCTGATTGAGCAGGAAGTCAGCTCTCAGAGGTTTATCGACATTCCGGAAGAGGTCCTGAAAATCTACACGATCTGGAGACCTACGCCTCTTTACAGGGCCTACAACCTGGAAAAACACCTCAACACCCCCGCCCGGATCTATTTCAAGAACGAAGGAGTAAGCCCCGCAGGAAGCCACAAACCCAACACCTCGGTCCCCCAGGCTTACTACAACAAGGTCTTCGGGACCAAGAGGATCGCTACCGAGACCGGCGCCGGTCAATGGGGCAGCGCTCTTTCCATGGCCTGTGCCTTTTTCGGTCTGGAATGCAAGGTCTACATGGTCAAAATCAGCTACAATCAGAAGCCTTACCGCCGGCTGATGATGGAAACCTGGGGCGCCAACTGTGTGGCCAGCCCGAGCACGGAGACCAAGGCCGGGCAAAGCATCCTGGCCCAGAACCCGGATTCACCCGGAAGCCTGGGAATCGCCATCAGCGAAGCCATCGAGTCAGCCGTGACCGGCAAGGACTCGAAATATTCTCTGGGAAGCGTTCTGAATCATGTCATGCTCCACCAGACCGTGAACGGCCTGGAATGCCAGAAGCAGATGGCCATCGCCGGGGACTACCCGGACGTGATTATCGGATGCGCCGGCGGGGGGAGCAACTTCGCGGGCCATTCCTTCCCCTTTGTGCGGGACAAAATCAACGGGAAAGACATCGACATTATCGCCGTGGAGCCCACATCATGTCCCACCATGACACGAGGTCCCTTTGCCTATGATTTCGGAGATACGGTGATGACGACACCCCTGATGCCCATGCATACGCTGGGACACAGCTTTGTGCCCGCTCCGATCCATGCCGGAGGCTTGAGATATCACGGAATGGCCCCCACCGTATCTCAGCTCATCCTGGACGGTCTGATCAGGGCAGAAGCCATTGCCCAACTCGAGACTTTCCAGGCAGGCGTTACCTTTGCCAGAACAGAGGGCTTCATCAGCGCGCCCGAGACGAACCATGCCATAGCCATGGTCATTCGAGAGGCCATCAAAGCCAAAGAAGAAGGCAAGGAGAAGGTCATCCTCTTCAACTGGAGCGGCCACGGGCTGGTGGACATGGCAGCCTATGAGGCGTACCTGAGAGGTCAGCTTTCGGATCACGCCCTGCCGGCGGACGAGATCCACAGAGCGCTCGAAGACATTTCCAAGCTCCCTAAGCCCAAGCAGTACAGACCGGGCAAGGTATAGCGTCGCTCATGTGCAAGATGTTGCCGAAGGTCAAGGATACTCGGCCTCCGGCAACATTTCCGTTGACCGTCAGACTTGATGACTTCATGCAAAGTCGTCAAAGTGGACGGCGCAGTAAAAAGCTCCAGATGCAAGGCGCGCGAATCTTGAGGAATGAAGCGTACATAGAAGTACGCTGCAATGACGAAAGATGAAGCGCAACGCCGCAGATGGACTTTTTACAAAGCCGTCAGACTTGAAAGACAGGCAAGGGAGAGGCATAATGAAAGAAGAAAGCACGCCCCCAGGGGAAGATTCTCCAGTCCGGTGCCCGAGGCTCGGCCACCAAATCACTTTTTCCTATTGCAGGGTGGAAAGTAGAGGTTTGCCTTGCTTCAGGATTGTGGATTGCTGGTGCGAGCATTTTATGGTAGAGGATATTTTGCGCAAAGAATTGAAACCCGAAGAATGGGAAAAAGTCTTCAATCGACCGGTGAAACCAAAGATCCTTTCTCTTGTTGAGCTGATTGAGGAGGCCAAAAAGAGAGACAGCGAGGAGGCTTGATGCGGCAGGAAATTTTTTTGGGCAACGGGGCCATAGCTCTGGGACTTCTCGAAGCGGGCTGCCAGGTCGTCACATCCTATCCCGGTACCCCGAGCTCCGAGATTCTCCCGGAAGTGATTCGTCTGGTCAAATCGGAAAAACTCAATACTTACGTGGAGTGGTCTACCAACGAAAAGGTGGCCCTGGACAATGCGTTCGCCGCTTCCCTTACGGGAAAAAGAGCGGCCTGCTGCATGAAGCAGGTGGGCCTCAACGTGGCGGCGGACTCCCTCATGAGCGCGGCCTACCTGGGCACCGCAGGGGCGCTGGTGATCATCTCCTGCGACGATCCGGGTCCCCATTCCTCCCAGACTGAGCAGGACACCCGCTTTATGGCACGCCTTGCGAAGGTTCCGGTTCTCGATCCCTCCAACCCCGAAGAGGCAAGAAGAATGGTGGGGCTGGCCCTGGACCTGTCGGAAGAGTTCAGTATCCCGGTCGTCCTGAGACCGGCCATCCGGGTCTGTCACGCCCGCCAGAGCCTGGCTTACGACGAATTGAAAGGAAACGAAAAAAAAAGCTCTTTCAAAAAGGACCCCGCCAGATGGGCTGCCACGCCCCGTTTCCGGCTCATCCTTCATGGAGAGCTGAACGAGAAGCTCCGGCAAATCGCAAGCAGGTTCGAAGATCTTCCGGAATACAATTTTCATACCCTCGAACCGGAAAAAACGTATCCCTTGGGGATCGTGGCCGGAGGAGTTCCCTACGCCGTGGTCCGGGACCTCCTAGCAGAGGAAGAGCGCCATGATATTCCTGTGCTCAAGATTGGGACTCCCTATCCTTTTCCAGAAGGATTTGCCGTCCCGTTCATGGCCGCCTGCGACCGGGTATTGGTTATCGAAGAAACCGACACCCTTATTGAATACCTCTTGAGAGATCGGGAGAAGGTCTTGGGACGCCTGTCGGGGCACGTGCCCCAGGAAGGGGAGCTCGTCCCCCAGGTCATTCACCGGATCCTGAACCGCGTGCTCAAAGAGCAGGACCTTGAACCGCTCGAGAGTGACGAAGACGAAGGGGTTGCGGAGCTTGTCAAGACTCTCCAGCTTCCCGCCCGGAAACCAACCCTTTGCGCGGGATGCCCTCATCGGGCGGCCTTCTTCGCCATCAGGAAGAGCAAACCCAAGGCCATCTTCACCTCCGACATCGGGTGCTACACTCTGGGACTCAACCTGGGTGTGGTGGATACCTGTCTGGACATGGGCGCGTCCATCACCATGGCATCGGGCTTTTACCATTCTTTTGCCCAGGACGGACTGGATCAGCCCGTCGTCGCCACCATCGGCGATTCCACCTTTTTCCATTCCGGAACCGCGGGCCTGCTGAATGCAGTCTACAATGGGGCGCGATTCATTCTGGTGATTCTGGACAACCTGACCACGGCCATGACCGGCATGCAGCCGACGCCCGCCCTTGGGGTGCGAGCGGATGGAAGCGAGGGGAAAGCCGTTTCTCTTGAAAGAGCCGTGGCCGGATGCGGGGTGGACTTCATTGAGGTAGTAGACCCCTATGATCTCAATAGAATGAACGAGGCGCTCAAGAGGGCGTCGGAGTATGTGAAAGAGTCGGAAGGGGGCATGGCGGTCATCATCGCCCGACACCCCTGCCTCATTGCTTACAGGGGAGAAGCCGTTCGCGAAAAAAAGAAAATCGAGATCACCGACAAGTGTGTGGAGTGTAACTTCTGTATCGAGCGTTTCGAGTGTCCCGCCATCTATCACGATCAGGCGCTGGGGCGAACGAGCATCAATGCCCAGCTTTGCTCCGGCTGCGGTGTATGCCTGGCTATCTGTCCCAAGGGTGCGATTGTGGAGGCTGCATGAATACGATGAATCTGGTGTTTTGCGGTCTGGGAGGACAGGGGATTCTCTTCATGACCAAAGTCTTGTCCCAAACAGCTCTCCGGAAGGGCCACAACGTGATCGGAGCGGAAACCCACGGCATGGCCCAGCGGGGAGGCTCCGTTGTCTCGCACCTGCGACTCGGAGGAGATGTACAGGGCTCTCTTGTGAAAACGGGTTCAGCCCACCTTCTCTTCGCCCTGGAGGAAAGCGAAGGCTACAGGAATCTGCCCTTCCTTGCGTCTCGAGGCGGTTTGTTTGTGAATACCTCTTCCCCCTCTTTCCCGAGGGAGGAAATCAAAGGCTACCTGGCCGACAAGGAAATCCTCTGCCGGGGGATTCCTGCGGACTCGATCGCTCTGTCCCTGGGGATTCCCCTGGGAGCGAATCTCGCCCTCCTGGGCTATTTCTCCGGCTTTGGAGACGAGCCTTTCAGCCATGACGAGTTGAAGGCGACCATCGAGGAGATCAGTCCGGACCGATTCAGGGAGAATAATCTCAAAGTCTTCACCGCAGGATTTGAAAGAGGCATGGAGGAGAAACGCGGTTGAAAGGCGTGGCCGGTCTGGTGCTAGCCGCCGGTGCGTCTACCCGGCTCGGCACGGGCGCGCCCAAACAACTCCTGCCCCTGGGCCAAGCCACTCTCCTCGACCGGACCCTGGCCGAGAGTCTTCAATCCGACCTGGATGTGGTCGTCCTGGTCCTTGGCTTCAAGATGCAGGACATCCTGAAAGGCCTCAAGACAAGCCTGCAGCACCCAAAGCTCAAAGTCGTCGAAAACAGGTCCTATGCCTTGGGCATGAGCACTTCCGTCAGCGCCGGTCTGTCCGCGGTGGAGAAGGAGTGTGACTATGTGATGATCCTTCTCGGAGACATGCCCCATGTGACCTCGAGCCTGATCAATCTTCTCCTCCGTCGATGCCGCCGGGCCGGTCTTCCTCTTGCCGCCCTCACATCCGGAGGAAGAAGATCTCACCCTGTGATGATCGGCCGTCTTTTCTATCCGTCGCTCCATCAACTGCGGGGCGATGAAGGGGCGAGGTCCCTCTTTGCCGAGCATGCGGACCAGGTTTGCCTTGTAGAGACTGAAGAACACTACGACGATGGGGATATCGACACTTGGGATGACTACGTGTCCCTTAAAGAAAAGCTGGAGTAATGATCCTACAGGAACGACTCGATAAAGTCTGCCACTTCTTCCTTACCCCTGAAAATGCCATAATGGCCTTCGCAGAGTATGTCCGCCTCAACTGAGAGAAGAAATCTGAGTGAGTCCAGGTAGTCTTCCCTGTTTGAAAGGAGCGATGCATCCAGGGGGCCGTGCACGTCCTGGCCGAAGAGTATTCTCTTTCCTTCAGACTCCGTCACGTAGACCATGGAACCGGGCGAGTGGCCGGGAACGTGCAAGGCCTCGACGATCTTCGTTCCAAGGGCGATTTGATTTCTCCTGCCCGCCAGCTTGATATCCACATGCAACGGTTCGAGAACAGCGCCGTACCACTTGGCCGCGGTAACGATGTTGTCCCCTTGTTCGAGAAAACGGGCGTCCAATTCGTGGGCCACGATCCGGCAGCCGGTCCTGTCTTTGATCTCCTGGGCCCCGCCCGTATGATCGTAGTGACAATGGGTGATGAGAAGATATTCTATCTCCTGCGGCTGGACGCCGCAGGCCGAGAGGTTCCTGAACAGCTTTCCCGCGGCCCGTCCGCAGCCAGCATCCACCAATGCCCCATGGCCTTCGAAGTTGATGAGGTAAACGGCAGCATCCTCTCCGGAAGTGAGAGAGCCGCCGCCCACCTGAAAGATTTCTTCCGTCACCGAGGTGAAAAAAGCGTTCAAGGTCTTGTCCTTTGCTATAGCAGACGATCCCGAGGTCTCTGCTACTCCTGTAGACTCCCGACGTTCAGTCGTGATCCGGTAACCGGTTTGTTGTGGGACCCACCAGCTTCGCGATCAGGTGGCAGAAGATGATAACCACGGCCACAGGCACCGCCAGAGTGACCCACATCGTCGAAATACCCAAGGCTTCACTCGTCCTATACCATGTGCGCATCAGGAAACGGTCACTGTGGTACAAAACCGGTCCCAAAAAGACGATCGCTCCTATGGCCCTGATCCAGGTGGCAGCAGCGATCTTTGCTCTGGCGCCGGATTTGGGCGGCTGGATAAGACGCGGGTCCGAATCGGCCCGAAAGGCCGCCGTCGCCCCAAGCAGCCCGCCCCAGACCATACAGTAGCGCGCCGCTTCTTCCGTCCATACCGGCACGGCCTGAAAGAGATAGCGAGCTACGACCTGAAACATGACCAGACCGAGCATGACCGTGAGAAAACCGACCGCCGTCACTCGACAAAATCGGTCCAAGCCATTACTGAATCTACTTACAGCGTTTCTGACCATGCCTTGAATCATCGATTGGCATCAGCCGCCTTGGTGAACATTTCAGCGATTTCGGGCGAGGTCACCGTCGCGTAAAGAGGTCTCACGAGGTTTGCAAATTGGGCCCGCTCCTCAGGGGTGTTGACATACACCTGGACTCCCGTTCCTTTCAGAATGTCAAGATCCGTGTTCTCGATCTTGGCCTGCCAGGCCCGATTGGCGGCAATTCCCTGGACCACACCCTCATCCACAATCTTCCGGTCTTTCGCACTCAAGCCCTTGTACCATTTTTCGGAGCAGAGGATCACCCTGAAAGGCACACCGACTTTCACATCCGAATAGTACTTAAGGATCTCCGTGTGCTTGAACATGACAGGGACCACGGCCGGGTTGATGTATCCATCGGCGATGCCGGTCTGAAGAGCATTGTAAATCTCGGCCCATGGCACGATCACCGTGGAGGCCCCCCACGCCGTAAGATACGCGGCCTGGACTTTGTCCATGGCCCTCATTCGCAGGCCTTTCATATCGGCGGGGGTCTTAATGGGCCTTTTCGAATTTGCGATACCGCTGAGAGACCCCACAGAGGCAAGCGCCAGGAGCCGGACACCCTTCTTGCTGAGCCCTGCATTTATCTTGTCCATGATATCGGTCTTCATGATGACCTTGTCTGCGTGGGCCAGAGAGTCAAAAAGATAATAGAGGGTAAAACCGAATATCGTGGGGTCCAGTTGGCCGGCTTTACCGAGGTAGGAGTTGGATACTTCCAGTAAACCCTGGCTGACCTGATCCAACTTCTCGTCCTCGTTCCCCAGAGCCTGGTCCGGATAGAGTTTGACTTCCAGTCCACCTGCAATCAGGTGATCGGAGAAAGCCTTGGAAAAAACATAGGTGCCGCACTTTTCCAGGTCAGGCGGACAGTCCAGGGCGATCTTTATCTCGCCGCTTGTGCAGGATAGACAGCAAATAAAAGCGCCAGAGCGAGAAACACAAAAAACAAGCCAATCTTATTGCCTATTCTCATAATACTCCCTCCTTTTTCCCTAAGTGAGATTAAACAAAGTCGGCAGATACAGCGACAGACTCGGCACCAAAATGATGAACAGGAGAACCAGGATTTCCACCATAATAAAAGGAAGCGTCGCCCTTGCCAAGGACCAGTAGTTCTCGCCCGTCACAGCCGAGACGACAACCAAACACCCCCCCAGGGGCGGTGTGATCAACCCCATGGTCAGATTCAGACAAAGCACGATCCCCAAGTGAATGGGATTTATCCCCTGGGCTATACAGGCCGGACCGAAAAGGGGCACCAGCAAAGCCAGGGCCATGGGCACGTCCATCACGGTGCCCGCAGCTAAGAAGATCACATTAACCATCAAGAAGAACTTGGTTCCCGTCAGTCCGGTTTGTGTGGCCAATCTCGCGATCTGCTGGGGCCATTGCTGCAGAGAGCCGACGTAGGCCACACAAGAGGCAGCGGCCATGACAAGAAAGATGCTGCCGGTCAGAATGGCCGTTCGCTCCATACTCCTGTAGAAGGCGTGCCGGGACAGCCCGCCGTAGTATGCGCCTGCGGCGAGCGCCGCTGCCACAGCCACGCCTCCGGCTTCCGTCGGTGTCACCACTCCGAAGACGATTCCTCCGAGGATCACGACAGGTAAAGACAAAGCCGGCAGGGCTCTCCATAGTGTCGCCAAAAATGGCGGAACGTCCTTCTTTCCTCCGCCGGGGTGGTTGTTGCGGTGGGCCAAAACGGTGTTGGCCCCCATAAGGGCTATGGCCAGAACGAGGCCGGGAACGACACCGGCCGCGAGCAATCCGCCGATAGACGCCTGCATCAGGGCTCCGTAAAAGACGAGGATAATGCTCGGAGGGATGATAGGGCCGATGACCGATGCGGCGACTGTCACCGCGCCGGCGTAACGGTTGGGATAGCCTTCCCGGCGCATGGCCGGAACAAGCGTGCTGCTCAGGGCCGCCGCATCAGCCACGGCCGAACCGGAGACGCCCGCAAAAAAAACGCTGGTCATGATGCTCACATGCCCGAGCCCTCCCTTAAAGCGACCGACAAGACTCATGGAGAAGTCAATAAGATACTTGGTCACACCCATCAGGCTCATGATTTCGCCGACGAGCATAAAAAGAACCATGGCCATGAGAGCGAAGACATCGAGCTGGCTGAAGATCCGCTGGGGAAGGATGGCCAAAAACTGAAGCTTGTCCACGGCGACAAAAGACAGCACCGCAGCCGCGCCGAAGACGTAGGCGAGCGCCGAACCGGCAAGCAGGAAAAGCATTGAAGGAATGATGACCAGCCAGACCATCCGCACCTCCTGGAGAGGCTATCTATGGCCTATGTTCGGCTCAAAACAAGACCGGATCTTGACCCTGTGTGTGTTCCATCATGGACCACGGACTCCCCGTTGACGATGACTTCCATGATTCCCTCCGCATACTGATGAGGGTTTTCATAGCTCGCCTTGTCCTTCACTTTGTCCGGGTCGAAAATAACAAGATCTGCCGCGAAACCAGGCCTGATTAGACCTCGGTCCCTAAGCCCCAGCCGTTTTGCAGCCATGCCCGTCATCTTGTGAACGGCTTCTTCCAGGGAAAGGAGTCCTTCCTCGCGAACATAATGAGACAGGACCCGGGGAAAAGCCCCGTAGCTGCGAGGATGGGTGAGGCTCCTGTCAGATTTTCCCTTGGCGCTGAATCCCATGCCGTCGGTGCAGAAAGTCATTGCTGGGTACCTGACCTCCTGACGACGGTTGTCTTCCGACATCGCAAAGATGGCCATGTGGAGCTGGAGTTCCGTTTCCAGAAGAGCGGCAAAAACCCACTCCTGGGCTGTTTGACCTGCCTCATGAGCCAGATCTGAAACAAAGCGCCCCAGATACCCGGGATGCTTCGGAGATCCGGTGATCAAAACCCTGTCCCATTCTATGCTCCTGGCAAACCCCTGCTCTTTCATATCCCGGGTCATTTTCAGACACGCCGATGGATCAGAGAGGCGCCGCAGAATGACTTCCTTGCCGCCCTCCTGGGCCCACTCCGGCAGAACGGTGACCAGCATGGTGCTTCCGGCTGTGTAGGGATACATGTCCGTAGCGATGTCGACGCCTGCTTTACGGGCTTTCTCTATAAGGTCGAGGGCTTCCCTGGATTTGCCCCAGTTCTCACGACCCGCGGCCTTGAAATGACTGACCTCAACAGGGGCTCTTGTGTCCCGGCCGATCTGAACAGCCTCTGCCACCGCATCAAGAAGGGTCTCGGACTCACCCCGGATGTGACTGAAGTAAAGGCCGCCCTCCCCGGCAACCACGCTCGTCAACTCAATCAATTCTTCGGTGGAGGCATATGAGCCCGGAGGGTAGATGAGACCTGTGCTGAGACCAAACGCCCCCTCTTTTAGAGACCGGACGGCCTCTTTTTGCATAAGTGACATCTGCTCCGGGGTAGATCTGCCCGCTTTAAAGCCCATAACGGATGCCCGGATCGTTCCCTGGCCTACCAAGCTCGCCACATTAATGGATATCCCGAGTCGAGTCAAAAAAGCGAGATACTCTCCGAAAGAAGACCACTCATGCCAGGGGATTTCCCCCTCAAGTTCGGAGAGAATACCGCTCAGACCGGTGATGACCTCATCCCGTGTCTTGTCCGGTAGAGGCGCCGGGGAGAGACCACACTGACCTATCACCGCAGTCGTGATGCCTTGATGGACCAGGCTATCGGCGGTAGGCAGCACAGGGAGCGAAAAATCCGCATGGCAATGCATGTCAATGAATCCCGGTGCGACCACATAGCCTCTGGCGTCGATGGTCTTCTTCGCCCCTGCCGTATCCAATTTGCCTACCTGGCGAATGCTCGCTCCCTCGACGAGAATATCCGCTTCAAAAGGAGGCCCCCCTGTTCCGTCTGCGATCAGACCTCTCCTGATAATAATATCGCTCACACGAATTATCCCCCTTTCAACCCCGGATTGTGCAGGTGAATGTCTTAACTGAATCGAAAATTGACGAACTCGTAAAAAGTCGCCCAACCCGTCACCCCGGCCCCGGATCAAGTCCGGGATAAACTCCAGCCGGGGTCCAGAAGTCCTTGATATTTCTGGATTCCGGCGTTCGCCCGAATGACAAAACCGCGGCAAGCCGCGAGGAATGCATCCAAAGGGATTCAAGCCGCCAAGAAAACAGAAAGGAGAGCCGACCGTGGGGAAAATTATCAGGAATCAAACCGAAAAGGAAGCCGAAATTATAAAATTATGAACAGAGAAGGTGAGGATCTGGCCGATATCGGAGGTGCAGTTGAGGCCGGCGACGTAGCTGGATGTATCACCGAACATGACATTCCCCGTCGCACTCCTGCCAGAAAATACCTGAGAGAAGCTGGCTGGGCTATCTCAAAACTGAATCGTTACATGCATTGTCATTCCGTGCTTGACACGGAATCCAGAAGGGTTTTCTGGATATGCCAAGAGCCTTCAGCGAGGAGTTTTGGCTCCTTCCTCTTTGTAAATCTGATAGTGCCGGTCGAGGTGTTCCTTGGCTCTTGCAAAGTTAGCAGGATCAACCCATTTCACCTGGTGAATTCTGCCCAGGGCACTCATCAAGTGATCAATATCTATTTCTCCGGTATGGTCATGGTGGGGAAGATGACGAATCTTCCTTCCGGCCTTTGCAACTTCAATGGCCGCAAAGGCAGAATCCGGAAGGCTTTGGATATAATGGCGGCTCCAGTGTTCTGCCAGGGCAGGCGCTGCAGTGAGCAATAGAAATGTTCCAAGTATTGCGAGGATACGCTTTGTCCATTTACTTAAGGCACGAAAACTCAACTCATACCCCCTGCCGCCGTCCACCTATGAGTCAGACGGCTACCTTCTCTTCCAGCGCTTTTTGAACGAACACCAACGTCCTGCTTTCTCCTAATTACTTGGCTCTACAATTCTTATGTAGTCCACCTCCATATGTTGGTGGTGCTCCTCTGGTGAAGGGTCCTCCAAGTCCAATAATTGTTGTACGAAATCGACATTTTCCAGGTAGAGCGGCTCAACGAACTGGATTTCGGCAGCCTGGAACAGTTCATAAATGCCAAGGTCAACAGCAGCTCCTGACGGAAAGTTGAAGTAGACCGTCGTGTCGTTGAAATACATGAATTGTTCGTCCTTCGAAAACTGCATCTTGCGACCATTGTTGAAATTCAGCATGAGAGCTTGCAAGTTCGAGGTCATATCCGGTGGAGCCGGCGGAACGGCATTGATCGAAAGCGCATCGATTTTGAATTGCAGTCGTGTGTTCGGTGAAATGAACAATCCGGTAGCATTCTGGGCATCCTTAAAAATAAAATACGACTCATTAACACGGGCGGTCGGAATAGCCTTGCCATCGTACATTGTCTTTGACCAGCCTGTCTATGGGTGGGTCGCCAACAACCTCAGTATCATTGTATGTCGACCCGTTCTCTGACTGGCTTGCTTCTGTGGTGTGCACCCATGGGTAGTTGCCGTAAAGGCCATTATCCCACTCCTCATCAAATTTATTCAGCGGCACATACTTACCAATCACCGCCCCTTCTTCATTCCCAAGGGTTCCCCTGAAAGCAAGTGTGCACTTGATGGAGCCAAAATCCTCTACAGGGATAGCTTCTGAGAACGAGAATTCCTTTTGAGTCACACCATCAAAGAGTAACGGCTCCGTCAATTGAACGGCGGACGAGTCGGTAAACCTCTCTTCTCTGGTCGCCGAGTCCTGGTACGCGCAGCCGAGAACGATGTCCCCACTCGACATGGTCTCCTGGCTCTCAGTGACATTCCTGATTCGAGTCTTCACGGCTGTCACGGCTCCATTGCTATAAACAGGTGTAGCTTTGACATCCAGTTTCCCCCTGAAAAAATACTTGAGCAGACCAGCGGAATAGCCTACCGCGCGAGGAATGAGATGAGAGGCATACTCTTCGTAGCAATAGGGGTCCAACGCAACAGGATAATGGGATACATCCCCGGGAAAATTCTGACGCCAAAAAGTCAAGTAGCCCGTGGCGGCAAGATGATCAATGTGTTCGCCTGAGCCTCCACTCGAAAAATACTGGCGGCTATTTCGGGTGTCAACAGTGATAGTACAATTCTCAATGGATGGGAAAGGAAGGCTAGGGGTAAACATTGTGTCCGGACTAAGGAAATTCGCATTCGTATATTCCGAGAGTCCGATAGCATTATCCTTTGTGACAGAAGGATCCGGAACGCCTGAGGAGTCAGGTAACACATACCGGTTCGTATCGAAAAGATTGGCCACAGGAACTGGAGCTTCTGGAGCAAAACGGCTTGGGTTGCCTAATTCAGAAAAAGTGAAGAAAAGAGGCACGAAAGAAGTTCCATACACAGAGAGTTCCCCACTTTCCGGATCGATTTTGACATTATTCGGATCTGCAACCCATTGCTCGTAATGGACAGCTAGACCCAGCGACCCGATATAGTGCCCATCATCTCTCGAATGCTCCGGAACAGATAGGTCCTGGACCAAATGCATGAGCTGACCAAGTCCCCTGAAAGTCTCTGCAAGTTTCCTTTCTTTGGTGATTTGATCAGGAGCAGTCAGCGCCTCATAGAAGTAAGTTCTTACATCATTCCAAGAGTAGTTTCCTTCGTGGCCTTGGGTCCCTACAGGTCGCTGAGACCAAATAATCGATGACTCCCCGGAAAAGAGCCCTGTCCCTCCCATCCCGCTGAAGCCTTGATCGTTCAATGGGTTGTGGTAATGATTCTTAGAACGGGTATCGGGGTCGCTACGACGCGCTATCTTCCGTAACTCCTCCGAGCCCAAACCACTCCGAAACCGTATGAGCACTGGATCTATTATCTATGCCCCCTCGAATTTGACTTTTTACGCCTTCCTCAATGCCTAAGTGCTTCTTCAGGTAGAAATCTAGCGAGAAGACATCCATCGCCCTTGCCACGAGGTATTCATTTATCTGCCTGTGAGTAATTGTATCTAATGCATAACATTGGACAGCAAAGACAAATCCGACTAATTGAGTGACCAAAAGTCGAAATAGTGACTTTCGCTTCATTCTCTTACCCTCCCAATTGGCCCAAGGCCAAGGCGGTTCCTTTCTTCATTGATTGCTTTATAAAGAAGAGGTATGTCTTCCGGTGACAACTCCCCCGGTCGAGTTGAGGGTGCTGCTTGGAGTCTTTCTTCCCGTGTTTCCAATTTAGGAAGTTCAACGATGCCAAAGGTCACAGGGATCCTCTTCTTTCGACCTTCCATCCCCCAAATTACTTCACCTTTCGCTCCGAGCTCCCTGGAAAAATACTCTTCTGGATCAACGTAGTGTCTGTCTGGCGTTGCCTTTCCCCCCGGGTAACTCCCATAGCCAGGTTTATAGATAATGAAGTCGGCTTTGCCTTCTAACGAATTCGGTTGTATGAGCGCAGTGTAGGAAGGAATGACAAATATCCCGTTTTCATCAGTCAGAGTTTCCTTCACATGAATGATATAGGGACTTCCTCCGCCAGGACCGGTTATAATGGGTTCACTGTAGTACATTGCGACAACCACCGCGCTTTTTATGGGCATTTTGTTCCCCGCATCCATCACTTCGCCTTTAAACTCGGGTTTATGGTAGACAGCCATCCTGCGAAACTGCAGGGGCACATCAAAAATCACCCAAAGTGGGCTATGATGAATATCATAAGTGCCTTCTTCATGAATGGTCTCTCCCTTTTCGGTCTGATTAGAAGAAATCAATCCGCCATATTCCATCCGGGTCTTTCACAAAAAGAATGTAGAACGAGTACATCTGCCCACCCTGCTCTGCCCACATCTCGTACTCAGCCATCCTGCCTCGGGCTTTAACCATCGTGATATCTCGCAACCCGGCTGCAATTTCTCCTAAATAAGCATTCATCAGGCCGAAATTGTATTGGTACATATCCTTAGCCCCTTCTGATATATGCACCAAAGCTTTCGGCACGTCTGCGGCGCTCAGGGCATTTCTCATTGCGTTCCACTTTTCCCTTAGCATCGCATCCAGGAGTTCAGCGTCCATGACCAAAACCTTAACAGTCTCCGTGTACACATTGCTTTCCTGCATCAGTCACCTCGACTGTGAATGCATAAAGGCCAGGAGTGGTGATCCTTACGTGGTACTCCGTCGGGTCCGGATTTGAAATGAACTGAACCGCGCCAGGTCCTGTGTAGGTGACCGATGAATTGTCGAAGGTGAAAGATGCTTCTATTCTGAGGGTCGATTCCAAGGGCGAAATGCCCGATTCGGGATCCGCAGAGATCCTCACATATTCACCGGATGTCTCGGCGCTGACTGTTACTGATGCACTAGCTGTGTGACCGAATGTGTCAACCGCGGTAGCGATAATAGTATTTGCCCCTTGCTCCAGGGCCACGTGGCTTGCAACAAAATGGTCACCGTCAACCATGGCGACCACGCCGTTGACATTTACCCCGATTTCAAATCCGGGGACATCGCTTATAGTGCCCTCGACTGTCACTTCCGGCTTCACAATAGTTGCACTGTCAATTGGTGAACTGATCGAAATCGTCAGAGGAACAACCGTCACCGTGACGCTGTCTGTGTATGTCCCCCAGGGAAATGTAGCTGTGATCGTGTATGTGGTAGTTTCGGTAGGAGATACTGTCAAGGACCCTTGGATTGGAACCGTACCGATCCCCTGGTCTATGCTCACAGATGTAGCATTGACGCAGTTCCATGAAAGGCTTGTTGAACCTCCGGCAAGAATTTTATTCGAGCTTGAGCTGATGTCTATCGCGATTATGTGGTAAACAAAAGCCGATCCTGAATAATCCCCATGATCGGTATCGTACGGAGCTCCAATGATGGCGTAATCACCGCTTATGGCGAATGAGCTTGCAAAGTTCGAGTATGTGTTTGCATCTCTGGTTTTAATCTCCCCCTGGCGAACCCATGAAGCTCCCATATGTTTATATATTTCCAACGCGCACAAGGAATATCCCTGGACCTCCGAGCCGATGGTTATGATGGCGAGATCGCCATCGACAGCAATTCCTCCTCCGAACCCTAGATCTTTCGTCAGATCATCAGGAAGCAATTTTGCCTCCTGATACCAAGTCCCTCCTTCCCGTCTGAAAACATACACTGCTCCGCTGTAATAATAACCTCCGGGTCTGGAGCCTGGCGCTCCTATAAGGGCGCCGTTTCCATATATCGCTATTGATGCGCCAAATTCATCGTAAATGGAGAAATCGCTATGAATCAGCGTTCCTTGCTTTACCCAACTCTCTCCATCTCGTTTGAATACCTCCACCCCTACAAAATCCCTGCCCCAGTAGAACTGCTGGGTAATACCAGCCAGCAGATAATCGCCATCAATAATGAAATTGCCTCCAAAGTATATATCAGGATCAGTGGTTTGGAGCACCGTCTGTCGGGTCCAAGTGGTGCCGCTACGATTGAAGATGCCAATTCTACAGACGCGATCGGGGTAAAAAGACCATGCGCTGACAGCAATGTAGTCGCCGGCTACCTTCATTCCGTCCAAAATTTGACCCAAGTCGGAGCTTATGCTCAGTTTCGTTTCTTGATTCCAGTTGCTCCCTTCATGTTTGAAAATATAGATGGCGCCGTGACCGTTATAGGGGGCTGTCACAAACGCGTAGTCGCCGCGTATGGCAACGAAGCTTCCGAAGGAATCGCCCACTCCTCCGTCGTTTGGAACTAATTTGGCCTGTTCAGCCCAAACAGTGCCCTCACGTTCATAAATGTAAGCGGCGCCGGACTGCCCGCTGCCGTTGGCACCCACAATAAGGTAATCGCCATCAATGGACACAGACTCTCCGAACATATCTCCTTCTGCTGCGTCATGAGGGTTAAGCTTGAGTTCCGTGATGAATGGAGGGGTTCGGTCAATGGAAACCACACCGGGACTGTAAGCCACCACTGGCTGCCTGACCCCGTCATCAATCATGGCGTAAACATAATAGATGCCTTCGGGGACCCCGGATGTATCCCATAGATATTCGTCGCCGCTTCCATCCATATCTTCGCTCAATCCTGCTACGATCAGGATCCCGTCGGCACCCGAGTTATCTGTGTCGTAGTAAAGACGAACATTGGCATTGCTGTCGGGATCATTATCCGTCCATTTTATCCTAAAAGCCGTATCTACGAGATTATCCCCCCTGGCCGGCTCGATCACCATGATTTCCGGGTTACAGTCCACCGTGACTGTAACACTGGCTGTTCCAATCCCGTAAGGTCCGGAAGCTGTGACAGCGTAGATTGTGGTCTCGCTGGGGAACACAGTCGTTGATCCGTTTGCCGGGACTGGGCCTATGCCCTGGTCTATTGTCACCGATTCAGTGTTCTCAGAAGTCCATGTAAGAGTCGATGACTCTCCAACCGAAATGATTGCCGGGCTCGCATGAATATCAACAACAGGTAAAGGAATGTTCACGGTTACCGTTACGGTGGATGTTACCATACCTTGAGGTCCGGTGGCTCTAATTGTGTAGGAGGTGGTCTCGTTAGGTGAAACAATTATGGATCCCGTCAAAACGACGGTTCCTATATCCGGTTCAATAACACAAGATTCTGCGTTCGTTGATATCCAGGATAGGGTGGAAGACTCTCCAATCAGAATGGTTTTCGGATCGGCACTTACGCTCACACTAGGATTTTGAATGAGATTTTCAAGTGGGTAAATGTAGGCTGCCCCTTCGTCAGAACCAGACTCTCCGCTTGCATCGCAGTAGGGTGCGCCGACAATCACATAGTCCCCATCTGTGGCTACAGAGCTACCGAATTCATCACATTCGCGACCATCAGCCGGGGAGAGTCTAGCCACTTGACTCCAGGATAAACCCTCGCGCCTGAAGACATAGGCTGCTCCGTTATCCGTACCACCGGTCCCGCTCACATCTTCTCGGGGTGCACCTACAATAGCGTAGTCTCCACTCATCGATACAAAGGTACCGAAATTGGCGTACTCTTGCACATCGCTTGCGAAGACTGACGCCTGCTGGACCCACACAGGATCTTCCCTCTTGAAGATGTAAGCCGCCCCTTCATACGTATACCCGCCAATCCCTTCGACATCATGAAAGGGCGCACCTATTATCGTGTCGTCTCCGCTTATACACACGGACGCGCCAAAACTTGAGTTGCTTTTTGCATCACCTGGAATGAGTTTGGCCTGCTCTGTCCAAGTCGAACCGTCTCGCTTGAAAATATACGCCACCCCTGCATACAGCATTCTGTCATAGCCACTCTCACCAATAGCCTTGAATATGGCCCCTACAATAGCATATTCTCCGCTTATGGCTACCGAGTAACCGAATCGATCGTCTGATGCCGGATCGCTGGGCGAGAGTTTCACCTGTTCAACCCACGCTGAACCTTCGCGTTTGAAAACGTACGCAGCGCCCGCAATTGAATTGTGATAGGGAGCTCCTACAATGACATAGTCTCCTTCTATGGCTACCGAGCTACCGAATTCGTCAAATTCCTGTCCATCACTGGCGGCAAGTTTGCTCACTTCGTTCCACGACGAATCGGCGCGATTAAAGACGAAAGCCGCGCCCCTGCATCCGCCATCGCCGCCAATATTATGGTAAGGGGCACCTACAACAGCATAGTCTGCGTTCATCGACACAGACATCCCGAATTCCTCACCTTCCTGCGCATCGCTTGCGGCAAGTCTCATGAGCTCAACCCACGAGGAACCGACACGATGAAACACGAAAGCGGCACCCGTGTACCCGCCGTCGCCGCCAATATTATGATAAGGTGCACCCACAATGGCGTAGTCCCCCCTTATGGCTACAGCCCTTCCAAATTCGCCGTAGGGTTCGCAGCTGCTTGCGGTGAGTTTCTGTTCAGTTGGAGACGGGGCAATATGGTCCACCGTAATGGTGACGTTAGCAGCGGCTGTGCCGCCGGAACCCGCAGCTCTGATCGTGTAGGTCGTCGTCTCGGTAGGTGTTACAGCCAGCGAGCCGTTTAGATCTACACTGCCAATGTCGGGCTCAATGGAACAAGAATCGGCGTTGGTTGAATTCCATCTCAAAGTGGAGGAGTCTCCTTCAAGAATGACTTGAGGGGATGCTGTTATGGTGACCGAGGTTATAGGCGCAGGCCCCAGCGAGACAACCACGTCAACCTGAGAACCTTCTTCCACGGGGACACCTGCTGCCGGATTTTGTGTGATCACCAGACCCTCCGGAACGGTGTCGTTGTATTGTTGCGTCGTCGTTCCAATAGTAAGTCCTGCCCCGTTGATGGCCGATTCCGCATCCGGCAGAGAATGTCCCACTACGTCGGGGACCTGAATCCTCGCCGGAACTGTACCGATGTTAACGAGGTTGAGTTGTCCGGTACTGAGGTTCTGCGCGTCACTCCAGTACTGGCTGCCCTGGTAGTCAACGCGGAATTTGTATTCACCCTCGGAAAGAGTGAAAGACACTTTTCCGTTTGCATCTGTGGTCCCTGAGATCCCCAGGTAAGCCCCTGATGTCGAGAAAACGTAGACTTTCACCCCTGATAGAGGAACGCTTGCCCCGGCGACCGCGATCTCTGTCTCTGCCATCGGTATGTTGACGATGATGTCTTCAGAGACAAAAGTCTCAGACCAGAGTTGCTGGTCGAGGTAATCAACCCTTACCTTATATGATTGCTCTGGGAGGTTGAAGGTCGCTTCTCCATTAGCATTGGTGACTCGCGACTGCCCCTGATAAGCACCGGAGGCAGTAAAAAGATAGACTCTCAAACCCTGCATGGGTTCGGGTGCTCCCTTATTCAGCCCCTCTACCCTGACCATTACGTCCTGATGCGGAATGCTCATCTCTGCGGAAAGGGTCGTTGGGACGACATACAGTTCGCTCCAGAACTGATAACCCAAGTAGTCCACCATGAACTCGTATGTCCCATCAGCAAGGTTGAAAGAGGCCATGCCGTTGCTGTCGGTGGAGGCGCTCAAGCCCAGATAGCTCCCCGTCTGGCTGAAGACATAGCACTTGACACCCGCCAGCGGATCGGCCGGGCCTTTCATCGCCTGCAGGGTGAAAGTACCACCACCCGTGGAGACGGTAACGGGGTTTGCCTCTCCTTCGGCTAGGTTCTTCTCGGCGCTCCAGTACTGGCTCCCTTGATAGTCAACGCGGAATTTGTATTCGCCCTCGGAAAGAGTGAAAGACACTTTTCCGTTTGCATCAGTGGTCCCTGAGATCCCCAGATAGGCCCCGGATATCGAGAAAACATAGACTTTCACACCTGACAGGGGGACACCTGCGCCGGTGACCGCGATCTTCGTGTCTGCCATGGGGATGTCGACGGTGATGTCTTCAGAGACAAAAGCTTCAGACCAGAACTGCTTGCCCAGGTAGTCTATCCGCACTTTGTATAGCTCCCCGGGCAGATTAAAGTTCGCCTGCCCGTTGCCGTCCGTTGTCCGAGACTGACCCTGGTACGCGCCCGCCGCCGTGAAGAGATACACTTTCAGGCCGGGCAAGGGCAGAAATTCCTGACCCATGCCCTGAACGGTTACCACTACGTCCTGATGCGGGATGCTCATCTGTGCGGAAAGGATCGTCGGCACATCATACGGATCGCTCCAGAACTGGTACCCCAGATAGTCCACCCTGAGCTTGTATGCCCCGTCCGCCAGGTTGAAAGAGGCCGTGCCGTTGCTGTCGGCGGAGGCGCTCAAGCCCAGATAGCTCCCTGTCTGGCTGAAGACATAGCACTTGACACCCGCCAGCGGATCCGCCGGACCTTTCATCACATGCAGGGTGAAAGTGCCACCACCCGTGGAGATGGAAACGGCGTTTACCTGTCCGGTTGTCAGGGTCTCCTCGGCGCTCCAGTACTGGCTCCCCTGATAGTCGACGCGGAATTTATATCCACCCTCGGCAAGAGTGAAAGGCACCTTTCCATCTGCGTTAGTGGTTCCTGAGATCCCCAGATAGGACCCGGCAGCGGAAAAAACGTAGACCTTCACTCCCGGCACCGGAACACCGGCGCCGGTAACCGCGACCTCGGTTTCTGCCATAGGTATGTTGACGATGACGTCTTTAGACACAAAAGTCTCAGACCAGAACTGCTTGCCAAGATAATCCACTCTCACTTTGTAGGGCTGTGCGGGCAGATAAAAGCTCGCCTGCCCGTTATCGTCTGTTGTCCGGGATTGCCCCTGATACCCTCCCGCCGCAGTGAAAAGATAAACCTTAAGACCGGGCAAGGGCAGAGATTCCTCGCCCACACCTTGTACGGTGACCACTACGTCCTGATGCGGGATATTTATCTCCTCGAAAAGAGTTGCTGGCACCTCATACAGATCGCTCCAGAACTGGTAACCGAGATAATCAACCCTCAATCTGTATGATCCATCTGCAAGGCTGAAAGAGACCCTGCCGCCGCTGTCGGTGGAGGCGCTCGAACCCAGATACCTGCCTGCCTGGTTGAAGACGTAGCATTTGACACCTGTCAGCGGATCGTCCGTGGCCCTTTGAACGGTGAAGACGAACTCGTGTAACGTGGTATCGGCAAGAACGCTCGACGCAAACAAAAGGGTGCTGAAGGTAAAGAAAAGCACGGACAGAATCTTCTTCTTTTCCATCGTCCTCTCCTCGTTCAGAAGCGACAAACAAAAAAAAGCCGAGCCACCTATCATCAGGCAACCCGGCTGTCCGTTCATCTTTCACAGGACCCGTGGCTCTCCGCCCACAGATCGCCCGGAGTTCAGCCTTTTCTGATCAAGGTGACACAACATAAACTGCCACAAACTGATGATCAGTCAGCAAACTCCTGTCGGCATCTCTCCTTGAGAATCATAGCTAGCTCTCCGATAGAATGAGTTCAACCTGGAGCAACTTGTCACGCATCAAATCTGTCAAAATCCTGAAAGGAAAAAAGCGTTCCGCAGCGCACAATAGAGCACTATGTGATTTTGTCGCGGACGTTCCTATCGGGAATGGGACGTCCGCAGTAGGTTCGGAAAGAGTTAGCTTCGTCTCACACCGATTCTCACGTTCCTTGAGGAGCGAAGGTGAGCTTCCAGTGAAAGGCATGTCGAAAATATGCAAATTCAATACCGCCCCATTCGGAATCTCAACTACCAAATTTTTAGCTGTATATTCAAGATGTTGACAAATCCAATCGAAACACTTCGTTTGCGAACGGTAATGACTTACAACTCTTGTGTGTAATCGATTACTACTTTTTTGAAATAGATTTCACACTTTCCGTAAGGGCCATTATCCAATTTGATGCAAACAGCATCCGAAAGTGCCGGCGCCAGGATACGCAAAGCTTTTGGTGGTTGGTGTCATTTTAGGTCTATGAAATTATGGTGAGGATCATGATCCTCACAGCTACTTGAAAAGGCTAAGGCCATACGATGGTTGGAATCTCGGCCTGCAACCTCTTCGTAAGATGCGCAGGAGTTCTAAGAGCCCGGCCGAGCGGATGCGGAGCTTGATTGAGCCAAAAAGCCTATCTAGAGGGTGGATTTGGGAACTGATTTATTCTTGACCGAAAACAAAGTTTGTTGTACACGTCTACCCCGATACCCGGAATCTGTTGAGGGATAGAAGGAGGAAGATATGAGAAGCAAAGGCGTATGGGCTGCTCTTTTTGTGGGGTTCTTGATGCTCCTCATGCTCGTGGCGATCAGAATGGACCCGTCTTCTCCCGTCAGGGGCAGCCTGGCCGTGGCCGCGGCTGAAAAATCCAAAGCAACCGAATCATCTTCGGACTTTGACGTCATCGTCATCAATAACAAGGAGTACAAGTCCAAAAGAAGAGGGCCCGTTTCCTTCACCCACTTGAAACATGCCAAGAATTACAACATTTCCTGCTGGGAATGCCACCATGAGTATGAAGACAGCACGAATGTCTGGGTTCCCTGGTCGGACGAGACGCCCGGGTGCGCGGATTGTCATGACCCCGGAAAAGGCGAAGGCAAGATGTATGGTCTCCAGAAAGCCTATCATGTGAACTGCAGGGGGTGCCACCAGAAACTCAAGGAACAAGGCAAGAAAACCGGTCCTTACAGAGGCTGCTTCGAGTGCCATGAAAAGGGCAAGTGAGAACCATCTCTTCCTAAAAGCGAAAGGGACCGGAATCGGTCCCCTTCGCTTTTTTCTCCAGATAAGACCTCACCTCTCCTCCTTCGGGGCCTGTGACCACTTCTACGGCGCCTACTTGATCCGTCCTGAAGACCCTGCATCCCAGACTCTCCAGCCTTTGTAGGACTTCGGGGTTTGGGAAGAGAAAGGCGTTTCCCGCCCCTGCTGAAATGACGCACACGCGAGGCCGCACGCGCTTCAGAAACGGCCATGAGCTTGATGAGCGGCTACCGTGGTGAGGGGCGAGAAGGACGTCGGTATCGAGATCTGCACCCGCCCGAAGGATGACTTTCTCCTCCCCTGTTTTTTCCAGATCCCCGGGGAACAGGAAGGATTTGCCGCTGTAACTCAGTCGCAACACTAGGCTTCTGTCATTCGTTTTGAGCCCTGACTCCTCGTCGCCCTTTCTAGGATGAAGCATCGCCACCCTCACCGCTCCTATCACTCGTTCCCCTTTCCAGTTCACGGGCGAAACCATCGGAACCTTTGCGTTCTGGAGAATGCCCATGAGCTCCATGTAAACAGGTGTTTCCGCCATTTGACCATTATGCCAGAACTCTCTGGGCCGGAAGTGAGCCGCAATAAAACGAAGACCGTCCATGTGATCGCTTTCCGGGTGAGTCAGAACGAGATAGTCGATGCGCGTAATCTTGGAACGAAGCAAAAACGGCGCCACGACCATCCTGCCCACATCGAACCGGCCCCCCGGAAAGCCGCCTCCGTCGATGAGCATCCTTTTGCTTCCCGGAAACTGAACCAGGGCGGCGCTGCCCTCCCCCACATCAATGTAGGTGACCCTCAGATAAGGACTGTAGAAGTTTCTTTGTATCCAGTAGAAGCTGTCCCCCGCAACGACCAGGACAATCGCCAGCAATCCTGCTCTTGCCCATGAGCTGCGCATGGCGAAGTACAGAAAGAACATGAGCGCGTAAAGGAGAAAGACTTCCGCAGCGTTGGGAGTGATGACCCAGACTTCCGAGCAGGCCCACGAACTCCAGTACACCACGTAGTCCATCATCCTCTCCAGGCTCCATGCCGCCCCTTTCAGAAGTATCGTGGCCAGGGAGCCCGACAAAGGGAGAGTCGCGGCGGCGCAAAGACCGAGGGGCAGGACGAGCAAGCCGAGCACCGGCAGTACGGTCAGGTTTGCGGGGATCACCATCAGGGAAAGACGATGAAAATAGAAGGAGGTGAGGGGCAGGAGAAAAATTGTCGCCGAGAGCGTGATTGCCACGAGGTCCGCAAAGTAGAGATAAAAGCGGGTGATGAGCCTCTGTTTCCCTTTCTCACTCCGGCCCGGAAACGCCAGCATTCTGCGCATGGGCGGTCCCAGCCAGAGGATCCCGGCCACCGCGCAGAAGGAAAGCTGAAAGGAGATGCTGAAGAGCGCCGAGGGCTCGATGGCGAGTACCACCAGACCGGCCAGGGCCAGGGTCGACCACGTTTCCTTTTCTTTTCCCAGAATCATGGAGCAGAGAAAAGCGAGAACCATGATCAGGGCCCTCTGACAGGATACCTCGAAGCCGGTCAGACAGGCATAGACAAAAACAGCGATACAGGTCGCGGCTGCCGCGATTTTGCGAATCTCCACGAGAAGCGCGAGCCTGTACGATAGAGAAAGGAGGCTCACACAGATGGTGAAGGCCAACCATGCGACCAGCGCCACATGGAGTCCCGAAACAGCCAGCACATGCCCCAGACCGGCCCTGCTGAAGGGATCTCTGAGTTGGGGGTTGATTGCCTGTTTTTCTCCGAGCATGAGGGCTCGGAGCAGCGCGGCTTCATCGGGAGAGAGGCGCTCTTTCAGGAAAGCTCGGATAGGACCTCGGATGGCCTCGAGCTCGTCAAAGGGAAAACCAAGGCGTCCTCTGCCCATGGGCACAATCCCTCGTCCCTCCGGGACGGAAGCGGAGCAGGCAAATCCGCTGAGCCTCATGGTCCGCTCATAGTCATAGCTGCCGGGGTTGTTGAAATTCAGGAAGGGCCTGAGTCTGGCTCGGAAGAGAATTCTCTGGCCTGGAAAGACCTCTTGGGCCGGCCTGAAAACCGTGACCGTGAGCTTTTCACCCCTGCCTCTTTCCCCCCAGGATCCGTCGAGCACGCTTTCGACCTTTACCACGATCCTGGCCATATCCTCGCTTTGAGACCAGGGCTCCAGAACCGTCCCCATGATCGTGACCTCGGCCCGCTGTGCAGCGAGGAGATCCAAATCGGACCGGGGACGGTTATGGTACTCCAGGAACATGCCTGCGGACAAGAACAGGGCGATGAGACCCCATGGCCGGAGACTGACAGGAAGAAAGAAAAGGAGGAGAAGGAGGGCGACAACGATGAAAAAGAGGGCCGGTCCCGCTCCGTAGCTTTCAGAGAGGGCCGCGTCGGAGAGGAGTATCCCGCCGATAAAGGAGAGGAGAACGGGTATCAGTGGGCGGAGGAACATGTCAGGCTTTTTCGCGCCAGATTTTTGCTCCAAGTGATCGAAATTTTACTTCCAGGGCTTCATAGCCTCTATCCAGATGGTAGATCCTGTGGACTTCCGTGTTTCCCTCCTTGGCCACCAGACCTGCCAGAATCAAAGAGGCGCTGGCCCGCAGATCCGTGGCCATGACCGGGGCGGCGAGCAGACGGGCTTTTCCCCTCACCGTGGCCTGATTGCCGTGGATGGTGATATCGGCCCCCATTCTCTTGAGCTCGCTCACATGGATGAACCGGTTTTCGAAAATCGTCTCCCGGATGATACTCGACCCTTCCGCGACGCACATGAGCGCCATAAACTGGGCTTGCAGGTCCGTGGGAAACCCCGGGAAAGGCATGGTTTCAATATCGACGCCCCGAATCGTTTCCGGCCCTTTGACCGAAAGCCCGCCCGCCGTGGCCGCTACCTCGGCGCCCACGGCTTGGACCTTTTCGATCACGGCCGCCAGGTGCTCCGGCTGGCATCCTTCAATAAAGATATCGCCTCCGGTCATGGCGCTCCCGATCATGAGAGTGCCCGCCTCGATTCTGTCCGGAATGACGGCATGCCCTTCCGCAGGTCTCAGGTCTTCCGCACCCTCGATAAGGATGGTATCCGTCCCGTCCCCCTCGATATGAACTCCCATGCTGCGCAACATGTCGGCAAGATTCGACACTTCGGGTTCCTTGGCCGCGTTCATGAGGACGGTCCGGCCTTTGGCCTTCACCGCCGCCATCATCACATTCTCCGTGCCGGTCACCGTGGGAATGTCAAAAAAGATCTCAGCCCCCTTCAGCCGATTCACTTCTGCGTTGATGTACCCGCCTTCCAGGAACATCTCCACGCCAAGGGCTGAGAGGGCCTTCAGATGCAGATCCACGGGCCTTGCGCCGATGGCACATCCGCCGGGCAAAGATATTCTCGCCCTTCCGAAACGGGCCAACAGGGGTCCGAGAAGGAGGATAGAAGCCCTCATTGTCTTGACTAGGTCATAGGGGGCCTGGCAATTCCTTATCTCCTGGGAGTTCACGGAGAGAACCCCGTCTTCTTCCCGGAACAGAACCCCCATCTTCGACATGATGAGCTGGATGGTCCGGGTGTCTTTGAGCTTTGGAATGTTCTTCAGGCGGTGCCATCCTCCCGTAAGGATACAGGCCGCAATAACGGGAAGAGCGGCGTTCTTTGCGCCGCTCACCTTGACCCGGCCTTTGAGGCGCTCCCCACCCTGGATGAGTATCTTGTCCACGTCAACTGCCTTTCTTGGCTTGCTTTCTTCGGCGGCCTTTTGGACTCGGCGCTTGCTGACAAAAAGAGTAGATATAAAGTGGGGGCTAATCTATATCAAAGGACAGGGGCCGTCAATCCCATTACCCCAATGCGGGCCTTCGGCCGTAACCAAACGCCCAATTCAAATAATGTGAGAAACTCTTTTCCTTCGACATTCATTATTCGATATTCTGCTGTTGAAAACTTCTCAGCAACTGGCGAAGAAGTCATATCTTGATACTATAGAGGAAGGCAGGATGGGGACAGCGAGGTTTGTGGCAGATGCCATGTTGGGGAGACTGGCAAAGTGGCTCAGGATGCTGGGCTACGACACCCACTATCAGCCTTTTTGCAATCCGGAAAAGATGCAGTTTCTTGTGAAAGAGGATGAGCGCATCCTCCTCACTCGGAATACGCTTTCCGCTCGGCAGAGGGAAGGAGCCATCTTCATCCGTTCGGATCATGTCGGTGAACAGCTCAGGCAGATGAAACTGGAGGGGTACATTGAGATGGATCGAGCAAAATGGTTCACCCGATGCCCGCGCTGCAACAAGGTTCTTGAGAACGCCCCTTCTGAAGATGCTCAAGGCAGCGTTCCTGAATACGTCTTATCCCAGAACCCCTCCGGAATCCGCTTCTGTCCTTCTTGCCGGCGTTTTTTCTGGCCGGGGACTCACAAAAAAAGAATGATCAGGCAACTGGAAGCGTGGGAAATCTAGCCAAAGATATTTGAAATTTCGTATCATTTTAGCTCTATGCGACCATGGTAAGGATCATGATTCTCTTTCTCCCGTTCCGAGGCTCGCAGGCTGGTCTTTTCTACGGTTTATCTACGGGGGAGTTTTGCCCCCTCCCGCTGTTCTTCTCGCCTTCGCTCGGAGCCAGGGGTTTCCCCCATAGATAAACCGTGAAAAGACGGCGCCTTTCCGCCAGTCACTCAAGAAGGAGAATCATGATCCCCACAGCTACTAGAAACAGCTAAAATGATACGAAATTTAGAATATCGAACAAGGAATTTAGAACCGCAGAAGTGACTGTCTCACACTTCGAAATTCGATATTCCTTGTTCGATATTCTGCGGTTCAAAAAGCATCTGGAATTTCGTTAACTTACTGATATGAGAGATAATCTCTCAGAATGAATGTGTAAGAATCTAGTACAAACATAATGGGAGTGTTCCAAAGTGTTTGCTTCGGTTCATGAAGCGATATGCGAAACCAAGCCTTGTAAAAAAAAGGGCACCACCCCGCAGCCTGGTGCGTGCCCCGCCATCCCCATTGTGTCGTTAAAAGGACTGTTGGAAGCGCTATTTCTTCTTCGCGGCCTTTCTTCTCGCCGGTCTCTTCTTGGCTTTCGGTTTTGCTTTTTCAGCTGCCTTAGCTTTCTTCAGCTGGGCTTCCAAGCCTTTCACCTTGTTCTTCACCGCTGCGAGATCTTTGTTAAGTTTCGCCAGTTTTTTCTTTGCCTGCCCCATCCTGTATTGAATTTGTCTAGCAGTCGCCATACTCTCTCCTTTCCTGTTGATTTAATGAAGACCTTACTTGTTGATTGATATTATATACTAAACAAAAAAAAGTCAAGAAAAATTATGCCACGATTAGAAAGTAATAGTAAACGATATTAAGTGACTCTGTCTGGAGTGAGATAAACATCGTGGGTTTTAAAATGTGATTGCAGTGTCTGTGCATGAAGAATAAAGAAGAATAGAGTTAAAAGCGAATCTCCTAGTCGCTTTTTTTCCCCATTGGCCAAAAGAAAGGTTTTTCGTGCTCCAAGCGCTCCACCTGGGTTTTGAAGAAGTGGCATTCAAAAGCCGTCTTCCCCTGGACGAATTCATTGTTCTTCAGTCAAATCTCCTGACGCACACTCTCCGCGCATGGTGCGAACCAGGATAAAGGTGTGCCGTTTTGATCTTTTCCCGGGTAGAACATAGGAAATCTTCCGTTGAACGCGGAGCCCGTATTTTGCCAGAACCTCTTTGTTTTTCTTTATCTCCCTTTCGCCTTCAGCCCCCAAAAAGGCAGTCAGTGAGCTGCCTTCTCCCAGCAAAGGAGCGCACCACAAGAGGGTTTGGCTGAGATCCGCTACGGCCCGAGCTGTGATCAGGTCATAATTTTCTTTTTCAAGGGTTTTCCCCACTTCTTCGATGCGCTGGTGGATCACCTGGACTTCCTGGAGTTTGAGCACGCGGATGACCTGTCTAAGAAAAGCGGCCTTTTTCGAGTTGGCCTCCAAAAGATGGACGCGGAGTCCAGGGTAATGGATTTTCAGGGGCACCCCGGGAAGACCGGCCCCGGAGCCCACATCCAGCATTTTGCCCTCTGCGGGAAGGAAGGGAGCATGGAGAAGGGCATCGAGAAACAGCTCGACCACTATTTTGTCGCGACTCTTGAGTCCCGTAAGGTTGAACCTCCGGTTCCATTCCCACAGTTCCTCCAGATAGCGGTGAAAAAGGTCAAGCTCCCGCGCTGAGAGCTCTACCCCGTTGGTTGCTGCATGATCGGCAAGGAGCCCTATTTCGTGACGGCCCGTATCCAGGATGTGATCCTCCTCTTGAAGTCAAAGTCTCTTGCCCGGGAGAAGCCTGTTCTTCTTTCGCAAAGATTGAAGCGGAATCGCGATAGAATCAGTTTGATTTTTTGTGACCTATCTTCTAGTGTTCGGGGCACGAAAGAGCCCTGAAGGGACGTTATGTGAAATCTGCCTTAGCGGATTTCATCGATCATAGGACCTTGTTGTCGCGAGTGTCAAGGAAGGCCGCACGGCACACGGTTTCAACATCTTCATCCTTGAGATCTGGGCCGTGCGCCCTTCTCTAAGATAATCCTATGGGTTCTCCGCGCCGGCACCACGATTAGGCACTATGGAGTAAGGAGTATGCAGCAAAGAACACTGCTTACTGCTTGCTTCCTACTTCATACTGACTAAAAATGACTTTTTCTAACCTTCGGATTTTTGGACTCTTGACCAGGCGGCCCATAACATGGTAGTTTTTCATATGGAACAGATCGGATAAGGAGGGCTGGGCCGGCTTTCATGAATGACAAAGACCGGGAAATAGGAGGCTACGATGATTTTCTGAGTCACGTGAGCCAGTTTGCCAGGAAGGAAGAAGAGAAAGCCTTCATGGACAGCCTGGGCAGCGGGCCGGCAGACGAAGATATCACGCTCCAGGTGGGAGAAAGAGTGAAAAGGGTGCGAGAGCTGAAAGGACTGAGCCTCCTGGACATCTCTCAGAGAACCGGCATGGACGTGAATATGCTTTCCGATATCGAGGAAGGAAAGGCGCCTCCCCCCCTTGGGTCCATCATCAAACTGGCCAAAGCGCTGGAGATGAAGATGGGTTATTTCATCTCCGGGGACGAGGAGAAAGCTTTCACGATTGTCCGCCGCCATGATCGAAAAGTGGTCTCAAGGTTCGATTCCGGGAAAGGGAAACACTACGGATATGAGTACGAGTCTCTGGCTCCTCATAAAAGAGACCGGCACATGGAGCCGTTTCTTGTCACCCTTCAACCTTCCATGACGGAAGAGGAGAGGTCGACCCATGACGGCCAGGAGTTCATTTTCGTTTTAAGGGGAGAGATGGAAGTTCGGTTAGGAGAGGAAATCCACGTCCTGGAACCGGGCGATTCCATCTACTACGACTCTACGGTTCCCCACCTGGTCAAGTGTCATGGGAATGAGGCCACAAAGATCCTGGCCGTCTTGTACGCTGAAAGATGAAAGCGAACAGCAGAATATCGAATAGTGAATAACGAATGTTGAAGGGTTATCTCACACAGAGAACGCAGGGGACATAGAGAAAATGCATTTTGTCATCGGGAAAAAATCATTAGAACTTTGTCTTTGTGAACTCTGCGGTCTCTAGCGACGAATCGGGACCGGGCGTGAGACATGAGCAATGTCCTTGCACTTCGTTCCTTGTTCGACATTCGTTGTTCGATCGCGGCCGGAGTTCTGCATTTAGGGAGATAGAGCATGATTGTGTTCGACCTGGAATGCCCAAAAGGGCACCGTTTTGAAGGCTGGTTCAATGAAGGCCGGTCCTTTGAAGAGCAAACCGCCAAGAATCTTGTCACCTGTCCTGTCTGCGGAGAAAATAGGATCAGGAAAGTCCTTTCTCCCGTGGCGACCTGTACCCTTCGCTCCGAACAGGAAAACCGGCCCGAGCCGCCTTCTTCCACCATTGACTATAAGAGGCTTGCCCGGGCGCTTCTGGAGCACATTCACAAAGACTTCCAGGATGTAGGCAGTGACTTCGCGAAGGAAGCTCTGAAAATGCATTATGGGGTCAAGGAAAAGAAGAACATCAGAGGCTATGCCACCGCGGAAGAGGAGACGACCCTGAAAGAAGAGAAAATCGATTTCTTCAAGATACCTGTACTCAAAGAAGAAAAAGGCGAGAACTAACTAACGAGGCTTCTTCAGCATGAGAATCCAGGAAAAGGGTAAAGTCATCGTCGTCGTCGTGATCAGTTTGCTCGTCATCGGCTTCTTCTTGAGCATCTATATCACGGTGGATGAAGAGATGCCCGGAAACGCTGTGGTTGTGGTCACGACAGAGGACAAGCTCTACCATTCCATTCACTTTGATCATATCTGCGTGGCCGGCAAAACGGCCCAAACCATGACCCTGTCTGAAGCGAGATCGAAAGCGTACCGACCTGACCCGCACTGCGAAGAACTTGGGTATTTTAGGGGAAATCGTCATTTTCTTTTCCACCACCTTCTGTCCAAACTGGGATTCCCCGTGAACGGTCGTTGGGACAGAAATGGAAACTGGTTATGGTGAACCCGGGGCTTCGGTCCTCTTTCCTCTCCTTCGTTCCTGTTTTATGGCACAGTGAGAAAGGTGTGGGAAAAGCGTGCCACGGTTTTTTATAACCACGAGCGAGGGACGAATTTTTAGTCAGCCCCTGCTGAAGAGAGAGGTCACTATAGGCAGGAGCAGGGACAACGACATTGTATTTCCCGATCAATCGGTTTCCCGCAGACATGCCAGGATCGTCAAGACGGAAAGAGGCTATCTTCTCACCGACCTTGGGAGCTTCAATGGAACCTTCCTGAATGACCGATCCGTCAAGGAGAGTCTCTTAAACCACAAGGACAGAATCCGGATCGGTCTGAACAGCATCATTTTCCTGGCCCGCCAGGAATTGGTGGTTTCACCCCTGGAGTCTTTCGTTCTGAGCGCCGAGACGGATTTTGAAAAAGGGTACGAAAAAGTCCTCGAAGCCCGCCCCGATTCTGCTCCCTTGAGTTCTCGATCCCTTCTTATTCCAAAGCACCGGCAGCTTTCCGTGGGAGAGAAGCAAAAACCGAGCTCAGAGCATGAGCGGGCCGCCCTTGAGAGAGCCAACAAGGTCCTCTTCGTCCTTTACGAGATCAGCAGTCAGCTCAACTCCATTCACGACTTCTCGGAACTCCTGAACAAAATCATGGATCTCCTGTTTCTGGTCATTGATGCGGATCACGGCTTCCTCATCCTCACCGGAGATGAAGAAGCGGAGGACCTCCAGCCTGTACTTGTCAAGTCAAGGAACCTTCACACAACCGACAAGCCCCTGCGGGCCAGCCGCACTATTATCAGAAGAGTCATCCGCGACGGCGTCGCTTTGCTGACGTCCAACGCCATGGCCGATTCGAGGTTGGATCACGCACAGAGCCTTTTGCTGAAGCATATCCGGTCGGCCATTTGTGTTCCCCTCTGGAAAAAGGACAAAATCATCGGGGTCATCCAGCTGGAGAGCGACAGACTGGATAACCAGTTCACCCAGGAGGATCTCGAACTGCTCAAAGCCATCGGAAGCCAGATGTCCATGATCATCGAGCAGGCAAGCCTCAGCGGGAAGGTCCGCGAAGAAGAGCGCATCCGGGATCGACTGGAGAGATACCACTCTCCTCAAATCATCGAGATGATTCTTAAGGGCGGTCAGGAAAGCCTGGATCAGGTCATGGAGCCGAAAGACCTCACAGCGACCGTTTTGTTCGCGGATATTAATGGGTTTACACGCCTCGCAGAAGAGTGGCCTCCTCGCGAGGTCAACATGATTCTGAACGTCTTCTTTTCCCAGATGACGGACATCATTTTCAAGTACGGCGGGACCCTGGACAAATATATCGGGGATGCCCTCATGGGCGTTTTTGGAGCGCCCATGGAAAAGGAGGACGACCCCGAAAGAGCGATTCTCGCCGCTCAGGAAATGATGAAGACGCTGCGGGCGGTGATGGAACAAACGGAGGAGGGGAAGAGGTTCACTATCCGCATAGGAATCAACACCGGAAGAGTCGTGGCAGGAAACATCGGCTCACCCAAACGCATGGACTACACCATCATCGGCGATACGGTGAATGTTGCATCCCGCCTGGAATCCATCGCCGATCCCCATCAAATCCTCGTTGGGGAGGAGACCTATCGCCTGGTAAAGGACAAGTTCCCCATTCGGTGCATAGGCCCAAGAAAATTCAAAGGAAAGGCCTCAGAGAGTCTGGTCTATGAGGTCCTGTGGAGGTGAAGCCGTCACACTATTCATCCGGACTGCGAGAGACGCTGGCGTGGTTGTGTTTCAACAGCTCAAGCTCTTCCTCGATGCTTTTCACCTTCTCCCTGGCATCCTCTGCGTCCGACTCCGCCTGTCTCAGTTCCATGGCAAGCTCCGTCACATCCGTGTTCACGACCATGCATTCTTCCACCCCGCCCTGCCTGTTTTTCACCGGGTAGACTTCGGCAATGACAAAGACCGGCTTCCCTTCTCCGCCCTCGTAGCATAACGTGTTATGGGCAGAGACCGTCCCCTCAAAAGCCTTGGCCAGGGTTTCTTGAAAAAAGGCTCTTTGCCCACTCGGCACTAAATCCAGGGCGTTTCTTCCGATCATCTCAGCCGAGTCCCGCCCGAGACTTTCCTCGCAGCCCCGGTTCCAGGAGATGATCTTTCCCTCTCCGTTCACCTTGAAGACAGGAGAAATCAGGGCGTCAGCAAAAGAAGCCGGCGCATCGCCCTCTTCCGCCATCTTCGAGTCATCAGGGAACCCGACTACCTGAACGGTCTGCAGAGCCCCCAGAAGGTTGTCATCCTCGCCCACGATGGGACCCGTCGTGACTAGGGCTTTCATGCCGTATTTCAACCGGGGCAGAAAAACCTTCATTTGATACCATCCGCTTTCCGACTTAGAAAGGATCCCCTCGGGAAATTCCTGTTGAATCGTCGCAGGGCTCTCAAGAACCATGTCCGCCGGAATCTTCCCGTTGACCAGGTTGAACCCTTCCCAGACTTCCTTGCCCAAGGCATCTCCGATGGAGATGCCGGTTAGTTCCTGGCACGCCGAATTCCACTGAACGACACGGTGATTTCGGTCAATAACAAACGTGGGGATCAGCGATCTTTCCAGGAGGTTGTCGATGTATTTCTTGGATTCCCGGAAAGCCAGAGATTTGATTTGCTCCCTGGCCAGCGCTTCCTCTCTGTCGCTCTCAAAGAGGAAAGCTATGAGGATCATGACCAGGAACCCGACAAGAAAAGTGGCCAGATGATAGAGGGCGGCCATGTCATAGGGAATCACGTTGGGAAACTGAAATCTGACCCGGTAAAGGTGGACGATAAGACCGATCTCAAGAAAGGCCACAAGGGTCCAGATCGTGCCATGAAGGTATCCCATCAGAAAAACAGCAAGAAGGATAAGGCATCCCGTGAGAATCCAGGAAGGGTTGAGCACTCCTTCATAGGTCATTCCTCCGGTGTTCCAGGCGACGATGAAAACGAAGATCCACAAGATAAAGATCGCGTAATTGCCGACCCAATAGATATTCTTCGTCTTCCTCAACAAGGCCAGAGAAGTGGCCATAAGGAAACCGACCGTCACGGTCACATAGAAGAGGATAATCGCCCCGATATAAAAGTAAAAGAGACCCAGCAAGGGGGCCGACATGATCACGACAAGGTGAACCGAGTTGAGAACTCGGAGTTTTCGGATTCTTTGGGGATCTGCGAGGGTGACCCCGCTGGTTAGAAGATCGTCAAAAAGGGAATCGAGATTCATGAGTCAGAAAGTGCCGTGCCAGCAAGATGCATCAAAGAGGAAACCTGTCGAACCTGTCTTCATACCGTCAGTGGCACCCAACTCCCCCGGACACCGACTGACGGATATTCTCTCTGTCAAGACTAATTACCTGAAAAATAATAGGCTTCCCCTGATCTTTTCAGTTGGCAATAGTAACTTCTGTGCCCTGACTTGAAAATGGGAAACGGAGCGGTGATCTCCATGAAAATTTCGACATCGCTGTTAGTAAGGATATAGCTGAGGCGGTGTCCCTGGGGGATAGTGATCTTAAGCGCGCTCTCGACGTCCTGAATGGCGGTGGCAGGCGAAGGAGTTCCTTCAGCCGGGATCATAATGGGTGACCCCGGAGCGGGATAAAACTGATTATGCTCCAGATAGTACATGATTTGCCCGTCCACAAGTTGTTTCATCATCACGCTTGCCTCTGACCCATGGGCTCTTTGCTGCCACGTCTGATAAAAAGGGAGGGCGGTAACAGCCAGGATGCCGAGGATGGCAATCACTACCATGAGTTCAATGAGCGTGAAACCTGTCTGCCGCCGCATTTAGCCTCCCCCGCTCGTAGAAGTCTCGTACTTTATCCCCTTGGGAGAAATAACGAGATTCATTTCTCCCGGCTTGGGATTTGCCAGAGAGAGGCGATAACCCAGATTGGGATCTTGTACATAAGACAGCTTGTCCAGGAGCGGAAGTTCCTCCTGCTTCAGAGAAAGGTACTTGGGAATGAGATCCCTCAACCCGGCCGGATATCTTCCATCTTCATAGTGCGCGCAGCGTTTTAGAGCTCCGTCGACCATGAAAAGCAGAATTCTCGGTTGACCGGCAAGGTCGGCTGCGCCCGCAGGGGCTTTTTCTCCGCCGAAAATGATCACCCCCCACATCACGAGAATCATGACAGAGCAAATCAAGACAAAGTAGCGGAAGGGCGTCCACTTCTTTTTTTCTTTGGCTCTTTTCTCCTCCAGCTTTCCTTTCTTATCCTTCATGGATGTGCCCACCGCGGACACGGACGACAGCATGGCACATTGAAAGCAATAGAACTGGCCCGGCTTCGTCTCCTCCGTACACTCATCACAGAGGGGGACGCCGCAGCCTGCACAGAAGCGCTCTGCTTGGCGATCAGGATGATACTTGCAACGCATTCAAAAGTCTCTCATCGAATTCTCATGGCATCGTAAGAAGCCTGTCCTTTTTCGTCATTCCGGCGAATCCTGGATCGGGGTCCAGGACAGGCGCCGGAATCCAGTATTCTTTATGGACTGACAAAATACGTGGACCCCGATTTTCAACGGGGTGACGACTTTTTGCAAATGCATCGATTCTTAGCCATAAAAAAAACGCTCGCGCTCCTATAGAAAATTCGCGACGAAAGGTCAAGAAAAAACCTGGATCAAGCTTGACATAAAGCTTTAATAATCTTCAGGCTTAAGCTCCGCCCGGCAATAGGGGCAGACCACCCAGTCGGCGTGGACAATCCGTGAACAAGTCCTGCAAGTAGGCACGAGGGGCTTGTTGCAGTAAGGACAGTCTTTGAAATCGAGGCTTACCCCTTTGCCGCAATGCGGACAGATAGTGGTCAGTTCCTCCTTTTGCTGAACGGCCTTCAACACCTCGTCAAGCGTGGTGATCCCCATTTCGATCTTCCGCAGGCCGCTGTTGCCGAGCGTGGTCATCCCTCCCGCCATGGCCGCCTCCCTGAGCTGGTCAGCGGTGGCGCCGGTCTGGGTCAGTTCTCTCAGCTTGCGGCTCATGACCATCACCTCTTCAATGACGGTTCGACCCTTAAAGCCGGTATTTCCGCACTTGGAGCAACCTGCCCCTCTGTAGAACTTGAAGGGGAGCGTCTTGATGTCCAATCCCAATCGGCCGAGGAGTTCCGGATTGGGCACGTACTCTTCCTTGCAATCCTGACAAATCATTCTTACCAGACGTTGGGCAACGATGCAGATCACCGAAGACGCGATCATGTAAGGCGCCATACCGATGTCCAGAAGCCGCGTGACGGCGGAGGGGGCATCATTGGTATGCAGGGTGGAAAGGACCAGATGCCCTGTGAGAGAGGACTGAAGAGCTATTTCCGCCGTGTCCACATCCCTGATTTCGCCGATCATGATCACGTTCGGGTCCTGTCTCAAAATGGAACGCAGCACGTAGGGAAAAGTGAGGCCCACTTTTTCATTGATCTGAACCTGGTTGATGCCCATCAACTCGAATTCCACCGGGTCTTCGACGGTGACGATGTTCACCTCATCGGACTTAATACTCTGAATGCAGGCGTAGAGCGACGACGTCTTTCCGCTTCCCGTGGGCCCCGTGATCAACACCATGCCTTGAGGCTGGAAGATGCAATTCTGCATCGTGGTCAGGCTCTTGGGACTGAAACCCAGCTCTTTCAGGGAAAGGAAGATTTCCTGTTTGTTCAGTATGCGGATAACCGCCTTTTCACCGTAATAGGTCGGCAGGGTGGATACCCTCAGGTCCACTGACCCCGTCTTGGTCCTGACTTTGATTCTTCCGTCCTGGGGCAGTCTTTTTTCTGCAATATCCATTCCCCCCAAAACCTTGATGCGGGAAATGATGATGGGCTGGGTCCACTTGGGGAGCTTGATGGAATCTTGAAGCACACCGTCAATACGGTTCCTCACTCTCACCTGGTTTTCCTGTGCTTCAATGTGAACGTCGCTGGCCCTTTTCTTGATCGCGTTCTTGATGATAAGATCCACCATTTTGACAAACGGCGAATCTTTGATCTCTTCAGGGCGATCTTCTTCTTCCCTGATCTCCCGTTCCGGAAGGAACTCCATGATGTCTTCCCCGCCAAACTCTTCGGTGATGTCTCCGATGGACTTGTCGGGGTGATAGTGTTTCTGCAGCGTTTCGAGAATTTGGCTGGAGGTGGAGATAGCGGGCTGAATGCTGTAGCCCGTGATGAACTGTAGGTCTTTCATCATATTGAGGTCGAGGGGGTCGGCCATGGCCACGTCGAGGACACTGTTCTTGAGGGCTATGGGGACGCAGAGAAACTTGCGCGAAATTTCCTCGGGAATCGTTTCCATCAGCCTGCCGGAAACTTCCAGATTCTTGAGATCCACGTAGGGAATTCTAAGCTGCATAGCCAGTGCAAACGCCATTTCCTCCTCGGAAATGGCGTCCATTTCAATCAGAGTCTGCCCCAGTCTCCTGCCGGTATTCTTTTGAGCATCCAAGGCCTCGGTCAGTTTTTCCTGGGTCAGGAGCCCTGCCTCCAACAACAATTCACCTAAACGCCGGCGTGGAACATTCTCTTTTCTCGCAGGATGCACCCGGTTGATTTGACTCACTTTGGCTCTCTGGCTTTCCATTTAGCTTTCCCATGCCTGACCCGGAACATAAGGCTCATTTCTCGCATCTTTCCTTCGGAAACCGCCGGTCCCAGTACAGAGTTCAATTTTGAAATTATTAACATAAGTTTCTTGCTATTAAGTCGAAGAGTCTAATACGATTTCCATTATTTTTCAAGTCGAATAGACATACTCTTCAAGCTTCCCGAGACAAGGTGGTGTTTTCTTTTGACATTATTCGGCCAATTTCATATATTAACGTGGTTAAAATAGAGGGAAACTAAATATGACGAACTCGTAAAAAGTCGCCCACCCCGTCACCCCGGCGAAAGCCGGGATCCAGAAGTCCTTGGTTTTCCTGGATTCCGGCTTCCGCCGGAATGACAGAAAACGCCGATTTCCGACTTTTTACGAAGCCGTCAAATATGCTTAGCTTTAAATCGATTTTGTTTGGCATGCATTGACACGTATCTTGGCCTTTCTCTATTTTCGATGACTTCGTAAAGTCTTAAAAGCCGGCACCCCGGTAGTGCGGGATACACTCCAGCCGTGGTCCAGAAGTGCTTGTTGTCGCTGGATTCCCCGGTCAAGCCGGGGAATGACAGAAAAGAGGGATCTTTGACTTTACGAAGCCCTCTGCTTGTAAAATATCGTATCAAATTCCTCTGGAAGGCATGGAAAAAGCGTCCTCGAAAAAGATTGACTTCCTTGTTGGACTGCTAATTGCCTCCGTCTTTATCTATTTTTCCCTCCACTCCTTTTCAGTGTTCGAAACCCTGGGACGCGTCATTTACAGCATCCAAATGAGAATGGATATGCCCCGGGGGTCCGGAGCCAGTGAGGTCGCCATCGTCAATATCGACGATAAGAGCCTGAAACAACTCGGCCCCTGGCCCTGGCCCAGGCAGGTAATCGCCGAAATGATTTCCATCCTCCGAAACAACGGCGCCAAGATGATTGTTCTTGATTTTCTCTTTAGTGAAAAGGAGAGAAATCAAGGACTCAAAGAGATCAGAGAACTGCAAAAAGCCGTTTCGGAACGCTCAGGACCTGTGGCCAGGGACCCCTGGCTTCAGAGCGCTTTGATAGAGGCGGAAAAAAGACTGGACAACGACAACCTTCTGGCTAACGCGGTCAAGAAGAGCGGCAATATTTATCTTCCCGTAGTCGGCACTTATGGAAACTATGAGAGCGAACTGGCTCTTTCCGATGAATCTTTCCTCCAGAAATGCTCTTTGAAGGAAAAACCATCCTTTTCCGGCCTCCTTCCCGTCAAGATATTGACCACCCCTTATCCGGAGCTTTCGGAAGGATGCCGAGGATTGGGCCACACCAATCTCTCGCCCGATAAATCCTCTCAAGGAGAGACCCATCTCCTCTTCCTGGATTACAGAAGCCATGCCATTATGTCTCTTCCCTTTCGTCTCGCTCTCGATTATCTGAACGAGTCGCCCGAGCAGGCAATCGTTCCCGGCAAAGGGGTCCTGTTAAGAAAAACCCTCATTCCTGTGGTAAACGGGCAGATTCTCATCAAATTCAAAGGAGCGACAAGATCTTTCCCCTACTATTCGTTCGTGGACATTCTAAGCGTCAAGAAAGTGCCTGCGGTGTTCGACGGCAAAATTGTCCTTATCGGCTATACGGCCGAAGACGCTTCCACTGTGGAAACTCCCGTGGACCCGGCGATGCCCCAGGTGGAGCTGACTGCAAACGTGGTCGATAATCTCGTAAACGGAAGGTACTTGAAACGCCCCGGGTTCATCCCGTACGTGGAAATAGTCATCGTCCTCTTGTTTTCCCTCTTTGCTGCTTTCGTCATTCCGCGACAAGGTTTCATCAACCGGATGGGGATCACGGCCAGTTTGATCTTCCTCCTCTTTATCGTAGGTTTCGTGTCTTTCATGATCCTGGATGTATGGCTCAAGATTATTTACGCCAGCCTTGCCCTGATTACCATCTTTTTGGAGCGCTCCATCCGGGACGTCGTCATCGCCCAGCGCACTCTCGGGATTACTTCCAGAGAAAGCATCGAGACCAACCGAATGCTCGGGTTGAGCCTCCAGAGCCAGGGACTGCTCGACCTTGCATTCGAGAAGTTCAGAAAAATCCCTCTGGACGACGCCATGAAGGACGTGACCTACAACCTTGGGCTGGATTATGAGCGGAAGAGAATGCTGAACAAGGCTGTAGCCGTTTACGAGTACATCGCCCACGTGGACGGCAACTTCAGAGACCTTGATGCGAGAATCCCAAAGTTGAGAAGCCTGGTAAGTCCGCTCACCATGGCCGGACAGGAGGTGAGACAGGACGGGAAGATCGTCTTCCTGGACGACCTGGGAATCAAGCCTACCGTGGGACGATATGAAATCCTCGAAGAGCTCGGCCAGGGTGCCATGGGCATTGTCTATAAAGCACGGGACCCCAAGATCAACAGGTTGCTGGCCATAAAAACTATTCGGTTTTCCGACGAGTTCGAGACGGAAAAAATAAGGGAGATCAAGGAGCGGTTCATGAGAGAGGCGGAGATAGCGGGGAAGCTCGCTCATCCCGCTATTGTCGCGGTTTTTGACGTGGGCGAGGACTATGAGCTTACCTACATGGCCATGGAATACCTCGAAGGAGACAGTCTGCTGAAGTTCTGCCGGAAAGGGGCGCTCCTTCCCTTGAGAAGGACACTCTATGTGGTTGCCGAAACCGCCCTTGCTCTGGACTATGCCCACAAGCAGGGCGTGATTCACAGGGACGTTAAGCCGGCCAATATCATGCTTTTGAAGGATGGCCAGATTAAGGTCACCGACTTCGGAATCGCGAAAGCCGTCTCTTCTTCCCAGACCAAGAGCGGCATTGTCCTGGGCACACCCAATTACATGTCTCCCGAGCAAATCAACGGACACGAAATCGACGGCCGCTCCGATATTTTTTCTCTGGGGGTGGTCTTTTTTGAATTAGTGACAGGTCAGCTCCCTTTCCATGGCAAGAACCTGACGAACCTCTTTTATCAGATTACTCAGGTCAAGCATCCTTCACCCCGCGAGATTAACCCTAAGGTCCCCAAACCTGTGGAACAGATTATTGACAAGGCATTGACCAAGGATCCGGCCCAGCGATTCTCCAACGGCGCTGATTTTGCCAGGTATCTCAAGGCCATGATCAACAAGCTCGATCAATTGAAAGCGAAGCTCAGGGAGGGGGCCGCGCTGCACTGAACAACCCTCGTCTCTAAGATAAGGGGTTCAAATGTCAGTTGATTAAAATCAACAAGTATAAAGCCGAACTCTCCACGACTGTCATGCCGGACTTGATAAGCCTGCCCCGTACTCGATACGGGGGCATCCAGTATTTATGCGCACCTATTTTCTGGATTCCGGCTCGGAGGCCGGAATGACAAGCCGCTTTTGCGACAACTGAACTTTGATGCGTTCGTAAAAAGTCGGATATCAGTGTTTTCTGTCATTCCGGCGGAAGCCGGAATCCAGGAATATCAAGGACTTCTGGACCCCGGCTGGAGTTCATCCCGGACTTGATCCGGGGCCGGGGTGACGGGTTGGGCGACTTTTTACGAGTTCGTCAACAACTTTGCTTCGCCTGAAGGCGAGGGGTTTCTACCATCCCCGATAGGGACACTAAGCATGGAGTTTCGGTTGGGGCCTAAATAAATAAAATCCGAGCTATAAGAAAAATCTTGACACGGGGTTCGGAAATTGATAAAAATCGCGTATTCTATTGGGGCTTCTGCTTTGGCAGGTGCCCCACCTGCCAAAGAAAGGGGGTGGTAGAACTCAGAGATTCAGAGATGCTGTATTAGGAAAGCGTATTGGTCTGTTTAGTTTCTGGTCAATTCTAAACACTTTTTCTTAGGAGGATAGAGTTATGCGAAAGCTAAGTGTTGCCCTGGTTGCCGTAGCGCTCGTGCTGGGTTTCACAGTGAGTGCTATGGCCGCTCAGGGTCTGGTTTACACCACAGCGGAACAATTGCCCACGACGGCGAAGATGATTGACGTCTACGGCAGCGTCCGCGTGCAGACTTTTTGGCTGCAGAGGAACTCGAGAAGCACCGGCACGGGCCACAGCGACGGCGATCTCACGTGGGATATTGATGACGGGTCGAGCCGCTTCGGCGTGCGTTTCAAAGCCGGAAAAGTGGGCGCCAACGTTGAAATCAGGCCCAGGGACAGGCAGACCGTCGCGACTCGCAGCACGTCGGTCGGCGGTCAGAAGCGACCTGATGAGGCACTGGTACGGCTCCTATGATATGGGTTTTGGAACCTTCATCGTGGGCCAGACTTGGACCCCTACCTTCAACCCGATCTGTAATGAGTGTCTGGTTGGCGGCGGCGGCATCCTGGACGGCTACGGCGACATGGGCGGCTCTGCAAGGCAGCCCGGCCTCCAGCTCCATATACCCATTAAGGGATTGAACGGTCTTGCAAAAATTGCCCTGCTCAAGCCGTGGATAGATCCAGGGGGCCCTCCTGGACCGGTGGTGGCTCCCCCAGGTTTCAATAGCACGGACACCACGATTCCCAAGATCGAGGCGAGCTTGGCCGGCGCTTTCGGTCCCCTGAGCTTCACCGTCCGTGGCGGTTTCAACAGCATTGATTACAAGAACGCCGCGACGGATGAGACGAAAGGCGTCGACTCCTGGCTCGGCGCGTTGGATCTGACCTATGCCATGGGGCCTTTCTACGTACGAGCTGACGGTTATTATGGTCGGAATCTGACGGTTTACGGGACGGGCGCTCCGGAAGTGGCCTGGGGTCTTTTTCCGCAGTCTTTCGACGGCATTGACATCACAGACGTGAAAAACTGGGGCTGGTTCGGCGTTGCCGGCTTCAAGATCAACGACATGTTCGCAGTCGAAGCCGGATACGGGCAAAGATACTCCAAGCAGGATTTCCAGGGCCTCGAAGCCAAAGACAAGACTTCAGCCTTTGTGCTCTTCGTCCCCATTTCAATCACCCCGGCCTTCGTCATCACGCCTGAAATTCTGTGGACGGACGAAGGATATCTGCGTGCCCCCGCTGAAGGTTCGGCTTTCGGTCTCAATAACAATGATGATCGCGGGAACAAGCTTTACGCAGGTATTTACTGGAGGATCGATTTCTGAGTCGGGATTCCAAGCTTAACAATCAGCAGACCCGGGGCTTAGGCCCCGGGTCTTTTTTTGTGCGGCATTTTCTTGCAAACAAGAAAATAAAGAGATAGTCTTTCGTCCGGCCTTTTGGAATGAATCAAGAATGATGCGTTCGTAAAAAGTCGGAAATCGGTGTTTTTTGTCATTCCGGCGCCTGTCCTGGATCGGGGTCCAGGACAGGCGCCGGAATCAAGGAATATCAAGGTCTTCTGGACCCCGGCTGGAGTTTATCCCGGGCTTGATCCGGGGCCGGGGTGACGGGTTGGGCGACTTTTTACCGTGAAAATGCATGCGTTGGTTCATATTGGGTTAAAATATTAGTTGTGTCATTCCGGTGAAAACCGGAATCTAGTTTCCCAGTTTGTGACTTTGCCTGGATTCCCCGGTCAAGCCGGGGAATGACGCAGTGCTGGAACATTCTCATGCGCGGGGGCGACAAGATCTCCGTGTCATGAGCGTTTACGAGTTCGTCAAGAATAAGGATTGTCTATGACTAAGAAATCGCGTTTCATCCACTCGCTTCCACTCGCTCTTGTACCTCTTTTCTTGCTCTCTTTTTTTCCACCAGCGATGGGGGCCGACAAGAGCCTGGTCCTTCTGCCTCTTGTGATCTATTCGGACCAGCCAAAGGACTTCCTCCGGCCGGGCCTCAAGACCATGTTCGTCTCCCGCCTTTCCGGGGAAGGGATTCAGATTATCAGCGACGAAAAGCTCTATCCCCTTCTGAGTGAGAAGGAAAGACAAGGGGTAAACTCCAGCCAGAGGGCTGAAGAGATTGCAAGAGCCCTCAAAGCCGACTTCGCGCTTTTCGGCAGCCTCACGAGCATCGGCACTGGGTACAGCCTGGATCTTTCCGTTCTTGACCTTACCAAGGAACAACCCAAGCTGACAAGGATCTCTGAGGCCGTGCCTGAAGATCAACTTATTCCCCGGCTCTCCGATATTGCTTATGACGTCAGGGCAGTGGTTTCAGGCGTTGACATCCGCCCCCGGAAACAAGAAGGCCCGGCCGGACCGGAATCTGTCATGGGACTCTTCTACAAGCCAGGGGCAGGGAACGGGGAAATGACGCCTGCCGGAAGAGCTTCGGTGAGGATGGGGGTCATGAGCTCTGACGCGGCTGACCTTAACGGAGATGGACAGGCAGAACTGTTGGTCTTGGGTCAGGACAGGCTGCTTGTTTACGGGAAAAAGGAAGGTTCCATGGCCCTTCTGGACACCCTCAAGAGCGGCATGGGAGAAGAATTTTTCAAGGTGAGCGCCGGGGATGTGGACGGCAATGGGAAGGCGGAGATTTATCTTGTCAGCTCCGTAGGCATGAGAGCGGAGAGCAGCATCTGGGAGTGGAACGGAAAGTTCAGAAGGATTCTAAAAACCGCCGGCCACCTACAGGCCGTGAAGGTCGGGGATGCCAGGCCGATGCTCCTTTTTCAGGAATCCCTTGTGGGCCAGTTCTTCACGGGAAGAATTGAGGTCATGAATTTTGACGGGGCCAAACTGACAAAGCAGGAGACTCTGCCAGAATTCGGAGAAGGCGTTCAGTTTTATACACTGGCGCCGCTGGATCCCAGGCGGAAACAGGCCGCGGGATATGTGGGTCTGAATCGGGATTCCTTTATCGGCCTTTGGGACGGAAACGGCACACTCGTCTGGAGAAGCGAGGAGAAGATGGGAGGCACGAACAACCTCGTCATACCGGCAAGATATTTCGACAAGGATGAACTGATTCCCATCTACATCAACCCTAGGATCGTGGTCAAGGACATCAATCAGGACGGAAAGAACGAGGTCGTCGTCATCGACAATATCCCCGTCGGAAAATATACCAAGCTCCTGAGGACTATCGAAAAATCCAATATTGTCGTCTATCGCGCGGACCCGGGCAGTCTTGTTCCCATTTTGAAATCCCCCAGAATCTCTTACTGCCTTACCGATATACAGATGGAAGGAAAGACGCTTTATCTGGCGGCCCAACGGGGTAAAATGATCCAATTCGGAGAAGGGTCCGGCGCTGTCATTTGGTTTGAGTAGCGGGATCTCTCAACCCTCTTTGGAAGGAGAAAGCCCTTATGAAATCGAAGGCTTCCGTAGCTCTTGTTTTACTGGCCGGTTTCGCCCTGCTGCTTTCGTGCCAGACGGCCATGCAAAGTCCGGTGGGAAAAGGAGCAGGGAACATCCGAATCGTTAAGTTGACCGTGCCCGATTGCGGGTGAGACGACACATCGGCGAGGGTACGGGGTGCCCTCTTGGCCCTTAATGGGGTGCAGGATGTGTCGGTGATTACCCGTATCGGTCAGGCAACCGTTACGTTTGATGAGACGAAAGTGACCGTGGATCGAATGATCAAGGCGCTTAACGAAGAAGGATTCGCAGTGACTCAAAGGTACATGGTGCGGTAGCCGTCATGTCTTGAGAAGATCGAAATACTGGCCGCTTCGGTCCAGTTTGTCTCCCACTTTGCTTCCACAGTAAACACACCGGTATTCATACCTGTCACCTTCCGGCAGAATGAGGAGCAGAAACTTTCGCACAGGAACAGCCTGCCGGCATTTTGCGCAGTAGAGTTCCGTGGCTTCAAATTCATCGAACTGGGACTTTGGTTTCCTGGACGGTTGCTTGCCTATATCAAAGTTCATGGATCAAAACCTCTGTTCTCGAAGTCACACAGCGTTGTTATTATCTTGATTTCCAGGTATGATAACAATGAATTGCCGTCGGCGCAACAAGTGGTTAGGATCCAAAAAGAAAGGGCTCCCATCTGTCAGATACGAGCGATAACTCAGAAGAGCAGAATTGCCTCTGAAATAGGTCATTCCGGCGAAAGCCGGAATCCAGGAATATCACGCGCACGGACCTCGGCTTTCGCCGGGGTGACGGGTTGGGCGGCTTCTCACGAGGGCGTCATTCATAGGAGGATTGAGATGAAAATCAAACATATTGACCACATCGGCGTTGCAGTGAAGACCATTGCCCAGGCTGGCAAATTTTACACGGAAATTCTCGGTCTCAAGATACAGGGCATCGAAAACGTGGCGGACCAGAAGGTGAATGTCGCCTTCCTTCCCATTACGGACAGCGAAGTGGAACTCCTGGAATCGACCCACGAGGACGGTCCCGTGGCTAAGTTTATAGAAGCCCGGGGAGAAGGAATTCAGCACATTGCCTTTCGCGTGGAGAATATCGAAGAAGCTTTGGCGGAGCTCAAGGCCAAGGGTGTCCGTCTTATTGACCAGCAGTCCAGAAAGGGCGCAGGAGGAGCAAAGATAGCCTTCATTCACCCAAAAGAAACCAGCGGGGTGCTGGTGGAGTTATGTGAAAGGAAATAGCGGTGCACGGCGCAAGCAAGAAACCGGGGAACCAATGTCCTATGTTTAAAGGAAAGGTTTAGATGTTCCCGCGGGCGGGCATAAAGCCCGCACCTGAATTCATGGAACGCTTTGCCTGCTGTTAAATGTCGCCGCCGCAAAGCTCACAGCCGATTGCGTCGCATCTTCATGCCAGATTTCGTAGTGAAGAAGTCGGCCTTCACTCGGGGGTAGCACCTCCATCAGACAGGCCAGGGCCGCAAATCCGCACACGTTGTAGCGATCGTTGACCTTGGCTGATTCTTCCCAGAATCCTTCCGAATTCCTCGACAGGAGATGATGCAACAGGGCCTTGTCATGAGCTTCACTGCGGTTTTCAAGGCGCCTGGCGGGCATGTCATGCCCGAATTTCGGACCGATGTGAGAAAGGTCCACTCCCGCCACTACCAGGGTCTCGTGACCCGGATCGTCTACGATTTTCCTCAAAGCCTCCAGGAACCCTCCGGCCTTGTCCTGGTAGACTGACCGTCTATACTCCGGTAGAGAGGCGAGCAGAGAGCCACAGAGGATGGGGACTATCCGAAAAGGTGTTTCGCTCAGGATGTGCTGAAGGAAGATGACTTGGAACTCGATGGAGTGCTCCGCTCTGTGCGCAAAATCATCCGGAGCGATCACTCCTTTGCCGGAGCTTTTCAATTTTTTAACCGCCGCTCCTTCGTTCTCAACCGTTCCCAGAGGGGTCGAGAAATCCTTCTCGGTCACCGAGAACAGGCCCTGGAACATCTGATGGCCTACTCCTAATAGGATCACTCTAGATGGAGTCGCCTTCCCGAAACCATGATACGCTGCGCCGTAACCTTTAATACCTACGGACAGGTCGATGTGAGGCGAGACCAGCGCGAGCACCTTTCCATCGGGCCGGACATCGATGCCGCCGGCCAGGATTTCCTCAATCCTGGCTCTCAGTTGAATCGGGTCGTCCGGATAAGCCCGACCACAGTGAGAACAGGGTCTGACAGGGCTTGACGTGAACCCTTCGATCATCCGCTCCCTGGCCTTTCGAAATCCATCGGAGTCGAGAAGGTAGGCTTGATCAAGATGGGCAAGCAGCCTCTTCACCTCATCGCTCCCCACAAACACTCCCCCCTGGAGCCGCATCAGAGCCATCTGGAGATCCCTCATGTCCCTTGAACCGTCCAACAAGGCCATGAACCGACAAAGGGGCAATTCGACGGCCTTCCCCTCAGGTACCAGTCCGAGATGATCCCTGATGAGCACGAGTTGTTTTCCCTCGTGCTCCACAGGGATCAATTCCAGATCCTTTCTCAAGGCAGAGACTGAATCACTCATGATCGCATCCTAACCCGAGCTTCCGGTCCGGGCCAAATAAAATTTTTGCTTGCGCATTTGGCAGCATCTTAGGAATATAAATGTTTACGCTTCAATACCCGTGTGATTTCTGCGGTGGGCTGACATCGATAATTTCGTAAGAGGTCCGAGAGAAAAGACCTCTTCTGTCTTGCAGATCTTTTGCGAGTTCGTCGATATTCTTAAAGAAAAGCACGTATAGTTACTACTCGGAGCATCAAATTGTTTACACGGAGAGTCAGTAATAGGGGACATGAGGCTTTTCTGAAGTGACTGGCGGGAGGCCGCCGTCCTTTTCGTGACTTACCTGTGGGGGAAGCCGCAGCTCCAGCCGCAGGCGGAGAATGCGGAGGGGGCAGAACTCCCCCACGGATAAGTCGCTGAAAAGACCAGGCCGGGAGCCTCGGAACGCAAGAAAAGCCTCATGCCTCGTACAAATGCAAACAATATCTCGCTCTGCTTAATAATATCGGGTGTGGTGATAGGGTCATGCAGGTCTTGTCCAGATACTTGGTGAAAGAACTTTTCAAATTTCTGATCCTCTGTCTCCTTGTGTTCACCATGATTTACCTCTTCGTCATTTTCGTGGGGGGAATCGACAATTTTCTTGAGTCCAAGGTTTCCGGCCGGCTGGTCCTTCTCTATTATGTTTATCATTTACCCTATATCGTTTACCTCATGCTCCCCCCATCCGCCTTGATTGCAGTCATCGTCATGTACAGCCTCATGAAGAAAAACAACGAAATCTCCGCCCTTATGGCATCAGGGATAAGCCTGTTCAGGATTTCGAGGCCGGTAGTTGCGGCCTCCTGTTTTCTCGCGCTCTTCACATTCCTGCTGTCTGAGACCGTCGTGCCGTACACCATCTCCAAGGCCAACCGCATATGGAGAATACAGGTCGGAAAAGAAAAGCCGAATCTCTTCTACGGCCACTACCAGGTTTGGTATCATGGAGATCATTCCATTATCTGGATTAAACAATATGACGGCAGCAAGAAAATCATGAAGGATCCCACCTTCTATTTCTTTGATCAGGCTTTTCACCTGGTAAAACGGGTCCAGGCTCATGAAGGCGCTTGGATAAACGGCTTGTGGAAAATCAGGGATGGGATCATCCAGGAGCGAGAAGAGAACTCTGAATATAAGATCACTGCCTTCAAGGCGATAGATCTTGACTTGCCCGAGACTCCGGAGGCTTTTATGCGCGAGCAGAAGGGATCGGAGGAGATGGGTTACTGGGAACTCGGCCGCTTTGCTCAAAGGGTGGAATCGGAAGGCTATGATGCCACCCGCTACTTCGTGGATTTGGATTTGAAAATCGCCTTTCCCTTCATGGTCGTTATCATTGTGCTCATGGGCATGGCCATCGCTATGACCCTTGGGAAGGGAAGAATCGCCCTATCCGTCTCCATCGGGATAGCCGCACTTTTCGTGTACATCCTGTTGCTCGGAATCTCGAGATCTCTGGGGTATGCAGGGATCCTCCCTCCTCTTCTTTCAGCCTGGCTGGCAAACGGTCTGTTTTTCTTTCTGGCCATGTACTGGATGGCACGTGCAGAACAATAGCTATACACGGATCAAGATGGCGGCTGTCCTGGTGCTTGCCGCGGTGGTTTACTTTGCTTTTGCGGGCGGCTATGTTTTCCTGGATCCCGATGAAGGTCGCTACGCCGAAATCCCTCGGGAAATGCTGGACACGGGAGATTTCATCACTCCTCGCCTCAATTACGTCGAGTATTTTGAAAAACCGCCTTTGTTCTATTGGCTTGTCGCTTCGTCAATGAAACTCTTCGGCGAGAACGAAAGAGCGGTTCGTATGGTCCCGGCTCTGATCGGTTTTGTGACCGTGCTTCTGGTCATGGGTCTGGGGAAACGGCTCTTCGACGCCCAGACCGGGGTCAGGGCCGGATGGATTTACCTCACAGGTGCCCTGCCCTTGGCGATGGCCCGTCTGCCTCTGATTGACGGGCTATTCAGCCTCTGCCTTTCGGCTACCTGGGGAGCGTGGTGGCTGGGCTATCAAGCTTCCGCACCCCGCAGCAAGAAGGGCTGGTTCCTCGCTGCCTGGGCCTGCCTGGGCTTGGCCACCATGGCCAAAGGCATCGCGGCTATAGCGCTCACCGGTGCCGTCATCTTCCTTTTCGTTTTTTTGAGGCGCAACTGGGCCGCTCTCAAGGACATGGCATGGTGGCCGGGTTTGCCGATTTTTCTTCTCATCTCCGTCCCGTGGCACGTGGCGGCCTACCAGCGGACACCGGAGTTCGCCTATTTCTATTTTGTGGTTCAGCACTTCGGTCGTCTCGTAGGCACCGAACACGTAAAGCCTGTGTGGTTCTTCTCGGTGGTGTTCCCCCTGACGATGATCCCGTGGGTGGCGTTTCTTGTTCCGGCGGGAATCAATGCCTTTCGCCGCTCCGTCCGGGCCGTCTGCATACCAGCGACAAGGCGTTGGGCATACCCGGCGGAATCCCCTCCCCCCGAGGCCTTTCTCTTTCTAGTCATCTGGATAATCGTCGTGGTGGGATTGTTCAGCGCCAGCAATTCCAAGCTCATTCCTTACATTCTGCCGGCTTGCCCTGCTGCGGCCCTTTTGCTGGCCGTCCACCTCGATAGGGAGGGCTTGAAAAGGCATTCCACCCGATGGTGCGCTTCTGTTACGGCCGTGATCCTTTTCGCCTTGGTGCTGGTCTTTCCTCACGCGGCGCGGAATGAACACACTCTTTCTCCCACAGAATTGGTGTTTCTCCTCAGGATGCTGCAAGGCGCACTGTTGCTTGGCGGCGTTCTGCTCATCTTATCCCTGTTTCGTGTACGGTTGATCCCGGCCGCCGTGGGATTAGTGCTGCTCCTGACCCTTCCACCCCTGGCCGCAGGCGTTGTGGCTGTGTCAAAGCACAGGAAGATTGGCGCCCTCGTCAAGGCTATGCCCAACCCTCTTCCGCCGGACATCAAGATCGCCGAGTGGCGAACCTACGATCGGAGTCTCAGTTTTTACACACGCCGGGGTGTGATCCTGGTAGACGATGTGAGTGAGCTTGCTTTCGGCAGCAGCCTGCACAAAGGCAGCCCATTGTTCCGGCAAGGTCGTCAGAGCATCCGCGAACTGGCCGAAAACGGTCCCCTCCTCCTCAACGTGAATCCTCCCGACTGGCCTGAATTGGCCTCCTGGGGCATCCTGAAAGTAGCGGGAGCCAACAACACCAATATCCTCTTGGGGAATGAAGCCTTCTTCCGGCTCACCGACTTGAAACCGTGGCCGAACGATGCGGTCAGACCCCCTCCCCTGCTCCTCCTGCCTCGCCGTGTGGACCGGTAATCAGTGAACAGTGCCGACCTTTCGGTGCAAGCAAAACCTCGCCTGCGGTTTGAGGTTTGAGGAGCGCTCGCTTCGCTCACTTTAGTATCATGTCTCGTATTTGCTTTTTTGAATCCTTCTGGGTACATTCCCCGCGGCTTGCTGCGTAATCGTCATACCGGCGAAAGCCGGTATCCAGAAGATTCCACTGGATTCCGTGTCGAGCACGGAATGACGATGCAAAAGATGAAAATCCGAATATCGAAATCCGAAATTCAAAACAAAGTCAGATTGGGGCCGCCCTCCCTGCGCCTTGTGCCGTGCGCCGTGCGCCTCCAACATTTCCCTTGCCCGCAGTTGAAGCGCGCATTATAAATAAAGATTCAGCGAGTACGAGGACTGATGCGAACCGAGTTTTTGCCATTTTCACGCCCCTCCCTCACGGAGGAGGACATCTCCGCCGTTTCCGAAGTCCTTCGCTCGGGCTGGATCACGACAGGCCCCAAGAGCGCGGAGTTCGAACAGAAATTCACGGACTACGTGGGTTGTTCCGGTGCGGTGGCCCTCACTTCCGCCACGGCCGGCATGCATCTTGTGCTCAAAGCCCTTGACATAGGCCCCGGCGATGAAGTCGTTACCCCGTCCATGACATGGGTCTCAACAGTCAACCTTGTCGTTCTGGCCGGCGCAACGCCCGTATTTGTCGACGTGGACCGGGACACGCTGATGGTCTCACCGGATGCAATCAAGGAGCGGCTCAGCGAACGGACGCGGCTTGCCATCCCAGTGCATTTTGCAGGCGCGCCCGTGGACCTTGCGCCTATCCGCGAGCTTGCCTCTCAACGAGAGATTTTTCTCGTAGAGGATGCAGCACACGCCATGGGCACCGAGTACAGCGGAGAACGGATCGGACGGCGAGGCACATCTATTTTCTCCTTCCACCCGATCAAGAACATCACCACCGGAGAAGGCGGCATGGTCTGCTCCCAGGATGAAGAATTTTTGAATCGGATCCGCAGGCTGAGGTTTCACGGCCTCGGAGTGGATGCTTTTGATCGCCATGTCCAGGGCCGTTCTCCCCAGGCCGAGGTGCTTGAACCCGGCTACAAATACAACCTGCCAGACATTCTGGCCGTCCTGGGGCTCTTCCAACTGGTCCGGCTGGACGCCCTCAACAGGAGGCGAACTGAGATTTCCCTGCGATATCGGGAGCGATTGTCAGGCATTGAAGAGATCCTGCCCCTTTCAGACCCTCTCTACAGCATGAAACACGCCTGGCACCTCTTTATTGTTCGTCTGGACACGGACAAGGCCGGCATGGACCGCGACGAGTTCATGAAAGAACTGAAACGTAGAAATATCGGCACAGGGATCCACTTCCGCGCCGTGCACCTTCAGAAGTACTTCATAGAATCCATGTCCACCCGCCGCGGCATGCTTCCGAATACGGAATGGAATTCGGACCGAATCTTATCCCTGCCCCTCTTTCCGGAGATGACCGAGGAGGATGTGGACGATGTAGTAGAAGCGATCAAGGAGATTTTGAGTTCATGAGTGCTCCGCTTTCCCTATCCGTGGTCATTCCTGTGTTCAATGAAGAGGCCAACCTTGACGAACTGCTTCAAAGGTGCGTGGAGAGTTGCAGCCGCATGGGAAGGAACTTCGAGATTGTTATGGTAGATGACGGCAGCAGGGACCGTTCCCGGGAAAAAATCGTCCGGGCGGCCGAACAGAATCCCGAGCGAGTGGTGGGAGTGTTACTCAACAGAAACTACGGCCAGCATGCTGCTATTATGGCCGGTTTCTCTCAGGCCAAGGGCGACATCATCGTGACCATGGATGCCGACCTTCAGAATCCGCCCGAGGAGATCCCGAAACTGGTCGAAAAGATCGAAGAAGGCCATGATGTGGTAGGTAGCGTGAGAGTGCCCAGACGGGACCCCCTCTTCCGCAGAATAGCTTCCTTTCTGATCAACAAGGCTGTTCAGAAATCTACAGGCGTGCTCATGCATGACTACGGCTGTATGCTGCGGGCTTACCGGAGGCCCATCGTCGAGGCCATGCTTCAGTGTCGAGAGCACAGCACGTTCATCCCCGTGCTCGCCAACTCCTTTGCGCGACACACCACGGAGGTGGAGGTGCATCATGCGGAGAGATCTGGAGGTGACTCGAAGTACGGTATGTGGAGGCTGATCAAACTTCAGTTTGACCTGCTGACCAGCATGACCACCTTTCCGCTCCGGGCGCTGAGCGCGCTGGGCGGCATCATGTCGGCCATGGGGATAGGATTCGGCCTTTTCCTGTTGATCATGCGGGTGGCTTTCGGTTCGAAGTGGGCCGCGGAAGGAGTCTTCACTCTGTTTGCGGTCCTGTTCATCTTCATAGGGGCTCAGTTTATCGCCATGGGTTTGCTCGGTGAATATATCGGCCGGATCTACCATGACGTGAGGGGGCGGCCTCGGTATTTTGTGCAGCAAATCGTGGGAAAAAGCCGTCAAGGAGAATAGAGAATGAAAGCGGTAGTCCTGGCTTATCACCAGATCGGGTGCACCGGCATCGAAGCCCTTCTTCGCCACGGGTTTGAAATCGCCGCGGTGTTCACCCACACCGACGACCCTGCAGAAAACCTCTGGTTCGATTCCGTGGCCGAACTGGCGGCGTCCCAACACATTCCGGTCTATGCGCCGGACCATATTAACCATCCCCTCTGGATCAAGAGGGTTCAAGCCATGGAGCCTGACATCCTCTTCTCTTTCTATTACCGGGACCTTGTTCAGCAGCCTCTCCTCGACATTCCGCCCGCAGGGTGCCTCAATCTTCACGGCTCTCTGCTGCCACGATACAGGGGCCGCTCACCGATCAACTGGGTGCTTGTCAACGGCGAAAAGGAAACCGGAGTCACCCTTCATTACATGACCGGCCGGCCGGATGAGGGCGACATCGTTGGTCAGAAAAGGATCAAGATATCGCCCGAGGACACGGCAAGGACACTCCACGAAAAAGCGTCAAAGACTGCCGGCCTGCTGCTGGATGAATTGCTTCCTCAGTTGAAGGCAGGCACTGCGCCCCGTTTCCCGCAGGACCATTCAAAAGCCACGTATTACGGCGGCCGTCGTCCGGAGGACGGCGAAATAGACTGGAGTCGCTCCGCCCGCGAAGTGCGCAATCTGGTCAGGGCCGTGACAAGACCGTATCCCGGGGCTTACAGCTATATGGTGGACAGGAAATGCTTCTTCTGGCAGGTGACGGAGAGACAGGCAAAGAACGAAGGGGTGAAAGCCGGTTCTGTTCTTTCCACCGAGCCATTGGTGATCGCGTGCAGCGAGGGAGCCGTTCAGATAGATTTCGGGCAGTTGGAAGGGAGCGTCTATCTAGGCGGCGCACAGCTGGCCAAGGAGCTGAACCTCGTTGAGGGTATGTCTTTCGGGCACCGGGCAAGCAGCCTGGTGGGGGCGGCGAGGAAGAAGAGCATCCTCATCCTGGGCGTTGATGGATTTATCGGAAATGCCCTTGGAGAAAGGCTCCTGGAAAGCGGCAGGTACGAAGTCCACGGCATGGACCTTCACTCGGGCTACGTCAGCCGTCTCATAGACAGGCCGGGATTTCACTTTGACGAGGGAGACATCTCCATCCACCGTGAGTGGATCGAATATCACATCAGGAAGTGCGATATCATTATTCCCCTGGTAGCCATAGCCACGCCGGTGGAGTACACCCGAAATCCGCTTCGGGTCTTCGAGCTGGATTTTGAAGAAAACCTGAGAGTGGTCCGGTATTGCGTGAAATACGGAAAGCGGCTTATTTTCCCGTCCACTTCCGAAGTGTACGGAATGTGCGACGAAGAAGAATTCAACGAGGACAATTCCAAACTCGTGCTGGGCCCCATCCGAATGCAGCGCTGGATCTACTCCTGTTCCAAACAGCTCCTCGACCGGGTCATATGGGCCTACGGACAGCAGAAGGGATTGCGCTTTACCCTTTTCAGACCCTTCAACTGGATCGGACCGAGGCTGGACAGCCTCACCTCGGCACGCATCGGGAGTTCGCGCGCCATTACGCAGCTCATCCTCAACCTGGTGGAAGGCACACCGATCCAGCTTATTGACGGAGGTCAGCAGAAGCGGTGCTTCACCGACGTATCGGACGGGATCGAGTGCCTTTACAGGATAATCGAAAATAAGAACAGCGGTTGCGACGGCCGGATCATCAATATCGGCAACCCCAATAATGAGGCGAGCATCAGAGAGCTGGCGGAGATGCTGGTGAAAAAATTCGAGGAGCATCCCTTGCGCTCCCTCTTTCCTCCTTTCGCCGGTTTTCGAGAGGTGGAAAGTCATTCCTATTACGGCTTGGGGTACCAGGATGTGCAACACAGAAGGCCGAGCATCCGCAATGCTCAGCGACTGGTGGGCTGGCACCCTGGAGTGGAGCTGGAGCAGTCTGTGGAGAGGACCCTCGATTTCTTTCTGAGAGAGGCCATCCGGTGCGGGGAGTTCGGGGTAAGTCCTGAAACATCCTGTGCCCCTTTTGAAGTCTCATCGGTTCCCGGAGAGAGCCGGTCGGAAATATCATGAAGGTAGGTCTCAGAATTGATGTGGACACCTTCAGAGGAACCAGGCTCGGCGTTCCGGCTTTGTGCACTCTTCTCGCCGGTCACGGGGTTAAGGCCACCTTCTTTTTTTCCGTCGGACCCGACAACATGGGCCGCCACATCTGGAGGCTCCTTCGTCCGGCCTTTTTCGCGAAGATGCTGCGAACAAGGGCCTCTGCTCTTTATGGATGGGACATCCTCTTGAAGGGCACCTTGTGGCCGGGGCCTATCATCGGGGAAAAGCTGGAAAGCATCATACGCGCTGCCGCCGATGCCGGTCACGAAGTGGGGCTTCACGCCTGGGACCACCATGCATGGCAGAGCCGCCTGGAACGCATGGACGGCGCGGATGTTTACCGAACCCTGTCCAAGGGAGTGGAACTCCTCACGCGGATCATCGGTCGTCCTCCCCTGTGCTCGGCAGCGCCTGCTTGGAAAAGCACCGACTTGGTGCTCAAAGAGAAGCTGAAATTCCCCTTTGCGTACAACAGCGACTGTCGGGGAGAGAGCATCTTCTATCCCCTTGTGGAAGGCGAAGCCTTGCCTCAGCCTCAGGTTCCCGTCACCCTGCCAACCTACGACGAAATCATGGGCCGCCGGGGAATATGCGATGTCAATTTCAACGACCACATGCTCTCCTTGCTCAGACCTGGGAAGCTCAATGCCCTGACCGTTCATGCCGAGGTGGAAGGCATTCGGGCTTTCTCCCTCTTTCAGCGCTTTCTTGAGGCGGCTCTGGACAAAGGGATCTCTTTTGCTCCCCTCGGTGATCTCATCAGAGACTTTCCGTCCCCCCACTGTTCAGCCATGGTGCCAAGAGAGATTCCGGGGAGGGAAGGATGGGTCGCCTGCCAGGGGTCCCCAGCATCCACCAGGGGGAAGAAGTAAAGATCGGGGGTCCAGAGGGCATGATTTGCAGGTGTAGCTCCGCCAAAATCCGAAATCCGAATTTCGTGCTTCGAGGTTTGGAGCCTTCTCAGTTTCACGGGCTCAGCCATTTGTCTCTGACCTGGCCCTGATGACCAGGCTTCATAAAGTGCACTGAACCATGAGATCTTCTCTCTTTGCCGTCGCAGGCCTCTTTCTACTCCTCTATATTGTGCCACTCGGCGCCAGGCCCGTGGTGATCCCTGACGAGGCCCGTTACGCGGAGATCCCCAGGGAGATGCTCACCTCGGGTGACTTGGTCGTGCCGCGGCTCAACGGGCTTCGATATTTCGAAAAGCCCGTGCTGGGTTACTGGCTCAATGCTCTCTCCATGGCCCTCTTCGGGCAGAACGCGTTCGCCATACGGCTTCCATCCGCCGTCTCAACAGGATTGTCGGCCCTGTTTCTTTTCCTGCTGGTGCGAAGATTTGGCGGCGGGCATCAATCAGCTGTTCTTGCCCCGGCCGTCTTTCTCACCTGTCTGGAAGTTTTCGCTCTTGGCGTGTTCAATGTTCTGGACAGCATGTTCTCCTTTTTCGTGACCGCCGCGATGGCCCTGTTTTTTCTGGCCCACATGGAGACAGGCCGCGCGGCGCGCCGCGGATTCCTGGCCCTCTTCGGTCTTTGCTGCGGTCTGGCTTTCCTGACCAAAGGCTTCATCGCTTTCGCAGTTGTGGCCGTGACTATCGTGCCCTTCCTGGTGTGGGAGAGGAGGCCGCGAGAGATCTTCAAGGTTCCCTGGATTCCCATCGCAGCTGCGTCGGCGGTCGTCCTGCCCTGGTCCGTCATCATTTATCTGCGCGAGCCCGATTTCTGGCACTATTTTTTCTGGATGGAGCACATCAAGCGGTTCACCTCCGAGGCTGCCCAGCACCCAAGGTCGTTCTGGTACTTTATCCCCGTTATCGCGGTAGGCGTCCTGCCTTGGACAGCCTTCATCCCTGCTGCGATTACCGGATTGCGGGAGAAGGCGTTCAAGGCCCCTTTCCTTCGGTTTTCTCTTTGCTGGCTTCTCTTTCCTTTTCTTTTCTTCTCAGCGAGCAGCGGCAAAATCGGCACTTACATTCTGCCCTGCTTCCCGGCCCTAGCGATTCTCATAGCGCTTGGTCTGGATCGTTATGTGCGACAAAAGAAAACCCCCGCGTTCACCGCCGGCGCGTGGGCTCTTTCCGTCGCTTCTGCACTTGTGGCTCTTGCCGTGATCTTAAGCCAACTTTCGCCATTTCCAGGAATCAGGATTTACGGCCCTCTCGAAACCTGGAAATGGCTTCTGGGAGCGGCGGGCCTTATCGTATGGAGCGGAATTTCCGCCGCTTCCGCCAGGACAAGGGGCTCCACACGGAAGCTGGCGCTTTCCTGCGCCGGTCCCCTGCTTCTTCTTCTCAGCGCCCAATTCCTCATGCCCGAGTCGTCCATAGCGAGGAAGGCGCCGGAAGAATTCCTCTTGCGCCAACGGAACAAGGTGGGACCGGACACGCTGATCGTTTCAACAGACGACCCGGTCCGGGCGGTCTGCTGGTCGTACAAAAGAGACGACGTTTTCATCGTCGGAGACCCTGGAGAGCTAGCGTACGGCATCCATTATCCCGACTCCCGAAACCGTCTCCTCACCCTGGATCAATTTCGTGAACTCATCCATGAAAACAGCGGGAAAAAGCGCGTAGTGTTTATCGCGAAGATCGACAACTACGATGATTACCGGCGTCAATTGCCGGCGCCCTCGTTCGAGTCCAAAAACAGCCGCTTTGTTTTTGCCCGGTACTAGCCCCTTGCAGAGGCTGCCATTTACCCGCTCGGCGGACCGAGTCGCGCAAAAAAAGCCAGCATGGCATTTTGCTTCTTGTTACTTGTCACTCGTTTCTTGTCACCTTCCGATGGGTGTGCCGGGAGTAGCGTTCGGCCCGAGCCAGAGGCCTGAATCGGCCGGTTGGTCCGTCGGGGTGCCTTTTTTGATGACGATTCTCTCCCCATCTTGTATAAACCTCGTTAGGTCAAAGATCCGTCATATCCTTAACCGTGGATTTTTCATCGCCGGTATTCGAACACCATGTTCATCGATGACGAAAACCATTCACCCGGACCCATCTCGGAGGTCACCGGTCTCATCCTGGCGGGAGGAAAGAGCTCTCGATACGGCACCAACAAGGCTCTCGTGGAAGTAGACGGCGCGCTCCTGATTGAACGGGTCGTGAGGGTGATGAAAGCCGTTTTCGAGGAAGTGGTCCTGATCACGAATACCCCGGAAGAGTATTCATTTCTTGGGCTGACCATGGTGGGAGATTTAATCAGGGGCCTGGGCCCTATCGGCGGTATCTACACGGGCCTCACCGCCATTTCGGGCGATGCGGGTTTCTTTGTGGCCTGTGACATGCCCTTTCTGAATGCAGGTCTCCTGCGCCACATGGTCGGGGTCAGAGAGGACTTTGACGCCGTTGTGCCAAGGGTGGGCTGGATGCTCGAACCTCTCCACGCTCTTTACAACAAGAGCTGCATCCCCGCAATCAGATCTCTGATCGATTCCCGTGATTTTCAGATTCTGAGGTGCTTTCAAAAAATACAAGTCCGATACATAGACGAGGAGGAGCTCCGGGCCTTTGATCCCCGGCTGCAGTCTCTCTTCAACATCAACAAACCACAGGATTGGCCCTCCACCCCATCTTGTGCCTCTCCGTCGGTGAAGAATTTTCACCCTTCCGGATGAGAGGCTGGAGTGGGGGGCATGGAGTAAGTAGTCATGGTTGAATTGATCCTTGCCGTCGGCTTAGCTATGTCCATATCTGCAGCGTGCTCCCTTTGCGAGGCGGTCCTCTATTCCGTCCCTCTCAGGTATGTCGAGACCATGGTGCACCAGAAAAAATGGAGCGGAAGGATTTTTCGAACCCTGCGCAGAGACGTGGGCAAACCCATCGCGGCCATACTGACTTTGAACACTGTCGCCAATACGGGCGGGGCGGCTATCGCCGGCTCCGCGGCAGCCGCGGTTCTTGGGCAGGATTCTCTTGGATATTTTTCAGCGGCTCTGACCCTGGGGATCCTCATCTTTTCTGAGGTCCTGCCCAAGACCATGGGTGTCGTTTATGGCAGACAGCTCGTTCCGGTCGTGGCGTTACCCATCCGCTGGTTGGTGTCTGTCTTAAAACCTGTTGTGTGGATGATCAACCACACCACAGGTTTGATCGCCCGCGACAGGGCGCCTGAGTCCATCTCTCCCGATGAGTTGAAGGTCATGGCGAGACTGAGCCTCAGAACCGGAGCGATCAAAGAGTACCAGGAAATTATCATCGACAACGTCCTCTCTCTGGATAAGAGGATCGCGAGAGATGTGATGACTCCCAGAACCGTGCTTTTTTCTTTGAGCGAGCACCTGACGTTTGAAGAAGCAGCCAAAAAGTCCAAGAGGTGGGAGCACAGCCGCTTCCCCGTTTATGACAAGAATGTAGAGGACATCGTGGGCATCGTCCTTACCAAAGAGCTTTTCATGGCCCTTGCCCGGGGCGAAAAGGACAGGCGATTGACGGACATCATGCGGCCTGTTCATTTCGTGACGGAGACCGCCAGACTCAACAACGTGCTGATGGAGTTCATGGCGTCAACGCAGCATCTCTTTGTCGTGATTGATGAGTACGGCGGACTGTCCGGCGTCATCTCGCTCGAAGATATCCTCGAGGAAATCCTCGGCCGGGAGATCATGGACGAGTCGGACCAGGTGGCCGACAAAAGAGAGCTGGCCAGGAAGCGCAGGAGCACGCTGACCGGAACGAGCAAGAAGTAACAAGTGACGAGTGACTCGCTGCTTCTGCTGCTCCGTCGCCAGAGCGGCTATAGCGCATCGGCGACTGCCAAAGTCCAGTAAGGCGGGCAGGTCGCTAAGTGACAAGTTTTCTTGTTACTTGTTACTCGTTACTTATTACTCGTTATTGGTATTTCCGGTCATGACCTTTCAAAACCCTACCCTGTGCGCTCCTGACGGGCTCAAAACGTGCTTTGCCTGCTGTCCGCCCATACGTCCTCACGGCTATGAACACATCCAGTACAAGACAATCATAAAACGCGTCCTCCGGGAGAATACCTTCTCTTTCGGGAAGCGGGACACGGCCGTTTCCCCTATCACAGGGTTCAGTTGCTGGGCACTCGGATACCTGGACGGGAAATACAGACGCGTGGGATGTCTTCTCCATCCTCTTCAAAATCAGGGCGAGGATCTTCGTTTTAGAGTCGACTACGGAGAAAAATGCCGGCGTGAATCCTGTCCTGAAGCCAAAAGCTTTTCGAAACTGAGCGAAAAGTGCGGAAAGTTCTGGCTTCACCTGGCCGATGACCTCGATTCTTTCTCCTATTCGAGCAAGATCCGCAATCCCTTATTCGCGATCCTGGGATGGGGAACTCACTTGCTTGAGTTGATTTCTCTCGTGGAAGGTTACGAGAGGCGGGAAAGAAAAGCTTTTCTTCTTGAGTACCTTTTTTTTGAGTATCCCGGCTCTCCGAAGGCCCACGCCTACCTGCTAAAACATCTGATTGACGAAGGCAATGTGCATTTGCTGAAGAGAGAAGCCTTCAAAGGAGAGCTTCAGAGTTTCTCCTGCCTTCTTTCCTCTGATTTACGCCGGAGTTCCGAAGACGAATCCGATGCTGTCCATGTACACCGTCTCCCCATGGACCGGGGTTTTCTTGATTTCCTCAGGCTCTCTGCGGGAATAACCAGAGTCAGTCACAAAGGTGCGATCCGGCTCAAGATGTTGACAGATGAGCGCTTGAGACAATTTCGGGCCCTCTTGTGCTAGAATCCACTTGCCCAATGCAGGCCCTTGGCCGCCACCTATGGCATCTTTCTGCAGACCCATGGAGAGGACTCTTCAGATCCGCAACCACTTTTGCAGAGGCGTCAACCGGCGCCGAAAAGTCAGTGGGTCATGGTGGTAGCCCCAAAGGATGCTGCCTCCGGTTGGCGCGGAGTGATGCGCCTACTCCTAAAATAACTTCAGTACCTGGGGGCGGTTAAGATTGCTGAGTCCATTTCCGGTTGCGGACTCGTCAGAGACCTCCCCATGGGTCGGCAGCCAACTGCTGCCATTTGGTATTGGCGATGCTGGAAAAAGAGATTCTCCAACTCATACATGAAAAAGGACCCCTCACGGGTTCGGAACTGGAAGAAGCCACGGGCGAGGAGGGACTTCCGCTGTGGAGGGCCTGCCGGCTTTCACCCGCGCTCTCTGTGCGGACCGTGGGAACCCGTTATCTCCGCCTCGATCGCCGAGTGAAAGGATTCGCCCGTCTTTCGCCCTCTATCCTGAGGGAGTTCCTGACGTATTCAGTAATCGGCCTGTCTGGAGACCCTCGCTCCGTCGCCCTCCGGGCCCAAGCCCTCATCTCTCATATCGAGGAGGTGAGCAGGTGGAAATCCCAGCTCGCCTATAATGTGATCTCTGCCCTGGCCGACCGCTTCGTGCACGGGACGATCCTGAACGAGCACGCCTGCTTCATCCTTGCAGGCGATATTGTTTACAACATGGCTCATGACGTGCCCCGGCCTGAAAGAAGCACCGGCAAACTGGTCCGCGGTTCTGATATGGACCTTGTGGTGATCGTCGATGATTTCTTTCCGCCTGAACTGATCGGGCCGCTGGATGAATGCATTTACCAGGAAAAGTACCGTCTCTTCATCACGCCTCACATCAGGGAAGAGATAGATTATATCGTGAAAGACTTCAATCGTGTCAGGGAACAGCTCCGGTTTGACACCTTCAAGCACATGGTGGCATGCAAGATCCTGGAAGAAGGGGCCTTCCTTTTCGGAAGCGAAGTCATTTTCGAAACGTTGAAGTCCCTTCTCAGAGATTATGGTCTGCTCGATAAACTCAGGGCCATGGAAAAACAAGCCCAGCTCTTTCGAATCAGGGCTGAAGAATTCTTGCTCCGGGAGGAACCTGAAAGAATGGGAGAGAGCGGATCCTACCTGTTCTATCCTGTGGAAGAGTCGGAGGAGTTTGAGTAGCCCCGTTTTATCTTGACCGGCGGCTCATCTTTCCCTATACTCCTTTTTCGTTCAGACCTTTGCTGGTCCCTAATGGGTTCATGCAAGGAAAGGAGTCTGCTGGACGCAAAGCCCCTGGTAAAGTGGATTCTTTCGAAAATCCTTTCTTTTGGAGCGGCGAAGCCGCGTTGCATAAAATCGCGAAAGCGATTTTATAACCTTATGCGGAGGTCAGATATGGGAAGAGTAGGAATCGTCGGCGTAGGTCAGAGCGCCTTTGTTCGAGGTTATCCGGGATCGATTAGAGAGCTTGCTTTCGAGGGATTCAAGGAAGGCATGAAAGACGCCGGGATATCTGTAAAGGACATCGATGCGTCGATCATCTGTTCGGCCCCTGAGTATGACAAACAGAGATCCCCTGCCGGTGTTTTCGCAGAGTATCTCGGCCTTACTCCCCAGCCCACTTTCTATGTGGAAACATTGTGCTCCTCCAGCACCACAGGCTTGAAGCTCGCCTATTCCCTTGTCAAGTCAGGGCTTCACGACGCGGTCGTGGTCCTGGGCTTTCAGAAGATGTCCGAAATTTCTTCCGCCGAGTCTCAGGAGAGAATGGGAAGAGGCGCCGACATTCAATGGGAAAGCCCGTTCGGGACCATGATGCCAGCCTACTATGCGATGTATGCGCGGGCGCACATGGCAAAATACGGCACCACTCCCGAGGATCTTGCCCTCATAAGAGTTAAAGCGTCGACGTACGGGCAGATCAACGAAAAGGCGGTTTACCGCAAAGCGGTGGCCCTTGAGATGTTCACAGATCCCGAAAACTCCTTGTCCGGCCCGGTGGCAAGCCCCTTGCGGGTCGGGGATTGCTGTGCCAATGCTGACGGCAGTTCCTGTGTGATCGTGGCAAACGAGGAGAAAGCGAAATCGTGGTCCAAGAAGCCGGTTTGGATCCTGGGGATCGGAGCGGCTTCAGCTCCTGTAAACATGGCCGGCAGGGAACTGTTCACAGGTCTGACCGTGGGCGAATTAGCGGCCAAGGAGGCGTATCAGATGGCGGGAGTCTCACCCAGGGATATCGACGTGGCGGAAGTCCACGACTGTTTCACCATTGCCGAAATGATGGCCTATGAGAATCTTGGGTTTGCCAAGCCCGGAGAAGGAAAGGACCTCATCAGAGGCAAACAGACTTACAAAGATGGCAGCATACCGGTGAATGTGGACGGAGGCTTGCTTTCAAAAGGCCATCCCATTGGGGCCACCGGCGGTTCACAAGTCAGGACTATCGTGCTTCAGCTGAGAGGCGAGGCAGGAGCGATGCAAGTCAAGGATCCTGAAATCGGACTCGTTCATAACATCGGGGGCGTTGGACTTTATGGGAATGTGGTCATTTTCGGGAGGTAAGAGAGATGGCAAAGAAAGAAATAGACACTCGATTCAGCAAGTTTGGGACGGTGAGTTTTACCTCCATTACCAAAACGAACGACTTTGTCAGCTATCTTGAGCAGGGCAAAGTGATGGGATCGAAATGCAAGGGTTGCGGTTTGAAATTCTTCCCTCCCAGGGCCGACTGCTACCAGTGTTTGTCGAGTGATATGGAATGGTTCGAGGTGTCTGGCAAAGGAAAGCTCATTACCTACAGCAAGCTTCAATATGGGCCTGTGGGTTTCGAAGGCGACCTTCCCTATGCCATCGCTCTTGCAGATTTCGGGGAATACAAAGTCTTCGGCAGATTGGCGGGTGACATTCCCGAAAACGAAATCAAAGTGGGGATGGAACTCAAGGCGGTGGTCAACAACCTGCCCAACGGGCAGTTGAACTACGTGTTTCAAAAAGCTTAGAAGACCGGCATAAGGCTCACGGCGAACGGTTTTTGGACTTCCGTAAGCCGTGCGCCCTGTGCAGTGTGCCTGTTTCCATCGTGAGCAAGCGCAAAAAAATCCCCTCTGGAGATTCCCGCGAATCCCCCGGCTGGCTCGAAATTGCGATCCACATTGACCCCGTCGCGCATGAAGCGCTCAGTGCTTTCTTCTTTGACCTGGGATGTGAGGGAGTCGTTTCTCAGAGCTTCTCTGACCGCATTTTTAAGGCCTATCTGCCTCTGAACCGGGATTCGGAAGATGTTCGGTCCCGGATAGAGCTTTTCCTGAGCAGGCTCAAAAACATCTTCCCGGAAGTCGTGTCCCCAAAAGTTACCTTCACTGTTCTGCCCGTCACGGACTGGAGCCATTCGTGGCGTGAGCATTACCGCCCTCTCCGGATCACTGAGAGGCTTACCGTGCTGCCTGCCTGGGATTCTCCTCCCTCCAGCCTGCAAGGGATCCTCATACGGATGGATCCGGGGCCCGCCTTCGGAACCGGCGAGCACGCCACAACCAGGATGTGCCTGAAGGCCATGGAAGCCTTTTCCTCTCCTCCTCCCCGCAGCCTGCTTGATGTGGGAACGGGAAGCGGCATTCTTGCCATTTACGGCGCAAAACTGGGTTCCGGACGGGTGGTGGCCCTCGACAACGATCCTGAGGCCTTGCGCTGGGCTGCGAGGAATGCGGCCCTCAATGATCTGACAGGCTCCGTCCGATTGTGCTCTACTCCTCTTTGGGACATAGAAGAACGATTCAGTCTTGTCGTGGCCAATCTAATACTCGATACCATCATGGAACTAATGCCTGCGCTTTCCAGGGTAGTCGAGCCGAAGGGACGGCTTATCCTTTCAGGTCTTTTAAGGGAGCAGGTCTATCAGGTGACGGAAAAGCTCGGGGTCCACGCTTTTCACGATATTGAGGTGCTATATGAGGAGGAGTGGGCGTGCGTCACGGCACGGAAAAAAGGAATCTTAGAATGATGGAGTACCGGGGTATTCGGAAAAACCATCTGAATCTATCCTTTCCTTCTTTTTCGTGCTTTCGTGATTCTTTTTCCAGGAATTTCCTATGCGCCGCTTTTTCGTAGAAGAGATCGACCCTCACGATGAGAGCATCGTGATCCGGGGCTCCGAAGCCAAACACATCATCCGGGTCTTGAGGATGGGCCTGGGAGATCGCCTGATCCTCATGGATCGGAAAGGATCCCGTTTTCAATGCTTCATCGACTCGCTGCGAGCCCGCGAGGTCAGAGTCATCCTGGAAAAGTCGCTTGCGGCTCCCCGGATGTCGCCGATACAGATCATTCTCTGTCAGGCTTTCCTCAAGGCGAAGTCCATGGACTTCGTCATTCAGAAGGCATCGGAACTCGGCGTTGACCGGATCCTGCCTTTCATCTCCACGAGAACCGTGGTTCAGGCAGACGAGCAGAGACGTTCCGCCAAGCTACGGCACTGGCGTGAAATTGCTCTTAACGCAGCCAAGCAATCTGATCGCTCCGCGCCTCCCGAAATTGCACCTCCCTGCTCGCTCCTCGACCTGGCGGTTCAATGGCGACACCGGGAGGCTTCAAAATTGATTCTATGGGAAGACGAAAAGACACAGGATCTGAAGGCCTTGCTGAAAGAATCCGTTCCCCGGGCGAGCACGGTAGGTATCGTCGGACCCGAAGGAGGCTTCAGCCCTGAAGAAGTTAAGATGATGAAGGACGTCGGCTTTCGCAGCGTCTCCCTGGGAACCCGCATCCTTCGAGCCGAAACGGCGGCCATCACCCTTGTGGCCGTGCTTCAGTACGAATGGGGAGATCTGAGCCTGAAGAAGGCGGAATAACGGAATTTCATTTGCTTTTTCGTGTTTTCGTGGTTAAATGGTTTTTTCCGGTTTTGCACTACTCCATCGCTTCACTACTCCAATACTTCATCATTCCAGTCCTCCCTCGCTCCGGTGCTCCGATACGCCGATTCCCCTTCTTCATATCTCCCACCCGAACTCAGCCGACTCGCCCAACTCCTCTTCGATTCGCAGAAGCTGGTTGTATTTGCAAACTCTTTCCGAGCGGCAGAGAGATCCGGTCTTGATCTGGCCCGTGCCCGCTGCGACAGCCAGATCCGCGATGAAGGTGTCCTCCGTTTCACCGGACCGATGGGATACGACCGCTTTCCACCCGGCCCTGTGGGCCATTTGAATCGCATCCAAGGTCTCAGTGAGGGTTCCGATCTGGTTTAGCTTGATGAGGACGGCATTGGCCGACTTCTCCTTGATTCCCCTGGCAATCCTTTCCGTATTCGTCACGAAAAGATCGTCTCCCACGATCTGAATCCGATCCCCAAGCTTCTTCGTCATGGCCTGCCAGCCCTTCCAATCATCCTCCGCCAGACCGTCTTCAATCGAGAATATGGGATAACGCTTCACCCAGTCCTCCCAGAACGCAACCATCTCCGAAGAGTTCTTCTCCGATTTGTCGGACTTGAAAAACACGTATTTTCCGTTCCCAAAGAGAGAAGAGCTGGCAGGGTCAAGGGCCAGAACCACGTCTTTTCCCGCCTTGTATCCTGCTTTCTTGATGGCCTCAAGCACCATTTCAACGGCTTGCTCATTGGATTTGAGATCCGGTGCAAATCCTCCTTCGTCGCCCACGGCCGTGGAAAACCCTTTGGCCTTCAATACCCCGGCCAGGGCATGGAACACTTCAGCCCCAATTCTCAGGGCCTCTTTGAACGTTTTTCCTCCTACGGGCATGATCATGAATTCCTGAAGGTCCACGTTGTTGGCCGCATGGAGCCCGCCATTGAGGATGTTCATCATCGGCATGGGCAAGCGGCAAGCATTCACCCCGCCAAGGTACTGATATAGGGGCATGGCCATCGAATCAGCGGCGGCTCTGGCAACAGCCAGGGAAACACCCAATATGGCGTTGGCACCAAGTTTACCCTTATTGGGCGTACCGTCCAGTTCAATCAGGGTCTTGTCAAGCAATCTCTGGTCTGTAGCATCCATTTCCAGGACTGCGGGAGCAATGAACTCGTTCACATTTCGGACGGCTTTTTCGACCCCTTTGCCGAGATAGCGCTTCTTGCTCTTGTCTCTTAATTCCAGGGCCTCGTACTCGCCGGTCGAGGCTCCGGAAGGAACGGCTGCCCGGCCATAGGCTCCATCGCTCAGCCCCACCTCCACCTCCACGGTGGGATTGCCCCTCGAATCAAGTATCTCCCTGGCAATGAGGATCTCTATTTCCATGCCCTGGCTCCTTTCTCAAATACTCATTCCTCAACCTGCCTGCCGCAGGCAGGGATTCGCGCGCCTTGCATCTGGAGCTTTTTACTGTGCCGTCCACTTCGGCGATCTCGGCCGAGGCTGACTGATTATGCTTTAGTGTAAAAACGGAATGAATATATATAAGTTTTTTATGTATTGATTACAAGGTAAAAGCCTGTTAATAGTGACCGCACTGAGTTCCAGACGATGCCGTAAAGGTCCGGGATGCCTACTCCTCGATTCTTTCATAACCTGGAAAGACTTTTTAACCCCAACGCGGTGGCCGTGATCGGAGCTTCCGACAATTCGGGCAAGCTCGGCTTTCATGTCATGAAGAGCCTGACCGAAGGCAAGTTCCGGGGAAACATTGTTCCTGTCAACCCTGGAGCAGGAGTCATGATGGGACTGAAAGCCTACCCTACTCTCGCCCATTTCCGTGGCGATGTTGATCTCGCTGTCATCGTGTTGCCAGCTAATATGGTTCCAGGGATCTTTGAGCAGTGCATTCAAAAAAGGATCAAGGGCATCGTCCTGATCACCGCCGGGTTCAAGGAAATCGATGATCCACGGGGAGGAGAATTGCAGTCGGTGCTGACCGGTGCGGCGAATGAGGCGGAAATACCCGTGATCGGCCCCAACACTTTCGGGATGGTCAATCTTCCACTTTCCCTCAATGCCTCGTTTACTCCGGAGTTTTCACGGCTTCAGATCGGCAGGATCTCCCTGGTGAGCCAGAGCGGCGGGATCGCGCACCTCATGGCTTTCATGGCCATGAAGCAGGATATAGGAATGAGCAAGATCGTGGGCCTCGGGAACCGAATGAATGTGGACTTTCCGGAGATTTTCACCTACCTCTGCTCCGACCCGCAAACCGATGTGATCGCCCTCTACCTGGAAGGCCTTGATGACGCCCGCAGGCTCATGGAGGTAGCCAAGAGCCTCCGGGGGAAAAAGCGTGTTGTGGCTTACAAGACCGGCCGTGGCCTGACAGGAGACTGGGCTTCCTTGTCCCACACGGGTTCCATGGCCGGCAGGCATGAGGTTTACGAAGGCGCGCTGAAGCAGGCGGGTATTCTTCCCGTGAAGAGTTCCGGGGCGCTGCTCGACACGGCCCGGGCCCTCGCCATGTGTCCTTTGCCGAAAGGCCCCAGAATCGCGGTTCTTTCCGGACAGGCGGGGCCGGGAATGGCCGCTTGCGACCTTTGTGAGGCAGAAGGCATGAAGATCGCGGTCTTCCATCCTGAGACCCAGAGAATGATCAACGATCTCCTGCCTCCTTTGGCCATGAGAACCAATCCTGTAGACATGGGTCCGGCCTGGTATAATGCTTCAGCCATGGAAGGCGTTATTCGAGTGGTCATGGAAGACGCCCATGTGGACGGGATCCTGCTGCTCATGATGTTTGCCTCCGCCAACCGGAATGCCCCTGCAGGCATAACTCCCCTGCTTCTGGAGTGGAAACAAAGGAAACCCGTGGTTTCCTGCTTCGTGGCCCCGCCGGGCATCTGGGAAGAAGAAATCCGGACTTTGGAAAGCGGCGGGTCTGTCTTGAATTGCCCCACTCCCGAAAGGGCTGCTGCGGTCATGGCGTCCCTCTGGAAATACAGCGAAATGACGCGCTCTATGTGAGGATTCGAAAATGAAAGAAGAAGTGCAGGCGATCGTTCAGAAGGCGCAGGACGAGGGGAGGACGAGCCTTTCCGAGTACGAATCAAAAAATTTGCTCAGGGCTTACGGAGTTCCAACCACCCGCGAAGTCCTGGTGGATAGACCCGATGACCTCCCCAAGGCTCTCGCCGAAATCGGCTATCCTCTTGTGATCAAGGGCTGTTCTCCCCATCTAACCCACAAGACTGAGCAGAGCCTGGTCCGGGTGGACATCCGGAATGCCCAGGAAGCCCATGCCGTCTTCGAGGAATTTCTTTCCCGTATGGAGGGCGACAACAAGGCCGTTCTTGTCCAGGAGATGGTTAAGGGAAGCCGTGAGCTGGTGGCAGGGTTAATCCGTGACGCTCAGTTCGGTCCCTGTGTGATGTTCGGCCTGGGAGGAATCTACACGGAAATCTTGCGGGACGTTTCTTTTCGCGTCGCTCCCCTCCAAAAAGGAGATGCCCTTCAGATGACCCGGGAGATCAGGGGGCATAAGATCCTGGAGCAAATTCGGGGCATGCCGCCGGCGGATATGGAAAGTCTCTGCCGGATTTTGATTACCATCGGTGAAATAGGCCTCGAAAATGACGCGATCAAGGAAATAGACATCAATCCGCTCATTCTCTCGGGAAGCAAACCGGTGGCCGCAGACGCCCTCGTTGTCCTTAGTGAACCGCCGCCGTCGTGATCATTACCGTTTGATTTCCTTTCGCTTTTAAGCTAAGGTATCATTAAATTCTGTCTTGTTGGAAAGAGGTCGGTGCGTCCCAAGAATTCCCGTCGGTAACAAAGAAATGGATGGAGGCGCCTCCATGGAGACACCCAAGTTGGATCCCCGTTTGCGTCTGTTGCAGCAGGCGGACATAAGAGGCAAGACCGTGCTCGTCCGCGTGGATCACAATGTGGTCAAGAAGGGCAAGATCAAAGACCCTTATCGGATTGATGTCACTTTCTCGACCCTTTACACCATCGTTGAAAAGGGAGGCCGCCCTCTCTTGATGACCCATATAGGAAGGCCCAAAGACAAGAAGACTGGAAAAATCAAATGCAGTGACGATGAATCCGTGGGTCCCGTCGTCCGGTATCTGAAACAAAAATTGGGCGTCAAGATCCATGTTCCCGATTTCCCTATCGACCCTGACAAAGGTATTGCCGAGCCGGGGCTTATTGGCGGGATTCTGGAGGACCTGAAACAAAACAAGATCGGAATGGTCTACCTTCCCAACACGCGATGGTTTCAGGGAGAGCAGGCCAAAGGGACTGAAAGGGACTCTTTCACGCGATGGCTTGCAAGCCTGGCAGACGTTTTTGTCAATGACGCCTTCGGGTCCTGGCAGGCTCACGCATCAACCTATGACATAGCCAAATCTCTGCCTTCCTTTGCCGGTCTGCTCCTCCAAAAGGAGATCGCTCATCTCAAGGACGTGCTGGAACCGGAAAGACCGTATCTGGCTGTTATCGCAGGGGCAAAATACGACACCAAGATCGGGCCGCTGAAGGTCTTGTACGAAAAAGCGGATCATCTCATCCTCGGCGGTCTCCTGTACAACACATATCTCTCCGCTAAACATGGTGTTACCATCGAAGGCGTCACGGAAGAAGACAGAAAGCTTGCCGAAGACCTGATCAGCATGGATGAGAAGGAAAACAAGATCATCCAGATGCCCCATCTCGTGGAATCGGACGTAGCGGGAAGCAAACAGGATGGCAAGTATCGAACCATAGAACTGGAAGATCTTAAGGAGAAAAAGAATCTTCGGTACCTTCTTGATGTGGACCCTGCCTCCATGCAGCGAAAGGAACTGAAGGAGGGGATCCTGTCAGCCAGGACCATCTTTGTCAACGCGGTCATGGGGCTGATGCCTCAATTCTTTGAAGGGTCTCAGGCTCTCTACCGTCTGGTAATGTCCAACTCCGCGGCCAAAAAGCTTTTCGGTGGCGGGGATACCTTGCAGGAACTCAGAAACCTCTGCCCCGGCGATTACCTCGCCGGGCTGGATGATCCTCAGACTTATTATTTCACCGGAGGCGGCAGCGTGTTGACGGCTATCGAACAAGGCACCGCTTATAGACTGAAACCCGTGGAAGCGCTGATGGAATGATTATGCCTCTTGTTCCTCTTTTCGATCCGGAAAAGAAAGGCAGACCCATGAGGGTCGCGGGCTTCATGTCGGGCTCGGGCACGAATATTGTGAAGCTCATTCAGAGGGAAAAGACTCTGAGAGCTCAAGAAGGCACTCCGCCTTTTGAGGTCATCTTCATTTTCAGCGACCGCTCTGATGGTTCCTGCTACGGCGAGAGTATCGCCTGTGATACGGGGATTCCTTACATGAGCTATGATATCCGCACCTTTCACAGGTTGCGGAGTTTGGAGCGAAAAGTGGCCGCCCCGGAGGGTCTTGCGGCGAGGCAGGAATTTGACAAAGTGGCAGGCATCCTGGTCAAAGCTTTTGAGATTGATGTGATCGCCCTGGCCGGCTACATGAGCTACCTCACTCTTGACAGGTGTGTCAATATCCATCCATCCGATCTGTCCATCCGTGATTCCGAGGGCAGGAGAAAATACGCCGGAGACCGGGCGGTGGTGGATGCCATCGTGGCGGGCGAACAATGGCTGCGATCTTCAACCATATGGACGGACCGCGGCGTAGACACCGGTCCCCTGCTGATGGTTTCGGGTCCGGTTAAGATCCAACTCCCGGAGCCCCTCGATTCCCTGGTGGCTGATAAGGAAAGACTCCTGCAAGTGGCGGAAGAGCATCAGCAAAGGCTCAAAGAGATGGGCGACTGGAAGATATTCCCTGAAACAGTAGAGATGATCGCCAGGGGCCGATTTGCTCTGGACGAGGAGAAACGGGTTTACGTGGACGGCCAACCGGTGCCGGCCGGCTATAGAGTGGCATTGCCCTAATGCGGGCACCGCCCCGACAACCAGTTGCTTCTCCCAAGCCGACCTTAGCTGAGGCGACGAGAGACAAGTAACAAATAATGAGCAGGAAACAGCACCTTGAGCTTCTTAATCGTTACTCATCAGAACCTTCCATTGGATCGACAATGCAAAATTTCCCTGCAACTTGCGAAGAAGTTGGAGATGAAGAAGTCTACCCCCAAGACTAAAGGAGGAAAAGATCATGAAGAAGCTGTTTTTTTTGATCGTGGGATTGATTTTTGTGAGTTGGACCTTCGCAGGGCTGGGCCGAGCTCAAACCATTGAACTCAAATTCGCACATTTCATGTCTCCCATGCACACTCAGCATCGAAACTCCTTTGAACCCTTCTGCAAGAAAGTGGAAGAACTCACCGCCGGAAAGGTCAAGATCAAACTGTTTCCCGGAGGAGCGCTCGGTGGACCGACCCAGCTCCCCGACGCGGTCAAGACGGGCATCACAGACATTGCTTTCATCATCCCATCCTACACCACAGGGCGGTTTAACCGGTTCTCGGTTCTGGACTTGCCGTTTGTGGTGGACGGCGCCGTTCATGCAACGAAGGTGATCTATGATATTTACGGCAAATATCTTTCCCAGGATTTCAAGGACTATAAAGTCCTCTGGTTGTACTCCTGCGGCCCGGGCCAGCTTCACACCGTCGACAAACCCATCAGGACTCTGGAAGATCTCAAAGGCCTTAAGATGCGCGCACCCTCAGCTTACATGAGCAAGGTTCTGAAACTGGCCGGATCAACGCCTGTCTCCATGCCCATTTCCGAAATCACCGTGTCGCTCCAGAAAGGCGTGATCGACGGCGTGCTTACGCCTTACAGCGCCATTGCCGACTTCAGGTTGTTCGATCTGGTGAAATACGTGACCAAGGCGGATATCTATGTCTCCCCCATGGCTGTGGTGATGAACAAAGAGAAGTTTGCCTCTCTGCCTGACTATGCCAGGAAAGCCATCGACGATGCCTCTGGTAAGAACTGGGGACTCCACGCTGCAAAGGTCTACCAGGAGGATGATGAAAAAACGGTTCAGGAAGGAACCAAACTCGGGAAGATCAAGTTCATCACGATGCCGGCTCCGGAAAGAGAACAGTTCATTAAGCTGGTAAAGGGGATGGAGTCGGAATGGGTGGAGGACATGTCAAAGAAAGGCCTTCCGGCAAAAGAGATTCTGGCGGCCGCCCACGCTTCAGCCGAGAAAAACAGATAGCCAATGGACTAACTTTAGCCGAGCCCTCGCCTTCCGTGCCGCGGCTGGTCTAGGTTATCAAAGGTTTACGGCCTCGTACCGGTTCGAAAATGTCCGTTTTTGTCATTCCCCGACTTGACCGGGGAAGCCAGAAAAGATAAGCGCTTCCGGCCCCGGCTGGGGCCTATCCGGGACTCGATCCGGTGCCCGGGATGAGCGCTTCAAGCACTTTTGCGAATGCGATAAGGTTGGCTCAGGGATGATCAAAACAGTGCCATCGTCCATGAAAATCCACAGCTTCATCCGAGCCTTTGAGAATCGCATCTACCCCTTCTGCCGATTCCTGACCCGCCTCGCCGCGGCCGTTCTTTTCCTGATGATGGTTCTCACGGTCTGCGATGTTTTCATGAGAAAGACGTTCAGCGAGCCTATCCTTGGAACGGTGGAGCTTTCAGAGTTCATGCTGGTGATCGTGGTCTTCTTTGCCCTTGCCTACACGGAACTGGTGGATGGGCACGTCAAAGTTGATTTTCTCATGATGCACTTCGGAGACCGCGCCCGGGGATTTGTCGATGCAGCCGTGCAATTCACAGGTTCCATCCTTTTTGGAGTGATCACCTGGGCTACCGTGGATTATGCAGGTAAAATGAGAGCCATTGGCGAGGTATCCCAGGATCTTTGGCTTCCTAAGTACCCATTCATTTATCTTGTCGCGCTGGGATGCGCCCTCTTTTCCCTCGCCCTTTTTACGAAATCTCTCGCGTCACTGATCAAACGGTGAGACCATGGATTCTGTCGTTGCGGGCACGCTGGGAATTCTGCTTCTTTTTGTCCTTTTCGCACTCCGAATGCACATCGGCCTGAGTATGGCCATGGTGGGATTTCTGGGGTTCACTTATCTGAACTCCTTTTCCGCCGCCTTTTCTATTCTCGGGATGGAGCCGATCAAGGTCGCCGGATCATACAGCCTCACCGTCATCCCTCTCTTCATTCTCATGGGACAGTTTGCCACCTACTCCAACATGGGCACCGAAATTTATCGCACCGTGCACCGATGGGTCGGTTTTCTGCCGGGTGGATTGGCCATGGCCACCATCGGCGCTTGCGCCGGGTTTGCCGCTATATCAGGCTCTTCCTTGGCTTCCGCTGCCACCATGGGCACCGTGGCCCTTCCGGAGATGAAGCGATTCCACTACGATGAGTCCCTGGCCACCGGTACGATTGCAGCGGGAGGCACTTTGGGAATCCTGATCCCGCCTAGCACGGTAATGATCATCTACGGCATTTTGACGCAGCAGCCCATCGGCACCCTTTTCATTGCAGGGATTCTGCCGGGACTGCTGCTTACGGCCCTCTTTATCCTCGCCATTTGCATCATGACAAGGTACCGACCTCAACTGGGCCCCCCCGGACCGAAATTCACGATGAAAGAGCGAGTATATGCCCTCAAGGACACCTGGAGCATCATCATTCTTTTCTTTCTGGTCATCGGCGGCTTATACACCGGCTGGTTCACTCCTACCGAGGCTGCCGGCGTGGGAGCCTTCGGTGCCTTTGCTATCAGCCTGATCAAAGCCCGGTTGTCCCGAAAAGATTTCGGGGCCGCCCTGATGCAAACCCTGGGGACAACGGCCATGGTCTTTTTGATCCTCATCGGAGCCAACATCTTCGGGTATTTCCTGACCGTCAGCCAGATACCGGACAGGCTTTCTTCCTTGGCCTTGGAGTCGGGCTTGAACAAGTATGTCCTGATCTCCATGCTGATTTTTGCCTACCTGATCATGGGCTGCTTCATGGAGGGCCTTTCGGTCATGGTGTTGAGTTTACCCATCGTCTACCCCATGATCGTGAACATGGGGTTCGACCCTATCTGGTTCGGGGTGATCATCACGCTCACTATGGAGATGAGTCTGATCACGCCCCCCGTAGGGATCAACGTATTTATCCTGAGCGGGATCGCCAAGGACGTTCCCATGCACCGGATCTTCAAGGGGACTTACCCTTTTTGGCTGGGAATTATGCTTTGCATCATCCTTCTCATCCTTTTTCCCCAGATCGTTCTCTACCTTCCCAACACCATGTCTCAGTGATCACTTTACTTTAGCGCGTCCTCTTGCTATGAGTATTATGTATGCTGCGCCACAGAGCCACTCTCTCTTCTCCGTGTGGTGACAAGATGCTAGACCTTTTCCCGCAGCATCCTTCCGGGAGAACACCTTTGAGGGATTCTGATTCATAAAGGAGAATTCACGTGAGAATGTTCACTTCGGATTTCCGCGATGTCGTCTCGGCCCACGGCCCTGATCCTTTTCCCGTCCATGTGCTCAAACGAGTCGATCGACCGACCACTAAGATTCTGGATGATCAGGTCCGGCGTGTGGACGAGAGGGAAAACGGCTTTAACCGTGCCAGGCGAGGCGATTTCGGCCCCGGGCTCAAACAGGAAATGGCTCGTTTTGTCCCCAAATTCCCTGTCTCGGGCGCCCTCAGCTACATGGCAGGAGTCCTGGCCGATGCGGTGGACGGCAAAGTGGGCCGATCCAAAGCGCCTCTGCCTGACGATCCTGTCGCCATGTCACGGCACATCAAAGAATTCGCTTATTTCATGCGGGCGGACCTGGTTGGAATCTGTCACCTTCCTCCTTACGCGGTCTACACCCACAACTTTTCTGCGGGGGAACCGGTAGAACTCAACCACAAGTATGCGGTTGCCATCCTCATTGACCAGGACTGGAAGACCTTCAGAGGGTCCACCGGGCATGATTGGATCAGCGCCGCCCAGAGTTTCCTTTCCTATTCCACCTCCGCGTTCGTCGCCTGCGCACTGGCCGACTACATCCGGCGCCTCGGTTATCCGGCTCGGGCCCACCATGCCCGAAACTACCAGGTCGTGGTTCCGCCCATTTTGCTCTGGGCCGGGTTGGGAGAAATGTGCCGCATCGGCGACATGGTCCTGAATCCCTTTCTCGGACCCCGCTTCAAAGCCGCGGTAGTCACCACCGACCTTCCCCTGGCCGTGGACAAACCCATAGATTTCGGGCTCCAGGACTTTTGCACCAAGTGCGGGAAATGCGCCCGTGAGTGCCCCTCCGGATCCATCAGCCATGGCGACAAGATCATGCACAACGGCTACGAGAAGTGGGCCAACAATGTGGTGAAGTGCACCTCCATGCGGGTGGGAAACAAACACGGCTCGAGTTGCGGCACCTGTATTAAAGTCTGTCCGTGGAACAAGCCCTTTACGCCCTTCCACCGCCTCGTCAACTGGACCATGAGGAATGTTCCGCCGGCCAGGCGATTCGGGGTCTGGGCGGATGACCTCTTGGGGTACGGCAAGGCGGAAGAAGAATGCAAATGGTGGTACGACGTCGAGGACGTGGACGGAGATCTCCGGATTCCACCCAAGAGCCGGGACGTAGAATTCTACGAGGCCCAGATCTCCGATGGACGGAAGGAGCCTTAGAATTCTAGCCCGCAACGTCTGCACAAGGGGCGGAGAAATTCTAAGGCGGTTAGTTGCGGCCAAGGACCTGCATAGGAAGGAGTAAGTGATGATCAACCACCGGAGAGACAGGGGCAAGATAGGACACGCTGATCCCTACCCTGTCCACACACTTAAACGAGTGGACCGTCCCACAACCCTGATTCATGGCGATCAGGTCAAACGGGTGGACGAGCGGGAGAGCGGTTTCATGAGATCAGGCCGAGGTGATTTCGGGCCCCGCCTCAAGAAGGAGTATTTCCGATTTGTCCAGAAGCACCCCCTTTCCAACGCCTTGGTCAATATGGGCTTTCATTTGCGCAAGGTGGTGGATGGGGATGCGGCTTCCAAGATCGCTCCCATGGTGGATGATCCCGTATGGATGGCCGGTCACATCAAGGAAGTCGCCTATTTTCTCAGGGCCGACCTTGTGGGCATCTGTGAATTGCCTCCCTACGCGGTTTACTCTCACAGTGCCTGGCGCGGGGGTTATCCTGTTGAGCTGAACCACAAATATGCCGTCGCCGTTCTCATAGACCAGGATACCCGGACCGAGATGGCTTTCAGCGGAAGAGACTGGATCAGCAACTCCATGAGCTTCATGTCCTACACCCAATCCGGTTTCATCGCCTGCGTGCTGGCCGACTACATCCGACAACTGGGCTTCGCTGCGCGAGCTCATCATGCCCTGAATTACTATGTGGTGGTTCCGCCCATTCTGCTTTGGGCCGGGTTGGGAGAGATGTGCCGTATCGGTGACATCGTCCTGAACCCCTTTCTCGGGCCGAGGTTTAAAGCTGCGGTCGTCACCACCGATTTGCCCCTCGCAGTGGACAAGCCCATTGATTTCGGGCTCCAGGACTTTTGTAGCAAGTGCGGAAAATGCGCCCGCGAGTGTCCCTCCGGAGCCATCAGTCACGGAGACAAGGTGATGCACAACGGCTACGAGAAGTGGCCCAATGATGTGCAGAAGTGCACGAGCATGCGGGTTGGGAACAAGTACGGATCAGGATGCGGCACGTGCGTCAAGGTCTGCCCCTGGAGCAAGCCCTATACTCCCTTCCACAGAGCCGTCAACTGGACCATGCGACATGTGCCCTTTGCCCGGCGGTTCGGCGTGTGGGGAGATGACCTCATGGGTTACGGCAAGCCGGACCCCGAAAAGAAGTGGTGGCTCGACCTGGAATGGGCCGACAACGAGCTTCGGGTACCGGCCGGGAAAGGCGAGAAAGATCACGATTACCTTTAAGCAGTCTCCCTTCTCCTGAACAGTCTCAAAGGAGGAACTTCAAGCTGTGGGGGGGCATGCTATCCTTTCCTCTCTGACCCAAGAGCTGCAATGTACGAGTAAACACTTCTCCCAAAGCTACTGAGAAGCTTCGAGCAGGTTGACCCCTTTCTCCTTCGGAAATCAAGAAAGTCGATCTGCAAGGCTTCGCATCTGTATCATGGAGAGGGAACTGAGCTCTCTTTTCGTCGGCTCCGTTTCAGTAGTGCCTGATGGCTAAGAATGGGACGATGCTGCCGGGGAGCGATCAGCCGTTGAATTTAGCAGTTGACTTTCTCATCTGACTCGATTAATTATGAAATAGAAGACCTAAGCAGAACTGCAAAGCCCTGCGAAGTTTTCCTGCCTCACAAACTGCAAGCCAACAAATCAGTGAAGCTTGAGATTGATTCGGGTGGTCGGAAAGAGAGAAACCCTTCCCATTCTGTTACAAAGAATAGAGGAAATAAACTTGTCCCATATCCGGGGGCTAAAGGAGTAATGAAATTATGGATGAAGCAAGAGAGATATATACAGTCAAAGAAGGGAAAGCGACCCTTCGAGAGTACGTCATTCTCGCTACCAATAAACATCGGTTCGAGGTCAAGAATGGTAGTCTAGTCGCATATGAGGGAGAGTCGTATCAGCAAGCCAAATCACTGTACCAGGAACTGAGTGAGGAAAAGACGGAACCAGTCGAGAAAGCCATTGAGGTTATGTCCATCCGGCCGAGACGAAGGATCTTGAAGCCCCGCACTGCGTACGCTGAAGGCTCATAATCAGAATTCAAGTGGAGTGTCCGGGAAGACGACAGGACTGGCTACTGTATGGATGCAGATCGTCCTCATCTGGAGTTTCTTGTCCAGACACGGGTACAAGCCGTTGAGAAAGGGGAACAAATGCCGGAGGAGTCTGGAAGTTTGATACCGGAGGTGAAGTGAACGTGGGTAAAGGCCGAGGGTCAGGAAAAGGATCAGGAGACTCGGCCGGAGAGTAAAGGTGGAATGATCCCCCGGATGGTGCAGAGTTACGAATGGGGGTTATGCAGGGACTGATTTATCCTTTTTCCAATCCTCTCAAAATCTTCAAATCGTCTAATGCCTTTCCTGCCCCAATAGCCACAGCAGTCAGTGGGTCTTCTGCGATATTTACAGGAATCTTTATGACTGACCTCAAAAAGACATCCATATTCTTTAGCAAAGCCCCACCTCCAGCCAGCATTATTCCTGTCTCTACAAGATCAGCTGCAAGCTCCGGGGGCATCCGCTCTAAAGCTGTCATCACAGCTCCGGCAATTGCGTTGAGTTGCTCTGAAATCGCTTCCCTGATCTCACCAGAATCTATCGTCAAAACTTTCGGTACACCGGTGGCAAGATCCCTTCCCTTCACTTCAGCCGTTCCAAAACCTTCGCCAGGATGTGCGTCACCGATGGTCATTTTTAACGTTTCAGCTGAGCTCAGACCTATCACCATGCGGTATTTCCTTTTGATATACTCTTGGATGGATTCATCCATCTTGTCCCCGGCAACCTTTAAAGAGATGCTATCAACAATGCCACCAAGCGAGAGGACAGCCACTTCGGTAGTACCTCCGCCGATATCCACTATCATACTACCCCTTGGTTCAGCCACCGGGAGCCCTGCTCCTATCGCTGCAGCCATCGGCTCTTCGATAAAATGCACTTCCCTGGCTCCAGCTAACCCGGCTGATTCCAGTACCGCCCTCTTCTCAACTTGGGTGATACCACTTGGCACCCCGATGATTATTCGAGGTCTTACAAGTCTGCGTCTGGCGTGTGCCTTTTTGATAAAATGACTCAGCATCGCTTCTGCGACTTCAAAATCAGCGATCACTCCGTCCATCATGGGACGAATTGCAGCGATATTTCCAGGCGTTCTGCCTAGCATTGATTTGGCTTCTTTGCCCACCGCAAGGACTTTCTTCCCGTTTCCATTGCCATTCTTCATCGCCACGACAGACGGTTCGTTCAGAACAATGCCTTTCCCTTTCATATAAACGAGGGTGTTGGCGGTGCCAAGATCAATGGCTAGATCATGGGAGAAAATCCCCAATATAGAACGTAACATTATGGTTTTTCCTTTCTTCCTTAGTGAAGATCGCTGTGATAGACGCAGTCGTTTCGATCCTATCGTTGGTAAGAAAATGAAGCCTTCTCATTGTTCAGCCACGGATTAAACCCTAGGGCTTCCACTATCTTTCTTTTCGTATCGATCCGACAGGGCTTGCCATTTTCGATTCTGTCCAGAGTGATCGATGATACGCCTGCCCTTCTAGCCAGCTCCGCTCTGCTGATCATTAGATTTTCCCTTACTGCTTTAAGTGAGATTCCCTTGGAAATTGTCACCACCTCCCTTAATTTTTAGACATAATTATATCTACTTAATTCAGGATTATCAATAAATTTTAATTAATTATATTACTTCGTGAAGACCACAAAGGATTGGGGAAAGAGAAGAATCTGCCTCTATATGTGGACGCGCTGCACTGAAGTCGGGACACGAAAGTCCATCCACACGGACACTGGAGAAACTAAGGTGAAGACCTATTAAGGAAGGCTTGTCGGGCAGAGAATGGTAGTCAGATTGTTCGGAATACCTAAAACCGTAGAAGTGGAATACAGGATTGTCGGTATTGATTTCAAATAGGTCTCGTGGTGTAAGACTATACCATTGGGTTCAGTGCCTTATCTCCAGGTGAGCGGCTTGGGTGGGCGCAAAGGTCGATAGAATTCAGGAGGACAAATCGATGAAAAGGCTAACAAGTGCATTTTCTCTAGTAGTCCTCTCATTCTGGTGTCTGACAGGGATCAGCAGTGCTACGCCAGTAGGCGACGGGACTTCCACCTATTCGCTCGACTGGGAAAGGCGGGGTTCCCCGGGACATGTCGCCTGGGCGAATATCCATAATCCCAGCTACCCTTTTTCTTTCGGACATTTTGCAATCCCTGAAGGCGCTCTGATTGAGCGCGCAGAACTCAGTCTTGCACAGCAGGGAAACGAAAATCGCCAAGAAAGACAGGTACAGGTATGGAAGCTCGATTTCAATGGAGTGCTTTACGATCTGGAAGCTTCGCCACAATGGACGGAAAAGAGCTCCTTTCTTAATCGCGATTTGTTTTCAGATGGCCGTGAACCGCCTGCCTTAGCTCTTACGGAATACTTAAGAGGGGCAGATAGGATCAGGCCGGACAAGGCCATGCTTAACATTCACTACCGTTTAGCGGGACTAATCGCTGAGGCAGGAAACACCCTTCCGTTCGACGGAGAGGCAGACAGCGAGAATACCGTCCCCATACCAGAACCCGGCACTATGTTCCTTCTTTGTTTCGGGCTCGTGGGCTTAGCCGGACTGAAAAGAAGGTTCAAGAGCTGATAAAGGCCCAGTACACACAGAGTCATCTGCGCAATGCTCCATGTGAGCGTTCTCGATGAGTTCATCCTCTTTCGACCGTCCTGCCCATTGTTCACCACGGCAGGAGCAGAAGAGAGCGGCGCAGATTTTTGAAATACAGGATACGCCCCATTTACCTCATCCGGCTTTTCCTGGATGATGGAAGCGAAGATCCTCACCGGACCTGATGCCGGTCCATTCATTGATCACAGAACTAATAGGGGGGAAGAGATGTTTGAGCCTGAAATCGTGATGGAGCAAGGTTTACAAATCATTCCAGGATTGGCAGAGAAGAAGCAATTGCTCGTGGTTGACGATAGCGAGGGCATCCAGAATGTCTTGTCAGCAATATTCTCCTTGATGGGTCATGATGTAACCCTGGCTGGAAATGGCCTCGAAGCTTCGACCCTCTTTCTCACCGGCTCTTACGATTTGGTGGTGACCGATTTTCAGATGCCCTTCATGAACGGTTGGGAGTTCTCTCGCCTCGTCAAGGAACAATCCCCGAACACACCAGTGATCGTTATAACCGGGTGCTGTGATGATACGCAGCGGAAGAAGTTGAACGCTAACGGTGTTGATGCGATAATCCTAAAACCGTTCAAGCTGGAGGAGATCGAAAAAGCCGTTCAGAGGCTGTTGAACAGTGAAGCATAGGGCAATATAGAGATCGGATAGGTAGACCTGCTAACTCTCTTGTCCGGTCCCGGCTTAACTTCTGGAATGTTGGACTATCGGGTTCCCACCTATCCCCCGGTGTCAGGAACATCTCTCCTTTCCATGATGGGGGCTTTGGTTCCCTTGTGAATTTTCTTAAGCCAATACCATTCCAGCTGTTCCCTTTGCTCCTCGGATGTGAGGTACCTTTCCTGGTAAGCCTCCATCGTTTTCCTGGTCTCTGGCACGTCAAGAATCTGCATGGCTGTACCTCCCTTATTAGCATTATGGCGGGTACAAGGTGGGTGGGTAAATAAGGTGAATCCAGTATTTTTCATCTGCTCCATCTCGGGAGACATCCCGGTCTGGTTCGAGTCGGGTATCAGGGGATCGAGAATGGAGCCTGCCCGGCGACCTGGGATCAGGATCAGCCATTTCCTCTTGCTTCAGCAGGACCATTTCCGAGCTGTATAGGAGGGGTAAATTTTTTGATTTGGAGGAAAGCCGATGCTGTGGTAAAGTGAAAATCAGGGAGACAAAGGGAGTGTGTTTGCCGGACTTTTTACTCACCCTGGCTCTTTGAACGAGAGGATCAGGCCAGAGAGGCAGCTTGGCAATCTACAAATCGCCAGGCATTTTAGCGTTTTATCCTTCTTTTCGAGATTGCGCGCCCATAGCTCAGTTGGATAGAGTGACGGACTACGAATCCGTAGGTCGGGTGTTCGAGCCACCCTGGGCGCACCAGTTATATCAAGGACTTATGGATCACATTTCGTAAGTCCTTTTCTGTTTTGGCAGTTTTGTCCCACCATTGTCCCACCCTTTTCCATTTTTACCCCTGCTGGATCGTCATCCGTTTTTTGCTTTTCAATTGGACTTCCCTCTCCTCCCTGCCCTTCATGTGTCTGTTCCCAACTACCTTTTTCTCCAATTGGACCATCTGCCGGGAGATTTGAGTGCGGCAAGAACGTGCCCCTCGTCTATAGCAACCGCAAGAACCTGTCCGAAACCTACCTTGACCTTTCGCGCCCGAAAATCTCCTGTGTGACCACATTGCAGAACGTCGCACAAGCTTTTGGAAACACTTCTTTTGCGATATAGCAGATGCTATATTTCTTTTGCACTCGGGCTCGCCGAACTGTGATATAAGGTGACATGACCGGCGAGAAAATCAGGCAATTGCGAAAGGTGATGGGCCTGACTCAGCACCAGTTCGCGGCAAGGCTCGGAGTGTCATACGCGGCAGTAAACAGATGGGAAAGGGGCCGAAACACTCCACAGCCGGACAGGCTTCTGAGGATTCTGGAGCTGCAAGCAGAATATCTTACAAATCCTGAAACCGGTGAACAGCCCTCGGCCCCACAAAAACAGTTGGTAAGATTGGACTTCGAGGGTGACCCCAATGCCGTCAAACTGGTAGTCGATGCCTTCCGGTTACGGAACGGGCATCTCTTCAACAAGGCATACGGCCTTGAATTGTCCCGCGTTGTCCCTCTCCCTCATCAGAGAATCGCGGTCTACGGAAAACCTCCTTCCTCTCTCTCCCCTAAGATTCCTGCTCGCCGATGATGCCGGCGCCGGAAAGACAATCATGGCAGGCCTGTACATCCTGGAAATGCTCAACCGTGGGCGAATCAAGCGAGTGCTCATTTGTTGCCCAGCCGGGCTGGTCTACAACTGGCAAAGGGAACTTCGGTTTTTCTTTGAACTCAACTTCACGATCTTTCGTGGTGCCGATTTCCGAGATCGCGAACAACTGACCGAGCGCAGACCCTGCCTTGATCATTATGAGTGTAGACACGGCAGCTACTCCCCAGGTAAAGGAGCGTTTGTTCAGTCGAAACAGGATGGGCCTTCGAACTTATCGTCTTTGACGAGGCGCATAAGCTCTCCTGGAGCGATCCCAATCGAAGCGACAGCAAGACCCTTCGTTATCAACTCGGGGAGACGGCCTCCCAGCATGCAAGAAATCTTTTACTGCTCACGGCGACCCCCCACATGGGCAAGGAGTTCCCATATTTTGCCATCTGGCGACTGCTTGATCGCGCAGTGTTTTCCACACCGGAGGCCGTCCTGACGCTGACCGAGGAAAAGCGCAACCGGCATTTCATCCGGCGCTTGAAAGAAGAGATGATCACCTATGACGGCCAGCCCATTTACAAAACCGAGGTTAGCTCAGACCGTCCCAGTGATGCTTACGGCGGAAGAAGACCAATTTTACGATGCTGCCACGGCTTATCTGAAGTGGAGCTACGAGAACAACCACGCGCTAAACAGAAATGCGGCTGCGATGGTCGTTGCAGTGCTCCAGAGGCGGCTTGCAAGCTCGACCTTTGCACTCATGGAATCTCTCCGACGGATCAAGGACAAACGCCTCGCCTTGCAGGAAGCTGGCGAACCGGCGGTTCCATCCGATCTGGAACGAATGATCGCCCAGATCGATGCAGCCACGGCAGACGATAGCGAACCGACCGAGGAAGGCACAGAAAGCGGTGAGCGGCTGGAGGAACAGGTCCTTTCGGCCGTCCGTCCTAAAAGCCCGAGTCAGAAGGAACAGGAGTTGATGCTGATTGATGGGATACTGGATCTCGGCCGCAAGGTGAGGGAAGATGCGAAGTTTACGAAGCTCCGTGAACTGATCGATTCGCCCGAGTACCACCGGGAAAAAGTCCTCATCTTTACTGAGCACCGAGACACTCTTGTTTACTTGCAGAATCAGTTTGCGGCAATGGGATACACGGATCGCGTTGCGGTGATTCACGGCGGCATGGATGCAGCAGAGCGGGAGCGCCAAAGAGTGTTTTTCATGCCGGTGGAAATTCGGAGCCAGTTGATGCGGCCCGAAGATCTTGTGCGGTTGAATCCCCCGCAAAACAGCGCAAGCCTGATGGTGGCGACTGATGCGGCCGGTGAAGGGATCAATCTCCAGTTTGCCTGGATCATGGTCAACTATGACATCCCCTGGAACCCTGCCAGACTTGAACAGCGAATGGGGAGGCTACACCGGTTCGGTCAGCGGAACCCGGAAGTCCGAATCTTCAACCTCGTGGCAGAGAAGACAAGGGAAGGAGATGTACCCTCACCGTCCTCCTGGAGAAGCTGGATGAGGCTCGCAGGGCGCTGAGCACCGACAAGGTGTTTGACGTCGTAGGGCAGTTGCTTCCTGAGACATCGATACGGGATCTCCTTCTGGACAGGTTGATGCATCCGCAATCAGACAAGTGGAAGCGGGAAATGGATGCATGGCTCGCCACTCAAAGGCAGCGGGAGGCGATGGAGAAGTTGAGGCGGCAGGCATCTCGGTTCGGTGACGTGGGCCGGCGCATCGCTCTACTGCAATCCGAAATGGATGTGGAGAACTTTGCACGCCTGCTCCCTGCCTATGTGCAGAACTTCGTCGAGAAATGTGCATCTCCGCTTGGACTTACGCTGTCAGGGGACCTTAGCCTGGCTGCGCGCGTGAGCTTCGAAAGGAATCTCAGTCCCTGGGTGCAAAATATTTCGTCCCGACTTGTGGATGGGCTTCCCGAATATCTCTCGGTCCGGCGCGAACCCCCGCCTGGCGAACTTGCAGGCGCCAGAGTGCATTTCCTTCGACCCGGCGAACCGTTTTTCGATGGGATCTGCGATGAAGTCATTTCGCGGTTTCGTTCTGATACGGAACGGGGGGCGCTTTTCCTTGACCCTACAGTAGATAGACCTTACGGGGTCGCCTTCTACGTCTGCCAGATTGGAGAGCTTGCCGACTTCAAGGAGGTGGATGGCAAGGATCGTAGGCACAACCTCATGGATCGTCGTATCCTGGCAGTGAAATGGAATGAAGACGGTGAGTTCTCTACATGTGCGCCTAACCACCTTCTGGCGCTCCAGCCCGCACCAAAGGCGAGTCTGTGGAAAGCCAATCGTCTGCTGCGGATGCCTGACGAGCGGGTACAGAAGTGCGATAGCTACGCTCGAGCGATTGCAGAATCCGATTTCCTTCAACAGGCGCGAACGGTAGTTCGGGCCGAGGCAGACGTGCGTCTGGAGGATCTGGCACGGGGGTTTGACCTCAAGGCTGCTGAACTTGCCGAGCAGCGTGGGCATTACTCGCGCAAGGTCCGTGCAGGCGACATCACGGCACAGGCCCGGTTGGTGGAAATCAGGGCACGGCAAGCAGAGCTAAAGGAAGAAAGGGCCGCCATACTCCTGCGGGAACATCGCCGGGCGGATCTTCTGGAGATTGTCACCTTTGAGCGTGTGGCGGTGGCTCTTGTACTGCCCGATGACAGCCCAGAAGCTCAGGATGCCTATGACCGGAACATTGAGGCAATCGCCATCCGCGTTGCGAGGAACTTCGAGGTGGATCGGTTCAACGCACGCGTGGTGGATGTGTCCTCGCCACATATGGCCAAGGGATATGAACTTGAAAGTCACAGGGCGAACGGCCAGATCGTCGCCATTGAGGTCAAAGGTCGGGCTGGGCGGGGTTCTGTCCAATTGACGGAAAACGAGTGGCCGACAGCGGTCAATGTGCGGGACCGATACTGGCTTTATGTGGTGGTTGACTGTGCCACGAATCCCCTTCTTTACCGGGTGCAGGACCCGGCATTTAAGCTGGCTGTGAAGACCAGGCAGAGTTTCACGATCAATTTCGGGGACATACTCCGGGAGGCGGAGCCTGACTGAAGAGTTGAATTAGGAACTCAGGGTGAAGAAGGGTTTGAATTTGGAACTCAGGAAATCAGGAATGCAATGAAAAGCGCAAAGCGGGACAAGAAATATTTATCTTCTTGAGTTCCTGAGTTCCAGATTGGATTGATTTTCTTCCCTGATGTCTTGAGTTCCAGATTGAATTCAGCCAAGGGTGAAAAGCGTGAAATCCAAAACATCTCTTGTTGTGGCGAAAGCACCAAGGATCCTGCCGGAAATCCGGCGGATGATCGAAGCGGCACGGCACCGCGTGGCAACGGCTGCCAACCTGACGATGGTAAATCTCTACTGGAACATCGGCCGGGTCATAACAAGGGGACATGCAGAGAAATGACAAGCGCGCTGAATACGGCAGTCAGCTTCTGGAGCGACTGGCCGAATACCTGACGAAGGAGTATGGAAGGGGTTTCTCGAAGATCAACCTCCAGGACATGCGTCGGTTCTATGAGCACCTTCGAGATCGATCAGGAAAGTGTCTGATCTTTTGGCCTTGCCCGGGAAAAATCAAACGGCGTCTGACCAATCATCCCCGCCGGAAACCAGCGCCTTATTGGGCCGTTCCATCGACCGTCTTCCTATTGACTTCCAGAAGCATTTTACGATCGGGTGGTCTTATTACCGTCTCCTTCTCGGCCAGGCCGATGTCCGCAAGCGCAGTTTCTACTTTGAACAGGCCGCAAGTCAACGATGGTCCGTGAGGGAACTCCGCAGGAGGATCGAAGGAGCGCTCTTCGAGCGCGTAGCATTGTCCCGAGACACCCGCAGGCTCGTCACACTGGAAAAGAAGAAAGGGCTGCCGGGGGCCGTGCGGTATGAGGACGTGTTCAAAGACCCATACGTGCTTGACTTCCTGGGCCTCAAGGGTGCCTATTCCGAGAAGGATTTGGAGGTTGCCGTCATCCGGAACTTGGAGCAGTTCCTTTCCGAACTCGGTTCTGACTTCTGCTTTGTGGGTCGTCAGTATGTCATGCGGATTGACGACACGGATTATTTTCTCGACCTCCTCTTTTTCCGCCGTGGTTTGCGTTGCCTTGTCGCCATTGACCTCAAGCTCGGTACTTTCTCTGCTGCGGACAAGGGGCAGATGGATCTATATCTGGCGTGGCTCAAGGAGCATGGAATGGCGCGAAGGGGAGGACGAGCCTGTAGGCCTCATCCTGTGCACCTCGAAGAAACGGCAGCATGTGGAACTCCTTCTCCGGCATGGCCCGCATAAGATGCAGGTCTCGGAGTATCTGACGAAGTTGCCGTCCAAGAAGCTCTTGGAAGGTAGATTGAGGCTTTACAGCCAGTTGCTGAACCACGAAGAAAAAAGTTGAATTAGGAACTCAGGAACTCATGAAACAGAAAAACATAATGTCGAAATCTCTTCCTTCCTGATTTCCTAAGTTCCAAATTGGATTCTTAGGAGTGTCATGAGCCAAGCAGACAAACCCCGTCTCATCGAAATACTGATGCCTTTGGAGCAGGCCTCCATACTATCGCCACGGGAGAAGAATGTTCGGTCCGGGGGATATACCTCAACCTTTCACGTCTGGCCAGCGCGTAGACCCCTTGCCGCATGCCGTGCTGCCCTTTTGGCAACCCTTCTATTTGATCCGGGCGATCCAATAAAACGAGCGGAGTTGCTCAAAGCCATAGGCGGCGCGGTGAGGGTTGAGCAAAGCGAATCCAAGGACGAGAACGGGAATCTCGTAATTGAAGAAAATCCAAAGGTCGATGGCGGCGTGCTGGCCTGGAACTCGGAAGACAACGAACATATGGTTAATCTGAGGGGAATAATCCGCAAAACCAACGGAGGTAAAGCGCCCCGAGTTTTCGACCCCTTCGCCGGTGGCGGGGCCATCCCTCTGGAAGCGATGTGGCTCGGATGTCATGCTTCTGCCTCGGATATCAACCCCGTGGCATGGCTACTGCTCAAAGGCACACTGGAATACCCACAGAAGTATGCAGGCAAGAAGTGGCCCCTGCCGCACTTCGTAAATGAATGGCCCGACTTGGTAGAGGAAGTGTACGGTTGGAAGAAGAAGCGCCGGAAGCGGTACCACTTTTCTGATGAGCGGCAGCTTTACATCCATGAGGCCAAGGAAAATTATGTGAATCAGGAACTCGGGAAATCAGGAAAACTTGAAAATTATTCTTCCTGCGTTTCTGAGTTCCAAATTAATCCCTCTTCAGGTCTTTCAGCCGACCTTTCCTTCCATATCCGGGCATGGGGATATGGGTGTTAGGGAGGGCACGGCGGGAACTTGCCAAGTACTACCCCGTTGTAAAATGGAGAACCGACAATTTGCTTATCTCTGGCGCGGACAGTGCGGACATCAGGACCGAGGGGCGGATTCCTATCCTTAAGACCTTCCTGCTGTCCAGAAAGAAAGGCAAACGAGTCGCCCTGTTGCCTATCCCTGATAACACAAAAAGGGTGGTCACATTCAAACTGCTGACCGAAGAGCACCTTTCCAACCCTGAACGACGGATGCGGGTGATCGAGGATCATCCTTTTCTCAAGGCCTGGGGCGTAACGGAAGCCACCCTAGAAAATCTTCTCAAAAAAGGCACCAGAGAGCGATGCAGGGGTATGGAGTCCCTTCGAAAAAGGCCGTCCGGATATGCTGGCACTGACAATGAATGAGATACGGGAACAGGGCCGAACGTGGGCTGATGGGTATGCAGATGACAGCAATCTGTGTTGAGTCGAAAAACTCCTGGTAAAAAGAAGCCAGAAAAGACTTATCGTGTGCCCACAGAAGAGGAACTGGAAGCGGCGGATGTGCAAAGAGAAGAGATAGAAGAGGCATTCAATGGGGTTCACTATGGAGTAATGGATGAATCTTCTGCCGCCACAAGGCTCACTCGGATTCAGGGTTCAACTTTACGGAATAGTGAACTGGAACCAATTCTTCACCTCGCGCCAACTGATGGCGGCCGGCGTGTTCCTAAAGCACACGCGCCAGGCAATAGCGCGAATCCGGGAGATAGATTGGGAAAACGCGGAAGCCCTAGCTGTCTACCTGACTGCCGTATCTTCGGGCGATTCAGTGACTACTGCAGCAAAGAATGTAGTTGGGAACCTTCGGATGGTGAAGTAAAACATGCTATCGCAAGCTACAAGCTGCCGATGTCATGGGACTTCGTCGAAGCGAACCCGCTCTCTGAACGGGATCAGGTACTACGCGGGGGGTATCCGCGCGGTAAGCGATGCGGTCACAGCCTTTATGCGAGCTTGTTCCAAAGCTCGCCAGGTTGCGCCTACGGTACGCTGCGTGAGCATCCTGTTGCAACTGAACTAAAACAGCAGGATCTCTGCATTACTGATCCGCCATACTATGATGCGATTCCCTATGCGGATCTGATGAACTTCTTCCGTATCTGGCAGAAGCGCATCATAGGTGACTTCAATGAGGAGTTTCATGAGATCTTCGCGCGCACATCGCCAAAATGGGACACAAGTCAGGGCGATGGCGAACTGCTCGATGATAATTCAAGACAGTGGCGGGGATGAGGAAAAGTCACGGAAAATCTACGAAGATGGCATGACGAAGGCGTTTCGACGCAGCCTGGATGCCCTGAAACATGATGGGCGCATGGTTGTGGTCTTCGCCAACAAGGAAGTCGATGCATGGCAGAGCCTCATAGGCGCGCTGATCCGGTCAGGGGCGGTGGTGACAGCGAGTTGGCCGATCCAGACCGAGATGGTGAACAAGAGTCACCCAGAAGAGGGCCAACCTTTCGACCTCGGTTTGGATCGTATGCCGGAAAGCGCGACCCGAGCGCTTTGCCCGGATCGGGAAGACGATGTGCTCGCCAAGATGCGGTCCATTCTTCTGGACCCGCGTGAGGGAACTGGGGGGCAAAGAACAGCCTGCTGTATTTCTTTGACGTAAACGTGAGGGGAGCGGACTTCCAATGGGCCGCATTGGGGCCTGCGCTGATGGCCTATAGCGCGCATCCTTATGTGAAGAAGACGGAGGGGGGGAACATGGAGGTCAAGGAGTTCCTGGACGAGGTTCGAAAATTGGTCCTGCGATTTGCCCTCGGGCCTCTCAGAGGCTTCGAGGATTTACAGGGGCAAACTGATGAAGCGGTTGCTCTGGATGCGGTGACCCAATATTACCTGCTCCACCGCAAGACATTCGCATTTGATCCCGTGCTGGCAGGGGTATGCATCCTTTATGCGAACGCCTGCGGCAAAACAGACCGGGAGTTGCAGATGGTCTGGAACATGATGGAGCAAGGAGGGAAGAAGAAAACACGGAGACGCGGAGACGCGGAGGAAGAGGAAGAAGCTGGTGAGATCCTCAATTCGAGTGCCAAGGCGGACAAGTACCGTCTGGTTCGGTGGAATGAGCGTGTAAAGGATGACAAGCTGGGCGAGAACCGACCAAACCACCCCGCTCCGCTGATAGACAGGCTGCAACGGTCTGATGTACCTCCTGAAGCAAAACCGGGCCGGAGATGTCCAATCGTTATACGCATCTTGGGGGCTGGCCGGCGATCCGGCATTTCCTCGTCTGCTCCAGGCAGTACGTGAGTTGGCCTTGGAGGATCACCAGACAGAGGAGCAGCGATTGGTGGAGTCTCTGGCAAGCCAGCTCAAGATGAACCGACGAGTGGTGGTCGAAGAGAACGTCGTAAGGGAAATACCGCTATTTGAATACAGAAACGCAGGAACAGAAGAGAGTTGAATTTGGAACTCAGGAAATCAGGAAAGGAGCTGGAAGAGAAGGACCTCACCGCGCGTATTATACGGGCGGCAATAGCAGTCCATCGACATCTCGGTCCGGGTTTTCTTGAATCCATTTATGAAGAAGCCCTGTGCATTGAATTGGATGATAGCAGAATACCATACGAACGCCAGAAGGCCATTCCGTTGACATATCGGGGTAAACCCATCGGTGAACATCGTCTAGGCCTGTTGGTGGGAGGGAAGGTGGTGGTTGAGTTGAAGGCTATCTCGGCCTTGGAGCAGATCCACTTTGCAGTCGTTCGCTCATACATGAAAGCCACAAATTGTGAGGTCGGATTGCTCCTAAACTTTGCAACGATGCCCCTTACCGTTAAACGCGTTGGACGCGAGACAAACAAGTTGAATCAGGAAATCAAGAAAACTCATGAAAAAGAAAGAAAAGCTTTTGGGGTTTTTTACTTTCCTGATTTTCCTGAGTTCCTAATTGATTTTGATTCTGGAGGTGGCGTGATGGCTAAGGCAACTCCCATTCAACCATGGAAGACGGTGTGCCGGTTGCGGAAAAAGATCCTGGAGCGGGAATTGAAGCTTGAGGATTTCGCAGTGGATCTCTATCAGATCGTAAACCGGAAAAAGAGCGGTGGCCCATTTTACTGCGACCCGGAGCAATTTTTTGCCACTACTTATGCTACCGAGAACCTCCGAAAATTCTGCTCCAACATCCTGGCCCGGTTAGCCGGCCGGAGCGACGGCGTCAGCGTGCTCAACGTAGCCCGAGACCTTCGGAGGAGGCAAGACGCATGCCCTGGCTACAGCCTATTACCTCTGCATTTTGGGTGCAAAGCTGCCCAAACATCATCCGGCAGTGGGTGAAATTCTGGCTGCGGCAAAGATGACCGATCCACCCACGGCCCGGATTGCTGCAGTTTCTTTCGACAAGGTGGATTGGAAAGCCGGGGGATTGGTCAATTCACCGAGCGGAGAGGCGCGTCACTTTCGCATGCCATGGAACCTGATCGCATGGCAACTGCTGGGGAAGAAAGGCATCGAAATTCTAAAGCGGGATGAGGATGAACCCGACTACTACGAGCCTCCGGCCCAGTCCCTCTGGATGGAATTGCTTGAGGAGGTCGAGAAGGACGATTTAGGGGCGCTTATATTGCTGGATGAATTCCTGATGTGGGCGCACGGGGCAGCTTCGCCCGACCCGGACGGCGTGAGACAGGACAAGGGTCCGGTCTGGTATGACAGGCTCAAAAGCTTCTTCCAAACGCTCTCACAGGCGACCGTGGCCTCGAAAAGGTCATGCCTGGTGGTGTCCCTGCTCGCCACGGACCCGGCCAAGCGGGATGAAGTGGGGACCGAAATCCTTGCAAGGTGTAATGCAGGGTTGAACCGGCAGGCCGATGTACAGACGCCGGTAGATAAGGGTGACTTTGCGGAATTGTTGCGCCGGCGGATGTTCGAATCATTTCCAAAGGGAGCTGCGGAATGCGACAAGCATGTGACTTCCTTCTGGCACCGAATGCATGCGGTGGAGCCCGCGCGGGCCAAGAGCCCTGACAGCAAAAAAGAGTTGATGGATGCCTATCCCTTTCATCCTGACCTCTTAAACCGTCTGTTCGGGAAGTGGGCTGGATTGCGTCAGTTCCAGCGAACTCGCGGTATCCTTCAGACATTCTCGATGGCGCTGCGAGAGGCAGAGCCTTGGGATGACTCTCCCTTGATCAGTTCGCAGGTATTTCTGGCCAGGCCCGGGGCGAGCGACGAGATCGGGTCCGCATTGGAGAAACTGGCGAATGACGCAATGAATTCTGTGGAGGAGACTTCCAAGCCGAACTGGCCGGGTAATCTGCGCACGGATATGCCACGAGCCAGGACCGCTCAAACCAATGCCTCCACCCTGACAGGCCGAGAGGTTGAGGCCGCATGTGCCGGCGCTTTCAATTTCTCCCAACCGATAGGTGAGCAGGCGGAATTAGGTGAACTGAGGTGGTTGATTGGGGCCGCCTGCGACATACCTGCCATGCTCAATGCCGGCCTTCTGGAATGGGCCAGGACCTCCTGGTATCTCTCGGAGTGTGAAAGCACGGACCCGGCGAGCGGACTCCCCCGGTACTGGCGCATGGGACCCAAGCCCAATCTGAATCAGATGCACGACTCTTACAAGCGGAACGCTCTAAAGAATGCCCGTGCTAAGTTCAACGACCTGGTGAAGCAGTGTCGTCCGCTCCTGGACGGTAGAGACAGGCGGTGGATATCCATATCTTGCCCTCTGGCCCTGATCATGTGCAAGACGATGCGACATTCCGACTTGTGATTCTCGGGGCTGAATATGCTGGCACGCCCGGGGAGTGCTCCAAAGCTCGAGGCCGTTGACTTCATCAGAACGCATGCCTCGGACACCGACAAGCGCGAACATCAGAATATCATTCTTGTGGTGACTCCGAGTGCGGCGGGACTGATCCAGGCTGAGCAGGCCATTGCGTCGTGGATGGCATGGCGTGACATAAAGAGCTCCGATCGCTTCAAAGAGCTCGAAGATGAGCAGAAGGATACTGTCAAAAGGCGGGAACGGGAATCGCAAAAGGAAGCCCTGACCTTTGTGAAGAACGCCTTCGAGCTGGTTATTTGTATCGACAAGACAGGCAATGCCGTTCAGAAGAAGTTCACCATGGGCACGGAAGCGCTATTCCCAACCTTGGTGCGAGAGAAAGATCTTCGAATTTACAGGGAGAGAATCAATGCTGAGACCCTGTTGCCTGGAGGACCGTTCAGTAAATGGCCGGCGGCAGATGCGAGGATTAAGGTGAAGGACATGTACGGATCGTTTGGGCGATACCCGGATATGCCTAAACTGGTCAACCGGCAAGTGGTGATCAACACGATCGAGGATGCGGTCCGGCGAGGGCTGGTTGCTCTCCGATATGCGCCACCGGCAGGCGGAGAGGAATGGTTCTGGCACTGCCCGATCGAAGGCGTGGTAGATTGGGCGGATTTCGCCGAGGCCTGGTTACCGGCAAAGACGACGCTGAACAAGGTGCACCCGGCGGCCGTTCTGCCTTCAGCCATGGCAGGGTTGTGGTCCACGGATGACAAACCCGTGAAGCTTTCAACCGTCTGCTCTTGGTTTGACGGCACGAATGCCTTCGACGAGATCGCACAGCCGGGTTATCCGCCCGAGAAGAGACCCATTCCAAAAGCCGACTACAAGTTGGTCCACGCAGCAGTTGCCGAGGCCGTGACAAGGGGGGACATATGGTTGGTTTTCGGCAACGATAGCCTCTTAGGCGAGAAACCTTCAGAACTACAGCTTGATCCAGATGCGAACCTGTTTCGACCGCCGACCCCCTTAAGAGCCATGGACCTGCTACCCGGTGCCCTTGCGGGAGCCTGGGACGGGAAATCTCCCAAGACTACAGTAGGCAGACTCTATGCCGAGCTTAAAACCTCAAGGGGAAGGCCGTGGCCGACGCGGCAATTCATCGACGTCTTGAATGAGGCAGTCAACCAGGGGGTGCTGGTTCGCGGTGCCGCAGGCGCGGAATTTGGCTCTGTCCAAGCTGACATGGATAGGGAGCTGCGTTTGCCACCGGCGGGCACTTCGATACCGACGCCTCCGACCATCAAATCACCCGGAGTTCCAGAGTCAAGTGAGGCATCCATGGATCTGGCCCAGCTTCAAGATTTTGTCGAGGAAGGCGCCCCTGCACTGACGAAGCTTCTTGCTGGAGCAGCGCCGGAGTTCGCCGTGAAGATCAAGCTTAAAGGGAAGGTGCCGTCGGATCTGAGCAAGGCGAATGATCTCCTCAAGAAGCTGAATCCGGACTGGCAGTTCTGAGACTCTTTGTCAAGCGAATCGCATCCGAAAAGAATCAAAAAAATCAAGAGATTAAGGTGGGTTGTTGGAATGGCCCCCTGATGTGGTAGAGAGGCTAGGCCCAATGACTACGTGTATGTCATCTCGTTCCGTTCAATGAACCGGTCTATGTCCCGTAAGTCGATGCACATCTTTCGTCCACCAGGAAACCGAACAACGGGGATACCACCAGACAAGATCCTCTCTCTCATTGCCAAAACTTCAATCCCGTCAGCTGCTACCTTTTTAAGTGCTAGAAGCCGAGGAAGAGTCTGGCAGAAAAGGCAGGGTCTCACAACCCTGCCTTCTGCAAATGTCAACATTAGGCCTGCTGCTGCATAGTCTTGAGGATCGAAATTATTTCGTCTATGGACAGCATCGATTCAACCGTGAACTTTACGTGAGGAATGTATCGAGCAACCATGGCGAAGATCTCCTTCTCGTCTCCATCAGTGACAGAGAACCCATGGTTCCCACCCGGATTGATGCCCCACATCTTCATCTTACCACTATCGGTGCTTTTCTTCACCATGTCAGCAAGTGTCATTGTAAGCTTCAGTCGTTCTGCCGGATCAGCCGGTGCATGTGAACGATCCATTTCCCAAGTAATCAGCTTAATCATGATCTTACCTCCTGCCCTTTCTACAGGGTTTTGATAGAGGTGGTTCGTTATGAAGGTCTGGTAAAGGGGTATAGGTTTCTTGGTGGACAGAAGGCAGGCTCGAACGGCCCGCTCCCTATAGAATTGCTACCTACAGCGAAATCTATTTATTTGGTTCAACTATCTTCCAGCTGCCTTTAAATTTTGAGACTGCTTGGTGAGTTCCATCGGCCACCGGACGCATAGTCTGTCTAGTGTATTCGAAGCCACCCTGAATGCCAGCAAATTTACCAGTGCCTTCAATTATCTTCCCAATTCCATTGGTCGGATTTCCTCCAAGTTGGCTGGCCTCCTCTGTAAGCTCAACAAGGACTTGATCTCCGTCTTTATCCATATTAGTGATATATCCTCGGAGCCGGCCTACTCCTTTTTCGAAATAAATGACGCCCACATTATGCGTTGACATACCATTGAAAGGTCCTTGACCACTGTCCTCCATCCGTACTCCAATGTTGTCATAGACCATGACAAATCGATCCTTATCTAGAGGCATGATTTTTTGAGTTCCGGCATAGGTATTGGTTCCAGAAAATGTTCCTTCCTTCGGCATTTGTGCATAAGCAACCGGACCGAATGCTATATAGAGAAAAATCGTTCCCAATACGCCAATAATTATCTTTTTCATGACAGCCTCCTTTCAGAGTTAGGGATTACGGGAAACAAAAAGCCGAGCAATGCCTTTCGTGACCTTGACGATGTCACACTCGGCAGCTCGGCTATCTTGTAGATCCGGAAGTCTAAGGAGCCAGCAGAGAAACCTAGTCGCGCATGTCACACGAAGCTATCTGAGACCCGTGGCTTTCCGTCCCCATCTTCCGATGGGTTTGGCCTTTAAATGGATGGTATGCTCCCAACAGAACAGAACCCGTCCTGTCAGGAGCGACGTGGGCACATTTTCAGAGTTTTTCCCATGGGCACCTCCTGGCTGGAGGTTAATGGATGGAAAGGATGTACTTTGCTCTTAATGCAAGAAAATTTGGGTCATGTCAAGGAAAAATCGAACCGGGGGACAATCCGATCATGGCCAATGTCCAACCGTGCCTGAACCCCTGCACGGAATGCTCACCATTTCCCCCGAAACCCACTGAGAAGCTCCAGGCCAGTTGCCCCCTATCTTTCCCCTTCGGGAATCCAGAAAGTCGATCCACACGGCTTACAACGCTTCACAGCTGTATCAATCAGTCTTTCTTAGGGTCAGATGAGGAGGGCCAGGATGAGGGGAATAGGACAATGCAGCCGGGGGTGATCTAAGGACCACTGATCTCGCCCAGGTTAATATGGGATCACATCAGGGTCGTGGTCTGTCAGTTCCTGTTACGACCAGAGCTGCTCCTGCCGGGCCGGGTCGGTCCTTCCAACTCGATAGAAGCGTCCTAGGAGTTTGTGGACTGACTATTACATGAAGAGGGATTGTAGAGTTATAGTTCAACGCTCAAGAAAACACCCTTAAGAAAATGATTCCAGTGGTGATTTTTTTGTTGGTTTCTTATTCAGACTCCCGTATTATACCTAAAAGAATCAATTAGTTATCTCTGTTGCCACGAAAATAGTAAGGGGTTGAAAATACAATGGAGCCACGATTCAAAGATACTGACCGCCACAGCTTGTTTCTCATGCCTCCGTCTGTGGATGACTGGGTGCCTGAAAATCACTTAGCCAGATTTGTCGTTGATATCGTATCACGTCTCGATCTTTCTCCCATCCGAAACTTTTATGCAGGCAGGGGGTCGGATGCCTATGCGCCGAGCATGATGACGGCGTTGCTCTTCTATGCCTATGCAACCGGAGTGTTCTCCAGCCGCAAGATTGAACAGGCGACTTACGATTCGGTGGCATTCCGTTATGTTGCCGTCAACATGCATCCTGATCATGACACCATCGCCACTTCCGCAGGAAGTTCCTCAAAGAGTTGAAGTCCTTGTTCACGCAGATCCTGCTGGTGGCCGACGAGATGGGACTCATGAAACTGGGTTCGGTAAGTCTGGACGGAACCAAGATCAAAGCCAATGCCTCGAAACATCATGCCTTGAGTTGGGAGCATGCCCGCAAGCTCGAAAAGCAACTCAAGGGTGAAATCGAAGAGCTGCTGCGCAAAGCGCAAAGAGCCGACAAGGAAGATCTGCCTGAAGGCATGAATATCCCCGAGGAACTTTTGCGCCGGGAATCACGCTTAGAGGCGATTGCTGCGGCCAAGGCCGAGATAGAGCGACGCGCAGCAGAACGTTTTGCCAAAGAGCATCAAGAGCATCAAGCGAAATTGACTGCTCGTAAAGCAAGGAGAAATCCACGGGGAAGAAGCCCGGGGACGCACTCCCAGACCTCCTGAACCTGGACCCAAGAGCAAGGACCAAGTGAACCTCACCGACAGTGAGTCTCGGATCATGCCCTCGTCTTCGGGGGGCTTTGATCAATCTTACAATGCGCAGGCCGCAGTTGATGTGGACTCCATGCTCATTGTTGAGAACCACATCACGCAGCAAAGCAACGATAAACTGGAACTGGGGCCTGCGGTTGAAAACCTCTGCAGCCTCCCAGGCAGCCTTGGTCGGGTTGACGCTCTGTCGGCTGATACCGGCTACTTCAGTCGAAACAATGTGGAGCAATGCAAAAGCCAGAACATTGTCCCTTATATTGCTGCTGAGCGGGAACAGCACAACTCAGCTCTTGAAAATAGATTTACCGAGCCGGAGCCTTTGCTTGCCCCTGTGGATCCTGTCACAGAGATGAAGCACCGGTTGAAGACAATAGCGGGCAAGGCAATCTACGCCAAGAGAAAGAGCACCATCGAACCGGTTTTCGGCATCATCAAGGCTGTGATGGGATTCCGCCAGTTCCTCCTGCGGGGGGTGAACAAGGTTGCCGGAGAGTGGGACTTGGTCTGTATTGCATACAACCTCAAGAGGATGCACGCCCTGTGTTGAGGGTGATGTCAAAGAACAAGCGTTCTGAAGAGACAGTATAGGGCAAAATTTTCGCCCCAACGCAGTAAAGAAAAACTGAAAGCCTAATCTACGACCCTTTCGGGGTCAAAATCAGTTCGGTGACATGCGCCAGCAAGAAAATCTCTTCTGGGGCAAAAGCCACCTAATAACCATAAGGCCGACAGGCTGCTAGAAACCCGAACATTCCCTTGGTTAAGCTGGTAAGATGTTTCCGGCATGTAGCTCTAAATACAGGATACCCCTCATTTACTCCATTTATCTTTCCCCCGATAATAGAGACTAAGATCCCTACCAGACCAGATTGGGGCCATTCATTGATTACAGATGCAACTAATAGGAGGAAGAAATGGTGGGTGGTGAAATCATAATGGAGAAAGTTCAAGCAAACATTCCAAGATCGTCAGAGAAGAGGCGATTGCTTGTGGTTGACGATAACGAGGCCTTTCGGACATTCTTGTCGAAAACGCTATCCTCTATGGGCTATGACGTAACTCCGGCTGGCAATGGCCTTGAAGCTTCGACTCTCTTTCTCAGCGGCTCTTACGATTTGGTGGTGACCGATCTTCAGATGCCTTTTATGAATGGTTCTGAGCTATGTCGCCTCGTCAAAGAAAAGTCTCCAGACACACCTGTGATCGTCTTAACGGGCTGCTATGACGAAACGCTGTGGGAGAAGCTGAAGTCTAACAGTGTTGATGTTATCATCCCCAAACCGTTCGAGTTGGAAGAGATTGAAACGAGCGTGCAGAAGCTATTGAGTAGTGGAACAGAAGGCAGAGTGTGACGGGCCTATAGATAGACTTGATAAGCGGACCTGACATTAATGCCTCGAAGGTAACGAAATAGGAGGGGGAAATGCAAGAGCGTGAAATCATGAACAGGAGAGAAAAGCTGGAACTTGTGTTTAAAACCCTTCGATGCTGTAGACGTGCAGGTAGATCTGTGACGGAAAGTTTCAGAGGCGAATATCCATTCTTAGCCGACATCATGGAGGAAATGTTGGTCGAAGCTCAGGCGTTTCTTGAAATGGATGACGAGGAATTTAAATTAGAGTTTTTAAGATCCTTGCCCTATGACTCTTTCAAAGTCTTGATCTTCTATTACGCGGAACAAGAGTTGGAAAAAGCGAAACCTGGAAAACGGGAAGTGGCAAAAGCCAGTAATCGCTTCGTGCAGTTCTCCGCAGTAACACCACAGTAACTCGGAAATATCATGCGCAACAATGCCTGATCCTGCGTGGCAGCTGGAGGGTCGGCATTTTGTCGGATAGTCCTTGGGGATGCCTTGAACTTTGGGGGGGATGGCCTCTCAGGGGCGTGATTGACGTATTGGGCAGCTCGGAACCTGTTACCGGACATAAGTAAGGACGGTCAGGAGGGCTCTTGTGTACGAGCCTTCTGCGAGCTTGGTAGAGTCCACCAACTGCACGTCAGGGGATTGAGATGGGATATCACCCGGCCTTGCCGGGGGGGTGATAATCAGGACAGAGGCAGCTCAGGAGCCGAGCCTTTGCGAGATGCCAAAAGCTGCAATGAGATCAGCTCGAACAGCATGGGCAGGGTAAATTAACCCCATATCCGCTTAGGCCTGGAAGCCTACGTTGCCCTTTGGCTCTTCCGCAACTTGAATCGTGCCAAATCTCGATTCGTATTTCTTAACGTTATCCTGCAGGGCACCTATCATTCTCTTCATGTGGCCGGGGCTAATGATCACACGAGACATCACGGTGCCAACTGGTGGTACGAGCATCACAAAATCCATGACAAACTCTTCTCTGCTGTGGGCTACCACCATATTGTTTGAGTAAACACCACCCTGTAAATGCGGTGGAAAGTTAACCTTTATCTCCTGCTGCTGTCCGTTTGCCATCGTCAACCTCCTTTCTAATGCTTTTGCAGTAATACAAATCCCAGCAAAAGGAAAGGCGAATCCAAGTCAGAGGCACGGAATGGGACCTCAGATCGTGAATGGTACAACCGCAAAGGCAGGACAAAGCTGTAACAGGGGGGATAGATAAAACACCCGGCAAGGCCGGCGTGGCGATAATCAGAACGGTCACAGCTCTAATCACAGCACTCACAGCTCAGGGGATGGAATGCCAATTCTACCATTGTCAGAGCTGTAACGGCCGGGGGGGACCGATCAGCAGGGATAGGGGCGAAGACCCGGCAAGTTAAAGCTGGACTAATCGTGTCCTGCGTATTATGATGTGTGACATCGCTCAAGAATTGTGCGTGGAGACGGGAGAAAACCATTGGCAAACCGTAGGCAGCAAGATTATTTCTGCGCTGTTGTTTCTGAAGATGTTAAAATTACCTTAAAAAACAAACCCTCATTCGGTCGTAAATATAGCAATGAGCTGTTCGTGCAATGCAATCAATCTGATTGCCAATATGTGGACCTCAATCAATATCCCTGTCCTCTGTGCCTCGGCCTCTTTAGCGAAGAGATCGAAATGCGGGAAAAAAGGCGGAGTGACAGAAGAATCGAATTTTGAAACCAACGGATCGTTTGCCGTTTCTGCTCTTTCGCTGTGGGAGGGATATTTCTATTGCCAAATCCACTTTGGTATCCTCCTTTCTAGTCGCATTCTCAAGATCGGTCAGCCTCCCTCGATCCTTCTTGGCCTCTTCACCTTGTCGAAGGAAGGCAACAGTTCTTCAAACTTTTCCTCGCCCATGATCAATACCTCCTTTCCAGTTCAAGGCCCCTATCCAGGATGAGGAACTTCATCCTTTCCAAGGGCCATTTTCACAAGAATTCGTTTGACCATCACTCCCTCCTCCCGGATTTCTGGATTAACCCGGTATTTCTCGACATTTGCGAGAAGGGCTCCAGAAATGACCAATATTGGTGATCCCCGCTGACAGCTGCCTCCCTACTGATCCGCTTCCTGCGCACTTTGAAGCAGGCCTCATCAATGACGCCCATGATAGCCGTGATGAGCGTGATTGTAATGATGATTACGGCCGTAATATCCATGATGAGGCTGGTGGTTGTAATAATGCTGATGGCCGTAATATCCATGAAGATGTCCATGCTCCCCATAATTTCCATAATAACGGAAATGAGGGTATCCATAATAGTAATGCTCGTAGTAGGGATACCCAGAATAGTAATGCTGATAATAAGGATACCCGTACCCGTATCCGTAACCACCTTCGTAGTAAGCACACCCTGAGAACATCAGAAAGATTAGGAGCACGGCTCCTATAAGCATATTTTTGACGTTCATTAGATCACTTCCCTTCATCTGATTTTTTCCAGTTGTCTCCTCCAGGGAAATAACAAGAAGCCTCACTCGGCCTTTGTTGCAACAATACCGTGGCGGCATTCCCCTGTAATGTGTCTAATCACCTCAAGGGAAGAATGCAAATTCAAGATGGCACTTGATCCGATTGGGCGCGCAATCGCAAGCCCGAGTATGAAATCGGTGTTCTGTGCGTGCAGGATGTTGCATTCCGAACGGAAGATTCGTGAAACTGTCGCCGCCCATGTGGAGAAGGAAGAAGTGGACAGGGGTACAAGTCGGAAGATAGACAGGCCGGTCCGCTATCCACAGGGCTCCGCAAGCCCATTGCCACCCCTTATCCACGTTTTTTGTGCAACCATGAGAAAAGGTGACGCAAACGGGAATATTTTGCTTGACACCACAAAAACAACCTAATACAGGTACTGTCTAACTGTCAGACAATAATGCATTATGCATCCAACAACAAGAAAGCAGACCCTTTTTAGCCCTATTCTCAGCAAACGTACATTTGAGGAAGTATCCTCAGAAATCAAAAAACTTATTTTTAAGGGAGTGTTGAAGCCGGGTGACAGGCTTCCCCCGGAGAGCGAACTTGCTACTCAGTTCAAAGTGGGTCGGCAGACGATTCGGGAGGCGTTGCGCATTCTTGAGCTCTCCGGATTCATTGTTGTCCAGCAAGGTTACGGAGGAGGCCCGATCGTCGAAGATACCATCTTGAGCAGAATCGGTAGTCTGTTTTTCGATGCCCTCCAGTTTGAAACGATTACTATGGAAGAATTGACTCGCGCCAGGCTCAGGATCGAGGGAATGGTTCTGGCCGACGCCGTTGAAGCCGCCGATGAAGGTGACTTCCGCGCCCTTGAGGCAAATATTTTAGAGGCCAAGGAAAAGATTGCAAATGGTACTCTCGCGACAGCGAAAAATCTAGAATTTCATAAGATTCTGGCCGAAGCCTCTGGGAATCAGGTCTTTGTTGTCGTTACGGGCGCTCTCCTGGGCGTACTGGGTGAATTGCTCGGCCGTCTGCCTTCGGATCTGGTCGTGAGCCGGAATGCTGTCAGCTTCCATGAAGAGATCCTGAAGGCGATAAAAGAGAGGAAAAGACAGAAAGCTTCAAAGCTGTTGGAAGAACATTTGAAGGATGTAAGACAGCGACTGCTGGAAGTGCCGGTCCACGAAAAGGGCTAAAGCAGATCCCAACGGAATCAATGCCGTGAAGGATAAGAGATGTAACGGCAACTGTCAGCCTCAGTGCCTTGTTCAAGGTGCTCTATCTAAACTGTGGTTTGGGGAAGAGGATCTCCAAGCCGATAATCCATTCTTCCTTCACTCCGAGTCTATCTGCTGGCACTCTGAGGAGAATGCTTCACGGAGTCGAGCTCGGGCATTTGTTTTAGTGGTAAATAATGCAAGGGAGGAAATCCAAAATGGCTTTTAAGGATCACAGGGATTTTTTTGAGGTTTTGGAGAAAGAGGGGGAACTGCTCAGGGTTAAACGCGAGGTTGATTGGGACCTTGAAGTTGGGGCGATCGGGAGAAAGGTCTACGAGCAGTCCGGCCCTTGTCTATTGTTTGAGAAAATCAAGGATTACCCTCGAGGATTCAGGATATCGAATGGCACGACAGGTACGTGGAGTAGGGTCGCTCTGTCGATGGGATTGCCGAAAGATGCGCCTATAAGGGAGATCTACAAGTTCTATGAGGAGAACATAGATAAAAGGATTGCTCCGAAGGTTCTTGAGGGAAAGGATGTACCCTGTAAACAGAATGCGATGATCGGAGACGAGGTCGACTTGTACAAGTTTCCCAGCCCAATGATACACGAGGGAGATGGGGGTAGGTACATAGGATCGTGGGATCTCGTGGTTTGCAAGGACCCTGTAACAGGGTGGACCAACTGGGGGATGTATCGATTCATGGTCCATACGAAGAATTGGCTCACGGGCTGGCCGCAGACAACCAGCCAATTGGCTATGATCTTTAAGGAGCGGTACCTTCCTCAGAACAAGCCAATGCCGATGGCTCTGGTACTAGGAGCTGATCCTATCTCCCATATCATCGCCACCGCACCTCTGCGACCGCAACAGAATGAAGCGGAACATGCGGGCGGATTAAGAGGGACTCCGATCGAACTGGTGCGTTGTGAAACAAGTGATTTGCTTGTTCCTGCCCACGCCGAGATCGTCATCGAAGGGGAGGTGATGCCCGACAAAATCGCCCCTGACGGGCCTTTTGGAGAGTACCCCGGGTACCGCAGTGGGACGATGTGTGAAGGAGTTGCCGTGAAGGTGAATGCCATAACTTTCAGGAATGACCCCATCGTTACGATGATTTCTTTGGGGACACCTCCAGATGATTCTTCTATCGCGGCCTCTCTCAGCGCGGCTGTTTCCATGAAAAAGGGCTTGCTTAGGCGCGGTATCGCGGTCACAGACGTCTATGTGCCGCCTGAGGGTGTAACCCACCTGATCGTTGTAGGCGTGAAAAGAGGCGGAACAGAGGTAGCCAGGAAGGTGTTGGATTATTTTACCACGCGCAGAGTGATGACCAATAAGCACATCGTTGTGGACGACGATGTAGACGTGTTCAATATGGGGGAGGTGATGCACGCCTTCGCCACGAGGTGTCATCCAGGCAGAGGCATTCTGTATGAGTGGTATGAGGGCAGGGCTAACTCACTAACCCCGTTCTATAGTCCGGAAGAACGGAAACGACTGAAGGGAGTGTCGGTGGTGTTTGACTCCACATGGCCGCCTGATTGGACCCCGGAGATTGTTCCTGTAAAGGCTTCCTTCAAAACGATTTACTCGCCGGATATCCAGGAAAGAGTCACACAGAACTGGAAAAAGTACGGGCTGAAATAGGAGGTTTTCAAGATGGCAAAGGAGTGGCAGACATTCGTAAGGAAATTCGAGGACATGAGGGAGGGAGAGATCGAGATTTTCATTAAAGACCTGACCTCCGGGCCAAGGAAATATGATACCAAACACGTCATAGCAAAGGTTTCAAGGTCTAGGAAGACCTTACCCAAAGGAGATATCCTATGGGTGAGAGGCGAATCAGGTCTGAGGTCTCCTGAGTCCTGGTTTATACAAATAAAGAAGGATTTGCCGGAGTGGGTTCCCGGGAAACCATGGACGGATGTCCTGGATGCTACCAATAGAGCGACTGCAAGTGGAGCCTGATTTTTTCTCCTTATTCAGGGGCACGGAATCCATTCGTCTTACTCAAGGATAAGCATAGCATTGGAGACCCAGTTATGGCTTTTTTCGATAAACGTATTGAGACTGCGAGCAGGAAGGATTTGGAGTGTCACCAGTTCTCACGCCTCAAGGGGATGCTGGAGAAGGTGACCACTTCAAGTGGGTTCTACAGGGAAAAATATAAGAAGGCAGGGGTCGATATACGGTCCATTCGATCGATCGATGACATCAAAATGTTGCCCTTCACCGAAAAGAAGGAATTTGAGAGCGACCAAATATCTAATCCTCTTTTCGGCACGACGTTGACGGAGCCTTTGGAGAACTATGTGCAGTATCACCAAACTACGGGCACGACGGGAAAACCTTTGAAAATGTTGGATACCAAAGAGAGCTGGGAGTGGAGGACACGGTGTTGCTGCTATATCTTGTCGGCTGCGGGGATAACCAATAAGGACACGATTCTGTTCGCCTTCAATTTCGGGCCATACACAGCTTTCTGGGTGCTCTATGAGGGAGCTTACAAGACAGGGTGTCTGATTATCCCAACGGGCGGATGGAGCACGGAGCAGCGCGTGGAGTGTATTTTGGACAACAGAGTATCCGTCGTTGCGGGCACCCCGACGTACGTGCTGCGTTTGGCTGCGGCGGCCAAAGAAATGAAGCTGGATTTAAGAAGCTCCAGTGTCCACACACTCATGCTTTCCGGCGAACGGGGTGCAATGGATCCTCGTATGCGTGGTAAGATAGAGAGTGACTGGAATGCTAGGTGCTATGACTACATCGGGTTGACTGAAGTCGGGACCTGGGGCTTCCAATGTGAGCAGTCAAAATCAACAGCTCACATCATGGAAAGCGAATTCATCGCCGAAATCATTGATCCACGAACGAGCGAATATGTCCGTCCTGGTGAGGAAGGGGAACTCGTGCTGACGAACTTGGGAAGGACATGTAATCCGGCAATTCGATTTCGAACACATGACATCGTGAAGGCAAGCGAAGAAGATTGCAAATGCGGTCGCACATTTAGGGTCTTAGAGGAGGGTATCCTCCGGAGACAGGATGAAATGGTGAAAATTCGGGGAATCAATATCTTTCCCAGTTCGGTAGGCTTGGTCGTGGAAAGGCATTTGGACTCGGGACATGAGTATCAAATCGTCGCATTTCGTGCAGACGATAGGGATGAGATCAAAATCATCCTGGAAAGAAGTGGGACGAAAGAAGAATGGAGCGCATGGAGCGGCGCTCTTGCGGCTGACCTTAAAAGAGGATTTAATTTGACCTTTAAGATTGAGGTGGTAGAAAAGGGCAAATTGCCTAGGTATGAGTACAAGGCAAAGCGGTTTGTGGACCAAAGAGGGAAGTGATATAAGAAAGACGTTGTTTAAGTGCCTTTTTTTTGAGAAACAGGGAAAGGAGTAGTGATTATGAGGAAAAGTTTGTTTTTATTCTTGGTTATTGGCCTTCTGTTTTTAGCGGCCGTGCCTTCGATGGCGGCAGAAAAACTTCCGACTATTCTCAACATAGGAACCCATCCGGTCGGTTCCTTTTTCAACATGGTCGGAACTGCGGTGGCCACTGTAGTTGGAAAGCACAGCTCTATGAAAACAACCGTGAAACCGATGGCGGGGCCTGCTGCCTGGTATCCGCTTTTGACGGAGGACGAGATTGATCTGGGAGTCCTGAACAACTGGGATGCTCAGAAGGGTTACCTTGGGGAATCAATCTACAAGAAGCTGTCCGGAGGGAAAGGATTCCCTGTGCGACTCCTGGCTATCAGTGTTAACAATGCCATTGGTCTGGTGGTGGCTGGCAAATCGGGAATCTACAAGTATTCAGATCTCAGAGGAAAAAGAGTGGCAGGGAATCTTCCTACCCCTTCCCTCCAGCTTCAGACAGAGGCCCTGCTTGCCAACGGCGGCTTAAGCTGGTCAGATATCACGCCGATTCCCGTGAGTTCCGTAGTTGAAGGAGTGAAGGCTGTCATTGAAGGAAGGTCGGATGCTTCTGCTTCCTGTGCCATCGGGATGGGTATCACAGAGGAACTCGCGGCCAAAAAGGGGGCAAGGATTCTCCCCTTGGATACCTCCGCTGAAGCGATAAAGAGAACGAGAGAAAAGTTTCCGGGATACCCGGTCAAGGTTACCCCCGGGCCCGGGAAGGCCGGAGTGGAAAAGGAACAGTACATGTGGGCGTATGACATTTACGTCATTGCACGGGAGAATCTGCCAGATGAAGCGGCCTATGAAGCGGTGAAGGCCCTCTGGGACAATCACAAGGAACTGGGCGACATCCATGTTCTGCTGAAAAACTGGACCACAGATAAGTTCGTTACCGCTAACGCTATTGTTCCATACCATCCAGGTGCGATAAAGTTCTACAAAGAAAAGGGGGTATGGACTGAGGAGATGGCCAAGCTTCAGGAGAGCCTGCTGGCAGAAAAAAAAGAAGTAGCATTCTTCAAAAGGCATAGAGATGCCTGGACTCCAAAAAGAACCCAAAGAGCAGTCAAGATTTAGGAGACCAAAAGGCGTACTGGGTCTGTGGCAGGATTTTCTCCTAATTATCCTGCCTGTAACAGGAATTGTGTGCATTCTGAATATTCCGTCTTATCTCGGTTTCGCCTTCTATATACAACAGTACCTGGCCATTTTCTTTGGACTGCTCATGGCTGTCATCTTTATGCTGGTGCCATCCAGCAAAGAGGTCCGTGCTGACCGGGTGCCTTGGTATGACCTGGTCTTCTCCTTCCTGAGTCTGGCATCGGGAATGTACCTAGCCATCTGCTATCGAGAAATTGTTAATGAACTTGGGCTCATTGTCTTGCATCGGACAATCCTTGCAACAATGACCATCCTTCTCATCCTTGAGGCGTCACGACGGCTCTTAGGGTGGATTTTCACACTCGTAGTGGTCTTCTTTTTGTTCTACGCACTGTTCACCTATCTTTTTCCGGGGGGGCTCTATGGAAGGGGGACTTCATGGGCCCGTCTGTCAAATTTTCTGTATCTTGACCCACAGGGAATTCTCGGGATTGCAATGGAGACAACCGCAGTGATCGTGTTTCCCTTCATCTTTTTCGGGCAGGCGCTTTACAATACGGGCGGTGGAGAGTTCTTCACCGATTCGGCTATGGCCCTTATGGGCAAATACCGTGGTGGGCCTGCGAAGGTCTCCATTCTGGCTAGTTCCCTCTTCGGGACCCTTTCCGGGAGTGCGGTTGCCAATGTCGTCACGACGGGATCAGTCACCATTCCGCTCATGAAGAGAACCGGTTATGCTCCTCATTTTGCCGCAGCCGTGGAAGCCACAGCATCGAGCGGAGGATTGATCATGCCTCCTGTCATGGGAGCCGGGGCTTTCTTAATGTCTACGTTCCTTGGCGTTCCATATTCGCATGTGGTCATCTCAGCCATTGTTCCTGCATTACTCTATTATGGTGGAGTCTACATTCAGGTAGACCTGGAGGCTGCTAAGAGCGGGTTGCAGGGTCTCGCGCGGAATGAACTCCCAGTGTTTTGGAAGGTTGTTCGGAAGGGCTGGCTTTTTTTCATCCCTATCTCCATCCTGTTGTACACAATGCTTATCATGATGCTGGACGTCGATAAGGCAGGGCTCTATACCGTCGCATCTGTCTTCATCATCGGCTTTCTTCGAAAGGAGAATAGACTAACTTTTCGGAAGGCTGTCAAGGTATTCAAACAGACGGGAGAGGGAATGCTGGAAATCGGCGTCATATGCGCTGCCGCTGGGATCATCATCGGTGTGGTGTCATTCACGGGGCTGGGTTTTAGTTTTTCTAGAACACTTGTGAGCATCTCTGGAGGAAATACCTTGATCCTTCTTGTGCTCGCGGCTGTCGGTGCGATCATACTCGGGATGGGGATGACCGTAACCGCTGCCTATCTTCTGATGGTTATTCTTATTGCCCCGGCCATGACTGAACTCGGAATGGCTCCTCTAGGTGCACATTTGTTCGTTTTTTATTTTGCTGTTCTGTCTTTTCTGACTCCGCCAATCTGTTTGGCTGTTTTTGCTGCGGCCGGTATAGCCAGGGCCTCCATGCTGAAGACGGCTTTTCAGGCCATGAAGCTGGGCATTGCGGCATATATTGTCCCTTTCCTGTTTGCGTATCATCCTTCTCTTCTTCTTCAGGGAGATGTTGTGACCATCATTCACTCGATCGTAACTGCCGTTATCGGAATCAGTCTTTTGGCGATCGGCGTAGAGGGTTTTCTGTTCAAAAAACTGCCCTTTCCGAAGAGAATCCTCCTTGTGGCCGGTGGAGTCGGATGCATGATCCCCGGGTGGACAAGCGACCTGATCGGCCTAGGGATAGGGATTCCTGTATGTGTATGGGAATGGATCCAAAGAAGGAAGGAAAGGAGCATCCCATGCCCTACAGAGATTTAAGGGATTTTATCGGTCGCCTTCGCTCGGAGGGAGAACTTGCAGAGATTTCTGCAGACGTCGATTGGCGCTACGAAATCGGAGGAATAGTTCGGAAGAACCTGGATCTCAAAGGTCCGGCTCTTCTTTTCAGAAGAATCAGAGATTTTTCCACCCCGCTTTTCGCTTGCGGAGTTTCTACATACTCCCGCGTCGCCCTGGCTCTCGGCCTTCCCAAGAACAGCGCCCTGAGAGAAATAGTCTCTGAATTCAGGAAAAGGATAAGAAATCCTATCCCGTTCGAAATACTGGACAGGGGGCCTTGTAAGGAAAATATCGTGCACGAGGATTCCGTGGACATCCTGAAATTCCCGGTTCCCCTCTGGCAGAAACACGATGGAGGCCGTTATCTGGGCACCTGGCACGGCGTCGTCACCAAAGATCCCGAGACGGGGTGGACGAATGTGGGCATGTATCGCGTGATGGTCCACGACAGGAAGACCCTGGGAATCCTCATCGCACGGGATCAGCACATCGGTCTCCACTATCAGAAGTACCGGCAAATGACCAGGCCCATGCCCATCGCCGTCGTGATCGGCATGGACCCGGTTCTGCCTCTTACGTTCCTGTCCCCCTTGCCAGCTCAGAAGAGCGAGTATGATTATGCCGGAGGCTTGAGAGAAGAGGCTGCTGAGCTGGTCAGATGCGAGACCGTGGATCTTGAAGTCCCATCCTCCGCTGAGATCATCATAGAGGGAGAGGTTCCCCCTGATGAGAGAAAGGTGGAAGGCCCATTCGGCGAATGGATGGGCCATTATGGAGGCAAACCTGGACCGAGACCGATAATCCATGTCCGCTGTGTGACCCATCGGAATGATCCGGTTTTCAGGGGTACCCTGGAAGGAAAGCCGGTCAATGAGGACCATGTGTGCACATCGGTAGCGCTGAGCGCGTTGGCCCACGCTTTTCTTGAAGATACGTTGAGTATTCCGGGTATTAGAGGAGTTCACTTTCCCGCGGTTTCAGCAGGATGGGGAATGGCCGTCGTTTCGCTAAACCAGAAGTATCCTGCCCATTCCCGGACGATTGCCCATGCCCTTCTCGGTAGCAAGATGGGCTCTTTTGTGAAGAACGTGATCATTGTTGATGATGATATCGACCCATTCAGCCTGGATGAAGTCTGGTGGGCCTTGGTCGCCAGACTCCAAGCCTCACGGGGGATCACGATCCTGCAAAGAGGAAAGACCGCTTTCATGGATCCTTCGCAGATTCCTGAGTTACAGGGGTTTGGGGATAACATGATCGTGGAAGCTGTAAAGCCCTACGAGTGGAAATCCAGGGCTGAATGGGCTGGAGAAAGGTTTCCTCCTGTGGCCTCTCCTGATAAGGAACTCATGAAGGCGGTTGAAAAGAGATGGGCTGAATTCAAGATTAATACAAGCTGTTCGGAATAAAGCCTGTTCTTTCTACTCTGCCCATTAAGTCAGACTCTGGTCTTCTTCCCTAACTTTCTATCCCTAATCGTCTCACCGTGAGGGACTCCTGCCTCGGTTTCATCCAGTTCTTCTATAATCTTAATCGCCCACGGTTGAGGATATAAAGCGCCAATCCATGACCGAATATGCAGTACATCTCCGTCCGGTAATTTGGCGGGATCGCTGGCCAGTATGGCCTTTACTATCTTAGCCCCGTACTTGGTCGTACCAGGATTTAGATCCTTGATCGTCAATTTGACTTCCTCATTTTCAACCAGGTTCTCAATATCTGGTGTAAAGGTCTGGTATTCCCTTTTCATTTCTTCTCCTTTTCCTTGAAGCCGTAAACTGTCCAATTTGCCATCACCTTATCCTTAAGCGCCGGCGGAAACATGACGTCGAAAGAATTTTTAATCGGAACGCTGGTCATTCTATCCAATTCCGGCGGCCAAGTGCAGTCAAACAAGGCGATTGCTCCTCTGTATGCTCTTCTTTCCTTGGCATTGTAACAGGGAGTGAGGGCATTTCCCCTGGGCGGTTCAACCTCTTCACAGAAGATACCCCGGATGGGATGACACTTGGTAGCAAAGGCGTGAACCACCTGGTCGAAATCGAATGGGTCTATATCATCGTCAACCACGATTATCTTGTTGACGTCAGCCCGTCTGGCAGTGAGCACATCTTTCACTTGTTTAGCGACATCATTACCCCCCTTTTTAACGCCTACCACTGCGATATGGGTCACTCCAATGGGGGGAACGAACACCTCCGTTATGGGTAGATTGTGCTTCAGGAGACGTCTCTTCATGGCTAGCGCAGCGGTTAACGATGCTGCTATCGAGCTGTCGTCCGGCGGCACACCAAGACTTATCATGGGAAATATAGGTTTATCACGGTGAGTTATAGCCTTTATCCTGACCAGCACCCCATCTTTGGCGCCTTCCATTCTGTAACCGGGGTACTCACCGAACGGCCCTTCCTGCGCTGTCCGGTCGGGGAATATCTCGCCCTCCAGAACAAATTCCGCATTAGCTGGCACAAGTAAGTCACTTGTCTCGCACTTTACCAGCCTAACTGGTTCCTGGCATAAGCCTCCGGCATAGTCTGCTTCGTCTGCGTTTATTGCTACAGGCGCCGTGGCAACCATGCTGCACAGGGGATCCGAACCTAAAACGAGAGCCATGGGCATTGGTTTAAGTTGTGATACGTACTTGCCATGCAGGACCATCGAAAAATGACTCGAGTATCGGGGCCACCCGACTATATGACGCTTGTTATGGATCATAAACCGGTACATGCCCCAGTTTTCCCAGCCGCTATCAGGGTCACGGCTGACCTCAAAAGCCCATGTACCAATGTATCTCCCGCCGTCGCCTTCATGAATGTAAGGGACCGGTATTTTAAAAAGATCGATGTCATCACCGGTTATGATATTCTCCTTACAGGGGCCACTATCTACCACCACCGGTTTGACGGGAGAGTTGATGCGTTCTTCGTACGCCTTGTATAGGCTCTTCACTGGGGTATCCGGGTCAAGGCCCATCGCAATAGCCACTCGTCTGAAAGTGCCCAGGGAACCGTTGAATACTCGCTGCCCGGGATAGTCCTTGATTTTCTCGAAGAGTTGAGCCGGCGCTTGTATTTCGTAGGCATGACGGCCAATAGCTCCGATCTCAAGATCCCAATCCACCTCCTCCTTTATTCGAACTACATCCCCGGTTTTGCCCACCAATTTGATAAACTCACGTAGGTCCTTGAATGCCATTGGATAACCTCCGATTTTGAGTTGGATCTTCTTTCTGCTTTGTCCGGTTCCTGGAATACCCCACAACTTCGTCCCAGTCACCAAAATAATGCCCTTGGGGGGGAAATAGGACCGACGAAACGACAGCCGACTCTATCGGTGTGAGCAGATGACTATTTCAGATTAGCCCGGATCAATATTCACCCGGAATCGCTCAGGGACCGAAGGGGAAGAAATCGAAAATGCCTCATTTCTCGACCAAAAATATCCGTTTTTCTAATGCTTCTTCTGTATTATATTATATTGCCAGACGAGGTCAAGGAGGCGCAGGTTGAAACAGATCCACTTCGTGGATACAACGTTTAGAGACGGCCATGCAAGCCTGTGGGCCGAAAGAATGACGACCGGCATGATGCTTTCAGTCGCATCTGAAATGGATCGCATCGGCTTCAAGTCCATGGACTTCATAGCCACGAGTCATTTCCTGAAATGCGTGCGAGAGTTGCGGGAGAACCCTTGGGAGCGGATGCGACTGGTAGCACGGAAAATCAAGAAAACGCCCCTTTCAATGATGATGCTTCACAGCGTTACGGCATTTGATTTGACGCCCTTTTCGATCATTAAGCTCTGGCTCGAGCGGCTGGCAGCCAACGGAATCAGACGTATACAGTTTCATGACCCCTCCAACGACATGGGCTTCAGGATCCCCGAATGTGTGCGATATGCGAAGGAGGCGGGACTGGAGGTAGCGCAGTCTCTGGTGTACTCTTACTCTCCCAAGCACACGGATGCATATTACAGGCAAAAAGTTCGAGATGCGGCAAAACTGGGGGTGGATGCTATCTATTTAAAAGACTCGGGAGGACTGTTGACTCCCGAGCGGATCCAGACACTGATCCCGGTTTTTCTGGAAAATGCGGAAAGGATTCCCGTTGAATTGCACTCTCACTGCACGACGGGCCTCGCACCGCTGTGTTACCTGGACGCGGTCCAGCTTGGAACCGACACGCTCCATACCTCCATACCGCCGTTGGCAAACGGACCTTCGCAACCCTCCGTTATGAACGTGGCAAACAATCTGCGGGTGTTGGGATATCACACCTCCTTGGATATGGAGCTAGTCCAGGAGGTATCTGACCGTCTAACCTACATTGCCGGAAGAGAAGGCTTGCCCTTGGGAAGTCCATTGGAATACGATGCGGCTCAATACAGGCACCAGACTCCGGGCGGTGTCATCTCAAACCTGAAACACCAACTCTCCCAGCTCGGGATTCAGGACAGGCTCGACGCCGTGCTGGAAGAGGTCATCCTCGTTCGTGAGGATTTCGGCTATCCCATCATGGTAACCCCCTTTTCCCAGTTCCTGGTCACACAGGCCACGATGAATGTGGTCACCGGCCAGCGGTACGCCCACGTCTCTGACGAACTCATCAAATATGCGCTCGGGTTTTGGGGCAAAGAGGCAAGCTCTTCCATTGTCCCTAATGTGAAAGATAGGATTCTCAGTCTGTCCCGAGCGAGGGAACTCGCGGGCTGGGAAGTCCCTCAACCTTCGCTGAAAGAAGTGCGCGAGAAACTTGGGGGACAGGGAATGTCCGATGAGGAACTCCTTCTCCGGTTCATCGTCCAGGACGAGGAAGCTATCAAGAAAATGAAGGAATCCGGCACACCCAAGGAATACCCCATGGCCTCGGAATCCGTGGTTGATCTCCTTGAGGAGCTTATCCGCCAAAAGGACCTGGCTGAAATTCATATAGAACAAGACGATTTCTCGTTGACCCTCAAAAAGTCTTCAGGCCGTTTTCATCCCAATACGATTTCAGAGGACTGAACGCATACCATGAGGCATAGAATCGTACCCGCCGTTCAATGACCGGCTTCAATCCCGAAAAAATTTCGGGCTACAAGACCAACAAGATATGTGGCCATGCACGTTCCCATGATCACGAGTATATTGTGAATAATTTTTGCGGATATTTTCTTTCCTGACAAGACTCCGATAAAGAGACCGGCAATTGATATGATAATGATGGCTAAAACAAAGGCAATAATTGCCGGGATCATGGGCTCTGAATCCCATACCAGTCCAGCGAAGAAAGGAATTAAGATCGGCAACGTCCCTACGATGAAAAACACGCTGGTAGTCACCACAGCCTCTTTCGGCACAACGCCTTCTCCGCTGGATTTAATGGTTTTGAGCAGGTTGGATAAGACCACCACGTCACCCCCGACAGCGTCCATCATGTTCTTTGCAGTTTCGGCACTGATTCCCTTCTCTACGAGAACATTTTCAATTTCCCTTCTCAATACAGTGGGATGGACTTCCATTTTTATGCTTAATTCGCTGATCTTTCCTTCGTACAAGTCATAATGCCCTTTCGCTGAAATATAGGAGATTGACATGATTGCAATCATTCCCCCGATCGTAGCGATCAACCCTGTGAGTCCTATAATCAATGTCGTTGCGTGCACCGCTAGCAGGCCAATGACCAGTCCCAGCGTTTCTATGACACCAGCAGACATCCCATGTATCGCTTCCTTGGCCTTTAAAATATACGATTCTTTGTCGGCAATCTGTTCCATCATTTGCCATTCATGGCCAATTTCCTGCCTTATGACATTGGTGATGATCTTGGTGATGTTTTCGCTGTCCTTAAAACTTTCGAGCAATCTTGGATAATCCAAAATGGCATGTCGTTCCTGATGCTCCATGTAATGGATGAATATTGTGAACGGAAGAATGAGCGAGAGGACCTTCATTAGTAATATGTCGAGTTTAAAGAAAATTGAGGCCTCAAAGGAGAAGTCATAGACTTCCTTGGCTATATTATGCCAGACATTTGCATGCCCCATCTCAATTTCAGCCAATTTAACGATGGATTCTTTCCGGGCATCGTCTTTATATCTTTCTGCCAGAAAGCCATATAACCTGCCGGCGACTATCTCCGATTTCCAAAATGTTTGGAGCAATTTTCGAGAGTCCTCTTCCTTCATCGTGCTAGCTCCCATAACCGTTACCCCTCCATCGCAACAATACATAGACATCGCAGAGTCGTTAGATCACCTTTTTGCTGTCTCGCAAAATGCCCTAAGTGCCGTTTTCAGAGCCTCGACGTACTTGTCAAACATCGTTGGCTTCCTTACAAGCGCATCCGCCTCCGGTTCTGAGTCCCTGAGATCATCATCCTCAACCGAGGCAGTGAGCACGACCACGGGGATGCCACCAAAGATCGGATTAGACTTGATTTTATTCAACGTATCGCGCCAGCTATCCGGCTCGTTAAGATCCAAGATGATGACATTCGGTAGCAGACCAACTTCAGTATCCTCGCCCTCCTGCTCCAGGTAGTCAAGGAGTTCCCAGCCACTATTCAAGAACCTACTCTTTTGTCGACACCCGATTGCCTCTAACCCAGCTTGCAATATCATCCGATCATCTTCATCATTTTCAGCCACGACAATGGTGAACGGCTTCTTTTCCACAACTAATCACCTCGCCTTCTCGCCAATACAGCAGCAACTGAGCGTGAGGAACTCGCCGAACTCCGGTCTGAATCTAATCACTCAATGATCTGTGCGGTAAAAAATACAGGATTCACCCCATGCCAACCGTAAAGTGGCAAGAGTTGGGGGAGTTGTACATCCGAGGAGTCAAAGGCGCAGCGGCAGGAGCCCACCGCAAGCGCTTGATAGCGGGGAGGAGATGGGATGCCAATTGTTTATGCAACATTCGGGGTTAAGGCTATCCGGTGGCCACCCTCACATGGGCGATTCGCCGTGCACGTTAGCACATTGTTTTCGAAACTCCGCGTATGCACAGAGTTGGGCCAGTGCCCTGGCTGCTCTAGCAGCATCCGGGTACACGGCAATTGATCGATCGAGAAGGAGAGAAATATCCCGGGCTACCGATTGGACTCCACCTGCCATGATTGTGAGGGCAATCGGCTTTCCAGCGTCGCCATCCATCGCCTTTTGGAGAATGTCTTTCAATTGCTCGCCTCCAACGACAGCGATTACGAGCAGCATATCAACGCTTTGTTCCAGAAGCAGGATTCGGAGGGCGTCTATGTAGACTTGAGGGTTCACGAGGGATGCCAGACTCAGGTCAAGGGGGTTTCGGATACTGCCTCCTACAACGGGCATGGCCTGGCGAAGTCTCTCAAGGGTTTGCCTGGAAAAGGGCGGCACTTCCAACCCGAGTTCCAGACACGCATCCGTCGTGCCGACGGCGATGCCTCCCGGCCCGCTGATAACGCCGACCCTGCGCCCTTGCGGAAGGGGCTGAGAAGAAAACGCGTACAGACAATCGAGAACATCTTCGAAGCTCTTGGCACTGATGATGCCGGCCTGCCTCAGCGCCCCCTCCCAAATGCTCCTGGACCCGGCGAACGAACCCGTGTGCGAGACCGCAGCCTGAGCGCCCTCTTCGGTCCTGCCGCCTTTCCAGAGGATGATCGGCTTTCTCCTCGATATATCCCTGGAAAGATCAAAGAATCGTCTGCCGTCCTTGATTCCTTCCAGATAGGCTACGATCAGCTCGGTCTCAGGATCTTCACCGAGGTATGCCATGAAATCCGTGGCGTCGAGGTCTGATTCATTGCCGCAGCTTACTGCTTTGCTGAAGTAGACACCGTTTTCTGATGCAGCAAAGGTGAGATAATCAGCAAAAAAGCCACTCTGTGAGACGACACCGACAGAACCGCTCTCTCTGCCCGCGCCCAGCGGAAAGGGCAGCCTTGAGGAAGGACAGTAGATGCCGACGCAGTTAGGCCCGATGATGCGGCAGCCGCTTGACCGGGCGATGCGGACCATCTCCCGTTCCAGGTTCTTGCCCTTTTCCCCGGTCTCGCCGAATCCTGAGGAGGTAATCACGATCGCTCTCACGCCCTTTTCGGCACAATCCTTCACTGCCGAAAGGACCGCGTCAGTCGGCGTCAGGACGATGGCCAGGTCTACCGGGGCAGGGATGTCTCTTATGTTCGGGTAGGCGTGGATTCCCAAGATCTCGCGCTCACCAGGGTTCACGGGATAGAATTCCCGAAACCCCGCTTCCAGGAAGCGGTCCATGAGCACACGCCCTATCTTTCCAGGCTTGCCGGAGGCACCAAGGAGTGCCACCGATCTGGGATGGAAGATCGGATCCAATTCGCTAAAGAGTGTTGCCACAGGTATTTCTTCTCCCATTTCTCATGCGTTCGCAAAAGTCCAATAAAGGTCTTATTTTTATACCTTGGCTCGGGTTTTTGTCAAACGAAGTCAGGGCGAACTCCCTCCTGTGCTACACCAGCTTCGAGACTCTTTCGCGGAAATGATCATGATATGTCGAAGCAGTCTTCCGGAGGTCAAAAAGAAAGTCCATTTGCTTTCTCTTTGGCTTCAGGTCTGCAAGTGGGACTGTGTTGCCCGCGGTCGATGACAGGAGCCTTATGAGATCAAAGCGATTAAGGCTATTCATGTAGTCCGAAAAGATGTGATCCAGTTCTCTATCCTTGGGGTTTGCGCTGCTAAGGACTCGTTCCAGTACGTATTTCTTCTGCGGCAGGTCTTTTCGGTCCTTTAGCAAGCCGGCATAACGTCTGAAAGCCACACCCGGGACCCTTTTCCCGGACGCCGTCGAGTACTGGAAAACTGATTCGACTACCTGCTCCGGATTGAAGTGGTCGAACAGAAATCGAACGACGTTGTTGCGGGTGATAGGTTCTTTCTCAAACAGTCCTGCTGCCACGTCGGCTATCTTCGCGAAAGCAGCCAACCCAATGTCTTTACGGAGAAGAACAGCCCAGAGAATCTCTCTCACTTTCTCCGTTCTTTCCCCATTCACCCGTTTCAGCAGATCCCTGATCATCCCTTCCGGCAACAGAGAGGACGTGTTTTCCGGTGGAAAGTTTCCTTCGTAGAGGATATAGCAAACCCGCCTGACCCACTCCTTGTGTCCCTGCCTTATGCGGTTGAGAAGATTTTCCAGCAAGTCTGTTTTCTGAAGAAGAATCAGGTCAGGAGTTGACCGTGCCCTGAGCCAATTCACCAGCCATATAATCTTCAGGGCATCGTGAGGGGAGTTCTCCTTTTCTGCCGTGGCTTCAATGAGCAGCCCCCTGGACTCTGGTGCTAGATCCAGTTCTCCTATGGCCTTTCGCAGTTCGGTGTTGAGACCTTCCATCACAATCCTCTTCTCAGCCTGGTTTCAAGGGATTCAGGGTTTTGTGCGTGAGTGCGATTCGAGCTCTCTTGTAAAACTCGCTTGTCCTCTCTCGATCCAGGACCTGACCCAACTCCTTTTCAAAAGCCTCTGTAATCATGAGGCACTGCGGTCCGGCCCTTCCGTCCACCCTCATCGCGAGCTTGCCGTCCTTTTCAATAACTACTCTTATTTCCTCTCCCATTCCAAATCTCCGATCAAACCACTTTCCTGAGAACAATCTCTATCTGTCCTCTTTCATTCATCCTGTTTTTCATAAGCGAGTATCCTTTCACTCTGGCAAGGTCCACGATCTTCTCCTGTGAGTAGCTCCGGTAAATCTCATTCAGAAGGTCCTCGCGGTGTTTCCTTATTCCCTCCCAATCCGCCAGCATCTCATAGACAGTCTTATCTTCTCTGCAGCGCTTGAACCTGATCCGTGTGCTTCCTCTCCTTGCCAGAAACTCCGGAGCCGGGTCCCTGGCTTCTCCGGGTTCTCTTGAACCGCTCGCTTTGACTTGGTACCCAAGTTTTCTCAAGGTTTTTATCAGGATCAGCCCGTCTCTCAGTTCCGTCTTCACTTTCGTGATATGTGACATAATCTTCTGCCTCCTTTCTGATCGGCACGGTCGGGGGATGACGCAGAGCGAGCCCTTGTTCCGCACCAATCCCTCATAAAATCGAAATTTTCCCTCACAGTCCTCGCCAAAGGGACCATGCGCTTAATGGTGCTCAGAAACGCAAACCCGTTTATCAGCCCATCCGACGTGTGTTGGTCATAAAGGAAATCCAATATGGCCTGCTCCAGCTCCGCCCCGCTGAAGGTGTTGGTCGCATTGAGGAGGTCCTCCGTGAGCTTGAGTTTTCCTTGCAGGCGGTATTTTCTGAAGAGGATCATCAGGATGTGTTCTCTTTCCTGCCTGTTCGGGAGATCAATGAAGAACACAGCGTCAAAACGGCCCGGCCGCAGGATCTCCTGAGGCAACCCGGCAATGGCATTGGTCGTCGCACACACGAATATCCCGTCCCTCGTGCTCTCGAGAAAATCAAGAAACAGGGCGAGCACCCTGGAGAGCACACCCCCATCGGATCCTTGTTCCGATGAGTGAGAGAAGAATTTTTCGAGTTCGTCGATCCACAGAACAGCCGGGGAAAGAGATTTCACGGTCTCGAAGGCTGTGATGAAATTCTGTTCCGTTTCTCCGACAAACGACCGGAATAGCCGGGAGGGGTCCAACCGGATGAGGTTGACGCCCCACGAGCCTGCCAGGGCCTGAATCACGAAGGACTTTCCGCAGCCCGGGAATCCGGTCAACAACACTCCCTTCGGCTCAGGTAAAACGTTGCTCCCAGGAAGAGTTTTCTTGCGAAAGTGCCGGCCTCTCTTGACCAGCCAGTCCTTCAGGAGATCCAACCCGCCCACGCTGTCGAGGTCTCTCACAGGCTCACAGAGTTGAATGAACTTGCTTGCCTTCTGGGTGATTAGAAGGGCTCTTTCTGCCTTGAGAAATCGGCTATCCAAGCCGTTCCTCGTGGCGAGGGACAGGGCGAGAAGATCTTCGCACTGAAGTGCAGTCAACCCTGAAAGCGCTTCGACGACTCTTGCCCTCTCCTCCGGAGGCAGATCCTTTTGACAGGTGTTCACGATCTCGCCGATATCGTCGGGAGACAGATTCGAGGCCGAAATCTGCGGAATATCTCCGATGATCTCCGGCAGGGGGAAACCTGCTCTCCCCACGAGGATCGCCGAACAGGCATTGCCTGTGGAATCAGCGATGAGGCGCAGTCTCGTGAGAAGGAAGGGGTCCCTGTTTTCGAGAAGCAGATCAAAATGTTCAAGGAGGAAAAGCTTCCTTTTCCCTTTGAAGGGCTCGAACGTCGTGTTCATGATGCGGTTGAGCATTTCCATAGGATCGATGTTTGCTTCCTTGGGCTTTTCCCGTCCCGGATGACAAAGCCCCTTGCCCACATTGTAGCCATACACGTCCATGGAAAGGTCCGAAGCGATTTCGATGCATTTCCTGACGGCAAGTTCGTGGTTGCTCGTGCCCAGATAGAAAAGGGAACAAAAGGACTGTATGTAACCTCTGATCCGATCTTCGTAGTCCATCCCGGCTTATCCGCAAGGCCTCGATTCCGGAAACTCGGTTTCTCCCAGCGCTTCAGCCAGGTCCTGAACCGCTTCGTCGTTCCAGGAAAAGTAAATTTGGTCCTCCACGATGATGATTTCGATCTCCTTTTCCGAACAGTCCATCCGTTCTATCTTATCGAACATTTGGCACCAAAAAAATTTCGATTACGCTCGATGCGCTCGAAATAGGTCGAAAAACGCTTCTTCCTGTCGTTCCGGAGAAGGCCGGGATTCACCGCTCCCGGACGAAGGGCAATCTTGTAAGTAGGCCTATATGCGTGAGATTGCCACGGCGCTTCGCGCGCCTCGCAATGACGAAAGAAGAGTTTCTAAGAGTGCGTTAGGGTTGCTCGCCGACACGCCATCCCAGCCGTGCACTCGTCCTGTTTACAAGGAGGCCCAGTTCTTCCATTCTGAATATCACCGCCTCTTTCGATACATTGGTGAAGCCCCCTCCTTCGCGCATCATGTCCGCGATAAAGTGCCAGTTCTCCACGCAAGGATCGACGCAGACCCCTGTGCCCCCCAGAGAGCTTCTCACGTTGTCCAATACAAGCCTCCCCGCCGGAAAAAGCACTAAGAACATACTATTCATCTCCTCCTCGGGCATAAGAAGGCAGGTTGCAAAATAATCGGCCTGCCACTCGATCGGCGCCCGTCCGTCGTTGGACCGGCAGACAATCGCCTCTTTGCGTCTGTTTAATCCGGCGGCTGCCTGAACCAGGTTTCGATGGAGAGTCCAATGTCCAACTTCGTGAGCGCAGGTGAAGATCAATCTTCCTTCATCCCTGTCCCCCAACAACCTCTCATTGATGACGATTCTCTTGGAATCGACGTACGTGGCGCCGAGCACATCGTCTATGCCCAGTTTTGCTTCCAGATCTTCGTAGCTCAGGCTCAGGACCAGGAAACGTTCGATCACGTCTTCGACAGGGATGGGAGGACTCACTCGACGGCCGACCATGGACTCGTATCCGGCGAGCAACTCTCGGGCCTCATAAGCGATCTCTTCCTTTGTCATCCAGGGAACTCTCATTGGTTATTCTCCTTCCCCTTGCCCAGGTCCATGATCCTGACGAGTTGGGTGAGTTTCTCCCAATCGCCGTTTCTGTACCCATGCTCCTTGGCCATGCGCAGGAAGTCGGCCGCCTTGGGTTCCCGGGCGACATACTCGGACAGTTCCGGATCAACCTTGCTCGCCGCCTTTAGGAGTTCTCCCTTGTCAACATTGAGAACTGCCTCCATCTCGAGAATGACCCTTTCCGAGGGCGGCGGGACTTTTTCGTTTTCCAGGTCGCTCAGATACCCTGGCGATATGCCGACGCGACCGGCCACTTCCCGCAGCCCCATCCTCGCTTTGAGCCTGCTTTCTTTCAGAATTCTCCCGAACATGTGTTCTATTTAATAGAACACATGTGCTCGGTCAAGAAAAAAATGCACGTTCTTGACTCAGCCCTGGATGGAATTCACGGATTGACGAATTTTGGGGCAGGAGGTACGACCTCTCCTCGGTTTGAGAAGAAGCAACGGATTCAGAGTCTACGTTTCTATCAGGTTGATCAGGTCCCGCCTTTCCCCCTGTAAAAAACGGCGAAGGTTCTCTCCGAAGATGGAGAAAACCAGGTCCACGTAATTTTCGCTCGCCCCTGCCACATGGGGAGTTATGATGACGTTTCTGAGGTTCCACAGGGGATGATCTCTCGGTAATGGCTCCGTCCAAAAAGTGTCCAGGGCCGCCCCTGCGAGTTTCTCCTCTTCGAGTACCTCGATCAAGGCTTGTTCATCCACCACCTTTCCCCTGCCCAGATTGATCAGATAGGAAGTCGGCTTCATGGCGGAAAGCACCTCCCTGTTTACCATATGTTCGGTCTTCGAAGTGTAGGGAACCACGATGATGAAATAGTCAACCTTCGGGATCACCTGAAGAATCTCTGATGGATCATGAAAATAATCCACCGAGCCAACCGGCCTTTTGGTGACGTCCATGCCATAGACGGTCATTTCGAAGGCCTTGCACTTGTTCGCGATTTCCTCTCCTATGACGCCGATACCCAGGATGCCCACATTCTTTCTATGAAGGAGTTTCCCCGGCCAACGCTCCCAGACTCTTCTTTCCTGGTTCTTCACATTTTGGGAAAAATTCCGGCTCAAAGACAGCATGAGGAGAATAGCCATCTCAGAGACCTGCGGTCCATGAATACCCCTGGCGGAAGTCAGCAGAATATCTTTCTTGTAGGAAGGCAGGTCTACGATATAGTTGACCCCTGAGGTCTTGACCTGAATCCACTGGAGCTTCCTGGCCCTTTGGAGAAGCCCGTCGGAGATTTTTCGGGTGAGAAGGATGTCGGCCTCTTCAATGAGCGAGCCGATGTCCTCTTCCTTCGAGAAGGCATGTACGGTCACTTCCGGAAACCGGCTTTGTACCGCAGCTTTGTAACCCTCTCTCTCATCCGTATCATCCAAGATAATCAATTGCATTCCTGAATCCCTCACCGTGCTCATTGAATCCTGGCCCGTCCTTTGATTAAGGCCATCTCCTCCGAACTCTTAATCGCTTTGAACTGGTACGGCTTTTTTTTCGTATAGGCGGTCGCTCTTATTGTCAAGGAAAGTCTGATTTTTCCAAAAGTCTGTAGGAAATTCTTGAGATTTTTGATGTGACGTTCTTCCGGAACCAATTCCATCTTGGATAGCAATTCTCCCAGGGTAGTTTTTCTCCCTTGCCCGGGTCGCTTAGAATGGATTAGAGTCTCAATTTGTGCGCCGACTTGGGCTCTTGCGGAGAAGTTCTATGGCCAGGTCTGGTCTTTTTTTTGACTTGTCTTTTCATGGATGCACACCCGAAAAAGCATCGATTCTTCTATGGTTATGTTGTGGCCGCAGCCGGCTTTATTGCCTGGTTTATCGGCTGGGGAAGCTACTCAACATGTTTCGGTCTCTTTTTCAAACCGCTGGTCACGGAGTTTCAATGGACACGCGCAGACACGTCCTTCGCATTCTCTGTGTCTTTACTGGTCCAGGCCACTCTGGGGATAGCGACAGGCTGGCTCACGGATAGGCTGGGTCCGCGGATTGTGGTGACCGTCTTCGGTTCTTTTCTGGGCTGGTCTCTTTTACTCATATCTCAAGTCCACGCCCTTTGGCAACTCGTTATTGCCTATGCGATCGTGGGAGGCATAGGGGCAAGCGTCTTGAACATTCCGATCATGGCAACGGTCTCCCGATGGTTTGTCAAAAGACGTGGACTCATGACGGGCCTTGTGCAGTCCGGAGCGGGCCTGGGCGGGTTCTTTCTCGCGCCCTTCACCGGACGCTTGATCATAAGGTATGGATGGAGAAACGCCAGCAATATGCTCGGCATCATGACTTTGACTCTGATAGTGCTCGCAGGCTTGCTTCTCATCCGGGATCCCGGGGATGCGGGGCAAGTTGCAGACGGAATCCAGACCGGAAGGAAAAAGACCGCGAAGTCCCAAAGAGAGAAAGACAAGAGCTCCGGATCTCCTTTTCGGGTCTTTATGTCCCCGGCTCCGTTCTGGGTGATTGCCGGCATCTACGCCAGCTTCGGCTATTTCAGATCCACCTTCACCACCCATACTGCGGCCCATGTTCAGGACATGGGATTCTCTCTTTCTGACGGGGCAAACGTTCTGGCCCTGATTTCCGCAAGCAGTATCGTCGGCAGGATCGGCATGGGACGGGCGGCGGACAAGATAGGGAATCGGCCCGCGCTGATGATCAGTTTCATGGTGACCACATTGATCATTGGTTGGCTGCTCACCGCGAGAAGTTTATGGGCGCTATATCTTTTTGCGGCCGTCTATGGTTTCGGCTGGGGCGCTCTGGCTGTTCTCAGATTCGCCATCACTGCTGAAGTGTTTGGATTGGCCTCAGTGGGATTCATCATGGGAACCCTCGGGTTCTCGGAATCCTTGATCGCTGCCTTTGGGAGCTATTTCGGTGGGTTTGTCTTTGACCTTTCCGGGAACTATGACCAGGCATTTCTGATCTGCATGGCCATTTCTTTCACCGGCGTCTTTCTATCATGGCGGCTGAAACCGAATCAGTTTCCGGGCAGGCAGAGACCTCTGTAGAACAAAGATTTTCTTGATCCGGCATCGAGCCTATGGTACATACCTTCTTGTCTTCGTTTTGACGGCTTCCTAAAAAGTCCATCTGTGTCGTTGCGTTTCATCGTCTCAAGAAAGTGACGAGTCACGAGTTACAAGCATTTGGTCTCGTTACTTGTTACTCGTCACTCGTAACTGAGATGGCTATGCCGTCCACTTTGAGGACTTTGGCGAAGTTGTCTTGTTATGCCAGATAAGAGTACCTCTTTATCCGAGGAAATAAATCTACTGCGGGGCTTTAGCCGCAAGCCAACAGTTCCGACAAACCATGCCAGGATTCCCAGCCTCCCTTTTGTTGAGCCGCAGTGACATCGAGAACCGGCTTTCCTTCGGAGAACGACCATGAGAAAGACCATCGAGTCCTACCTGGACCGCTTGCAAGAGAAGCTCCCAGGGGATCTGATCCTCATTAAGAAGAGTGTGAATCCGGCGCGATTTGATGTGACGGCGATCTTACAGCACCTGGAAAACCGAGGCAAGTATCCCGCCCTTCTCTTTGACAACGCCTTGAATCTGAAAGGAGTTCGGTCCCCTTTCAGGCTCCTGACCAATGTTTTCGCAAGTAGACGAAGATGTGCGCTGGCCCTTGATTTGGACTCGCTTCAGTGGAAGCTCGAACTGAGCCTTGAATATGCCAAAAGAGAGAATCGCCAGATCCCACCGGAGGTCATTTCCAAAGAGACTGCCCCTGTAAAGGAGGTAGTCAAGAAAGGCCCTGAAGCTGACTTAAGGGATTTCCCGATCCTTCGCCATCACGAAATGGACGGTGGACCGTACATAGACATGGTGGTGGTGATGAGAGATCCCGACGAGGGCTTCTACAACGCTTCCTTCCACCGCAATGAGTACAGGGGGCCACAGAAGATGGGGATCCACATGTCACCGCGCCATAACTGGACCATCTTCAGAAAGAATGAGGAGAGAAATCGACCGACACCTGTTGTCGTGATCGTGAGCCATCATCCCGCCTTCTTCCTGGGTGCCCTCAATGTGGCCGGATTCGGGACGAACGATTATTCCTTAATCAGCGGCATTATGGGTGAGCCCCTGAGGCTGACGGCTTCGGAGACTTGGGGAGAAGAATTTCTGGTTCCTGCCGACGCCGAGATCGTCATCGAAGGCACCATACCGCCGAAGACACGGGAGATCGAAGGGCCTTTCGGCGAGTTTCCCGGGACCTATGGGCCCCAACGATGGAGACCGGTTATCGAAGTCAAGGCTGTCACTCACAAAAGCATGGCCATTTACCAGGATATCTTTGTCGGACATCGGGACACGTGGATTGTTGGCGGCATTCCCAAGGAAGGTAGTCTTTTCAACGCCATAAAAGGCGTGGTCCCGACAGTCAAGGCAGTCCATTTTGCCGTCTCCGGTGCATGCCGCTTCAACTGTTACATCTCCGTGGATAAGAAGGTGGAAGGCGAGACTAAACAGGCGGCCCTTATGGCCATGGCCCAGTGCGACTTTGTGAAAAACGTGATCGTCGTCGACGCGGACGTGGACCCCTTCAATGAGCAGCAGGTCATGTGGGCCGTGGCCACCCGGGTTCAACCGGCCGAAGACGTGGATATCATCAGGAACATCAAGGGGAACACTCTTGATCCATCCTTGACCCACGATATCAGGGGTAGCAAGATGATCATCGATGCGACAAAGCCTGTGGACCGTCCTTTTGCGCGAAAGGTTAACGTGCCGGATGAAGCGTTGGACCGGATAAGGCTTGAGGACTTCATCGATCGGAAAGTCCTCGCCAGACTGACCGTTCCCGATGAAGAGGCTTGTGGGTAGAGAGGAGGAAACATCGATGGTCAGAATCTTCACAATCGCCTGTCCCAAGTGCAAGAAGGAGTTTGAAGTCCATTTTGAGGAACTGCGGCACAGGGACATAAAACTGCACTGCCCCTATTGTGACAACTGGTTCCACCAATCAGAGAGCGACCAGATCGATGAGCGCTGGTAGAAAGATGACCCTTTCTGCCCCGTTTATGTCACTGAGATGAAAGGAGAATGGATATGAGGTTTTTACATTCGATTAAGCCAGCCGTTTTGATGACCATGATAGTGGCTCTTGGAGCCCCTGTACCGAGTTATGCTCAGCCGCCAAAGGCGCTCGCCCTGGGAACTTCTTCCATGGGTAGCGCCTTCTATGCCATTTCCGTGGTCATGGCTAATGCCATTTCCAAGAAAAGCGGCATCAACCTGAATGTCGAACCGGTGGGCGGATCGGACGCCACCGTTCGAGGGCTTATCGCGAAGAAGGTTGAACTGGCCATGCTCAATGCCAATACAGCGGTTAACGCCTACACAGGGGCGGGCTCCTATGCCAAGTCCGGCAAAGCCCCTATCTCCCTCATCGCCCAAGGCCAGGACAGCCTTAGGCAGATCGTTGTTCGCAGAGACTCCGGCATCAGGACGATAGGTGATCTGGTGGGCAAGAAGTTCATCGCCCGGCGAAGAGCCAACATTGAAATGGAACAGATGGCGGATATCCTCCTGGAGCTTTACGGAGTGGACAAGAAGAGCGTGAAGATCATTGAGACCGTGGAGTCCAACGAGACCGCGGATGCCCTGAAAGTGGGCAGCGTGGATGCAGCCATTTTGCCGGGTGGACTCCGAGCGGGCTACATCCTTGATCTGGCCCAGTCCGCGGACCTTGTCTTCCTCCAGATCCCGGATGACAAGATGGATGCCCTTGTCAAGAGAATGGGCCCCGCTTTTTATGTGACCACCATCCCGGCCAACACCTACCGGGGGCAGACCGAGGAGGTCAAGGCGCTTGCGATGCCGGCTCTTCTGGTGTGCAGACAAGACCTGGATCAAGAGACGGTTTACAAGATCACCAAGGCGCTCTTTTCCAGCCACGATGAAATGAAGAACGGACACGTATCGGGAGCGGACTGGAATTTGAAGAACACCCTCAAGAGTGAGCCCATTCCCTTTCACCCCGGCGCCATCCGATACTTCAAAGAGATCGGAGCATGGAATAAGTCTTAACCTGCAACTTCTTTGCATGTTGCGGAGGAGTTCTAAGCTCCGGTCTGGGGGGGTAGTCTCTTTAGAGCCGCAACCGGAAATGGACTTGCCCTTTCTAATCGCCCCAGAGTTCTCAAGTCTTCTTCTGAGAAGGCGCAAGCCACGAGCCAACCGAAGAGGTCAATGAACTACCCCGCAGCAAACTACGGGATATCGAACCTATTTCGTCATGCCGGACTTGATCCGGCATCCAGTCCTTCTTTTCTGGATTCCGGCGTTCACCGGAATGACAAAACCGCAGGAAGCCGCGGGAAATGCACTCAAAGGGATTCAATGGGGCTACCACCATAACCCATTGAGTTTTCGGCGTCGGTTTCACGCCCCAGTGGAAATGGTTGCGGCTCTGAAGAGACCTCCCATGGGGCGGCTCGGGAGAACCGTTTGGTCGCGACCGTTGTCCTGCATTAGGTAAATAGAGTCGCCGATTCCATTGCCGGCACGAGAGGAGCATCCGGTGAACTTCAAAAAGTCTGTTGGAATCGTTGCGGGCCTGGCCTCGCTTTACCAGCTTTTCATGGCCAGCCGTATCTTGACTTGGCTCGGCTATTTTGTCCCGGAGCAGAAGCATAAGGCAGTATGCCTGATGTTTGCCCTGTTTCTCGTCTATGCCCTGATCGCAGGACACGGCAAGATTCGAAAAGCCAATCTGGCCTGGCACGATGTGCTTCTTCTTGTTGCAGGTCTTATCGGGAGCGGATTTGTCGTCTTCAACTACGGAGCCATTCTCGATTACTCGATGGACGGCTTCCTTGACACAAAGGGTATCATTCTGTGTTTCCTTCTCGCTGCAAGTCTTTTTGAAGCCGTTCGCAGAATGACGGGGTTAGCACTTCCCATAATTGTGCTTGTCTTCCTGCTGGGCACGGTGTTCCAGAACCACCTCCCTGGCCTCCTCCATGGAAAGGGTTTCGACTTGGATCGCCTCGGATTTGCCCTTTACGTGGGAAGAGGCGGAATTTTTGGTGTTCCTCTCGGTGTCGCGACCACCATCCTCATCACCTACATCATCTTTGGTCGCTTCATGCAGGATGCCGGGGCGGGGAAGTTTTTCATCGATCTGGCATTAGCCGCCACCGGGTGGATGCGAGGTGGCGTGGCCAAGGCCACTATCTTTGCCAGTTGTCTTTTCGGCATGATCACCGGATCCCCTTCCGCGGAGGTCGCCACGGTAGGAAGTATCTCCATTCCCATGATGATCCAGACCGGATACAGGCCGCGGTTTGCGGCAGCGGTCGAAGCCGTTGCCGGAACAGGTGGGCAGTTCATGCCTCCGGTAATGGGCGCCATTGCCTTCATCATGGCGGAATGGATAGGGGTTCCGTACGGGCAGATAGCAAAGGCCGCCTTCATTCCAGCGGCGCTCTATTTTTTTGTGCTCTTCGTCTCGATCCACTTCGAGGCCGTCAAGACGGGACTTAAACCCGTTGAACGCAAAGATATCCCTTCGCCTTGGGCGACCCTCAAAAAGGGCTATTTTTATCTTCTCCCTTTGGCGCTTCTCATCTACCTCCTGATAGGGCGAAACTTTCCGCCCGAAATGGCCGGCATGTACTCTTGTCTCATGCTTGTCGCCGTGAGTTTCATGTCTCATGAAAAGAAACATCGTCTCACGCCTGCAAGATTGTGGGGTTCTCTGGTGGAAGGAGCGAAGACATGGCTTGTCGTGGCCGTTGTCACCGCTACGGTAGGGATGCTGATCGGGGCACTGGAGTTGAGCGGGCTTGGAATCAAGTTTTCAGCCTTCATCCTCGATCTTACAGAAGGTAACTTGCATCTCACCCTTCTCCTGATCGGCCTATCCAGCTTTGTACTGGGTATGGGTCTGGATTCCATTCCGGCTTACATCACCCTGGTCATCCTCGCAGCCCCGGCGCTGGTAAAACTTGGGGTGCCCGTCATGGTGGCACACCTCTACGTGGTATACTGGGGACTCGCGTCTTTTATCACCCCGCCCGTCTGCCTCGCCGTTTATGTTGCCTGCGGCATCAGTAACACGAAGATCTTGGAGACAGGCTGGGAGGCGGTGAAGCTCGGGATATGCGTCTTCATCATTCCATTCGCCTTTGTTTATAACAGGGCTCTTCTGGCACAGGGAATGCCTGGAGAAATACTCGCCGCCGTTTTAACCGCCACTTTAGGGGGAATTCTTGTGGCCGTCAGCAACAGAGGCTACTTCCTCTCCCCGGTCAGACGATGGAAGAGAGTCGCCGTCTTCGTCGGCGGCATCGTCCTCATAGGGCCCACGACAATCTGGAGCACCGCCATCGGCGTGGCCCTCGGAATCGCGGGACTTATAGGCCAAAGATCGCCCAAGCCTTTAAGCCTCCTCACCGCCGAGGACCAGCCGGAGCGATAGCCCCCACGTCTTTTTCCTCCAGGAATCGTCCGTGGAGTGCGACTTCATCGTATCTCGTTGAGGCCAAGGACCGATGCTGGAAGGAAATAATCAAGACGGACGACTGTGTAATCCATTCCCGCATCGATAACACCCGAGATTTTCCGGGGTTTCTCCTGCCAGGACTCTGGAATCTATGTAGCGAAGGACTGAGGTTCAATAAACTTGTGTATCAAGCGAAAAGGCCCTAAGATATTCATTTGACCATGATCTGAATGAAGAGACTTTCTCGGATCAAAAGCCCGAGAATGTGAAGAACGCGCCGCAAGGGAAAATGCAATGGAGAGTCTGGTTGGCGTCTCACCGAACAACAAACCACACAAAAGCGATTCGGCCTACGATACGTGGGGAATTCTGTTTCTCGCATCGATTTTTTTTCTGTCCTATAACGGACGTTCCGTCACCGGTCCTTTGCTTCCCAGCCTTGAGCTTGACCTCGGCCTCAACCACACGGAGAGTGCAGGGCTCTTCATCTACCTGTTTCTGGGTTTCGTGGTATCTCTCCTGGGCTCAAGCTTCGTATCATCCCTGATCGGTCATCGCCGAACGATCGTCCTTTCCGCCGTCGCTGTGGGCCTGACCCTGATGGCTGTCGCCGGAAGCCGTTCGATGTGGGCTTTATGCATCGGTTTGATAGCGACAGGCTTGGCCTCAGGGCTGTACATCCCTTCCGGCATCCCGGCCTTGACCAAGCTTGCAAAACCGGCCCACTGGGGCAGAGCCATAGGGATCCATGATATGGCTCCCAATCTGAGCATTGTGGCGGCGCCTGCTCTGGCTGCAATCCTGCTCCACTGGATATCGTGGAGAGGCGTTTACTTTGTGTTCGGAATCATCGCGGTTTTCGTGGGATTGACGTTTATCCGGTTCGGACCGCAGGTGCCCGGCCGAGGTCAGACTCCGGACCCGATCACGCTCAAATCGCTCCTGGGTGAATCTCAGTTATGGATGATCTGTATCCTCTTCAGCGTGGGGTCTGCCGGATTGATAGGCATCTACAACATGCTCCCTCTTTATCTTACCACTGTCCATCATTTCGATCCCTCTTCAGCCAACCTGATCGTCGCCCTGTCTCGCGTTCCGGGCATCGGAATGGTTCTCATAGCTGGATGGAGCGTGGATCGCGTAGGACCGCGCAAGGCGATCGCCGTTTCTCTAGCCTGCTCCGGTGCGCTGGCTGTGATGATCGGGGTGGAGTCAGGCGCGCCGTTGATGGCGGCGATTTTTGTTCAGGCGGTCGCGGCCGCCTGTTTTTTCCCTGCTGCTTTGGCTGCAATATCCCTTCTGTTTCCTTTTGAGTTGAGAAGCCCGGTGACAGCAATGGCGGCCGTTTTTTCCAACCTGGTGGGATCAGGGCTCATATCCGCTTTGATGGGGCTTTTAGCCGACTATGGAATGTTCAGGACAGGGGTGGTACTCAATGGGGTTATCGTTCTGGCCGGACTTCCGGCCCTCTTCTTCCTGAAGGTCGGAAGAAACGCTGAATTCTGAGAATTTGCAAAAGACCAGAAATTTCTGAATGCCTTCGAAGCGCCTCAAAAGAATACCGATCATCGCTCTTGCAGGGATCGCAACGCTGATTCTTGCAGCCTACGTGGTCCTGCTGAACCTCGACTTCGACCGATTTAAGCCCCTGATCGTTGAGGCCGTGAAACAGACAACAGGCTTGGAACTCGTCCTTCATGGGAACATCACGATAACACCCGGCTTCAACCTGAAGGTTGCTGTCGACAACGTAAACATCGGGGGTATTCCTTGGGAGTCACGGTCCGAGACGGCCACGGTTAAGCGCTGTGAAATGAGTCTGGCCCTTTCGCGCCTGATCAGAGGCTTTGTCCAGATCGATCGACTGGTTTTCATCGAGCCGGATGTCTTCATCGAGACCAGGGCGGCAGGAAAGATCAACATCCCGGAAACGGAGATCAACCGTCGGAAGCTGCCAAGCGGTGTGACCTCAGGCCGCATCCCGATTCTTCCTGTAAGAGAAGTACAAGTGAAAAAAGGCCGCTTCTCCTACAAGAACGACTTTTCAGGCAAGATTTATTCTCTGAATGTGGAACGCCTTACCCTGACGGCTACAGACATGGGGAGTCAGGTCCGAATGGAAATCCTCGGATTGCTGAACGGCAGGCCGGTTGAAGCGGAAGGATCCCTGGGCTCGCCTGGCGCATCAATCGACTCCAACGATCCCTGGACGGTGAACTTGACAGCAAAGGCGGGAGACGCTGTGGCGAGCGTCCAGGGGACGATCAAAGACATGAGGAAGCTCAAAGGCATTTCATTGAAGACCCATGTTCAGGGACCATCCATTTCCAGTGCCCTCTCCCTGGCTGGCATGCGGCTGGCCCAGGATCTCGGTTCCTTTTCTCTCGATGCCGCACTAAGTGATCCTGAAGGCAGACTCTCCCTCGGTCCAATCAGTCTTCTCCTTGGCAGCGACAAGCTCGCTCTGATTCGCATCAACGGAACCATACAGGACCTTCCGGCCCGACAGGGAATCCACCTGGGGTTCGCGGCCCAATGTAAGGATTTATCCAGTCTGTCCCGGCTCTCTCCAAAACCGTTCCCGCTTCGAGGCCCCCTAGCGCTATTTGGAACCATCGTTGATCCCGGTCCAGGGATTCTCAGCGTTCCCGACCTTCGAATCAGCCTCGGAGACAAAGACATCATCGGTTCGGTCCGATTGGATTTGGCGGGTAAATTCCCGCGATCGAGCATAAAGATCGCTTGCCAGGACCTGGATCTTGGGAATTTCCTGCCGCCCGGCCCGGGAAAGTCGACCTGGGTTCATGTCCTGAAAAGGATGGGGTTCATCGATTTAGCGCTCTCCGTGGCTGGCCCATATGGGCGACCGGTCGTTGAGGAACTCGATTTTCGTGCCGGAACCATTGAGGGAGCAGCGCTGACAATCAGAGGAGCGATAAAGGACCCCTTGACCATGACCGGGATAGAAGCCGGCTTCAGTTTTCAGGGCAAGGACGCGGCCAACCTGGAAAAGCTTTTCGGAAAACCCTTTGCACTCAAGGGCCCCTTTATGGTTTCAGGGCATATCAAGGATTCTTTGCAGAAGGTCCTCGCATGTGACGACCTCGAAGCAACGCTGGGGAGAAACGAAGTGACAGGTTTGGTGAAGTGGGATATGGCCGGCAAGAAGCCCCGGCTCGATGCAGCGCTTATTACCCAGAAGTTGGATCTGGAACCGGTCTTGCGGCCCAGGCTGGTAAGCTCGAAATTCTTGAGAGTTCTTCCGTCATTGGGGCCCGTCAGTCTGACGATCTCCATGTCCGATCTTGCCGGGAAAGTCGCCGTGCAGAAAATGAAAGCTCATGTGGGGACCGACGATTTGGCCGCCCTGGACCTTAATGGTTCACTGCAGGATCTTTTGAGGCTACGGGGGATTCGGCTCGACTTGGCGGTCCGGGGTGGAGACGCAAACCGTCTGGAAAAAATTTTTGGAAGGCCGGTTCCTGTTAAGGGGCCTTTTTCCCTTTCCGGAGAGATTCTCGACACGGGCAGGGGAGAGTTCAGGATGAAAGACTTCCTGGCAACGCTGGGCGGCAACGAGTTGCGGGGTCAAGTGGCTTTCAGGCTGGGAAATGTTCCTTTTCGGATGATGGCGGAGCTTTCATCACAAAATTTCGATTTGCGCATGGTAGATGGAATGAAGAAAGCCCGTGGAGAGGTGCTTCATGCCATCGGACCCTGGACGCTGGGTTTCACCCTTTTGAATGAAGGAGGCAAGCTTGTCGTCCCAAAGGCGAATCTCAGTGTCGAGATCCGAAACACGGCAGAAACGAAAATCAGCGGGGTTATCCAGGATCTCGTTGCATGGCAGGGCGTTGATGTTAAATTCTCTGTTCGTGGCCGAGACGTTAAGAGCCTGGAAAAGCTGACAGGCAAACCGGTGCGTTTAGGGGGTGCCTTCGCCCTCTCCGGCCGACTGGTCGATCCCAGAGCCGGAATCTACAGGGTTCGTGAGTTTCGCGGCCTCCTTGGCGACAATGACTTTAACGGTTCTTTCGAACTGGATCTCACAGGCAAACGGACGCATCTTTTCGCAGACTTCTCCTCCAGGGCCCTTGACCTGCGGCCCCTCTTCGCCAGGCCCAAGTCCAAGCCGAATCCGAAGAAAGACTCCGAGCATGGCAAGCCCAAAAAAGACACCAGAGTTTTACCCACCGAGCCCTTCCATTTGGAGTATTTCCATCTTCTGGACGGGGCGATAAAGTGGCGAGCCGAGCAAGTTCTGCTACCCCGTCTCACGCTCGAAAGGGTGACCGCTGACATTTCGCTTGAGGATGGCCATCTGCAATTGGATCCGTTTCAATGTGCCGTGGGAGGTGGCACCGCAAAGGGCCGGTTTGACCTGCAACCTCGGCTCAGGAAAGTCACCAGCAAACTGATTCTAAAGGCCTCCCGGGTCGATCTTGGCTCCGTGTCCGCAGAACTGGGAGTCAGAAAATTCCTCGAAGGGACCCTGGGGGCCAATATTAACGTGGAGGGACAGGGCGGTTCCATGGCGGAACTCGTGGGCGGCCTCAGCGGCACCGTTCTGCTCGCGGAGCGCGACGGCCGGGTCTATACGAGTGAGATCGATTTTCTCGGTTCTTCCCTGTTCAGTAAGGTTATTAAACTCATCAATCCCTTCAGTCAAAAGGAAAAGTATAGCGAGCTCTACTGTAACGTGCAGCACTTTGAGATCAAGAAGGGTTTGGCTGACTGCAGGACATGGCTTGCCGACACCAAGTACACTAATGTGAGGGGGGGCGGCAAGATTGACCTTCGCCGTGAGACGTTGGATCTCTTGTTCGCGCTGTCGCCGACCAACAGTGGCATCGGCATCAAGGGGATAGCCGGATTCGATCTGCCCTCCCTTACCAACTCATTTGAGGTCAAAGGGACTTTCGCCCGTCCCTCAATCAGCCTGAATCCAAGCGGAGCGGTGGAGGCCATAGGGAAGATGGTTGGGGGCTTCGCCCTCCTTGGTCCCCTCGGACTTGCCGCCGGATTGATTGACTTGAACGGAGGAAAAGAAAATCTTTGCCCTCAGGTTATGGAAGCCGTAGAGAAAGGTCACGATATTCCTGAAGAGATAGAGAGGCAATCCCCGTCCCGCGTCCATCCACCTCCTTTTCCTCCCATGAACGACGGAGGGTATTGAGCGCAAAGGGCCGGGTTCTTCTCTGAAGTGACTAGCGGGAGGGCGCTGTCTTTTCACGGCTTATCTGTGGGGGAAACCCCTGGCCCCGAGAGAAGTCGAGGGGAACAGCGGGAGGGGGCAGAACTCCCCCATAGATAAGCCGTTGAAAAGACCAGCCCGGAAGCTTCGGAACGGAAGAAAAGGACCCAGCCCTTTCCGTGTACGGGCTGAACTCACGTCTTTGCCTTGCCCTGGCTGGCCACGGCCTCCATGGCCTTCTCCACCTTTTCCGGGTCGCCGAGGTAGTAGTGGCGGACGGGCGCCAATCCCTCATCCAGCTCGTAGACCAAAGGCATACCTGTAGGAATGTTCAAACCCGGTATCACGTCATCGGGGATGTGATCCAGATACTTGACCAGCGCGCGCAGGCTGTTTCCGTGGGCTGCTATGATGACCCTTTTCCCTGATTTGACGGTGGGCGCAATCTCCTGGTGCCAGCACGGAAGGAAACGCGCCACCGTGTCCTTCAGACACTCCGTGAGCGGAATCTCCTCCTTCCGCAATTTTTTGTAACGCGGATCAGTTGCGGGATTCCTGGGGTCGCTTTCGTTCAGCTCAGGAGGACGGGTGTCATAGCTGCGTCTCCAGATCTTAACCTGCTCTTCTCCGAACTTTTCCGCCATCTCTGATTTGTTGAGACCCTGCAGAGCTCCGTAATGGCGCTCGTTGAGCCGCCAGTCCCTAGTGACCGGTATCCACATCAAGTCCATCTCATCCAGCACAATCCAAAGAGTCCGGATCGCCCGCTTCAAAACAGAAGTAAAGGCGACATCGAACACGTGTCCCTGCTCCTTAAGAACTCGTCCGGCTTCTTTTGCTTCTTCCATCCCTCTTTCTGAAAGATCCACATCTGTCCATCCGGTGAATAGGTTTTCTTTGTTCCACGTGCTCTCGCCGTGTCTCAACAAAACGACTTTGTACATGACTGTCACTCCTCTCTTGACGGTTCGGAAAATGACTGGCTTCGGGTTTTGTTGAATCCCTTCTTGATGATTCCTATCGCCCTTTCAACGGAATCGGTAGGGTGAATGAGCTTAAGGTCGGAAGCCTGTATGGTCCCTTCGGAGACCAGAGTGCTCTGGATGAACTCGCCCAGTTTTTTCCAAAACTCTCCTCCCATGGCCACGATGGGGAAATACTCCAGCTTGCCCGTTTGCATCAGAGTAATGGTCTCAAAAACTTCATCTAGCGTGCCGAATCCTCCCGGCATGACAACAAAGGCCTGCGAGTATTTCACGAGCATTACTTTCCTCACAAAGAAATGTTCGAACTCCACGAAACGATCGAGATATGGGTTCGTCTTCTGTTCCGTCACGAGCCGGATGTTGCATCCAATGCTCATTCCCCCTGCCTCCTTTGCGCCGCGGTTGGCCGCCTCCATGATGCCGGGGCCTCCTCCGGTCATGACGGTAAAGCCTTCCTGGGCAAGCCTGAAGCCGAGATGACGGGCCAGTTCGTAGTAGGGATGCTTCTTCTTAAACCGTGCGCTTCCAAATACCGTGACGCATTTCCCGACTCCTTCAAGCCTCTGAAAGCCTCGAACGAACTCGAGAAAAATCCGTCCCGCACTCGCCAGTTCTTCGGGATTCTCCCGGCTGCCTCTGAGAAAAGCCTTTTCCTCTTCATCGTGCAGCGAAACGTACCAGTCAACCAGCCTGTCCATCTTTCATTCCTTTACCCTAACGCAGGCTTGCGGCCGCAACCAAATCTCTGACCGAATAACGAAGTGGGTACCGGGAAGTCTTCCTTTCTGCCGAGTCATGAATTCTTTCATGGCCGTGCACATTCGAATCAGATCATCTCGCCTGGTTGCCCTGTGGCCGACAGCACCGTACTCCAGAACCTCCCGCTGGGAATTATTCTCCTCCGGCCTGAAGCGGCCAGCCGAACCGGGACGTGGGTATAGTCCCTCTTCCAAAATCCTACAATCATGTTTGTTCGACCTGCCATGCCCGCATGAACGGCATGTCGGCCCAGCAGGAGACAAAAAACAGAATCTCGCGGGCTCGCAGGCAGACTCCTGATCGTATAGCTCGGGTCGATATACTTGAGATTCGCCTCCATCCCGATTTTCTTAAAGTAGCCATTGATCTTCTCTTTCAGGAAAAGGCCAATATCGCCGAAACGCGTATTGCCCGAGGCGTCACATTCTCCCGTGTCTCTCATCAAATTCTGGCCTGCCCCTTCTCCTACCACAGCCACTGCGTGTCCCCGTGTTTCCAACCTTTCTTTCAGCGCTCGCAGGAATCCCTCAAGAGTAAAGGGCGCCTCCGGCACCAAGCAGAAGTTGACATCAGTGTTGGCAAGGGTTGCGTAGGCAGCGATAAAACCTGATTCCCGGCCCATCAGTTTCACCAGGCCGATGCCGTTCCGTGCGCCTGTGGCTTCCGTATGAGCGGCTTCGATTGCTATCCTTGATGCGGCGACAGCGGTTTCGAACCCGAATGAGGCGTCCACAAAGGAAATGTCATTGTCTATGGTCTTCGGGATGCCGATCACCCCGATCTTTAGGCGCCGACAGTCGATTTCCTGTCCAATGGCCTGGGCGCCGCGAAGTGTCCCGTCTCCGCCGATGGTAAAGAGAAGGCCCACATTCATTTGCTCCAGTGTATCCACCATTTCGGAAACCTCCTGCGGTCCCCGGGACGAAGCGAGAATCGATCCCCCCATCCGGTGAATGTCCTTCACCATTTCCGGGGTTAATTCGAGAGGAGTGTGACCGTACCGGTACGATAGACCTTCGAACCCATAACGAAAGCCGAACACCGTCTTCACCCCATAGTGATAGAAGAGTCCCAGCACAATGGCGCGGATCACATCATTAAGGCCCGGACACAGACCGCCGCAGGTCACGATGCCGCACTTGAGTTTTGAGGGATCAAAGTAAATCTTTTTTCTGGGTCCGGCCAATTCGAATCGCGGTGGCTCCTTGTCCGCACAGAAGTATGACCTGAATTCTTCCGCTCGGTCATGATAAAGCACATGCTCATCGTCTCCCACAAACTGATCCGTCTGCATTGGCGAAGGGATGTGGCACTCTCCCAGCCGGGGAATCGTAAGATCCAAATCAATATCTAGCATACGAAGCCTCCTCAAAAATTACGCCACTCTTTTCAGGTCAATGATCTCCATCCTGTTATTCACCTCCGGATGTTTCGAAGACGGCCCCTCCGTGAGAATCACAAGGTCGCCTTCTATTCCGTGCTCCTGAAGCCACCCCCGCGCAAAAGCCTTCCAGTCCTCCGGATGATCCTGCTCGCACACCGGGAAGACCCCGTAGGTATATTGAAGTCGCTGGCATGTCGCTTCCTGAGAACTCACTCCCAGAATCCATACAGGAAGCCTGTAACGCGCAACACTCCTGGCCGTAGCTCCGCTGTGAGTGGGTACGATGACCAGCGCAGGAGCGACACGACTCAAGATGGTTTCTACGCTCGACGCAATCAAATCCGTCAAGCTTATCCTTTTCCCTCCGTCGGCTTCTCTTAACTCCTCCCTGAAACTCACTGCAGGGCGATGAGGTTCAATGGCCGCAGCGATTTTAGCCATCATGGCCACGGATTCAACAGGGTATTGCCCCATGGCGGACTCTTCTGAAAGCATCACGCAGTCCGTACCGTCCAGGATCGCGTTGGCCACATCGGTTGCTTCGGCCCGGGTCGGCCGCCGATAGGTTGTCATGGACTCCAGCATCTGCGTCGCCGTGATGACGGGTTTTCCCAGCAGATTCGCCTGGCGCATCAACCGCTTTTGGACCACCGCCATTTGCTCGATGGGTATTTCGACGCCCAGGTCCCCACGAGCGATCATGATCCCGTCCGCTTCATCGAGGATGCCATCCATTCGATCAAGTGCCCTTTTCCGCTCGATCTTGGCGAAAATGATGGGATGATGCCCTAATTGATCGGCGGCCTTGCGGACGGCGGCAACATCCTCTCCGGATTCTACAAAGGACTGGCTTACCGTATCCACGCCTTGTTCCAGGGCGAACTCAAGGCACTCCCGATCCCGATCGGTGAAGGCCGCCATTCCTAGATCGATCCCAGGCAGATTGAGTCCTTTCCTGGATCTGAGTTCACCTCCGACCACGACCCGGCACCGGACTTCCTCTCCTCCTGCCTCAGTGACTTCGAGCTGGATAAATCCGTCGTTCAGGTAGAGCGCGTCTCCAGGTCTGACGGCTTTTGGAAGACGGGAAAAGCTCACCGAGGCACCGGACGCATCGCCAAGGATTTCTTTGGTGGTGAGGGTGAAAGGATCGCCTTCCTTGAGTTGCACAGGTTCTTCTTTGAGCTTTCCGATTCGCACTTTAGGTCCGCTCAAATCGGCCATGACGGCAATGCGACGGCCCGTGCTCTTGGAAGCCGCCCGGAGTGTTTCCATCGTTTTTCTGTGCCCCTCAAAATCTCCATGGGAAAAATTGAGGCGAGCTACATTCATCCCTGCCAGCAGCATTTTTTCCATCACTTCTTGTGATCCGGATGCAGGCCCAATGGTGCAAACGATCTTTGTCTTGTTCTGCGGTAGTCCCTTCAATCTGCTCCCCCTATGCGTAGATTGCCATAATCCAACATCAAGGCATCATCTGCGGCGTTGCCTTCGTTCACTCCTCCTTGGCGCCTAACATCTGATGCCTTTCTCGCTGGTGATCAGAAACGCCTCCGAAGAGTGTGATTAGAATAGAGAACCCGGAATTAGACGGTGGATTTCGGGTTGCCTCCCAGGTTGTTCCCCTAAATACCCCGAGGGCATTCATGCCTGGGTAGTAAAGCATCTCCTTCGATATCGAAGAGGGCAACAACGATTTTGGACACTCTCGACGCTACCTGCTGCGACAGGCAATCTATCAGAAGATGGACCCGCCCTCAATGTCAATAGCGTCAAATCCCCATTTGAAACGAAACTGACATCGTATTCTCCGCTCATTCCAAGCCGTTCATCTTTGCCTTCCCAGCAGCTTCGAACAGCCCTTGCAGAAAGAAGGCGGATCCCTTTTGTCGAATGATCGTCGAAATGAGAAATAGTCCTTTTCCCTCCAGAGGGCGGAAACCGGTGCCTCGTTGATGTTTCCAAAGACCATTCTCCGGTACGGCACTCTTTTCCCGCTCTGGATGCACGTTTCCCGGGATATCTGTAGATTCACATAAACACATGGAGTCACGGCTCCGTCAGAAGAAACGCACACCGCCCGCTGGACGTTTTCGGTGCAGACGCGCCTCTTCACCCCCAGATAGGGAATGTGGTAGCGAAAATGGAGAGCATCGAGACGGGCGCAGAGCCCTTCATACTCCTCCTTGCTGGAGGGTACAAACGCCTCCTTTTCAAGGTCTTCTGAAGGGACGAAGTCAAGTGTGCTCACTACGACCTGGCCCACACCTAAACCTTCCAGAAGGGAGGGCAACCTTTCCAAGTCATCCAGGGAAGAACGAAAGAGCATGTACGCGATGTGAATGTCAGGCGTAGAACTCCCTATCTCTTTTTTTTGTCGTTGGATTCTCCGGATGGATTCCAGGATTCTCTTGAGGTTCGTCCCTTTCCGGATGAGGTCGTTGTTTTCTCCGGTTCCTGCCAAGGAAAAGGCGATAACGTCCACGCCGCTTTCAATCAACCGGTCCGTTCTTTCTGCATTAAGGATCATGCCGTTCGTCGTGGTCCCCACCCTGCATCCTGACGTCTTTGCCACAGCGACCATCTCGAAGAAATCAGGATGCAGGAATGGTTCTCCCCATCCCTGCAGATGAACGTAGCGGGTTCTGGCAAAGGCCGGTTCCAGCTTTTTGAACATCTCCAAAGGAAGGTGCCGGTCCTGCCAGGAATCCTCGTAGATTGTGCGAGGGCAGTAAATGCAGGCGGCGTTGCAAGCCGTCGTTACCTCCACCTGGATCCAGTCCCATTTAGGCTGAAACAAAGAGAGAATTCTTTTAAATTTCAACGGAGCTATTCCTTCGGCGCCACCATATGGCTGTAAGACAAGAAACGCTGTTGCGAAAGGCACTAAAGACGAAGGGCGACATCAGTCGTCGCCCTTCGTGAACAAAATCCTTTCGACCGGTTCTCGGGACCCTTTCGCAGCAAAAGAACCAAGCGTTTGGTTGCCGCTAAAGGCCAGGATTAAGGGTTCCCAGGGAAGAAAGTGTAACTGACCAGGATTAGTATTCCCAACAGCACAACGCCCAGAATCAAGCTCCAGGCGATCAACTTCTTTTCCACGGGGAGCAGAGGCTCGTACTCCTCGTTTTCTACCTGTTTTGTTTCGTCCATCTGACCTCACCTCCTTCTGAAATGAAATCCTCCGGACACCGGAGGTGCCCAGGTTCTTGCGGTTCTTTGCAGATCAAAAAGCTCCATTTTCCTCGGCCGGCAACCTCAAAGCCGGTCGCGTTCATCACGGCATCAGCGGTGGAGTCAGGCCGTGGAAGAAGACAAAGGATATGGCCAGCCCGATCCAGAGAATGAACCCGAAAAGACAAACCAGATACACGACTGCCAGCTTGCCGATGCCTTGCTCCCAAAGCTTACGGAAGTCGGATACCAAGCCAATGGAGAAAAAGGTGAGCACGAAAAACAACACACGGAAGGTATCCGCTTCCCCGGAAGCCAGCTTGGCCTGGTTCATGATGCCGGGTGCCGCCAGACCAATGATCAGCATGATGATGAAGGTCAGAAAGTAGCCGATGACAAACTTGGGAAAACGGTTCCAGATCTCGCCGCCCCCGACCCTCTGCGCACCGGGTTTGCGCTCAATGACCGTTGTCCAGACAACGGCCAGGACAAAGGCCCAGATGCCGATGAACATGTCGATGAAGATCTTTGTGGTGGTGGATGCCATCAGCATCCAGCCTTCCTGCCACCGGATCCCCGCCGCTGCTGCCTTGCCCCTGATCAAGGCATCAGTGATAGCCCCGCTGGCCACTGCAGCGCCGTCGGTCTTCACAGCCAATCCCATCCAGGCGCCTGCCACCATTGGCTGGTTGCTCAAGTATCTGGAGGCGAAGCCGGGCAGAATGACAAGCTCAACCACAGCGAAAATGACCACGAGAGAAGCCACCATGACCGGCACTACCGCCCTGGCCCGAATGGCGCCACCGGTGGCAATAGCGGCCGACACGCCGCAAATGGAAATGCCCGAGGCCAGAACGGCCGACCACTCCCGGTTGAACTTGAACAACTTGCGAGAGATGAGATACACCAGCGCCCAGTAAATGAGGTATGCTTCCACGATCGCGCAGAGTCCTCTGAACAGGACGGCTGAGGCGAGACCTGTGGCCGAAGCCGCCTTGACTCCCAGTCCGGCTCCCAGAATCACGATGGCGGTCTTGATATACCACTCGGGCCTGGTCGCCTCTTTAAGATAGCCTGCGAATCCCTTAAAGAAATTGCCGATGATAAGTCCCACCAGCAGCGCGATGATAAAGCCCGATTCTCCGGTGAGGCGGAGCGAAAAACTTATGCCGAATTTCTTCAATCCCTCCGGGGTGTTCACGGCGATCGGCGCCCAAGCTCCGATAAGCCAGCAGATATAGCTGATCCAGAAAATGAGAGTGAAACCACCGGCGAATTTGCCAAGGTTCAGACCCAAGGCTTTAGCACCGACGCACGTGATGAGAAGCATAAATATGTAGGTCAGTATGAGGGACACGATGCCGGGTAAGCCGGCGTAGGCCTTGGATACGGCGCTGGTGGCTTGCGAAAGGCGGATCCATTCGTTTGTCTTCACTCCCCAACCCAGCAGGTCCGCTCCAAACAGGGTAAAGAGCGATATAACAAAAACGAACAGACCAATCCACACGGACCACCAGTCTTCGGTCTTGAACAGGTTTTTCATGATTTGCTCCTTTCCTGATGGCAGCCAATCAGCGGCCCCACTGCATGACGTGCCAGATGAGGTAACTGATCTATGGTGGTTGCGATGATGCCAATTTGCCGAACAAAAATAGCTTTTGACATTGCTGCACGACCATACACCCTACGTGAAGCGCCACAGTTGGCTTCTTACGTCGTTACCTTGTTCACCTCCTTTCTCACAGGAAGCCCCTAATGCGCGACAGATGAGACTATTCCCTGTCACCTCAGCGCAATCGGGAAAAAAGCCACTGAAACCGACAGGGTAATCACCGCCAATTCCCTACATACTGCTGGTTCTTCAACAAGAGAAATCACTAAAGGCAGCGAGACGGTCTTGGATTCCAGCGGATGCAGCCACAAAGAGAAGACCGTCTCCTCACTACGTTTGAGGGGGTGCTCCTCGGCCGTTTTGATCGCCTTAAAAGATTCTCTCGGGGGCTTTAGTTCTACTCTAATGCACGGCTCTGCCTCTTTAGACTCGAACTCGATGTGTCTGCCTATAACTGTCAACTCCGGATCCTGCACGGCCGACCGCGGCCAGCCATGATATTCGCTGGCGCGCAAGCTCCGATGAATGTTTGATCTCCTTTGCCCGCTCCTTTCTTCGGCCGCTTTCTGAATAGTCGGTTTTGAGGTATCCGGTTCTGCAAACACGACTCGGATGTCGAAAGGATAATCAACAAATGCTCTGGGGCTGAATACCACCTGGTAGCCCTTGGATTTCAGATGCTTTTCGGTATCCGCCGTCAAGCCATCCACCGGGAAACAGGCCGTCTCTGCAGGATTCCGCTGGGCGACTTTGGGCTGCTCAACCTTGATAGCAAGGACATAAACGATTGCACCGAGCACGAAGATGAAAAAGAATGTTCCCAGGATCCATGTGGTTAACATAGCAAATCTTTGCCCGGTTTCGTTGACCGGCGTGGGCAGATTACCGCCTTTCTGTATTGAGGTATCGACGTCGTCGCCGGAAGAACTCTCTTGCCAGTAAAGCCATGCTGGTGCCGAAGAAAGCGGCAGCGAGGATTTTGGCTACTGCCTGCCGGTGGTCCAGCCCCAGCCAGACGGCAAGACCCAACAGCGTCCAGCCGGCCGCCAGGAACCATTGTTTTCGGATTGCGTTAGAAGCAATGAAGCTGGAGAGGATGTAGAGACCACCCATCATCACTTGTTTTTCCGGCGTGCCCCACACGACAACGCCGGTGAACGCACTGATGATCAGCAGAAGTCCCACTCCCAGAGGCACCATAGCGAGCAGCAAGAGCCATTGGTGCCAGGACCGCCTGGAACCTCCGGATTTCGATGACGGGTTCCGGATAAGACTTTTGGTCCCCATTCGTGATGATCCGTAATAAGGGGAATAAAAGCTTGATTTTTGCTAAATTAAGCATAGGGAATTTGCCATGCAGTGTCAATAAAAAAATCGCTCATGTTTTGCGGCCCTTCGGGTTTACTCAGCCTATGTGCTTGTTCGAGGATAGATGGGCGTGGTTGCTGAAATAGAATTCTAAACCTAAACTTATTCGAATGTTTTGGGAAAGTTCGTGGGCCAGGTCGGGGAGTGGTCTCGAAACGGCGCAAGGCTCATGGCGCACGGTACACGGGAAAAGAATGAATGATTTTCGCCTTAGGCCATTTGCCGTACGTCGTGTGCCTTGCACCGTGTGCCGTTCTTAGACCTCCCCACGGTTCGGCTCTGGACAGACGTTTGGTTGCAGGGTGAAGGGCCGGCATCGTAGAATTATTCGCTCACAAGCTTGTCCAATATCCTGTGAATCTCCTCTTCGGGCAATACCGCTTCCTCGACGGCTGCTTCCCGGATGGTCCGGTTCGTTTCAAAAGCCTTCTTCGCCAGAGCCGCGGCCCTATCATATCCAATGTATGGAACCAAGGGCGTTGCCAAAGCGAGACTCTGTTCCAAAGAGGAGGAACATTTTCCCTTGTTGGCCGTGATGCCCTTGACACACTTCTCCGCCAGAACAGAGGCCGCCTCAGCCAGCCATTCTATGGACTGAAGCAGATCATAGGCCATAACGGGGAGCATCACGTTGAGTTCAAAGTTGCCTGCCTGTCCCCCCAACGTGATCGCGCTGTCGTGGCCGATCACCTGAGCGCACACCTGAAGGACGGCTTCAGGAATGACCGGGTTCACTTTTCCCGGCATAATGGATGAGCCGGGTTGAAGGCTGGGAATGGTGATTTCACCAATACCGCACCGCGGTCCTGAAGAGAGCCAGCGAATGTCATTGGCGATCTTGATGAGACTCACTGCGATGGTCTTGAGAATCCCGCTTGCCTCGACAACCGAATCCTGCGCAGCCTGCGCTTCAAAATGGTTCACAGCTTCCCTTAATGAAATGCCCGTCTCATCTGATATCCTCGCGATCACCTTTGAAGCAAACTCAGGATGAGTATTCATCCCGGTTCCGACTGCCGTGCCTCCCAACGCGACCTCTGAAAGCCGCGGTTCCACCGCCCGAAGACGCTCCATCCCCAGTTGGACCTGCCGGGCGTAGCCGCTGAACTCTTGCCCGAGAGTCACAGGGACCGCATCCTGAAGATGGGTTCGGCCGATTTTCTTGATCTCGCGGAAAGCGTTGCTCTTTTCTTCCAGCGCTGTCCGGAGTCGATCCAAGGCAGGGATAAGATGGGTCTCTATTTGAATTAATGCTGCGATGTGAATCGCTGTGGGGATGACATCGTTGCTTGACTGACCGAGATTCACGTGGTCATTGGGGTGGATGGGAACCTTCCCCCCCGCCGACCTGTGATCATTTCGTTGGCCCGGCCGGCGACGACCTCATTTGCATTCATGTTGGTAGAGGTCCCTGAACCGGTCTGAAACACGTCTACCACAAATTGGGCATCTAGCTTTCCCTGGCAAACCTCCTCGGCTGCCGATGCGATCATCTCAGCCACATCCGGATCGAGGCGACCGAGTTCCTTGTTCACAAAGGCTGCATGCTTCTTGATCATGCCGAGGGCCCGGATCATGAACTTCGGAAACTTGAGCCCGCTCACGATGAAATTCTCCGCTGCACGTTGTGTCTGCGCGCCATAGTAAGCGCTTTCCGGTACTTTCACCTCGCCCATGCTGTCTTGCTCGGCACGAAAGTTCATGATAAACACTCCTTTCTGTTTCCGCACGCTCCGCGTCGGAGACGCCTTCCTTTGGGGCTTCCACCATGACCCACTGACTTTTCGGCGCCGATTGACGCCACTGCAAAAGTGGTTGCGGCTCTTAAGAGACCACCCCTGGGCCGGACCTTAGACCTTCTCCGCGGCGGGAGAGGGCAAAACTCCGGCGGCCTCGGAACGAGAGAAAGAGAGTCATGATCCTTATCATAGTTTCATTAAGCTGAAATGATACGCGCCGGATCATTTCCTTGCATCCATGGGGTCGTATTCACATCCCATTAGCCCGCAATACTGGCCGACGTATTCAGCCTGTGGCCTGTAAAGGGCAGGCTTTTCCTGCGCCTCGGCAAACTTCTCTTCGATGATGTGGCTGCACCACCCGGATACCCTGGAAACTGCAAAGACCGGTGTCATGAGGTCACTTGGAATCCCCATGATGTGATAGACCGGCGCGCTGAAGAAATCCACGTTGGGCTGAATGTTGGTTTTTCCTCGCCTGGAAAATTCGTTGAGTCCGGCCTGCTCGATCTGGGTGGAGAGCACATGCCATCTGCTCTGCCCCGTCTTCTCTCCCAGGCGGAAAGCCATGTCCTTCAGAAACTTGGCTCTCGGGTCCATGGTTTTGTAAACAGCATGCCCCATCCCCATGATTCGTTCCCCGTTCTCCAACCTCTTCTTGACCCAGACGGGAATGTCCTTCTCCGTTTCCAGCTGAAGAAGCATCTTCATCACCTGGGCGTTGGCGCCCCCATGGAGGCTTCCGGAAAGCGCCCCGACGCCTGCCGCCACGCCCGCATACATATGGGCTTTTGTGGAGACCACCTCACGGCACGCAAACGTGGAGGCATTGAATGTATGGTCGGCATGAAGGATGAGGCATACATCAAAATCCCTTGCCAGTTCCGGATCAGGCACTTTGCCCTGGAGCTGCCACAGGAAATTGGCCGCGTGAGGAAGAGAATCATCGGGTGCCAACGGTTCGAGCCCCTGACGTATCCTGTGCCATCCTGCAACCACGGCAGGCACACGGGCGATGAGCCGCACAGCCATCCTGACGTTTGCCTCCCTGGTCTCTTCATTTACATCAGGATCGCTGACAGCAAGAAGCGGAACGGATGCCTGCAAGACATCCATGGGTCTTGCCCCGACAGGCCAGTGCTTCATGCTCTCGAACACGTGTCCCGGCACCTGTCTTGCTTCCTTGATTTGTTTTTCGAAGCTTTCCAGCTGTTTTTTTCCCGGAAGGAGCCCGTTTAAGAGCAAAAAGGCCACCTCCGGAAAGGTCGAGTGCTCCGCCAGATCCTCGATCCGGTAGCCCCGATAGATGAGCACTCCCTTTTCACCGTCTATAAAGCTGATCTTCGTGTCGGCGACGGCGACTCCCCGCAAACCGATGTTCTTCACATTGACGACTTCAGGCATGGGAAACCTCCTTGGATAAACGGCGCAATGGAGCAGTAGAGCAATGAAACAATGGTATTTTCTGGTTCTCGCCCAACACTCCGGTACTCCTTCAATCCGACTATCTCTCTATTTTAGCCACTTTAGCGCACTTTGGGCATTTTAGGCACCCTTCAATTCCTCCTTCACATAATTCAATGTTCCCCCGGCCAAAAGATGCTTCCGCTGACGGTCCGACACATCCAGCACGGTCATCACTTCGTAACCGTCGCTGCGAGCAGGGATTTCTCTTTCCCCTTGCTCAAGACGCTTACGGATATCCGGGAAGATGATATCGGCGCCTTGTCTAAACCGATCGTAGTCGGCAGGATCCTTGAAAACAAGGGGAAGGATACCGAAGTTGCAGAGGTTAGCCTTGTGAATTCTCGCGAAGCTCTTCGCGATCTTGGCACGGACGCCCAGATACCGCGGCGCCAAAGCAGCATGCTCCCGGCTTGACCCCTGTCCGTAGTTCTCCCCGCCAATGACGACGCCGTTCCCTGAGTCCTTGCACCTCTTTGGGAAATCCGAATCAATCTGATAGAACACAAATTCGCTGATGGCTTCAACATTGGAACGAAGAGGCAGGATCCTGTTCCCGGCTGGCATGATTGCATCCGTGGAGATATTATCCCCTACCTTTATGACTACCCTTGCTTTGAGCGTTTCAGGAAGGGGTTCCATTCGAGGAAGAGGACGGATACCCGGGCCTCTGACGACTTTCGCCCGGCGCCGTTCAGAACCGGGGTGAACAATGGACACCTCGTCAACCAGATACTTCTCCGGATCCTGAACTCTGGGGTACGCCATCTCCTTGCCCAAGTCTCGGGGGTCCGTTATCACCCCTCTTAGTGCCGCCGCCGCACCCGTTTCAGGTGAGCAAAGGTAGACCTGGTCGTCTTTTGTTCCGGACCGGCCCGGAAAGTTCCGCGGGAACGTTCGAAGGCTGATCTGCCCTGACCCCGGCGCCTGCCCCATGCCGATGCAACCCAAACAACCCGATTCATGAACCCTTGCACCTGCCATGAGCAGTGAAACAAGCCCTTCATGGCGCGCCACATTCTCAAGAACCTGCTTGCTCCCGGGATTAATGTGGAGATCCGTGTCAGGATGTCGTTGCCTGCCTTCCAGTATTTTCGCCACCACCATCAGGTCCCGGAACGAAGAATTCACGCTGCTCCCAATGATCACCTGATGAACCTTGCGGCCCGCCACTTCCCGCAGAGGAACTACATTTCCGGGCGAAGAAGGACAAGCTATGAGAGGTTCCAGGGTAGAAAGGTCCATCGCGTCATCCTCGTCATAAGTTGCTCCCTCATCCGCAGAAAGGGAACGCCAATCCCGTTCGCGTCCCTGGGCTTTCAGATAAGCCAGGGTGTTTTCATCGGAAGGGAAGACCGAACTCGTAGCCCCCAGTTCGGTGCCCATATTGCCGATGGTCTCTCGATCCGTTGCTGAAAGGGCTTTGACGCCCGGGCCGTAGTACTCTACGATCTTGCCCACGCACGCCTTTACGTCATACCGACGAAGCATCTCCAGGATCACGTCCTTGGCACTAACCCAGTCGGGCAGACTCCCTGTCAGCCTTACTCCGAGGACCTTCGGGCAGGGCAGGAAATAAGGTTTGCCCGCCATGGCGAGCGCTACGTCCAGACCCCCGGCCCCTATTCCCAGCATGGAAACGCCTGCTGCGCCCGGCGTATGGCTGTCCGACCCAAGGACGATTTTCCCCGGGACGCCGAACCTTTCCATGTGCACCTGATGCGAAACGCCGTTTCCGGGCGGGCTGAAATGAATCCCATACCTCGCGGAGGCCGTATGGAGGTAGGCGTGGTCATCGGCATTCTTGTTGTCCGTTTGAAGGATGTTGTGGTCTATGTACTGGACCGAAAGTTCCGCCTTCACCTTGTCGATGCCCAGGGATTCGAACTCCAGCATCGCCATGGTGCCGGTGGCATCCTGCAAAAGGGTATGGTCGATGGTGATGCCGATCTCCTCTCCGGGGATCAGCTTTCCCTCAACCAGGTGAGCGTCCAAGATCTTGTGTACTAAGTTTTTTGGCATAATTTTTCTCACTCCGTGATCGCATTGGTATTCTCCTCATTAATTGGAATGATGCGCCGCAGGTTCAAGCCTCGAGTTCACATTCCTCTTCATCCCCATTGTTCCACTATTCCATCATTCCATTCTCTTATAGAGTATGCCCACCCCGAACGGATCGTCCATAGCTTCACCGATCGCCTTCTTTAGACTAGAAGGGTCATGGCTTTCCTTGAGGGGATGGACCCACTCCTTGAGGTGATCCCAGGTCTTAAACTGTTTGTCAAAGGTAACACAGGACGTATACACATGAAAGATGGCAAACCCGTGATGCTGAATCCCCTCCATGAGGGTCTTGGTGATGCCTTCCGGGTCGCCGGCAAACAGGCGCGCCACGAAAGAGGCCCCGTAGGAAAGAGCCAGCAGGCTGGCGTTTAACGGATTATCCGCGGTGCCCTGGGGCGAAGCCTTTGTTTTGAACCCCACCGGAGAACTGGGAGACGGCTGTCCCTTGGTCAGCCCGTAAATGGAGTTATCGAAAAGAAGGTAGTTCACATCTATGTTACGCCGGCAGATGTGGGGAAGATGACCTCCCCCGATGCCCAGGCCGTCACCGTCCCCCCCTACGGCAAACACCGTCAGTTCGGGGTTGGCCAGCTTTACGCCTGTCGCCACGGGGAGTGTCCTTCCGTGAACCGTGTGCAAGCCGTAGGTGTGAGTGAAAAAAGGATAACGGCCGGCACACCCGATGCCTGACACGGTAACGACCTTGTGATGAGGCAAGCCCAATCGCTGAATCGCGTTATTCAAGCCCTGATGAATTCCGAAATAGCCGCACCCGGGGCACCAGGTGGGAAGGCTCTCGGAGCGGATATCCAAGTCCCGGGACGCCTGAATCTTCGCCACCTGCGCGCTAAGTACTTTACCCGACGTTTTCATCTTTCTTTCCGTTATCTTGACCTGATGATGCTCCTCAGTTTATCAAGGATCAAAGTTGAAGACATAGGCATTCCGGGTGTCCGGTTGAGTCTCACCACGTCCTTTCTGTGAAGATGTCCTATGAGGTTGGCCAGCTGTCCTGAATGATTCAGTTCCGGAATCAGGATTTCTTTGCACCGGCCCATGAACTCGCGGATGATCTCGCCGTGATAGGGAAAGATCGAGGTAACCTTCATGGCTCCCACGTTTAGCCCTTCTTTGTGTGCCCTTGTTACCGCCTCCAAGCCTGAACCAAACGTGGATCCCCACGCGATGATTCCCACGTCCAATGCCCCGCCGGGTGAGAACTCCCGCGGTGAGGGGAGATCAGGCAGGGCGCCCTGTATTTTCCTATGCCTCTTTTCGGTCATCTTCATGTGGTTATCAGGAGAATAATCCGGGATGCCGCTCTCGGCGTGTTCCAGGCCCGTGGCATTGAAAAGAAATCCTTCCTGTCCCGGCACCGCACGAGGCGAAACGCCCGAATCCGTCACCCCGTATCTCCGGTACTTTCCTTTACTCTCATTTCCAGGATAGACATTCCAGTTCTCCCGGTCTTTTTCCGACAGCACGGGGAGCTTCACGTTTTCGACCCGGTTGTTCAGGAAAAAATCACTCAGAACAACCACGGGAGTCTGATATTTCTCCGCCAGCTGGAAGCTCCTCATGGTATAAGTGTAGCATTCCATGACGTTGGTGGGGGCGATCACGATGCGCGCGGAATCGCCGGGACCTCCGAAAACCGCTGCATGAAGGTCGGACTGCTCCGTCTTGGTGGGAAGCCCCGTAGCCGGCCCGCCGCGCTGCGCATCGATGATGACAGCCGGGGTCTCGGACATGATCCCGTGAGTGATAAGTTCCGTCATGAGCGCGAAACCGGGACCCGAGGTAGCCGTCATGGCCCTTTGTCCTGCAAAGAAGCTTCCCAGAACCGCACCTATGGATGCTATCTCATCCTCCATTTGCACTACTCTTCCCCCTCGCTGGGGCAGCGCTTTCGCAAGATATTCCATGATGGGTGTTGCAGGGGTAATGGGATAACCGAAGTAGAGCTTCAGCCCCGCATCCAACGCACCACGCGCAATCGCCTCGTTGCCTGACAAGAGGATCTTCTCCTTCTCCTCCTTTGTTGAAACCGCGAGCTCCTGGACAAGGTCCTTCCTGTACTCCTCCTCCGCGTACCGATGCCCTGCATCGAAGCTCTTGAGATTGGCTTCCAGCACCTTCTCCCCTTTTGGCCCGAATTTCTTCCGGATAACCCCATGAAAGGAATCTTTCGGCAGTCTGAAAAGTGCTGCAAATGCCCCCAAAGCCGCCAGGTTCTTTCCTCTGGTGCTTCCGGAGGCCGCAGCGGCAAGGTCCGAAAAAGGTATGCCATAAAGGCGGACATCCGGCTCCACGTGGGCCGCGATGGAAACGGTGGAATCCACGTAGGAAGGAGGCCTATTGTCGAAGAAAACGAAGGCGCCCTTTGCGAGAAAGGGAATCCTCGACTGGGACTGCTTGTCATCCAGAGAAATCAGAACATGGGTTCGGTCGTCGAGCGCAGGCATTTCCTCATTGCCGAACCTGGACAGGGTTACGCACCGGCCGAAACCCCTGATCTCCGCAGGGTAGGAATCAAATGCCAGAACGGAAAAGCCGGCCACGGACATGGCCTCATTCAGAATACCGCCGGCGGCGATCGTCCCATCGCCCGACATTCCACAAATTTCAACCGTAAGATCTACAAGTGCCATATCAAAACTGTGTCCACCAGGATGTGTTAACCTTGATCCCCTGAACTTCAAAAATGCTTTCCGCCGCCGCCTCCGCCTCTATCCTGCCTCCCAGAAGGTTTATCGCCGCAGTGCGACCAAGACGGACGGCGTTGTCGTGACCGATAGAAATCCAGTAGTCGTGAATCTGAGGGTGATAGATCTGGGCACAGTCCCCTGCGGCGTATACTTCCTCGACGCCGGTATTCAGGAATTCATCGACCAGAATGCCCCTGTCAATACGAAGCCCGGAGCCGGCCACAGAGCGGACATCAGGGACAAGACCGAAAAAAGCGCCGATGATGCCGACTTTGATCTTGTCTTCGTTCAGCTCGACTTCGCAGGCATGGCTGGAGACGCGGGCTATGCTTTTCGGGCGACGGTCCAGGAGGACTTCCACACCCTGCTGAGAAAGATGGTGCGCCGCTTCTTCCACCACGACCCTGTCATATTTCATAGGCCAGAAGGCTTCCTCATCAAACACAAAATAGACTTTCCTGTTCATCTTGAGAAGGGCCTTTGTCAAGGCAAAAGAGGTAAGATCCCCTCCCATCACGAGGACCGAATCCGCACGGGAGAGCCTCCGGACCCATGTCTTGGCATCTTCAGGTGTCTTGAGCGTCAGCAAGAGGTCTTGAAAAATCAGAAGAGGCTCTGGTATCCGAGGCTTTCCACCTACGGCGAGAATCAGCCCCGTATAGCGCACGATCTCTTTATGATCCAGGATGACACCCTTATCCGCGAGGCTGAGCCTAACCATTTTCTGGCCGGTTCGAAGCTTGACCCCTTTGTCCTTGTATTCTTCTGTGGGACAAACGTACAGGGAGGCTTCGGGAATTTCTCCGGCGATGAAGCCCGGCAGCAAATGAGGCCTGTAGCAGCTTTCCCTGTCCCTGCTGATAAGCGTGACATGAGCACCGGGGACTTTTTCCTTCAGGGTCAGGGCCGCCTGATTTCCCGCCGGTCCGTTACCCACAACGACAAAATGCTCTTCAGCCATTGATCTGCCCTTCCCCTACCCTTCTCTCCATATCACTTTAGCTTTCTTGAAAAGTTGTGAGAATCATGATCCTCACGATAGTCTCATAGACCTAGAATGACACTTTTCCTCAAGGTCCACCTTGGTCACGGATATGCAGTCCACAGGGCAAACCCGCACGCACTCCCCGCACCGGATACACCGGGTATTGTCGATGACGATGGCGTTCACGTCCCGCCAGCGGGACGTCTCCACGAAACCTGTGATCGCGCCTACGTCGTTGGTCTCTATCTCTTTGACCAGTTTAATGCAGTCGCGGGGCGCCACATCAACGCAGTAACGGCAGTAAATGCAGCGGCTCACATCGATCTCATAGTGGAGGTAGCATAGATAACATCGCTTGGATTCTTCCGCTGCCTGCTCCCTGGTTAATCCTGTTTCTACTTCGGTCTTCGCGCCCTTCAAGCGCTCCTTTTCAGGCTGGACCGTAGGCATCTCCTGTCGCGGCAGATAGTCCCAGGTTCGTTTCCTGTCCGTGATCTCGGCGTCTTCCATCCTGACAACCCTCTCACGGAAAGAGTTTGTCGTGAGATCCCGGGCAATGTTTTCCGCCGCCCTTCGGCCCATGCCCACCGCTTCGATCACGGTGGATGGGCCCGTAACATAGTCACCGGCCACGTAGAGCGCTCTCCCATCTTTTTCAGCCGTGGCTTCGATCGGCTCGGGTCGCTGGCCCGTGGCGACAATGACCGTGTCCGCGGGAATAGGGAATTCACTTCCCTTGATGGGGATGATGGTTCGCTTTCCGTCGGATTCTGCAAGACCCGGGTCGGTCCTGACAAATTCCACGCCCTCCACCCTCCGCTCTCCCAGAACTCGGCGGGAAAGCACGAGGGACCGAATCTTGATGCCTTCCTTTCTTGCTTCCATCACCTCATCTTTGGTAACCGCGATATCTTCCTCTGTTCTCCGCAGGCAGATCGTTACATCCTCCGCCCCAAGCCTCCGGGCCGAGCGGGCGCAATCAAAAGCCGTGAACCCTGCTCCGATCACAAGAACCCGGCGTCCGATGACAGGCGGTCGCCCGAGGCAAACATCCATCATGAACTCGAGACCGGCATAAACCCCGCTTAGACTTTCCCCGGGCACTTTCAGGGGTATGGACTTGTAGCACCCTGCTGCGAGCAGGACCGCGTCGAAATCTCTGAGAAGTTCCTCCACCGCCACATCCCTGCCGACTCGAACTCCTGTCCGGAGTGCCACTCCCGTTTCCAGAACGCGACCGACCTCCTCATCCAAGACGTGGCGGGGGAGCCTGAACTCCGGAATTCCATACCTGAGCATACCTCCCGCCTTGTGGAGAGTTTCAAGAATGGTCACGGAAAAGCCGAGCGTGGAAAGATCGTGGGCCGCCGCGAGACCGGCGGGCCCTGATCCGACGATGGCTACTTTTTTGCCCAGGGAAGCAAGAGGGCCTTCCGTGAAGTGGGGAGGACGTTGTTTCAGGTCCGCCGCAGCCCTCTTGATGTGACAAATATTGACCGGACGGCCCAGTTCCGGCTCACCGTGCCGGCACTTGTCTTCACAGGGCCGGGAACAAATCCTGCCGAGCACGCCGGGAAAGATGTTGGCCATTCGATTGATTTCGTAGGACTCGTCGTATTTTCCCTCGTAGAGCGCACGAATGTAAGCCGGGATGTTGGTTGCAGCGGGGCAAGCCGCCTGGCAGGGCACATTGACACTGACGTAGTAAAAATCTTCCGGGTCGGTGGAGTAAACGACTTGTCTGTCCATGCTCACCTCGTCATGTTTGGTGCACAACCTATCCCATCAAATTTTCATCACGAAAAGGAACATCTTCATCCCTTCTTCCGATTTCGTGCTTTCTCCTATTTCGTGTCTTCGTGTTTGAGTCGCTTTTCGATCTCTCTCTTGATGGTATTGATCGACTTTGTCACCGGGATCTCCTTGGGGCAGACCCGGGTGCACTCAAAGTGATTGACGCAGGGCCAAGCGCCGTTCGGATCGTCGGCCTGTCTCAGCCGCTCTTCACGAGCCTCATCCCGAGAGTCGAAAATGTAGCGGTACATCCAGACAAGAGCAGCTGGACCCACGTAATTCCTGCTGTAACCCATGACGGGGCAACTGGCTGTGCAGCAGCCACAAAGGATACAGCGAACCACATCATCGACTTTCTTCCGGTTTTCCGGACTCTGGAGAATTTCTTTGTCCCCCTTTTCCTCGGCCATGAGATACGGTTTTACCGCATTGACGCCCTCCAGAAAAGAGTCCATGTCCACCACCAGATCCTTGAGGACCCGGAATACGGGCAGGGGCTCGAGAACAATCTCAGGGCACATGTAATCTTTAATGAGTTTTTGACAGGCGAGGCCGCATGTTCCGTTGATTCTCATCCCGTCTGAGCCGCATACGCCGTGGCCGCAGGACATGCGATAACTGAGGGTCCCGTCCTGTTCCCACTTGATGCGGTTCAAACAGTCCAGTATCCTATCCTGCGCATCCGCCTCTACCTTGTAGTGACGGAAATAGGGGCCGGGATCAGCGGCGGGATCATAGCGAAAAATCTTGAATCGGACTTCCATATCAGTATTTCCTTGGTTTTGGTGTAAAGCGGGTGACCTTCACCGGCTTGTAGAAGACTCTGGGCGCTCCCTCGGTTTTCTGGACGAGAGTATGCTTAAGCCATTCATCGTCGTCCCGGTCCTGATAGTCTTCCCGGAAGTGGGCACCCCGGCTTTCTTCCCTGAGACTGGCCGAGAGAGCAATCGTTTCAGCCAGGTCCAGAAGGCCTCGCAACTCCATTGCTTCCGTGAGATCCGTGTTAAAGCGTGTCCCCTTGTTGTGGACGGCGATATGCTTGTATTGTTCCTTGAGGTCATGAACGGTCGACAGGGCTTTGTCGAGACCCTCCGCCTTTCGAAAGCTGGCACAATTCTCCATCATCTGGACCTGGAGCAATCGCCTCACCGAATCGACCCTTTCCCCTTTTTTTCTTTCCTTCAGCTTCGTGATCTGCTCGACGCTTGCCTTCTCAGGTCGGCTCGGAGGCTCTACCCAGGGCAGTTGACCGATCTCCTGCAAAATATCCTCTCCCGCCAGCCGGCCGAATACGATCAAATCCAGGAGAGAGTTGGTGCCCAGGCGGTTCGCCCCGTGAAGAGACAGACACGCGCATTCGCCTACCGCATAAAGCCCCGGCACCGGCTGATGATCTTCGTCCAAAACCCGGCCTTGGGCGTTGGCCGGGATTCCGCCCATCATGTAATGACAGGTCGGTTTTACCGGAATAGGCTTTTCCGAGGGCTCGATGCCCGCATAGATCCTTGCAAAAGAGGCGATCTCGTGAAGCTTTTCCGACAGGACTTCTTTCCCCAGATGGGTCAGGTCCAGGTGAACATAGTCCTTGCCGTCGATCCCCCTTCCTTCCCGTATCTCCCTTTCGATGGCTCTGGAGACCACATCCCTCGCAGCAAGGTCCTTAATGGTGGGGGCATATCTCTCCATAAAACGTTCCCCCTCCCCATTCCGCAGCATCCCTCCCTCTCCCCGAGCTGCTTCACTGATTAGAACTCCAACACCATAAATGCCCGTAGGATGAAATTGGACAAACTCCGGGTCTTCCAGCGGAACACCGGCCCTGTATGCAAGTGCGGCGCCGTCGCCGGTGTTGGCATGACCGTTCGATGTGGTTTGGTAAAGCCTCCCGAATCCACCGGTAGCGAGCACCAGGACCCGGCTGTGAAAAAAATGCACCTCGCCCGTGGCCAGTTCATAAGCGACCAGGCCCGTCACCGCGCCTCCCCGGCGAATCAGGTCCACCATGTAGAACTCGGGGTAGACCTTGATCCCACGCCGTACGGACTCTGCATAAAGGGTGTCCATGATGACCCGGCCCGTGTGATCGGAAGCATAACAAGCTCTTTTGACCGTTTTCTTGCCGAAATCGCTCGTGTGCCCGCCAAAGGTCCTCTGCGCTATCTTCCCCATCCCGTTGCGATTGAACGGTACACCCAGGTGCTCCAACTCATAAACAGCCCTGGGTGCCTCTTTGGCAAGGATTTCAGCCACATCCTGATCCGTCAGATAGTCTCCGCCCTTGACGGTGTCGAACATGTGCCATTCCCAGGAATCCTCTTCTTCATTCCCCAGCGCAGCCGCCATACCTCCCTGGGCCGCGCCTGAATGGGACCTCGTGGGGTACACTTTGCTGATCACCGCAACGTCCACTTTGCCGGCCAGTTCAAGAGCCACTCTCAAACCGGCCAGCCCGGCACCGACGATGATGACGTCATGTTTAAAAACCATGTTGTCTATGCCTTTCTCTCCGTGATCAAACCCGCCGACGCGGCTTTCCTGCTGCGAACATGGACTTTTTCAGCACCCTGCTAGATTAGAAGACACCGCCACAGGGAGAAATAGGGTAAATCCTGTATTTTTTGGTCAACAGACAATGCACTTTTGCACGTGTGAGACGAGATTGTCAAAATGAAACCTGCCGCGGTCGTGATGATTCAGTTTCGAGTGGGTCCACCTGTATCAATGAACTAGCCGCGCTCCCGGGGAGGAGTTGAAGAGATCCCTCTCCGGGGGACGAGGCGGGTTTTTGTTCCTATATAAACGCCCCCGCAGCGAAGCGCCGGGGTACAAGTGCTCAAGACTTAATCGTTACCCGCAGCGGGCCTCACATGGATGACACCCGGATGGTGGGATTCTCCCCCGTTGACTTTGCCTCTGCGAATGGTTATCTAACGAACGATTCTGAATTTTTCGCCAACAAGAACTTAACCACCTCATGCCTAGGAGGGGAATCATGAGCCAGGAATCGCCTCTCGAGTGCCGGATACTGGAAAGGGTCAAGGAAAGAGATAAAATCGGTGTGTGGGGTTTCGGCAATGTTTCAAGGGACGTCGTGTTGTCGCTGGTGGATCAGGGACTCGGGAAGGAGATCGTTTTCTACGGAAGACCCAAGGAAAAATATCCCAACAGGGCCGGGACCTGGATCGAAGACCTGAAAGCCAACTCCATTCATCGTCCTCGCATTTACGGCACCAACCAGACTGATGACATGGCCGGTCTCGACGTGATCTTCATCGGCGTGGGCGTTCCGCGCAAAGAGGGCCAAAGCCGGAGGGACCTTCTCGCAGTCAATACGGAGGTGATCGCCGAAGCCTCCTTCGAAATCCGCAGGCTTTATCAGGGCTGCGGGACCAAGGACTTACCCATCCTCGTTTACATGGGGAATCCTGTGACCACGATGACCTGGGTGGGTTACAAGGCTACAGGATTTCCACGGGCAAACATTGTGGGCCAGGCCGGAAACCTGGATGCGAGAAGGATCTGCCATGCCCTATCCAAACTGATCGGTCTCTCAGGCAACGACCTGAGAGGGATTGTCTTCGGAGAACACGGCGACTCCATGGTCGCCAGCACCCGGTTTTTCTCTGTAGGAGGGGTGCCTCTTGACGATGTTGTTCGCGCCCAGGGGATCGACCCGGCCGTGATCAACCGCGCCATCGAAGACGCGAAAAAAGGCGGAACCCATTTCGTGAACGAAACCGGTCAGAGCGCGTCGGCGGGCCCCGCGAGGGCCGCATGTGATATGCTGCGCTGTATGATTCTCGGGGAGGCCGAGGTTCAGCCTGTGATCGCTATCTTTGAAAAGGAATACGGTCTCCTGAAAAAAGAGGACGGTCTCGATTCCATGAGTTTCGGGGTGCCTGCCAAGATTGGGCCCTACGGTGTGGAAAAGATCTACGAACTTCCGGTGGAGGATATCAGGGGCCAGTTGGAGAGATCCGCCTCCATTATCAAGGAGGACATCAAGGCCGCCGCAGGGATCCTGAAGGAAAAGTACGGCATTACCTAGCTGCCTCGTGGAGGCGTCTTGCGCCTCTTATGCTTTCGAGGTCAAAAGGATCTTCCGCTTACTTCTGGCTCTTCTTCGGCAGCAGATGAGTGACGCTGCCGAGGAAAATTTCCGCCACCTCTCCTACCGTCTCGGAGAGGGTGGGGTGTGGATGGATGCTAAGTCCTACGTCCGCAGGCAGAGCGCCCATTTCCACGGCCAGCACTCCCTCTGAGATCAACCCTTCGGCATGGCGTCCTGCGATACCGAACCCCAGAACCCTTTCCGTCTCCCCATCGACGACCATCTTTGTCACTCCCGCAGCGGCGTCTATCGTGGTGGCCCGGGGTGAAAATTTCCAAGGGTAGCGTTCAATCCTCACAGTTCGCTTTTGCTTGCGCGCCTGTTCTTCGGTCAGCCCACACCACGCAACCTGAGGATCGGTGAAAACCACGGCAGGGATGGCCCTCGCATCAAAAGCCGACGGCTCTCCCGCTATGACTTCCGCCGCAACCTTTCCCTCCCGAAAGGCCTTGTGCGCAAGCTGAGGTCCTCCGGCCACATCGCCAATGGCAAAGATCTTCTCATCCTTTGTCCGCTGCTGCTCGTCAACGACCACGAAGCCCTTATCATTCACTTTCACGTTGGTCTTGTCCAGACCGATACCCTCGGACTTGGGGTCTCTTCCCACGGCGACCAGCACCCGATCAAAGGACTGCTCGGATTTGTCTATGTCCCCCTCAAACATGACCTCCACCCTGTCCGATTGCTCCTTCATGGATTTGACCCGGGTGTTGAAATGAATGGCGTCGAAAAGTTCTTCCAGTCTTTTCGCGAGAGGGGCCACAAGATCGGTATCGGCCCCCCGCAACATCCTTTCGCTCCGAACCGCGAGAGAAACGCGGGTTCCCAGGGAGGCGTAAACCGTTCCCATTTCGAGGGCGATATACCCTCCGCCGATGATGAGGAGTGAGTCGGGTATCTCGGGAAGTTCCAGTGCCCCTGCCGAATCCATGATGCGACTTCCCTTCTCAAACTTTGTGCCCGGGAAAGGAGCGGGGCACGACCCGGTCGCAAGAATGGCATGACGGTACTTGATGTGGCTCACCTCCGAATCATGGAGGCGGACCGTGCCGGAATCTTCGAACTCAACCCGGCCTTGTATCAGCTCCACTCCCCTCTTCTTGCTCAGAGTGACCAGCCCATCCGCCAGCTTGTCCACCACCTCATCTTTCCATCTGCGAATCTTTTCCGCATCAATTTGCGGTTTGCCAAAAGCCACGCCCATTCTTTCCGAGCGCTGCGCGTCATGGATGAGTTCCGCCAGGGAGAGCAAGGTCTTGGACGGAATGCAGCCTCGGAACAGGCATTCACCCCCGGGCCTCGGTGCCATGTCAACCATCGTGACTTCCAGGCCGAGATCCGCCGCTCGGAACGCCGCAGCGTAGCCTCCCGGCCCGCTTCCGATGACGAGAACCTGTGTCTCTTCGGTAAATTCTCCCATAACCATTGCCCAAATCCCCCTTTTGAAAATCCGAAGCACGAATATCGAAATTCGAAGTATCTCCATCACAGTTACGAGTGACGAGTAACAAGTAGATTATAAATGAACTTGTCACTCGTGACTCGTCACTTGTCACTTTCCCTTTGAAAGGAAAACAGCGCCGTCGAATCTGTCCACGTGCACCCAACGATGGTCGTATTCGAGCAACCTGTTAGGTCATCATCATGAACAGTTCTTCAGGGTCCTCGAGGGCTTCCACGATCATCCTCAGGAAGGGAACGGCATCTGCGCCGTCCAGCACCCGGTGATCGATGCACAGCACAAGGGGCATCTTGAGCCTTGGTTCGATCCGATAGCCCTGCTTCTCGTTTCCTATGACTGCCGGCTGCATGGTGGCCGCTCCCATACCCAGGATGGCCGCCTCCGGATAGTTGATGATGGGGACGAACTGGCCTCCGCCCATGGGGCCCACGTTCGTGATGGTAAAAGTTCCTCCTTGCAACTCCCCGAGGTTCACTTTTCTCTGTCTTGTCCTCTCGGCCAGTTCCTTGAGTTCGATGCTCAGATCCAGAATGCTCTTCCGGTCCACGTCTTTGATCACGGGCACAATGAGGCCGTCGTCGGTTGCGACCGCCACCCCTACGTGATAGTAATGTTTTTCGATGATTTCCCCGGCTTGTGGATCGATGCTCGAGTTGAATCGAGGAAAGGCCTTGAGTGCCGTTGCCGCTGCTTTCAAAGCAAATACGGTATGGGTCAGCTTGCCGCCCTTGGCCTCGATCTCTTCTTTGTGCTTGCGGCGGAAAGCTTCCAGCTTGCTCATGTCCGCCACATCCTGGTTGTTCACGTGGGGAATTTGCGACCACGCCACAGCCATTTGCCTTGCCGTGGATTTCCGGATGGAACGCAGGGGCACCCGCTCTATCGGGCCCCATCTGGAAAAGTCGGGAAGCTTGGGTGCCGGCGCCGCCAGCGGTCTTTCTTCTTTTGGCTTTTCTTCAGGTTTCTTTTCCGCTTTTTCTTCCCGCCTTTCTTCGGGCTTTTCTTTTCCCTCTGCAAAAGCTCTCACATCCTCTGCGGTGACCAAACCCTTCGGCCCCGAGGGTCTGACTCGTCTCAATTCCACACCCAGTTCCCGGGCCAGACGACGGGTAGCGGGCGATGCAGGAACCGGCCCTTCCCGGGGTTTCTCCGTCGGAAGCTCTTCCTCGCGGCCCTTTTCCTCCTCTTTCTCTTTCGGAGGTTTTTTCTCCGGCTTTCCTTCGGGAGGCTTTTCCTCTTTCTCCTCTACCCTTTCTTCAGAAGGCTTTCCAGTCTCGGCTGCCTCCTCTCCCACGCTGAAGGTCATCATCACGTCACCTACATTCACCGTGTCACCCGGTTTGATGCGGATCTCTTTCACCACCCCTGTATAGGGCGAGGGGACTTCCACCGCCGCTTTGTCCGTTTCCACCTCCAGGATGATGTCTCCTTCATTGACCTTGTCTCCTTCAGATACCCGGACAGACAGGATCTCTCCCTCATGAATGCCCTCTCCCAGGTCCGGCAGCTTGAATTCTTTAGGCATGACTCGTTCCTCCCCTCATATGCTCAATGCTTTTCTGGATGCTTTGAGTATGCGCTCGGCGCCCGGCAGGTACGCCTTTTCCTTGCTGAACAACGGGATGACGACGTCAAACCCCGTCACCCGGGCAATGGGAGCTTCCAGGTAGAAAAAGGCCTTTTCCACGAGACGGGAAATGATCTCCCCGGCAGGACCAAAGCTCCGGGGCGCTTCGTGGACAATCACCGCCCTCCCCGTCTTCTTCACAGACTCCACGAGCAAGGCGTCATCCAGCGGTGAGATGGTCATCAGGTCGATCACCTCAGCCTGAACTCCATCCTTCTCGTTGAGTGCTACGGCCGCCTCCAGGGTGGGACGCATCATGGCCCCGTAAGAAATCATGGTCAAATCTTTTCCTTCTTGCACTATCCGAGGTTTGCCCAGCGGCAACGTTTCCTCTTCTTCCGGCACTTCTTCGCGAAAAGCGCGGTAGAGAGCCTTCGCTTCATAGAAGATGACCGGGTCCGGATCGCGGATGGCGCTGACAAGCAGGGCCCTGGCATTCCGAGGGCTTGAGGGAATGACCATCTTGAGGCCTGGAATATGAGCCCAGAAAGCTTCCCTGCTCTCGGAGTGATGTTCGAGGGCTCGCACCCCTCCCCCGTAAGGAGCCCGCAGCACCATGGGCACCGTCAGCCGCCCCTGGGTCCGCCAGCGTATCCTTGACGCATGGCATTCGATCTGATGAAAAGCGAGATAACTGAAACCGGAAAACTGCATTTCGCACACCGGCTTGAGCCCGTATATCGCCATGCCGATGGACATGCCGGCGATGCCCGATTCCGCCAGAGGCGTGTCGAGCGCCCTGTCCTCGCCGAACTCGTCGATGAGGCCGTCCGTGACACGGAAAACCCCTCCGTCCCTGCCCACGTCCTCTCCCAAGACGATCACGCTGTCGTCCTTTTTCATTTCCTGGCGGAGGGCCAGGTTCAATGCCTGCACCATCGTCATCTTAGCCATGGTTCTTCTCCTTCCCGGTCCCGGACATTTCTGCTTTTGCCTCCTCCCTCTGTTCCGCCAAATATGGGGGCATGTCCGCATAAACGTGCTCGAACATCTGGAGCGGGTCGTTGTATTTCTTCATCAGTTCCTCCGCCCGGTCTACTGCGCCTTGAATTTCATCCTTGACCTCCGATTCCACCTCCTCGACCTTTTCGTCCGAGAGAAGTCCTTTGTCCTTCAGATATTTCTGAAACCTGGTGATGGGATCTTTTTTCCTCCACCCTTCCACTTCCTCGTCCTTGCGATAGCGCTTCGGGTCATCAGCGGTGGTGTGCATCATCATCCGGTAGGTTTCGCATTCAATCATCGTGGGCCCCTCCCCTGCCCGTGCTCTATCTACCGCCTCTTCTGCCGCAGCGTAAACTGCCAGCACATCATTCCCGTCCACCTGTATGCCCGGCATCCCGTAAGCGAGAGCTTTCTGGGCGAGAGTCTTCGAACGAGTCTGTTTGGACCTGGGAACCGAGATGGCCCACTGGTTGTTCTGGCATACAAAAATAACGGGGACCTGAAAAACTCCTGCGAAGTTCATACCTTCGTGAAAGTCCCCCTCCGAGGTGCCCCCATCCCCGAAAAAGGTCATGGCCACGTCCTTCTTCTTCCGATACTTGATTCCCCAGGCGATGCCGACGGCATGAAGGACTTGGGAGCCAACAGGGACAGAATTAGGAAGATCATTCCCCTCTTCCAGCAAAAGAGCCGCCTCGTTGTACCCTCCGAAACTGAGAATAACGGATTCCATGGGCGCGCCCCGGTAGATCTGGGCCGCTGTCTCGCGGAATGAAGGGACCATGAAGTCGGATGGCTTCAGAACCGCAGCCGCGCCCAGTTGAGAAGCCTCCTGGCCTGAGGTGGGGGCAAAAGTCCCGATTCGACCCTGCCTCTGAAGGCTGAGAACCCTTTCGTCAAACCTTCGTCCCAAGATCATGGCCTTGTGAAGTTTCAGCAGAAGCTCATCGGGAATCCGGGGTTCAAGTTCTTCATCGAGTTGACCTTTGTCATCAAGGATGGAAAGGTAATCTACCTGGTAGGGAAGATCCACTTTGCTTCTTGGCATGACAGACTCCTTTTGTTGTCGTTCCAAAATTGATAGGCTTCGAGAATTCATACTCCATAACGATGGGCAAACTGTATGGGGTGTTTCCTGTATTTTTTGAAAAATGGACACTTACTACTCGGAGCATCAAATTGTTTGCATGGAACGTCAAGAATAGGGAGCATGAGGCTTTTCTGCCGTACAGCTTGCTTTTTGTGATGATCAACCCCATTTTATGGATGGCTGATAAGCGGAAGAGTAGAAAGGAGGACAGTTGATGGACTTTTCGATACCTCAAGAGACCTTGGAAGAAGTGGATCGTTTCAAAACTTTCCTGGACAAGAACCTTTCGCCTCATCTTTCCCTCTGGTACGAGCAAGGCGCTGTTCCACGCTCCTTCTTTTCTCTCATGGCTGATGAAGGCTGGTTCAATTTCTCTATTCAGGGGAACCGCGTGGTGAAGCATTCTGCGCTCAGGGAATCTCTCCTTGCGGAACAGATGGCGAAGGTGTCGCCGGGCGTGACGGTGGCTGTTCTTGCGCATCAGGATTTGGGGCTCACAGGGGTGTGGCTTTTCGGGTCTGATGCCCTGCAGAAAGAGTATGGCCCTTCGGCTGTTGCGGGAAAAACACTCCTTTGCATCGGCAACACGGAAAGCACAGCCGGAAGCGATTCGGCAAACATCGCCATGCAAGCCAAGAAAGTGGAAGGGGGCTGGGTTCTGAATGGGTCCAAAGCTTACGTGACCAACGGCTACATCAGTGACCTTGCCATTGTGACCGCCGTTTCTCATCCTCAGGCGGATCGGAATCACCGAATCTCCATGTTCCTCGTCAACCTTGAATCGGAAGGCGTGAGCAGATCCAAACTTAACAAAAAGGTCTGGGTTCCTTCCGATCTCACGCGGATTCAGTGCTCCAACGTGTTCGTCCCCGAAGATCACCTTCTGGGAGAGCCCGGAAGAGGACTGCAGCAAGTCCTTTCCGTGTTCACTCACAGCAGGGTGATTATCAGTGCCCTCACCCTGGGGACTGCTCAGGGGGCTTTTGATCTGGCCGTGAGTCACGGCAAAAGAAGGAAGATTTTTGGCCGCCCTGTGCTCGATCAGGAGGCCAAGGCGTTCGAGGTGGCCGATCACTTTGCCGGACTGGAGAGCGCTCGCCTTGTGATGCTCAAGGCTTGCTGGGCCATGGACCAGGGCAAGGATTTCCGTCTTGAATCTTCCCTTGCGAAATATCTGGCTGTCAACATTGCCCGGGAGGTGGGGACGTGGGCCGCCGATCTTTTCGGAGCAGCTTCGGTGATCTTCGATCACCCCATTCACAAGTTCCCCATGGATGCCTGGGCATCATCCCTCGGCGAAGGGACTCAGGATGTGCAGAAGCTCGTCATATTCAGGGAGGTAATGAAGACTTTTCAGTGAACCAAGGTAAGTGCCCTTCTTCTACGGCACCAAAACGATCTTTCCGAACTGCTCGCCCTTTTCCATGATCCTGTAGGCTTCAACCCCTTCCCTGAGGGGCATGACCCGATCGATGACAGGCTTGAGCTTTCCTTCCCATAAAAGCTTTACTACATCCTGGAAATCCTGGTGCGAGCCCATCGTGCTGCCGATGAGGCTGATTTGCTTGCCGAAGATGTAACGAATATCTATTTCCACCTGAGGCCCGCTTGTATTCCCGAGGATGACAATTCTGCCCCCTCTTGCCACGGCCTGCATGCTCTTCATCATCGTTGCTCTGCCCACATTGTCCACCACCACATCAACACCGCGCTTGCCCGTCATCCTGTGAATTTCTTTAGCCCAATCCACCCGGCTCCGGTCCAGCACTTCGTCGGCGCCCAATGCCAGCGCCCCTTTTCCCTTTTCTTCGTTCCCGCATACGACGTAGATCTTCGCCCCGGTGAGCTTGGCGATCTGGATGGCCATGCTGTTCACACCGCCTCCGGCTCCGACCACCAGCACGGTCTCACCGACGCGGAGCCCTGCACGATGGACAAGCATGCGCCATGCGGCAAGGCTTACGAGTAAAGGCGCCGCGGCTTGAACAAAATCCCATCCTTCAGGGATGCGTTCGAGATTTAGGGCCGGCACGGCAACGAGTTCCGCAGCCCCCCCTCGGCGGTGCTCTCCGAGGATCTGGTAGCCCGGGCTCACAGAGACTTCCCCTGTGCGGGTGAACTCATCTTCCGTGGTAGAGATCCCGGGATCGATCACCACCCGATCCCCGATTCGCCAGTCCAAGACATCCCCTCCCAGCGCCGCCACCTCTCCTGAAACGTCTGCGCCGCACCAGTGGGGCATCTCCAGCCTGAGACCGGGCCAACCCCGTCTCACCCAAATGTCCAGGTGATTGATAGCGCATGCTCGCACTTTCACGAGTACCTCGCGCGGTCCGGGTGTGGGATCAGGGACGTCCCCATACCTCATTACCTCAAGACGACCATGTTCCACGAAATGGAGCGCTTTCATTCGGTTCCCTTTCCCGTGGGTCCTCCCTGAACATCAGAAGGACCCGACTAATGCAGGCGATAGGCAACCAAAACATCTACTCGGCCGCATCGCAGAGGATGGTCTCGATGACGAATGACCTCATACGTTTGCATTAGATCGCCACATAGATCCCCTTGCGGGCGCTCTTGATCTTCTTCTGGGTTTTCAGCCGGTTGATGGCGTTCCATATCTTCTTATTGTCAAACCCCGTCTTCTCCCTGATCTGTGTTGTCGTCGCGCCGCGCCTGCTTTTCTCAATGATGGTGTAAACCGTATCAGTCACCGGCTGTTCCGGCCGTTGGCGCGCTCCTCTTGTCGCTCTCGCCTTGGCCGGAGGTCTGCCTCTTCTCGCGCTGGGAAGTTTATCAAGCTCTCTCTCAATTCGTTCCGTTTTCTTGAGCAGCCTTTTGAGTCCTTTGGTAATCGACTGCAAATCTTTCTTCATGGCTTTCATGATTCTCAACCCCTCCTCGATTATCATCACATCGTGCGAATGGTCTCACAATTTTCAGATAGTAATCTTTTCAGACTGTGCTGTCAAATCGCGAGGAGATCATGGGGCAAGGTTGACAGGCTCCTGGCCGGGCGCGGCAATGCCGCGACGTTCCAACAAGGATCCTTCCAGCCGGTACAGCGCAACCAGCGCCTTCAGGTAGTTGGCCACTGCTTGGACCTCGGCAATTTGGCTTGAGAGCATGTCCCGTTGAGCCTGGGAGACAAGAAACGCGGTTGACCTTCCCACCTTGAGTCTTTCCGTTTCGATGCGAAGCTTTTCTTCTTGCAGCTTGCGACTGGCCGTGCTCGCCGAAATCTGCTCCCTCGCCTTCGCCACATCAATGTATGCAGATCGTACTTCCAACTCGATCAGCTGTTCAAGGTTGCCGATGGCCTCCAAGGCCTGATCTTTGACCAGGACGGAGCGTTGATAGCGCGCCTTTGCATCTCGGTTCCTGAGGGGGTACTGGAATGTCACGCCCGCAAGGACGTCATAGTAATCCCCGGGCATGTTGCTTACCGAACTTCCGAAGGAGTCTGCGTAGCCCGTTTTTCCCAAGGTAACGAAAAAATCCATCTTAGGAAGTAGTCCGTTTCTCGTCTTCACGAGCTCAAGGTCATTGCGCTTTACACCCAGCTTCGCCTGATTGAGATCAGGCCGCCATCTCAGCGCAATGTCCACATGGGTCTCCACATGATCCATCATCGCACCGGGCAGAATGGGCTTCTGCGTGAGGACTACTTTCCGGTTCCACAAGTCGGGGCCTGGAGGGTTAAGCAACTTGAGCAGACGAAGCCGCGCCGTATCCAGAGTGCCTTGCGCCTGGATGAGTCCCTGGCGTTGCACCGCAATCTCGGCTTGTGCGGCAACCACTTCGGTTTCGGCCAATCGGCCGACGGAGATCATCTCCTCAATATCGCTCAGCTGTTGTTGAGCTACCTTGAGAGATTCTTCAAAAATCTTGATTTGTCTTTGGGCAAGGGCGTAGTCCCAGTAGGTGTCTTCCACCTGCGCTACAAGGTCCTGAGCAAACCCACGAAACTCGTATTCGGAAATACGGGTGGCTATTTGTGCCTGCTGAAGACTTGCCAGATTGACCGATGGGCCTGCTCCGCGAAGCAGGGCCTGCGTGACGGAAAATCCCAAGCGAGAGGCGTACTTGTCGCTGTAGAGATCAGACCATGTTCTCTCTCCGGACGCGCTGAAGCTAACCTGTGTTCCGGTAGAAAAAAATTTTGAAATTCCCACCGTCGCAAGAACATCGCTTTCGGTCTCATCGAAGAGTCCGCTAGCCAACGCCGGTTGAGTCACACCCTTTTCTCGCGCGTACTCTCCCGAGGCGTCGAGAACAGGGTCGAAAACAGCTCGCTCCTGGTCCTCGAAGGTGGTTGTGACAGGGGTAGTGAACTGCTCCACTCTGAGAGCCTGATTGTTCTTCAGGGTAAGCAGGATGGCATCCTCGATCGTCACTTCTACGGGTCCGGCCTTGTTTCCCTTCGCTTTCGTGCGAACCTCCTCTTTGATCGGATCGGCTTTGAGCTCAAAAAGCGTCTCGGACTTCCGTATGCCGTCGCCTGCCCATGCCTCCGAGTTCGAGAGAAACCCGTGACAGAGCGCCAGGGAAACGACCGCAGAGGAGAGAATCAATCGACCTCTCCTTGCGCCTCTTGATACACCTCTTTTCCTCTTCACGGCTTGACCTCGGAGACATTCGTCTGGCTTTCCTGCTTCAGTTTCTTCTCCGCCGATGCAGATTTCAGATAGGAGTAGACTGTCGGCACCACGACCAGGGTGATGAGAGTCGAACTCATTAATCCGCCGATCACAACCCTCGCCATCGGTGCTTGGGCCTCTGCTCCTTCTCCGATACCCAACGCAAGAGGCACCAGAGCCAGCATGGTTGTGAGGGCCGTCATGAGAATGGGTCTCAACCTCCTCCTTCCTGCCTCTTCGATCGCTTCCGGCAGGGACATGCCCCGGCGACGGAGAAGATTGGTGTGATCCACGAGAAGGATGGCATTATTCACCACAATGCCACCCAGCATGATGCAGCCGATATAAGACTGTATATTGAAGGTCGTGTGGGTGAGAAAAAGCATGAGAATCACTCCGATCGCTGCAAGGGGAACGGAGAACATCACGATGAGGGGGTCCACAAATGACTCGTACAGGCACGCCATCACCATGTAGACCAGGATCAATGCCAGGGTGATACTGGTGAGTAACTCCCGGAACGCTTTTTGCTGTTCCTCGTAGTCCGAACCGAACCCGATGGCAAAATCTTTAGGGATTGGGATGGAGCGCAACCCTTCCCGAATGTCGCTGATCACGGACCCCATATCCCGTCCCGCGAAGTTGGCTGAGACGGTGATAATCCTTTCCTGGTCCTTCCTTTCGATAAAGACTGGTCCGGTGCGAGGCCGAACATCCAGGACATTCCGCAGGACGACCGGGTTACCTTCGCCGTTGGTCACCGTGAGGTCGAGAAGATCTCTGATCTGCATCCGTTCTCCTTCTTTGAGCTTCACCAGGATCGCGTATTCCTTTCCTGCCTCGCGAAAATTCCCCGCTTCCGTTCCGGAAAGAATGGTTTGCAACATATCCGCAATCTGAGAAACGGTTAACTTCATGTCCGCCGCTTTCTGTCGATCCACCATGATCAGTTCTTCCGGGCTTCCTGACTCACGGCTCAACTGCGCATCCGTCACTCCGTCGACGCGTTCTATTACGCCTTTGACCTGTTGGGCCAGGGCATCGGCGGTCTGGAGATCATATCCTCGGATTTCGACCGCGACTTTTTCAGCGGTCCCGCTTCCCATTCGCAAAATGAAGAGCCCCTGGCCGGCCCTGGTCCGCACCGTAGTGCCCGGAATCTGGGAAAGTTTGCGCCGTAGCGCTCCCGCGATTTCTTCACTGGAGCGCGTCCGCTCCGACTCGGGCTTAAGAGCGATTCTCAATTCGCCTGTGTGAGACCCTTTCGGATGCCATGTCGAACTCCCCATGAAACTGGCCGTATTTCTTGCCTCGGGAACCTCCTTGGCCACTATGGCCTCTATCGTGTCGAAACTCTTCTCCAACACGTCCACCCGGGTCCCCACTTCCATTTCCGCAGAGACCCTCACTTCTCCTTCGTCTGTTTCAGGCATGAATTCCGAACCGACCAGCGGGAACAGAGAGAGGCTTCCTACAAGAAACACCACGGCTGCGAGAAGAATGCGCTTACGATGATGAAGAGCATAGTGAAGGATTTCCTTGTAAGCCCTCTCAAGTTCCATCAGGAGCCGTCCGCTCATCAGAAAGAGCCTTTGAAGCAGACCGGGCCTGCGACCGGTTGGCACATTTTGGGATGTCAGCACGATGGAGGAGAGCATAGGGACCAGGGTGAGGGCCGAGGCCAGAGAGCAGGCCAGGGCGAAACTCACCACATAGGCGAACTGTTTAAACATGACTCCCGACATGCCTCGGACGAAGATCATCGGAAGGAATACGACAAGGGTGGTCAGCGTGCTTGCTACGATCGCACCCGTCACCTCCTCGCCACCCTCTACAGCAGCCGCCTGTGGAGGCGTCCCCGACTCGCTGTACCGGAAAATATTCTCCAGCACCACAATGGCATTATCCACCAGCATTCCCACGCCAAGGGCCAAGCCGCCCAGGGTCATCAGATTGACGGTGAAGCCGCCGAAATACATGAGGGTGAAGGTGGCGATCACCGAGATCGGTATGGCTGTGGCTACTACCATGGTGCTGCGTATGTTCCTGAGAAAGAAGAGCAGAACCATGACGGCCAGCACTCCTCCGTAGAGGATAGATGTCCCCACGTTGTTGATAGATCGCTTGATGTAATCGGAAGTATCAATGATGGGTGTAATGTGTATTTGAGGAAGGTCCTGATTAATCTTTTCGATTTCCTTCAGGACACCTCGTGCCACCTCCACCGTGTTCGTTCCCGACTGTTTCAAAACAGCCATGCGAACGCCGGGCTGACCGTTTATTTTTACGATCCGCGTCGGTTTCTGCCACGAGTCTTCCACCCCAGCGATTTCTTTGACCTGGATGGGAACCCCATCCCGCACGGCAATGACCGTGTTTCGCAGTTCATCCAAGTTGGTATATTCGCCGGGGGTACGCAGCATGACCTCCAGATTTCCCCGTTCGACCGTGCCTGCCGGGATGTTCACATTCTCCGCTTTGATCTTTTGCAGGATCTGATCGAGAGGCAATCCCAGGGCTTTGATTTTGTCTGGGGACAGATTAACGTGGATTTCCCGATCCAGCCCGCCGTTCACGTCCAGCGCCGCCACACCGGGCAAACGCTCAATTCGGTACTTGATCTGATCATCGATGACCTGGCGCATTTGCACGGGATCGAGCCTGCTCGCAGCCCCCAGGATCAGGATCGGAAAACTTGCCAGATCGAACCGCCGGAGAATAGGCCTCTCCGCCTCGTCGGGAAGCCTTGGAACGACCCGGTCCAACCGGTCCCGCACATCATTAGCCGCCGCGTCCAGATCCGTGCCCCAGGTGAAACTCACCCCAACTTGACTTACGCTTTCCGCAGACGAAGACGTAACTTCCTCCACCCCCGGCACGGCGCTCATGGCTTCTTCAATCGGACGGGTGATGAGTTCCTCCATTTCTTGAGGACTCGCATTTTCATAAGTGGTGGAGATGCTGAGGGTGGGATAGGTGATGTCCGGCATGAGGTCAATAGGAAGCCGGGACAGGGAGATCCCTCCCAAAATCATGACAATCAGAACCGACATGGTGGTGAAAATGGGATGATGGACGGAGAAGCGGCACATTTTCATCGCTTCATCCCCCCATTCCGGCCCTTTTCTGCCGGCCTTCCTCGATCGTCGCCTCTGCCGGGAAGGATAATGGAAGAGCTCTCCTCAAGCAGGTGGTGGCCCAGGATGACCACCTCTCCGCTGAGAGGCGGGGTGAGAATCTGGGCCTGCTCGTTGTCGACGATGCCCAAATCCACCGGCACGAAGTGGGCCGTCATTTCCTTTAAGTCAACCTGGAAGACGCCCTGCTGCCCATTCCTCTTCGCCACTGCACTGACGGGGACAACCGTTGCTTCATTAACCTCGGAAAACTCAATCTCAACACGAATGAACATACCGGGCTTGAGCATGCAGTCCGGATTGGGAACCTCGATCTCCACTCTTGCCTCCCGTGAAGTCTCCTTGAGGATGGGAGCGACTCTCACCACCCTGCCAAGAAAGGTTTTTCCAGGAAAGGCATCGGTGGACACGCTCGCCGGCTGACCTATTCTGACCTTGGAATAGTCTCTTTCAATGACATAGATGACCCCTGTCAGAGAACGTATATCAAGCACCGACACAATAGATGAGTTAGGGGCCAGCATCGCTCCACCGTCCACGAAACGCTCTCCCACTACCCTGGTGTCATCTCCGTCCTCCCAGGACGCACGAATCTGGGTGTAAGCAAGACGGACTTGGGCCGCCTTGAGAGCCGCCTCCTTTTGGGCGACCTGGGCGGCGGCAACCTTGTATTTTGCATCCTGTGCGGCGAATTGGGCTTGCGCAGAATCCAGTTCCGATTCCGAAGCGATTTTCTTTTGTCGAAGAGTCTTCGCTCTTTCCAATTCCCGCTCGGCAATTTGGAGAGAGCTGCGGCTCTCTTGAAAGTTCGCTCTCGCTACCTCCAATTCGGCTTTCGCCTGGTCCATCTGCTGAAAATACTCCTCGTTTTCCAGGACCGCGATGAGTTGATCTTTCTTAACCGGGTCGCCTATTTTGACCAGAAGCTTTTCCAAACGCCCGGCGATTTTGGGGGCGACAATGAACTGGGACTTGGGATAGAGCGAACCCGTGAAAAATCCGATGTCCTTAAGCGTCATCTTCCGGACCGGAGCCGTTTTAACTGCCACGGGAACCGCGCCTTTCGGCCTCATCGAGGATTTATCCGGAGAGGTTACCCTCACATAGATCTGCCATCCGAAAAGGCCGAGAACAAGGAGGATGAAAAAAAGAGCCGCTTTCTTCTTCATGGATTCTTCCTTTACGCCCTATAGGTTCAAGGCCTTTCTACACTCCGCCGCCCAATCTCCGGCCACCCTCGAATCGGGGAATCCAGAGAAAAGGGAGAGCGCTTTGTCAAATTCCCGCAAGTTCATGTAGTTGACGCCCAGGCATATACTCATCTCTTCATTTCGCGGCCAGTGTTTAAGCCCTTCGAGAAGCACTTCAATAGACTGCTCGATCTTTCCACTTTTTTGCTTGATCAATCCGAGACCCAGGTAGGCGCGTCGGTCCGGGAAGTACTCCAGGGATTTCCTGAACAGTTCCTCGGCTGTTCCCTCCTTATTCTTCACCTGTTCAATCCTCGCATAATCGCCGTGACTGAAGGTCATTCCGAGCCTGGAACAAAAATCAGAGTGCGATTCAAACAGGTCTTTTCTGTCCGCAAGAGAGACGCGCTGCGCAAAAGAGTGAACATTTTCATAAAAGGCTGTCCGGAGCCTTTGTCCAAAGGACAGGATGAGGTCGTCGGACATGGTGGGGTCCGTTTCAAAATACATGACGCCTTCCCCTCTGTTCAGCCAGATATCATCCGTGAGCCCCTGTTTTTGTTTCAGGTCCGAATAAAGCTCCGTGCCCGGGAAAATGTCCAGGATGTAGAAAATGACACCCAAAGGCTTGATCTCCATCATGAGATTAATCGTTTCCTGGATGGTCTCCCACGTTTCTCCCGGAGCGCCGTAGATGAAATAGGCTCTGGGGAGAATCCCGTGCTTTGCGGTGAGAGCAAAGGCTCGTTTGATCTGTGCGGTCTTGATCCGCTTGTTGAGCCTTTCTCTTATTTTTTCGGAGCCGCTTTCAACGCCGTAGCTCACCTGGATGCATCCAGCTTTTCTCATCCACGCAAGCATTTCTCCATCCACGTAGTTGACCCGGGATATGGCATACCAGTTGATGCGAAGTCTTTTGTCGATGATTCTCCTGCAAATTTCGATGACTCGTTCCCTGTCGATGGTAAACGTGTCATCAGAGACGTAAAAGAAATCGACGCCTCGGTGGTAAAGCATCTCCAGCTCTTCAACGAAGTGTCCCGGAGATCTGAAACGGACCCCTTTTCCCCAGAATCGGGGCGAGCCGCAGAAGGTGCAGTTCCACACGCATCCTCGTGAGGAAGACACGTGCTGATAGCTGAAGTACTTGGCGGGGATGGGGAGCTCATCCAGATTTTGAATCGGGATCCTGTCGCCGGTTCTCGCGGGTTCTCCTCCCTTTCTGAAGGCGATTCCTAGGATACCGTCGAAATCCTGTCCTTCGGGTTTTTCGAGTTGGTCCAGCAGGTCCAGGAAAGAGTATTCACCCTCACCAAGGATCACGAAATCGACTTGCGCAAAATGCTTCAGCAAGTGTTCCCAGAGAAACGTGGCCCCGATCCCGCCGAAGACTGTTTTTACTTTCGGGTCCAGTTCTTTTGCCTCACGGGCGATCTCAAGCCCCCCCCGGCGGTTACCGTGAAGAATAGAAAACCCGATTACATCGGGTTTTCGTTCTGCAAGCGTTTCCTTGATTCTCTCCGGCGCCCCGTGAATTTCGTGCCAGTCCAGGATGTCCACATCATGGCCCCTGACCTTGAGAACCGCGGCAACAGAATACAGCCCCAGCGGCATAGCTCTGATTTCGTCCGGCTGGACGACTCGATTTTCGATGAAATAAGGATAGATGAAAAGGACCTTCACGCGCTTTGCTCCACCACGTTTTTCTTCAGAAGCTCCTTGATTTCCCTTTCCGTGTAACCCGCTTCAGCCAGTATGGCTCTTGTCTCCGCGCCTCTCGGCCTCCCGGGTTTTTCGGCTCGCCCGGGGGTCCTCGAAAGCCTTGGGGCCGGCGCCGGTTGCTTCAACCCATCCAACTCCACAAGCAGATTTCTTTCTTTGTTGTGAAGTGACCGGTGGACCTCGTCGAGTTCCAGAACCGGTGCCACGCACGCATCTTTGCCTTCAAAGATGACGGTCCACTCGTCCCGGGTTTTCGTCCGGAAAACTTCTGCAAAGCGTTCTTTTATCTCAGGCCATTCTTGCTTATCGTTCTGTGCCGGAAGGGACACAGGATCGAAGCCCAATCCTTCCAGCAGCACACTGTAAAATCGGCCTTCGACGGCACCTACTGCCATGAACTTCCCATCGCTGGTCTCATAGGTCTGATAATAGGGGGCTCCTCCGTCCAACATATTCGTGCCGATGTCCGGTGACATCATACGGTTGCCAAGGAGACCATAGAAATACGTAGAAAGTACCGCTGCTCCGTCCACCATGGCGGCGTCTATGACTTGACCCTTTCCCGAACGGGTTCTTTCGATGAGGGCAAGGAGTATTCCCATGGCACAGAGCATCCCTCCACCGCCAAAGTCTCCTAGAAGATTGCACGGGGGGAGAGGACGTTCCCCTTGTCTTCTGAACAGGGACAACACTCCAGAAAGGGCAATGTAGTTAATGTCATGGCCCGCCATGCCTGCATAAGCCCCTTCCTGCCCCCATCCCGTCAGCCGTGCATAGACCAATCCGGGATTCAAGCCCAGGACCCGGTCGGGGCCGAGGCCCAGATTCTCCATCACCCCCGGGCGGTAGGACTCTATCAACACGTCCGACTTATTCAACATCCTCCGGAAAATGGCTATGCCTTGTTCTGTCTTGAGATTGACTCTTACTGAGCGCTTGCCTCGATCAAAAGGGCTCTTTTCCATCACGTTGGGAATCTCGGGTCCCCCCGTTGAAAGGCGATCGACAACGATAACGTCTGCACCAAAGTCGGAAAGGACCATCCCGCAGAACGGGGACGGTGCCAGGCCCGCCATTTCCAGCACTTTAACTCCATCCAGAGGTTTCATGCCTTGTCTCTCCCCCGGTAAATTCATATTTCCCTTATAGCTCAATCACGGCAAACCCTCAATCCGGATCGTCCCGATAGGGTTTTCTCTTGACAGCCGCGAATGGCGCTTCATATAATATTTCATTGGAATTCTTGATACTTAGAGGAACTTACATCGGAAACGATTCTCACAGCTTCTCTTCGCAGTCAGCCGGATACCTTCTCCGCAAGCCCGGTCTGATTTCACTCGGCGCTATTCTCGTCTTCGCCGCCTGGAGCAATCAAACCCCTATCGTCACTCTCATGGGTCTTTTTCTTTCGGTTGCTCTCGTTTCTAAGGCCTGGAGCCGCCTATGCCTTGCAGGCGTAACCTGTCGGCGATTCTTCAGTGAGACTCGAGTCTTTCCGGGCGAGAAAGTGAAACTGACGCTTCACCTTGCCAATCGCAAACCCTTGCCGCTGCCCTGGGTCAGGGTTGACGAGCAAATCCCCGTTTCACTGGCCGGCGAGCTCGCATCTGAGCCGCGCCCGGCCCCCGAGTCGGGGCTGATGCGTCGTTCCGCGGCCTTGCTGTGGTACACCTCAGTGCGGTGGACTTATACGCTCGAATGCGACAAGCGCGGTTACTACCCCTTTGGGCCTGTTGAAGTGACCTCCGGAGATATCTTCGGCCTCTATTCCCGTTCTCTGCAATGGCCTACGAAGGATCATATCGTCGTCTATCCGGTCATTTTTCCGGAGATCGATATTTCGATCCCCTCTATCTATCCTATGGGCAATGCGAGGATGCAAAGGCCCATCATTCAGGACCCGACCCGAGCCGTGGGCGTTCGAGATTACCGCCTCGGGGACAGCATGCGGCACATTCATTGGAAGGCCAGCGCACGGGGCCGGGGCTTGAAGGTTAAGGTGTTCGAGGCGACCACAACATTCAAGGTCGCTCTTTTTCTCAGCGTGGATTCCTTTTGCACGGAAGGTTCATTCGAAGAGGAAGACTTTGAGCTGGGAATCAGCGCGGTGGCTTCCATTGCCTACCACGTCGTGGATCACGGAGGTCCTGCGGGGCTTTTCGTGAATACTCGTCTTGCTGATTCGGGACAGGCGGTGAGCATCGTTCCGAGCGCCAACCGGGGGCAACTCGCCGACATTCTTGAAGCCCTTGCCAAAACCACGGCTTCGTGGAACGAATCCTTCGTCGGTTTTCTGGACAAAGAGCGCGGATCACTGCAAGCAGGAACCACCCTTGTTCTTGTTTTCCGCAGACCTCCTCAGGATCTCTCTCTTTTGCTCACCTCTCTGAAGGAATCGGGATACAAATTGTTCGTCCTGTTCGTGGGCCCCCAGGAAGAGTCCCCACCCATGGCAGGAGTTCCGTGGTTGAATGTAAGAAGTCCCGTAGACCTTGCAGGGAATGGAGGGAGAGCCGTCAGATGAAAGTGCAACGATACCATCGTCTCCTGTCCTTCATCCTTGCAGGCATGGAGGTCTGCTGGCTCTACACAGCTCTCGTCCTTATGAGGGAAAAGTCCGGGGACGCAAGTCTTTCCCCGGTCGCGCTTCTGATGTTTTACGGCGCTTCGTGGGGCTTCCACCGCGTCGAAAAAGGTCGAACACGGTCCTGGATTCAAAAATCCGGCGCGATTCTCGGGGGCTGGTTTGTCTGTGCTTTTCTGCTCGGGAAAGTCCTTTTTTCGACCAATCCGTACTCCTTTGATTTTTCCTGGATTCTTGAGGCAGGCTCCGGCTTGGCCAACCTGGATTCTTTCCCGAATCGGAATCACCTTTTCTTCATCTCCGGTATCCTCCTGTGGTGGGCAGGCAGGCGGCTGACCCGCCGGCCTCCCGGCTTTTCCGGCCTGGTCAGCGAATTTCAGTTCGGTCTTACGGCCCTCCTTATTCTCTTTTTCATGGATTCCCAGTGGGGGATGAATCTGCCGGGGTTGGTGCCCGTCTGCCTTGCCTTTTTCGCTTTCTCCTTTGTGGGAATCGCTCTGGCTCATGGTAGCGAAGGCACGGGCTGGCTGTATGGTGCCCACCGGGCCCAGTGGTTAAGCATCCTCATGATCGCCATTTCCGCCGCCTTCGCGCTGGGTCTCCTCTTGAGCGTAGTCATAAAGCCCGAGCTCTTGAAGCTCTTCCTCTCCATCCTCAAATTCATCTGGGAGGTGGTCTCTGAATGGATAAGCAGGATCATCGCTTTCCTGGTCAGCCTTCTTCCCAGACCGGAGCCTGTCGCCATTCCACCCTTTCAGGTGCCTCAACCTATTCCCCATCAGCCCCCTTCATGGGTGAAGATTTTCAGGATCCCTCCCTGGGTCAGGACGGTGGCGCAGTTCGTGGTGTCAGGGATATGGGTCGGACTCATCCTAGCGGCGCTTTGGAGCCTTTCTTCCCAGATCCTTCACTGGCTTCGCCAGAAGCTGGACCACGGAGAAGGGGTTTCTTACGAGCCCATGTCAGGGGCCTTCCGGGAAGATATCCTCCGTCTCCTGCAACTGATCCTGAGAAGGATTGCCCGCGTTTTCACCTTTTTCCGAGGAAAGAAGAAAGAGGAAGGCCCTGCGTCTCCTGAGGTAAAATCGGTAAGAGAGATCTATCGGCAGTTCCTCGATTGGGCTGCCTCTGCTGGGTGCCCCCGCCATGTCGCCCAAACCCCCAGGGAATACCTTCGTACCTTGGTCGAATGGTTTCCTGCGGCGCGCTGGGAGTTTTCCTTTATAACGCATCAGTACGTTTATGTGAGATACAGTTCCTCCCTCCCCACCGAGGATGGTTTGGACCGGCTCGCGGAAGCGTGGAAGCGGCTCAGAAGAATGACGAAGAAGTGAGCGGCCGAGCATTAGTGGTGAAAGACGAGACAGGATATAATGCGACGAGTGAAGGAGGTCTTCCTATGAAGCAGGCGGCAGCGGCAGCAGCGGTTGATATCACGCGAGTGAAAGAAACGGCCGAGAGATTTCGATCGAATGTTGGAAAGGTCATCGTTGGGAAGAAGGAAGTCATTGACCTGGTCTTCATGGCTCTTCTTTGTGAAGGCCATATCCTGATTGAAGACGTGCCCGGACTAGGTAAGACCTTGCTTGCCAAGGCGTCTGCAAGATCCCTGAACTGTTCCTTTAAGCGAATTCAATGCACCCCCGACCTCCTGCCTTCCGACGTGGTGGGCATTCAGTTTTTCAACCAGAAGACCTCGGAGTTTGAATTCCGCCCGGGTCCCATTCTCGCCAACATCGTGCTGGTGGACGAGATCAACCGGGCCATGCCCAGGACCCAGTCCTCTTTGCTCGAGTGTATGCAGGAGCAGCAGGTGACCGTGGACCTCATGAGCATATCTCTGCCTCGGCCTTTCATGCTCATTGCAACTCAGAATCCTATTGAATTGGAGGGAACTTTTCCGTTGCCCGAAGCACAGCTTGATCGGTTCCTGCTCAAGGCGAAGCTGGGCTACCCTTCAGCTAGAGAGGAAAGCGACGTGTTGACCCGTTTTCAACACTCCAATCCGTTGGAGTCTCTCCAGAGCATCGTCGATTCTCCCGAGCTGATGGACCTCCAGACCATTTGCCGCCGGGTGTTCGTAGAGGACTCCGTGCGGGATTACATCATCCGGGTTAATGCAGCCACCAGGGAAAACCCAGACATCAAGCTGGGGACGAGCACAAGGGCGGCCCTGAGCCTCCAAGCGGCCGCGCAAGCCATGGCCTGCATTCAGGGCAGAGGTTACGTGATCCCCGACGACGTGAAGACTCTGGCCCCAGCCGTTCTGTCTCATCGCATCATTGTGAAGACCGAGGCCCGTTTGAGGGGCCGCTCCGAGGAAAGCATCATGCAGGAAATTCTGTCCACCGTGCCCGTTCCTGCGGAATGAGACCGGGAATGATACCATGGAGAGCAGAGTCATGTTCCGGTGCCTGGATAAATTCGGCCGTCCTTTCGAGATAGCGGAATGCCGCTTCGGTGATCTGTCCTGTCTGACAGACATGTATGAAGTGTTCCTGCCCAAGCCCGCCTCTCAGGGTCTTCCTCCCCCCGAATCAGAAACCTGTCGCCGATGGGTGAGTTCACTCCTGGAAATAGCCGTTAATGTCCTGGCATGGAAGGATGATCGGGTCGTAGGGCACGCTGCCTTGGTTAAAGATCACAGTGTACCCTCGGGTGAGTTTGTGATTTTCGTTCATCAGGATTATCGGAACCTTGCCATAGGAACGGAGCTGGCAAGGCGGAGCGTGGAAAGAGCGAAAAACATGGGATGGAACTCGGTATGGCTGACGGTTGCCGTAACTAACTTCGTTGCCGTCAGGCTTTACAGAAAACTGGGGTTTGAATACTCAGACATGGACGATTGCGAACGAACCATGATCCTCAAGCTATAGGCTACGGCTTTCGTCGTCCCCGCCGTTGCCGAAACACCCCTGCCACGCCGGCCAGAATCAGGGCCATGCCGAGGAGGGTGGTAACGGTGATCGGCTCCTGCAAAACAAACCAGCCGAGCAGCACGGCAATCACGGGGTTCACGTAGGCATAGGTCATGACCACCCTGATGGGCAAGTTCCGCACAGCCACGAGGTAGGACGTGAAGCTGATGATTGAGCCGGCGATGACGAGATAAGCCCAGCCGGCCCAGGCCGAACCACTGGGCTGAGGTGGCGGCTCGGCCGTAAGGAACATGGCCGCTGTGAGACCCAGACCTCCGAACAACTGCTGGTAGGCCGAAAGCACCACAGCGGAGCATTCCAGTCGCGATCGTTGTACGAGCAGCGATCCGGCGGGCCAGAGAACGGCGGCAGTGAGCAATGCCAGGGTTGACGCAGCATCGGATCTGACTCCTTGCTGGAGTACCGGCCAAATCAGCACACCCAGACCGGTGAAACCGACAAGCAGTGAGAACACCAGCAGAGGAGAGGGTAAGTCTCTATCCAAAATGCTCTCCAGGATCACCGCGAAGATCGGGGTGGTCCCTATGATGAGGGCCGCGTAGCCGGAATGTACGTGGCGTTCGGCCCAAGTGACCATACCATTGCCTCCCAGCCACAGCATGACCCCGGAGAGAGCCAGCAAGCCCAATTCCCTCCGCGAAACGCGGACACGGTTCCTTAACATGCCGGCAATGAGGAACAGGATGAGGGATGCGCACAGGGTGCGGCTTGCTACCATGGCAAAAGGAGGAAAGCCGCTCCCTTCCCGAACGGCCACCCGGATAAAAAGATAGGTGCTCCCCCAAACCAGGTATACGACGAAGAGATTCAGGAGGCCTTTAATGGAAAGGGAGGTGTCCATGAAGATAAATGCCGAGAGGTTTAACCCTGAGCGAAATAATCGACGATAGCTTGGGTGAGCGAAGGGATGGTGTACTCGGGAGCGATCAGGGTGACTTTCAGTCCCTTTTCCTCTGCACGCTCGGCCGTCACAGGACCGATGCAGGCTATCGACACATCCCTCATCCATTCAACCACCGGCTCTCCTTGGAACATATCCACAAAGTTGCTCACCGTGGAAGAGCTGGTAAAGGTAACCATATGGATTTTTCCGGACTGAAGCATGGCCCTGACGCTTTCTTTGTCGCCTTCAGGCTTTATGGTGCGATAAGCCTCCACCACATCCACCTCGGCGCCCAGTTTCCGTAGTTCCAGCGGCAAGACTTCTCTTGCCTCAAGCGCTCTGGGCAGGAGGATCCTCTTCCCCCGAAGTTCTTCTTTCCTCAAAGCCTCCGCCACCGCTTCGGCTCGGTATTCCTTCGGAACCAGGTTTGTTCTTATTCCCTTCGCGCCGATTGCCTCCGCTGTCTGGGGTCCGATGGCGGCGATCCCGATCCCTTTCAGATCCCGCACGTCTTTTCCCAGGAACTCCAGCCGATCGAAAAAATATTTCACGCCGTTCACACTGGTGAAGACCAGCCAATGGTAATTTTCCATTTGCCGAATGCTCCGGTCCAGTCCTTCCCAGCTCCTCGGCCCAATGACCTCGATGGTCGGGAACTCGATGCCCTGCGCGCCAAGGTCGCGCAAAGCGGACAGGAACTCACTCGCTTGCTCTCTTGCCCGGGTCACGACGATCCGTCTTCCGAAAAGCGGTTTTTCCTCAAACCAATTGAGCTCCTTTCGAAGACCCACCACCCCCCCCACAACAATAATCGCCGGGGGCCGGATCTTCTCTTGCGTCGCGATCTCCGCAATATCATGGAGAAATCCCGTCACGGTCCGCTGCTCAGAGACGGTGCCCATATGGATGACAGCCACAGGGGTTGCCGGAGACCTGCCGTGTTCCATGAGACTCGACGCGATCCGGGCAAGATTTCCAATACCCATCACAAAGACAAGGGTGCCCGCTCCCGTGGCGAGCTTGTCCCACGCAATGTCGGAGGTTTCCTTGGAGGGATCTTCGTGGCCGGTAATGAAAGCTACGGTTGAAGTGTGGTCGCGGTGCGTCAATGGGATGCCGGCATAGGCAGGCACGGCAATGGCAGAAGTGACGCCGGGAACGATTTCGAAAGAGATGCCCGCTTTGACCAGTTCCTGCGCTTCTTCACCCCCCCTTCCGAAGATGAAAGGATCGCCTCCTTTGAGCCTCACCACCTCCAGCCCCTGCTGCGCTTTGCCAATGATGAGGCTGTTGATGTTGTCCTGAGTCATGGTGTGCCGGCCGCCTTCTTTACCTACATAAATGAGCTCCGCTTCCTTTCGCGCGTAGTCCAGAAAAACACGGTTCGCCAGATGATCGTAGACAACGACATCGGCTCTTTCAATGCGCTCTTTCGCCTTGAGAGTCAGAAGCCCCGGGTCCCCCGGGCCGGCGCCGACCAAAGACACTTTGCCTTTCCTGCCGGATTTATCAGTCATAGATCTTCTCGAGAATGCGGTCTGCTCCCGCGGCCAAAAGGTGTTCAGCAAGAGTCCTACCCCGTTCTTTCGGCCTTTCCCTCTGTCATCTCTTGCTCATGATGAATCTCGCCAATTCAAGGTCATAGGGTGTCGTGATCTTGATGTTTTCTTCCCGACCTTCCACTACGGTGACAGGGATGCCCATCTTTTCCATGAGCAGAGCATCATCCGTTAACCCATCCCAGTTCTCTTCTAAGGCCCGGTAGTGCGCGCCGGAGATGTCGTCGTAGCGGAAAGCTTGAGGGGTTTGCACAAGCCAGAGGCGTTCTCTGTCAGGCGTTCCCACCACCCGGCCGTCATTCTCAACCTCCTTTACTGTCTCCTTCACCGGAAGAGCCGGGATGACGGCGCGGTGCAGTGAAGCAGCATCAATGACCCGGTTAATCAATTCAGTTCCAACCAGAGGTCGAGCGCCGTCATGAATGAGGACAAGCTCATACCGGCCTTGCGTGGCTTCCAAACCCAGTCTTACCGAGTCCTGACGCCTCCTCCCTCCTTCCACGACATGAGCCACTTTTCTTAATCCGTACCTTGGGACCATCTCTTCCCTGCAGTAGACCACTCGATCAGGGGGGACCACCAGCACAATGCTTTCCACGGCGGCGCATCGCTCGAAATGGCCAACAGTCACGGCCAACAGCGGTCTCCCCTCCAAATCCATGAACTGCTTAGCGCGGCCGCCGACGCCCATCCGCACACCCGCCCCGGCAGCAGGGATGATTGCCACAGTTTTCACTTCATCGCCCTCACCCTAATGGTCGCTCCGGCCTTAACCAAATCTCTGACCGAATAACGAATGTCGAACAAGGAATATCGAACCACGAAATGGCTTCCGGGAACTCTATTCGTTCGATATTCTGCGGTTTTACTCGCCTTCCGAAGGAATCCGGAATCTTGCGGAGCGGCGGTGCCAAAGGAGACCAGGGTTCGCTCTTGAACTTATCCGAAACTTCCCCCAATAAGTTACAGCCTAAAACTCTAGCTCAGACGCGAAACAAAAAGCAGGCCCCATGCTCAAGCCTGCAAACTGTCGTTGTTCTCCAACTCGAGGACGAAGCCTTTTCTTGCGTTCGAAGATTCCGCTCAGCCCTTTACAGCTCTCTTGCTCAGCTTCTTGAGGCGATTGATTCGGCGGCGCAGAATCGACGCTTTCTTTTTGTCCTGGGAAGAGATCGCATCCTTCTTCTGCTGCTTAAGCTGAATAATTTTCTGCTTGAGCTCCTTCACATCTGCCGGCTTTCTTTCCCCCCCGGCCTTTTCTTTCTTTGCCCCCTCTTCCACCTCGATGCCCAGGGCCTCTTTGATAGCCACCAGAAGCTCTTCTTTCTTCATGGCGTGAACACCCGTCAGGCCCTCGATTTTCTTGTTCAGGACAAACTCTCTGAGCTCCGTGGCCGTCATCTTGTCGAGCGGCTTTTCCGGCGCAGACTCTTCTTGCGTCCGGTCTGTTTCCTCTTTTTTGACTTCTTCTTCCATCAGCTCCACTCCTTATTCTTTTACCAAAAAATTCCTGTCTTCGGGCCATTCCTGACTACGGTAAGAGTCGTCAACGTGGACGGCATTTAAAAAAGTTCCAGATGCAAGGCCCTAATCTTAATTTAGAGTGACGAGTAACGAGACCAAAACATTAGCTTGTCATTCGTGACTCGTCACTTGTCACTTTCTTGAAATGACGAAGCGCAACGGCGCAGATGGACTTTTTACGAAGCCGTCATTCCTCTTTCTTGAAAAAAGGCCTGAACAGGTCCAGGGGAATCGGAAAAAGCGTCGTCGAATTCCCCTCCGAAGATATCTCCTTCAGGGTCTGGAGATAGCGCAACTGAAGCGCCTGGGGGTATTTCTGGATGATTTCGGCCGCCTCCGCCAGGCGAGTGGCTGCCTGATACTCTCCCTCTGCATTGATCACCTTGGCGCGCCTTTCTCTCTCCGCCTCAGCCTGCCTGGCCATGGCACGCTGCATTTCCTGCGGCAAGTCGATATGCTTGACTTCGACCGTCGTCACCTTGATCCCCCAGGGATCGGTGTGAAGATCAAGAATCGTTTGCAGCTGGGTATTGATCTTTTCTCTTTCCGCCAGAAGCTCATCCATCTCCACCTGGCCGCAAACACTCCTCAGGGTGGTTTGGGCAAGCTGGGATGTGGCGAACAGGAAGTTCTCCACCTCGATCGTCGCCTTCGTGGGATCCATCACTCTGAAGTAAAGCACCGCATCCACTTTCATGGACACATTATCCCGGGTGATGATATCCTGCGAAGGAACATCCATCGTCACAAGCCGAAGACTGACCTTCACCATTTTATCAATCACCGGGATGAGGATGATCAAGCCCGGTCCTTTGGTCTTGATGACGCGCCCCAATCTGAAAATCACGCCCCGCTCATATTCCCTCAACACTCTGATGGCTGAAGCCAAAAAGAAAATGATCAGGATGAGCGCCAGAATCAAAAACATGTTATCCCCCTTTCTCGTCTCGATGCATAATTATTCCTCTATCTTCTTCACCTTAAGGGTCAGCCCGTCCACGCTCTGCACCTCAACTCTGTCTCCCGGTTCCAGCTTTTCTTCGGAAACGGCACGCCAGATTTCGCCGTGGATAAAGACGAGACCTTCCGGGTCAATCGTTTGCCTGACCAGGCCCTTCAGACCCACCATTCCATCCACGCCGCTTTGCGGCTTGGCGCGGTAAGCGCGAAAGGCCAGGGAGGAGACGACGACGAAAAAGCCTCCCACAAGGGCAATGGTGGGCGCCATGAGCCGGAGGGAGACCGCTACGCCTTGAAAAAGCATGAGCGAGCCCAGCGTCAGGGCGATCAGGCCTCCGAGAGACAGCATGCCGTAACTTGCCACCTTGATTTCGGCGATAAATAGAATGATTGCCAAGGCAATGAGGAGAAGACCCGCGTAATTCACCGGCAAGGTCTGAAATGAGTAGAAGGCAAGAATGAGAGAAATGGCCCCAATGACTCCGGGAAAAATCGCGCCGGGATGGGACAGCTCAAAGTACATGCCCGCAAGGCCGATCATCATGAGAATGTAGGCGATGTTGGGATCACTGATGATCCTTAGGATTTTGTCCCTCACCCCCGGCGTGTAGAATACTTTCTTCAGACCTGTCGTGTTCAACGTCACTTTCCCTTGCTTCAGTGTAACCACCCTGCCGTTGACGAGATTGAGAAGCTGGTCGATATTCTCAGCCGTCAGATCCACAACTTTTTTTTGCACCGCCTCCTCAGCCGTGATGGAGACGCTCTCCCGGATGGCCTTCTCAACCCAATCTGCGTTTCTCCCTCGCTCTTGAGCAATGCTGCGGCCGTAAGAAGCCATGTCATTCACGACTTTTTCGGACATCGTTTTCCCGATATCCCCGCCTCCTGCCGACACCGGGTGGGCGGCGCCGATGTTCGTTCCGGGCGCCATCGCCGCGATGTTGGCGGCTTCGGTCACCATGACGCCTGCGGAGGCTGCTCCGGCGCCTGTGGGGGACACGTAGACCACTACGGGAACAGAGGAATTCATGATGGCTTTCACCATACTCCTCATGGAAGTAGCCAACCCTCCCGGTGTGTCCAGACGGATAATGACCAGGGCCGCGTTCCGCTTTTCCGCCTGCTGAAGGCCTCGTTCCAGAAAAGTGGCCGTGGCAGGATTGATGACACCCTCCAGTTCGACGATCAGCGCCTCTCTTTGCTCGGATCGCGCTGAGCCGAACAGAAAAATGATCACGATCATGGGAAAGAAATAGATCATGCCTCTTCTAGTCATTGCCTTTGACCTCCAACCCCATGAGCTTCATGATCTCTTGCACGTCCGCCCACACTTGCCGTTTTGCCGAAGGGTTGTAGAGGAGATAGGCCGGATGAAAAGTGGCCATAACCGGGATGCCCAGAAAGGAGAACCATTTCCCTCTCTCGCGATTCATACCGAAAGGCCTGCCCATAAGACCCTGGGCCGCGATTCGCCCCAGCGCACAAATCACTTCCGGGCCGATGATTTCAATCTGCTTTTTCAAGAAGGGGAGGCAGGCCTCGATTTCATCGCCCTCCGGATCGCGGTTATTGGGCGGCCTGCATTTAACGACATTACAAATATAAACATCCTGCCTTTTAACACCCATGCCGTTTTCGATGATTCGAGTGAGGAGCTTGCCTGCCTCTCCCACAAAAGGCCTCCCGGCTGCATCTTCCTCCCTTCCCGGCCCTTCGCCCACAAACAGGAGCCGGGCACGGGGAGAGCCTTCCCCGAAGACCAGGTTAGTCCTTCCTTGGCAGAGCTTGCATCGCCTGCAATCGTTGATAAAACTTTTCAACTCTTCCAGGGTGTTGATTTGAGGCGGTCTGACTTCGGCAGGCTCTGGGGGTACGCGGGAAAGCCTTGGAGGGTCCAGGCCCAGCTCGGCATGGGCTATCAATAGGCTCTTGACGTGGGTCACAATGTCCCGCAGCTCTTCCGATGCGTTCATCATCCTTTTTCCCACATCTCCTTGATCCTGTCCAAGAGCAGGTCCGCCAAGTCATCCTTTGCCATCAAAGCCACTTCTTCCACGTGACCATCACGATAAATGACCTTTACCGCGTTGGTACTCACTTCGAAGCCTGCGTCCCGGCGGGACACGTCGTTGGCAACGATCAAGTCAAGATTTTTTTTCTTCAGCTTTTCTGTGGCGTTATCAAGAAGGTCCTGGGTCTCCGCCGCAAATCCCACCAGAAGCCGACGGCCGTTACCCCGGCTGCGGCCCAATTCCGCCAGGATGTCTGGGTTCTCCACGAGTTGGAGGGTATGCTCGCCTCCATTTTTCTTGATTTTGTGGGCCGCTTTCTCCTTCGGCTTGTAGTCGAGCACGGCAGCGGCCTTGATGATCACGTCCGCACGCTCCCAACCCTCCAGCACGGCGCGTCGCATCTCGTCGGCGGTTTTCACTTTCTCGAAAGCAACGCCATCCGGCGGCTTGAGGCTTGTAGGACCGCTCACCAGCGCGACCGTCCCGCCTCTCATCCTGGCCGCCCTGGCCAAAGCGTACCCCATGCGACCGCTTGACCGGTTGGTCATGTACCGCACCGGGTCCAGAGGCTCAATGGTGGGGCCTGCCGTCACCAGGAATCTCAAGCCCGCAAGGTCCTGAGGTGAGAGAAGCTTTCTCGCCTCTTCCAGGATATCCTCGGGTTCAGGCAGCCTTCCCGGGCCTTCCGTTCTGCAGGCCAATCCGCCTTCACCCGGGTCCATCACTGTGTAACCCCGCTTTCTTAAAAGCTCCAGGTTTGTTTGTACCGCCGGGTTGAGATACATTCGGGTATTCATGGCGGGGCATACCAGGATCTTCGCTGATGCGGCGAGAACCATGGTGGACAGGAAATCGTCCCCGATGCCTTGAGCCATCTTCGCCACAAAGTTGGCAGTGGCAGGCGCGATGATAATCAGGTCCGCGTTCTGGCCCCAGAAGATATGAGTCATGGGAGAGGTATCCGGATCCCACATATCCACGATGACTTTGTTCCCCGAAAGAGCCTCAAAGGTGAGGGGCGTAACAAACCTCGTAGCATTTTTGGTCATGGCAACTTTGGCCTCTGCCCCTGCCTTGACCAGAAGCCTCACCAGCTCGGCTGCTTTATAGGCCGCGATTCCGCCCGTCACCCCGACAATGACCTTCTTCTGTCTCATGTCTTCTCACGGAGTCTTGAGAAAACCTGCCACTTCCTGGTATTCCGCATTGTTCACCTTGGTGATCCAGAAGTCCTTGAGCTTCAGCAAATCCCTGATTTGTTCTGCCGCTGCGCCGGCCTCCTTCTTGTCAGTGAAAAAACCGACGCGAAGCCGCAGGTAGTCCGTTCCCTTCACGTTGGCTCGGGTGATATAGACCGGATAACCCTTCTTTGCCAGAGTAGCCGCCGGAGCAACGATCTCCGCTTCCTTCGGGGTGGATATGACATTAACCACCCAAAGAGATCCCGGTGGCCTCTTCAATCCTTCCTTTGCTTGGCTGGGAGTGATAAACCGCAGCTTGGTTCCCGGGGAAAGCTCCCAGGTAGCCAGGCCCTCGCCTACGGGCAAGTCACCCAGTTTATCGCGATTCAGACGCAAAAGAATCGGCCACTTGAGAGGGTCCTGCATCGTGTCCTTGCGAGAAGCGATCTCGACAAGGGAATCCCCTTTTTTCACGGCGTAGTACCCTTTTTCCTCCTCTGCTTTAGGTTCCTGGACTTTGGTATCCGGAGCTTTCGATTCCCGGGTTCCCGTTTCTTCTGATTCGGACTTGGCAGGCGCCGGAGGGGTCTCGACAACAGGGGCCTCGGTCACGCTCACCCCGGCCGCAGGCTTTCCGAGTGCCTCACTCTGGTTAGCTCCCTCCGGTTTCTCAGGAGGTTGAGCCGGCATGTCGGCCTGTGCTTGCGGGCTTTTTTGATCGGGCTTCGCTGCTGGAGTCGTGACTTGCTCCGGCGGAAGTTGTTTAATGGTCTGCACTACTTTCGGGGAAGGCGGCGAAGCCGAAGGCTCATCCTCTCGGGAGCAACCAAAGCTAAGGATAGAACAAAACACACAGACCGGGACAATAAATGCCGGCACTCTCATAATTTCCTCCCCATGATGAGGTAAAAGAGTGAACGGGATACCAGTCGGAAATCATTGAAGAACAGCAGCTTCACGCTATTAAAGCGCAAAACCGGAGTCTTGACAATAAAAAACTACACCCTTCTTTCCTTGACAGATTCCAATGCCTTGGCTATAGCCTCATGAAATCTGCTTAGGCAGATTTCATATGGGGAAACCCATGGCTCCGAGCGAAGCCAGCGGAGGTCCGGTTAGGGGGTGGTCTCTTAAAAGTCCGCAACCGGAAATAGAAGCAGCCCTTTCAATCGCCCACGGGTGCTGAAGCTGGAACGATACCAACGACAAAGCGAGGCGTTTATTTATGAAAGTGCTAGTATACGGCTCTGGGGGCAGGGACCATTGTTTGGCTGACACTTACGCAGACAGCCAGCATGTGGACAAGGTCTATTTCACGCCGGGTAATCCGGGCGTTTTGTATACACCCAAGGGGCAGCGAGGCCTCATCGAGCTGGCCGGGCTCAAGGATTTTGGCCAGGTGACCGACTTTTGCATCGAAAAAGGGGTGGACCTGGTGGATGTGGGCTCTGAAAACCCGCTCGAGGAGGGCTTGATCGATATCCTGAACGAGAAAGGAATCAGGACCGTGGGCCCCAAAAAGGCCTTTGTGAGGCTTGAAAGCGACCGCGCTTTCACCGATGACCTTCTTCGGAGAATCGGTGTCCCCAAGCCGGAGTATCGTATCTTTGATGATGCGGAGAAAGCCAAACAGTATGTGCGGAACATCGGGTACCAGGTGGTGGTGAAAGCCAATGGGCTGGCCGCGGGAAAGGGGGCCATTGTCTGTGATGAATCGGCGGATGCCGAAGCGGCCGTCCACAAAATCATGGTGGAGAAGATATTCGGAGACTCGGGAAATCGGGTCGTCGTTGAGGAAAGGAAATACGGCACGGAGATATCCTTTTTTGCCTATCTTGACGGAAAGCACGCCATGCCGCTCAGGATGTTCGCTCAGGATTACAAGCCGGCCTTTGATCCCGACGACAGGGAATCCATCGAGCAGTTTGGAGGGAATCTGAATACCGGGGGCACCGGTTGCTACTGTCCCCACAGGCTCGTGAGCCCGTGGCTTGTAAACCGTATTATCAAAGAGATCGTGAATCCTACGGTGAACGCCCTCTACAATGACCTGGGCTGGGATTACCGGGGCGTCATTTACTTCGGGCTCAACCTCGATCCCTACGGTAAGCTGGATGTGTTCGAGCTCAATGTGAGACACGGAGACCCTGAGTGGGAGGTGCTGGCTCGCAAGCTCAGCACGGATCTCTTTGAGATCGGAATGGCCGTATGGGAGGGGAAACTGGACCAGGTGAAACAGGTGTGGAATCAGCAGCACTATGTGGATGTCATCGCCATGGAAGGCCGATCCAAGGCATCAAAAGGCTGGAACAAGGGCTATCCCGGCCGCTACGGCAAAGGACACCGCATCGTCGGCCTAGATGAGATCGGAAAAGGGATCGCCGTCTATTTTGCCGGCGTGGATCAGGACCCTCAAAGGGGTCTGGTCACTCAAGGCGGCAGGGTGCTGCATGTCGTTGCAGGCGATGCGACACTTGAGGGTGCCAGGGACAAGGCTTACCGCAACATCAGAAAGATCGCCTTTCTTGATCACAACAACGACGATGTGAACTGCATGCGCTTCAGGGAGACCATAGGTCTTTGAGAATGCCTGAAATGAAAGAACTGCACCCACGAAAGTACGAAATGTCAAAACACGAAAAAAAGGGCTTCTCCATTTCGTGTCTTCGTGATTAAGCCTTTTCTTTGATCTCTCACCTCCGGCTCCTCACGGTTCCCTGTTTACTGATTACTGCTCACTTGTGGTCTTTGACCGGCTGGTTGAAATAGCCCAGTTCAAGGTCAGGAAATTCCTGCTTAAGAATCTCGACCATCTGCCTCATTCCCACCCCGGGTGATCTTACCTCAGGCATTTTCCGCAAGTAGAGCGCAGGATCGATGCAGAGGTTTTTCAGGTGTACAAAATTCAGTCCTGTCCTTTTGATCAAGGCCATCAGGGCCTCGATCTCTTCCAACCGGTCGGAAACGCCGGGGTAGACCAGGTAATTGATCATCGTGTAGAGATGACGTTCTCTGGCCAGCGCGATAGAAGCCACCACGTCTTCGAAATCATAGCCTTTGGGCCGGTAGTAGGCGCGGTAGAATTCAGGCTGCGCGCTGTTGAGGCTGATCCTAATGGAATCAAGGCCGTTCTCGGCAAGAACACGCACCCTTTCCGGCCAACTTCCGTTGGTGTTGAGATTGATGGTCCCCCTGTCGGTCTTCCGCCTCATCTCTCTGATGCTCTGTTCAATAAGACGGTACTCCGTCAAAGGCTCGCCTTCGCAGCCCTGCCCAAAGCTCACGATCGCCTCCTGGGCGTTTTCCAGGTGTTGTACGGCGAGGGAGACAATCTCCTCTTTGTCGGGCTTAAAAGCGATCCTTTGATGAGAAGCGGCGCAGGAGGGGTCACTCTGCAAGGAAAGACATCCCAGGCAGCCTGCGTTGCAGGCCCGGCTCACGGGCAAAGGCGCCTCCCACCTCCCCAGGAAGAGGTTTTTGGCCGCGAAGCAATGGTTGTCCTTCGCGCACCCGATCAAATGTTCCATAAGAGGCCCTGTGCCTCGACGCTTCTGGTACTTCTTCACAGCGGGTACAAGCTTCCGGTCATCGTAATTTCGGGGATCCCATTTGTGGTTGTACTCGATCCTGAAAGCGGGGACCCAGTAACGACCATTCTTGTACCCCACAGCTGTATAGGCCCACATGGGGAGAACGGATGATGTTGCGCCATAATCGGCCGCAGGAAGCGCGCTTCGCACCAACCCGGGCTCCAGGAAAGCGGCCACACCGAAACAACGTATTCTTGATCCCCGGCTTCTGACCTCCCTAACCACTTGGTATTCGCCTGTGGAGGGATCAAGTCCAACGGGAAAGCTGTGAGGCATGTAGAAGAGCTTGCTGAACTCGGGCATGACCATGAAATCCTGGGCCTCCAGCGATATGGGCCTGCTTCCCGAAAAGCCCGCCATCCGATAATAAGGATGGTCGTAGACCCTGCCTTTGCTGTCAGAGTAAAGCATGTAAGGAAGTTCTTTTGTCGCTGAATCCAAACGCCATGTCCTCCGAATACATACTTACAGCCGCTGCGTGAACCTGTCAATCAGGAGAGGCACACGAACAAAGACTCCAAGTGACCCACTGACTTTTCGGTGCCGGTTTACCCGCCTTCGGCGGCGCCAGAGGCGACCAGGGTTGACGCCTCGGGAAAAGTGGTTGCGGCTCTGAAGAGACCACCCCTGAGTCGGCGACATTCATGCGCTCGGCCGAAGTCAAGGGCTTCATCGAGTGGCAGATTTGGACACCCCTTTACCCGAAGAGCAAAGTGATGTATAAATTGAAATACAATGTTTTTCTTAAGCGCACAAAGACCTATGTTGCCTGGACGCGAAGTGACAAGAGGAGGGGGCAAGCAATTCCGGCTCGTCAAGTTCTTTGCCGGGGCGAGCTTTATCGTCATCGTCATCTTCAGCTTTCCCTTTTCCATGTTCCTGTCTCAGCAGGCCAAAGAAACCCTTCTGAAGAATTATGAAGACTCCGCAGTGCTCATAGGAAAGAATCTGAACCACCAGGTGTTCCAGAATTTCGTCATTCCCGCCATCGTCCGGTACGGAAAAATCAAGCTCAGCGACACCGAGCAATACGAGTTGATGGATCGAGTCGTTCACAACACCATCCATGGTTTCAACGTGGACGTGGTCAATGTCTATGACATCGCCAAAGGCGTTATCGCCTACAGCACGGACCCTAAACTCTACGGCTTGAAAGTCGTTGAGAGCGAGGGTTACAAGAAGGCCGTGATGGGCGAAAACTCCTCCTCCATCACCTCGAGCAGGTATGACCTGTGGGGTCTGGGTATAGATGTCCTTGGCGGAGAGAGGAAGATCATAACCTACGTGCCCTTCAGAGGAGTAGATCCCTACACCTGGCAGGGATACGTGGGCGGCGTCTTTGAGCTGATCCAGGATATCAGCAAGGAATATCGGTCCATCGTCAAATTTCAGTATCTCATCATCGGCTTTTCCGTCCTGATTATGGGGCTCATATTCCTGGCCCTCCTCCTCATCGTTCACAAGGCCGAAAAGATGATCGAAGAGAGAGCGATGGCCCAGAGAGAACTCGAGACGCAACTCCACCAGGCGGAGCGCCTGGCCGCTCTGGGAGAAATGGTTGCAGCCGTATCCCATGAGATCAAGAACCCGCTGGGAATCATCCGCAGCACTGCCGAGTTTCTGGGCGGCATGCCGAACACGGCGGAGGCACAAAGGCGGCTTTCCTCGGTCATCACGGAAGAGTCCACTCGGCTCAACCGAATTGTTACCGAGTTTCTTGATTTCGCCAGACCTCAAATTCCTAACCTTGAACGGTGTGATTTAAAGGACATCATCGAGAAGAACCTCCTTTTCCTGAGTCCTGAGCTGGAGAAAAAGGGCATCGCGGTCCATCATAATCTCGATGGACGTTCGCTGCTTTTCCAGGCTGACTACGGCCTCCTTTACCGGGCCTTCCTCAACGTTTTTATCAACGCCACCCACTCGATTGACGACGGCGGCAGCATTAAAGTGACGGTTCAGGAAGAACCCGGCTCTTATCACGTCGAGATCGAAGACACGGGCTCCGGGATCAGCCCTGAGAACATGCAGAAAATATTCAATCCCTTCTTTACCACCAAAGAAAAAGGAAGCGGCCTTGGGCTGTCTATCGTGAAAAAGATCATCGAGGGGCATCAGGGGTCCGTTAGCATTGACAGCATTGAAGGCGAGGGAACCAGGGTGAAAATTTCCTTGCCACGGCAGGGCAGGTGGTAAGAAGAGGAAGGAATTCGTCCCATGGATACTATCCTGATCGTAGATGATGAGAAGAACTACCTGGTGGTTCTGGAAGCCCTGCTAAGCGCCGAAGGGTACGAGATCATCACGGCGGAAAACGCCGGGAATGCCTTGCGCCTCATCGAAGAATCCGATCTGGACCTGGTTCTCACGGACATGAAAATGCCGGGGATGAGCGGCATGGACCTCCTCGTGGAATCCAAGCGGCACAAGCCCGAAGTCCCAGTGATCATGATGACCGCTTACGGAACCATCGAAATGGCCGTGGAGGCCATGAAGAAGCAGGCCTATGATTACATCACCAAACCCTTCCAGAACGAAGAGTTAAAGCTCACCATCAAGAAGGCTCTGGAGAACTACCGCCTGGTTAAAGAGAACCGGCGGCTGAGCGAGGCTCTCTTAGAACGCCACCGCTATCGAAACATTATAGGCAAGAGCAGGCCCATGCTCCAGGTCTACGATCTCATCGGTAAAGTGGCCCAGTCTAAAGCATCGGTGCTGATCACCGGACCTTCGGGGACAGGAAAAGAACTCATCGCCAAGGCCATCCATTATGAAGGTCCCCGACACGAGCGTCCCTTTATATCCGTCAACTGCGGCGCCCTGACCGAGACCCTGCTGGAGAGTGAGCTTTTCGGCCATGAGAAAGGGGCCTTTACCGGTGCCGTCGCCTTGAAAAAGGGCCGTTTTGAACTGGCCGACGGGGGCACCCTTTTTCTTGACGAGGTGGGAGACATGCCGCCTCCTCTCCAGGTAAAACTCCTGAGGGTCCTCCAGGAAATGGAGTTCGAAAGGGTGGGAGGAACGAAAACCCTCAAGGTGGATGTCCGTGTTCTCTCCGCTTCCAACCGGAATCTCAAAGAAGATGTATCCGACGGCCTCTTTCGAGAGGATCTTTACTACCGGCTCAACGTGATTCACGTCGATGTTCCTCCACTGAGAGAACGGCTGGAGGACATCAGACTTCTGGTCAACCATTTCATCGAGAAATACAGAAAAGATGAGGGGAAGGGCAAAATCGAGCTGAGCCCTGAGGTCTGGCAGGCCTTTTATGCCCACGCCTGGCCAGGGAACGTAAGAGAGCTCGAAAATGTCATTGAAAGGGCCGTCGTCTTGAATTCTGACGGAGTGATTGAGTTGAAGGACTTGCCGGCGGAATTCACCAAAAACCGGGAGGAACTGGATGTCGATAGACTCGTTCCTCCTGACGCGCCGCTCCAAACCGTCCTGGAGGAGGTAGAGGAGAAAATGATCCGCAGGGCACTTGCGCAGTCACACAACGTCCAGTCCCATGCTGCGGAGCGGTTGGGAATTACCAAGAGCCTGATCCAGCATAAGATGAAAAAGTACAATATCACCCTATGAGGGGACCAAGATTTTGTACCAAACATAAGTCCGTATAATCAGCAGGTTGGGTTTGTGTTCCCCCTGATTCTCTATTTCCGGTACAAAATTTTGTACCGATTCGGATGAAAGCAGGATGCAAGAGAGCAAGAATATATTTCCAAAACAAATAGAATATCAAATGGTTGCGCAGAGAATACGGCTTCAATTTGAACTTTGGCAAGGCTTTTGCATATTTTCTAGAGCGACCAGAAACATTAACTCTTTCCTCCTAAGGAAAAAAGCCGACCTGATTCAGGTCGGCTTTTTTCGCTAGTAGCCCAGCTTCCTCAACGCTTTCGAGTCCCTGCTCCAGTTCCTGTTCACCCGCACCGTGAGACCCAGATAAAGAGAGAGGCCGAAATGTTTTTCCAACTCCTCCCTCGCAGCCTGGCCAATGGTTTTGATCATTCTTCCGCCCCTGCCGACAAGAATCGCTTTCTGGGATTCCGTTTCCACGTGGATGACGGCCTGGATGGAAAAAAGCTCCTTGCCTGGCACTTCCTCGATGGAGGAGACCGTCACCGCTGTCGAGTAAGGGAGTTCTTGCCTCGTGTGAAGGTATATTTTCTCCCTGATGATCTCTCCAACAAGAAACTCCTCGCTCCGGTCTGTCTTCATATGGGGAGGGAAGAACATCGGTCCCGGTCTGAGCAGACCGGTCAGTTCCTTGAGCACCCGGTCTATACCGTCTCCGCTCAACGCGGAGATGGGGATAATCGTTTTGAAAGGGTGCCGGTTTTTGAGTCGATCCATAACGGGCAAGAGCTTCCCTTTCGGCCCTTTGTCTATCTTGTTGATAAGAAGAAGGGAAGCTCTTTTCGACCTTTTCAAGTCGGTAAGAATCAGAGGCAGTTCGGGGGGTTCAGGATGGAGCATCTCGATCATGACCATCACGATATCCACTTCATTGAATGCAGCCTGGGCTGACGACACCATGCTTTTGTGAAGAGCGGTTCCCGGCTTGTGAATGCCCGGCGTGTCCACAAACACCATCTGAAAATCTTCTCCATGATGAATGCCCAGGATTCGATTTCGCGTGGTCTGAGGTTTCGGCGTAACGATGGCCACTTTGCTTCCCAGGATACGGTTTAAGAGCGTGGATTTACCGACATTGGGCGGACCAACGATGGCTATAAATCCTGAGCGGAATTGCACGATTTTTCCACCTCAATCCGGCCAGGAGAAAGGGAAGAGTCTGGGAGAACTCCGCACACCGTGGCCCCGGTTTTCCTTTCCAGGTCACGAATACCCCTGTTTGCATAGCCTCTCATCAGCGGAATCTCCTTCGGGTGGACCTTCAGTCGGATTCTCCCGGTCTCCCCCCATTTTGGCAAGAAGGGTTCGATCTTGCGGTGATAAACCTCGGACCGAACCATGTGACCGAAAGCTTCGTGCCAGGGTCCGGCCAGGACATGACCCGGCTTCCTCAGCGTCGGCGAAGACATGAGGCCGATTCTGATCACCGGTATTCCGTTGTCCTCGAACCGCAGCACGCTCTCCGCACAAGCCTGCAGGGCCTGCTCCATGCTCCAGGCCCTGTATGCTCCGCTCCGGTACCACTGAGCCAGTACCGTTCCTCCAATCACCACGGTGGGATACAGCCTGACCATGTCGGGACGGAGATCGATGATTTGACATACTGTGGCCCGCCACTTTTCCGCCGAATCACCCGGCAGACCCGGCATAAGCTGGATACCCACCTTGAACCCGTGCCGCCGGAGAAGGTGGACCGAACGCGCAGTGTCCGCCGGGCCGTGTCCCCTTCTGGTTAGAGTCAGGACCTCTTCGTCCATGGACTGGGCGCCCAGTTCCACCGTCTCCACATGAAAATAGCGCAGGAGAAGAAGCGTCTCGTCGTCCAGAGCATCCGGCCTGGTGGACAAACGAATGGACTGGAACATGTCCTCTCTCAGGTAGGGAGAGACAGCTCCCAGCAGCTCGACCATCTTTGCCCTCGGAAGCCTGGTGAAGGTGCCTCCGTAGAAGGCCACTTCGCGCCTTCTTGCACCCTCAAAAGAGGGAGAGCGCAGGGCCTGATCGAGAACGGCTGTCACGCAGGATCGATCCACGTCGTGGGCGGTCTCGGAAGTGATTGTTTCCTGGTCGCAATAAATACACTTGTGAGGGCATCCTTGGAAAGGAAGGAACACAGGAGCGATCAAAGGTCGTCCTGATCTCTGGTCAGACATATAAGGGCCTCCTTGGCCGCCTTTTGCTCCGCTTCTTTCTTGCTCTTTCCTTTTCCCTCTGACACGGTCATGCCTTGGATGACAAGGGCTACCTTGAAAGTCTTGTCATGGGCCGGTCCGCTTTCACTCACCAGCACATACTCAGGTCTTGTCTTATGAGTTTCCTGGGTGTATTCCTGGAGCACGCTCTTGAAGTCTTCCGCCGACCCGATCTCATCAAGGTTCTCTATATGGGACAAGAGAAGATTTCGGATGATCTCTCTTGCTCTCTCAAAACCTGCATCCAGGTACGCGGCACCTAGCAGGGCCTCAAGAGTATCTGCCAGGATGGAAGGCTTTTCCCTGCCCCCTGACAATTCTTCGCCCCTGCCGAGACAAAGGTAATTTCCGAGTTCCAATTCCCGAGCCAGTTCGGAGAGAACTCTTTCGTTTACCACGGAAGCCCTCCATTTGGACAGTGGACCTTCCTTTGCGTCCTGGAAGACGTCCATGAGGATGTCGCTCACGGCGAGGTCCAATACCGCATCACCAAGGAATTCCAACCTTTCATTGTCCTTCAGGTTTCCTTCTCCCAGCTCATTGACATACGAAGCGTGCCTGAGGGCTTCTGCCAGGAGCTCCGGCCTTGTGAAATGGTAGCCCAGTTTTTCACTCAATTTATGAAGGTCGTTCTGACCTTCGACAGAATCCATGTTCCCTCAACTTTCGGCCCCCCACCTCGAAAAAGGAGTCGGAGCGTTTTCCAACCAGATGCAGGCACTATAAAAGACGGCTCATTTTCCGTCAAGGGATGGTTGGGACCAAAGGGATGCGTCAGGTTTTCCTGTTGATTTTTCCCATCCGGAAAGTTAAAGAGATCGTCAACAAAGGAGAAACTTTTTGTCTAAGAGTAAGAAGTTAAAAAAACACAAGTCTGCCGTCGTCCTTTCCCCTGAAGAACAGGTGGATCTCAGTCGTCTTCTCGATGATGCGGAGAATCTGGATCCTCCACAACTCGTGAGGCAGGTTCCCAGCCCTCGTATCGCAGAAGCCCTAGCAGAGAATCTGCCCCTCGTTGAAACCAAGACGCCGGAGATCCTATGGGGCATACAGGACGCTTTTCCGCAGAAAAGCGTGCAAAAGGCAGTGAAAAAATCTCTGTTCAAGCTCAAACAGATGGGGATCGTCCGCGTGGAAAAGGAACCCCAAAAGGGTCCCGTGGTCAAAGCAGTGGCGGAAGACCCCTCGGCATATATAGGTCCTTTCGACGCCGACGGCACTCGACCTGTCTTCCTCGTGCTTCCTCAGGGAGCGGCAGGGGTAGACCTGGCCATGGGTGCGGTCAATGACGAGCAGGGCATCATTGAGTTTATCTATGGCAGATACAGCAGGAAAGGCATGAAAGAGCTGAAGGAGGTCTTCTTTTCCAAGGTTCCCCACATGGTGGAGACGACCCTTTCTCACGTCGCGGCCGTGCTGGAACTCGCCTATCTGCAAGGTCAGGGAAAATCGAGCGGCCCGGCTGAAGAATATCTTCGGTTAAGGCCTTGGCTGCTAGAAAATGTCGAACTCCTTGACCATCCCCGCGCAGAGGATATTGTTCCCGCAGAAAGTGTCAGCGCCGACATCCTTACGCAGACCCAGATCAACAGACTTTTGGGTCACGAACTGCTGGCCCCCTGGGTCGTCGATCCGGAGAAACTGAAGCCTCTCCTGGAAGATATCGAAAAAGCCGAAAAAAGCAGCATTTTCATTTCCGAGGCTCAAAGACGGGAACATATTCAAAGACTCACGGAAGAGGGAATCGGAAGGATTTTCGACGCCGATCACAGAGAAACCCTCAAGAAGAGGCTTGAAGAGACGGCCTATGTTCTTTTCAAGCTTGGGGAGGACACTCTGGCACGTCTCTGCCTTGCCGCTTCTTTGTCCCTCGAAGAGAGACAATCCCTGCTCAAGGTAAACCCGTTTTTGAAGTCTTTGCTGGAACGCAGCCTGAGCCATCTTTCTAAGCCCACCCGCTCCTCCGACCTTACCCTCCGCTGACAACAGGCTCTTAGTCGCTACCGGACGCTCCGGGCCCCGCCGGGGAGGGATAGTCTCTGACGAGTCCGCAATCTGAAAAGGATTTTTCTCTTTTGACCGCCCCAGAGTTCCAAAGTCTTTTTCGGAGTAGGTGCATTCCGCTGACCCAACCGGAGAAGTGAGCGGATTTGGTGCAAGGATCCGTCGTTGACAAGCGAGCATTAATTAGTTAGAATTAAGCATCTTTTAAACCACTTATATTGGGTCACCTCGGAAATGGATCAGGGAATGCTTTCTTGAGCATCTCCATAGGAGGAGGAAAAAATGAAAAAGAGCGCACAGTTCTTCTTCTTGCTCGCAATTTTGTTCGGTTTTGTCCAGTCCGGCAGCGCAGAAGACCTCGCCCTGAAGGATCTTTATTTCAAAAAGGGCTCCGTTACTCGATGCGACATCGTTTCAAAAGGATTGGGAGATTTTGTTTGGTGCAATCAAGGAACGAACGTAATGGGTTACCCTGCGAGTGACATAGATATGAAAAAAACCTTCGAAATCCCTGCCACAGTGGCTCGTCTCGTTAACAAGAGCAGGGATAGCTTTGAAGAAGGCGATTGGGACGCTGCCATAAGCGCTGCTACCTCCGCGATATCACTTGATCCGGAAAACGAAGAGGCTTATACCGACCGGGCCGGCGCCTACGCCCGAAAAGGTCTTCTTAAAGAAGCAATCGGCGACTGCAATAAGGCTGTCAATATCAATCCTTACTATTCGCTGGCATACAATAATCGGGGATTTGCGCTCGAGCGGTCCGGCCATCTGCCTCAGGCCGTACAAGATTACGACCTTAGTTGCCGTATGGGAAATGCGCTTGGGTGTGAAAACCTCTCGAGGCTGAGGACACCGATCAGGTAAAGCATTGCGTGGCGGTAATCAGCGATCGGGTCCGGACTGTCTGTCTCATTTGTCCTGTTCCTGGAATTTCTCCCAGAACTCCCGATCCCTGTCTCGCCATTGAGAGCCGAATTTCTTGTCCCAATAGGCGATACCCAGCCGATCGAGCCATCTCCACCAGAAGTGTTTGCCCTCTTCCTTTGCCTCCAGGATGTCTCTCAGGAACGTGGCAATCTTGGTGATCTGATCTTTGGGCACATAGGAAGCCGCGCCCTCACGGTAAGATTTGATGATATCCTCAGGACTGAGAGCATGGGCCGTCAGCATAACGGCCATTACTTTTTTCTCATTGGCGATCCCCAGCAAGAAATAGCCGCCCACGCCCATAATGTCCAGAATGGCCATGTCAAAGTCCTCTTTCTCCAGCCGTTCCTTTGCCTGCTGAAAAGTAGAGGCCTTAACCACCTCGCACATGTCCAGCAGATCTTCCAGGGTGGCCAGAACATCCGGCTCGTCGTCTACAATCAGGATTCTTTTCCCCTCGAGCAAGTCGGTCTTAGGCATGAATTTGCTCCCCCCACTCCCTCTCGATTGGAATTACCCTCCCCTCCTCATTGCGGAGGCAAAGAGAGGGAGGGTAATTTAGGCTTAGTTGATAGGAACCTGCACCGCATCTTCCATGGTGTTTTTGAAAGGGACCTCGATCTTGAGAAGCCCATTCTCATACTGGGCCTTAGCGTTTTCCGCCTTCACAGGGCAGCAGAAAGCCATTGTGGTCACATATTCAATGTCCTCCCCTCGAGGTGCAGCAAGATTGAAACTGTCGTCATACATGCGCAACTGGACTTCTTCTTTCCTGACGCCGGGAAGAGATATTTCGAGGTGCAGATTTTGGTCTTTTTCGTCTACGAAAGAACATATATCCGGCGCGGTTTTTACCCTCGCCATGGGAAGTTTTTCCTTCGTCATCGCCATCACCTCCTTTTTCAGGCTTCTGTGACATCCTCTTGCCTGAAAACCTTGCGGCATTCATCAACCTGTTCATATTGAACATTTTGATTTCTTTAATTAAAAAGTAAATGCGAATGCTAATTTGTCAATGAATGAGCATGGGGAGACATGCTCTGAAGAGATTCAAGAAAAGATGATCAGGACTCATCCCTATGCGCGGAAGTTCAGGACATTTTCCGGGGGATTTTCTCCCAGCAGGACCATGTGCAATCGCCGCCTCCTAGGTTGCCCAGGTTGGGATTGTCACAGCTGACACTGTTAACGACTTCGGTCCCGTCCTGTTCCATGCGCCACTCGACGAGCAGATAGGACGGCCTCATGGTTTCAGGGCACTCAATCCGCTTCTTTTCCCACTGGGATATCTCTTGCACTTTAGTTCTCCTGTTCATTGAAACTCGCTCTCAGCGATCAACCCGCCTGGGCGAACTTCGCTTACTTTGACTTTGATTCAGGTCCCCGGAGGTGTCAACAAAAATCACTGTTGCCGCGCCCCCTCCGAGCAAGCCTTGTTTTAGCTGAGTACAGCAGGATACGGCTCTTTCTCGATCGAAATACATGATTTGCCCTATAGCCATTTTCCCGGATGAGATATCAATTTCGCCATATGTCAAAAACGATATATTTATCAGTTGATATATACTCCATCCCGTTGTATGAGAAATCTCATCCCTGGGCATTCCAATACCAAGCTGAACAAACGCTCCATGCACCCTTTTCTGGTCGAAAGGGCACTAAGGAGGTCTTAGTGACAAACAACCGGTAACCTTTAGGATCAAGGAGGAGGAAATGAGACTGAGATTTGTGTTTCTAGTGGTTTCATTGGCTATGGGATTGTTTCTGCTGACTTCGGCGAACATGGCAAGCGCTGACAGCTCGACGAAGTTGATCGACCTTCTCATCAAGAAGGGCATTCTGACGAAAGACGAGGCGGAAGCCCTGAAGAAGGAGGCGATGGAAGAGGAAAAGCAGCAGCAGGTTGCTGCAGAAAAGCAATCAGCGGAATGGACCAAGAACGTAGAGGTAGGGTACAAGAACGGTGTCTACATTAAGACGACTGATGACCGCTATTCCCTGAAAATGAATGTGGGTGTTCAGCCCCTCTTCAGTTACCGGGCCAACGATGACCAAGACGATCAGAGCACCTTCCGGATCCGGCGCGCTCGATACTACGCGAGCGGCAACGCGTTCTATCCGTGGCTGAAGTATTCCACCCAGCTTACTTTGGAAGGTGGAAGTGCAGCCCTTCGCGACGCCTACCTGGAAGCAACCTATCTCGATTATTTGCAGCCCAGGGCCGGCCAGTTCAAGGTCCCCTTTGACAGGGAATTTCTTGACTCGGGGTTCGCCCTGCCGTTTATCGAGCGCTCCATCGCAAGCGGCCAGTTCTCCTTGCAACGAGACGTCGGCCTCCAACTGTCGGGCACTGTGCTGGGGAAGCAACTGACCTACGCAGCCGGCGTGTTCAATGGCAGCGGTGCCAACCAAAACAACGTAAATACTGATTATATGTACGTGGGACGTGTTGTCTGGGAGCCGTTCGGTCACTATCCCTACGCACAGCCCCTTGTGGGCACCAAGAAAGACACGTTGCTTGCTCTCGGCGTGGCGGGAGCCTATCTGCCTGGTCTGGAGCCAGGAGAGAGAAAAAGTCTGGGAGGCGTACTGGGAAATAAGGATATTGTCCCGGTCAAAAGCGATGTGTTTCAATTTACATCCGATCTTGCTCTCAAGTACAAACGCTTTTCCGGGGAGGCAGGGTATTATTTCAGGAAGATCGATCCACAAGAATCAACGAACACTTATCCAAGCACCAATGCGTGGGGAATGTACGCTCAGGGAGGCTATTTTCTCATTCCCGATCGGTTTGAACTGGCAGCCCGCTACTCTTACATAGACCCCGATAATCCGACCGGGAAAAGCGCCAACCGAGAGCATGAAGTCACTTTCGGCTTAAACTATTACATCTGGGGCCAGCGCATTAAGGCACAACTGAACTACTCCTACTTTAAGACCGAGGCTCAACCCGAAGATCAGACAGATCACCTGATCCAGAGCACCATGACCTTTTTCTTCTAACGTAAGGGAAAAATAGTTCGATCGTCACAGGAGGTAAAAAGCATGTTACTCAAGACGATGTGTTCGGTAACGGCTTCCTGCCGGTGGGCACAACCCTGTGTCCCGACCGGCTTGACAAAGAATTCAAAACATTGGATCTTTTCCATTGCCTTGGCGGCTATACTCATTGCCTGTTGGGCGGGAGAAAGTCGTGCCGCACCTCCGGCTGCCACAGGCCCGTCGGATGTTACGCTCATTGAATATGGCGCTGGCACGCTGGCCGTGCCTTTCAAAGTCGTGAATGCCGAATTTGAGAAGGCTAATCCCAGTATGAAGGTGCAGGCTCAGTTCGGAGGCAGCGTAAAGATGGCCAAGCAAATCACCGAATTGCACGAGCCGGCTGATCTGCTGGGGGTGGCCGATTATAATGTGATTCCCCAGCAACTCTACGGCCGCAGCGGAAGACCGGCCTATGCAAACTGGTATATCGGCTTCGTGTCGAACGCTATAACTTTTGTTTACAATGACAAGAGCAAGGGCGCCTCAAAGATCAACTCCGACAACTGGTACCGGATGCTGGCCGAGCCGGGTGTGGAAATCGGCCGATCCAACCCTGACACCGACCCCTCCGGGTATCAAACGTTACAGATGCTCCAGTTAGCCGAGAAGCATTACCACCAACCGGGGTTGGCTCAGGCTATTCTGAAGAACGCCCCGAAGAAAAACATTCGGGATACGGAAACAGAGCTCATCGGAGCGTTGGAATCCGGCCAGATTGATTACCTGGCTATCTATCGCTCCGACGCAATGCAGCACCACTTCAAGTTCCTGCGGCTGCCGCCTCAGATCGACTTGAGCGACGCCTCCCTCGCGAGCGAGTATGCGAAGGTCTCCGTGCATACGAAGAACGGTGACCTGCGCGCCAAGCCGATCATCTATGCGGTAACCATCCCGACCAACGCGCCGCACCCGAAAGAAGCAGAGCAATGGATCGCTTTTCTTCTGGGGCAGCAGGGTCAGTCGGTAATGGAGCAAAAGGGCTTTGTCGTGATCCATCCGGCGATAGCTAGCGGGCTTGACAAAGTTCCGGCAGCGATCAAGCCGCTGGTGAAACCGTGGCCGGAGAAATAGCAGCAGGCCGGAGTGCAGGGGGAGTCTGGCGCATCCTCGGCAGGATCGCTTTCGTCCTGCTCTGGTTTCCCGGCGGACTTCTCCTGGCCTTTATCCTCTTGCCCCTGTTGCGGATGGCGTTCGCTCAGACCTGGCAGACACTTGGGTCTGTCGCGGCAATGGCTGACGTCAGGAGCGCCATCTGGCTGAGCCTGCAGTCCGCAGGCGCCACGGCCGTCGTTGCTGCACTGCTCGGAACACCGTTGGCCTACCTCCTGTCGCACAGCAGAGCCTGGTACGTCAGAATAATCCAGGCGCTGGTCGATCTGCCGCTGGCGGTACCGCACACGGTAGCCGGGATTGCGCTTTTGTTTGTGTTCGGTCGAAGGGGCCTGATAGGCGCTCTGACTGAGCCTGTCGGCCTGGAGTTCTGGGGAACCGAAGCGGGCATCATCATCGCCATGCTTTTTGTGAGCGTTCCCTTCATGGTCAACTCGGCCCGGCTGGGGTTCGAGGCGATTGATCCCCGCCTTCAAAAAGTTGCGCGCACCCTGGGCGCGCCTCCTTTTGAAGTATTCTACAGGGTGGACCTTCCTCTAGCCTGGCGCGGAATCTTGACTGGAGCAGTCTTGACCTATGCGCGCTCGATAAGCGAGATCGGGTCTGTGATGGTTCTCGCCTATTACCCGATGACCGCTCCGGTCAAAATATATGACCTATACTTACAGACCGGCCTGCGCGAATCCTCTGCCATGGCGGTGCTCCTCCTGATAGTCACCCTGTCGACCTTTCTGGTGATGCGATTCCTGGTCGATGCCGGCTGGAGGTCCGGCCGGCCTTGAGTTACCTCACGATACGGGATCTCTCGGTGAGTTTTTGGCAGTTTCGATTGCAGGACATTTCTCTTTCCCTGGAGCGAGGCCAGACGCTGGTACTGCTAGGACCCAGCGGATGCGGAAAGTCCGTTCTGCTTGAGACAGTGGCCGGATTTCATGTTCCTGCGACAGGTCGCGTCGAATTAGCCGGTCGTGACATTACGTCGTTGCCGCCGGAGGAGCGAGGACTGGGCTTCATGTTTCAGGACTACGCTCTTTTCCCCCACCTGACGGTCAGACAGAACATCGCTTTTGGCGTCAGGCACAACCGGGAAGTCGACAGACGGGTGAACGAGGTGCTCGACCTCGTCAACGTGCGGCATCTGATCATGCGCCGCCCTGCCACTTTAAGCGGCGGCGAAAAGCAACGGGTCGCCTTGGCGCGCGCACTGGCCATCGAACCCAAGTTGTTCCTGTTCGACGAACCGCTCTCTGCGCTCGACGCGGCCATGCGTGAAGAGCTCCGAGTGGAGTTGCGCCGGCTGCTGCGGTCCCTGAAAGCAACGAGCCTGTATGTCACCCACGACCACATCGAGGCGCTGGTACTCGCCGACGTCCTTGCCGTTATCAGAAACGGCGTCATTCAACAGGTGGATGACCCGCTGCACCTCTTTGCCCATCCCGTTGACGCCTGGGTGGCGCAGTTCCTCGGGATGCAAGTCCTCCGACCCGACCACGTTCGACCTTCAGGCTCAGGTCGTGTGCAGATCCGGGTGGGCGATGCGTCTCTTGAAGCGACAGGAAGAGTGTGTGTTGCAGCCGGGACGGCAAGACTGGTCTTTCGGCCTGAGGACGTCCACCTTGAACCGTTGAACGACCGGATTCCGCCTCCTGAAGGCGGGCTCTCGGCTGTGGTTGAGGCCGTTGTACCTTTGGGCCCGCTGTTCAGGGTCGACCTGTCCGGGCCCGCATCGTTCAGCGCCCTTCTCTCACGTCAGGAATACCACCGCTTCGGCCCCACGGTAGGCGAAACGGTCCTTGCGCGTTTCGAGCCAGCGGACCTCCTCTTGGTTCCTGAAAGCATCTGACCGGCATCCTAACTGGTTGACAGAAACGCTCGTTGTGATAAAAGGGAAATTAACTCGGCGACTTCTTCGCAAGTTGCGGAGAAGTTCTAAGGCCCGGCCGAAGGGGGCTATATGAAACCTGCCTTGTCAGGTTTCATTTCCGGTTGCGGACTCGTCAGAGACCAACCCTCCGGCCGGGTCCACACAACGTTTAGTCACGACTATCGGCGTACGGCACCGGGCGCACGGGGAAAAACCATTCATTCCTTTTCCTTTCCGTGACCGTGGGCCCGCTTTAGAGAAGCGTTTGTAGCGGCAGAATGCCTGCATCATTCATTTCGTTTTTGGGGGTTCACTGTTGATGAACAAGGCCATTCTCTCGATTCTCGGACGGGACCGGCCCGGCATTGTCGCCTCCGTGTCGCAGGCTCTCACCGATCAGAACTGCAACATTGAGAACGTAAGCCAAACCATGATTCAAAAAGAATTTGCGGGCATCTTTATCGTAACCATGCCGAAAGGCATGACTGCCGATGATCTTCACCGCGAGATGGCTTCCAGGTTTTCGCCGGTGGGACTGCATGTGTATACCAAGCCGTGCGAGACGGGTGAAGATTTTTGCGCGGTGGAAACCTGCGAACCTTTCGTCATCACCACCAAAGGGCCTGACCGCAAAGGGCTTGTTGCAGGCATCTCGGAAGTCATAGCCCGACACGGCGTCAACATCACCAACCTCCAAGCCGTCTTCAAGGGCGGGGAGGATCCCGGCGACAACACCATGATCTATGAGGTGGACGTTCCGGCTTCCGTTAACCAGCAGGCGCTCGCACAAGACCTGCGATCCAAGGCTGAAAGCCTCCACCTCGAAATCAGCATCCAGCATCGAAACATTTTCGAAGCGATCCATAGGATCTGAGAGGAAGGGGAAATAGGGCTCCCATGTTTACCTGCAAGGAAATCATTTCCACCCTTGAGATGCTCAAGAGCGAAAACCTTGACGTGCGCACCGTGACGCTGGGCATCAGCATTCTTGACTGCGCCGGAGGGGACCTGAGCTACGTGCGCCGCCGGATCGCGGAGCGGGTTCTGGGTTTGGCCGGGAACCTGGTTTCGGCGTGCGACATCGTCGGCCAGAAGTATGGCATTCCGGTGGTCAACAAACGCATCGCCGTCAGCCCTATCGCCGTTGTCGGTGCCGCTCTCTCTTCGGAAGAACTGGTTGAGATAGCGCAAACTCTGGATGCAGTCGCCGCTGAAGCCCACGTGGACTTTATTGGCGGCTTTTCCGCTCTCGTGGAAAAGGGCGTGGCCCGCGGCGATCATTCGCTCATCTCAGCCATTCCCGAGGCTCTTTCGACCACCGAACGGGTCTGCGCGTCGGTCAACGTGGCCTCGACCCGCGCCGGCATCAACATGGATGCGGTCCTCCTGATGGGGAAAACCCTGAAACACGCCGCCGAGCTGACCGCCCATAGAGACGGCGTCGCCTGCACAAAGCTTTGCGTGTTTGCCAACATTCCTGAAGACATTCCTTTTATGGCAGGAGCCTACCTCGGCATCGGGGAAGCGGATGCGGTGATCAACGTGGGCGTAAGCGGTCCCGGCGTGGTCAAAAAGGCGGTGGAACGTGCTCTTGCAGACAATCCGGATCTCGACCTGGGAAGCCTTTCCGACCTGATAAAGAAAACCGCATACAAAGTCACCCGCGTCGGCGAGCTTATCGGCCGGGAGGTGGCGGAAAAGCTGAAGATCCGCTTCGGGGTCGTGGATCTTTCCCTGGCGCCCACCCCGAAAGTAGGCGACAGCGTCGGCGAGATCTTTCAAACCCTCGGCCTGCTCGCCATCGGCGTGCCCGGCACCACCGCAGCCCTGGCGCTCCTCACCGATGCGGTCAAGAAGGGGGGAGCCTTCGCAAGCGCAAGGGTTGGGGGTCTGAGCGGGGCTTTCATACCCGTGAGCGAAGACCTCAACATTTCCCAGGCTGTCCGTGACGGTCACCTCTGTCTGGAGAAACTGGAAGCGATCACCAGTGTGTGTTCCGTCGGCCTCGATATGGTCGCCATTCCCGGCGATACCTCGGAAGAGACGATTTCCGCCATCATCGCCGATGAAATGGCGATCGGAGTCATCAACAACAAGACAACGGCCGCGAGACTGATTCCGGTGCCAGGCAAGAAACCCGGAGATACCGCCCACTTTGGCGGCCTCATGGGCCATACCACCATCATTGCCGTGAAGAACGCCGACGGGGATAATCCCTTCATTCGCAGAGGCGGGTTGATTCCCGCCCCTATTCACAGCCTCAGGAACTGAGTTCGCCCTACATCCTAAATCCACCTTCTAATTTGGTGGAACCCTTCCATTACCATTATGCCTATTCTAATTCCGGAGATATTCTCATGTAATCCAAACGTGGAATCGTCCCTGCTGGTGACGATATCCCAACAGTCACGAAGTCTCATGTCAAGAGCAACTGCACCAAACATTTGCTCTACGTTCTTATGCTTCTCGGAATCATCTTTCGGTTACTTTGACCGGTAGGTAACATAACGGACAATTAGGAGTTCCCTCCTATCAGTTGTTTACAATCTTCACCTGCTCCTTCGCCGAATGATCATTTTTTCCAATTCCACGCTTGATAATATCACAGAAGACAAAGCAACGGCCGCAGCCAGTTTGCTCAATGGAACTGGCTCCGTCTCAAATACGGAATTCAAAAATGGAACATAAATCGTCGCCATCTGAATTAAGAAAGTCAACACTACCGCCCCAAGAAGGGGCTTGTTGGAAAACAAACCTATGGTGAACAGGGATTCTTTTTCCGACCTGATTGCAAGAACGTGGCCCAACTGGGTAAGGCAGAGCACAGTGAAAACTAATGTCCGCCATGCAAGCCATTGTCACTCACGCTAAGTGGCCTTTTCCTCTTTTCCGTTGCATCAGTTTGTCTCTTGTGCGCGAAAAAGTTTCGTCCACTCATTCCTCTCTTTCGAGCAACCTGCAAAATTCTGCCCTCTCTGCGGGAGTGCACGTCCGTTTCACCGCCCACTTGAGAGAGAGAGGCGCGATAAAAGTCGTCACAAAAGCCATGAGCACAAGAGCGGAAAATTGGTCGGTCGTCAACAGGGGCTCGCTAATGACTTTGCTCTTTATTAATTCATCACTGAGATTAATTACTACTGTGGCGACCACTAGTTCAACGGCACCTCTTCCGTTCATTCCTAATCCGATGATGGCGGACTCCCATGGGTTGTAGCCAGACAGGCCCGCACCCAGTCCACAACCCACGAGTTTGCCTACAATGGAAACCACAATCAGAGCCAGCGCGAAAGAGATAAAAAAAGCATTCCAGGAAAAGTGGAGATGAAAAGAGAGAGAGGCAAAGAAGATAGGAACCAGGAAGCCATAACTTATTCCGAAAAAACGATCCTTGATGATTTCATAAACCTTTTCATCCATGATTTCTCTTCGCACGAACTGTCCCGCCAGAAAAGCGCCGATAACAAGGTGAAGCCCGGCGACTTCCGCTAAGTAGGCCATAAGTAGAGCAACCGCCAAGGCAAATGTGAAGGCTTTTCCCCCTTTGTCGGTAATGCGCTTTGTGAACCTGGGAAAAACGAATTCGCCAAGAAGGATCGTGACACCGAAGAATGCAACCACTTTCAAGAAGATGTAACCGAGGTTGGTTAGGTCAAACTTCCCTGTTTGAGCCAGTCCCAGAAGGGTGGAAAGGGCGATTAAAGCCAGAATGTCGTCGGCGATGGCAGCTCCGATGATGACATGCCCTACTGCGCTTCGACTAATCCTCATGGAATGAAGAATGACAGCCTGAACAGCGATAGCTGTGATGGAGACCCCCATCCCTACGAACAGAGACTGATAGAGATTTCCGCCGAAAAAACGAGCAATTAAGTATCCTAAGAAAAATGGGAGAATGAAGCCGCCCAGCGCGACGCCGAGGGATGGCCAGATGTGATCGAGGAGTTCCTTGGGATCCATTTCAATTCCCGTGTGGAACATAACGAAAAATATGCCTAGGTCCGCGAGAAGGGCTATGGGATCTGAAAAGAGGACCAAACCCAAAAGTGGAGGGCCGAGTATAACCCCCGCAAGGAGTTCACCGAGCATGGCTGGCAGACCAAAGTAGTTGAAAAAAGAGCCAAGAAGCCATGCAACAGATAAGATAAGAAGTAAGTCAACAATCAAACCTGCGGTGATCACGCCGTCTGACCTTTCGCTTCAATCCTGTGATTCATAAACTCGATCAGGAGTAAGAGCATCCCGCCGCAACCATGGCAATGGGGGCGAGGATTCATGGTGACCTAATTGGGATAGGAAAGACTACCAGGGACAGGGGACCCTATTTTTCTTTCCTTGAGGTGAATACAAAAGCAAGCTAAACAACCCACACAGCGCAATCTCGCGCTTCAGCAACGGTACGCAACGCTACCGACCCAACGCGAAATTCTCTCGCATGGGTGGAGCCTTTTCGGCCGATCACAAGGGTCCCGCAACTACTTTTCTTGAGCTGTGCAAGGATGGCCTGACTCACCTTCTTCGGGTGAGCAGTTCGATCGTAATGGAATTCGTAGCCCAGGCTTGCTTCTTCAAACCCCATTTCAATGAGAATCTGTTTCGCCTCCTCAAAAAAATGAAGCAACTCCTCTCGCTCTTTCTCAACGACGCTCTTTTCGAGCTCCTTCAGCTTCTTTCGCTCTTCAGGGGAGAGGTCCTCAGTAAACGGAGCGCAGTAATGATAGAAAAGTATCTCCACGCCTGGAAGACCATCGAGGATGGTCCCTGCATAACGAGCAAGCTCCAGTGTCCGATTGGTCTCATCCATAGCCACGAGCACTTTCCGACTCTTCCACTTCTTCCCTTCTACAAGCCACACGGCACGGTCTTCTGAGATTTCCAGAAGTTTGTCCGTAATGCTTCCTAGAAACATGCTGTCAAACCATCCCATTCCCTTTTTGCCAACGACGCAGGCATCGAACTTACCCGCATCAGCCTCACGGACGATATCCCGCGCTACTCCGATGAGTTGGTGCGCATACTTGCCCCTAACCTGGCTCTTTTTCAATCCTCCTTTTGTGAGGATTCTTGTGGCGGCATCAACGTGCCCTTTGGCGTCCTCCTCTCTCCTTTTCCTCCAGGCAGTGAATTGCTTCTGGATGGCCGGATCATGGGCTTCCTCAAGATATAGAGGAGGAATGGCTGGAGAAACCGTGAGAACCGTCACTTCTACATCCCGTTCATCTCTATAAAGCTCGGCCACATAATGAGCTGATCTCAAAGAATGTTCCGATCCATCTGTTGTCAGCAAGATACGTCGCATGATAACCTCCTCTATAAATTCACCATTCTAATGTCATGAGTCGAAGTTTGGATCGCTGGATCAACATGATCTTTCAACTTTGCGTCCAGTGTAGCAAGCCTCCTTCGGGTGCTAAAGTAATAACTGTGTTATTCTTATCAACAGGTGTATTTGAAGATGAGCGCCCCAGAGGTCTTCATATCTTTATCATATCTTTAAGAGCCTATTTGGAGGTCTCAGGTTTTGCGGACAGTGTGGCCTTCGAAATTAGTCGAACGCCAAAACTCCTTTTTGAACCATGTCCAGGACGGAAGCGAGACTTTTCGTATCAACCGTTCGTTTTCGTGTAAATGGGGTGAATCCTGTATATCGGAGCGGGAGTTAACCACACAAAAACATTATTCTGATCTCTGGTAGGTCTTCTGGTACAGACCAAATGCCGAAAGTCTTTCTACCCACATAGACCACATAGAAATTACCCCCGCCAATCCCGATGATATCCATTACGAGGGCCTTGGACGCCGGAGAAAGATCCGCGTTGACTGGACCAACAGGCTTAAAGAGGTCTTCAACCTGAGGGCTGTACTCAGGGCGCGATCAACATGTTTGATAAAACACGTTCTGTACCAGGAATATCACTCCTATTGTGCAGATAACACTATTGGATGATGCCTTGATGATGATCAGGGTCATATTTTCTTGACCTCGCAGAGGAGTGATTTGAACCCTGGAAAGCCCGAAATGGGATCCAGGTAGTCCGGTTCAATCAATCGGTTCACATCGGCCTCAGGCCACGCATGATAGATGCTGACCACTCCCGGCGGCACCATCTCCGTGATATTCGCGCGGACCTGCAAAAAGCCGCGGGGCGTTGACAGATAGACCCAGTCACCGGCCCTGACGCCACGGACTTCGGCATCCTGCAGGTTTATATCGAGACTGGGGTCGGGCCGGAGGCTCCTGGTCCAACCAAGCCGAAAAGTCCTCGAATGCTGGTACATGGGAAGACGCGCCCCGGTGGTAAGAATGAGTGGAAACTCTCGAGCCACATGGGGCGCAGAACGGGGACTGAGCCTCGGTTCTCGATACTCGGGAAGAGGATTGACCCCTATCTCCCTGAGAAGGGTGGAGGTAAACTCCATTCTTCCTGAAGGAGTCGGAAAGCCATGCTCTTCGTATTTTCTGAAGGTGGGCTTTCTCGGATTCTTAAGAAAGCATCCTCCGGGATGCCTCTTCAGTTCCTCCACCGTAAGGCCCGAGGGCTCCAGGATCCAATCCACATTCGCCTCGTATCCCTTTTGCATTAGAGCATCATCAGGCGCGATGCGGCGCGCCAGGTCGAAGATGATGTCCGTGTCGGGCCTGGACTGGCCTAAGGGTTCGATGACAGGCTGGCTCCACATGACATAATCTTCCACCCAGAATTTCAGTTCACTCCTTTCGAAGGACGAACAGGCGGGCAGGACGATATCGGCAAATGCCGAAGTCTCCGTCATGAAAAGGTCCACGTTGACCATGAAATCCAGCTTCTTCAGGCTCTCGGCCATGAAATCCGATCCAGGCCACATGCGATGTCTCATCCCCAATGCCACCACGGCTCTGAGCGGGTAAGGCTTGCCGCTTTGGATCTGAAAAGGAACCTGCATGGCCTGAGCCTCGTCAATGATCTTACACCAAACCGGGTAAAGATCCTGACCGACCCGAGGCGCCATTTCCTGCCATGGCCGGGACTGCTCGTATTGGTGCTCCCGCGTCACCGTTCCGGCGGGCACGTGGTTCCATGTCCACGGAACATAGTAGTTACCTCCCGGCTGGTCGAAATTGCCGGTAAGACCGATGAGAGAGATGATCGCCCGATGGTTCTGGACGCCGTTCGTGTGGTGCGTCGTGGGGCTTGCGCTGGTAAGAAGCGCGGCCGGTTTTGTTGTCGCATACATTCTTGCGGCTTTGACGATCAGTTCAGCCGGAACCCCTGTTATCTCCGCCGCTACAGAGGGCGGGAACTGCTTCACGTAATCCCTGTACTCTTCGAACCCCACGGTCCACGTTTCCACGAATTGCCGGTCATAGAGCCCCTCTTCTATGATCACATATGCCATACCCAGGGCCAGCGCGCCCGACGTGCCGGGGCGCATGCGGAGATGAATGTCAGCATGGGCGGTCAACGGCGTGAATAAAGGTCCTACGTCGATTATCTTTAATCCCTTTTCTCTTGCATCAAGCAGCCTCTGTGCATCGGGGGTGGTAGAGTGAAGAAGATTCCTACTCCATACCATGAGGCATTTGGCGTTCCTGATATCAGGTCCGCCACAGTAACCATACGTAAGGGCCCCTGCCACCACCGTCGCCATCTGGCAGGTGCTCGACTCCGTGCAGTAGTTGGGCGATCCGAAGCTGTGAGCGAGCCTTTTCAGGAACGGCCGGAACCATTTAGTGAACCCCACAAAAAAGACGACGGACTCGGGCCCGCTCTCCTTTTTGATCTTAAGGAGGTTCTCGGAAATCTCATTTAAAGCATCATCCCACGAGATCGGCTCGAAGTCTCCGGAGCCTCTCTCCCCCTTTCTGAGAAGAGGGGTGCGTATCCTGTCCTTGTGATAGATGTATTGCCGGCTGGCCGATCCTTTTGCACAGAGGGTGCCCCGACTGTGAGGGTGTTCCTTGGTTCCTTCGACCTTCACCACGACCCCATCTTTGACATAAGCGTTGATCCCGCAGTGCGTGTTGGGGCTGCAAATATCACAGAACGTTTTGCGGACCTCAACACCGGAATCCTCACCAGGTAGTTTGCTTTTCGATTTTTCAAAAGATCCTCTGACTCCCATCATTCCACACTAGCTCCTTTTACCTGCTGTATTTATCGTTGACTTGCCGCCGCTGGCTCCATTATCCTTCGCCTCAATGAACGCTTCATGAATCCTTATCCGGACTCAGATAGATGATCATAACGCCCGAAATTCTGGAAGCCCTCAACCGGAATAGTCTTTACAGAACCATCGGCCTTCGAGTCGAGCATGCCGAAAACGGCAAGGCCTCTTCACGGCTTCGTCCGAATCCTGCGGTTTGTTGGCCCTTCCCGGGACAACCCCACGGCGGAATTCTTTACACCGCCATGGATACCACCATGGCCTGCGCCGTACTCACCGAGCTTGAGCCGGATCTGAATTGTGCGACCGTCGACTTGACCCTGCATTATACCGCCCCGGCCAAAGGCGACTATTTCATCTGCAAGGCCTGGATCACCCACCGCGCCAGCCGCTTGAGCTTCGTGCGGGCCGAGATCCTCAGTCCCGAAAATCACCTTCTGGCATTAGGCCAGGCAGCGTTTCGGATCATCAAAATGGATTTGCCCCTTCCCTCCTAAAAGCCCTTGTTCCCCGTAGAGATCTTGGTGAGGATGCCGTTTTCAAACCTCAGCTGGCGAATGAGCTGGGTTGGCCCGAGATCGTTAGTTCATTTCAGATTACCATATGCAAACCTTTCTGGCTAGGGGGGACTTTTGGCGAAGGAGGAGCCGGAGGGGCGAAGACTGAGTCTTATACCCAAGCAGTCAAGACAGGCTGTTCAACCGGCCTCAGTTACAGGGACAAGAAGTTGATAGACCATGAGGTCCACAAGGATGCCCAATCTTTGGAATATCTTCCAGTCGAGCGGGATGAGTGTTGATTCCATGAGGGCTCTGTCGCCTGGACTTGCGCTCCTGAGCCAGTGGTCCAGATCCATTCGCTCTCCGAAACCCCTGCTACAGAGAAAAGCGCTTAGATCCGCGATTCGAGCGGTCCGTTTCTGCGCTGAATTCAAATATCCCCTGGAGATAAACTTGCAGGTCTCAAGAACCTCGTAGGAATAGGGAATCAATGCCTTCTTTTTTATTTCGAGTGAGGTTTTGTCTTTGAGCCAAAGCAAAACCTCTCTCGGTGCTACTGCCCTGTCTTTAAATTGTTCACTCAGACGACCATGACGCTTTTTCATGACGGGTTCATCGAGGCCGCTGACATGAATCAGGCTGAGCCTGGGGTTGAACATGAGATCTCCCATTGGGCCGTACTCACAGTTGTTTGCATAGTTGGCGGCACAAAGTAAAAGAAGTTCATGAAGCCTTGCACGAGTGTATTCATAGATCTCCATGCATAGCGGACTGCGCTCGTCCAGTTCTTCCATCCTTTGCTCGAGATATCTCTCATTGAGTCGGCTCAGCCGGGCATTTCGGCTGACATCACGGTTGAATTCAAAAAGAAACAACCCCTCCCGTTTGACATCATCTTCTACATGAGACGGCCAAGGGAGACCGGCAAGAGAACGTTCCCCTCCTGTCTCCTCAAGAATCACTGTTTGAGAATTCCGTGTCATGGTTTTGCCAGACCCCCTTCTCTCCCTTTCTTCCTCCATCGTGGACTGTTGAGAACGTGGGCCATTGGAATTGAAAGCTAGGTTGGCGCTTACGGATTTTATATCAATATAGCCATATATCTCGCTAGATATATGATCTGCAAAAAGGCCTGTCAAGTCCATTTTCTGTGACCCGGCGGGAGGTGGTTCGCGGGGTTTTTCCCTTGACTTCGGTAAGCCGTTTATATATCAGTTTAGCCATATATCGGCAGGGATATATGGACCCGATTGGATCCCTGGCCGAGGCACCTTGTTCTCGGGGAGATTGCGTGATGAGCGAAAACCAACTCGTGTTGAACGGAAAGACAGTTGCTTTCAAACCCGGGCAGACTATCCTTCAGGTTGCTCGCGAAAATGGAATCGAGATTCCGACGCTTTGCTATCTGAAAGACGCTACGCCTACCGGTGCCTGCCGGGTCTGCCTCGTGGAAGTGGAGGGCGCCAGAAGCCTTGTGGCATCCTGTGCCACTCCTGCTGCGCCTAAGATGGTGATCAGGACGGAAAGTCAGAAGGTTGTGGCTGCAAGACGCCTGAACATCGAACTCCTCCTAGCCTCCGGCAGCCATAATTGCCTGGTTCAGGAAATGGACATGGATGGCTGGACCGACTTTCAGCTCACGGCCATGAGCAGGGAAGAGCACAAAGACCTTTGCCCTGCATACGGCGATTGCCGCCTGCAGGAACTCGCCATCCGGTATCAGGTCAAGGGGGGTCGCTTCAAGCCGACGGATACGCCCTACGCCACGGAATGTATCAATCCTTTTGTGGTCAGAGATTTTTCCCGGTGCATTCTGTGCGGCCGGTGTGTTCAAGCCTGCAATGAGGTGGTGGTCAATAGAGCGATAAGTTACGGATACAGAGGATCCCGAAGCAAAATCGTGGCCGCCGGCGACAGGGCCTACCACGAGAGCGATTGCGTATTTTGCGGCCAGTGCGTGGAGGTTTGCCCTGTAGGCGCCCTCGTGGAAAAAAAATCGGTTGGGCTTGCCCGGGCTAACGACGTGAAAAAGGTGAGGACGACCTGCCCTTACTGCGGGGTCGGCTGCCAGATGTGGCTCCATGTAAAAGACGGTAAAATCGTAAAGGTCACGGCTGTGGAGGACGCTGCGCCGAATCGAGGCCGGCTTTGCGTCAAAGGCCGTTTCGGTTACGACTTTATCTACTCCGGCGAGAGGCTCAAGACTCCCCTGATCAAGGAAACCGGTGCTTTCCGTGAAGCCTCATGGGACGAAGCCCTGGATCTGGTAGCCGATCGTTTCAGGAAAATCATCGCGGAGCACGGCCCCGATGCCATTGCCGGGGTGAGCTGTGCACGCAGTCTCAATGAGGATTCCTATCAGATGCAGAAGCTTTTCCGTGCCGCGATCGGAACCAACAACATCGATCACTGCGCGCGCACCTGACACGCCCCCACCGTCGCCGGGCTGGCGGCAACTTTCGGATCAGGAGCCATGACCAACTCTTTTGAAGAGTTCTCGAGAGCCAGGATGTTCCTCGTCATCGGCTCCAACATGACGGAGGCCCATCCTGTGGCGGCCACCTTCCTCAAGAACGCTGTGATGAATGGAGCGGACTTGATCGTCGTCGATCCCAGGAGGCATGCATTGGTCGACTTTGCAACCCTTCACGTACCCATCAAAGTCGGATCGGACATTGCCTTTTTCAACGGCGTGATGAACGTACTTATCCGGGAAGAACTCTATGACCGGAAATTTGTCAATTCCTGTTGTGTAGGGTTCGAGGAGTTGAAGGCCAAAATCATGGAGTACCCGCCGGAGAGGGCGGCCGAGATTGCAGGAGTTACGGCGGAGATGGTGAAGGATGTGGCAAGGGCGTTGGCGATCAATAAGCCGGCCATGCTCTGTTATACCCTCGGGATCACGGAGCACACCTGCGGAAAGAACAACGTGGTCACCACCGCAAACCTTCAGATGCTTCTGGGAAATATGGGCCTTGAATGCGGTGGAGTCAATCCTTTGAGGGGGCAGAACAATGTTCAGGGCGCTTGCGACATGGGAGCCCTCCCCAATGTCTTCCCCGGATACCAGAGGGTGACTGATCCCGCAAGCCGCAAAAAATTCGAAAAAGCCTGGGCCGTGCAGAACCTGCCGGAAAAACCCGGCCTTATGATTCCGCAGATGATGGAGGGCCTTCTTCAAGGAACGGTCAAGGCTTTCTACATTTTCGGAGAGAACCTTGCCAATACGGAACCGGACATTCGCCACGTGGAACACTGCCTGCAGTCGGCCCAGTTCCTGGTCTGTCAGGACATCTTTCCCACCGAGACGACACGGTTCGCCCATGTGGTTTTCCCTTCGGCAGGATGGAGCGAAGACGACGGCACCTTTACGAACAGCGAACGCCGGGTCAACCGCGTGCGAAAGGTGAGCGAACCGCCGGGGCAGGCTAAGCCCAACTGGTGGATCTTCAGGGAGATTGCAAGGCGCATGGGGCATTCCTGGCCCTCCGGCAGCGGACAGGACATCTGGGACCGTGAAGTCATACAGCTCACACCTTCCTTGGCCGGAATCAAGTACCAACGCATCGAAGGAAATGGTCTTCAGTGGCCTTGCACGGACGAAGCCCATCCCGGCACCTGTGTCCTCCACAAGGGCGGGGACTTCTCCTGCGGCCTCGGACAGTTCATTCCCGTGGACTGGACTCCCCCTGCGGAGGTCCCTGACGATGAGTACCCCTTCGTGCTTAGCACGGGCCGGAGGCTGTATCACTACCACACCCGGACCCAAACAGGCCGATCAAAGGGCCTGAATGACCTTTTGGGCGAGGAAACGGCCGATATCTCACCGTCGGATGCAACAACACTGGGAATCAGCCACGGCGAAAGAATCAGGGTGAAATCCAGAAGGGGCGAAGTAACGGTCAAGGCCAACATCACAGAACGCATCCCGGCGGGAATGGTCTGGATGGCCTTTCACTTCCGGGATGCCTGCGCCAACTGGCTCACGAACCCGGCCTATGACCCGGAGACGCAGACGGCTGAATACAAGGCCTGCGCCGTGCGGCTGGAGAAGATCTGAAACGCCTCACTACGAAGAACACCGGGGAACAGGTCTGTAGGATGTAAGGTGCCGGTTCCTGGTGGTGACAACGGGAGGAATTCACTCAATGAAAAAGTTCAATATCCGTGTGAACGGCCTTTGGCGGCAGGTGGTCGCCGAACCCTCCAGAGTCCTCCTGGATGTGCTGCGAGAGGACCTGCATCTCACCGGAGCCAAGCAGTCCTGTGACCGCAAAGGCCAGTGCGGGGCATGCACGGTTCTCGTGAACGGAGAAGCGGTCAAGTCCTGCCTGAAAAAGATGGCCGACCTGGAAGGTGCGGAAGTGATCACCATAGAAGGCTTGGGCAGTCCTGAGAATGCCCATCTCATCCAAGAGGCATTCGTCTTAGCCGGCGCCGTACAGTGCGGTTACTGCACACCCGGTATGATCTTGGCGGCCAAAGCCCTGCTGGACCGCAATTCCTGCCCTTCGGAAGAGGACATCAAGAAGGCTTTGAGCCGCAACCTTTGCCGCTGCACGGGCTACCGCAAAATCCTCAGCGCAGTGCACCTGGCCGGCCGTTTTCTCCGAGGAGAACAAACGCCCGGCCAGGTGCGGCCGGACCTTTCCAAAGGGCTGATTGGGATCTCCATGCCGCGGCCTACGGCTTACCTTCGCGCCTGCGGAGCGGCCCAGTTCACCGCGGATATCCACTTGCAGGGGGCGCTGGAAATCGCCGTGGTGAGGAGTCCTCACCATCACGCACTCATCCGGTCCATTGATACTCGGGCCGCACTGGAAATGCCCGGCGTGGAGGGCGTGATGACCGCGAAGGACATCCGAGGCACCAATCGCGTCAAGTATCTGGTGGATGACCAGCCGGTGCTTTGTGATCGCAAGGTCCATGTGCTGGGAGCTCCTGTGGCTATCGTTGCCGGTCGGACCAAGAAAGAGGCCCTGGCCGGTGCGGAGTCCGTGCAGGTGGTCTACGAGCCGCTGGCCGCAGTACGAACCATCGAAGAAGCTTTGGCCCAGGGAGCGCCCCAGGTACATGAAGGCCGGCCGAATCTGTGTTTTTCCCAGCCCCAGGTCAAGGGAGACATCGAAACGGCATGGCGAAATTCCCGGGAGATCGTGGAGACGGATTTCAGCACCCCGCTGATCCATCAGGCTGCCCTCGAGCCCGAGGCCTGCGTGGCCTTTCTGGACGGCGAAGGGGAGGAAGCCGAACTGGTGGTAATCGGGAGGAGTATCAACATCCACCATCACGTGATGGTTCTGCAGGAGGCCATCGGCTGGGAAAACATCCGCTACGAGGAAGCCTTTTCCGGAGGCCAGTTCGGCATCAAACTGGATATCACCTCTGAAGCCCTGGCCGGCGCGGCGGCCCTCCACTTCAGGCGGCCCATACGCTATGTGCCGAGCCTCACCGAGTCCATGTGGATGACCAGCAAACGGCACCCCATGAGCTGCAGGCTCAAGTTGGGCGCGGATCGGGAAGGCCGGATCACAGGGCTCGACGTGGTCTTCACCCTTGAGAACGGGGCCTACACATCCTGGGGGAAGGCCATCGTGCTCCGTATCCTGCAGATGCTGAGCGGATGCTATCATATCCCTCATGTGAAGGTCCTCGGACAACTGGTTTATACCAACAACGCATGGGGAGGCGCGGCCCGGGGAGCCGGGCCACCGCAGATGAACTTCGCTCTGGAATCCGCCGTCGATCTTCTGGCTCGGAAGCTGGGCCAGGACCCGATCGAGTTCAGGCTCCGTAATTCCCTTCGGCCCGGGCAATCCACCTCCACAGGTCAGGTGGTGGAGGAGTGGCCTTTTCCCGGTTGCCTGGAGGCCCTGCGGCCTCATCTCCAAAGGGCACGCACCGAAGCCGCAGGCTACAGGGAGGGACGGGTTCTCAGGGGGGTGGGTATCGCCGGTGGAAGTTTCGGCATAGGCAAGGCCGGCCCGGGCGACAAGTCCACGGTGGCTGTGGAACTGGACCCGGACGGGGGGCTGACCGTGTACGGATCTGTGGCCGATCCCGGAGAAGGAAATGATGCCATGCTCACCCAGTTGGCAGCCCATGCCATGGGATTGGGCCCCGACAAGATCCGCCTCGTGACGAGAGATACCGGACTGACCCCCGATTCCAGCTCCGCTTCGGGTAGCCGGGTCACCTATATGTCGGGAGGGGCCATGCTTCTGGCCATTGAGGAACTCAAGAAGGTCATGTCGGAAACCGGCGCCGTCACTCATCAAGAGTTGGTAAAAGCCGGCAAACCCACCCGTTACTTAGGTACCAAAATACAGCAGACCACCCCTCTCGATCCGGTAACGGGCCAGGGAGTTCCGTATGAATCCCGCGTGCACGGGGTGCAGATGGCCGAGGTTGAGGTGGATAAGGAAACCGGCGAGATCAGGGTGCTGAAAATGACGGCGGTGGTGGACCCAGGCACCGTGATCAATCCCCAGGTGGTGGAAGGCCAGATAGAAGGCGGTCTGGACATGGGCGCCGGCATGGCATTGCGCGAAGAGTACATCCACGGCAAGACCAGGGACTGGGTGAGCTTCAAGTTTCCTACCATTCGAAACTCGTTCGAGACTGAAATCATCCTGCTTGAGACCCCACGCAAGAAGGGGCCGCTGGGAGCTGTCGGTGTGGGCGAATTTGTCCTGCTGCCAACCTCCGCGGCCATTATGAACGCTGTGGAGGACGCGACCGGCGCGAGGATCAGGCATCTGCCTGCGACCCCGAAGAAGGTGTTGGCTGCGCTTTCCGCCGAGAAAACCGGGGCGTGAACAGCGGAGAAGCGAAAGACGCTTCCGCTTCGGGTCACAGGTTTTGCGGCCTGGCCGGCCGGGACGTACTGCTGGACCAGGAAGGATTTTTCGTAAACCCGCAGGAATGGTCGGAAGACGTGGCTTTGGACATGGCCGCAAAAGAGGGACTGCCCGGGTTAGAGGACATGCACTGGAGGGTGATTCGATTCCTGCGTGAATACTATTTTGCTCATGGAAAGGCGCCTCTGAGCCGTGAGATCAAGAAAGGGATCGGGATATCCTTGCTGGAAATTGAGAGGATCTTTCCCGGTGGCCTAAGAGGGGGTGCCAGGCGCCTGGCGGGGCTACCGAACCCAAGAGGATGTATGTAGCAGACTCGGCACTCTGCTCGTCTGGTTAGAGATTTAAATTGCGACTTCTTCGCTGCCTGCGGAGAAATTCTAAGGCCCACTGGGGGGGTAGTCTCTTCAGAGCTGCAACCATTTCCATTGGGGCGTGAGCCGGCGCCAAAAACTCAGTGGGTCATGGTGGTAGCCCCAAGGGATCTCTTCACTGGTTGGCTCGGTGGCTTGCGCCTTCTCAGAAGAAGACTTAAGAACCCTGGGGCGATTAGAAAGGCAAGTCCATTTCCGGTTGCAGCTCTGAAGAGACTACCCCCCACAGCGGGCCCGGACTGCATTTGTTTGCTTTCGAAAGCCTCCATTAGGGATACCGATGATCTACCTGGATAACGCCGCCACTTCTTTTCCCAAGCCGGCCGAATGCTTGCGGGGCGCCTTGGAGTTTTATCTCAAGCAGGGTGCCTCCCCGGGGCGAGGCGGTTATGATCTGGCCGTAGAGGCAGAGGACACGGTGACACAGGTGCGGGAAAGACTGGCGCGCTTCTTTGGGGCAGATGAGTATCACCACGTCTGCTTTGCCTGCAATGCAACCGACGCCCTCAATACCTTGATCCAGGGGCTCGTGGAGCCGGGGTGTCACGTGGTTAGCTCCCGTCTTGAGCACAATTCCGTGCTTCGGCCCTTGCACCATCTTCATAGACAGGGGCTGATCCACATAGACCTGGTGCCCTTCGACGGACAGGGTTTTATTGATCCGGCCGCCGTGCTCCGGGCTATCCGCCCCGAGACCCGGTTCGTCCTCCTGTCTCATGCATCAAACGTCCTTGGAACAGTACAGCCGGTCAGGGAAATCGGGGCGATTTGCCGCAAGCGTGGGGTCCCGCTTCTCTTAGACGCGGCCCAGAGCGCAGGCCAGATCCCGATCCGAATGAAGGAATGGGGTGTTCAGGGGCTTGCCTTTACAGGCCACAAATCCCTGCTTGGGCCGACGGGAATAGGCGGTCTGGTTCTGAGTCCGGATCTCAACCCGAGTCCTCCAGGTATGGAGGAACAGGGCTGGATTCCAGAAGCGTCTATCACACACTGGAGTACCCCCAGCGGCTGGAGGCAGGCACGCTCAACCTGCTGGGCATCCTCTGCGTGGACTCCTGCCTCGATTTTGTGGAGAAGCACCAAAATTCCAATGGCTATGGTCGCGAAATGGAGCTGTGGAAAAGACTTCGCGACGGCATGGCGGATTTGGCCGGGGTCACGATCTATTGTGCCGATACCGAGAGACGATCATCTGCCACTTCTCACCTGCAACGTGGAAGGGCACAGAGCGGGAGACGTAGGGGCTGTCTTGGACGGGGACTTTGACATCGCTGTCCGAACGGGTTTGCACTGTGCACCCCTCGTCCACGAGGATTTGGGGATGATTGGGACGGGAACCGTCCGATTCAGCTTGGGAGTGTTCACGACGGAGGATGACATAGTTGAGACCCTCCGGGCTATGACCCTGATTGTCGGAGGAGTCTCCCCAGGCTTTTGAAAAGGACTTTGTCTACAGATTGATCCAGAGCGTCTGTTTTTTGGACAGGAGGTCAGAATGTGTGAAAACCCCCTCTGTCTGCGGTTGAGTGAATCTCTGAATGCTGCATTCCGCAGGGAGTCTTTTCAGGAAGAAACGCCTGTTGGGGCATGGGTCCAGGGATTCATGGAGGCATTGCGGAAGCTCCCGGCCGAAGCGAGTTATCCTCACGGTTTCATATGGCATCTGGCCAATAGAATTTTTTTGTCGACTTACTCCAATTGCCCTTGCCATGGATTGATCGAGCAGATCTCCTGCAATCCGAAGGCCTTTCTCAGGTCCGTCTTACTCGTGGCCAAGATACAGCGCTCAAGTCAGGAGGGAAACTTCATACCGAATGCATCTCTTCACTGACCTCACCTTATACCTATGGCGATTATATTCTTGCTCCCAAAAGAGACTTGACTCTCTTTTGGGATGGAAAACTCTGACGGCTCTTTAAAATTTCATCAACTTTGAGAAGGAAGACGAATAGATCCTTTTACAAAGTGGAAGTCTGGCGGAGCGGTCTTTGGCCGCTCCTGGGAAGCTTAAACTCGAAACCCCGGTTTTATCACAAGCCGGAAGGAGGAGAGGATATGATTAAGAAGACGCTCAAGGTTAATGGTGTCGACAAGGTCATTGTTGCCCGTTCTGATGATTCCCTTGCCGATGTCCTGCGCGAGCAATTAGGGCTCACAGGAACCAAAGTCGGCTGCGGTGAGGGTCAGTGCGGATCTTGTAACGTCATCATGGACGGGAAGCTCATCCGGTCATGTGTCACAAAGATGTCCAAAGTGACAGAGGGCGCTTCGATTACAACGATCGAAGGCATAGGCACACCGAACAACCTCCATCCCATCCAGTTGTCCTGGATTGTGCACGGAGGGTCCCAGTGCGGGTTCTGCACCCCCGGATTCATTGTCTCGACCAAAGCTCTGCTGGACCAAAATGCCAAACCCACTCGGGACCAGGTGAGAGGCTGGTTCCAAACCCACCGCAATGCCTGCCGCTGCACCGGTTACAAGCAAATCGTCGACGCGGTCATGGATGCCGCCAAGGTGTTAAGGGGAGAGATGAATGCCGAGGACCTGATGTACAAACTCCCCAAGGACGGCCAGATCTGGGGCGGTAAATATCCTCGGCCTTCCGCCGTTGCCAAAGCGACAGGCACTCTGGATTATGGAGCAGACCTTGGTCTCAAACTGCCCCCCGAAACCCTCTTTCTTGCCTTGGTTCAGGCCAAGGTGTCCCACGCCAACATTCGCGGGATTGACGCGGCGGAGGCGGAAAAAATGCCGGGTGTTTACAAGATCGTCACCCACAAGGATGTGGAGGGCAAGAACCGCATCACCGGGCTCATCACTTTCCCCACCAACAAGGGTGACGGATGGGATCGGCCGATTCTGTGCGACACCAAAGTGTTCCAGTTCGGGGATGCGATCGCGATTGTCTGCGCCGATACGGAAGAGAATGCCAGGGCTGCGGCTGAGAAGGTCAAGGTTGATCTGGAAGCGCTCCCTGCCTACATGAGCGCCCCGGAAGCCATGGCTGAGGACGCCATAGAGATCCACCCGGGGACACCGAACATCTACTTCGAGATTCCTATTGTGAAAGGGAAGGATACCAAGCCCATCATGGAGTCGGCCGCCTACACCGTGGAAGGGGAGTATTATTTGCAGCGCCAGCCCCACCTCACCATGGAACCGGACGTAGGGCTTGCCTATTTTGATGATGATGGACGATTGACGATCCACTCCAAGAGCATCGGCCTCCACTTGCACCATGCCATGATTGCCCCGGGCCTCGGCATAGAGCCCGAGAAGCTGCGGTTGGTCCAGAATCCGGCGGGCGGCACCTTTGGGTACAAGTTCAGCCCCACCATGGAGGCCCTGTTGGGTGTCGCCTGTATGGCCACGGGAAGACCTGTTTTTCTGAGGTACAATTACTATCAACACATCACCTACACAGGCAAGCGCTCGCCCTTCTGGATGAAGGTCAAGTTCGGAGCGGACAAGAACGGCAAGATCGTGGCCATGGAATCTGACTGGAGCGTAGACCACGGGCCTTATTCGGAATTCGGAGACCTGCTCACCCTTCGCGGCGCTCAGTTCATAGGCGCCGGGTACGGCATTCCCAACATCCGAGGCAAGGGCCGCACCGTCTGCACCAACCACGCCTGGGGCTCCGCTTTTCGCGCCTACGGTTCGCCCCAGAGCTTCCTGGCTTCCGAAAGCCTGATGGATGAGCTAGCGGCGAAAATGATAATGGATCCGCTGGAACTCCGCGCCAAGAATGTTTACCGCAAAGGCGACACGACGCCCACAGGCCAGGCGCCCGAGGTCTACAGCTTACCCGAGATGATCGACAAGCTGAGGCCCCTTTACAAAGCTGCCAAGGACAAGGCCCGAAAGGAATCCACCTCCGAGGTCAAGAAAGGCGTGGGCATCAGTCTCGGCATCTACGGGTGTGGTCTTGACGGCGCTGATTCTTCCGAGGTCTGGGTGGAGCTGACAAAGGATGGAGTCACTGTGGGCTCCACCTGGGAGGACCACGGCCAGGGCGCGGACGCGGGTGCTCTCGGTACCGCGCACAAAGGATTGAGCCCTCTGGGAATCACGCCGGATAAGATCAAGCTGATGATGAACGACACGGCCCTGACTCCGAACAGCGGCCCCGCGGGCGGCAGCCGGTCGCAGGTCATGACCGGCAATGCCATCAAGAACGGATGTGAGCTGCTGGTCGCCGCGATGCGCAAGCCGAATGGGTCCTACCGAACCTATGAAGAGATGGTGGCCGAAAAGATCCCTCTGCGCTATTCAGGAAAGTGGACCGCCTCCATGAACACCAATTGCGATCTCCAGACTTCTCAGGGATCTCCCTTTGCCGTATACATGTATGGCCTTTTCATGGCCGAAGTGGCGGTGAACACCAAGACAGGGAAAACCGCGGTCGAAGGATACACGGTGATCGCAGATATCGGGAAGATCAACAACAAGCTGGTTGTTGACGGCCAGATTTATGGAGGCGTTGCCCAGGGCATCGGCCTGGCCCTGTCCGAGGATTTTGAAAAGCTCGACAAGCACACGTCGCTGCTGGCATGCGGTATCCCCTATCCAAAGGACATACCGGACAAGTTCGACATTCATTATGTCGAAACACCCAGGGAGCACGGCCCGTTTGGTGCTGCCGGTGTAGGGGAACAGCCTCTGACCTCCTCACATGTGGCGGTTGTCAACGCAATTTATGACGCTACAGGGGTGCGTATTCGCCATTTGCCGGCGCTGCCTGAGAAGGTCCTGGCCGGTCTCAAGGCCTTGAAGTAGCTGGGATGGTTTTTGCCTTGCAGGGCCGGCAGCCACCACGGTGTTGTTGAAGCCGACCCTGAAGAAAAAACAGAGGCGAACCGATGGGCCTTGGCCCCGGATCGCCTCTGTTATATATTTATTAGAAAGCCATGGACCAACGAGAATTAAGAGAACTGGAGGATCGCTGCATCCAGGAACACGCACCTGAATGCACCGCCGCATGCCCGCTCCATGTGGATGCAAGGGGTTTCATCGCCTGCATCGTCCGGGACGATTGGATGGAGGCATATAAAGTCCTGGCCAAGACCATGCCGTTCCCGCGCATTCTGGGTCGCATTTGTGACGCTCCCTGCCAGGTGAAATGCCTCCGAGGCAAAGCAGGGGATCCCATTCAAATCGGCGCCCTTGAACGAGCCTGCGTCACGACGACAGCATATGAGCAAAGGATGCAGATTCTGCCCGCCCGGGACAAGAAAGCTGCTGTCGTGGGAAGCGGCCTCAGCAGTTTGACGGTCGCCCGAGACCTCCTGCGCAAGGGATATGGCGTGACCCTGTTGGAACCCTCCGATCAGTTCGGAGGGCGACTCCTCGAAATCCACGAGGGCCTTTTACCTCGCCAGGTCATTCAGGACGAGATCGCTTTGCTGGTCAAGATTAACCTAAACATTAGATTGAATGCGCGCCTCTCCCCATCAGAGATCCGCGAAGGGCTTCTTCAAGACTACGATGCCGTCTATGTGGGTCTTGACGGAAGGTTTAGCCCTGAATTGCAGACAACCGGATCCGGCCAAATCCCCGTTCAGCCTCAGAGCCGAGCAACCGATCTGGAAGGTCTTTTCGCCGGAGGCTCACCCAGGCCCGAGGGGACCTCATCGCCCGTCTGGGAAGCGGCAGAAGGCCGATGGGCGGCTACAAGCATGGATCGATTCATGCAGAAAACCTCTCCTACAGCGGGCCGCGAAAGGGAGGGCACTTACAAGACAAGGCTCTTTACCAGCCTGGAAGGGATTTCATCCCTCCCCGCAGTGCCAATGAAAGGGCTCCAATACAGCCGGCAGGAGGCCGAGCAGGAGGCAGGACGATGTCTTCAATGCCAATGCCTGGAGTGCGTCAAAGTGTGCGCTTATCTGGAGCGTTTCGGCGCTTATCCTAAGAAGTACGCCCGGGAGATTTACAACAACGAATCCATTGTCATGGGCGCAAGGCAAGCCAATAAACTCATCAATTCCTGCAGCCTCTGCGGCCTTTGCGAAGAAGTCTGTCCACACGACTTCGCCATGCAGGATCTCTGCCTCGAAGCGAGGCGCAGCATGGTGCGCCGGGGGAAGATGCCGGTCTCGGCCCACGAATTCACGCTCCTGGATATGGAGTTCAGCCGAAGCGACCGTTTTGCTCTCGCCCGGCACCAACCGGGTCACCCATCCAGCGCCCGTGTTTTTTTCCCGGGCTGTCAGCTTTGCGCGTCATCGCCGGAGCAGGTCCGCCGGGTCTATGATCATCTGCGACGATCTTTCCTCGACGGCTTGGGGTTGATTCTAGGCTGTTGCGGGGCCCCCGCTTACTGGGCCGGTGAAGAAGCAGGCTTTCAAAGAGAGGTTCAGTCTTTTCAAGACACGTGGATAGGTTTAGGCAGGCCCATCGTCATCCTGGCATGCTCCACCTGCCACAAAGTGTTCAAAGAAAACCATCCGGAAATCCCCATTCTCTCCCTGTGGCAGGTCCTGGAGGTGATCGGTCTGCCTGAAGCTGACAGACACGATGCATCAGGTCCGCTGGCGGTTCATGATCCCTGCACCACCCGGCATGAGCCTGAGATCCAGGAATCCGTCAGAACATTGCTCGATCGGCTGAACAGGCCGGTTGAAGAACTGCGACTCAGCCGGGGAAAAACGGAGTGTTGCGGTTTCGGGGGACTCATGCAGGATGCTAACCCTGCGCTGGCCAGAGAAGTAGTCGCGCGAAGAGCAAGGGAGAGCGCCCTGGATTATGTCACCTACTGTGCCGTGTGCCGGGACAACCTCTCCGCGGCGGGCAAGCGCACGGTTCACCTCCTGGACTTGATTTTTCCCGATCCTGCGGAAAAAGATCCTGCTGCGCGCAAACGCCCGGGCTGGTCGCAGCGGCAGGAGAACCGGGCAATGCTTAAAGACGGCCTGCTGAATGAACTCTGGGGCGAGGGACGTGAGGAAATGGAAGACCATAGGAAGATCGTGCTTCATATCGCGCCGGAGGTTCAAAACCTCCTGGAAGAGAGAAGGATCCTGATCGAGGACCTGCAGAAGGTGATTCACCATGCTGAAACGACGGGCCGCAAGCTCGTTCATCCAAAAACCGGGCATTTCAAAGCCTCATTCAAGCCGTATAAAGTGACCTTCTGGCTTGAGTACTCGCCGTCGGGTGACGGCTACATCGTCCACAATGCTTACACTCACCGCATGGAAGTTACCGGAGGGACCTCGTCATGAAAAGTCAGTACACGGGGTCCGAAGATACACAATGGAAGTGCGCAAGATGCAACCGGGAACTTCTGGTGGGACCGGTGGAGATCGAATACCTGGGAAATCGTTTCACCACGGAGCTTGCGAAGTGCCCGCACTGCGGCTTCGTTCTGGTTTCGGAGGAACTGGCCCTCGGGAAGATGGCCGAGGTGGAGCAGATGCTGGAGGACAAGTAGACCTCTTTATGGGATCGCTTTACGAAACCCAAGAAATGCGAGCGGTGACCGGACCGGCCGTTCGCCCCGGTGGACTGGCATTGACCGACCGGGCTCTGGACTCCTGCCGTCTCCCGGCCGGGGCAAGGGTGCTCGACGTGGGATGCGGAACCGGAGCGACCGTTGAATTCCTCTGCCAAAAGAACCGCTATGCGGCTTTCGGCGTTGACACCTCTTCCCTGTTGCTAAAGGAAGGAGTTGAAAGAAATCCTAATGTAGGATTCCTTCGCGGAACCGCGGAGAACCTTCCTTTCCCTGACCGATGTTTCAGCGCCCTGTTCTGCGAATGTGTGCTTTCCCTGTTGCACGACCCAGCTGAACCTCTGAAAGAGTTTGCCCGCGTCCTGAACCCCGGGGGATTTCTTATCCTCTCCGACGTCTATGCCCGCATGCCTGAAGAAGCCTTGTCCTTGCAGCGCTTGCCCCTCCGCTGTTGCATCAAAGGGGCAGTCAGCAGAAAGCAGATCATTACCGTGGTCGAAGGGAGCGGACTCATAACGGTCCTCTGGGAGGATCATTCGGCCTTGCTGAAGCAACTAGCCGCCCAGCTCATTTTCAGTTTCGGCTCTATGAATGCCTTCTGGTCTGTCGCGTGCAGCGGAGAAGATCCGGAGATGGTCAAGGGAGCGGTCGAACGCGCAAGACCGGGTTACTACCTTCTCATTGCACGAAAAAAAGGAAACGGCGATGGATGACACCATGATCCGTATGATGCGGCTGGCACAAAAGGGCTATACCTGCAGCCAGATCCTCATCCTCCTGGCTTTGGAAGCGAGGGACGAGCAAAATCCGGCGCTTGTTCGAGCAGCCGCAGGCTTGGCCTACGGCTGCGGGACGGGCAAGGGAAGCTGCGGGATCTTGACCGGGGGAAGCTGCGTGCTGGCCTTATTTACAGGGAAAGGAAGTGACGAGGAACAGGAATCGGATAAATTGATGGTGATGCTCCAGGAGCTTTCTGATTGGTTCTCCGACCACGTCAGGGGTCAGTATGGAGGGATCGAATGCCAAGCCATTGTGGGAGACGAGGGACCTGGTGCGGCAAGGCAAAGGTGCGGTGCGATCCTTGCGGAAACCTACGCCAAAGTTATAGACATTCTGATCTCCAACGGATTCGGTTTTTAGCAGGTTGCTGAAAAACGCACATCTGCGTCGTTGCCCTCACCCCTCGTCATTGCGACGTACTGGACTGTACTTCTCACAGCTCTAGGGGTTTCTTTTGGATAGAGACAAGACAGTAAGTCTGTGCCCCGTGTGCTTTGCCCGTGTTCCCGCCCAAAGGGAAAGCGAAGGCGACGCCGTCTTCCTGCGAAAGTGTTGCCCTCAGCATGGCGACTTCCGGTCCATCATCTGGAGAGGCCCGCCTTCTTTCGAAAGCTGGGCTCGACCCAAAGTCCCTGCAAGTCCCCCTGTGACTCACACGGAGGTGGTTCAAGGTTGCCCCTTTGATTGCGGTCTCTGTCCGGATCACCGGCAGCGTTCCTGCACGGTGATTATGGAGATCACGCAGCGTTGTGATCTCCACTGCCCCGTATGCTACGCGGATTCGGCAAATGTCGCGAGGCACGATCCAACCGCAGAGATTATTTCCTCGTGGTATAAGCGCGTCGCTGCAAGCGGGAAAACCTGCAACATTCAGCTTTCCGGGGGCGAGCCGACCACCCGGAATGATTTGCCTGCCCTCGTCGCACTGGGACGCGACTTCGGGTTCCCCTTTATCCAGCTCAACACCAACGGGGTCAGGCTGGGAAAGGACAGGGAATATGCGCGGGATTTGAAGAGGGCCGGGCTGTCCTCGGTCTTCCTCCAGTTCGACGGGACCGAGGATGACATTTATTTGAACCTGAGAGGGAAGCGCCTGCTGGATGATAAGAGAAGAGCCATTGATACCTGCGCCGAACAAAACATCGGCGTCGTGCTGGTTCCCACGGTCGTCCCTCGCGTAAACGACGACAATTTGGGAGACATATTGAAGCAGGCTCTGGAGTGGTCTCCGGTGGTAAGGGCCGTGCATTTCCAGCCGGTCAGTTACTTCGGCAGGTATCCCGGCCGGCCGACCGATAAGGATCGGATCACCCTGCCCGAGCTGATGAGAGCGGTTGAGAAGCAGTCCGGAGGGCAATTTCGCTTAGACAGCTTTCGCCCTCCCGGGTGTGAAAATGCGCGGTGCTCGTTTCACGGCCATTACCTGATTCTTTCCGATGGAACGTTAAGGTCTCTTCAAACGCCCTCTGTTGGGGAATGCTGCTCCGTGCCCGAGAGTGCCGAAGAGGGAGCCACCAAATCCATATCCTACGTGGCACGGCAGTGGGCGGCCCCTCCCCCTAGTCTCCGCAGCCCGTTTCCCTCGGCGTGTTGTTCTCCGGCAGCCTCAGAATGCTCCGGTTCGCCCGGGCTGATCAGGCTCGATGACTTCATAAATCGCGCGCGCACCCATACCTTTTCCGTTTCGGCCATGGCTTTCCAGGATATATGGACCGTAGATCTGGACAGAGTACGCGATTGCTGCATCCATGTACTGGCGCCCAACCGCACCCTGATCCCTTTTTGCGCCTACAACCTGACCGATATCAATGGACGCGCTCTTTATCGACCGTGAAACTTATCAAGGCGGTCCCCTCACCCTGCCCCCTTTCCGACGTCAGGGATTTGTCGAACCGGGACAAAGAGTCCTCATTTTCAAAGTTCATGCCGCAACGGAAGGTTCTCGGGATTTTCGGGGTGCTGTTTCAGATGCATTAAGGAAGACCGGCCTTTTGGAGAAAGCCTTGGCAGAAGGCTATGTTGTTCCTGACCCAGTCGGATTGGGAGTTTTGGGGATCGGCTCGGCGAAGCGAAAGATCGTCGATCTGCGATGGGAAGACTGACCTGGAGATCTGAGACCTACCCAAGGCAGAGTCGCAGTGAGGAACGAGGTCTTTTATAGTTGCCCTTGATCGGTCTTTTTGGATATATATCTAACCAGTATTACTAGGGTTCATGATCAGCGAGTCAGGATGCACTGGACGGGGAATACCTAAATCCACCATCTAAGTCGGGATTCTTTATGCTAATCAAGGGCTTCGGAGGCGTTCCTGATCACCAGCGAGGGGTCAGATGTAAGGCGCCGAGGAGCGACGACTAAGGCGTATGAAGCAATACGCCGCAGATGACATCTTGATGGTGGATCAGGGGAATATCACTTCTCTTTTCAAACACAAGGAGGCAAAGATATGGCACGCAAGATACTGAAGGTAAACGGAATCGAGAGGACAGTCATCGTATCGGCGGAGGAATCTTTGGCCAATGTGCTGCGGCGCCAACTTGGGCTCACGGGAACCAAAGTGGGTTGCGGGGAAGGCCAGTGCGGCTGCTGCAATGTCATCCTGGACGGAAAACTGGTCCGGTCCTGCGTAACCAGGATGGAAAAGGTACCCGATTGGGCTTCCGTGACCACCATCGAAGGGATAGGAACACCGGATAACCCTCACCCTATCCAGCTCGCTTGGGCTGCCAATGGAGCGGCGCAGTGCGGGTTCTGCACGCCCGGGTTTGTGGTGTCCACCAAGGCCCTCCTGGACCGGAATCCCAATCCTTCCCGGCAGGACGTGAGGGACTGGTTTCAGGTCCATCGCAACGCTTGCCGCTGTACCGGCTACAAGATGATCGTGGACGCCGTGATGGATTCGGCCAAGGTGCTCCAGGGCAAGATAAGAGCCGCAGATCTCGAATTCAAGATGCCCGTGGACGGCAGGATTTGGGGGACCACCTTTCCCCGCCCCAGCGCCATGTACAAAGCCACCGGCACCTGGGACTTCGGAGCCGACCTGGCCTTGAAAATGCCGGCCGACACACTCAGACTGGCCCTGGTGCAGGCAAAAATAAGCCATGCCAGAATTCTCTCCATCGACACATCCGAGGCGGAGAAGATGCCCGGGGTCTTCAAGGTGATCACCCACAAGGATGTCAAAGGCAAGAACCGAATTAATCGCGTGCTCTCCTTCCCCGGCAACAAGGGGGACGGATGGGACCGCCCGATTCTGTGCGATGAAAAGATATTCCAGTACGGGGATGCCGTCGCTATCGTAGCTGCTGATACGGAGGCTCAGGCAAAGGCCGCAGCAGAAAAAGTAAAGATCAACTTCGAAGCGTTGCCGGCCTACATGAGCGCCCCGGCTGCCATGGCCGAGGATGCCATCGAAATCCACCCGGGCACGCCCAACATTTTCTACGTCCAGAAGCTTGTTAAAGGCGGGGAAACCAAACCTGTTTTCGAAGAAGCCGCCCACGTGGTGGAAAGCGAGTTCTACGTGGGCCGACAACCCCACCTGCCCATGGAGCCGGACTGCGGCCTGGCTTACTGGGATGGAGGCAAGCTTTATATTCAAAGCAAGTCCATCGCGCTGAACCTGCACAGGGCGATGATTGCCGACGGGGTCGGAATAGCGATGGATGACCTGCACCTTATTCAGAACAATGCTGGCGGTGACTTCGGCTACAAAGCCAGTCCCACTCTTGAGGCTCTTATGGCAGTGGCCGCCGTAGCGACCGGCAGGCCGGTTTCCCTTGTGTACGACTATCATCAGCAAATGACCTATACGGGCAAGCGTTCTCCCTTCTGGATGAAGATGCGCTTTGCCGCGGACAAGGAGGGCAAACTCCTCGGCATGGAAACGGATTACTCCATCGATCACGGCCCCTATTCCGAGCTTGGGGATCTCGTGACGATCAGAGGCGTGCAGTGCATGGGTGCCGGGTATGATATTCCCAACATCCGCGGCGAGGGACGGGTCGTATCCACGAACCATAGCTGGGGGTCCCCTTTCAGGGCCTTTGGATCGCCCCAGTCCGAGTTTGCCTCTGAGTCCCTGATGGATATTCTGGCTGAAAAAACGGGAATCGACCCCCTGGAACTGCGCTACAAGAACTGTTACCGCAAAGGCAGCACAACGCCCTGCGGCCAGGAACCGGAGGTCTACTCCCTGCCCGAGATGTTCGATATCCTGCGGCCTAAATATCAGGAGTCTTTGAAAAGGGCGAAGGCGAATTGCACCCCTGAAAAGAAATGCGGTGTAGGGATTTCCATCGGGATTTACGGCGCAGGTACGGACGGGCCGGACACATCCAACGCGGCGGTCGAGTTGAATCCAGATGGCGGCGTCACCCTGTACGACACCTGGGAAGAGCACGGTCAGGGCGCGGACATAGGAGCCCTGGGCACCGCCCACGAGGCATTACGTCCCCTCGGTTTGCCTCCGCAGAAGATTCGCAGGTATGCGAATGATACGAGTAAATGCCCGGACAGCAATCTTGCCGCCGGAAGCCGGTCCCAGTACATCACGGGTCGCGCCATCAAGGCGGCCTGCGACTCCCTGATGGAGAAGATGCGCAAACCGGATGGAGGATTCAGGACCTATGACGAGATGGTGAAGGAAAACATTCCTCTGAAGTACACCGGGACCTTCACGTCTCCCGGAACTCCCCTTGATGAAAACGGGCAGGGTACTCCTTTTACCAACTACATGTACGGTCTATTCATGGCCGAGGTCAGCGTGGAAATCAAGAGCGGAAAGACCACGGTCGACAAAATGACAATGGTTGCCGATGTGGGCGTAGTCAACAACAAGCTGGTGGTGGACGGCCAGTTGTACGGCGGTATAGCACAGGGCATCGGTTTGGCGTTGAGCGAGGATTTTGAGGATATCCAAAAGCACTCGACCCTGGCTGGAGCCGGCTTCCCCTACATCAAAAGCATTCCTGACAATATGGAAATCATCTATGTGCAGACCCCGAGACCTCTCGGACCCTTTGGGGCTTCCGGAGTTGGGGAACTGCCCCTGACGAGCCCCCACGCAGCCGTGATCAATGCCATCCATAACGCTTGCGGCGTGCGCGTTAAGAGACTTCCTGCGCTCCCGGAAAAGGTGCTGGCCGAGTTGAACAAAAAGAAGTGAGCAGAGACGTTTGCATATCCCTGATGAAGTCGAGCAACTGATGGAGGGCCGGGGGATAACGAGGGAGGACCTGCAAAAGGTGATCCATCATGCCGAGACCACCGGGGAAAAGTTCATTAACCCTTCCACCGGCCGGTCTCTCGCATCCCTGAGAAAGAACCTCTGCCGCCGTCGCAATGCATTGGGGTCGTAATGATCAGGATCACTCCCCTTGACTCATGGATCAGAGAAAAAGCTCACATAGGCCGTGACCTGACGGGCAGATTCTTTATGGATGCCCTCAAGGTCTACCAGCTCCAAAGGATCAACAAGATCCTCGACTACGCTCGTCTCAACAGCCCTTTCTACCGTCGCCATCTGGGCGACCTCCCGCCTGCTCCCCTGTCCGAACTTTTCGATATGGCGCGTATTCCCTTTACTACCCCGTCGGACCTCGCCAACGACCCCTTCCGTTTCTTGGCGGTTCGCCAAGACGATGTAGCCCGAATCGTTACCCTTGGCACGTCAGGGAGCACAGGGAAGCCAAAACGACTTTTTTTTACCGAAGCGGACTTGGAGCTGACCCTTGACTTCTTCCATCACGGCATGTCGACCCTGGTCCGTCCGGGGCAGGGAGTAGCGGTTTTCCTTCCCTGCGAGAGACCTGACAGCGTGGGGGACCTCCTGGTTCGGGGCCTTCGAAGGATGGACGTCCGTGCCCTTGCATACGGCCCTGTCACGGACCCTGTCCACGCCGCCGAAGCAGTCGTCTCTTTCGGTGCCCATTGTCTTGTCGGTATTCCCACACAGGTTCTCGCCGTGGCCCGATCTCGAACAGGTGCTGCAATCGGAAAAGGCAGCATTGAGAGCGTGCTGCTATGTACAGATTACGTCCCGCGGGCAATCGCAGAGACTCTTGAGAATATCTGGGACTGCCGTGTGTTCACCCATTACGGGACGACCGAGACGGGCCTCGGCGGAGGGGTCGAGTGTGAAGCCCTGGATGGGTACCACCTGAGGGAGGCGGATCTCTACTTTGAAGTAGTTGATCATAAGACAGGAGAGGCGTCACCTGACGGAACCATGGGCGAGGTGGTCTTCACGACTCTTACAAGACAAGGCATGCCTCTCATCCGTTACAGGACCGGAGACATGGCGCGCATCATCCCTCAGCCCTGCCCCTGCGGCAGCGCTCTGAGTCGGATGGAGCGCGTAAGAGGCAGGTGGGACGGCATCTTTCGCCTTGGGCCTGAGTGTATTCTAAGCCTGCCCGACATGGATGAGGCGCTGTTCCGGCTTCCGGATCTGCTCGACTACCGGGTCACGGTCGCCAAAGGGAGGGATGAAAGATTCCGGTTGCACATCGAGGTACACAGCGCGGAGAACGGCGGCCTGACGGAGCGCGAAGTCTTCCAGATGCTCAACGAGGTCGACGCGATACGAAACGGTATTGCCTTGGCGAACCTGGAGATACCCACCGTGCGTTTCTCGGCGGACGGGCGCTGGACCACGACCGGCGCGTCAAAAAGAAAGATCGTCACTTCACTGCAATAATGATGGACATGTCTGCAAGGTCAGGCTTCTGCCCCTTATGTCAAATCTGATATATTTTTCTTGACACGCTGTTTCCTTAGCCATATTGTGGCTGCTATGTAGTCACCATGTAGGTATTCTCAGGAAAATCATAAAATGTGGCGGCAGAGCCTCATCCCACCGCCCACGAGGCGCTGCGACCCCTTGGTTTGCCTCCGCAGCCCCCACCGCCTGTCGTTCCGGGGTTGAGAAACTGCTCCTGACGAGCCCCCACGCAGCCGTGATCAACGCCATCCATAACGCGTGCGGCGTGCTGCGCATTAAGAGACTTCCTGCTCTCCCGGAAAAGGTCCTGGCCGAAGTGAACAAGAAAGAGTGTAACATTTTAGCTTTTTGAAAAGCCTAGAGGCATCGAGCATGGGGGTCCCTCTCAAAACTGAAACCGAAGAGAATCCGGAAAAGCGCATGCAGACACCCGGTAGCAAAGGCGGGCGGCGAGTTTTCCCAGCCTCTTCGAGAGCCGATCCTGCATGGACCCGCCCCGGAAAGCCTCCGCCCGCCTCACCGGTTGCCTAACGCTGAACACGGGTGGCGTGGCGTCTTCGTTGTTCAGTTTTGAGAGGGATCCCCATGCCTGGCACCAGAGATCATGATTTCAAAAAGCTAAAATGTTACGAAAAAGTAAGTTCATCCAGGATCGTTATTTAGGCGCCCGGCCGCCGGTCCTGATGCCGGGCCATCTTGACGCGGCACGGACGTGGGACGTGGCAGTGCATAATCCATCGCTTTCGGTTACATCTCGGCCGCCATCTTTCCATCATCTTTCAACTTTGGTTAGTCAGACGTATCAAAGGATTCTCAGGCGGTTGATACTTTCACCTCTTGCATGGATATCTCAAGAAATCATCAGCATGAAAGGCTGTCCGCTGCACCTGATCATAAGTCGGAAATAAGCCGCCCTTGCCCTCAAGAAACCTGCCCAACGCCCGTCTATCGCTTGGTCAACGCGGGCTCACATTGTTCATTTGACAAAAAGAAGGCACTCTCTTAGACTGCCACAGAAATTCGCTATTGATCTCAAAAGGTTATTAGCAGTATGGCATGAATGACAGACTGCCTGGTTGCTGGGCAGGCTCTGAAAAAGGGGAAGAAATGAAACAGAGGCCAAAATAAAAACCCCATTTCTCAAAACGAGAGATGGGGTTTCTTGTCGTTTGGGTTACGCCTAATTCATATCACGTTAGATCGCTGAGAGTAGCCAGGATAAGACAACAATGCCAAGCGTTTTTCCAATAGGTCAAAAAGTCAACCTACCCGGGCATTTCAGTGAAGATGTTACCCTTGAGGGTGTCCGAGAAATAGCCGGTGGATTCGAACTTCGGGTTAGACTTGCTGATGGGTCCCTGGAGGAGGCCGTACTATCTCCTGATGAGGCTGCTGACATAGCTCAGGGGATCGAAGGAGAACCCAAGACCAAGATAGAAGACGCCGAGAAGATTCGCCTGCTCATAGAGTCAGCAAGAATCCGCCTTGCGTACGCTCATGATCCGCAGTTCACCGTAAGTATCTCGGGCATCCGCACATTACCGCACCAGATCGAGGCTGTTTATCTCAAGATGTTGCCTCAGCCCCGTCTCAGGTTTTTGTTGGCCGACGATCCTGGCTCCGGCAAGACGATCATGGCAGGATTGCTCATCAAAGAGATGAAGCTCAGAGAAGCCATCGAAAGGACCCTAATTCTGTGCCCTGCACCCCTAACCATCCAATGGCAGGATGAACTGCTGCGTTGGTTCGGCGAGCCCTTCGGATCATTCTCTCAGCGACAGATCAACAGCAGTTGGTAAACCCCTGGCAGAAGAGCTCGCAGGTCATCGCCTCGATTGACTACGCAAAACAGGACGACGTCAGGGAGAGAATATGCAGCAGCGCTGGGATCTCATCATGATCGATGAGGCCCACAAGTGCAGTGCCTACACAAAACACCGCTCCGGACGACCTGACGAGGTGGAAAAAACCAAGCGCTACCACGGCTTGAGCGATGGGGCTATTCCACTTGTGAAATCCACGGCGGGATGAATCCGCACCAGAGAAAGGACTCCCAGGAAAAATTCCGGAGCACCTCTCAAGTCTGTGTGGGACAGAAGCCGCAGGTGAGGGGATCAACCTCCAGTTCTGTCATCTCACGATCAATTATGACCTGCCGTGGAACCCGACGCGCCTTGAGCAGCGCCTCGGCCGGATCCATCGGATCGGGCAGGAGAGAGACGTCTATGCCTTCAATTTTGTGGCGAGTGAATCCGAAGAGGGCCAGCCCATTATTGAGGGGCGAATCCTCCAAAGGCTTCTGGGAAGCTCGAACAAATGCGCTCCGTGTTGGCCGACAGGGTCTTCGATGTGATCGGCGAAATCCTCGGGATTGAATGAGATAAACCTTTCAGAAATGCTCAGGGAAGTGGCCTTTGACCCAAGGCGCCTGGATGATATCTCGATCAGATTGAACGAATGGATCCGAAGAAATTGAAGGAATATGAGGAAGCAACCGGGATCGCACTGGCCAAGTCGAGCCTGGATTTTTCTGAGTTCCAGCGTTCCAATGTTCAGATTGAAGAGCGCAGGCTGATGCCCCGCTATGTTGAACAGCATTTCGTAGTATCGCAGAGGAAATGGGCTTGAAAGTTGAGGCGAGGGCAGACGGCCTATGGCGTATCCCTCATGTGCTTGCAGATTTAAGATCAGACAGGCTGGAATCCGTCTGCAGGCTTGGAGCCCCCGACTCAACGTATCGCAAAATTACTTTTCACAAAGCGCACCTCGAAATGGATCAACATCTCGACGCTGTCCTCTTAGGTCCCGGCCATCCTCTTTATGCAGCGGCAGACGAAAGTCTTAATCAGAGACTAGCCTCATTCTTGGGCCAAACCGGTGCTTTCTTCGACCAGTTTGCGGAGACCCCTTATGTTCTTACTTCTTTGAGATGTCAATTCGTGGCACGGACAGCAAGGGGAACCCCCATTCCCTTTACGGCGAGCTGGTCGCTGTTCGTGAAGATCTGGAACAAGGGGCCGGTTTAAATGACAGATTCTCAATCCTCCCGGCTGATTGCTTGCTGGATCTCCCATCACACCCGAGCCCTCCCGCTGAAATACATGTGATTAATCCAAAACCGGCAGCGGACTTTCTGAGATTCCTACCAGATGGATCAGCGGAAGAGATGTCAGGAGGAGCGTGAACACTTCGCCTCCATTTGCAGGGAATACCTTGAGAAGTCATTTACTGTCAGAATACGTGCCGCGCAGGACAGGGTTATGGAACTGAGGTCTCGCGAGAGCGTGTTTCCGGACGTCACCCTGGCGCGTCAGAGGGCTGAAAACGACCTCGCGGATATCGAGCGGATGAAAAGGGAACGCTTGGAGGGGCTTGGGAGATTGAGCATAGCACGCCATGGCCCCATTAAGCATGTGGCCAGCGCCTTGGTCTTGCCCACCGACGATGAGGCCGAGTCCGAATTTATGGATCTCGATCGAGCGGCAAGTCGCGGAAAATTGAACTGGCTGCTGCGGATATCGTGATAGAATATGAGACCTCCCATGGCCGGGAATGCGAGAGGGTCGGTCATTTAAAGATAGGGTTTGATATCCGGAGCCTGGCCCCTGCCGACCCACAGACAGGGTACCGAGACCCGGTAACCGGCGTGAGGAGAATTGAGGTCAAAGGTAGAAAGAAAGGGGGGCCCATTAAACTCACAAGGAACGAATGGTTCAAGGCATCCCAACTCGGTGATTCCTATTGGCTCTATGTGATTTGGGACCCCCTTGAAGATCCCAAGGCCGAGCCAGTCTGCATCCAGAATCCAGCCAAGAACCTTGACCATGTGAAGCGAGAGATTCTTGCTTAAGCACTTTTGAGATTCCGGCGACAGCAATTGACGGAATGCAGGACCGAGGCTAGAATTCACGTGTGGAAGCCGCTATTCTGGAAGAAGAAGTGATGCCCCAAATAGAAAATGTGAGCTATGGATCTGAAGATGATTGAACAGGATTTCCGAGATAAGGTTTCCGATAAAGTCAGGATCTCAAGTGAATCAATCAACCGTTTTCGCGTCTTCACTCCTTTCATGTTTGACGATGGCGACCATCTCTCGATCGTCCTGAAGAGGGACAGCACGGCATAATATTTTCGGACGAGGGCCATACCTGCATGCATGAACCCGCGACGCGGATGAGAAGGGCTTTGAACGAGGAATTGGGCAAGAACCCGTTATGGATACCCTTTCTATGTTCAACGTTAAGGACCGCGCGGGAGAACTAATCTTAAATGTTGAAGATGATCAATTCGGTGACGCGCTGCACACCTTCATTCACGGCTTGCTCAGAATCACGGAATTGATCGTCCGAGGGAGATAGGATCGTATACACAGACGAACAACTTGAAGCCCTGCTTGACGATATCGAATCGGACCTTGCTGAGCGCAAAGAATCTTGGAGAGGCGACGCTCCGGATACTGGGCGACAGGCGGTCTGCGCTTTTGCAAACGATTTGCCCGACCATCGCAGGCCCGGGGTCCTTTTCGTGGGGGCGAAGAATGATGGCACTCCCTGTCGTTTGATTACCGACGAATTCTTACGTACGCTCTCCGACATAAGGACGGATGGGAACATTTTGCCGCCGCCCTCGATATTTGTCGAAAAACGCACCCTGAAGGGCGGTGAAATGGCGGTTGTTACCGTACAGCCCTCCGAAAGTCCGCCGGTGCGATATAAAGGCCGGATTTGGATTCGTGTCGGTCCGCGAAGAGCCGTCGCATCTCCGCAAGAGGAGCGGATTCTGAATGAAAGGCGCCGATACCGAGAATCCCGTTCGATGTTCAGCCGTTGCCTTCCTGCGATCTCTCGGCCCTCAGTCGCGTGCTGTTTGATCAGGAATATCTCCCCAACGCGGTCGCCCCCGATGTATTAGCGACAAACGAAAGGTCTTACGAAGAAAAGCTGGCCACTTGTCGGATGATCGCCTCCGTAGAAGATCCCATACCGACGATTCTGGGTGTTCTGGTGTTGGGGTTATCTCCACGAGATTGGGTTCCCGGTGCTTACATCCAATTTCTCCGTATCGCCGGTAAAGACCTAACTGACCCGATCCAGGATGAAGATCCTATTGATGGTCCCTTAGTGCAGATGCTGCGACAAATCGACGATAAGATAGACTCACACAACCGCAGTGAAGTTGACATCAAATCAGCCGATCGAGAAGTGCGGACAACGCCCTATCCACGTGTGGCACTTCAGCAGTTGATTCGCAATGCGGTTATGCACCGCACATACGAAAACACCAATGCTCCCGCCCGAGTTTATTGGTTCGATGACCGAATCGAGATCAGCAACCCTGGGGGGCCGTTCGGTATTGTTACCCGCGAGAATTTCGGCCGCCCCGGCATTACGGATTATCGCAACCCAAATTTGGCCGATGCCATGCGGGTCATGGGGTTCGTGCAGCGATTCGGTATCGGCATCCAGATGGCAAGGATAGAACTGAAACACAACGGCAATCCCGATATCGAATTCCAAATTGAACCGATGACCGTGCTTGCTACTGTCAGGAGGCGCCCATGAGTGTTCCGGTTCTGACTTTTTTCAATAACAAAGGCGGCGTGGGAAAAACATCCCTCGCATATCACCTGGCTTGGATGCTTTCTGAACTCGGGCATACTGTTCTCGCCGTTGATCTGGACGCACAGGCCAATTTGACCGCAGCCTATCTCGATGAAGACGAACTTGAGCGACTGTGGGAAAATGGGAATACACCAACGACAATTTATCGGGCCATAGAACCGCTCACCCAGGTGGGGGATATCGCAGAACCCCATGTCGAAAACGTGACGCAAGGCCTTTATCTAATTCCCGGTGATGTGGCCTTGGCGTCATTCGAGGATACCTTGTCCGAGTCTTGGCCTGCCAGCATGGGAGACGCCAATTTGTATCGACCCTTTCGAATCCTGACCGCGTTCTGGCAGGTCGCACAAATGGCGGCGAAACAGGTAGGCGCCGATATCATCCTCGTGGATGTCGGTCCCAACCTCGGGGCCATCAATCGGTCGGCGCTTATCGCGTCCGATTACGTTGCCATTCCCCTTGGGGCCGATCTTTTTTCTCTTCAAGGCTTGAAAAACCTGGGGCCTACCCTTCGTTCGTGGCGCGACCTCTGGAAGAAACGACTGGATAATTGGAGTTCCCCCGATTTTGAGCTTCCTCAAGGGCGTATGGAACCGCTCGGATATATCGTGCAGCAGCATAGTGTGCGGCTCAGCCGCCCCGTCAAAGCCTATGATAAGTGGATCAACCGCATGCCGGTGGTTTACCACAATGCCGTGCTTGAAGATTCGACGACCGCGGCTACACCATCTCAAGATCCCGCTTGTCTCGCCACCTTAAAGCATTATCGCAGCCTGGTCCCAATGGGTCAGGAAGCGCGAAAACCTATCTTCCATCTCACACCTGCTGACGGTGCCATCGGAAGCCACGCACAGGCCGTTCAGGAGGCTCTGAAGGACTTCGAACGTCTTGCTCAGAAACTGCTTGATAAAATGGGAGCACCAATAACCTCTCCAGGGTTTCCATGAATAACGACCGCAGACTCATAGAGGACTACCTGCCCATCCAAGCAATCAGCAAAGAGGCGTCACGGGAAAAGTCGGTCCGCAAGGGGCATATCTCGACCCTGCATCTCTGGTGGGCGCGGCGGCCCTTGGTGGCGTGCCGAGCAGCGGTGTACGGCGCGCTTGTGCCAGCGTCCCGGTTTATTCCGGAGAACGGGCCGGACAACAAGAAGCAGAGTCTAGGCAGGGCCAGGCAAGAGAGTTCTTCGGGATGTATGGCGATAAACCCCGCAAGTACCGGAATGGGCTTGCGTTGGCAGTCCCGTCGAGAGATCAGGTCGGCATATTGCGGCGTGCGGTGCGATACATGATGGCGATTGAGCAGGTGCGAAACAAGGCCAAGCAGTACAACTTGACCGAGGAACAAAAGGGAAGATTGAAGGAAAGGGAGGGGACCGAAAAGGCAGGGGCTGAGTCTGCGCTTTTGAAACTGTACAGCGAGGTCTGGTTCCCAAAGATCGAAGATGGAAAAATTGAAATCGACCCAGTCTCCCCCGGCGGAAGGCCCCTTCAGACGATGCTGAATGACAAGAAACAAGCCATGATCCATGAAAGGGTGATGGAACTGATTACGGTCGTCCAGCAGAAGGTTTTCCCCACAACGACACCAGGGAAAGTCATAAGCCTCTTCAAACTTGGAGAAGGCCAACCCCCGCTCCAGGGGATCAAGACAGCGGATCTCGTGGATGGTTTCTATTCCTTTCCGGGTTTCCCGAGAATACTTACGGCGAGAGGGCTTCAGAAGGCTGTTTCGAGGGCTGTCCAGGAGCAGGCATTCGGGTATTTCAGTGGTCCTCAACCCACCATGGGTCCTGACGGCAGGTACCAGGTGAATGAATCCAAGGTCGCATATGGCAGGACAGTGCCGGAAGATGAGATCGACCTGGATACAGGGTTCCTGATGATGCCTGATGCCATTCCCAGAACAAAGCCCTCCGAACCTCCTGGCCCTGGGCCTGTTCCGCCAGGGCCTATTCCTCCTGAACCGGAACCACCTGGCCCCGGTCCAATACCCTCCAGTCCACCTGATGCTCAAAAAACGGTGAGCATTGCTTTTAGCGCCAACAGGGATCAGCTCTTTGGGGCATGGCAAGCCATAGCCAACCTGGCGGACATGGCAGGCAAGATAGAAGTCAGCATCAGTGCCACTTCAGAGGAAGGATTTGATAAAAACAAGCTAAGAACGCCGTGATGGAGCCACTCCAAGAAGCCGATTTGATAGAGTAGCCTTGCGCCACCATTCAGACGGGGACGAATGGGAATCGAATCGCCCTGATGCTTCTGAAGGGATCAATCTCAAGGCGATGCTATTGGTCCTGTAACTCATTTCCTCACTTCTGGTATCATCTCGAGATCACAGCCTCACCCAAACCTGCGATAAGGGAATACCTTCCAAAACAGAAATGGACAGGAGAAAGCCGGAGGTGATGGCAAGTATCCCCAGGTTGTCAAGTGGAACGGGCGAGTTCAATCACCCATCTTTGTCCCAGCCCATTCATCCTGACTCTTGTCTCCTCTTGCTACGAAAGACTTAGCTGTAATAGCCGTAATACCTGACCATCTGCTCCCCTTTGTTCGGGACATGGGAGCACATGGCAGCCAACCACTCTAAAGCGTCAAACACTCTTTCTTCTTTACCATCCTTCGATTGGTAAACGACTTCGGATTCTCCCGGGATGTATGTCATTCTCTCCTGAGAAAAACAGGCGCGGATGATGTAACGACAATCAACTGTATTTCATCGACAAAGGCCGCCTGATCATAACTGGGAAATGGGGTGCTTATTTTGGCGGCGCTCGTGCTGGGCAATGGCCCAGAGGCGGAGGTCTCCGAAGAGTTGTGCGAGGGCGGCGGGCAGGTAGTGGGAGTTGAGGCCGCTGGGGTTGGGGAGGACCCAGGCGTGGCTGCCGCCGAAGGGGGCCTTTTGGAGGCCGACGCGGGCGTCTTTGATGCCGGAAACGACGCGGTAGGGACCGATGCCGACGAAGGCGACGACGGTGGGGCGCCAGCGTTTGACTTTGGCTTGGAGGCGCTGGCCGCCGGCGCGAAGTTCGTCGTCTGTGAGTTCATCGGCGCGGGCGGTGGCGCGTTCGACGATATTGGTGATGCCGAATTTGAGGTCGAGAAGGAGGGATTCTTCAAAGGGGGAGAAGAGGCGCGGGGTGAAGCCGCCGGCGTGGAGGGCGGGCCAGAAGCGGTTGCCGGGGCGGCCGAAGTGGTGGCCGATGGCGGCGGTGTAGAGGCCGGGGTTGATGCCGGCGAAGAGGACGATGAGGTTTTTGGCGGCAAGATCCGGGATGACCATGTTGTGCGCGGCGAGGAGCTGGGCTTTGGTGGGTTTCCAGGGGGTGGGCAATGTCCGATTCATAGTGCGGCGTCCTTGGAGGGTATTTTGCTGGCGGTCAGAATGCTGCGCCTCGAAGTGGTCATACTAAAGCTCCTTTCAATTAGATTATCGTACGCGTTCACGGGCCGAGTATGACAAACGTACAGAACGATCGAACCTACGGCCGCGCCTAGATGTCGATTACCATGTCTTCCTGGGGGCGCGAGCAGCAAATCAAAAGGTTTCCGCCCGCCGGAGCCTCGAGGGGCTCGGGATCATCCGTCTCAACCTCCCTTTTCTCTCGGAATGAACCCGGGAACACCGGTCTCTACAACGGGATTAAACCTGACCCGCGACTTGATTCCCTCGCTAATCTCCCGCATGGCGTCTTGAGGAAGGGTGGAGACTTCAAAGTTCTCCTTGATCCGGCTGAGGGTCTTCGAGGTGGTCAGGAGGGCCGTCCCGCGCTGGATAGCCCAGGCGAGCAAGACTTGCGCGGGGGTCTTGTTGACTCGCTTGGCGATAGCGGTGATGACAGGATCCGCCAGCAAGTTGGGCTCGCTACTATGACCTAGCGCGGCGAAAGCTTGCAGCACGATTCCATTCTTTCGGCAATAGTCTAAAAGGTCCCATTCCGGGAGATACGGATGGGACTCGACATGAACAACCGCCGGCTTGATGGTCGCGGCTTCAAAGATCTCCTTCAACTTTTCCACGCCGATGTCGGATAATCCAATCGCTTTGCACTTCCCCTCGTCCACCAGCTTCTCTACTGCCCCCCAAGTATCTAACAGCTTCACCCCCCTGTCATAGATCACATTGCCGTTTGCGTCCCTAGGGTCTAGCACGTCTCCAGGTTGGAACGCGAAAGGGGTGTGGATGAGATAGAGATCGAGGTAGTCGAGCTGGAGTCTCTTGAGGCTTGCCTCGAAGGCCGGTTTGACGCGCTCAGGACGATGATTGGTGTTCCAGAGTTTCGTGGCGACAAACACATCCTCCCGCTTGATCTTCCCCGCCTTGAACACCTCCTTCATCGCTTCGCCGACCTCTTTCTCAGTCCGGTAACGTTCCGCAGTGTCGAGCCCGCGAAATCCAGCCTCCAGCGCCGCCTTGGTCGCATTTTTGGTTGCGATGGGGTCGGGAATCAGCGTTCCAAAACCGAGCGCCGGGATCGCGCCGGAGCCGTTGCTAAGGGCTAACTTTGTGTAGCGAAGATTGTCGGCTTCTATCATAATCTTGATCCTCCGTTAGTTTCTAGTTGATGTCAGCCCGCGACTGGCGAGGTCAGGACAGCGCTACCTCGATATGCCCGGATGCATCGAAGTGTACACCTGGCTCGTCCTCGCGGCGCGGTTGGCAGTATTGCACGTAGCTCCGGCAGTGACGCAGGCGTTGAAGGGTTAGCAACCTGGCGGTCTCGACTTTAATCATCATCAAACTAACAATTCCAGGGGTCAATGGGGTCAGTCATGTATTCTAGCTCTTCGCAGGGATTACATGGTTATGATCATGGTGGTGTCCATGATCGATCAGCGCATAAAACTCATTATTGAATGCGGGGTTGCGTTTCGGGGCATCCGTGATCGGTACGGATCTGGCCGTATTGGCCGTGTTTCCTTACTGCGGAAGCCTCCCGTTTCAACGCCTCTTTGCTGCTCAGCCTTTGCCTCCGTTCAAATGCTTATGGAGAGGCCATCGCGGGCGACGCGAAAGGAACCGCCGAGAGGTGTGAGGTATGATTCAAGCTCATGGTTAGTAACTGGCGAGTCATAGTGCATGGACAGGTGCGTCAGATAGAACTCCTTCGGCCTGACATCCCTCGCGATGGAAAGCGCCTCTTCTACTGAGAGGTGGTCTTCGGGCAGCCTGTTACTTCCCCAGAAAGCGGCTCCGAGTATGAGCGTCTCAATACCACTGATCGCCTCTAAGGTGGCAGGCGGGAGAGGTCCCGTGTCGGGGATGTAGGCAGCGCGGCCGTGCTTCGTTTTCGTGAGCAGCCCAAAAGTCCCGGGGGAATGCGTAACCTCCAGGACGGTATAGGTCACATCGTCCAGGACGAATTCCTCTCCCGTCTCGATGACATGGACGGCCAGACAATCTGCCATGAAGCCGAAGGCTTCCTGAAGCCAGACAGCACTCTCCCGTGACATGTAGGACGGTATGGGGGCAAGGGCGTCAATCCGCACATAGAACTCGATATCCCCGAGTCCCCCGGAATGGTCGTAGTGCGCGTGGGTCAGAACGAAACCGTCGATCCGCCGGGTGCCGGCCGCAAGCAGTTGGCGCCGCAGATCGGGCGGCGCGTCGACGAGGACGTTCCTTCTTCCGGTAATCAGCACCGAACAGCGCGTCCGCTCGAGTCGAGGCTCCCGGGCGGCCTCCAGACAGGCCGCGCAGTTGCAGAAGAAGGACGGCACCCCCCCTGCAGCGCCTGTCCCGAGAAATGTCAATGTATGCTCCAGACCTACCAAGAATGCTTTCCCGTCTGCTTTCTTGTCACGCCCTTTATTGGTTGCTCACTATGTCTCTTCATCCGGTTCTTTGTCAGGGACTGGCGGCGGACCCGGCGGGGCTTTCGGCACCGGTCTGGTCGGAAGCGGCTTCGGCAAGGGGGGCGCCCCCCGCCTGGGTGGGGGTGGGGCTTTGAGGGTAGCGACCTTCGTCTCCTCAGCGCCGCACTTGACGCATTTCGTTGCCGTAACCGGGTTCACAGCACCGCATATCGGGCATTTAATCTCCGTCTTACCGACCGTAGGGGGCCTGAAGCACATATTCTTTCTCCTTCTGATTCGGGCATTACGGCCGCAACCGAATCCCGCCACGAAGACACAAAAACACAATAAAATCGTTTCACGATTTTATACAGCACGGCTTCAACGTTTGAGAGCCTTGCGCAGCAAGGCGTTGCATGAAATATGCGGAGCAGATTTCATTTCTTCTGAAGTTCGATGTCCCCCATATTGACGTCTTTTTCGCTGACGTCAATTGCCTCGGTCGTCCGGGTCACATACCCATCCTTTTCTATCTTCAGGACATATTGGGCGGTATCGATCTGATTAAACCAGAAATCCCCGAAGGCGTCCGTCGTTGATACGAGTGTGACACCCGTTTTCGGCTGTCCGCCGTGGTCCCCTCTGAAACAGTAATCCGCGCCTGCCGTCTGCTTAGGGGCCGGGGTCGCAACCGATGTGAGGGTCACCCTGACGTCATCGAGGCACTCATCCTCCTCAGGGTCGAGGATCGAGCCGGCAATAAAGCGTTTGGGCAGGTTCAGGTAATGTACGAGAGGGCTGGCCTTCTCCTCGGGGAGCAGCACGTCCGCCCCTTTGATAAGCGCCTTCAACTCCTCTTCCTCCCCGAACCGGATCGCCCCTGTCGGACAGACATCCGCGCACCGCGGCTCTTTCCAGCCCCTGTCCAGAAGGTGGGCGCAGCCCGTGCATTTCTGCGCCAGGCCTAGGTCCCTGTTGAAGTAGATCGACCCGTAGGGGCAGACGTCGAGGCAAGCCATGCAGCCCGTGCACTTGACCGGGTCGATGAGGACGAGCCCGTCGTCCCGCCGGTAGATGGCGCCCGGGCCGCATGACGCGATGCATCGCGCATCGCGACAATGCATGCAGGGAGTAGCGACAAAGGAGACCTTTACCTTGGGCACGCTCCCCCGGACCTTTTCGTGCAGATTCATCCAGAACTGCCCCGTGTCAGGCTGCGGTTTCGCGTACGGCGTCCAGTCATTCCCAACGTGCTCTTCCTTGCAGGCAATCTGGCAGTTATAACACCCATTGCACTTGGCTACGTCGATTACGAAAGATTTCATGATTATTTGCCTCCTTTAACCCAGGCGCGCGTGACCAATCCGGATGCCGGATCGTAGGGCCTATTGAAAGCTTCCGGATAGAGCCTTCGCAGTTCGTCGAGGTCGACCTTTGCTATGTCGACGAGAAAGCCGTTCGTAACCTCGCCGCAGCAATTCTTCGAGGTGGTCTTGGAGGGGCAGATCAGGTTGTTGGCCCCGCCACGGTCCAATTGACCGGGCACGATCGTATCGACGCGCGCCCCGTGGTCCTGATACAGGACGCCCGGCATGATGCGCTCCGTTACGTAGACGCCTCCCATGACTGCACCCCGGTCGTTCATGAGCTTGACGATGTCACCATGCGCGATGCCCAGCCTGGCGGCATCCGAGGGGTTGATCCATACAGGCTCGTATAAATAGCCGTCAGGCCCCCTAACCTTGCACGTAGGAATCTCGCGAATCCAGCTTATGTCATCGTGGTTGGCATGGACACGCCATCTGGGGTGGTTGGACATGAGAAGGAACGGGTACTTTTTCGACCTCTCGTGGAGGAGGCTTTCCTGATGGGTCTCACCGTGGGGGATAAAGTGCGGCACGCAAGGACGCTCCTCGTCGTCCCAGAAGTACTCGTGAAGACCGACGGAGTAGAACTCGAGCCTGCCCGTGGGCGTATCGAGCGGATTGGACTCAGGGTCCTTGTAAAAGTCAATGAAGCCCGGAGGATCGTCCTCCCAGTTTTCCGATGTGGGCACGACGAAATACTCCTTTTCCCTGAATTTCTCATAGCTCACCATATTTTGACACCGCGAGCGGTCGAATCCGTGGCGAATGAACTGCTCAATGTTCATGCCGCGCGTATATTTCTCGTAGAGTCCCAGCTTTTTTGCGACCTCGCAGACCGCCTCGTAGCAGCTCTTGCTTTCTCCGATGGGCTTTATGCTCTGCCCTTCGTAGAGGAGTGTGCTGAACTGCCCGCTGAACATGTCGACCTGGATATCCTCCTGCTCGAATTTCGTGGTCGTGGGAAGCACGATATCGGCAAAAAGGCACTCGTTTTCCATCCACGGGTGCTGGGCAACGATGAACTCGACCTTCGGGTCGCGCAGGGCCTGGTGTACCCTGTTTCCGTTGTTCCAGCACGTATCGAGGCACGGCGCGTCCGTCCAGATCATGTGGATCTCCGAGCAGCCGTCGGCAGGGTATTTGTATTGGATAAACTGGTCCTCGCGCGGGTAGCCCGCGAGACTCGTGCCATACCAGGTCAAAGGCGGATTGAGAATCGCGTCGGGGATCAGGGTCTTCGGGATAAACTGGGCCGGTACCGTAAATTGCCAGCCCATATACGTGGACCGGGTCATCGCCGGTATCACCTCCGGTCTGGGCCCGGGGTTCTGGCTGTGCATGCTGAAAAGGCCCCATTCGATCATCTTGACCTGGTTACGCCCAGGTTTTCCCAACCCCTGCATCCCGAGGAGCATTACCTCGAGGCGGGCAGGCTCATGCGAGTAGGAGGAACGGATGTACCCTCCTCCGTTACCATGGGCGATGGATGTCGCCTTCTTGGCCCACTGCCTCGCAAGCGCCTTGATCGTCCTGGAAGGTACCCCGCAAATCTCTGCCGCCCATTTAGGCGTCTTCGGAATGCCGTCTTCCTGGCCCATTACATATTTCTCGAATTCTTCGAAGCCGTACGTGTGGGTCTCCACGTACTCCTTGTCGTAGGTGCCCTCTGTAATCCATGTGTAGGCGATCGCAAGCTGCATGGCCGCGTCTGTGTTCGGCCTGATGGGGATCCATTTGTCCGCGTGGACGGCAGCCCCGTAGTTAAGATCGGGACAGACGTAGATCTGTTTCACACCTATCTCGGTCCAGAAATAGCAGAGGCGACTCGCCTGTTGTCCCGACCAGCCCCAGGGCGTTGTCTCGGGATCGCACCCCCAGAAGAGCAGCATGTCCGTGTTTTCCGAGATATCTTTCCACAGGTTCGTCTGTATCCCCTGCCCCACCGGGTCCTGACCCCATACGTGCTTGGCCCCCCAGTACCAGCCTTCCCAACTATCCGCGTTTCTCGCCTGCAGCGTGTACCCGCCCATGAGCTCGAGCAGGTGCGTCTGGCAACCATGGGGCCCGTGAATCGTCATGGTTTCCCCGTGTCCGTCGCACTGCGCAAGGACCCCGGTAGGGCCGTATTTCTTCTGGATGCGCATCAACTCGTCGGCCACTATCTGGGCGGCCTCGTCCCACGATATCCGTACGAATTTGCTCTTCCCCCGGTTCTGGATATTACGCTCGCCGTTAGGGTCAAAATCGACGCGCTTGAGCGGGTAGAGTATCCTGTTCGGCGAATACGCCCGTTTCTTATAGGAAAGGCTGAAGGGCGGGATCAGGGACTTCATGGTCGGCTCGAACGTCTTGCCACGCGCCTTGATCTTCCAGGGCTTCATCTCTTCAGGCTCATATTTTTCGTCGAAGTGAAGGGGGCGCACTCGCACGATCCGTCCATTCTTCACGTCCACGGCTGACGCGTTGGCGCCGACGGCAAACCCGCAGAAGCCCAAGTTCTTATACGTTGTTGTCTCGCTATTGCCAGGGCCGACCCGTCCTGTCCCCCCAGCTTCCACGCCATGTGCCTTATCTTCTTTGCCCATTCTCATCTCCTTATAATAAAAAGAGTGTAACATTTTAGCTTTTTGAAATCATGATCTCTGGTGCCAGGCATGGGGATCCCTCTCAAAACTGAACAACGAAGACGCCACACCACCCGTGTTCAGCGTTAGGCAACCGGTGAGGCGGGCGGAGACTTTCCGGGGCGTGTCCATGCAGGATCGGCTCTCGAAGAGGCTGGGAAAACTCGCCGCCCGCCTTTGCTACCGGGTGTCTGCATGCGCTTTTCCGGATTCTCTTCGTTTTCAGTTTTGAGAGGGATCCCCATGCTCGATGCCTCTAGGCTTTTCAAAAAGCTAAAACGTTACAAAAGAGTGTCATACAGAGAGTGTCGCCGCGGCGGAAGGATCTCGCACTGCGAAAGAAATAGTAGGATCTTCAAGGCCTCTTCTGCCGCAGGGACTGTATCAGTAAGCGTTCCTGTATGGAGGATTTTAGTCCTACCAATTGGATTAAGTACCACACCTTCTCGGGATTCTCAAGACGGAAGTTTATCCGCAGAAGGAGGATTGTTGCATGAACCTCGGTTTGTTATATACTCATCGAGGGTCAAAACAGAAGCTTGGAGCTCCGATCCACCATTCACCAAGGAGGAGCGTCATGGTAGACTACTACGAGAAAAACGATCTTGAAGAGGACTACGCGAACATCGGAGAGTACGCTCCCGAACTGGGGAAGAAGTATTCCGACTATTACGGCGATGCTATGAAAGCGGGCGAGTTGAGTGAGCGAGAAAAGGCCCTTGTAGCGAAGGAAACAAAAAGGACATCATGGGCACAGGGATGAAAGAGATCTGTATCCGGCAGGGCCGCACGTCCGACGCGCGTGCCCTTGCGCAGCTCCTCGCGTCTCAGCGGATGGCAACGGACATCGCCCCTGTAGAGTTTATCGTGGCGGAAGTGAACTGCAGGCTGCTCGGCGCTGCCAGACTGGAATGGGCAGGGATCGACCAGGCCTTTCTCCGTCCTATAGTCGTGGCAACTGATGCGCAAGGGACGGGCTTGGGACGGGCTTTACTGGAAAGACTCTTCGATGTCTGCTCCAGGATCAGCGTCGTCGCCCGGGGGGATGCCGTTCCCTTTTATCGTCATTTGGGGTTCACGACCATGGACTGGTCCTCGGTCCCCGGTCAATACAGGGACGAATGCGAGTGTTGCGATGATTTCGCGCAATGCCGACCGATGTCGATGAGGTGGACCTCATCAATCTGATTTCCAGCAAAATTAAAGGACTACCACATCGTGTGTCTTCTTCATCTTTTTTATCTTTGACGCACAGGGAGAAATCCCCTATACTCCGTCGCCAAAAAAAGGAATTCTTATCACCCAACTTCTTTACCTGGCCGATTTGGCCATGTATTATGATAGTTGCGTAGAAGTTGAAAAACGAACCGCAGAATATCGAATGTAGAATGTCCAATGTCGAAGGGAAGACTTCCCGCAACTCACTTCGTGATTCGACATTCCTTGTTCGACATTCGTTATTCGCTGTTCGGTCAGGTTTGGTTGCGGCCGTAGGCCTGCATTAGGTGTAAATATATGGAGCAAATTCGAAAAGCAGCTTGTTTCTTTTGCCACCAGAACTGTGGCGTACTGGTCCATGTCAAAGATGGCGAGATCAAAGCCATCGAAGGCGACCCGGAACACCCCCATAGCCGTGGCGGTCTCTGCGCCAGGGGACAGATCGCGCTCATGCACCATAAGCACCCGGCACGCCTGAACCATCCTCTTAAGCGCTCGGGCCGGCGTGGCGAAGGCAAATGGGAGAGAATAACCTGGGAGCAGGCGCTGGATGAAATTGCCGCTAAACTGGGGCGGTTCCGTGAGGAATCGGGAGCCGAGACAGTGTGCAGTGCCGGCGGCACCCTTCGCACCGACGATTCGCCGCGGCGGCGATTCATGAACCTGTTCGGCAGTCCTAATGTGTTCCACACTTCCCATGTGTGCTGGATTCCCACGTTCATGGTCGAGACCGCCATATACGGCTGGTGTGCTTTTGATCTGGACTTACCGCAGAGCCGGTGCGTGGTCCTGTGGGGACATAACCCGGGCTCGTCCTATCTGCCGGAAATGCGTAGTCTCTTTGATGTCCGCAATCAGAACGGCACCAAAATTATCGTTATCGACCCCCGCTTCACCGAATCGGCGGCCAAAGCCGACCTCTGGTTACCCTTGAGGCCGGGCACCGATGCGGCCATGGCACTGGCCTGGCTCAACGTCATCATCTGGGAAGGCCTCTACGATCAGACCTTTATCGAGAACTGCTGTACCGGCTGGGAACAACTGGCCGAGCATGTGAGGCCCTACACCCCGGAGTGGGCGGCGGAGATAACCTGGGTGGATGCGGAGAAGATACGTGCCGGTGCCACAATGTATGCTACCAATAAACCCGGCAATATTCAATGGGGGGTGGCTATTGACCAGTTGGGCAAGGCAGGCGGTGCTACCATGCACGCCCGGGCGTTACTGCGTGCGGTTACGGGCAATCTGGATGCCCCCGGCAGCGACCTTCTCTGCGGGCCCAATCCGACGCTGATAACCGATGAAGAGATGGAATGTAATGACAGGTTGCCGGAAGGGCAGCGGAGTAAACAAATCGGTTCCGACAGGTATAAACTGGTCGCCTGGCCCGGTTACGGCAAGATCTCCGAGTTGACGAAACGCGTCTGGGGCAAAGCCCCGCCTGCCGAATGGATGTGCGAAGCCCACGGGCCTTCGGTATTTGAGGCGATATTGACGGGAAAGCCCTACCAGCCCAGAGCCCTTCTGGTACTGGCCGATAACCCGCTTTCCGCTTTTCCTGATTCCAGGAAGACATATGAGGCATTGAAGAAACTGGAATTCTTGACTGTGATGGACTATTGGCTGACGCCCACTGCCATGCTGGCCGACTACGTATTGCCGGCCGCTGGTTGGCTGGAGAGACCGACGATAACCAGTACCTATGGGTGCACCGATTTTGTGATTGCCTCCCAGCGCGCTGTTCCCCCTTCACATGAGCGACGCACCAGTTACTATTTCTGGAAAGGTTTGGGCGAACGTTTGGGACAGAAGGATGACTGGCCCTGGGAGCATATCGAAGACATGTATCATTATCGTCTGCAGCCGCTGGGCTATGACGTGGGCAGTTATGATGAATTTGTGGAAAAAGTCCGTTATGTTTTCCCCGAGCGCGAGTATTATAAGTACGGGCGCATCGGTTTTGCCACCCCTTCAGGGCGGGTCGAGCTGTATTCCCAGACCCTGGAGGAACTGGGCTACGAACCGATGCCCACCTATGCCGGCCCGGCGGAAAATGAAAACGATAATCCGGAACTGGCAGAACGCTTCCCCCTGACGTTGATAGCCGGTGGCGGTTTCATGCCCTTCTATCACTCGGAACATCGCCAGATAAAGCCGTTGCGCTTCCTGCACCATCAGCCGCTGGTGCAGATCAACCCGGCAACAGCCCGGGAGTTGGGTATCGGTGAGGGCGACTGGGTCTGGATCGAGACGCTGAGAGGGAGGATTAAACAGGTTGCCACACTTACCGAGGCCGTCCACCCCCGGACCGTCTGCACCGAGCGCGGCTGGTGGTTCCCGGAACGCAAAGGGGAAGAACCCGGCCTGTACGATATCTGGCAATCCAACGGCAACGTACTTACGTCCGGAGCGCCGGAATTCTGCGACCCGAGGAGCGGCAGCTGGGCGACCCGGGGGCTGTTGTGCCGGGTATATAAAGTCGAAGAGGAGGATAAGCCATGACCCGCTGGGCAATGGTTATCGACTTGCGGCGTTGCATCGGTTGCCATTCCTGCACCATTGCCTGTCAGGTCGGAAATAAACTGCCTTTAGGCATGTTCTGGAATATGGTTACCACTGTAGGACCGAGCGGCAGCTATCCGACGCTGGGTTATTATCATATCCCGCGCCCCTGTTTCCATTGCGATGACCCGCCCTGCGTCAGTTGTTGTCCTACGGGGGCATCGTCTCAGCGTGCCGATGGTGTCGTGCTGGTGGATAGGGAAAAATGCATCGGCTGTAGAGCCTGTATAATAGCCTGCCCGTACGGTGCCCGCACCCTGAATCAGGAACTGGGGGTCGTGCAAAAATGTACCTTTTGCGAGCACTTCATAGGGCAGAACAAGGAACCTTACTGCGTCAGTACCTGTCATCAGCGGGCCCGTATATTTGGAGACCTAAACGACCCCGCCGGCGAAGTGTACCGCCTGGTGCACGAAGAAAATGCTGTGCAAATGATGCCGGAAGTAGGTACCGACCCGCATTGCTACTATATTTTCCCGCATAGAGGTAGAACATGAAAACAGAGCGTACGTGGGGATGGCCGGTTGCACTGGACCTCTTCTTTGCCGGTCTCGGCGGCGGTATCATGATAGTATCTACGGTAGCCGATCTGTTCTTCGGTACCGGCAACCTTTTCCTGCCGGCGAGCTTTGCCGCAACTGTGCTGTTGGCTATCGGTGCCAACCTGCTGGTCTTTGAGTTAGGCCGTCCTTTTCAGTTCCTCCGGGTCTTTTCCAGGCAGAAAGCCATCATGACCGTCGGAGCCTATCTGTTGAGTTTGCTTATCGTGGTCAGTTTTGCCTACGGTACCTTCCGGTTTTCCTTCCTGCCCTGGCACGCTATAGAGGGGCTGCGCCAGGCGGTGGCCGTCATTGGCTTGCTCCTGGGTCTCAGCGTGGTTATTTACACCGGTGTGCTTCCCGCCAGCATGAAGGCGCGCCCCTTCTGGCACGGGCCGGCTTTACCCGTGTTGTTTATGGTTTCGGCGATTTCCAACGGCACTGCCGTGCAGTACCTGCTGGTGCATGCCTTGTCGTCGGGCGGTAACGCAGCCGCTGCGGAAGGCCTCTTATCCGACGCCAATATCGTTTTACTCGTGGTGGGACTCATCGTCCTGTTTATCTATGTCTTGACCATGCGTGCCTCAGCCGCCCCGCCCGCCGCGCATTCTGCGAACGCTTGGTTGAAAGGCCGGCGGAAATTGGCTTTTTGGGTAGGGCTCGTCGGTATCGGACTGATTGTCCCGCTGGTACTGTATGCCGTCGGCATGAATATCACCGGAATATTGGCATCGGCGGGAGTGCTTATCGGCGGCATTGTTCTCCGGTTCCTTATCGTTTACAGCGGCGACCGGACACTGCTGCCGGGCGAGGCGGAATTCCTGGCCAAATTGCCCCGTGGCGACGAAGCGTTCCTTCGTGCCTGGGAGGAAGTCGGACCATGAAACTGGATAAAGACTGCGCCAGGATTTTGGATAAAGCCCTCGAAGAGGGAACCGTCACTCGTCAAGAGGCAGTGACGTTGATGCATGTTGGCTTGCAGTCGCCGGAAATGTACGCGCTATGCTCCGTAGCGAACAGCCTGTCGCGTCGAGGTTTCGATAATTACGGTGATATTTGTGCTCAGATTGGTCTGGACTTCGCTCCGTGTCCCGGTAACTGTGATTTCTGCGTTTTCGCGGCGAAGAACAACGTCATACGCGAGGTTATTGAATACCCTCAGGAACTGGTGGTACGGGCGGCAGTGGCCTCTGAGCAACAAAAGGCCAACGCCATTTACCTGATGACTACCTGCCATTATCGGTTCGAGAAGTTCCTGGATATGGCACGGGCGGTGCGCTCGGCGGTTTCGGCGGATATGCCGCTGGTGGCCAACATCCCTGATTTCGGTGACGACGAAGCCCGCGCTCTGGTTAAGGCCGGCTTTGGCGCAGTCTATCATGCGGTGCGCCTTAATGAAGGCAAGGACACGCGCCTGCCGGTGGAAAAAAGGTTAACCACCATTGGGGCGGCGCGGCGTGCCGGGCTGGCGCTCAACTTTTGTGTTGAGCCGGTCGGCCCCGAGCACAGCATTGAGCAGCAGGTGGAACTCATGTTTCTGGGCAGGGAACTGGGCGCCACCTTCAGCGGGGCGATGCATCGGGTGAATATTCCCGGTTCCGGCCTGGCCTCATATGGTGAGGTGACCCATTGGTATCTGGCCCGTACAGTGGCAGTTACCCGGTTGGTAATGGGAGATGCCGTGGTGGGGCATTGTACCCATGAACCCAACATCCCTTCGATACTGGCGGGGGCCAATCTGCTGTGGGCTGAGATGGGGACCAATCCCCGTGATGAAAACAGGGCTACGGAAAAAAGCCGCGGTCTATCCATAGATCAGTGCCGGCAACTACTGCTTCATGCCGGTTACCGGTTACGCACCGGCCCTTCGCCCACAGTGATGGGGCCAGCATGGCATAGGATACATCATGCCGGTGCGGTTAATGATTAGCAGGTTGCTGAAAAACGCCCATCTGCGGCGTTGCCCTCATCCTTCGTCGTTGCGACGTACTTGCATGTACGCCTCACTCCTCAGGATTTCGGGCGCCTTGCATCTGGGCATTTTTGAGCAACCTGCAAACAGTATAAGATCGTGAAACGATTTTATGTCCAATGTCGAAGGGAAGACTTCCGGGAACTCACTTCGTGATTCGGTATTCCCTGGTCGCCTTTGGCGCCGCCGATCCGCAGGATTCCGGATTCCTTCGGAAAGGCGGATGATTGTGAATTTGGTTGCGGGCCGAAGGGCCTGCTTTGGGATAGATAATTTTGAATAGGGAAGCCCACGAAGTACTGGGAAACATACAGAATCAGTGTAATGAGTGTCAGGCCTGCTCCTCCGCCTGTCCTCTCCTGGCGGAACTGGGGGGACTGACCCTGCCGGAAATCGCCGAGCAGGTGGCTGACGGTCAACCCGGTAAACAGGCCCGTGATTTTATCGAGAAGTGTACCCTCTGCGGTCGGTGTACTCGCCATTGTCCCAGCGCCGTCGATGTCCCCGCCATGGTAACCGCGGCACGGACGGTGCTGGCAGAAAATAATCCGGCCGGTCTGGAACTGTACCGTCCCATATGGGCTGACTACGACTGGAATATCTTCACCATCTATCGCGATACCTACCACATTGATTACCGCGACCTGATAAAAGACAAATGCGAGACGCTTTTTTTCCCCGGCTGCGCTCTGCCCAGCTATGCGCCTGAACTGACGCGGGCCTCCTTTAAATGGCTTTCAGAGCGAAGCGGTAATGTCGGCTTGCTGCCGGCCTGTTGCGGCGTACCGCTGGTGCAGATGGGTGCTGCGGAAAGAGCAGTTAAGTATATGTCGACACTACGGCGGAGCATAAACGCCACCGGCGCCCGGCGTATCGTAACCGTTTGCCCCACGTGTCATTGCCGTTTGCAGGGACAGCCGTGGCTGGCCGGGATGGAAGTCATATCAATATACCAGTTCATGGTTGAGGCTGGAGTCTGCGTTCCGGTTTCCCGTGGCCGCAAAATTACCATCCATGATTCCTGCCCCGAGCGTCGGGTAAAGCTGGGAGGGTACATGCGCGGGCTATTGGGCGACTATGACGTAGTGGAGATGGTGCATAGCGGCGCTGAGACCATCTGCTGCGGGTCCGGAGGGCTGGTCGGCATAACAGACCCTGCCGCCTGTTCTCGGCAGGCGGAGGTACGTATGGCCGAGTTCCGCCAGGTGGCGGTTCCCCTGTGTGTCACTTCCTGTGTAACCTGTGCCCTCACCCTGTCCGCAGTCGCACCGGGCAAAGTGCGTCATATACTGGAACTGGTTTTCAACCTCCCTGTAGACTATGCCGAAATTCAGCGCCGCAGTGAGGCCATGTGGCTGGGCGAGCCGGGAGAAGTGAATTTCAAGCGTCTGGTGGACTCTGCTCCCTCCCAGCAGCGACTTTCCACCCGCAGAACGGGTGGCCTCAACTGGGCACCTGAGGGGGATCATGCTCCAATCAGGATTGGTGGAGGCAAAGCTGACGGATATCATTGAGTCGACATTAAGCCTGTGTCCCTGCTGCCTGAAAACCCTTCCGGCGACGGTTCATGTCCGGGAGGGGCGGGCTTATCTATACCGAAAGTGCCCGCAGCACGGTGAATTCGATGTTTGTCTCTGGCCGGATGCGGCTTCTTATCATTGGTTCGGCGATTTTGTCTTCCCCGAGCAGCCGCGTGCGGCCCAGGCGGACAGTGCGGCGGGTTGCCCGCGCGATTGCGGCCTGTGTTCGCAGCACCGGCGGCATGCCACCATTGCCGAAATCGAGGTGACCTGGCGCTGTAACTTGCGTTGCCCGGTCTGTTTCATGGCCTCTCCTGAGGCAACCCCGGACGACCCGGATCTAGAGACCATTGCAGGTGAATTCGATGTCATTCGACGCTACGACGGAATCAATACGCCGGTCCAAATTACCGGCGGCGAGCCCACCATCCGTTCCGACCTGCCTGCAATTGTCGCCCTGGGACGGCAGGCCGGTTTCCGCGGCATAGAACTCAATACTAACGGTCTGGTCATCGCCCGTGACCGGAACTACCTTCGAGCTTTAAAGGAAGCGGGGCTTAGTGAAATTTACCTGCAGTTCGACGGTCTCACTGCCGACGTCACCCGCACGTTGCGGGGTGCGGACTTGCTGGCCGATAAGCTCCGGGCCCTGGAGAACTGCCGTCGGGAGGGAGTGCCCGTGGTATTGGCGGTGACCGTTGTTGCAGGGATTAATGAAGGCCAACTGGGTGAGCTGGTCGACTTCGCCCTTCGCAACTCGGATATCGTTTGCGGCCTCTCTTTGCAGCCGGCTTTCAAGTCCGGCCGCTTCACGGTACCGACCCAAGGGCACCTGTCTACGGGGGACATGGTCAATCTGGTGGCGGAGCAGACCGGCGGCCGCATCGCCGCTCGCGATTTCTGGCCGCTCGGTTGTTGCCATCCCCGCTGTTCCTGCGCCACGTATCTAGTAGGCGATGCCGAGGCGTATGTCCCTTTCACCAGGACCATCGACCGGGAGACCTACCGGACCTATTTCAGCCGGACCAGCCCGCAGGGCGCCATCTTTACCGATATTCTGGCGCAGATGCAGGGCGGTGTTTTGCCCCGGGGACTGCCCGTACTTATCATGGGCTTGATGGATGCCTGGATAATGGACCTGAATAAACTGCAGCAGTGCAGTCTGACTGTGGTGACTCCCGATGGCAGTTCGATTCCGTTCTGTGCTTATCACCTTACCGACATCGCCGGACGGCGCCTGTATCCTGCGGGACAGGGAAGGATGGCTACCGTTGATCACGCGCCAATCCAATTGTAGTTTATGCGGGTATCTGTGCGGTCTGCAGGCCCATTTTAGCGACGATGGCACGCTTGTCAAGGTAGAGCCGGACCCCGCCCGCTATCCGTACGATGCCGCCATTATGCGCGGATGCCGTCGTTTTGCATGCAACGTCGAGGTGTTGACCCATCCGACGCGTATCAATTATCCCCTGAAGCGCATCGGCGCCCGTGGTTCCGGACAGTGGCAGCGCGTGACCTGGGACGAGGCGCTCGACGATATTGCAGCCCGGTTAGTCCGTCTGAAAGACCGTTACGGCCCGGAGACAGTGGCGACCTGCATCGCGGCGCCGCGCAGCCAGTACTGGCCGCTGCACCGTTTCTTGAACCTCTTCGGCAGTCCCAATAATATCGGCGTCGGCAATATTTGCTGGAATTCGAGCGTTTGGGTGCACAGCCTGACCTACGGCTGGCCGGTGGAAGCGGAGCTGGACCCGCAGTCCACTGCCTGTGTCGTCATGTGGGGGATTAACCCGGCGGAGTCCGATCATTCGCTGCTATGGCATACCTTGCGGCAATACTGCGCCGCGGGCGGTACTCTTATCGTTGTTGACCCGCGTCGTACCCTGACCGCAGCCCGGGCCGGCCGGTGGTTGCCGGTGCGTCCCGGCACTGACGGCGCCCTGGCGCTGGCGATGCTCCGGGTGATTATTACGGAAGAGCTCTACGACCATGATTTCGTGGCTAATTGGTGTTCCGGTTTCGCCCGGCTTCGCGACCGGGTGGCGGCCTATCCCCCGGAGCAGGCCGCCGAGATTACCGGCATACCTCCCGCTGACATAGTGGCGGCGGCGCGCTCTTTCGCTACGTTGAAACCGGCGGCGCTTTTCAGCGGCCTGGGCATAGACCAGAGCGGCTTCCACTGTACGCAAACGCTGCGCGCCCTGGCCGTTTTGCGGGCCATTACCGGCAACCTGGATGAGGCGGGGGCCTGCCATTTAAGTGAGGTGCCTGATTTCATACCGGAATCTAAAATGGAATTGTCCGATATGCTGGCGCCCGAACAACGTGGTAAGAAACTGGGCCGGGAGTATTTCCCTTTACCGACTTACGAGGGTTACGAGCGGCTGACGCAGTTTACCAGGCGGGACGGCAAGACCCTGCCGGCTCGCTATTTAACCTCGGCGCATCCCCACCTTGTCTGGCAGGCGATGGTGACCGGTAAGCCGTATCCTATCCGGGCCTTGACGGTGCTGGCCAGTAACCCCCTCCTGTCACAGCCCAATACCCCGCTGGTCCACCAGGCATTAACCAGCCTTGATTTACTGGTGGTGCTGGAATTGTTCCCCACGCCGACCACCGCGCTGGCCGATTACGTCCTGCCCATGGCGGGGACCCTGGAGCAGCCCGTGCTGCAGACCAACGCCGGCGTCGCCAATATTGCCTACGGCGGCACCGCCGCACTGCCGCCTCTTTTTGCCCGGCGGCATAACTTTTACTTCTGGCGCGACCTGGGACGGCGGTGCGCGCAGCAGCCGTACTGGCCGTGGGAGACGCTGGAAGAGGCGCTGGATGAAATCTTCGCTCCAGCGGGTCTGAACTGGCAGGAATTTTGCCGGACGGGTCTGTACGCCCCTCCGCGGCATTATCGCAAGTACCGCACGCAGGGCTTTGCCACCCCCAGCGGCAAAGTGGAGCTGTACTCCGCTATTTTGGAGGAGATGGGTTACGACCCTCTGCCGGCCTATGTGCCGCGCAATGATAGCGCCGAGCCGTATCCTCTGCGGCTGGTCACCGGCGTCCGTTGCCAGCCCTATTATGCCTCCGAGTTGCGGCAGATAGCGGCGTTGCGCCGCTGCCGGCCCCAACCCGTGGCCGAAATGGCCGCAGTCACGGCAGGCGCGCTGGGACTGGCCGACGGCGATAATGTCTGGGTAGAAAGCCCGCAGGGCCGCATTCAGCAGGCCCTCCGGCTGAGGGAAATGGTGCCGGATACGGTCAGCGTGGAGTATGGCTGGTGGTATCCTGAGCAGCCGCTGGCGGAACCTTCCCTGGGGGGAGCCTGGCAGTCCAATGCCAATGTGTTGACCAGTGCCGACGTCGCGTCGTGCGACCCGATACTGGGACAGTGGAGTTACCGTACTCTGCGCTGCCGGGTGTATAAGGTCTAGCAGGTTGCTGAAAAACGCCCATCTGCGGCGTTGCCCTCGTCCTTCGTCGCTGCGGCGTACAGGAAGTACGCCTCACTCGTCAGGATTTCGGGCGCCTTGCATCTGGGCGTTTTTGAGCAACCTGCTGGAGTCGTTTTTTCAGCGTCCTGCCAGGGGGGATATATTATAAAGGACAAAAGAAGATGAGTGAGCAGAAGCATGCGCTGTCGCTATTTACCAAGTCGCCCCAGCCGGGGATAACCAAGACGCGTCTCACGGAGCGTTTCCGCGGTCCTCTGACCGATGCTGAGGCGGCGCAGTTCTACCGGGTGACCCTGCTGGACGTGGCCGATGCCATTTGGGCCGCGCTGCAATTGTGCCGCCAGGCGGCGGCTAAGGGCGAGAGTTACGATTTCGTCGTATCGGGAACGCCGGAAAGTGAGATACCCCGGCTGCAGGAGTTGTTCCGGGCCGAATTTCCCGATGCTGCGACTATCCATTATATCGTCGACCGGGGCCGTAATTTCGACGAGCATTTTAACGACCACTACCGTCAGCTTTTTGCCCAGGGGTACCGCTCGGTGGTCTGCGTTGGCGGAGATTTGCCCACTGTCGTCCCGGAATTTTTGCACCGCGCCTTTCAGTGGCTTGCCTATCTCGATGCCGGTTCCGACCGAGGAGGGATGGTCATCGCTCCCTGCCAGGCCGCCGGCGTATCGCTGGTGGGCCTGACGGCCAATGCCGATATGGATTTTACCGGTGTCTTTTATAACCAGGAGGGTACCGCCGCCCTGGAAGCCGTCATCGGTATCGCCACGGCCCGGGGTGTTCCCACGACGGTGCTGGAAGCCTTGCCCGACGTGGACAATACGGAAGACCTGGCGCATACCATCGCCGTCATCAAGGCCATGGCCTACGCCATGACTTACCAGCCCGGCATTTTCCTCCCCCGGCGCACCCTAGCCTGGATACAGGAAAACCGCCTGGTGGTGACCACGCCGCCCAATACGGAGAATGACCCGAGAGGAGACATCGATGGTACGCATTGAGGTTGACGAGGCGCGCTGCAACGGCTGCAATTTCTGCGTCGAGTTCTGCCCCACGTCGGTTTTTCAACTGGTGACGGCGCACAGCAAAAAAGTGGCCCGCGCCACCAGACCGGAGAACTGCTGGGCCTGCAACGCCTGCATGGGGCAGTGCGCGCAGCATGCTATCTCTGTGATGCAGGAGCCCGCTCCCGCCAGATATCTCGATACCGACAATAAAGCGCCCTTTACCCCGCTCGGTGACGGAGAGAAACAGGCTTACGAGGCCTATGCCCAATCGCTGGAGCGGGTACTGAAGCTGCGCTGGCGGCCGGTGGCGATAACCCTGATTCCCTACGGTGTTCCCCTGCCGCACGTGCCCACGCCGCGGGTCAAGTTGCGCTACTGCCAGGCGCTGACCATTGCCCGCCGCGGCAACAGTCTGCTGATGACTGCCGAATACCACTCCTGCGCCGACGGCACCTCCATCCTGGGCTTGACGGGCATTCCCCCCAAGCTGGCCGGCGGCGACGTCTATATCAAGTTGGGTAAAGTGGCTTCGCTGGAAGCTGCTAAAAGGATGGTGTCCGAGCGCCTGACACTGCCCGAGAAGTCGATACGGGCCACGCTGGTGACGCCGCTGGTGGCTGCGGTGATGAAGCCGGATGTGGTCGCGGTGATGGCCCCGCCGGAAAGCATGATGTGGCTGTGCCTGGCCTCGACCTTTTACACCGGCCGGCGGCACACCTTCAAGATGAGCTCCTATAATGCGCAATGCGTGGAGACCACGCTCTTCCCTTACACCACCGGCGAAATCAACATGTCGCTGGGCTGCTACGGCTGTCGGGCTACGTCCGACATCGGCGATGACATTATGTTCATGGGTATCCCCCTGTCGCAGTTGCCATCGCTGGTGGAGGGGCTGGAACGGCTGGGGAAGAAGGCCATTCCGGACTCGCGGGCCAGAATATATTTGCCGCCTCTGGTGTAGGCGATGAACGACAATCGCTTCTTAAATGATGCTGCGATACATAAAGCCCTCGGCTTTCTGCCTCACCCCCGTCTGCTGCTGGCGACGTCCGCCTCCCGTGTACCAACGTTGCCGAATATTTCCCGTATATTAAAGGTCATCATTTGGTATCAAAGACTGCTTCTGCAGCCTTTCCTAACACCATATCTATCTCCTCAGCAGTGAACTCCAGATCTGTTTTCGGCTCCTTGATTGCCTTCACCCACTCAGCTTCGGGAGTCAATACATTTGGATTGGGAAACCCACTTCCAAACATTACCTTATCAGCACCAACATCATCTATAGCATCTCGCAGCCATTGATAAAACCTATCAGGGTGCAAGCGCCAAAACCCTTGGTACTCTGAAAAGTCCAGGTAAACATTAGGTATCGTGGCAGCTTCCAGGGCTTCACGCCTATATATTCTTGTACCGGCGTGTCCGATCACCACCTTAAGCTCGGGATATCTCAGGGCTGCATTGGCGATAACCACAGGATGATTGTAGTCCCAGTGGGCTATTTCCTTCCCAGAGTGGATAATCATAGGCACTCCCCAGTCAATGCATTTTTCATAGATTGGGAAGCAAATCGGATCATCTGGGCGAAATCCTGTAGGGGGCATGAAGTAAAATCCCTTCATTCCCCAATCTTCAATGGCCTCCTTGGCGAGATCAAGAGCATTCCCTCGCCTGGGATCAAGAGCACACACCGGTATGAACCGACCCTTATGTTTCTTCGCCGCATCGGCATGGGCCTTATTCTGCTCTCTTACGGGAACTTTTGGCGGTCCTGTTATAGCCTCCCAATCCACAGGGAAAATAACGCCCTTGTCAACCCCTGCCTTGTCCATCATTTCAACCACATGATCGCCGCCGGGGTCAACCACCGGCGGGTCCATACTCATCAACATGTCGCGAAAGTCGGTAGGGGTCTTATTTGTATGATGGACCCGATTATACTCCGTAATATACATCTTCCACACAAACCGTAAATACTTGCCCCTTACCCAACCAGACCCACTAAGGTGCATATGGGCATCAATAATCATTTGGCCTCCTTACATTTCAGTTGAGTGTCGATAATAACTTGCTTTTTCGGAGAGACTATATAGAAATGCTCTTGTATGTCAACGAAAAGTAATTACCGTGCGTGGACAAGGTTGACTCCCCAACTGACATCAAGGTTTCCTCTGAGGCGGGGATGGCCATCCCACTCCTTGCAAGAGCCGGAGGGAAGGTGCTCTTGTCTCTGCTTTCCGACACAGAACTGAAGGATATTGCGAAAAAGATCGAAAGCCGTTTCGGCGTTGGATGAATCTGAAAAGATCTGGTAAGATTCATTTACAGAAGCGGGCATTCATTGGGAAGGCAAATGGGGAAAGGAGGGGGTGACAAATGGTCAAATTTCTCGAAGGATTTACACCTTACAGAGAAGAGGACGCCGAGAAGTATAACAGACTTCGATGGTGGTTGGATCTGACATTCGGGGATCTCCTTGACAGAGCTGCGGATATTCACCCTGACAAAGAGGCCTTTGTGGACGGGAAGACCCGTCTGACCTACGGGGAAGCCCGGGAAAAGGTGAATAAGCTGGCTGTAGGGCTTATGGATTTGGGTATCCGGCCTTTGGACCGGGTCCTGGTCCAACTTCCCAACTGGAACGAATTCGTTTTTGCCTACTTTGCCCTTCAAAAGATTGGGGCGATTGTGGTTCTGCTCATCGACCGATATCGCCAGCTTGAAATCAACCACTTGATCGGTCTTACCGGAGCTACGGGCTGGATTGTCGCTTCCAGATACAGAAAGACGGATTACATCCCCATAATTCGAGACGTCCTGAAGGAGCATCCGGAAGTCAAGAATATCATCACCGTGCGAGGGGAGGAGGAACAGCCACCCTTTTCGAGGCTGGAAAGACTGATTGAGGAGGCCGAACTGACGAAGGAAAACATGGCTCGCCTAGAGGCTCGGCGGCCGGACCCGATGCAGGTGGCCCATATGGGGCCTACCGGAGGGACGACCGGAACGCCCAAAATCGTCCCCCGTAGTCACAATAGCCTTATTACAGGCATCAAATTTTGCTCCGAGTCCTGGGACCAAAGCATCGAGGATATTAACCTTATCGCAGGCCCGATCGGCCATGATTTGACATTCAGCAAGGGCTTCATGGGAAGTGTGATCACGCATGGAAAGATCATCTTCCTGGATTCTACCGAGCATAAAAAAATCTGTGAAACCATTGAGGGAGAGAGAGTCACTTCCATCATCTGGGTTCCCACCCTGGCGCAGAGGATGCTTCAGTACGAGGGTCTCAATCAGCATGATTTGGGCTCCTTAAGAAAGATGCACAGTGGAGGAGGGGCAAGTCACCCTGATCTCGTCAAAGACGTCACGGAAAAGCTGAAAATGAAGTTCTACAATGCATATGGCGCGACAGAAGGGATGACCTCTATCACCCGCACCACGGATGATCTGGAGGTGATCTGCACCACCGTGGGGAGACCCACCTGTCCTTATGACACTTACAAGGTCATAGATTTTGACGGGAATGAACTTTCCCCCAACACGGACGGCGAATTGGTCATTAAAGGCCCGGGAGTGTTTACGGGCTATTACAACAACCCGGAGGAGAATGAGAGGGTCTTTACCCCGGATGGGTTCTTCAGGACCGGAGACGTGGCCAGGATCGATGAGAAAGGCTACATCAGAATTACCGGGCGCATTAAAGAAATGATCAACCGGGGCGGCGAGAGTATAAGCGCCACGGAAATTGAGAGTCTCATCAGCCGTCATCCCGGCGTGGCGGCGGTGGCGGTCATCCCCATGCCTGATCCGCTCATGGGCGAAAGGGTTTGCGCTTACATCCAGCCCAAAACCGGAGCTCAACTGAGCTTCGATGAGATCATTTCGTTCTTGAAGCGGCAGAAAGCTTCTGTGCTTCAGCTCCCGGAGCGGATTGAATTTATCGATGCCATGCCTTACACCGGAGCACAAAAATTGGATAAGAAATCCCTGCGGGAGGATATTGAGAAGAAATTGAAGGCGGCTGGATAAGCTATCTGGCAAAGGCAAGGAACATTGGCGGTCTCACAAAAAGTTCTATGAATGCGGGGTTGCATTTCGGGGGATCCGTCATCGGTACGGCTCTGGCCGTATTGGCCGTACTGGCATGGTCCGAACGCACCTGAAAGCGCCTGCCATTAATGTGGTGAGAAGAAGCTTATAGTCCATCGTCCTTAATCGGAGTTCAACTTTAATCATAAAGGAGGGATAAAGTGAAAGAGGTAAAAACTGTGGGAATCATCGGTTTCGGTGTGATGGGTGCAGCCATCGGGCTCAATGCCGCAGCAAACGGATACCGGGTTGTGTACAAGGAACTCAACGATGAACTGGTCAAGTCCATGTATGATAAGTTCGTGCTCAAGGCCTTGTCCAAGAGAGTGGAGAAGGGCAAGATGAGCCAGGCGGATATGGATCATATCTGCGGGATGTTCACAGGCACCACGACTTACGATGACCTGAAAGCCTGCGATTTGATCATCGAGGCGGCCATCGAAAAAATGGATCTGAAGACACAAATTTTCGGAGAGCTGTCCGATGCGTGCCCAGGGGACACCATCATCGTGAGCAACACATCGACCTTTCTCATCGAAAAACTCATGGAGAAGGTGAAAAATCCGGCAAGGACCGCCGGTCTTCACTACTTTTTCCCGGCCAACGTCAATCGCCTGGTCGAAGTGATCCTCCAGAAGAACACCGGCGATGAGACTTATAAGGCGCTGATGGCGTTCTCCAAGCAGAACAAGAAGGTGCCGATCACGGTTAAGGATTTCCCGGGATTTGCCATCAACCCGATCTTCATCTCCAGCTACCTGGTGCTCAACTCTTTTGTGGGCGACAAGTATAACGTGGCGACGCTGGAAAATATCTCTCAAGAAACACTGGGAGTCAAATACGGCATCATGTGGGTGCAAAACGGCTCGGGCTTGGGCACCGCCTATCATGCGGGCGGGTCGATGGTCGAATACCTGGCCGGATCGGACATTGGGTTTCCACAGGTTCCGAAACAGTTAAAGACGATGTTTGAAAACGGCAAGCTGTGGGACCTCGAGGACGGCTCCATCCTCAAAGATCCGGCACAGCGCAGGGTCGTCGGTGACAGGCTCCTGGGCTCCATATTCTGCATTTCGACCCATTTGGTCGAAAAGGGAGTAGTTTCGGTCAAGGACCTGGAACTGGGTGTCTCTACAGCTCTGGCCTGGCCGAAAGGGCCTTTCACACTCATGAACGAAATGGGGATGAACGAAGTCTCGAATCGGGTAAAGACGGCGGCGGAGGCCGGGTACTTCAAGATGCCCCGCAAGTTCGCTTCCGGTGATCTGAAGCCCTGGGATCTGTGAGCGAGAGAGAGGCGGTTGTTGTAGGTGTCCCTCATGCCCTGAAAAGGGTCATGAGGGACTGTGGTTTATATGTGCGCGTTTGTGCGCGTATATAAGAATTTCCCGACTAAGCCAGCTTAACGATTCGGCACGCAACGCTGTTCATCGTGATATAGCCTGAGACTTGGTCCAACAATTTGGCATCCAGGAGTATATTACAGTTCGCTTCCGCCCAACCGTGAGGAACCGACACAACACCCTGCTTTATATCCTGCGTGACATTCGCCTTGATCTTGATTGAACCCCGTGGGGTTTCCACAGCGATCAACTCACCGTGCACGATTCCGTACTTCGCGGCCGTGGCGGGATGGATCTCAGCTTCCGCGTCTGGTCTTCTCACTCTCAAAGCAGGCACATCATGCATCTGCGCATCGATATATTCCACCTGCCTGCAGCCGGTGAGCAGGATCTCAGGATACTGCTTGACGATTTCAGGATTTGCAACAGGGCTCTGCTGGGGCTCCACATGTCCCGGGATACCCTGGAAGCCCAGCTCTTCCATTCTCGCGGAATACAATTCCGCCTTTCCGCTCGCGGTTGAAAAACCTTTCTTTTCATATAACCTGTATTCTTTCTTGCCGAAATAGACGCCCTCGGGATGATCGGTCAGGGCCTTGAGGGTGACGCCGCTTGTTGAGAAAAAGTGTTCCGCCACTTCTTCATCCGTGTTCCACGGGAAATGTTCCGCATAGCCCATTTTACGGCCCAGTTCGGTCCAGATCAACCAGATGGGCTTGCTCTCATAGAGTGGTTCGACCACCTTCTTGCGCAGCATGATATAGGGCTCGCAGTACGATATGCCGTAAGGAAAACCGCCTATGCCCGTCTCTTCCAGAAAGGTACAGGCCGGCAGGACGTAATCGGCGAGCTGTCCTGTTTCGGTCATGTTGGGATCGATGTTAACAAACAACTCCAGATTCTTTATACCCTCGAGGAACAGCTTGGTATCGGGAAAGGTCAGGGCCGGATTACTGCCGGACGATATGAAGGCCTTTATTGGGTAAGGCTTCTCCGATTTCATCGCCTCAGTCATCATCGATGCGGAGCCATACGGGGGTGGACGCTTGCCGAACTGGTGGAATACGGGATATTCATCGTACCCCAGGGCATTTTCGTTTATGGGCAGGCGCAGATCGGCCAGACGAACCTGAGGGCAGGTAACCCATCCGCCCGGCACGTCAACATTTCCGGTGATCGCCATCAGGATCGAATAGGCCCTGTTCGTCTGGAGGCCGTTGGTGAACTGGTTCATGTGGCCCACTCCTTCCAGGATGCAGGCGCTTTTCGTGGTCGCAAAGATGCGTGCCGCACGTCTTATTTCTGCGGCTGGTACGCTGCTTATCGTCTCGGCCTTTTCGGGCGTATATTCCTTGACATGCTCCACCAGCCGGTCAAAACCCGTAGTGTACTTATCCACAAACTCCTTATCCCACAGATCTTCCTCGACGATGACATTCATCATGGCCAGAGCGATAGCGCCGTCGGTGCCGGGACGGGGCTGCAGATGGATCCCCAACTTGGATATGGGAGTGCGCCGCGGGTCAATCGTTATGAGTTTTGCCCCGGCCTGGACCCTCTCTCGGACCTGTCTGCCTACAGGCCAGTAGCTTTCGTCAGGATTACGACCCCAGAGGAGGATACAGTTGGCGTTCACCGGTTCTTCCACGGGGTATCGACCAAAGGTGATCTGTCGCGCGAGAATACGGGTGCGGAAACAGATGCCTTCGGGGTTGAAGAAATTGGGAGTGCCGTAGGCTCCCCGAAATCGCTGGTTAAAGGCCGCCATCTCAAAATGCTCGACACCCACCGAACCGGTCCAGGTCGCCAAGGTATGGGCGCCGAACTTTTCCTTCAGCTCCTGTAACTTAGCTCCTATCTCGCCTAAGGCATCGTCCCAGGATATTCTCTGAAAACGCCCGTTGACCTTCTTCATGGGGTATTTTAGGCGGGCAGGCGAATAAAGCAAGTCCACGAGCCGCTCACCTTTCGGGCATAACTTACCCTTGTTCAGCCAGTGCTCGGGCATGCCCTCCACCTTAACCAACTTGCCGTCTTCCACATACGCATTTACGCCGCAGCAGTTAATGCATAAGCCACAATCCGTCTTGATCGTTTCCATTGCCCAACCTCCAAGATTTTTTGTTTCGATCATCCGCGCAGATATTTCCTCACATACTTGTCGTCCACATTGCCAAGACACATGAACAGATGCAAGGCGCGGCCTATTTCATTAAAGGTTCTTCGATCAAAAAGACAAAGCCTCGATCGAAAATCTCTCCGCTGATCAACGTCCATCCATGAGAGTTTCACGGAAATATCTTTCGTGTTGCCCATTCCAAGACCTGCGAGCATCCTGGCCACTTGAGAAATCTTTTCCGTGCGCCGGGAAACTGAAAGCAGGTACTCCTCCGTCATATAGCCTGATCCACTCAGCATATCGTAGAGACACGATAGCAAAGGTCCGGAATTTTTTTCGGCAAGAGGGCGTTCCTCACCCCATGCGACGCGGCCTCCCCCGTCCTTTGAATCGGCAGCCTTTCCCTGTCCGGCCTGCAAAAGGACGCTGGATGGTTCCACCAGAAGTTCATCAGCGGCGGTGAACTCGCAACAGTCCACGTATCTTGAGGCGCAAAGGAGAGCCAGTTCGTTGATTCTGGCCAGAAAAAGCCAGGAGCACTGGGGCCGAGGCGACACAATGGTCCCCAGGCGCAACATCCACTGCTCAACAAAAGTCTTGTTGATGTGAGCGTCAACAGCTTCCTCCTGCAAACGGTAATTCAATTCGAACCAGGCATCGAGCAATGGGCCATCAAGCGATCGATTCCCGACAGGAGACTGCAACGAGCTGGACCCCGTGATGATACTCCACTCTCTCAAATGTTCCATGGCGCGGCATTATATATCAAATGAGATACATGTCAATAAAGATATATGATAGCCTTGACAGGAAAAGTCATTAGGGGCGTTCCGGGGAGGGGGTTCAACTTGCGCATGGACTCCGAAAGGAGATACAGTGGGCCTGCGACGCATCAGGCTAGCGGACGGGACTTTGAGTCTGAAAACAGGCAAAATTAGAGTAGACAAAGCGCAGCAGCCTTCAGAGGCCTTGGTTCAAATGTTTGTCAACGAGGATTTTCTTTCCTCAGTCTTGTGCACGCCCCGTGACCTGACGGAACTGGCCGTAGGCTGGCTGTATAACCAAGGGTTCATCGAGTCGGTCGATGAAGTCGTGGCGGTAGACGCGTGTGAGCGCAATAAAGAAATCCACATAGATCTCACGACGGAACGTTACCGGGATATGGAGCGACAGGACAGTATCAGGACATCGTCCTGCATGGGCGGCGAAATATCGTATTTTCAATTCTCCCGCAAGAAAAACCGATTGGTCGAAGGCCCGCGCGTTCCCATGACGATGGTGCAGTCCCTTATGAAGAAGACCCTTGCCCTGGCGACCGAATACAGAAAAACGGGCGGCATTCACTGCGCCGCCCTGGTCTCCGCCGGCCAAGACCGGATTCTGGCCTTTTATGAGGATGTCGGACGTCATAACGCCGTCGACAAAGTGGTGGGCCGCATGCTTCTAACGCAGGGAAATCCGGGGGACAAGCTCCTTTTGACAAGCGGCCGGATTTCTTCCGACATGGCTCTGAAGGCGGTTAACAGCGGGATTCCCATCGTTGCCAGTATAACCACCTGTACGGATTTGGCCGTAGAGATTGCCGAGGAGGCAGGCCTTACGGTCATTACCCGCACACTGAGAACTCCCCACGTATTAAGCGGATCTCACAGGATCCTGTAAGATCTTGAAGTGCAACGTCCCCGCAAGCTGCGGAGAAGTTGTAAGGCCCGGCCCGGGAAGCCGGTCCGAAACTGCCCACGGCATAAGGCCTCTGACCTACAGCGAAAAGCCATGAGTTGTTTTACCGTGCGCCGTTTTCGAATCCTCCCCATGGATCGGCTTTTGACAAAGCTTTGGTTGCAGCCAAATGATCGCATTGGGGGAACATAAATCATCCTCCGAAGTCGGGGTGAATGAATTCCACCCTGTCGTCTTGAGAAACCCCGATGGTGCCATACTGCCGGGCATACACATACCGGCCGTTGTGCTCGACAATAAGCGCCGGATCCGCTTCCTGGAAGTGCTCGATCAAAAACTCGATGGTCGCGTTTTCGGGAACCTCCTCCGTCATTCCGTTTACCATGATTTGAATGAAGAGTCCCATGGATTCATCTTCCCGTGATATTCCCGCATACCTTGCAGTCCGGGTTTTTCACGAGATCAACAGTTCGAAATTTCATTTCCGCGCCCCGGAATTCAAGCAGCCTCCCCGCAAGGTTCGGAGGAAGACCCAACATTATTCTAAGGGCTTCCATGCTCTGGATGGAAGCGATCACGCCCGCCGTGGGACCCAATGCTGGTAACCCCCTCTCCCCACCCCTTGTCTCCTGTGACGGAAACAGGCAGGCAAAGCAACATGTTCTTCCTGGGAGGAAGGTGGCCGCCGTTCCGTTCCAGCCGTTGATGCCCCCATAGATAAAAGGAATTTGTCTTTCCAGAGAAACCCGGTTGAGCACATGCCGGGTCCTTATGTTGTCCGTCGCATCGATGATAAGCGCACACCCCTTAGCCAGGCCCAAGGCGTTCTTATCTCCTATATCCACGATCGCGGTCTGAACGCAGCATGCTGGATTTAAGCGGAGCAATTTCTCGGATGCCGACTCCACCTTGGGTCGACCCAGGTCTTCGGTGCTGTGCAGGAGTTGCCTGTTGAGATTTTCCAGCCCTACACCATCGTGATCGACAATCCTGAGATGCCCCACACCGGCAGCTGCCAGATAGGATGAGGAGATCGATCCCAAACCACCCAGACCGACGATCAATACTCTTGCCCTTCCCAGCTTTTGCTGGCCGTCCTCGCCGATTTCCGGAATCGTCAACTGCCTGCAATAGCGGATTTTTTGTTCCTCGGTCAGTGAACCGTGTTCATACTTGTCCATCCCTGCCCTATTCGGACTTTTGTTTCTTGGCTCGAACGGCCATGAAGACCCGTTCCGGCGTCAGAGGCAGTTCCTGAAAACGAATTCCCGTGGCATCGTAGACAGCGTTCAGAATGGCCGGGATGGTGGGCATGATGGCGCCTTCGCCTACTTCTTTGGCCCCGAAGGGACCATAGGGTTCGTGGGACTCCACGATGATGGGGTCCACGTTGGGCATGTCCAGGGCGGTGGGGACCTTGTACTCCGCAAAATCGGGATTCAAAATCCGCCCTTTCCCGTCAAATTTGACCTCCTCCAAAAGGGCCTCGCCGAGTCCCATAGAGAGGGATCCCTGCATCTGCCCCTCCACAGAAGTTCTGTTGATGGCAAAACCGCAGTCATGGGCGTCGGTCATCTTTTCTACGGTGATCTTCCCGGTCTCCATGTCCACAATCACCTCCACCACCTGAGCAGAGCAGCCGTAGGCCGGTGACGTGCCGACTGCCGCGCCCTTGTGAGTGCCGCCGAGGTCAGCGGGTTTGTACTTGCCTTTCCCGATGATGGTGCCTCTGGCCAGATAGGCGATCCTGGCGGCCTCCTGGAACGTGAGAGGGTCCCTGCCTCTGGCAAGACCCTGCCACCCCCGGTGCTCCTTGATGTACCGTGCCCTGATACTGCCGAAATCCACCCTTCCGTGCTTGAACACGATCAGACCGTCTTTGATGTCCAGTTCGCTGATGTCCACTTTCAGCTCCCGCGCCAGAACCCCGAGGATCTGTCTGCGCACATCGACGGCCGCTTCTTTGGTCGCATGGCCGGTCATGAGGGTCTGGCGGCTGGAATAGGCCCCCAGATCGATTCCGAACTCCGTATCTCCCGAAGAGATCTTTACTGAATCCAGTGGAATGCCGATCGTCTCCGCCGCGATCATGGCGAAGGTGGTGTCCGATCCCTGGCCGATCTCGGCTGAGGCGGTGTACACATGAACGGTTCCTCCATCCTCGCTGACGTGGATCGTGACCGTGGCATGGTAAGTGTCCGACCGGTAAATGGGGAAGCCTGCCCCTGAGACGAAGAAGCCGCAGGCCATGCCGATTCCTTTGCCTTTCGGCAGCCTGCCTTTCTTTTCCTTCCATCCTGAGCCGTCCCGAACGGCCTCGATGCACTCCCGCATTCCGAGGCTGTTCATCTTGAGATCATTACAGCTCACATCTCCTGCCTCCATCATGTTTTTGAGACGAAGCTCCACAGGGTCCATCCCGAGCTCTTCTGCAATGCGATCAAGCTGCTGCTCCCACGCGGCTCTTGCGACTACTCCTCCGTGACCACGCTGCGCGCCGCATGCCGGCTTGTTGGTGCAAACGCGATAACCGTCATATTTCATATTTTGAAGGCGATAGGGCCCGCCCAAGAGAGACCCTGCATAGTAGATGGTGGCGATTCCAAAGCTGCTGTAAGCGCCCCCCTCAAGGTAGCACTCGTTTTTGAGGGCCAGGAGCGTGCCGTCCTTCTTGACACCTGTTGTCAGAGTATGGGCGAACTGGTGTCTCGACCGGCTGTGGAGAAAGACCTCTTCTCTTGTAAACCCCATCTTGACGGGCTTTCCGGTCTTCATGGACATGAGGCAGGCCGCCATCTCCATGGCATTGGCCGAAGCCTTGGGGCCGAATCCACCCCCCACATAAGGCTTGATCACGCGAACCTTTCCGACTGGAACCCCGAGAACCATGGCAACGGTCCTCTGCACATAGTGAGGGGACTGGGTGCTGCTTCGAAGGGTCAGGTTCCCCTCGGGTCGTACTCCGCGATGCATCCCTGAGGCTCGATGAAAGCCGCATCCTGACGTTTGTTCCTGAAGGTATCGGTCCGGACCAGATCGCATTCGGCCAGAGCGGCTTCCACATCTCCGAACTCATGGTGGACCTCAGCCCCGATATTGCGCAAGTACTCCTCGTGCACCAGGGGCGCCCCTTCCGCAGTGGCCTCTTCCAGGCTCAAGACCGCAGGCAGTTCCTCATAGTCGACCCGGATCAGGGACACGGCCTCCAGGGCCGTTTCAAGATCGATGGCGGCCACGGCCGCCACTTCGTCCCCCACGTACCTTACCTTGTCATGGCAGAAAAGGGTCTCGTCGTACCTGGCCGGGCTCACTCCGTATTTGACCAGTCCCGCATCCTGGGATGTCACGACGGATTTGACGCCGGCTAGCCTCTTTGCTCTGGACGTGTCGATGTTGAGAATCCTGGCATGTGCCAGGGGGCTGTGCAGCATAGCGCCGAAGAGCATGCCCGGGAGCCGTATGTCGTCGATATAAATGGCGCTACCCGTCGCCTTGCTGGGCGCATCGACTCTCGGCGCCCTTGAATTCACTGTGGAATAGGTCGTCATCGTGATTTCTCCTTCCTCATCGGTCGTCACCCTTGCAGACGGACTGAACGGCTTCTACGATCTTCTGGTAACCTGTACAGCGGCAGAGATTGCCGGACAATGCTTCCCGGATCTCCCCCTCTGTGGGATTGGGCTCTCTCTGAAGAAGGCTGCTTGCGGAAAGAATCATTCCCGGAGTGCAAAATCCGCACTGAATCGCTCCTTTTTCCACAAAGGCCTGCTGAAGCGGGTGAAGACCTTCGGCCGGTTTCAACCCTTCGATGGTGAGAATGTCCGCCCCGTTTGCCTGCACTGCCAGGACCAGGCAGGAATTCACAGGCTTGCCGTTGAGGATTACGGTGCAAGAACCGCACTCACCGCTTCCGCACCCCTTCTTTGTGCCTGTGAGTTCAAGATCGTATCGCAGCAGGTCCACGAGCAGCGTGTTCGGTTCCACTGCAAGTTCGTATTCTTTCCCGTTGACCTTAAGGCTGATAAGAACTTTCATTTCCATCTCCTCCATTCCCGCAGTTTTGCTTCCTCGTAGGCCTGTCTCAACGCTTTTCTGGTAAGGACCTTTACCATTTCCCGGCGGTATTCGGCGGACGCCCTGAAGTCATCGATCGGTTTTGCGTCGTTCGAGGCCGCTTCTCCCGCCTTTTCGAAAAGAGCATCAGTCGGCCTCTCGCCGATGAGGACTTGTTCCGAGGAAAGGGACCGGATAGGCGCCGGAGCGACTGCCCCCAGAACAACCCTGGCTTCCTGGATGGGCCCGTTCGGTCCATCTAAAGCGAAAAAGGCCGCCACATTCACCAGGGAAATCTCGAGCGCCCTTCTCATGCCCAATTTCACGTATCCTCCGCCTGAATAAAGGGGAGGTTCCCTCAGAACGATGTGGCACAAAATCTCGCCGGGCTCAATGAGCGTCTCACCCGGACCCTTGAAGAATTCGTCCAGGGGCAAGGTTCTGTCTCCCGTTTCTTTCTTAAGTGCAAGGGTGGCGCCGTAGGCAATCAGAGGAGGAGGCAGATCGGCTGCCGGCCGTCCAGTGACGAGGTTGCCTCCCACGGTGGCGAGGTTTCTGATCAGAGGGGAGCCAAGCGATCCTGCCCCCGAGAAAAGCCCTCCGAAATCGGCTTTGACCTCCTCCAGTTCCCTTAATTCGGACACCGTCACGCACGCGCCTATGGTTAGCGTTTGATGATCCCTGGCCAGGGTTTTCAGTTCCTCGATGCGGGACAAACAAACCAAATGTTTGGGTGATACTTTTCGTCTCTTCATGTTGACCAGGAGATCCGTGCCTCCTGCCAGAACCGATGCGTCCTGGCCGATCTCACCCATCAGCCTTATCGCTTCATTTAAGGTCTTTGGTTCATGATAATCGAACTTCGGCAAAAGCATTCCTTCACTCCTTTCCGGATTCTCTCTGGCGCCTTACATCAATGCAAGACCACGGGCACACTATGCTTTCGGCCCGACGGACTCTGGGTTGCGAGGATCATGGCCGTTCTGAGAAACCCGTCCGGATTGCGCAGGATGGCCTGTGCAAGCCCTTCGCACGGACAGTTCATAGTGATGTTTTGAAGGTTGTAGTGTGCGATATCCCAGATGAGGCTGCGGGGATAGCGGCATTTGTGACGCCACTTGTGCAACCCGTCTACCACCGCACACCCCCAGGCACGAATGATCTTCTCCCCGTCATAAACGCTTCCTCCGAAGGCTGCGTCCAGGGACTTGCTCAATTGCTGACAAAGGATGAACTCACACATCTCTGACTCCTTTCCTATTTCTTATGACCGTATACCGCGCCAGGGATTGGAAACCGGCATTTCAACCCATGCAGAAACGGGTTTCGATCTTTCCTGCAATTTGCTCCAGCACCGATTTGAGGGATGCAAGATCTTCATCGCGAATCCGGCTCTTCATACCAAGACCCGGCGTGCAGACTTTCGCTGTTCTCTCTTCTTCTCCGGTTCACCATACATTACGTTCGTTCTCCATAGAGATCGACCTGGCCCGAAAAAAGCCGGGACTATTCCCAGGTGTTTCCATTAGTCCCGGCAGGCCGAAAAGATTTCCGTCCGCCCCGGCCGATAGTCTTATATCAAATACGATATATATCTATTTTGATACGAAATCCTTTCCGGGGCTGTCAAGAAAAAAGTTTTCGGCTGAGTGATACCTTGGGGTTCAGGAAGCGATTGAAGAGAATGGTGACAATGGTGCGCCGATCAATAACAAGAATCTAAAAGGAAGTTGTATGCTCCGCCGGCATACTCTGCCAACGCAGCTTATGCAATTATGTTTTTACCTGACCTGTCGCCTTCCGCACCTCTCGAAGGTTTCCGTTCTTCGTTGGCAGGTCTTCGACATAGTGGGATTCAAAATAGTAGTACCGGGTGTGATGTGACAGAGACCCGTTGGAGATCGCCTTTTCGATCACCAAGTAGTTCAACCCGTCAATAAGGATGGACGCGTTGACGGGCGGCTCCCAGCCGTCTATTCCTGGACGCAACCGGGTTAAGAATGCCGCTTTCTCCCCGTGCGCAAAATCGAATCGCACCATGATTCTTACCATCTCCGACTCGTTTTCTTGAAAGCTGACCGCGGTAATTCCCAATTCTATCCGGCCTTCAGTGACGGGAAACGATGCAACATCATCCGGGAGGACGACGTGGGTCACATTGCCCAGCTGTACGTGTTCGGAATGGTAGTCCACATGGCCCTCTTTGGACCAATAGAGCTTATAGCCAGCGATATCGTGCGAAGGGGATGGTTTCCAGGTAAGCTTTTTCTTCTTTATTCTCATTGGGCCTTGGTCAATGCATAAAAAAACGGCCGCGATAGAGCAATCACCTGAGACTACAGTCTTTTTGTGGCTACCCGGATCAACGGATTTAGGGGTCCAATCATATTTAATGTGCCCTGTCTTTTGCAATACGTATTCTTAAACGGAGCGGGTCGGCGCGTTGGTTTACGCAACAGTCAAAAACTCCGGACTTATTTAGTCAAGTTCGTGGCTATCAGATATTCGGAGGTCTCCCAACTCTAAGCTGAGCGCTGCTTCATGCTGGCCCGCTCCACGATTTTCAACCAAGATATCCCTTTGCCTTTAACAACTCTGCCATGAGGATGGCGCCGCCCGCCGCGCCCCGGACGGTATTGTGGGAAAGCCCGACAAAGCGGTAGTCGAAGACCTTGCAAGGCCGAAGTCTGCCTACGGACACAGCCATGCCGTTCTCCGCATCGCGGTCCTTGCGCGGCTGCGGACGATCCGCCTCCTCCCTGAAAACGATCGGGCGCATCGGAGCCGTTGGGAGCGCTAGCTCCTGGGGAACAGATCTGTATGACTTCCAGACCCCTCGGATCTCTTCTTGGGAAGGTTTGGCGCCCTCGAACTGAATGCTTACGCAGGCAGAGTGGCCGTCAATCACAGGCACCCTCGTGCAATGGGCGGATATGGCAATCGAATCATCAGGCAGAATCCGGTTGTCTGCGACCTTGCCGAGAACCTTTCGCGGCTCGTTCTCGGATTTTTCCTCTTCTCCCCCGATGTACGGAACTATGTTGTCCACGATGTCCAGCCCGGCCGGTCCGGGATACCCTGCGCCCGAAAGGCCCTGGAGGGTCGTCACGATCATTCTTCCTATGCGGTAGCCCCGCTGCATCAGAGCATGAATGGGGATCATGTAGCTCTGGATGCTGCAATTAGGCTTTACCGCGATCAGCCCCCTGTTCCAGCCGTAATGCCTCCGTTGGGCCGGGATGATGTCACAGTGTTCCGGGTTGATCTCAGGGATGAGGATGGGAACATCATCGGTCAGCCGGTGGGCGGAATTATTAGAGATCACGGCAAAGCCCCTGGCTGCATAGTCCATTTCCAGTTTCCTTACCGCATCCTTTTCCATGTCTACCGCCGAGAAGATCACGGAGCACCTGTCCGCAGCCCGTTCGACGTCGCTCGCGTTTTCCACGATGAGGTCCGCCGTGGCTTGCGGGATTTCGATCGCCATGTGCCACCTCCCGGCCACAGCATCTCTGTAACGCTTTCCGGCGGAGCGAGGCGATGCGGCCACATGGGTTACCTCGAACCATGGGTTCTGGCTCAACAGCCGGATATAGTTCTGACCGACCATCCCTGTAGCGCCGATGACACCTACACTGACTTTCTGAGTCATGTCACTGTCCTCCTTTAGAGATTAAAAAAGCCCGCCGTCTTTTTTTTCGACGGCGGGCTTGGAAACTGCCCCGAATAAGAATCTATGCTACATCATGGTCCGCCGTCGAATGATCCCATAGGCGTCGCCGTGCGCTTTATGGTGCGCTTAGTGAGGTTGGCCTGGGTGATCATTCGACGGAACATCGACATAGAATCTTCTTACCTATCCATTTAAGCAAAATATACTGTCCTTCTCAGCGACACTGGACCACAGGACTTCGTTCCTGCTCATTCAGATCTTTCTTTCAGAGTCTTTTCAAGATCGCTGAAGACTTCTTTTTGTGTCCTTGCATTACCTGCCCTGATTTCCTCTTCGCCTTGGGATATCAGCTTCAATATTCCTATGGCATTCCGCATGTTTTCATAGCTTTTGGGATCCTGCAGCACTGCCCTGGGTTCACCATTTTGGGTGATAAGCACGGGGCGATGAGTGTCATTGATTTGTTTCAGCAAATCAGCGGCGCGGGACTTGAGATAGGTGATTGGCTTTACATCCTCTGAAATATTCATTCTCTCACCTCCGGTCTGTTTATAATACCGAATTCAGACCTGCCGTCAAGCTCAATGTCGGAAAAGGTGTAGCATTGCTTCCCTGAAATGGTTTGATATCCTCGGTGAATTTTCAGGGTGTTGAAACGGCTTGGTAGCTCACCTCGACGAGCCTCTTCGGCCACAACGGACAGCCCTTTTCCTGCAGTTTTATTTTTTTCCTTGACTTTCAGTTAATCTTACAGTATTTTTTGTCCCAAAACTGTAAGTTTTATTGTAAATCGGCAGACTTACACCGAACTTTTTTCGGTCAGTTATCCACCGGCAGTGGTGTCAAAAGTCTTATGAAAACCCGATCTGGAATCCGCGTAAAAACAAGGGAACCCCTCCCCCTTGAGGGGGGAGGGAGAAGGGTGGGGGTGAAAGGCCTGAGCGGAATAGCAAGAGGGCTCAGGAAATACTGTACGGATACGGAACGACAGTTATGGAGGCACCTTAGAGACAGGCAGATAAAAAGCTTCAAGTTCCGTCGTCAACAACCACTGGGCAGGTATGTTGTGGATTTTGTGAACCTGGAAAAGAAGGTGGTAATCGAATTAGATGGCGGGCACCATGCTCTCGATCCAGGCGATAAGATTCGCGATGAATGGCTTCGGGCTGAAGGGTATCAGGTACTCAGATTCTGGGATAACCAAGTATTCAGCGATATAGAAGGTGTTTTGGAGACTATCCGGAATGCTCTACTTACCCCTCACCCCGACCCTCTCCCCCAAGGGGAGAGGGGGAAACGCAGTTGTTCGTCACCTCACCGAAGCCTTTTGTCATCTCCGCCAAGACGAGAGGGGAAATAGTTTTTGGCAATTCGTCTGCGGTTTAAAAGGAGGGGTCATGAAACTGACGGAAAAACAGAAAACCTTTCTGGGGTATCTCTCCAGGCACATCGATGAATGGGGCCAACCGCCCAGCTTTGAGGAGATCCGCTCTCATTTCGGGTTCAGCTCCTACAACACCGTCACCACCTATTTCAAGGCCCTGGAGAAGAAAGGGTACATCCGCCTTCCGGAGCGAAAGAATCAGAAGCGGGCCGTCGAGGTGATCAGTCCTGTGGAAACCAAACGGTTCGAATTGCCTCTCCTTGGGCGAGTGGCTGCCGGGAAACCCATCGAGGCCCTGGAAGTCACCGATGTGATCGAAGTTCCTCCCTCCATGATCGGCCAGGGAGATCACTTTGTCCTCCAGGTCAAAGGCGATTCCATGACAGATGACGGCATTCTGGACGGCGACTTCATCGTGGTCCGGAAGCAGCCCACGGCTCAGAACGGGGAAACCGTTGTCGCTCTCATCAACGGCGAGGCCACCGTCAAAAGATATTACCGCCGGCCCGATTCTGTGGAACTCCGGCCCGCCCATTCCGGCATGGAACCCATCCTGGTCAGCGAGGGCGACCTCCGGATCCAGGGCAAAGTGGTCGGCGTGATGAGGCAGTATAAATAAGGCGGCCTCACCACAGAGGCTCAGAGGGCACGGAGAAGCGTCTTTGCCCATTCGCGGGAGATGCCGCGAATGGGCAAGTTGCTCGTCCGCCTTCGGCGGAGGGTGCTTTATAGCAAGGTTCAGCCCCTTTGCTCGATATTGGAGTCCCGCTCTGCTGATAGAGGAGATTGCAATGGATATCAATAACCTCACAGGTCAAATCATAGGAGCAGCAATCGAGGTCCACAAAGCGTTAGGCCCTGGCCTTCTGGAATCGGTCTATGAGGAATGCTTGTGTCACGAATTCGATCTGAGAGGAGTCCCTTACAAGAGGCAGCACGCCGTCCCTATCCGGTATAAAGGTGCTAAACTGGATTGCGGCTATCGCATAGATATCCTGGTAGATGAAAGCGTCATTTTAGAACTGAAGTCGGTTGATTGTTTGGAACCCATCCACGAGGCACAGACCCTGACTTACCTGAAACTGACCGGCATTAAAATAGGTTTGCTCATCAATTTCAATGTCCCTGTGCTGCGAGATGGGATCAAACGATTGATTCTCTAAGATTGTTGAAGAGGCTTCTTTTCGTCTATCGGTATCTCCCGATAGACGAAAAAACAAGAGCCCTCTCCGTGTCCTCTGAGCCTCTGTGGTGAATCGAGGTCGCACTTTGGACCGTAACATTATCCACATTCATATTCCGGCTTTTCCCATTGCGGTGGCCCGAGTTTCCCGGTCGGAGCTCAGGAACCGCCCCGTGGCCGTGGCCCCTGTCCGCTCGGAACGGGCACTCATCCTCTCTGTTTCCACTGAGGCCCGGAAAGAAGGCATTTTCAAGGGTATGCCTCTCGCTAAAGCGCTCAAGTTCTGCCCCAGGCTGACCGTTCTTCCTCCTGATCCGGAGCTCACACAAAAAGCCGTCCGCGTTCTCTCCAACCTGGCGGCCCGGTACACTCCTGTCTGGGAGCCCTCCCATCCCGGTCACGTCTACCTGGACGTGACCGGCACGGACCGTCTCTGGGGAAGAGCCAAAGACACGGCCGATCATGTGAGGCGAGACATCAAAAGTCAACTGTCGCTCGAAGGAACCGTGGGCGTGGCGAGCAACAAGATGGTCTCTTCCATCGCCTCCCGGGTCATTCGTTCTGAAGGCGTGCGGGATGTGGATCACGGCAGAGAGCCCTCCTTCATGGCTCCCTTGAAAGTCGATGTTCTACCCGGCATAGGTCCGGTGCGCCGCAGAATTCTTCTGGAAGAACTGAACATCACTCTGGTCCGGCAAATTGCCGCCCTTGATCCGGCCAGCCTGAAGCTCATCTTCGGCCGGCACGCCTATGTGATTCATCAGAGAGCTTTCGGCATCGATCCAACGCCGGTCTATCCTCCCCGCGCGGAACCCGTGGTCACCGAGGAGATGACTCTCCCCCGGGATGAAAACGACGATGCTAAGCTCCTAGGCATCCTCTACGGTCTGGTGGAGCAATGCTCACGGAAGCTGCGGCAGAGAGAGCTTTATCCACGCAGGACAGGACTCCACTTCAGGTATGCGGATCAGGAAGAGGTGATTAGCCACATTCTTCTTCCCCGTCCGAGTGTGTGGGACTTCGAGCTTTATGCGCCCCTGGAGAGTCTTTTTCTGAAGGCCTGTCAGCGCCGCGTGCGAATCAGATTCATGAAAGTGTGGTTCCGGGATTTCGTGCCTCCCCCTGCGCAGCTTTCTCTTTTCGCCTTTGCCCCTCCCGACGAAAAGAAGAAAGCTCACGTCATCCGAGCGCTGGATCGAATCAGAGAGAAGTATGGTGATGAGGGGATCCACTACGGGAGAACAGCAAGATCTCACCACAGAGGCACACCTCAGGCGCATGGCGCAAGGCACAGGGCGCAAGGCAAAACGTACGGCACGTGATATACGGTGCACTGCACCCCCTTTTCTTTTCCCGTTGATCCTATATTTTGTCCTTGCCCTTTGTGTCGTGTGCCTTACGCCTTGTGCCTTGCGCCCTGTGCCATAGCGAAATATGAGCGCTTTCGTCCATCTCAACGTTCATTCCCACTACTCTGCCGGATGGGGCATGGGTACGGTGGAAGAGCTCTGTCGATCCGCCAAGGAGCAGGGCATGGACACGCTCGCTCTCACCGACACGAACGGACTTTACGGCCTCATCTATTTCATCGAGGCGGCCAAAGAGACAGGCATCCAGCCTATTGTAGGAAGCGAGATCGTAACCGACCATCATCGAGCCGTGCTCCTCGTCAGCACCCATGAAGGATATGCCAACCTCTGCCGCATCATCTCCTCCCGCCGATGTCACCAGGACTTCGACCTCATCAAGTCCGTGAAAGAATACCGGCAAGGGCTCATCGTCTTCTCCGATGACTTCACCCTTCTCAAGGCCCTCAAAAGGGATGACCTGAAAGACCTCTTCGTAGAGATGTCTCCGGGTTATAACATGGCAGGCTGTTATGCCTTCTCCCGTCGGAGCGGCATCCCTCCTCTTGCCACCAATCGAGTCTACCTGGTCGGCAAGGAGCAGTTTGCCCTTCACCGGATTCTTCGCGCTGTGGCCATGAACACCAAGCTCTCTCGCCTGGGATACGATGATACCTGCCGGGAACACAGTGTCCTTAACTCTCCCCGGGCCATGATCGACCAGTTTCCCCATGCACCGAGAGCCGCCCTGAATACCCTGGAGGCGGCTGAACAATGCCTCAAAGACTGGGACTTCAACCGTATTGTCTTCCCCTGCTTTAACCGGATGACGGACCAGGATGCTTATGACACCCTCTACCGTGCCACTATCGAAGGCTGCCGGAGACGTTACGGCGATCTCACCCGGGAGGTGCTGGATCGGGTCGAGTATGAGATGAAAATCATCAGGGAGAAGAACTTCGCTCACTACTTCCTGGTGGTGGCGGACATCACCTCCAAGGCCCGGCGATCCTGCGGCCGGGGAAGCGCGGCCGCCTCCATTGTCTCCTACGCCCTGGAAATCACCCATGTGGATCCCATTAAGCACCGCCTCTTCTTTGAGCGCTTCCTGAACCCCGGGCGGTTGGATCCTCCTGATATTGACGTGGACTTTGCCTGGGACGAGCGGGAGCAGATTGTGGACTATGTGTTCGCCAGGTACGGCACACGAAGAGCCGCCATGGTGGCCAACCACAACACCTACGGCGCCCGCTCCGCCATCAGGGAAGTGGCCAAGGTCTTCGGTCTTACCGGACCCGAGATCAGCCGGGTCACAGGTAAGATCAGCTATGGCTGGCACCTGAAGCATATCTGGAACGAACTGGCGAACCATCCCAAGATGAGAGGAATCGAGTTCAAGAAACCTTGGGACGAGATTTTGAACGCTGCGGTTCAGCTGGAAAACCACATGAACCATCTGTCGGTCCATTGCGGCGGGGTCGTGATCGTGCCCGACGAGATTCGCCGATACTGCCCGGTGGAAATTTCCGCAGGCGGTCTTCAGGTTCTCCAGTGGGAGAAGGACGCCGTGGAAGATGCGGGGCTTGTGAAGATCGACATCCTGGGCAACCGGAGCCTCGCCGTCATCCGGGATGCCCTGGCCCTGGTGGAAAAAAACTACGGGACCACAATCGACTATGCGCACTGGGATCCCACGGATGATCCCGAAACGATCAGGATCTTTTACAGGGGCGATACTTTCGGTGTCTTCTATTTTGAAAGTCCCGCCACCCGGCAGGTCCTGAAAAAAGTGAGCTCCGGATTCAGTTTCGAGGAGTACGTGAAGCTCGATCATTTCCACATCAACGTGGTGGTCACCTCCATCATCCGGCCTGCCTCGAACCAGAGCATCCGGGAATGGGTGACTCGACTTCACGGCGCGCCATGGGATCCCCCCCATCCTCTTCTCAAGCCGGTCCTGGAAGAAACCCAAGGGGTCATGGTCTTTCAGGAGCAACTCAGCCAGGCGGCCATGGCCATGGCCGGGTTCGACGCGGCGGAGGCGGACACCCTTCGCAAAGTGGTGAGCAAGAAGCATCGGGAGAAAAAGCTTCGCGACTTCTACACGCGCTTTGTCAAGGGCGCGAGCGACCGGGGAGTGCGCAGTGAGATCATCGAGCAGGTCTGGGCCATGATCCTGGGCTTTGAGGGGTACAGCTTCTGCAAGCCTCACTCTGCCAGCTACACCATGGTCGCCTACAAGTCCGCCTACCTGAGGGCCCGCTATCCGGCTGAGTTCATGGCTTCTGTCATTTCCAACGGCGGCGGTTACTACTCCACCTTCGGTTATCTCTCAGAGGCGCGTCGCATGGGGCTCAAGATCCTGCCCCCTGACATCAACGAGAGCGAGGTCAAGTACACGGGCAAGCACAAAGAGATTCGAGCGGGTCTCATGCAGCTTAAGGAACTCTCCCAGGAGAACCTTGAGTTCGTGATCCATGAGCGTTGTAAAAACGGTCCCTTCACGAGCCTCGATAATTTTCTTTTTCGAACCCAGGGCCATGCCCATCTCCAGGACGTACGGGTGCTCATCAAGGCCGGCGGTTTTGACCCCATCGCCCGTGGCACAACCAGACCTTCTCTTATGTGGCAGGCTCTCCGGTTCTTCAGCACTGCTACGCTTTCCGCATCCATAGACCTCTTTGCGCTCAATCCACAGTTGCCACCCTTGAGTCCTCTCCCAGAATCTTCCCTTGCTCCCCCCTTTCCGCCTCTTCTCCCCTCCCCCTTGAGGGGGGAGGGGAAGGGTGGGGGTGAGAAAGGTTTTTCTCCTCGCCACTATCCCGAGAAACTCATGCTCAAACACGAAATCGAAACCCTGGGCTTCCTGCTCTCCATCCACCCTCTCGATCGTTACAGGGACACGCTGAGACGCCTGAACTACGTACCGGCCAAAGATCTCCACAGGCATGTGGGGGAGCATGTCACTATGGTGGGATGGATGGTCACGGGCAAGACGGTGCACACCAGGGACGGCGACCCCATGAAGTTCGTCTCCTTCGAGGACACCACAGGGCTTTACGAAGCGGTCTTCTTCCCCAAAGCGTATCACCGATTCTGCCACATGCTGAACGAGATGAGACCTTACCTCCTGAAGGGAAAGGTGGAAGAGGATTTCACGGCTGTCACCCTCACGGTGCACTGGATCGACTTTCTGGACAGATGCAAAAGGTAAGGCTTCTTAGGATAGCAAGTGGTTTGAACCTATTTCTAAATATCATGCAACTGCAGAACCCGTTTTATGTCTATTAAATGTTTACGCTGTTTTGTTATAATGATTATTCAGATTCCTAAAATTCAAACGGAGGAATCCAGGTGAGCCTTCTCCGATTCGATGAGATAGGATATTGGTCAGAGGTCAAATTGGAGATAGTCCGTGACTATGCCATGGAATACTCTAAGATCTTGTCCGCGCAGACGAAACCTTCGCTCCACCACGTTTACATCGACGGATTCTCAGGACCAGGTGTCCACTTAGCTAGGCGCACAGGCGAGTTTATCCCGGGGAGCCCACTCAATGCTCTTAATATTGACCCCCCTTTCAGAGAGTTCTTCTTGATTGATCTGGACGGTGACAAAATTGAGCATTTGCGCAGCCTGGTTGGAGATCGACCTCATGTGTTCCTGTATAAAGGCGATTGTAATGAGGTTCTGCTGAATCAGGTCTTTCCCAAGGTGAAATGGGATCAATATAAAAAATATAAAAGAGGTTTATGCCTACTCGACCCTTATGGTTTGCACTTGAACTGGGAAGTCATTGCTACAGCAGGAGGAATGGGGTCCATTGATCTTTTTCTCAACTTCCCCACTATGGATATGAACAGAAACGCTCTATGGAGAAACCCTGAAAAGGTTGATCCAGATGATATTTCTCGTATGACCTCTTTTTGGGGCGATGACTCTTGGCAAGGTACAGTTTATCGGGAAGACGAGCAATTCAAATTATTCGGTCCTCCAGATCTCAAAAAGGTGGCAGATTATCAAGTGGCCGGTGCATTCCGCACTCGTTTAAAAAAAGAGGCAGGATTTAAATATGTTATGGCCCCCTTGCCGATGCGGAACTCCAAAGGCGCTGTCGTCTATTATCTATTTTTTGCGAGCCAAAAGAATGTTGCCTACGAGATTGTTCAGTACATATTTAAGAAATACAGTTCAGGGGTGAAATAAGATGGCCCTCTCAGCTATCGAATGGACTGAGTTTACCTGGAACCCGGTAACAGGATGCTCAAAGGTCAGTCTGGGCTGCAGGCATTGTTATGCAGAGATTATGGCCCGGCGCTTAAAAGCCATGGGCCAGCCCAACTATCGAAACGGTTTTCAGGTCACCACCCACGAGCACATGCTTGGCCGCCCATTTCAATGGAAAAAGCCACAGATGGTCTTTGTCAACTCCATGTCAGACCTGTTTCACGAAGATGTCCCGGTTGAATTCATACTTCGGGCATTTGACGTAATGCGTCAAGCTGACTGGCATAAATTTCAAGTGTTGACAAAACGCTCGGAACGGCTTTCTCAGGTTAGCCACTTCATTTCTTGGCCGCCAAATGTCTGGATGGGCGTAAGCGTAGAAAACCAAGATTACACATACCGAATAGAACATCTCCGTCAATCAGGAGCGAAAGTCAAATTCCTCTCGTTAGAGCCTCTCCTAGGACCTATTCCTAATCTGGATCTAAGAAATATTGATTGGGTTATAGTTGGAGGTGAATCAGGAGTACGTCCACGCCCGATGAAGGAGAAATGGGTAATAGACATCCTTGTGAAGTGCCAATCGGCCAACGTACAGTTTTTCTTCAAGCAGTGGGGTGGTCGGAGCAAAAAGAAGTCCGGCCGGTTGTTAAAAGGACAAACATGGGATCAGATGCCTTGTTCAACAATACCCGAAACTTCCATTCATTAGACCCAAATCAAAGCAAGGAATTTGGTATGTGATGTGACTACCCACTATTTCAATAGTACACTTTTAAGCACGCGGTCCTGGTGATCGGTTTGGGCAAGGGACCCCCCTATCCCGCCCTTTTGATAACGGGCTTTATGTCGACCTGATTCCCCCTGCGGATCTCGCTGCCTGAGTTCGAAATCAACGCGCGGCTTGGAGGGTGATCTTCGCCCCTTTTTCGCTCAAAACCCCACCAGTCACAAAAGATCAGGCCTTCTACTCATCGCCTTCATTACGGGCCATGCCATCCCGTGCCGCCGTCGTCCAAGGCGATCATTTGGCCCCCAGCATGATGGGCCCATTTCTCCCTTGACGCACAAGAGCGGATACCCCTATACTTCCACACATCCGAAGCAAGTTCTTATCACCAACTGACTGATGTCAGAGGTGCTCTTGGATTTTGCCGAACCTTTCTTGGAGCGTTTCGAACCTGAAGTCCCCGTGAAAAACATTATCGCCATGGCAATCTTTGCGTGGAATTTGGCGCTGCTCCCCGATGAGGATCACGGAGATTCATTGCGGATTATTGGTTAAGACCCTTTTCCCTCTCTATTCGTTCATGGAGCCAGAGGGCAATGAGTTGCGTATGTGGTATTCCTTTCTTACGGGCAATGCGCTTTACCATGGAGAGATCAAATGGATCCAGTCGAAGAGAGACGGGCTGACGTGGAGGGCGAGAGGCTTTGAGAACCTCCGCCTCTTTCAAGAGTTTTTCGACCTCTTCAGGACTCTCGTTGGCAATGGTTTCATCCCATTCATGGGCCTCTTTCAGGAGTCTTTTTGCTATTGTCTTAGGTAGACGGCTCATTTCTTTATCCTCTTGAAATATGCGCTTTTGGTCGAGTCAGACATAGGAAAGGCTGTGACGCATCTCCAAAGTCCGTATTCAGGGTACTTGGCGATGATCGCTTCAATGCAAAACCCAGAGGCATCCGTACCCCATAAACGATATCTATACTCGGTAGACCTTCCCTTTCTCTTTTTGTTCTTGAGGGCAAGGGTCTGAAAGGGGCCTTCGCCATAATAAAGCTCCTCAACCTGTTCGGGACGAATCCCGTGATCCCCAATATGGGTGATATTGTGTTGGTCCCAGTCAGGTATGAGATCTGGATCAGGCTCTTTCATCTTCTCAAAAGTAACGTAATTTTTTGATTACGTCAAGGGACAGTGAAGGGCAGGACAGGGCGGTGACGCCCGTGGGCTCTTGTGACATAGATTCGAATCACGATAGGAATGGATTCTTGATGACCAGATTGACCAGAGTTCGTCTTGCAGGTCTTCCGTCAGCATATGTTGCTTTACGATTTGCCTGGCAATATCCGCCTTCTCTTTCTGGTTTGGGGAGCTATCAACGGAGTGGATGAACGGGAAGAATATTGGGAAACGACAGACCCTTATAAGGAGAGAACCGAAAACCGTTATCATCGTCGGTATGAGATCCACACCTCAGCTCCCTGTTTCCGACCCGCCTGCCTGCTTGTTTTGAGCCGTAGCGATATGATTCACTGATTTGTGCAACTGAGCGTGGTTCTTAGCACCTAAGGCGGACGGCAATGCGGGCAGGTAAGTGGCCCCCGTATCAAGTACGGGGCAGGTTTATGTAGACCCTGAATATCCCGAAACGTTGCCGTCCTGATTTAGAAATAGAAAGGCGAGCCCGGGGACCGGTATGTTTTCACTCCTCCGGTTTAGAACCCCTGAGTGCCGAAATCCCCTTTTTCACGAGCCTGCGATACACACGTCGCCGCAGGTAACCCCGCACACAATGGACCCATAACGGCGATGAATAAAAATGCCACAACATAGTGGATTGATTTTCCCCTTGACCCACAAGGCGAACTCCCGTATAGTTCGACCCAGAAAAAGGAACTTCTTATCACCTCACCTTCTTATCACCGATGCGTTATGAGGGTCCCATATATCGTCCTCCCAGTGAAGCGGAAAGCCTGCTCATACAAGCAACCGTAGGATGCCCTCACAACAAGTGCACCTTCTGCATGGTCTACAAGAAAGGCCCGGCTTACAGGGTCCGACCGGTGAAAGAGATATGCGAAGACATCGAGGAGGCCGCCAGCGTCCATGGAGACACGGTCAGGTCCGTCTTTTTCCCGGCAGGAAATACCATTGCTATGCCTACCGAAGACCTCTCCGCCATATGCCGTTTCGCTACGGATAGGTTTCCAGGTCTTCAAAGGATCACGGTCTATGGATCCTCTCAATTCGTTGCAGAGAAGGGTGTGGATGGTATGAAAAGCCTCCGGGAAGCCGGCCTGAAGCGCATTCACGTGGGACTCGAAAGCGGAGATGATGAGATTCTGAAAAGGGTGAAGAAGGGAACCACCGCTTCCGAACAGGTTGATGCAGGCAGAATGGCCAGGAAGGCCGGGATCGAACTGAGCGAATATGTCATCCTCGGACTCGGGGGCGCCGAGAGATCCCAAGCCCATGCCCTGGCCACCGCTGAAACGATCAATGCCATCCAACCAGATTTCCTTCGGCTGCGAACCCTCGTGCCAAAGATCAATACACTCCTCTTGCACGAAGTCGAGAAAGGGTGTTTCCAACTTCTCTCGCCTCACCAGGTCCTGCGTGAAACACGGCTTCTCCTGGAGAACATCCTGTGCCAAACCGTCCTGGCAAGCGATCACTACACCAACTACCTGAACCTGTCAGGCAGACTGCCCGAGGACAAGGGGAGATTTCTCGACGAAATCGATCGCGCCTTGTGCAGGAACGAAAGCAGTTTTCGACCCTTTTTCGTCGGCACAGAATGAAAGGGGTGTACAACTCAGCCTTCCCTGCAATCATCTTGGGCGGGGGGGGCTTTCGCCGGTATGACGACTTCGCGGCGAGCCGAGGGGAATGTACCAGGAGGGATTCAAGAAAAAATGGCAATCGCTCCAGAAGTGCCGGGCTTTTGGCCGCGGCCTGGAAAGCCAGGTCCACCGGGGCGCTCGGAAGTGGCGGATATAACCCTGCCCAGCTCGTTTCGGCTCATGGTGTTCGGAAACTTCTCCGTTTCGAGAGTCGTGGCCGGAGGGACCATCCTGTCAATTCACAACTCCCTTCGGGCTGCGCACTCCGTGACAAGGATTGGTCCCTGCCAGCCGGTTTTCTCTCCTTATTTTCCTTCCCATTGATTTGAACGCTTTTCAGCAAATAGACGGCGATAAGGGTTTCCCTTTTGCCGGTTTGAATCAAAGGGCAACCGCATGGCCCCCAGAGGGATGGACTTGGACTCCATCCAAAGGAATAACGACTTGATTCGGTTGTGTATCGAGACTCCTCTGAACTCGCCCGACGAGCTTGATGAATCGCTCGTAGTCAATTTCGAGGCGCTGCGAGATCCTGGGATGAATATAGTCCTTTGCCAATTGGCGGCGAGCCTTCTTCAGACCGTTGAAGAGAGTGTCGAGGCAACGAAAGACCTCCCGAAAATCGTGGAAGACCACCTTCGGGGCGCCTTCGCCACACCGGCATCCTGCGGAAATGCAATCGGTCAGCATAAGACTCACATCCATCTCAATCCCTTTCAGCTTTTCAATAAGATCCACCAGGTCTTTTTCCTCTTCTTTCCTCGACCATGCTGAGCAATCGTGTCTGAACCTCTCCAAGCCCTGTCCGATTCTCTCAGCATCCACCCTAAGTCTGCGTGCATCTTTGTGAAGAATGGTGTCCATAAGGTTCCTCCTTCCTTTCAATGAAGCTGAGTTTTTGTTATGTCGCCTGAGCCTTCATGCCTGGCAGGGGATACCATGAAACACCGACATCGTACTGAAGAATCCTTACATGACCCTTTCCTCAACATTACAATAATGAAAGGTTTTCCTTCGCCGTCACCCAGGCCGAAAGCCTTAAAAACCTTTTTGCTGTAACCCTTCTTGATGATCAAACGACCAATAGGGAAAAAGACAGGTCTCCTCGCAAAGGACCGTGAAGGTAAGGACTGATTTTAAGGAAGGAGGGGTTCCAAGTGCATGAAAAGACCATGTTGGCCGGAGCACGTGCAGGGGAAAACAGCTTGCTTTATTACATCATCTTTGCGGCTATCTGCCTTTTGCTTTTGATCGTCCTGTCATGTTCTCCGCCACAGGCGAGGCCATGGGGTCAAAAACCACGCGTAAAGACGACCCACGAGATCACTACTCCCGGCCAACCACGTGTTTACTTATCGTTCAGCTCCCAAATCCCGTTCCATTCGGCGGTTGACGGCCGCCCGGCTAATACGTCACATCTGTTAGCCATCACAGCGCCGACCCCCAGTCCGTATTCCTGGTAGATGCGACAGAAGATTTCCTTGGCCGCTGCCCATTTTCTCTCGCAGTACTTGGAATACGCTTCGGAATAGAGTGAGATGGAATTTTTCTTGATTTCAAATCTGGGGTCATGATCCAACAGGAGTTCAAAAAGAGCCAAAGGCTCCCGGAACCCTTTGAGCAAGATCCGGTCGATGAATCGATAGGAAAACCGGGGATCTGACTTCAGAAAGCCTTCGGCAAAATTCATGAATCGCTCCGAGACTAAAATTCTCGCATCATACAGTAATGATACCGCCTCTATTCTTGCCGCTTCGTGAATGCAGTGTCCCACGGCGTGATGTCGCTCATCCAGGGCGTAATAGACGAAGGATACCGTTCCCACCGTGATGCCGCATCCTATATCAATCCTGGGCTTTGACACGCCGACGCCTGGAGAATCATTATAAATTCTCATCTTCTTCGTGAGTCGATAGATATTTTCGAGGATGTACTTGGTATTGTCTTCAGGCAGGACGCCCATAACTCCGTCGCCGTAAATTTCCGCGTACGTGTTTTCGTGTTCTAGGTATAGTTCCTTATAGGATGTCTCGTGAACGTCAAGGATAAATTTTTCATAGGTTGAGCCGGACTCCGATTGTCCCTCCCTTTTCTGATAAATTCCCTGTTCGAAATTCACCAGGATCTCCGTGGAATCGCGGAGGTCAACAAAAAGAACAATCCTGTTCGTTTTTTCTTTTGGAAAGCTATTTTTGTTTTGGTTCATAGAAAGTCTCATCCAATCAGCAAATTCCCGTCTATCAACGCAGACTCGCGACGGTTTCCTAACCCTGGGGGAAAAAGCCGTCGTCAGCCTGCAGTCATTTTCATAGAGCGCTGCCATTGCCGAATCAAGATCATCGTATATCTCAAAAAAAATGTCCACCCCGTCAGCGGTGCGAATAAAGCGGAAGGAAAGAGGCAGGGAACAGAATGCGGAAGCTTCCGGACTACCCAAAAGCCGACCTAATGCCGGCCTCCCACGAGAGGCGGGTTCAAACCTGACTGACTAATTGTGTTTTGTTTTTCCGTGGAGCGTCAAGCGAAGGATCTCAGCGGAACGCCAGAGTCTCATGCGGGGGCCCCACACGCCTGTGCCACGGCAAACGATGACTGTTGTACCGCCCACCTCGTATCGACCTCCCAGGAGGGGATAGACCAAGCGGGTTATACAGCCAAACGGCCAGATCTGCCCGCCATGGGTGTGTCCACTGAGCATAAGGCCGACATCCGCGGCTGATGCCCTTTCGGCTTGCCATGGCGTGTGAGAGAGAAGAATGGTTGCTCCCGGAGGCCGACCCGCCAGCACCAGTGAGAGACAATCGCGGCGATCCGCGGCTCTATGAAGCGTGGTGAAATCGTCTACGCCCACCAAAGTCAGACCGGGCTTCACTTCAACCCAACGGTTCCGCAGCACGTGCAACCCCGCCTGTTCCATCAGGGTCAGGCTCGTGCCCCGGCCATGGTGGAATTCGTGGTTGCCCGGGACGGCCCACACGCCTGAGGGCGCGGAGAGCCGCGCTAAAGTCAAGAGCAGCTCATCTTGAGGCTCCCTGTGTCCTTCTAAGATGTCACCGAGGAGGACCACCATGTCTGGTCGCTGAGCCTTGACTTGTGCGACCCTGTAGGCCAGCCATTGCGCTCCGAGCTGCGAACCAAGGTGCAGGTCCGACATGGCTATGATCACCGTTCCGTCCATTTCATCGGGAAGGCCTTTGAGGGCCACGTCGTAGCTTTGCACCACTGGAGGCCTCAGTCCCTAGAACAGAGCAATCACGCAAAGTCCGCCTGATGCCAGCAATGCCCAGCCTCGCAATGAGGGTGCACGCCAAGGCATGAGGAAGCCGAACAGGGTGACTAGATCTACGGCGAAAATGGAGACAAAAGTCAGAAAGAGCACGCCCATCCAGTTCATACCGACCAGTTCGAAGGTTCCGGCCAGTGGTCCCAAGCTATCGTGACCAAGGACCAGGGCAAAGAAGAAGATTGCCCACAGGCTTGCACCCGCAGCGACAAGGAGCTTTCGAGGCAAACGCTGAACCACGATGGGCACCGAGGCGATGCGCAAGAAAACGTAGATGTGAGTCAACGTAAAGGCGGAAATAAGAATGATTCCGAACATGGGCATCCCAGGGTGTCACGCTCCTATTCAGTGATAAGACGACCGACATCGCGCAGAAGAACCATCATTGAACACCTTGCTGAGCTTGTATGCAAGCGATAAAAAACGCTTCGAATCCATTTAGGGCCGGTCTTACCCAAGATGGGATTTTCACCACGGAGGAGCAAAGGACACAGAGAAGAGTTTTTGTTTGTCGGGAGATACGGACAAACAAACATATTCTGCCTGGGACTCTTGCACATAAGAGGGTCACGGACAAATGTTCTCGGCAAAAGAGAGATAACGGAAGAAGTGGCCAAGCTCATCCTGTCGTGGCGGCATTCTGGCTTCAATGTCCACTGCGGCCCCAGGATCCAACCGGGAGACGAAGAAGCGATGGACAATATCGCCAGATACATCATCCGGGCCTCCTTCTCCCAGGAGAGGATGACCTACATCCCCGATGAATCCAAGGTGATTTACAGGTCCAAGGACGGGAAGAATGAGAAAGACTTCGACGCGCTGGAGTGGCTCGCCGCCATGAGCTCTCATGTCCCGAACAGGGGGGAGCAGATGTTTCGTTACTATGGCTACTACAGCAATGTCAGCCGGGGTAAGCGGAAAAAGCAGGGCCAGGAGGAATTGATCCCCTGTATCCTGGAACCGGTCGAAGACCCCGACTCTAGCGAGGATGAATCCTCCAGGGAATACCGGAAAAATTGGGCAAGGCTGATCCAGAAAATAGGAGCCTGTCCCGGACTTGATCCGGGAAGGTGGACCCCCTGACGTGTCCCAAATGCCAAGGGCCGATGGCCGTCATCGCTTTCATTGAGGCCGAAGACGTCATAGAAAAGATCCTCAAACACCTCGGTCTATGGGAGCTCACGCCCCGGCCCCCACCCCGAAGCGCCAAATCGCAGCCTTTGTCAACCGAGCCCCATATTGATTATTCGGACTCCCAGGCCCCGCCTACCGATAACGGTTTTTATGTAGACCCGGAATACCCGCCGGATCTCTCTGCCTGAGATCGACCTTTTCTTCTTTTCAGGATCCCAGGTATGGGGAAGTCGGAATGCGAACTTCCACGTTTAATCACAGAAGCGCCGGACAGAAGACGTCATAGACGAGCAACTCTTCCTCGACTTGGGAAATTCTGTGTTTCGTTCCCTTGGGCACACGAACGAAAATGCCCGGATGAAGTGGGAACTCTCCCGTCCCATCCACCCACATGACGGCTTTCCCGGAAACAGGGTAAAGGATGTCGTCCTGGTCGGGGTGAATGTGTTCGGCGACCTCTTTTCCCGCCGGGATCTTCACCAACATGCAGGTGACGTCCAGGCCGTCTTCTTTCTTCGAGACCGAGCGGTTTGATCTGCACCCCTTTCACAATAGGGTGAGGCAACCAGGGGAGGTTCTCGATCCGTCGATAGATCTCCATATCAGCCTCCTGAGAGAAATGAGCAAACGAAAGACAGACCTATGAGGGGAACTTCTCGCCGGGGCTTTAGTCGGACGGCCGAAAGCGCAATTCCCCGGCGGACAGGAACTACATCCGAAGCACTCCCTTCACCCTCTCTGCCACGTCGCGCAGGTCTTCTTTGTTAGGCCTTCCGCGGATATCCCCCAATCGCCCTGACACAGAATGGCCGCTCATGTGTTCCGGCTTGTACTCCCCGATGACATACCATTCCGCCACGATCGTGTATCCGAGGTGGTCAAACAACTGCCCCATATACTTGACCGCGGGTATAGCCTCATTCATGCCCGTATGGGCGCCCCCGTACGTACAGTAGACCACGGCCTTGGCCGAGGGCCTTCGGGGGGAAGCGGGTTTGATTTCGCCTTGTTTGACATATGCCTGGAGGTGTTTCCTAAAAACCTCCATCACCGATTTTCCCGGAAGCTGGGAGTAGACGCCTGATCCGATAAAGACGAAGTCGTATTGGAGGATATCCAACTCCGTCTCTGGAGAGATCTTTACTGTGTCTACCCGGTGTCCCAAGTCCCGGACCGTTTCCAGGATTCTCGATGCCACCTTTTCGGTATTTCCGGTGGAGGAAAAATAGAGGTTCAGTACATTCATGCGGGTGTCCTCCGTTGCCGGGCTATTGGCCCTTTGGTTCTCTTCCGGATCTATCTTTAGCACACTCCCCCATGTGGGACAAGAAGTGTGTCTGCTCCACGGAAAGCTCAAGGCCCCTCGCCAGGGAATACGGACTGGTCACGAGCGACGGATTATGTATAATGGATGACGGACTGATGACCGTCAGGTTAGGTTCGAATCTTATGGAGGTGCTGCGATGCTTGATATCGCCATTCAAATAGCCATCATCGGCGGCGGCGTGATCGGTTGCGCTATTGCCCGTGAACTCTCCACGCTAAACAAGCAGGTCTTTCTATTTGAAAAAAATGCGGGCATCACACAAGGAGAAAATCAGACCAGCCGGAATTCCGGCGTAATCCACTCAGGGATCTATTATGACCAGGCCACAAGGCCCATGAAGGCGGCCCTTTGTGTTAAAGGGAATCGATTGCTGTATGAGTTTTGTGATCGACACGAGGTTCCGGCCCTCAGGACCGGAAAACTGATTGTGGCCGGCAACGCTTCTGACGAAGAAGTTCTTGAGCTATATCTGGCGAGGGGCCGGGAAAACCACGTGCCGGAGGTGCGGCGGATTTCAGGCGTAAAGGTCAGGGAACTGGAGCCGAACGTGAGTGCCCGATCCGCGCTGCTCGTGCCATCGGCAGGTATTGTGGACCCCGTCGTACTGGTTTACAGGCTTCACACACTGGCTGCCGGGGCGGGCGTTCAATTCGTGACAGATACGGAAGTCCTTGATCTTGCCTCTGATGGCGATTTGATCCGGATGACTATCCGATACCGTGACGGCCGCACAGACCGGGTCACGACCCGGGCACTGATCAATGCCGCAGGGGTTGAAGCTGACAGGCTTACGGCCATGTTGCGGGCTGATTCTCCCTACGAACTGGATCCGGTCCGGGGTGATAGCTACAAGTTCTACGGTCACAAGCGGCCGGAGTTGCGGCTCTGCCGGATGAATGTCTACCCCACGCCCGAGGCGGTCAAAACTCCCCACGGCACCCATTTTACCGTGGGCGTCCACCTGACCCCCACGTTCGAGTCTGTTTCATACCCCCCTGCCCTGGGTACCACTGTGACTGCCGGCCCGAAACTGATCCCTGTGCCGGACCGGGGAACTGCGTCGGTTCCACCCCAGGGTGCGGGTTTTTTCGCGCAAAAGGTGCAATCCTATTTTCCCGGTCTTAGGGAAGAAGACCTGATCTGGCATCAGATGGGTCTCCAGGCGAGGCTAAAAAATCATCCTGACTTTGTGATCGATTCGGATTCGGAGATGCCCAACGTCATCAACCTTCTGGGGATTGACAGTCCGGGGTTGACATCGTGTCTGGCCGTGGCCCGAAGGACCAAGGAGATGGTGGAAAAACTGGGATTGTAGGAGAGGAAAGCCGTTATATTCTTACCCAACAGAAAGCGAGTTCTTATCCCCTCACCTTATCACCTATCGATTTCTTACTGCCGGCGGCTGAGGTGGGAAATTGAGCCTGAATTGCAAAAGTTAGGACTGAAAGATACCCCAATCGAGCATCGGTTCTTCTCAAACAGCGAAAGATACACAAGTCTTTCGTTCTGAGAGTTCCTCCCTGACATTGACACAAAAGGAGAAGAAACTATGGATGATCCGAAGCAAAGACTGGTGCCTTCCGTCTCCTCCGCTGAACTGGAAAGAAGGTGGAAGGCGGCACGTAAAATGATGGAGGATCGCAAGATTGACTTTCTGCTCATGCGGCAGGACGAAGAATATTACGGAGGTTACGTGAGATGGTTCAGTGCTGTTGCTCCACGGCACGGATATCCCTTTACGGTCATTTTCCCCAGGGACGATGAGATGACCACTATCGCCAGCGCTCCACCAGGCCAGGGCAAACCCCCGAAATGGGCTCTGTGCGGCGTGAAAGCAACGCTTGGTGCGCCTTATTACCCCTCCCTCCACTACACCAACACGCTTGATGCCGAACTGGCAGTCGGGGTGCTCGGGAAGAAGAAGAGAGCCACCATCGGGCTGGCAGGCACGTCGTCCATGCACGTCCCCTTCTATGACTATGTGACAAAACACCTTCCCGGTGCGACGTTTGTCGATGTGACTGACGCCGTCGATTACCTGAAGGCGATTAAAAGTTCTGAAGAGATAGAGCTCATAAAGGGCACTGCGGCTCTCCAGGATGCGGCTTTGGACTATGTTAGGCAGAGGATCAGACCGGGAATGAAAGACCTGGATATCAACGCCGAAGCCGATTACATCTCGACGAAGCTCGGATCAACTCGACTGCAGGTGCTGATCAGCTCCTATCATCCGGGAGAGGAGCCTATGGGTTTTATGGGGCGCCATTTTATGAACCGCGTTGTGAGGGAAGGAGATCAGCTGGTGGTGCTCCTCGAAGGCAACGGTCCCGGCGGCTACTACACGGAGATCGCCCGTGTCTTCTCCCTTGGAGAACCCTCGCAGGAGGCGAAAGATGGTTTTGCTTATGCCGTGGAGGCCCAAAAGCTGACTGTCAGCATGCTGAAGCCGGGAGCAAACCCGAAGGATATCTGGGATGCAAATAACGAATTCCTTCAAAAGAACGGCTCCGGACCTGAAGGAAGGCTCTATGCCCACGGAGAGGGCTATGAACTGGTTGAGAGGCCGGCTATCCGGTACGACGAATCGATGAAAGTCCAGGCCGGGATGAATCTTGCAGTTCATCCGGTCTGGAAAAACAGCAGGGTATGGATCACGCTCTGCGACAACTACCTGGTTACCCAGGACGGCTCTAATCCATGCCTTCATAAGACACCGAAGGAAATCATTATCGTTTAACGGGAAGACAACCCCTGAATTCAAACGTTAAGAGGAAACTCCTGCGCAGCTTGCGAAGAAGTTTTTGACTCAGGCTCTGATTGGGAACTACGGTATTGCATTCAGTTCAAGAGGGAGATATGTTAATCTCTGTCTTAGGCTGTGAGCATAGCGCGTTCTGCGATCCATTCGGCGCAACGCAGCCGGAAAAAGAGGAGGGGCACAGAGTATGTCAATCATTACAATATCAAGAGGTTCCTACAGCAAGGGTAAAGAGGTGGCGGAAAAAGTTGCCGCAAGACTTGGATACGAGTGTCTCTCACGCGATGTTCTTCTCGAAGCCTCAAAGGAATTCAATGTACCTGAGATTAGGCTGGTCCGGGCGATTCATGACGCACCGTCAATCCTCGATCGAATTGGGTACAAGAAGGATAAGTATATTACTTTTATACGGTCTGCGATTCTCCATCATTTCAGAAAAGACAATGTGGTCTATTGCGGGCTTGCCGGCCACTTTTTTGTGAGACATATCCCTCACGTGCTGAAAGTGAGAGTCATCGCTGATCTTGAAGAACGGGTCAGAAGTGAGGTGGAGCGTGAAGGCATTTCTAGAAAGGAAGCCCTCCGCATTATCAAGCAAGACGATGAGGAGCGGAAGAAATGGAGCGAACATCTCTATGGCATCAATACTTGGGATCCGAGCCTTTACGATCTGGTGATCCACATCAGAAAGATGACAACAGACGATGCCGCCCATGTGATCTCCGAAACCGTCGCTCTGAATACTTTTAAGACGACTCCTGAATCACAGCGGGCGATGGAAGACCTTGCCATCGCTGCACAGGTGAAGGCTGCTCTTATGGATCTCAGGCCGGACGTTGACGTTGTCGCTTCCGGAGGTATAGTGCAGATCCATACATCGGCATTGCTGGTTGAAGGGGAAAGACTTATTAGCGATATCGAAGCGATCGCCAAATCAGTAGACGGAGTAAAGGAAGTGAAAGTGGGTGTAAAGCCCAAGGATCTTGCAGACTAGCAGGTTGCTGAAAAACGCCGCAGATGGACTTTTTGCGAAGCCGTCAATTTTAGTTCTCTACGTTTGAATATACTCCTGTGATTAAGATCTTCGCTTTCCTTGATCCGGAACATAATCGGACAGTTTGAACTTCGTCCATGAGCAATCGCAAGGATGGTGAAGGGAAGGGTCTGTTTGGTCAAAAGAATATTATATCATTCTAGCTCCTTCCAGTAGCTATGAGGATCATGAAACGGAATATTTATGTTTTACTACAAAATCGGGGAGGCGATTTTATATGGAACACGCAGTGTTGACCTCAGTTGTTTCGGAGAAAAAGAGCGAAGAGGACGAACAAGTGTTAAGAGGGAGAAGAAAGGGCGTATTCAGACGTCTCGTGACCAGTGTTCCGGAATTAACCGTCCTCACCCTGTTTCTGGTTGGTGGCTACATTGTCATGGCCGTATTCTCAAAGGTTCAAGGGACTCAGATTCTTGATCCGTCATCCATGTGGCTCATCATTGTGGGCTCGTTTCTTATCAGCACCGCCATAGCGATCGTTGCAGTTATCGCAGGCATAGGAGGAGGGGTCATATTTACGCCCATCATGCTCGGATTTACCTCCATGGACAGCCTCGTAATAAGGGCGACGGGTCTGGTGGTAGCCATGTTCGGCGGGTTGATTTCATCAGGACCTTTTATGAAGAGCAGGTTGGCTAACCTGAGGATCGTCTTCTTCTGCGGAGTGCCCATCACCATTGGCGCGTTGGCAGGGAGCGTTTGCGCTATATACCTGCACGATGCTCTGGGGATGGTCGGGGACGGCGTGGTTCGGCTCTCACTCGGGATTCTCATGCTTGTTATCGCCTATTTTCTATTTACCGGAGGGGGCAAAACCGAGTATCCCGAACCGGAACACATCGACCCACTTTCCTTAAAACTTGGTCTCAGAGGATCTTACTGGGAAGGCTCATTGGGCAAGGTCGTCGATTACCAGTTAGTCAAGGCCCTTCCGGGAGCACTCCTTTTCATCTTTCTTGGCTTCATTGGGGGATTTTTCGGTATGGGAGGCGGAGCATTTCTCACCGCGACCCTTAACCTTGTCATGATGGCGCCGGTTAAGATCGCGGCCGCTTGCAGCGGGGTGCTCCTGGCCATCAGCGACGCCACGGCTATCTGGACGTACGTAACGTACGGCGCACTTATTGCTGTTCTTGCAGCTCCATGGATGCTGGGGCATGTTGTCGGCGGAATTCTGGGAGCTCATCTTCTCATCAGGATCAGAGCTGGTTTTGTGAGAAAGATCTTGATTTTTATTCTGGTTCTTTCCTCCGTAAAGCTGATCGCCCGTGGGGTAGAAGGAGCATTTGGGATACATATTCCCATTTTGGGATAAGTGATTTTGTCATGGGAGGGAAATGATGTCTGGTGATAAACTGAAGGTTCCTTTTGCCGGTTTGGTCTACGGTCAAATTGTTTATTGGGGAGTAATGCTTGGCTCTTTGATCGTCATGCTTGGCTCTATCGTTGCCTTCACAACAAAGGATAACTTTGTCCCCGTTTCTTACTGGCTTTCTTCGGTGTGGAAAGGCGAGTCTGTTTCCCAAGTCTGGCAGGGGATCACGGGTTCGGTCCCCGTGGGACACTGGTATTTTTCTCATCTGATGACTGGAGACGGTATGACTGCCCTGGGAATTTGTCTGGCTGTTTTCTCGGTCGTCCCTGCTCTTTTTCTTTCCTCAGCGGTGCTCTTCAAAGAGGGAGACAGATTATACGGAACGCTGGCCCTGGTCTGTGGGGTCGTGGTGTTGAGTGGTGTGTTGGGCTTGATTCCCGTTGGCTGAACCTGCATGGCCGGACAAGATTGTTTCGGCTGTTCCCCTGCTTAGGCCCGCCTGCACACGACAGGCGCCCGTTAAGATAACGGTGTATCTTTCCGATGCTTGGGGAGAGGACCATCGCCACGAGTGAGGAACGCGCAGCATCCAGACACGCAGCTGCTCATTTTTTCGACTTGCTTTTCTTCTCTTATATCCCTAAGGAGGCCGACATGTCCATCATCGCCATCGCCCGAGCTTCTTACAGTCATGGCAAGAAGATTGCTGAGAGAGTGGCGCGAGAATTGGATTACCAGTGTATCTCTGAAGAAGTCATCAGCCTGGCTTCACAACAATTTGATATTCCGGAAAATTGGCTGCGCCGGGCGGTTGAAGACGCGCCTACGCTTCGCGATCGTTTCACCTATGGCAAGAAGAAATACCTCGCTTATATTCGCTCGGCTCTTCTGGAATTTGCAGCACGAGACAACGTGGTCTATCACGCGCTTGCAGGCCATTTCCTGCTGGAAGGTATTCCAAATGTCCTCAGGGTTATGATTTCCGCCACAATGGAGGAGCGAGTGAAAGAGACAATGAAGGAGGAAAATGTTTCCAGGAAGGAAGCCCTGAGAGTCATTGAAAGATTTGATAAAGAGCGAAAGAAATGGGCGATGTATTTTTACGGCAAGGATCCGTGGGACCCCGGCATGTACGATCTTGGCTTGGTCATAGGCGGGCTCACGGTGGACGACGCAGTTGAAAAGATTCTCGCCACGGCAAAGCTCCCTTCTTTTCAGACGACGGCAGAGTCCCGGATGACTCTCAAGGATGAAAGCCTGGCTGCAAGGATCAAATCGGACCTGATGAACTTTTACTCCGATGTAGAGGTTTCTGCCGAAGGTGGAACGATTACAGTCCACATAAGGCGCAGTTTGAGCCAAGAGGAAGCCCTCACGGAGGACATTCGTAGTATCCTCATGGAAATGCCCGGCGTAAAAGAGGTGCGTGTGCATGTCATACCCGTTTATTGATTGGTCACGACGGATAGATTCATGAGCAACGGCCCTCATCCGACTTTAACATGAGATTCTCAAGAGAGACGAATTCCCTCCTCACCCGGGATAGGCATGAAACTGGTACATAAAATCATACTGGCGAACACTCTTGGCATTATCTCTATCGTCCTGGTCGCTGCCTTTTCTTATCATGAATTTGGGCTGCTTCTGGCCAAATTGCGCTTTGTGGAGATCGCCGACACTCTAAACGCATCATTTCTTGAAATGCGGCTCTCAGAAAAAAACTTCTTTCTGTACAAAGACACTTCCGCCCTTCCAAGTATCAAGAAGCAGATACAGGAAAGCTACCTGACCATTGAAAGCATGAGGTCAAACATAGTGAGGGCTATCGGCGATGTAAATTTTGAGAAGCTTCATTTGAGCCTTAAGCGGTATGAGAAAGCCATTGAAGAGGTGGGAGAAAGCACGGAACAGACCGGGAACGCAGGATCCGTAGAGGCAGACGTTCGGGAGGCGGGAAGGGCCTTAAGACTGTTTTCCGAAGAGATGGTTCGAGTGGAAAGACAGGATGTAAATACTATCATCGCTGCTTCAAAAGGCACATTGCTTTCCTTTTTCGGCCTCGTTATCTTTGTCGCTATCGTGAGCAGTTATCTTTTTTTCTCGAGGATGTTCAAGAATCTCCGGCGTATAGAAAGGACGGCAAATTCGATATCTGAAGGAAATTTCGAGAGAATTGAAGGCAAGATCCCGAACAATGAGCTTGGGTCTGCCATGGCCGCGATCAATTCAATGTGTGAGGAACTGAAGACCGGTCATGAACAGCTCATCCAATCGAGGAAGCTGGCATCCCTCGGGACCCTTACTGCCGGCGTCGCACATGAACTGGGAAATCCGCTCAATAATATTTCGATGACTGCACAGACCTATTTGGAGCTCGTTGACCGCCTTTCCAGAGAAGACAAGATTGATTATATGAAGACGGTGCTGGATGAGAGCGAGCGGATAAGGAGGATTGTACAGGATCTTTTGGATTTTTCGAGGACCAAAGAGAGGGATTTCAGAGTTTCCGACATCAACGGAGTCGTAAAAAGTTCTCTCAAGCTTGTACAGAACATGCTCGACGTCTCAGGAATTGAAACCAGGTTGGAACTACAAGAGAACCTTCCTCCTGTTTTCATCGACGAAAACAAGATTCGGGAGGTATTGGTGAATCTGCTCACCAATGCCATTCACGCAATGTCCGCAGGAGACACGGTTTTTCTCCGGACCAACCTTGCAGAATCAAAGGATCCAGTCATAATTGAGATCCAAGACACCGGAAAAGGAATTCCCCCTGAGTTTCTCCCTCATATCTTTGATCCGTTTTTCAGTACCAAGGGCACGGAAGGGACGGGGTTGGGGCTGTCAATCAGCTATGGAATCATCAAAAAGCATAAAGGAGCGATAAAGGTGAGGAGTAAAGTGGGGGAGGGAACAACCTTCACGATAGAATTACCTATTCATACACCAAAGGAGGTCATAAATGAACGGCCGGCGAATCATGGTAATCGATGACGAAAACATTGTAGGAAAGATGCTAAAGAGCTCTTTTGAGAAAGACGGCTACGTGGTGGAGGCCTTCCTGGATGCAAGGCCGGCCCTTGCCAGATTGAAAGAAGAAAGATTTCACGTCGTCATCACGGACTTGAAGATGAAGGACATTGACGGCATGGATGTTCTGAACACCATAAAAAGAGAGCATCCGGAAATCAAAGTCATCATGATCACGGCATTCGCAAGCATGGATGCGGCGGTCGAAGCATTTCGAAAGAGCGTGGACGATTTTTTTGCAAAGCCGATAAAGATTGCGGACGTCAAGGCGACGGTCAAGAAATTACTCAGCCAATGAGGAGATGAATCCCTCGAACCGGTTATAGCTCCAGTTCCCAGGTTTCTCCCACCAGGTCGTGACCGAAACTGTGGTGCGGCTCTTCGAGGACGAGTTTGAATCCGGCCGTTTCGTAGATGTGACGCGCCGCGAGCAGCACATGGTTGGTCCACAGCATTATCTTGCGGTAGCCTGCCTGTCTCGAAAAATGGATGCACTCGTTGACCATGCGCTTGCCGATGCCCATTCCCCGGGCTTCAGGCTCGACAAGAAGGAGGCGCAGCTTCGAAACGGTTTCAGATTCCTTGACCAGGAAAACCGACCCCACGATTTCTTCTTCGATTTCCGCCATCCAGCATCCTTCCCTCTTCGGGTCAAAATTCTGGATGAACTTGGCTACGATGCCTGCCACCAGCGCTTCAAAAGTCTCGTCCCAACCATATTCCTGGGAGTAAAGCGTGCCGTGGCGATGGACCACCCAGCCCATGTCGCGGGGCTGTTGCGGGCGGAGTATAAAAGACATTTTTGTTTCCCGGTGAATGGACAACAGTTCCCTGACCTTCCCCATGGTCTGCACTAGGCGGATCTGCTCGCTCTCGAACAATCCTTCATCTCCCATGGTTTCATCCGTAAATGCACCCGAAGAAACGATGGCATTCTTGCATGTCCATGTCAACCATGTAATTGACTAAGGCAACCAAGGACGTTTTAGATTGGCTTTATCCTTGACAGACAAGGCCGATTTCCGTATTTTCTGGGCTTGAAAATCGGACATCTTTTCGCCTGAAACCCTGCGAAGAAAAATGCCCTCAGTCCAAAGAATAAGCGAAGATGCGGGAATACTACGCTTCACTGACTATTGATAAATGAATAAACGGGAGGAAGTTATGGCCGTATCTGAAAAGGAGATCAAAAGAAGGATCGAAGCGGTACGCGAAAAAATGAAGCTGGAAGACCTTCAAGTCCTGATCGTTTTTTCACAAGTCCAGACCGGGTATGCGGGAGCATGCCGTTACCTTTCGAATTATCACCTTACAACCAGAAAAGAATACATCCTTTTGCCCCTGGAGGGAGATCCCGTTCTCTTTGTGCCTACCCTTGGGCAGCAGCACTGGGCGGCCGCTTCCTCGTGGATTAAGGATGTACGCAATTGCGGCGAGGCCGAGGGAATGATCCGGGAAATCGCGAAAGTACTGAAGAGCACCAATATGGAAAAGGCGACGATCGGAATCGTGGGGCTCACCACCAATTTACCTCAACACGATTTCAGCCTGCTGATCCACGCGCTTCCTCATGCAACGTATAAGGACGGCACCGAACTATTCAACAGCGTACGGATGAAAAAGAGCGATGAGGAAGTGGAAATGATCCGTGAAACGACGGATATCGCGGACCAAACTTACGACAGGCTTCTGGAAATTCTGCGGCCGGGAACGGATGAACGGTACATCATGGCAGAAGTGAATACCTTGCTCGCCGGCAAGGGGGTTGAAGATGTCCTGATCTTGACTGCAAAGGGGCCGACATTTCCGGGCTATATCAATCATCCGGGACCGTACGTCTTCCGGTCGGGAGATCATTACGTCTGGTCGGTCGAGATATCCGGACCCAGCGGCTACTGGTCACAGATTGTGCGTCCTGTTTTCCTGGAAAAGACCACTGCGAGGCATCAGGAGATGTTCGACGTGGCCAAGGCGGCATCGGAAGCGGCCGTTTCGAGGCTCATCCCAGGGAGGAGGATCGGCGAACTAGTCGCGGTGGTGAGCGATACGGTCAGGAAAGCCGGATTCAGGACAGGCCTCTGGTGCGGCCACGGAATGGGGATGGACGTAGGCGAGGCGCCGCCCTTGTTCCTGGAAAGCAACCTGGAGCTTCAACAGGGCATGGTCATCACCATACATCCGCACGTGATGACTCTCGACGGGAAAGAAGGCATGTTCCTAGGAGACACTTATGTGGTCAGGAAAGATGGGGCAGAGAATCTTTCACGGACCCGGTCTGAGTTGAAACGCGTTGGCTGAGTGGTTGGGGCAGTTTATATTCTATAACCATATTTATGTTCATAACGAGCAGGAGGTCTATCATGAAAAGAAGTCTAACGGTTCTTCTAGCTGTTTTTTCGTTCCTTGCCATCTTCCTCTTTTCGCCGGTCCTCTCGGGTATGGGCTATGCCGCCCCGATAGAGATCCGGGCAAGCCACGATTCGACGACCGACTCGCCATGGCACCTCGGAATGGTTCGCTTTGCCGAACTGGTCGAGAAGAAGAGCAACGGGGCTTTAAGACTCAAGATCTTCCCCCCTGGCCAGCTTTCACAAAGCAACATCCGGACGACCATAGAGATGCTTCAATCGGGATCGCTTCAGTGCGCCCTCGTCATCCCTTCTTTCTACGAAGCCTTTGACAAGAGGTTCATGGTCTACGGGATGCCCTTTCTTTTCAAGGATCGGGCGAAAACCTTCGAGGTGCTGGACGGTCCCCTGGGCCGCAAAATGTTGGGGATGTTCGAAGAAAAAGGCATCAAGGCGCTGTCGCACTGGGACCATGGCTACCGCCAGGTAACGAACTCCAAGAAGCCTATTCGGACCCCTGAGGACATCCAGGGATTGAGGATCAGGACGCCTCTAAGCCCTGTGATCGGCGCCATATTCAAGACCCTCGGCGCAACCACCACTGCGACCGCAATGGGAGAGCTCTACATGGCTCTACAGCAGAAAGTGGTCGACGGCCAGGAGAACCCTTTTAACACGATCTATAGAAGGAAGTTCTACGAAGTCCAGGAATACATCACAGAGTGGAACTATCAATGGTCGCCTCTCATTATTGCGATGAACCTTAAGTTTTTCCAGGGACTTTCGCCTCAGAATCAGAAGATCCTCCTTTCTGCCGCAGAAGAGGCTGCCGTTTACCAGAGAAAAATTTCCTCGGACGAGGATGAGAAGATGAAGAATGCCCTCGTGGCGAAAGGGATGAAGCTGACCGTGCTTGACAAGAACGAGTTGAAGGCCTTCCAGTCTGCCATGACACCGGTATACAAGGAGTTCGAGCCCCAGATCGGAAAAGACCTGCTGCAGGAATTCATCGAAGCCTTGAAGTAGGCAGGGGTAAGTTCGTGAACTCTCACGGGGGAAGGGCTGAAAGTCAATCCGTCTCTAAGACGCTCCGTTCGGCGAGGCTGATCTGTTTCATCGCCTGGAAGGCGATCACCTGTTTCGAGGAGTGGTCGCTCATCGCCTGCATGGCCGGGATGACTATCCTGTACACCCTGTCGATCCTCTCCCGCTATGTTACAAAGATGTCCACGCCTTGGGCGGATGAACTGGTGATCTTTCTTTTCATCTGGGCGACTTTCACGGGCGCAAGCCTTGGGGTCAAAAGAGGAGCCCATCTGGGCGTTGCGGTCATCCAGAATGCCCTTCCCCGAAAAGCGCAGAAAATCATGTTGGTCGTTGTCACCCTCTGCTGCGTGTTTACTTGTGCGGTCCTCGCCTGGTACGGGCTGCAGATGGTTCTTCTTCAATTCAATATGGGGCAGAGATCAAGTCAGCTTGGAGTCCCCATCTTTTTCGTGGGCTTGGCCGTTCCGGCCGGCATGCTGCTCAGCCTCATCCGTTTCATCGAAGGGCTTGCCAGGGAACTCCGGAGCGAGGGGGGATTAAGTTCATGACCGTATTGCTGATTGTGAGCTTTATCTTCTCCATGATGATCAATGTGCCCATAGCGATTGCGCTGACCTTTGCCGCGACGCTTTCGCTTTTGATTTTTTCCAACGGCATGCCCCTGACCATCCTGCCCCAGACTTTCTACTCGAGCATCGATTCGATCATTCTGATCGCCGTCCCTTTCTTCATGCTCGCGGGAAATCTGATGAAGACCGGTGGAGTCACCAGACGGTTGGTCACCTTTGCCAATGCCCTGGTTGGGGGAATGAGAGGCGGACTGGGGATGGTGGCCATCGTCGCCTGCATCTTCTTTGCCGGCATGACCGGTTCGGGACCCGCAGAAGCAGCTGCTCTCGCAATTCTCCTGATTCCTTCCATGACCGAATCCGGTTACAAGAAAGGATATTCAGCCACATTGCTCGCCGCAGGCGGCAGCCTCGGCATCATCATCCCCCCGAGTATCCCCATGGTCATCTATAGCAGCCTTACCGACGTTTCCGTGGGGAACCTCTTCCTCGCCGGATTTCTTCCCGGCATCCTGATCGGCCTGATCCTCATGGCCTTCAATTTCGTTATCTCTTCGAAAAGGCAGTACAGAGGAACGAAAAAGCATTCTGCGAGAGACCTTTGGAAAGCATTTCGGGGCGCAGTCCTCCCCCTGTTTATGCCCGTCATCATTGTCGGCGGTATCTACGGCGGCATCTTTACACCCACCGAGTCCGCAGTCGTAGCCGTCCTCTATGCCGCCTTCCTCGGGATGGTCGTATACAGAGAAATTGCGCTCAAGGATCTGCCGGAGATACTGAAAAGCAGCGGTCTTACCTCGGCAGTAGCCATCATCATCATTGCATCCGCTTCAGCCTTCGGCCTTGTCGCCACTTTGGAGAGCATTCCTGAACGGGTCGGCAACTTCATCATTTCAATTGCCCCGACCCCCTTCCTCTTTCTCGTATTCGTCAATATCTTCCTGTTCATTCTCGGTTGCTTCATGAGCGAGACGGCGGCAATGATCATCCTGATTCCGATCTTTCTCCCCGCTCTCAAGGCCCTGAACATCGATCTGATACACTTCGGGATCCTCATGATGTTGAATATTGCCATCGGCATGGCTACCCCGCCGTTCGGGGTCAATGTGTTCATCACTTGCAGCGTTGCGAAGATATCGATCGAAGAATTCGCGAAAAATGCATGGCCGTTCATCCTGGCTTTGATCATTGCCCTTTTGCTGATCACTTACATCCCGGATATTACCTTGCTCTTGCCGAGAGTCCTGAGCCGATAAGTGCGTCTCTATCTCTCCCGTAATATCTGCCTGAGTTTCTTCGAAAGGCCATTCAAGTTGAAAGGTTTCTGGATAAAACCATCGCACCCACGGTTCAATATTTCCTGAACCTGTTCGCTTACGCTGTAACCGCTTGAAAGCAGGATTTTGATGTTCGGGTTGATATTCTTTAGAAGTCCATAGACTTCCTCACCCCTCATGTCCGGCATTATCATATCAAGGATGACAAGATCTATTCGGCTCTTGTTCGCCTCCAAGACCTCAACAGCCTCCCTGCCTCCTCGTGCTATCAGGACCTTGTACCCAAGCCTCTCCAACATCTGTCTGCCTACATCAACGACTGCCTCTTCATCGTCAGCAAAAAGGAGCGTTTCATTTCCTTTCAACAGATGATTTTCCTCCGACTCCGCTGCCTTGACGTACTCCTTGTGAGAGGCGGGAAGATAGAGGCTGAAAATGCTCCCTTCTCCTTTTCCGCTGTGCACATCGATGATCCCGCGGTGATTCTTGATAATGCCGTAGGCGGACGCAAGCCCCAGACCCGTTCCCCTACCCATCCCCTTGGTTGTGAAAAAGGGCTCAAACAGCCTTCTCTTGGTCTCTTCATCCATTCCCATCCCTGTGTCCCTCACAGACATCCTTACATATCTGCCAGGAGGGACGCCGAAGGGTCTCACAAATCCTTCGTCGAGCACGACATTTTCGGTCTGAAGGTAGAGGTCTCCGCCCCCGGGCATGGCCTGCCAGGCATTTACGTAAAGATTCATCAGCACTTGCTGAATCTGCCCGGTGTCCACTTCAACCGTCCAGATGCTATCTTGGTATGTCTCGTGAATTCTGACTTCTTTCTTCGTCCGGGCAAACAGGGCGGAGCTTTTCTCAAGAACCTCATTCAAATTGGTAGGTTTGACTTCGTACTGTCCTCCTCTGGCAAATCCCAAGAGTTGTTTGCTCAGATCACCCGCACTCTTCACGTGATCCTCTATCTCCTTAAGGTGTACAAAGTTGGGATCTGATGAATCCATATCTATTAACATCAGCGAAGTCCGTCCTTGGATTCCCATGAGAAGGTTATTAAAGTCGTGGGCTATGCCTCCCGCAAGCGTGCCCAGAGATTCCAGCCTTTGGGCAGCGTGAAACTGGCTTTCCAGTCTCCTTTGCTCTGTGATGTCCCTGAGAAAATTGAGACTGGCTGGTCGTCCTTCCCAGGTGATTAGAACCGCGCTAAGCTGAACAGAGATTTCCTTCCCGGCTTTAGAGATCACTCTGAATGAGTAGGTGTTTGGTACGGACTCCCCTTTCAGTCTCCTTCTGTAGTTTTCAAGAACCATCTCTCTGTCTTCCGGATGCAGCAAGTTTGCGATGGGTGTCTTTGACAGTTCCTCGGTGGAATATCCCGTCATCTTCTCCGTCACTGGATTTGGGAATTTCAAGACATCATCCTGTGCGATGAAAATCGCATCATCTGCGTTCTGAACAAGGAGACGGTATTTTTCCTCGCTCTCCCGCAGCGCCTCCTCTGCCCGCTTGCGCTCGGTGATGTCCCGTGACACCCCAAGTATTCCGGTCGGCCGATCGGTTGAATCTCTCAGAAAAGTCATCTTGGATTCAGTCCATACCCTGGATCCGTTCTTATGGTAACCTTCCATCTCCAGGATTCGGACACGGGAAGCATCGCTTTGCTTCTCTTTTTCCAGCGCCAGCTCCTCTTCAAGAGCCTTTAAGGCGATCGCAATCGATCGAGGAGGGTAGACTCTCTCCATCGGAAGGGTCATCGCCTCCTCCACGCCGTAACCTGTCAAATTTTCGACAGAGGGGCTGATATAAGTGAATGTCAGGTTCATATCCCGAATCCAGAGGACGTCGGACACGTTCTCGGCAACCAAGCGATAACGCTCCTCGCTCTGCCGCAGCTTTTCCTCCGCCTGCTCTAGCCTGGCGGATTCTCCTTCAAGCGCCTTGATTCTCTGTTCCAATTGCGCATAGCTCGGTCTTCTGGCCATGGATAAACCCTCAGCGCCTCTCAAAGGCGTCAGAACGAAACGGAAGGACTACCTCTCGTTGCTCATTAGCTCCGTTATCATGCATGACGAGCGAACGCCCGTATTAAAATATGCTGTTGCTTCGCGGTGGCGAATCGGTGGCGATTTGCTTTTCTATTCCGGAGCGCCCGGACAGTGATGTGTACCTAAGTCGTGCGTTCCTGCTACCCCTTCGAACCCGCTAGAGAGCATACTTGCCGTAGAGAATCATGGCCTCCGCTATCTTCTTTCTCAAGCCGATCACATCCATGGCCGGGGAGGTGAGAGCCGCCCGCACGATCCTGAGACATCTTCCGGACATTTTATCCCCTTCAAGTGCTCCCAAGACGTCCTCGGCATGACGGCGCATTGCCTGGATCCCTCCGTGACAAATAACCTTGGCCATGTTCAAAGGCGCCTGTCTTCTTCCCGGGTCCTGCGCCCCCAATATCTTTTCCCCTCGAAGGACCGCACTTTCCATGGCATAGACTTCCATGATCATATCGCTCAGGACGCGAATGATTTCCTGCTCCCTTCGGAGACCCTTGCCGTACTTGTCTCGGGCAAGGCTGAAAACCAACCGAAATACTTTCTTGGCGATCTTCGCCATCGCTTTTTGAAGATCCAGGTTGTCATCCCTGTCCTGCTCCGGCGCTTTGAACGCATCAAGAGATTCAACCAGCGATTCCTGCGATTCCCCCTCGCCGGAAGCGTCTTGCCCCAGCCGCCTCAAGAGCGTGTTCATGATCACCAGGCGGTTGATCTCGTTGGTCCCCTCCCAGATCCGGTTGATCCTCGCATTGCGGTAGGCCAGTTCCGGATGACTACCCCGGATGTATCCGTAGCCTCCGTGAATCTGAACCTCTTCGTCCACTACATAGTCTTCCGTTTCGGAACCATACACTTTGTTGATGGAACACTCGATAAGGTATTCTTCCAGGGCTTGAGCAGTCATCAAGCCCGCCTCATCGGAACTCATGTCCACGTCTTCCAGCCTTGCTTGCAGCAGACCTGCGGTGCGGTACATCATGCTTTCCGCGGCGTAAATCCGGGCCGCCATTGCGGCGATCTTTTCCCTGATCATCCCGAAATCGCAGATGGGCTTCCCGAACTGCTTCCTTTGCCTGGCGTACTTCACCGCCTCGAGAAAGGCTCTCTTCGCACTGCCGATGCAGACGGCACCCACCTTGTACCGGCCCATGTTAAGGGCGTTGAGAGCGACCAGATGCCCTTTTCCCACCTCGCCCAGGACGTTTTCAACAGGCACCATCACATGGTCGAAATGATAGGCTCGGGTGGACGTGCCGTGCATGCCCATTTTGTCTTCCTCTTCATCCACGGAGACACCGTCCCACTTCTGCTCGACGATGAAGGCGGTAAACCGCTGACCGTCAACCTTCGCATAGGTGAAGATCACGTCCGCGAAACCTGCGTTGGTGATAAATTGCTTGCTGCCGTTCAGAACATAGTGCTTCCCGTCAGCACTTAGCGTAGCCGTCGTAAGAGGGTTCAGAGCGTCCGAACCGGCTTCGGGCTCGGTGAGGCCGAAGGCGCCTATGGATTCCCCTGAAATGAGCCCGGGAAGATATCTTTTCTTCTGCGTATCTGTCCCGAAGAGTGCCACCGGGAGCGTTCCGATCCCCGTGTGGTTCAGCTCCGTGATAGTAAAAGATCCTGCGCCGAACCCCAACCGCTCGGAGACAATGGCCGAACTGATCTTGTCCAGTTCCATTCCCCCATAACGCTCCGAAAGGTCGATGCCGAGGAACCCCAAGTCTCCCGCCTTCCTCATGAGTTCCCGTGAAAGCTCGTTGTTGAGTTTCTCGATCTCATCACCCAAACCAGTGATCTCCCCCTTGATGAAATCATCGACAGCCGTCGCAATATCGCGCTGCTGCGACGAGAAATCCTCGGGCGTGAAAATCTCATCCGACAGGGTGTCGCGAAACAGAAACATGTGCCCCCGAGTATTCTCCGAGTCTTTTGCCACTATGCCCATCTCCTTTCTTTCCTCTTACATGGCTCTCAAACCGCCGTCCACATAAAGGATGGTTCCGGTCACGTAGTCTGATGCAGGCGAAGCCAGGTAAATGACCGCCCCTTTCAAGTCCTCTCCAACGCCGAAACGCCCCAGGGGTACATGGGAAAGGATATGAGCGCCGCCTCGCTCCATGGTCACCCTGGTAAGGTCCGTCTCAATGAAGGCCGGCGCTATGGCATTAACGTATATCCGGTACCGGGCCCACTTGACAGCCAGATCCCTGGTAAAGGCATCGATGGCTCCTTTGCTCGTATTGTAAGCGATGGCATCCATCATTTCGGAAGGGCATCCTAAAGTCCCGCAGACGGAGCTGATGTTGATGATCTTACCGCCCCCGCCACGGATCATGGCTTTCCCAATAATCTGGGAACAGAGAAAGGTGCCTGTCACATTGACCTCGATCACCTTTTTCCATCCCTCCAAAGGGTATTCCTCCGTCGGCGCCCCCCAGGTTGCACCTGAGTTATTCACCAGGATATCGATTCTTCCGAAAGCATCCAGGACGAAGTCCCTCAGGCGCTCAAGGTGTCCAGGATTGGTGACATCACACGCCATGCTTTCAGCGCGCACTCCCGTGCCCCGCAGGGTGGCGGCTGCCTCTCGACAATTGGCTTCCTTTCTTGAACAGAGCACGAGATGGCTGCCGGCATCGGCAAGCCCTTCGGCCAGGGAAAGGCCCAGCCCCCTTCCTCCGCCGGTTACGATGGAGACCTTTCCAGTCAAATCAAAAAGGCGGTGTGCTTTCATTTCTCACCTCGAAATGACTTCCTTTCTATGTGCATCTCCTTTATGACACCTTTATAACACAAGCATCGGCCTGTGCGAGGCCGCCGCAGATGGCGCCAAGAGCGTGGCCGCCGCCCCGCCTGCGCAACTCGTACATCAGATTCATCATCAGACGCGCCCCGCTGGCTGTGTTGGGGTGACCGATCGCAATGGCGCTTCCGTTCAGATTGGTCTTGCTCTGAAGAGCCCGTGCTTTGGGCCTGTCCTTATCCGCCATCAGAAGCAGGCTTACCAGAGGCACGGCAGCGAAGGCCTCGTTGATCTCCATAACCTCGATTTGCTCCAGCGTAAGCCCCGCCAACCTCAGCGCTTTCTTTGCTGCGTAAGCAGGTCCTTCCGGCATTCTGTTCGCATGGATGGCGATGGAGGCCATGGATAGGATCTCCCCCAGAGGCTTAAGACCGAATTCTTGCGCCTTGGAACGAGTCATGAAAAGGACGGCCGCGGCGCCGTCGTTCAGCCCCGGGGCATTTCCTGCCGTCACGCCCTTGCACCCGTAAATGCCCGGCAGTTTGGACAGTTTTTCGAGGGTTACGTCGGATCTGTACTGCTCGTCTATGTCGAGAACGACAGGAGCCTTCCCCTTCTGAGGGATTTCCAGGGTCATCATTTCATCCTTGAACTTCCCTGCCTTCCAGGCCGTTCCGTAATTCTCATGGCTCCTGAGTGCCCATGCATCCTGCTCTTCCCTGCTGATGCCGTACTCGATCGCCACGTTATCCGTGTCAACAGATACCGGATTGAAATCCTTGTACCCAAGCGCATAGAGAGGATCCTCCATCTTCACATCCCCGAGTCTGAACCCCTTCCAGCGCAGACCCCTCACGATCAGGGGTTCCTGGCTGAAGGAAGCGGCCCCTCCTCCGACGGCGCATTGAATCTCTCCCGCCACCATTGCGCGGCAGCCGTAGTGGACGGCGGACATGGCGGAAACACAGGCCTTGTCAATCGAGACAGACGGAGTCTCAGGAGGAAGCCCTGCCTTCATCAGCGTCTGCCGGGCGGCCACGGGCGTGTAAACATCTTTGCAGACCGAGGTATCGCCCACGCCCCAGTAGACCTCTTCCACCCGATCACCGGGGAGATTCACCCTGGCGAGAACCTCCCTCATGGGAAGTGCGCCCAGGTCAAAGTAGTCGTACTCCTTAAGTGCCCCGCAATACCGGCCAAACGGCGTTCTAACGGCGCTCACGATAACTATATCCTTATACATGGTCATGGAAAGCCTCCTTGGATGTCACTTACACGGGTGGACCTTTCGTTCTCCCCCGGCTGCCTAATGCAGGCCTTCGGTTGCGGCCAAATGTCTGTCCAAAACCTACCCCATGGGGAGAACTCGAAACGACGCATAGCTCACGGTACCACGATACACGGTTTCGGTATTTTTATTCCTTGCGCCCTGCGCCTTGGGCCGTGGACCGTTTTCGGACCGCCCCCCGGCCCCGTGCCTTAGAATTTCTCCGCAGCCTGCGAAGAAGGTACATGCTAAGACTTTGATGCGTTCGTAAAAAAGTCGGGAATCGGTGTTTTCTGTCATTCCGGCGGAAGCCGGAATCCAGGAATACCAAGGACTCCTGGACCCCGGCGTTCGCCGGGCTGACGGGTTGGGCGACTTTTTACGTGCTCTTCAAGACTTTAGACGGGCATGTTTCCGTGTTTCCTCCATTGTCTCGGGGGCTCCGCCTTATTTTCCAGGACGGCCAGAGCCGAGATGATTCGTTTCCTCGTATCCCTGGGATGGACCACCGCATCAATGACGGAGCGAGAAGCGGAGTGGTAAGGATTCAGGTAGATTTCGTGATACTCACCGATCTTCTCTTCAAGCAGGGTCGCGGGATTCTTGGCTTGCTCCAGCTCTCTGCGGTAGAGGATCTTGACTGAAGGCTCGGCGCCCACCATTTGCATTTCAGCGGAAGGCCAGGCAAAAACCTGGTCGAAACCGATCTGGTGAACGCCCATGGCAGGGATAGACCCGCCGTACATCTTTCTCAGGATCATGGAGATCTTGGGAACGGTCGCCTCGGTCCAGGCATAGAGCATTTTAGCCCCGTGGCGGATGATGCCTCCGTGCTCTTGGCGCACGCCCGGAAGAAAGCCCGGCACATCCACCAGGGTAATCAGAGGGATGTTGAAGGTGTCGCAGGTGCGGATAAAGCGGGACGCCTTGTCCGAGGCATCGATATCCAGACAACCTCCCAGAACACGCGGATTGTTCGCCACGATGCCGACCACTCGGCCCCCCAGGTGCGCGAAACCTACCATCAAATTTTGCGCAAATTTCGAGTGAACCTCGAAAAATTCGCCATCATCAACCACCCTTCGAATGACCTGAGCCATGTCATAGGTCTTTCGCATATCGATAGGAACTATGTCGATCAGTTCGGGCACCTCCCTGTCGGGAGGATCTGAAGATTCCTTCCCATCGGGCCTTTTCAGGTTGTTTTGGGGAAGATAGCTCAGGAGCCGTCGGATTGTATCCAGGCAATCTCGATCATCTCGTGCGGTGAAATGGGCGACACCGGATTTGGCACTGTGAATCTTCGCGCCTCCCAACTCTTCAAATGAGACCTCTTCCCGGGTCACCTCTTTGATGACCGCCGGACCGGTGATAAAAGCGTGGGCCGTCTTCTCCACCTGGACGAGAAAGTCACAAAGGGCGGCCGAATAGACGGCACCTCCGGTGCAGTCGCCCATGATGGCGGCGATCTGCGGCACGATCCCTGAATTGAGGGTTGTCTGGTAGAATTGCCCTGTCACGCCGTAGACGTTGTCCATGCCCTCGTGAATACGCGCGCCGGCCCCGTCATTCAAGCAGATGACGGGAACCATGCATTCCCTGGCCATCCGCAGGACGTAGTGAATCTTCGCCCCATGGGTTTTGCCGGTCGAGCCCCCCAGAACCGTGGAATCCTCCGAATAGACGAACACCTTTCGACCCAGGATAGTTCCATGGCCCGTCACGACCCCGTCTCCGAGGAATGTCTTATTCTCCATTCCGAAATCCCGGCACTGGTGTTCAGCCAGCATGTTCAGTTCCCCGAAGCTGCCCGGGTCGAGCAGATACTCCACGCGCTCGCGAGCCGTCATCTTGCCCGAAGCGTGCTGTTTCTCGAGGCGTTCCTTCCCTCCGCCGAGACGAGCCTCGGCCTCCTTGTGCTCCAGCCTGGAGAGCTCTCTTTCCCAGGTCTTTTCGTAGGGCATAATCCATTCCCCATTCTAAGAAAGCGTTAGAATCATTGTGATCTAGAATGCTCCTTGCTCTGTATCAGCTCAATGAGCACGCCGTAGGTGCTTTTGGGGTGAATAAAGGCTACCAGCTCCTGATGGGCGTTCAGGTAAGGTTTTTCATTGATCAGCCTAATGCCCTTTGCCTTCAGCCGATCCAATTCGGACTGGATGTCGTCCACCTCGAAGGAGATGTGATGAACCCCCTGCCCTCTTTTCTCTATGAATTTGGCAATCTGACCGTCATGCAGGGTGGATTGGAGCAGTTCAACATTCGATCCTTCCATGGGAATGAATGAGAAAATCAATTCCCCGAAACTCTCCTGACTGGAACTGGGCAGGGAAAAGTTATCCCTGAAGAAGGCGCGAGCTTCTTCGAGATTCTCCACTCCAATGCCGATATGGCTTACCTTCTTGATCATGAAGCTCCCCCCTCCTCTTTGTCCTTTTCAGGCCCCCTTGATTTTCGAGTTTCAAATTCATATTTGTTTATTTTTGAATTAAATATCGGATTACCTTCTTGAGGAAAATATGTCAAGAAGAAAAGTCTATGCTTGGAATTGTTAGGTAGTATAGCCTACGTTCACTTTCTTATCACTATTTTTTAGTTGACAGAAGGGCTGATTTAATTAAATATCGAATGAAGCTATTCCTTATAACAGGAATCCGGGATGAAAAACGAAGCACAACTTACGACCCTTTCCCTGTCACAGCCGGCGGAAAACAATAAATCCAAGACCCTCATTGATGAGGCATACAGAAGAATAAAGGCCATGCTCTTTGAGCAAAAACTCGTTCCCGGCCAGAAGCTTGTGTACGAAGATTTAGGAAAACGGCTCAACATGTCCAGGACCCCGATTATCAATGCGTTGAACCGCCTCGAACAGGACGGCTTTCTGGCCTATGCCGACTTCCGCGGGTTTTATGTGCGGCCAATCGACATTCAGGAGGTGTGGGATGCCTTCGGTGTGAGGGAAGCGCTCGAAGCCTATGCCGTAGAGCACGCCATTAAGCAGGCCACCGCGGAAGACATGACGCTCCTTGAAAAGAAGCAGAAGGAGCATGCCGATTATACTCCCCACTACTACACCCGGAGGAAGTTCATGGTCGATGCGGACTTCCACCTTCAGGTCGCTGCCATGTCGAAGAACCGCGTACTGAGCTATCTGTTGAAGCGAAACTTTGAGCACATTTTTCTTCGCGCGAGGCTCGACAGCTATGATCCACGGAGAATGGAGGTGTCGGCCCTGGAACACCGCGAGCTCATAGAACGGATGAAGAGAAAGGATATCATAGGGGGCATCGAAATCGTTCGCAATCACATCCAGAAAGCCAGAGATCACGTCATCCGGTGCCTCAGTCAGGAAGAGGCAGGGTGAGCACCTTAGCCTTTAATCTGCGGAGCATGGAATGAACAGGATGAAAGAAAGCCTTGAGCAGTGGGAGGACACGATCCTCAAGGAAACCCTTGGTGCATCGCCCGAAACGGAGAAGGTGTTCAAGACGGAGAGCGGCATTCCGGTGAAACGGCTTTATACGCCGCTGGACCTTGAAGAAACGGACTACGGCAACGAAATCGGATTCCCCGGTCAATACCCTTTCACCCGGGGCGTGTACCCGACCATGTATCGGGGAAGGCTCTGGACCATGAGGAACTACGCCGGGTTCGGGACCGCCGAAGATACCAACAAAAGGTATCGCTACCTCCTGGCCCAGGGCATGCCCGGACTTTCCATGGCCTTCGATCTTCCCACCCAGCTCGGCTACGACTCCGACGACCCTCTTTCCGAAGGAGCCGTGGGCCGTGTCGGCGTAGCCATAGACACCTTGGCCGATATGGAAACGGTTTTTGACGGCATCCCTCTCGACAAGGTATCCACATCCATGACCATCAACGCGCCCGCCACCATTCTCCTTGCCATGTACATCGCTGTAGGAGAGAAGCAGGGTGTTCCGCAGAAAAAGCTCATGGGAACCACCCAGAATGACATCCTTAAGGAATTCATTGCCAGGGGGACTTACATCTTTCCGCCGGAACCCAGTATTAAGCTGGTTCTCGACATTGTTGAATACTGTGCCCGCCACGTACCGAGGTGGAACACGCTCAACATAGCCGGTTACCATTTCCGCGAAGCCGGGGCCGACGCCGTCCAGGAACTCGCCTTCACACTGGCCGACGCTATCGCCTATATCGAAAAAGCGAAGGAAAGAGGACTCGACGTCGATTATTTTGCTCCCCGCCTTTCCTACAGCCTTGGATGTTACATGGACCTCTTTGAAGAGGTGGCGAAGTACCGTGCGGCAAGACGGCTCTTTGCTACGATCATGAAGGATCGCTTCCAAGCCAAGGACCCGAAGAGTTATCTTTTCAGGATATTCACGGGCTCGTGCGGATCCACTCTGGTGAGCCAGCAGCCCATCAACAACATCGTGAGAGTGACCATGCACGCCCTCATGGGCATCCTGGGCGGGGTTCAGGCGATCCATACAGCCTGCTGGGATGAAGGGTACGCACTGCCGTCGGAAGAAGCAGCCACGACCGCCTTGAGAACCCAGCAGATCCTGGCCTACGAATGCGGCCTGTCCAATACCATTGACCCCCTGGCCGGATCATACTATGTCGAATCTCTTACCACCCAGATCGAGAAAAGGGCCTCGGAGTACTTGCGTCAAATAGATGAAATGGGCGGCATGCTGGCTGCCATTGAAAAAGGATATGTGTACAAGGCGATCCAGGAGTCGAGTGTGGGTTTCCATGACAGGGTGCACAAAGGAGAAAGAATCATCGTGGGGCTCAACAAGTTTGTGACCCCGGAGGAAGAAGACATCCGGGTGGAGCAAATCTTCCAGGTGGATCCCCGGGTGGAAGAGCTGCAAAAGGAAAAACTCGCCGCGGTGAGAGCTAAGAGGTCCGAAAAGGATGTGAAAAAGGCCTTGGGCGAACTCGGACAGGCCATAGATCGGAACGACAACCTCATGCCTTGCATCATCGAGGCGGTTCGGTACTACGCGACTATCGGTGAGATTTGCGGCGTGATGCGGCAGAAGTGGGGCGAGTTCAGCGCGCCGACATATATTTAGGGTACACGGCTCGTGGCGCACGGTACACGGCAAAAACCCTACACAGGTTGCCTTCCTGAACCGGGCGCAACTAAACGCTGTGTCGGCCGGGGAGTTGGTCTCTGACGAGCTCGCAACCGGAAATGGACTCAACGCTTCTAACCGCCCCCGGGTACTGAAGTTATTTTATAAAGAAAGGGCCTATAAAGGTGGAAGAGCGTAAGGTCAGAGTGCTGGTCGGGAAAGTGGGACTTGACGGCCATGACAGGGGCGCGAAGTATGTGGCCCACAGCCTGAGGAATGCAGGGATGGAGGTGATCTACACCGGTATCCGGCAGAGCGTGGACCAGGTGGTGAGCACCGCCGTCCAGGAGGACGTGGATGTGGTGGGCCTCAGTTTCCTCGCGGGCGATCACATGATCCTGATTCCCAAGGTCCTGAAGAAGCTGGGAGAGAAGGGGAGGAAAGATGTGAGGGTGATGGTAGGCGGCATCATTCTAAAGAGCCAGATCCCCGATCTCCTGGCCATGGGTGTCAGCAAGGTCTTCCTCCCAGGCACGGGGCCTGATGAAATTGTAGAATTCATAAAGGGAAACTACAGGAGGATAAAGAAATGATCATTGATATGCACAGACATTTGGTAGCCAAAGACACGGTTCAGGGCGAGTACATCCGTGGCGCCCAAAAAGCTTCGCCATGATGTACAGGAAGACCCATAAGGTCGACATCACGGAAAAGGTGGTGAGACCCCTTATTGACCAAAACGGCGACAACATCATCGAAGAGATGGACAAGGCAGACGTTAACGAAAAGGAGAGTGGATGATGCAAGATATCCTGGATGTTCTAACCAGCAGGAAAAGCATCAGGAGGTATAAGCCGGACCCTATTCCTGACCAAATGATCGACAAAATCCTGGAAGCCGCGAGGTGGGCGCCTACGGGGGAGAACTACCAGCCCTGGAGATTCATCGTCATCCGCAGCCAGGAGACGAAGGATAGGATCGCCAGGCTGGCCAGGGTCGGCAGCGGGTCCCGCATGACCGCGTGGTATTGTCTCGGAGAAATGCAGGAGAGATTCGAAAAGATCCAGGATCCCGTCAAGAAGGCGGAGGTTTTGAGGTTCATGTACTCAGGGGAAGTGTCGGAATTTGCCAAACACGCTCCTGTTATCATCGCCGTCATCGGGACCCTCATGGAAGGAAGCGTGGATGTGCCTTACGACCTTTCCGCCGCTATTGAGAATATGCTCCTGGAAGCCCATTCTCTGGGGCTTGGCGCCTGCTGGGTCCACGGTCCTGTGGCCGCAACCCGGCACGCCAAGCGGTTCAAGGAGATCCTCAAGATCCCCACGGGCATGGGAGAGTACAAGGTGATAGCCTACGTGGCCTTCGGCTGGCCTGCGGAGGAAAGAAAACACCCCAGGCCGAAGCTGCCCCTGGAAGATCTCGTGTACTGGGAGGAGTTCGGAAACAAGGAGAGACCCAAATATGAATAGCACAGACTACATGAACCATATGCTTGTGAGGCTGGAGGGACTCCTCTTTCATGAGCTTTCCGGATGCGCCGCCTGGAAAGTAGAGCTCGTGGGGGTTGATTTCATCCGGTCCAAAGAGATCCGTGGAACGACTGCTGAAGAGGTCATTGAAAACTGCATCAGGGAGATCGTGGCGGCCGGTCTCGTAAAGGAGATAGAATACGATATCGGAGGGCGGGGGATCAAGCTCGAGCTCTTCATGAAAGGCTGCATTCACCTGCCCAAGGAGATGGAACTCAAGAAAGAAGGGATAACGCCCTACTGCTGTCCCATCACTAACATGATCCATGACCAACTCATTGAGAAACTGAACTACGACACTGCTTATCTTGCAGAACTCCGTATCGACGAGAAGACGGGAGAATGCCGAACCCGAAGTGCCGTGTATGAAGATGAGACCAAGATCGGCTGCGTTTGCAACTGGAATGAAAAATAACCCCGACCGGCGATGAGTGATGTTGGAGCAAAAGCGTTGGCATGCTTCAATAGCGTATGCATGTACTTAGAGTCTTAAGCTATGTTGCCGACCCATGGTTCGGCTTTGGACAAACGTTTGGTCGGAGGCCAACGCCTGCATTGGGTAGTGATCTGCGAAACCAAACTTCGTAGGAAAGGGATGAAGCCTTTTCTGAGGTGATTGGCGGGAGGGCGTATCATGTCAATCGATGGGATGGTCCCTTACGGAAAGGAAGACGCTGAAAAATACGAAAGGCTTCGGTGGTGGCCGGGCCTCACTCTCAGCGACCTCCTCGACAAAGCGGCGGACATCTATCCGGATAAGGAAGCCTTCGTGGACGGGAAAAGCAGGCTCACCTTTGCTGAAGCCCGTGAGAAGACCAACAGGCTTGCCCTCGGCCTCATGGACCTGGGTGTTGCACCCCAGGATCGGGTGCTTGTTCAGGTGCCCAATTGGAACGAGTTTGTTTTTGCCTATTTTGCAGTGCAGAAAATCGGGGCCATCGCCGTCCTCCTTATTGATCGATACCGCCAGTACGAAATCAGCCGCCTGATTGAACTTACCGGCGCCACTGCCTGGATTGTTGCCGAGAAGTACAAAAAGACGGATTTTCTGCCCATCGTGCAGGATGTGGTAAAGGAAGCGCCTCAACTTAAGCCCGTTGTGCTGGCCAGGAGTGAGGGTCATGGGGATTTTCCGGGCATGGAACGCCTGATCCGAGAAACCAGGCTGGACCAGGCAAGCCTCTCCAGGCTGGCCGAGATGAGGCCTGACCCGAATGAAGTGGCCCACATGGGGCCCACAGGAGGAACAACCGGACTCCCGAAGGTAGTGCCCCGCACTCACAACAGCCTTATCTGCGGGATGGAATACGTAGCCAGGGCATGGGAGATGGATATCCACGATATCTGCCTCTTGGCGGGTCCCATCGGTCATGATCTCACTTTCACCAAAGCCTTCTGCGTCAGTGTTTTCACCCTGGGAAAGAGCGTTTTCCTGGACTCCATGGATCCCCGGGATGTTTGCGCGATTATTGAAAGAGAAAAGGTGACGGCTGTCGCATGGGTTCCGACGCTGGCCAAGAGGCTGATTGATTACGAACACCTGAAAGACTATGACTTAAGTTCATTCAGAAAAATGCACTGTGGCGGCGGGTCCAGCCTGCCGGAACTCATCCAGGGAGTGAGGAAAAACCTCGGCTGCGTCTTTTTCAATGCCTACGGCGGCACAGAGGGTCAGTCCACCATCACCCGTTCGGGCGACCGCATCGAAACCATTCTTCATACCGTGGGAAGACCTACCTGTCCATACGATACCTACAGGGTGGTCGGCCCGGACGGCAAAATCCTTCCTCCCGGCAATGCCGGAGAGCTTCTGATCAAGGGTCCGGGTGTCTTTACCGGGTACTACAGAGCGCCGGACGAGAATAGGCGGGCATTCACAGAAGAAGGGTTTTTCAGAACAGGCGACGTAGCCAGAATAGATGAAAGGGGCTACGTAGCCCTCACGGGCCGGATCAAGGAAATGATCAACCGAGGTGGGGAGAGCATCAGCGCCACGGAGATCGAAAGGCTCATCAGCGCTCACCCGGGAGTTGCTCTTGTCGCCGTGATTCCCATGCCTGATCCCACACTGGGAGAGAGGGTCTGCGCCTATATCCAGCCAAAGCCGAACGCAAGTCTGAGTTTCGAAAAGATCGTTTCCTATCTCAAACAGAGGAAGGCTTCGGTGCTTCAATTTCCGGAGAGGATTGAATTTGTTGATGCCATGCCGCTCACGAAGGCAGAGAAGGTTGATAAGAAATTTCTCAGGGAAGATATCGATAGAAAACTCGGAAGAGATTCTTGATTCCCGTCAATCTTCAAACATGAAATTCCTGTCTTCTCCTCGCAGTGTTGGAGGAATCCCATACACCCAAACCGTCGTCTCATTCATCGGCTTCACAACTGCGCGGTTCCAGCCTGAATAGAGGTAACCGTAACTCTGTCCATCCGGTCCGACGATCCTCCATACGAACGGATAGTAGGTTTGGTTGGCCCTCAACCAACTGATAAAGTCCAACAGAGCCTGCTTGGTTTCAACGGGGTGCCATATGTCACCCACCAGTTTCTTGCCGTCGCCCTTGAGATCGAACATGAGAGCCGTGGGTTCGCCCAGAGAAAGACCTGTCCAGGAAACATCGTAGTCTTTCCAGTTGTCCACCAGCGTCTCAATGGTCATTTCATCACCCGCCGGTTTTACCGCCCCGTAGTTTGCGCATCCATAGGCCGCAATGAGAACCGCGAGCATTGTCGTTGCCCAACCCGTACCTCTCATCGCCTTATCCTCCCTGTGTTATGCCATCTTTCTATTAAGCCTTTTCTCCAGCATTGCAAGGGACAGCTCTCCATAACATCAACAAGGCCGTCCTTGGATTAGGACGATATTGACTATCCCTGAAACAAGATTAGATTCCTACGTAAGGGAGCACGGGCGTTGATTGAGTGATTTCCCCTTAGGGGATTAGATCTTTCGTAACATTTTAGCTTTTTGAAAAGCCTAGAGGTATCGAGCATGGGGGTCCCTCTCAAAACTGAAAACGAAGAGAATCCGGAAAAGCGCATGCAGACACCCGGTAGCAAAGGCGGGCGGCGAGTTTTCCCAGCCTCTTCGAGAGCCGATCGTGCATGGACCCGCCCCGGAAAGTCTCCGCCCGCCTCACCGGTTGCCTTACGCTGAACACGGGTGGTGTGGCGTCTTCGTTGTTCAGTTTTGAGAGGGATCCCCATGCCTGGCACCAGAGATCATGATTTCAAAAAGCTTACAATCTTTCTTATACGCGTCGCAAGATCGTGCCCTTGGGAAGAGGTGGGAAAATGAAGAAATTACTTGCCTTGACGGCTCTGATCACTTTTTTCCTTGTGGGTTGCGCCACGGGTCCTCAGAGTAGTCAATCCCAACCGCAACCTGCCGGGAATCTTCAACCTTCGAACTCATTGTGCGGAAGCCTTCCGGAGTTCGGGTATCGTACCTGCTGGCAGGGGGGCGGTGGTTATTAGAGCCTGAGTCAAAAGCTCTTTCGCAAGCCGCGGAGAAGCCATGGCGTGCCGACCCATGGGGAAGTCTCTGGGGAGTCCGCAACGGGGTTTAGTGGCGGTCTGAGAAAGGTGCACAGCCCACGCCGAACGCTTTCGGTCTTTTTTCCTTGCGCCGTGAGCCGCACGCCGTTTTGTGATCTTACACGCTTATCTCACCAGGGCATCCGCCAGCATGGAACTCAGGAAGCGAACCTCCACCCCCATGTTGTAATGTTTGTTGAGATCACTCAACTGAGTGTGACAGTTTTCGCAAGCCGTGGCGAGGATTTTAGCGCCCGTTTGTCCGACCTGATCCGCTTTGACTTTCGCAGACTTCATCCGGAAATCCAGGTTATCGTCACCGAGGGCCACCAATCCGCCTCCGCCCCCACAGCACCAGTTGTATCTCACATCTGTTGTCATATCCCGAAAATCATCCGCCAGCTTGCTCAGAATAAAGCGGGGTTCATCGATCACTCCCCCGTTCCTGGCGATCTGACAGGGATCATGGTAGGTAACCGGTTCTTTGATCTTGGCTTTGTCCAGCTTGATTCTCCCTTCTCTGATGTATCGAGCGTGAACTTCTGTGATGGATGAGACCTTGAAAGGCTGTTTACCTGACAGTTGCTTCATCACCCGAAAGGCGGTGCCACACTCACAGATACAAACCTCTTTGACTTTGAGTCGCTTTGCTTCGTTGATGATGCGTTCCAGAATCAACTTGGTGCGGGTGGGATCGCCCACAAAAGCGCCGAAATTCACGGCCTCAAAGAAACTGAGAGTCCAATTTTCTTTTGCCGCATTGAAAACAGCGGCTGCCGGGATGATGGAATGGGCCCCGGCTAGGGCCACGTACAGAAGGTCCGCTCCCTCCGCGTCCACGGGGATGGGTGTCTCGCCGGCCTCCATCTTCCACTTTTTCACAACCTCCGACTCCAGGTTTTTGATCCCCATCAGAAAGCTCTCCTTAAAGAGTTCCAGAGATTTGCCTTTCTCGATGGAGGTGTCGGCAAGCATAGTCAGGATGTCGGGTTCTGCATGGGCGCCGACCAGAAGAAGCTTGGCAATGGACATGAGCATCTGGGTGTCTATTCCGAATGGACAGTAGACCATGCAGCGCCTGCATCCTGTGCACGAATACGCGGCATCGTAGAGTTCCTGGAGCGCCATTTCCGTCAGTTCTTTCGACTCCCCCACGGAAGGCCACACTTTTCCCCGCCCTTTGAAATACTTCTTGTAAATCCTTCGAACGATTTCATGCCTGTAGGCTGCGATGTACCTCACCTGACCCATGGAGGCATAGGCGTGGCACGCCTCCGTACAAACGCCGCATCTCGTGCACGTCTCAAGGTACAGTCGCATGGCCTCGTTTAATTTGCTCTGGAAGAGCTTCAGTAAATCGTCCCTTGTTTTTTCGTCCATAGCTAACCTCGTCTCAGTTTGTTCATAGGCAGGGACAAAAAGGAATGCATGGCTTGGCTGAATGGAAAGAACATGAGAAACAGATTGGCGAAAAAGACGTGCAAGACCAGCATGAAGGAATGCCCCGAGCCCATGATATCGGAAGGAATCTTCGGTTTCAGGTAGAGAAGGCTTACAAGGTAATCCCGGTAATTCTCGACCGTCATCCCTCCGTATTCGTACCATCTTCTGGCCCAGTCCATTTGACTGCCGAAAAGGACCGCAAGGAAAAGCAAGATAAGCAGGTAATAGTCCTCGGGAACGGACAACTCTCTGTAAGGAGATTTGAAACGCCTGAATAGAAAGAAGAGCAAGCATAGGAGCAAAACAAGACCTACAAAACCCTCTCCCAAAAAGACTTCATGAGGGATCACCTGAAACACGGCGAAATCCCTGAAGAGTTCGAGATGCCCGATGATGAGCAGGAGAAAAGATACATGAAAAAGAATGAGTAAAACCCAGAACACCGGCATCTGTCGGCGCACGGTGGGCAAAAGGAAAGTGTCGTAAAGACCAAAAAGCCACTTTGGCTCTCTTTCCGGATAGATCTGAAGAGTGGTCGGATTCCTGGGTTCACGAAATATCTTTACCAGCCTTGCAATGGTTCCCACGAAGAAAACGGCAAAGGCAACATAAACCATGGGAACCAGGACGATGTAATACACGGTTTCCACCGAAGCCTCCATGTCTTTGAATAAATTTGCCCGTTCTCCCTCGTGAAAGGGAAAACGCGTTCGTTGAATCTCTGTAACTCCCTTGCTGTCAGCGGAGTTTATCTATTGGGGGAAACCCCCGGCCCCGACGGCAAGCAGCGGAAGCCCTGCCGGAAGGGATGGTCTCTTCAGAGTCCACGACCGGAAATGGACTCAACGTTCTTAATCGCCCCAGGGTAGAGAAAAAGAACCATGATCCTTACCACACCGCGACGCCTGCATTAAGCGTTACGTTTGATGTAGAAACGGATCGTCCCATTACTCTGATCGGTCTTGAGAATTTCATTGCCGCTTGTTCTGGCCCAGGCGGGAAAATCGGCTAGCGCACCCGGATCGGTCGTCACAGCTTCCAGGACCTGCCCGACCTGAATCTCTTTGATGCCTTTGCTGACCTTCACCACAGGCATAGGGCAAGGCATCCCCTTCAAATCCATCACTTTGTCAACTTTGATCTCTTCACTCATTTTGATCCTCCTTCCGGAATCACTTCTTAAATAAAAAGCTGAACCTTACTGTTCATTGCTTCTTCCAAAAATTTTGCTACGCCGCAGAAGCTCATGTTCGGATAATCGATCATTTCCTCTCTCTTAAACCCCATGAGATCCATAGACATCTCGCATACATAAATTTGCACGCCCAACTCGCCGGCCATCTCCATCATCTGTTCGAGAGAGGCCACGCTCTTCTTTTTCATAAGGGATTTCATCATCTTGGTTCCCATGCCGGCCATGTTCATCTTGGACAGTTTGACCGCACAAGCCCCCTTTGGGAGCATGGTACCGAACATTTTCCCCATGAGATCCTTTCCGCCGGCCTTTTTGTCCTTGTCCCTCAGGACAGGGGTCCCCCAGAAAGTGAAGAACATAACCACCTCCATGCCCATGGCGACCGCGCCGGTTGCGATCACGAATGAGGCTAGAACCTTGTCCAGATCGCCGCTGAACACAATCATGGAGAGTTTGTTTTCAGGGGTGGCTTTGGAAAGAGATTCAAGCTTGGTCTTGATCTGGTCAATCTGCTCCTGAAAACCCTTAAGTTTTTGACTCTCGGGAGTTTCTTCCTGCCTTTCGATTTGCAGTGCGCTTTCTTCCATAACGGCCTCCTTCTATCTTAACCGAATATAGTTCTTGCTATTAACTAATTACGCGATAAAATACCTTTCTCTGCCTTCATAACTCAGCCTTTCGCTCCTCCCTGTCTCCGCCTAAACCAAATCCGCCTTCACGCTTTCCATTGTAGCCCTGAGCAGGTCCAGGTTTGCCAGCAACATTTTCCTTTCCTCGCCGTTCATCGCCATGAGAATTTTGTTATGAATCTCGCTGCGAAATCTTTCTATTTCTTCCGATCTCCTCAACCCCTCCGCTGTCAACTTGACCAGGACTATCCTTCCGTCTCCAGGGTCCTCGACACGCTGGACCAATCCTTTATCGATAAGCCCGTCCACGATTTTTGTCACGCGGCTCTTTGCTACATCCAGCTTCTGAGCAATGCTTTTCACCGTCAGATACCGCTCTCCTTTGAAGAGCATGAGACACCTTATTTCAGCATACAGAAGATTGAATTTCCTCGTTTCGTGCAGGTACCTCTCCTCACAGCACCCGTTTACCTCTTTCAGCAACGCCTGAAGTCTCTGAGTCTGATAGGCCAGCAGCTCTTTGTTATCGGAAGTGGCAACCTTGAGGGACATATTGTTCATAGTGTTAACAATCTATAGGCTGAACCAACCCATGTCAAGGTTTTTTGTTTGAATTTTTTCTAAGACGCGCCTTTTTCCACCGGCGCAGGCGGAATCGTAGTGTCCGGAGGATTGCCTGGGCGGCGGCCAAGGGCCTGTATAAGGGAAAGGATCACCTCGGGCAGTCGCTTTCAGGTGATTTTGGCGCCTTTCATCTGAGCCGGTATTCTCTTGAATAGACGGGAAAAGATTTAATTTTTCGTTCATTTTCCCACTCGGTCAAAACCTCATCCTCTGCCGATAGGATTGCCGATGCGGGATTGGGTTTCAGGCGAGTTGAAATGAGGGCATCCATGTCCTCAAAAAGATCTTTGTCATCCGTCTTTACTGACAGGATCGCGTCTGGTGCGAGAATTTGGCATAGCCCCTCCACGAGGTCTTCATTCATCATTCGCCTTTTCTTGTAGCGCGCTTTGCGGCTGTAGGGATCAGGAAAGTGGATGAACACCCTCTGAACCTTCAGATGGCCCATCATGAGCGGAATCGAGAGATTCACATTTCCATGAAGCAGGACAAGATTCGGGACGTGCCGGTACCTGGGAAAGTACGTTTCCGCGATTTTTCCACGAATCTCGACTCCGATGAAAAAAACGTCGGGATAAAGCTTCGCCAGACCGGCCAGAAACTCTCCCTTCCCGCATCCAAGGTCGAGCCATACGTCGCTTCGTCCGTGAGCTTGGTACAACTCGAGCCAGTCCTCGGGTCTTATCGAGATTCTGCACTGGAAAGGATCCACATGTCTTCGGATGCGTCTGGCCATTGGAGCCCTGTTAAATCCTTACTTGGGGTAAGCGCTCAGCGGCAAGCATTCAGCGCTCAACTCATCGTGCTCACCTCATACCACAAGAAGGAGAAGACGAGCAAATCTCAAGGGATTGCCTCGTCGCTTCGCCCTTCCGCAACGACACATTTCTACAGCTAGGCAATTTTTCCTTTCCAAGGGTGCGCCACATGAGAACAAAAGTGCCCCCGCGAAAACTCGATTCAACACCAAACGGTTGAGATAATGCGCTGCAGCCCTTATCCATACAGCCGAAGCGATCGACGCTTCCTCGTGCTGGTAAAATTTTTGAGCCTTACGCCTGTTTACACCATTGACCCGCGCCTGGCCGTCCCATATTCTAAAAGCATATGTCTATAGCAGGGTGCTGAAAGAGTCCATGTTCGCAGAGTGCTCAAAAAGGTCCAGATGCTAGACGCCCGAAATCCTGAGGAGTGAGGCGTACATGCAAGTACGTCGCAAGCCCGCCCTCGCGAAAGCGGGGGAAGGATGAGGGCAACACCGCAGTTGGCCGTTTTTCAGAACCCTGCCGGTAGAGGTCATTTATGAAGAAACTCGTCGTATTTCTCTTGGTTCAGGTTCTCGCCTTATCCTCGGGCTTTTTCTTCTCAAGTCGGAGTCTTTCCGAAACGCTCACCGCAGAAAGTTCTCCAGGATATCACAACACTGCGGGTCAACCGCTGGAAGCAATCGATCTTTATACCATCCGCGACGGAGGCCTGAGAAAACTCAGCATTGAACCCGATCATATCGGAACTGGTGGGATTTCTGTGGACGGCTATGTTTGCGGCCTGGTCCTTTTTTGCAACCCGGAAGCCACCGCTAAAGTGGACGGGAAACCGATGGTGAGGACCAAGGAAAGGAATTCTTCCCGTAAAGATGAATACAGTTACTTTCCCGACGTCAAAGGAAATGCAATCAGCCCGAATAATGAATTCCGTATCACTGTGCAAGCCGGCAACAACGTGCTGAATATTCCCGTTCAACAGAAGGGATATCGAACCCTGGGAACAACTCTGTTCGACGAAAACCTGAAGTACAGAATTGCGTTTCATTACCTTGGGTCGGAGTCTCAGGTTTTGGAATCGGAAGATTTCCAGAAAAGACTTCGCGCTGTGGCAGAAGGAATTGATGCTGTGCACCGGACTTTTGGCGCCCCTTTGGTACAAAATGTGAATATCATCGGATACGATGCGATTCAAAACGCGGTGATGAGGGAAGGCCGGAGCACTATATGGTTCTACACCAAGGCGCTTAGGAGTGAAGCAGTGGATGAACTAAAGGTCATGGCCGAGCACGAAGCCCTTCATCTGCTGGTTGATAAAGAAAGATTGACCAGGGATTTCCAGGTACGAGCGCTGTTCGCAGATCTCAAGGGTTTTGGCAGACTCTCTTTGGATCGGTTCTTGCTGCTGACCAAAGGGATTACGGTTTCAGATCGAGACAGCGGTATGGACCGCGAAGGTCTATTTTTTTCCTTCATCGATGAGAAGCATTTTATTTCCGGTATGCATGGTGGGCACTCTCAGGAAGACCTGGATGAATTTTGTGCGTCTTTCCTTCATTCCATCATGTACGTTGATCGTTTCAGAGACAATCTGGGAACCTTTCTTTTCCGGGCAAGCGCGGGAGAACCTTGCCATCTAAATGCGTCGGACAAGGATTTCATCCTTCACACCTACCTAAGAACCTTGAAGATTTTGGCGCGAGCGGTCTCTCCTGCTTCTCAGGCAAGTTCGACCCCTTCCGACGCTATCTTATCGGTGTTGGAAAAAGGCCTTACGAAGATACGGAAAGAAATTTCCCCATCATGACGCGGCGTCCCGCGTGATCATTCCTACGCTTTTCTGCGAAGCGCCTACGCCTTTTTTATTTCATGAATAAGCTTTTTTGTCACCTTGCCTGCCTTCCGATGAGCGTTATTTTGAAACCAAAAATGAGAGGAGGTTTTGTCATGAACAACAAAACTGGTGTGATAATGACATTTTTCGTAGCAGCTCTTTTTTTCCTGGCGACCCCGGCCTTTGCCGCGGTCATGGAAGGGAATACGACCGGCTTCAACCATGACCTCGCTAAGGTCACGAAAGGGTCCATCGTCTACAACGACCAAGGCCAGATGCTTGGGACTGTAAACCGCCTCGTACTTGGAGATGACGGGCGGATTTCTTACATTATCTTGGCTCAAGACAGCATTCATTGGAGCGGTTTGACCGCCTATTATTCGACCCCGGCGTGGGTAGACAGCGGCATTCGGTTGATCCCGATCCCTTACGATGAAGTCAGGGTGCGACACCTTCCTGACAGGGCGGCCCAAGAGTTTGCCCAGGGCGAGCCGTTCTGGGGTACTCGGCCTGTGGCGTTTGAGAGCCCTGCGATGGCAACTGATCACGGTTACTGGGCCTACACGCCGGAATCAGTAGCAGCAGTGCCTGATGGAAAGATCTTCTGGGGACTGGTGCCTCCCGCTTTTTTGAGTCCCGCGAATCCGGAACTGGGAGTCAGTCGAACTTACCTAAACCGTCACGTGGAGGTGAATATTACTGAGGAAGAATTGGCGAACGCTCCCAGCTTCGCGCCGAATGAGTGGGCAAAATTCGCTAACTCGCAACAGTTTAAGAATTCTGTTCATGCCTACTATGAGCAGCAGCGGCCGGGCCAGATGTATCCGGAGAACGAAATGATGGAAGCGCCGGCAGATCAGAGCGACATCTATTGAGTAAGAATGATCACAAAAAAATGGCTAGGTATGCCGAGAAAGCATATTCTAGCCATTGTCTTATATTCTCCCGCCGGGGCTGTCTCTCACCCCTTCTCAATCAAACCCTTCTGAAAAGCAAAGGCAACCAAGGCGGATGTCTTATGAAGGTTAAGCTTTTTCATTAGATTGAAGCGATGCTTTTCTGCCGTCCGCGTGCTGATATTCAGGTAGCCCGATATTTCTTTGGCGCTGTAACCTTCACCGATCAATTTCAGGACCTCTTTTTCGCGCATGCTGAGCATGTTCAGGGGCTCCATCGGATTCTGTGCGTCCTCACAGAGTGAACACTTTCGAAGAATCTCCTCAACAATAGGGGGACTCAGGTGCAGCTTTCCTGCCATGATCGTTTGGATGGCGAGCAAAAGCTCGGCCCGGGACGCCTGTTTGAGACAATACCCATTCACCCCTAAATGAAGGGCCTCAGCGATTTGCTCCTCGCCTTCGTGTTCAGTCAAAACGAGAATCTTCTGCCCTGGAGTCTGCTTTCTGATCCTCTTAATGATTGAGGAACCGCTCATCTTGGGAAGAGTCGAGTTGATTATGATGATATCGGGCTTTAGCGTATCGACCTTTTGTATCGCCTCTATTCCATCCTCTGCTTCACCCACAACCTCCAGACCCGGCTCCGCATCCAAAAGCGCTCGAAGACCCTCACGAAAGAGACTATGGCTATCCGCGATGAAAATCCGACACTTCTGATCCATCATTATCCTCACGGATTTTCTGTAACCCGTCACCTGTAGTATGACAATAATGTGAAAACTGTATCTTCACTCTGTAACTGGTGTATTCCCTCCGACCAGGACGTGAGCATGGAATCATCCCTTTCTCACTCAAATCGGGCAAACATTCTTGCATTCCTTGAATAGAGGATGCGCGCAACGGTGACAATCACCTGGGTCAAGCCTGGGGAGAATGCTTAGAATGGCTTCAGTTTCAGATTCGAATAGATGGTCTTCGCCTATGACATCGATATAGCCTCCCCGCTCCAGGATTTCCCTAGCTTGCTGCTTGAGTCCGCAAAGATAGAGCTCTCCGTTGAGTTTCCTCCGACGCTCTGCCTCGTGAACAAGCATTTCCGCGCCCGCCACGTCAATGGAGTTGATCCCGCAAGCCACAATCAAAACATGAGCCTTGTGCACGGAGTCCCTATCCACCCCATACAGAAATTCTGCGACGTGGCTCACCGCTCCGAAGAACAATGAACCGTCGATTCGAATGATCTTAAAATTGGGGCATTGCAATTCACTCCGGGCGAGCATCATCCGGTCTGAATCGGGGTCGGGAGCCAGGTTGACGATTTGCGGGTGAGAAGTCCGGGTGAGATAAAGAATGAGGGACAAAAGAACGCCCGCGTAAATGGCAAACTCCAGGTCCAACAGCAGTGTGGCCAGAAAGGTGGTCAACAGAACCGCTGTCTCTTCCCTGCTGGTCCTCACGATGGTTCGAATATGGCCATAATCGATCAGGTTATAAGCGACCAGGAGGATGACTCCGGCCATTGCAGGAACAGGCAGATAAGCCGTCAAGGGTGCAATTAACAGCAATATCAGCGCCAGAAAAGCGGCAGCAAAGACCGCAGAGAGCGGCGTCATGGCCCCGGTATGGTAGTTGAGAGCCGAACGTGTGAAGGAACCTGATGCTGCGTAACTGGAAAAGAAGCTGCCGATCATGTTGGACAACCCCTGGCCGATGAATTCCTGATTTCCGTCGATTTGCTGCCGGGAATAGGTCGATATGGATCGGGCGATGGACAGGGTCTGGATTAATCCGAGCAGGGCCACAGCCAGAGCCTTGGGAGCCAATTGTCGCAGGGTGTCGGCTGAAAAGCCGGGTACCGACACGGGAGGCAAATGCGCGGGCAGCCTCCCTATCAACTGCACCCCATGCGATTCGCCGCCGATGATCAGACTGGTCAAGCTGCCGATGATCAAAGCGAACAACAGTCCCGGCCAGCGTGGCCCAAGTGATCTAAGAGACAACGCGCACGCAAGGGTGACGACTGCCACCAACACGACATAAGGGTTCGTGTGATGGATTTCACTGAACATATCTTTCCATGCGCCGAGAAAAGAGGTGCCTGATAGCAAATGCAGTCCGAAAACCTGCTTGAGCTGACTAGTGGCGATCAGGATGGCGGCGCCTGCCGTGAATCCGACCACCACGGAATGGGAGACGAAATTGACCAGGACGCCCATGCGACCCAAGCCCATCCCGAGCTGAAAAAGTCCGGCAAGAAAAGTGAGAGTCAGCGCCAACCGGATAAATTCCGCTGAACCCGGCTCGGCCAGCGGGCTGAGCGTGGAGAACACAACGATGGAGACGGCTATGGCAGGGCCGCAGATGAGATGGAGGGAAGACCCGAACAGCGCGGCAACAACCGGCGGCACAATAGCTGTGTACAAACCGTACTCAGGTGGCAGCCCGGCGATCATGGCAAATGCAACACCCTGGGGCAGCACGATAACGGAGCCCGTCAACCCCGCGATCATGTCGGCCTTTAGGGTGTCCAAACCGACAAACCCCCACCAGCGCAGAAAAGGCAGCAGACTCCGCATACGGTGTCTGGCAGGGCGTGTTGACGTCGGCCTGTAACCCTTTGGGACCATCATCAGGTCAATCCTCGATAACAAATGGCACGACATTCACGTGCAGCGTTTTGGCCCCCTCCACATCTTGAGCCAATCCCTTCACTTTTGCAGTGATGGACTGTTCTTCAACCAGAGAGGCTCTCACGCTCACGACGACTTCGCCGTTCTTTGCAGTGACTGCGACCTTGGGAAACTCATTTACCAGAGCGGCCTCCACCTGGGCGCTCAGAGCCAGATCATCCAGCAACCTCTGACTGTGCTCAGTTGTCGCGAAGCACGGCCGGTGAAGTGTTTGAAGGATAACGGCAACAGCGTCCTCGACGTCCATTTTGTAGATGTGGATAACAACATCATACAGCATCGGGGCCCAGGTATCCGTACCGTAGAGATGGATGCCCCACTTTCGACGCTCTTCGTCATCCCTGACCAGAATCCGGCGAGCCTCTTGGGCGGAGATGCCTTCGCGCTTCATTTCCTCCCTGACCCGGCTTTCCAGGTTTGCGATAATCCGGACCTTTAGCACATGGGGAACATCCTGCAGGAAGAAATGGCCGGCCAGCCCGTGATACACTACGTTATCCTTTTGGACCCTTTTCAGGAAGGCGGCGCGAAAAAATGCGATATACCTTTCTTTCCCATAGGTAAAGCGGTCCAAAACGGAAGGGGCATCATGGATGGCCCTTACCAGCCTGACTTCGGGGATATTGAATTGCGCCGACGTTTCGAGGACAATCTCACGGGAAAGGCACTCATAATTCAAAGCACGGGCCACCTTTTCCGCCACCTCCTTTCCCCTGCTGTACGAACCTCTTGAGATCGTCACGATTGGCATGGTCGCTTCTCCGCCCCCGGGTTCTGGCCAACCCCCCATTTCACGCGCCCGCCTAAAGGCATAAACTTACTAGAAAATAGCATTGAATTAGTGAGAGTCAACTGCAACCGATAAAGGTTCTGAGGGTGTTCTCTTCAGAGTCCGCGACCGGAAATGGGGTCAACATTTCCAAGAAAATTATCAGTTTTCCCGAGCGCCTGAATTTTTCCTTGAATTTTTCAGTTGACTTTTTACGCGGTCTTTCTTATCGTATTGAGCGAGGAACTAAGCAGAACCCCACAGTACTGCGAAGCTTCTCCTTCCTTGAAATCCACAAGCAACCATTCAGTGAAGCTTTAAGTTATCAGAGGTAGGCAGAAACTCCACCAACGAACAATCTTTACGTAAATTCTATTCCACCATTCGGGGACAAATGCCTCGTTTGAAGGGGAGCTATATGGGAGAGGTGAAAGTAATGGAAGAAGCCAGAGAACTGTATACATTGAAGACAGGAACGAAGACTTTCAAAGAATTTGTCATTCCTGCCACGAACCGGCACCGCTTCGAAGTCAAGAATCGGGGAAGACTCGTGTATGAAGGCGAGTCATACCGGCAAGCTAAGTCCCTCTACGAAGAACTGTGTCAGAATTGATCCCGGCAAACAGCAGGGGTTATCATTGCACCCTGATAGACGACCCAAAACCGGTCTTCTGTGCTCTACGGGCGCGAAAGGGCCGGGACATGACCCCTTACCCACCGAGCAGCGCGTTTCGCGTGAGTGATCAAACCCAGGGCCACACCGGTCATTGACATATAAAAGCGTTTTCCTTATATTCGTCCTCGTCTTTCAGCAACCTGCCAGGAGGAGCCGCCTTGGGTCATGATCACCATGATAGCAAGAACCACGGCAGCCCATCAGAGGCGACCACGCCCTCGGGAACCGGCAAATTCATAAAGCTCTCCATTGCCACGATCGGTGTCGTTTTCGGCGACATCGGGACGAGCCCGCTGTACGCTATCCGCGAATGCTTTCACGGTGAGTACGGCATTGCGGTCAACGGGCACAACGTACTCGGGGTATTGTCTCTCATGTTCTGGGCCTTGACCATGATCGTCACGATAAAATACTTGGTCTTTGTGCTCAGGGCAGATAACCATGGTGAAGGAGGCGTTATTGCACTCACAGCCCTTCTGAGACCGGTAGGAAAAGCGAAGAAATTTGCGGGGTGGACCGTCGTTCCCCTCGGCCTTTTTGCGGCTTGTTTGCTCTACGGCGACGGCATGATCACACCTGCTATCTCGGTCCTCAGCGCTGTGGAAGGCTTACGCATCATCACCCCCTTTTTCAGTCCCTATGTCGTGCCCATAACGATCTTCATCCTCGGCGGGCTCTTTTTGCTGCAATATCGCGGTACGGCGCGGGTCGGGAGTCTGTTCGGACCGATCATTTTGACCTGGCTCTGCGTTCTCGCCGTTCTGGGATTTCTCCAAATACTCAAAGAGCCGGGGGTGCTTGCAGCAGTATTTCCCTGGTATGCTATCAACTTTCTGCTCCACAGCAAATGGCACGGTTTCTTGGTTCTCGGGGCGGTCTTTCTGGTAGTGACCGGCGCTGAAGCGCTTTATGCCGACATGGGGCACTTCGGGACTAGGACCATTCGTTCAACGTGGTCGTGTCTGGTGTTTCCCGCGCTTGTTTTGAATTACTTCGGTCAGGGCGCCTTTTTGTTGATGAGGCCGGAAGAGACACATCACCCGTTCTATGCGCTCGTACCCTCACAGGCTTTGATTCCCGTAGTATTGCTGGCTACTTCCGCAACGATCATAGCCTCGCAAGCGGTGATCACCGGTTCTTTTTCCCTCACCAGGCAAGCGATTCAGTTAGGCTATTTGCCCCGGCTCAACATCATCCATACCTCGGCTTCCCATATCGGCCAAATCTATGTAGCTCCGGTGAATTGGTTGCTCATGGTATGCACGATCGGTCTGGTCATCGGTTTTCAATCGTCCAGCAAACTCGCGGCGGCTTACGGTGTCGCGGTCACTTCGACGATGTTGATCACAACCACTCTCTTCTTCCTGGTGGCTGTAAGAAGATGGGGTTGGAGCAATTGGGCGGCAGGTTTCCTGACCGGAGTATTTTTCTTAGTGGACCTCCCCTTCTTTTTTGCCAATATCAGCAAGATATTTCACGGCGCCTGGTTTCCCCTCGCGATCGGAGGAGTCTTCTTTACCTTTATGTTGACCTGGGCCAAGGGCAGGGAAATTCTCTCCGGACAGGTGAGAGCCATCACTCCTTCATTTAAAGACTTTAAGCAGCATCTTGAAGCTGATCCTCCTCAGAGGGTCAATGGCCAGGCTGTCTTTCTGACTGCAAACCCTGACGTGGTCCCTGTCGCCGCGGTTCAGACGCTCAAGCATAACAAGGTCCTTCATACGAATGTCGCTTTTCTTCATATTCGCACCGAGGATGTCCCGAGGGTCCCGAGTTTCGAGAAGATTGAAGCGGAAGGATTGGGCAACGGCCTTTACAGGTTGACGGCTCATTACGGGTTCATGGAAGAGCCGAAGATCAACAGCATCTTATCCTTGTCGAAGGAAAAAGGCGTTGATTTCAACCAGGAAAACGTCAGCTTCTTTCTCGGCCGCGAAAAGCTGTGGCTTGGCCCGGAACCGGCCATGAGCCGATGGCGTTCGAGCCTTTTCATGTTCATGGCTCACAATTCTGCGGATGCTGCGGCTTTCTTTGACATTCCGCCGGATCAGACTATCGAAGTCGGTGTGCCGCTTCAACTCTGATTCTTTCGCTGCAATGACGAAAGATGAAGCGCAACACAGCAGATGGACTTTTTACGAAGCCGTCTTTCTTGACTGTGTTTTAATCGGGCGCAATATATGTTATGTATTGCCTCGTTACGTATTCTGGCCAAAATGGAAGTCCGGATCAACAACCTATGAGCAGGTGTTCGAGATGGCTGATTTTGATAAAGCATTTAACCGGTCCGCGGTCCCCAGGGGCTCGTACGTAGCGACTCCGGATAAAGACGAAGTCTTCGCCGGTATATCGCGGAGGTTCCATCCTGGTTGGGAAGGCTGGCCTGTGGTCGATGCCCTGAAATTTGCGGCCAGCAATGACAATGAACTGAAAAGAACTCTGGAGCAAAATGAGAAGCTGAAGAGGCTGGTCAGGGACTTCCACAAGCAAACATACTGGGACAGCTTCAGGGGAGATGGGATACCGAACCAGGAGATTGCAGCGGAGCTGTTGGACGCAGCGATAGAAATGGGCACATCCAGGTCGGTGCTCATCTTACAGAAGAGCCTGAATTTGCTCCGCGGTGGCCAGGGCCACGGGCACCTCCTTATCGAAGACGGCCTCCTCGGGCCAAAGACCATGGAAGCCCTGGAAAGGTATCTCGGGACCGGTCAACCCTCTCTTCTGATCAAAATCATGCGAATACGACAGAGCGCATACTATCTCGCAAGGATGAAAAGAAACCCACAGCTGGATGTGTTTGCGGGAAACTGGGTCAAGAGGCTAAAGATATCGAGAGAACCGGGAGAAAGCATCCCTGCTCCCCCGACAGGCCTGCGAGTGGACTGATAACGGCAGACAGCCCAACGGAGAGTCATCCATGTCTCGGAAGAGGCGATCGGAATTGATCGCAAGCATTCAGGAAAGCCGGAAATCCCATGTGGTTTCCTTTGTCCTGAATGATCGACCCGGCCTGGAAGGAACCATTTCCTCCGACGCAGTAAGGGAGATCTACAATCTCATCTGTGAACAGAAACCCCTCGAAAAGAAGGCCCTGGATCTTTTTCTATGCGCGCACCGGGGCGATCTCCAGGTGCCGTGGCAACTGGTGACAATGGTTCGAGAGGTTTTCGACTCTTTCAATGTGATTGTTCCCTACAAAGCCCACGGTCCCGCCACCATGATCGCCCTGGGTGCCGATGCGATTGTTATGGGCGAGAGAGGGGAACTGAGCCCTATAGAGATAAGCATCGACAGGGACAGTGATTCCGAGGATGAAGGACCGGCGGAACACCCCGGCCCAAATGCCGCCGATATGTCCGCTCTCCGTTCCCTGATGGAAAGTTTCGGCAAGCTCAGGGAAAAGCAGAGGATGGAGGCTTTTCTCCGTATCATGGACAAAGTGGACCCACTCCTCGTAGGGCGCATGAAGAAAAGGACGGAGCAGACGAAAGCCGACTGCCTGAGGCTCTTGAAGAAACGCAAACGGCCTTTCAGAGCCGGGGTCAACGCCAGGATCGTGAGCAACCTTTTCTCAGACATGACCTCTCCTCACCACTCTATCACCAGGACGGAGGCCGCCAAAGAAATCGGCCTTAAGCACGTGCGGACAGACGATGCGCTTGAGCCTCTTTTCTGGGAATTGCAGACCCTTTACGAACAGGAATTCGCGAGCCCTGAAAGCCTTAGTCCTGAGCGCATGCTGGAGGAGCACGGCCCTGACGAAAAGGTTTTTCAGAATCTCAAACTCGCCTTTATCGAGAGCGCTAAAACGACGCGCGTTTTGCGGTGCGATATGAAAGTGAGGAGACTAAGAGAGTATCCCCCGGCTGTTCGATTTGATCCTCAAATTCTCTTGCCTTCCCTTCGAGTGGAGGCAGAGCACGACGAGGAGTCCCTTTGGGCCTTCATTCGAGACTGGTTGCAGAGCAACCTTCCTGAATTGATCGATCAAAGCTTTGAAAAATTCAAAAGAAGTCTCCCGGTTAAAGGCTATGAACGCGTTCCCATGGGCAATCGATGGACGGATGAGTAGAATGAAATCTGCCATGGCAGATTTCATAAAACGCCCCTTCGGGGCTTCCGTCCCGTCGAAGGGCGCGGAGAAAGAAAACATTCCTCTTTTACCGTGTGCCGTGCGCCGTGCGCACATTGGAGAAGTCTGATGAAAGTCTTTCGGTTGAAGACCTTTAGCTTCGATCATCCTCTCGTGCTTGGGGAAAAAGAGCCTGGGTGGGAGCACCCTGGCCCTTTCGCGCTTGGCGCGTACAGGAAGATTTCCGGTGCCGGAAGGTTCAGGAGAAGAAGGCTGTCCTGGGATTCTTCTGCAAGTCCTGATGTGACAGGCTACAGAATCTACTGGGCCCGCGGCAAAGAAATCGGCTATGACTCGGACTTTCTTGAAATCGGAAATGTGACTTTCGTCACCCTGCCTGATGATATCCCCTGCTTCCGCGAGAACAGCGGCCGAACAGAAATAGGCATCACGGCCGTCAGTTCAGGCGGAAATGAATCTGACATGTCCGTGGTGTCCGTTTTCTGTGACTTCGGCATGCCCGAAGAGCCGACGAATCTGAGACTCGAAGACATTTCAGAAGCTGTTCAATTTCGCCACCCGTCATCTTTTCAAAGGAACGGGTCAACTTTTGTCGGCTGAAGCCGATAGGTGGCGGGCTGACATGACTTCACCGAACTAATTCGATTCGCAAGCATGTGTTAATCGCCGCCTGTATTCCTTGTTCGATATTCTGCGGTTTCGGTCCCTCTGCGCATACTAAAGTCTTCGCGTAAAGGCGAATGTTTTTCTTCCATTCCCCCGACGGAGCATAATAAAGTGATACAGAGTGACTGAAAATTCTTCGAAAAGGAGGTAGGCAGTTGGCAGTCACGGAGTTGTATGTTCTGGCTATCGCCCTGGTTGTTTCCGGCTTCATAACCTACAAGACCCTCCAGTGGGCATTGTACGAAGAGATCGGAACAGGGAAGGCCGCCTTGTTCCTTTTTTTTGCCATCCTGGTTTTTTTCTCGATCAACCACTATGACTTTCTCATGAAGTGGAGGGCTTCAAAAGACCTGGGCGAAACGAACAGGCGGGAAATGGTTTCTATGAATGCCGAACTCCGAAAGCAGATGGAAACGACGAAGTTCCTTGCCGAGTCTGTGAGGAAGATCGCGGAGACAGCCAACGATTTGGCGCTGGAAGCGAATCGAAAGGGACAGAGCGCTCTCGAAGCCTCCGCAAGAACCGAAGACAGGCTTGAAAAGGTCAACTCGGTTCAAGCGTCCGCCACATGGGAAATCCTCATGACCGAGTTCCTGGACGTGGAAAATTACCTGAAGAGATGGGAAGAGGAGAACTCTCTGAGCCGCGAAGTGCTCCCCGCCGGCTCATTGACGGACCTGGCGCAAAAACTCAAGCGCTTTGGCAGGGACATGCCTGAAACCATTCAAATGCTTTACTTCCAGAGGCAAAGAAAATACGAGATCCTGAAAGAACTGAAAGAGAAACTGGATCTATCTTCTGTGGGTCAAAAACGTTTCGACCTCCCTCCTGCTCCGATGCTGCCGGCAAAGAATATTTCCAGCACAGAATCCCGGAGATCCAATACCTTGCAATAAACCCTAGCCAAAGATATTTGAAATTTCGAATATCGAACAAGGAATTTAGAACCGCAGAAGTGACAGTCACACTTCGAAATTCGATATTCCTTGTTCGATATTCTGCGGTTCAAAAAGCATGTAGAATTTCGGTAACTTGCTGATGTGAGAGATAATCTCTCAGAATGAAGGCGTAAGAATCTAACGTTGCAAAAGTCGAGGGTGCTTCGGTATCTCCCGCGAATGGGCAAAGATTCTCTTCTCTGTGTCCTGGTGGCTCTGTGGTAACCAGAGGTTCGTCACCGTAACCATCAAAAGTGGTACTAAGGCATGCATCGGGCAGCAATCAGAAGCGGTGCCTAAGAGGAATGCGAGCGAAGGCACCTGCCGGATTATGCTTGACGGTTGGATCAGGTTCTTGCGCTAGATTGTCCCTACATGAGGCCGTTGAGCTCCTGGCCGTTCAGCTTGATCCTGGAGTTCTTGTACGAGACGCGCAGATTCAGTGAATCGGCGTTCTGTTCATACACAGCCGATTTCCTTTCCTCCAGCGCAACCAGCGTGGCAACGATCTTGTCAAAAGACTTTTCGTTGGTGTGGTAGATGAACTTCATGATGTGGCGGAATTCCTTTATGGAAAGTTCCAGGTTGGCTTCGCTTTCCTTCAAGGGGTTATGGAATTCAACCTTGCCCGCCAGCTTCACCGCAGACCCGAGAAGGTTGAGAGAACATCTCTCAAGAGCGGCAACCGCCTTGTTCTCCCCCCAATTGGACTGGAACATGTCTATGTAATGAACGGTGCCCACACCCGCGGTTTGATCCTTTCTGAACAATCCGTTCTTTATGGTGATCAGGATATCGACATCCTGGCCCAGTGTCCCGCTCTGTGCCTCGATTTTTCTTGCCCGGAGACTTAAACCTACGTCTCCTTCCACAAACGACGAATTCGCTCCGCGACTGTCGCCCTGACTGAAATCAAGCGAGCCCTCCATCCCTTTAATCGTGAGCGGTTCGGCTCCGCTTGCAATTGAGGATATTTCTTCAACTTTAACTCTTGCGTGCGCCCCGTTCGTTTGCTCCGCTTCGAGAACACACCCTTTGAAGGCTGACTTATGCTCCTTTGTCTTGACTTCCATGTTAAAAGGCCTCGTGACAAACCGCCCTTTTGACGAATCCAGGTCAAAGGGGATCCGATCGACAAGCTTGAGGCTCTCTCCGGTCCCAAGGTCGGTGGCGGACAGTCCGTAAATACATCCCTGGTAGTGGGTCAGCCCTCCGAAGAAAGAAAAGCGAACATCATGGAAGGTTAGAGCGAATCTGTTGTTCGAGGCGTACGCCAGGGAGTTTCTCAAAGCTTTTTCAAAATGACTTTGGACCTGGCTCCTCCACACGAAGAAAAAAGCAGCGCACAGCAGCACCAGTGCCCCTGCGGCGCAAAGCCCGATTTTGAAGCTTTTGTTCTCAAGAATGCTCCCAACCAGCAGAGCCCTCGGGAAGAGCTTTTTGGGAGCGTCCTCCGTTTCCCGAAAGGGGTCTTCCGTCTCTTTATCCCGTAGGACCACACACCCTTTCATCCGCTGGGCCCTGTCTTTCACCGCGTCGCCGGAGCTTCGCACGATCGTGAATATTTCTTCGCATCTCTCGCAGGTGATGGCGAGGCCCTCATCCGGAATCTTGTCCGGTGAAACAGGGTACACGGCAAAACAATTCGGGCAAGCGACTTCCATGATGGTATCCTTCCCTTACCTGAGAAAGTTTTCCTTCAGGCTTTTTATTCTCTGCTCTCTCAGCTTTTCGGGGCTCACGTTCGCGCTGCTGATGCTTACTTCTTCCTCTTTCTTCTTGAGGACGTTCCTTCTTTCCACATCCGCTATTTTCAGTGAAGCGATCTGACTTTCCAATTTTGCGCCCGCGCCATCCAAGCGCTTTTTCAGAACCACGGGTTGATCAACGTCCACTCTCGCTCCTGAATCCAGGTCCAGGGCATACTGCGTCCGGCCTTGGCCGTCTCTTGCGATCACAGAGACCCTCACGTCACAGGGTTCGCTTCTGTTGACCAGGTCGCAGAGAATCGCATAGTGCTCGGGCTGCGACCCGGAAGACCCTCGGCTTTCCTGATGAGCTTGAGCCGCAGGGTTTCCCGCCTCCCGAATCATGCGCAGGTTCGATATGATCGTGTCCTTATCGCGATACAACTCCCCGGCGTGAACCAGAAGAATCGCTTCCTCATGGTGTTTCTTGTATTTCGGAAAAGTCCTTTCAAAATTGACATTTTCGAGCGGCAGAGAAACGCTGCCGTTAGCCCTTCGGCACACCATTCTTGTTCCATCAATGGAGGCCATCTGACAGAAGACGGCCTGGCCGTTATTCATGTAGACCACTTTGACAGGATCGAACACGTCATCACCGAAAGCCGCCGTTTTCAGCCCTGCCGCAAGAAGGAAGGCCAAAATCAAAATAAGCTTTTTCCCCATTCCCTTCTTTCCCCTCTATTCTGTCGCTTGGCGCCTTGTCGTCATTCTTCTTCCTTCTTCTGCAATGCCCGTACCACAATCGGAGACTTCAGAAACATTTTATCGAAGCCGGTGTTCTTCTGTGATTCAGCGGGATTATGCGTTCGAAGCGGCAGCGGCTTTCAAATGCTCAGGGCAAAAATTGTCAGTTTTCAGCCTTTTTGGGAAGATCATCCTTCTTCTTTCCTTTTTTTTGTTCGCCTTTTCGGAAACTCAGGGATACCTTGTTTATGTACATAAACATACAGGCTTTACCCTATTGAGTCTATGTTGCGGTTGTACGACGCTTGGGTGTACTATTTAAAGTCCATTACGAACTCACAGAAATTAGATGATTGCTCACAGTTAAAGGGAGGCACAGAAATGTTAAAAGCGGTTAGTATGAGGCTGTTCATGTTTTCATGTTTGTTGCTATTGGCGACTCCTCGTGTTTTTGCTGCAGAGGCCCAGTCGGTGCCGGAGACTCAAAAGGATAAGGAGAGCTACAGCATCGGTTACCAGGTCGGACTCAGCATGAAGGCGGACGGCGTCGAAGTGAATTCCGACAAGCTCATTCAGGGCTTGCAGGATGCAATCAAGGGGAATGAGCCCCGCCTGAAGGAAGAAGAGATGAAGAAACTCATCGTGGACCTCAGGACCAAAACCCGTGAAGCCCAGATGAAGAAGTTTCGGGAACTTGCGGTCAAGAACGGCGAGGAATCGGCAAAGTTCCTGGAGGTGAACAAGAAGAAGGAAGGCGTCAAGACCACCCAGAGCGGCCTCCAGTACAAGGTCTTGAAGGAGGGTGACGGAATTACTCCAGGGCCTGAAGACATGGTCACAGTCAACTACCGGGGCATGTTCACAGACGGCAAGGAATTCGACAGCTCTTACACAAAAGGCGAGCCCGCAAAATTTCAGGCCAACGGTGTCATCAAGGGCTGGGTCGAAGCATTATCGATGATGAAGGCAGGCTCGAAGTGGCAGATTTTCGTGCCTCCTGACCTTGCTTATGGAAAGAACGGTGTCGGTAATCGCATCCCGCCGAACACCGTTCTTGAGTTCGAGATAGAACTTCTCTCCGTCGAAAAGGGAGACAAAGCGAGTCAGCAGTCCGGAGAAAAAGGGACGTCGCAGGCGAAATAGCAAAGGCGCAACATAGATAGATCGAACGGGGCAAGGTCCATGCTGAAATGTTCACTATCCCAATGCGGAATATATTAAAGGAGTTTCAAAAAAGCGGCAAGACCGCAAAAACTGTCTGTGGCTATCGAGTCCAGCTGCGATCGTCGGGATGATGACACCCCGACTTGCACATCCTCGGCGGCACTCATGAAACGATCCTAGGGTCGTTACTGTTTCGCGGCTTGAGCCGACTGTGACGTAACCGGCGTGGGGAGGAAGAAGAATGCCCAAGGCTTTCCCACGCTTTGAAAGGGCAGGATTTATTTGCGAGGGAGTTCCCTAATTCTGCCATATCTCAGGCCGTCGATTTTCTCTATGGTCAAGAAATCCGCTCCACGCAGCCGGCCTATGATGGTTACTTTCTTGCCGCTTTTGGACAACTTTTCCAATAACTTGGGATCCTGATTCACAATCATGAATTCCCCGGCAGGATCTTCCCCGTTCACAAAATAGCCGCCCAAAGATTTCATGTAAGCGATCTTGCCCTTGACAGTGACGGGCTGTCCCTTGTCAATCTGACCCTTAGTTCCCTGGCCTTTGGTCTGCCCTTGGGCAACAGCAAGGCTCGCGACCATGACGATAAGTGCGAGAGTCATGATAGTAGAAAGTATTTTCCTGTTCAATCTTTCCCTCCTTCATAGTTGATGCACTCGCAAAAAGTCGTCACCCCGTTGAAAACCGGGGTCCAGAAATTTCGCAAGTCCACAAAAACACTGGCTTCCGGCTTTCGCCGGAATGACGAAACATGGCGTTTTGCGACTTTTTCCGAAACCGTCAATAGTGGAATTCCCCAATGCCATCTCGGAGTCAGCATTAAGAAGAAATCTGTTTTTTCAACTCGAAGTTCCATTTCCAGATCTGGTAGACCGACGGATACACCAGCAACTCGAGTAAGAATGATGCCAGGATCCCTCCGATCATGGGCGCGGCGATCCGCTTCATCACATCCGAGCCGGTGCCCACGGCCCACAGGATCGGAACGAGCCCCAGGAAGGTCGTAGCCACAGTCATAAACTTGGGCCTCAGCCGCTTCACCGCCCCGTACCGAATCGCTTCCTGGAGATCGGCAAGGCTCCGCAGGCGTCCCTCCTTCTTTGCTTCTTCATAAGCAAGATCAAGGTAAAGAAGCATGAATACCCCTGTCTCGGCATCCACCCCCAGCAAAGCGATCAGTCCCACCCAGACCCCGAAACTCAGGTTGTAGCCGAGAAAGTAAAGGAACCAGAAGGCGCCGATGGCGGAAAATGGCACAGCCAGCAAGACGATAAAGGTCTTTGTGAGTGACCTTGTGTTCATGTAGAGCAGCAGGATGATCAGGAACAGGGTGAGCGGCACAACCACGGTCAACCGCTCCTTGCCCCTCTGCCAGCTTGAGTAATCCCCGCTCCAGATCATGGCATATCCCGTAGGGAGCTTGATCTTCTCTCTGAGCAATCGGTCCGCCTCTTCCACATAGCTGTTCGGGTCCCGACCCACCATGTCCACGTACACGTAGCCCGAGAGCAGACCGTCTTCATCCCGGATCATGGAGGGCCCGCTCGTTTTCCGGATGGTGGCAAGCTCCGACAGTGGGATCTGCCTTTGGCCTCCCGATGCAGGCACCAGGATCCGGCCCAAGGCGGCCATGTTCGACCGGAAATCCCGAGAGTACCGCACATTGATGGGGTAGCGTTCCCGCCCCTCCACCGTGGTGGTCACGTTTTCCCCGCCTATGGCATTTTCCACCACCGCCTGGGCATCTTTCATGCTCAGCCCGTAACGCGCCAGTTCCTTCCGGTTCCACTGCACATCGAGAAAGTAACCGCTGGCGGTCCGCTCCGCAAAAACGCTCCGGGTCCCTTTGACCGCCGGCAGAATCGACTCGATCCGCGCTCCTATCTCTTCAATCGTGTCAAGATCCGCTCCGGTGACCTTGAGACCCACCGGGGTCCGAAGGCCGGTGCTCAACATGTCGAACCTTCCCTTGATGGGCATGGTCCACGAGTTGGCAAGCCCCGGGATCTTGAGCGCATCGTTCATCTCCATGATCAGCTCCTGCTGGGAGATGTGGTCGGGCGTTATGCGACGTAAAAGAGCTTTGCCCCATTCAGGCGCCCACGAGGAATACCAGGTCTCCGTTTTCCGCCACTCGGGTTTGGGCTTGAGGATGATCACAGTCTCCAGCATGGAGAGCGGTGCCGGGTCCGTGGAGGTCTCGGCCCTTCCCGCCTTCCCCAGCACGTACTTCACTTCGGGGAAGCGCTTGATGATCCGGTCCGTAACCTGGAGCACCTTCTGGGCTTCGGTGATGGAGATGCCCGGCATGGTGGTGGGCATGTAAAGAATCGATCCCTCCTCAAGGGGCGGCATGAACTCCGAGCCCAGCTTCGAATAGATCGGTACCGTTACGATCATCAGCACGAGAGCGCCCCCGATCACGACCCATTTCCAGCGGAGCGACCACGCTGCCACCGGGTTGTAGAGCCGGATCAGGAACCGGCTGATGGGGTGCTTTTCCTCCGAGTGGATGGTGCCCACAAAAACGCTGTTGACGGTCCGGGATATCCACCGGGGGCGGAAACTGAAGTTCTTCATGTGGGTGAGAAAGAGTCTCAGGGCCGGGTCAAGGGTGATCGCCAGCACTGCCGCGATGATCATGGCCAGGTTCTTGGTGTAGGCCAGGGGCTTGAACAGGCGCCCCTCTTGAGCCTCCAGGGTGAGGATGGGGAGAAACGATACGGCGATCACCAGGAGGGCAAAAAAACTGGGGCCGGCTACCTGCTTCACGGCCCGGATGACCACCGAGCGATAGTCCTCCCCCCTGCCCTCTTTCTCCCACTTTTCCAGGTTCTTGTGGGTCTGTTCCACCACCACGATCGAGGCGTCCACCATGGCCCCGATGGCAATGGCAATCCCCCCAAGGGACATGATGTTGGCCGTGACCCCGAGCATCCGGAAGGGGATGAAGGAGATGAGGATCACGACCGGCAGGGTGATCACGGGTATGAGGGCGCTCGGGATGTGCCAGAGGAAGAGGAAGACAACCAGGGCCACGGTGATGAGCACTTCGATAACCGTGGATTTCAGGTTGTCGATAGAGCGCAGGATCAGGTCAGAGCGGTCGTACACGGGGACGACTTTGACGCCTTGGGGAAGTCCCGGCTCGATCTCTTTCAGTTTTGCTTTTACGCGTTTTATCACGTCCAGGGCATTCTGCCCGTGGCGCATGATGACGATGCCGGATACGGTGTCTCCTTTGCCGTCGAGGTCTGCAACACCTCTGCGCAGGTCCGGGCCTACGGCGACCTGGCCTATGTCCTTGATGCAGATGGGGGTGCCTGAGTCGCTTGCCGAGACCACGATATTCCCGATGTCCTCAGGAGAACATACGTATCCCCGTCCCCGGACATTGTACTCGGTCCCGCCGAACTCGATGAGCCGGCCCGCAGACTCGTAGTTGCCGTCCCGCACCGCCTCTACCACCCGGTTGATGGATACCCCGTAGGCCTGAAGACGGTTCGGGTCCACGTTCACCTGGTACTGTTTCCCGAACCCTCCGATGGGCGCTACTTCGGCTACACCCGGCACCGCTCTCAGGTAGTATTTGAGGTAGAAGTCCTGGTACGTTCGCAGGTCGGCAAGGCTGTGTTTTCCCGTTTCATCTACCAGCGCGTACTGGAAGATCCAGCCCAGGGGCGTGGCATCAGGGCCTATCTCGGTCTTGGCCCCTTCGGGCAATCGAGGCAGCACGGCTGAAAGGTATTCCTGGGTGCGGGATCTCGCCCAGTAGATGTCTGTGCCGTCCTCGAAGATGACGTAGACGTAGGAGTAGCCGAAGTCGGAAAAGCCGCGGACCGCTTTCACCTTCGGCGCGCCTACCATGGTGGATACGATCGGGTAGGTCACCTGGTCTTCGACGATGTCGGGGCTGCGGTCCCAGCGCGAGAAGATGATCACTTGGGTGTCGCTGAGGTCGGGGATAGCGTCCAGGGTCATGTGGTTCATCGACCACCATCCCCCGATGCAGGCCACCGCCACCAGGGCGAAGACAATGAACTTGTTGTTGACGCTGAAATCTATGATGCGATTGATCATTCTATTACCAGTATCCAGAAGTCAGGAGCCAGAATAAAAGAGGCGCACGGCCCAAGGCTCATGGCGCAAGGAAAAACAGCAGCAGGAACTCTCCTCCTAGACTCATTCTTTCACGTACCGAGCGGGCTCTTTCTCAAACTGCTCCTTGGTCTCGTCCGATACGAAATAGTAAGTCTTTCCCTTAAACCTGCTTTTCCTTCCGGCCTTCGCCGCCTTGTTCACGGCGACATCCGTGCCGCATACCGGATCCTTGCACAAGTCCTGGTACATTCCTTCAGCGGCCAGTTGCAGCTTGCTTTCGGAGTCAATGAGGAAGTTCCCCGAAACAGCAATCCGCTCTCCGGGGTCAAGCCCCCCAGTCACCTCGACTCGAGAGCCCATATGCCATCCCGTCTCCACTTCTCTCGGCTCAAAAAATCCATTGCCCCGATCTACGAAGATAGTTTTCCTTAGTCCTGAGTCGAGAATGGCTTCTGCCGGAACCGTGACAGCAGGAGGTAGCTGAATCGGGATTTCTACGTCCACGAACATATCCGGCCGCAGAAAGTAGCCCGGATTGTCCGCCTCCAAGCGCACCTTCACGGTGCGCGAAGTCCCGTCGAACAGAGGCAGAACATCACTCACCGTGGCCTGGAACACCTTCTTCTTATAGGGTAGCGAAACTTGAACTCGGGTGCCTACTGGAAGGTCATGGGCTTCGTTTTCGAAGATGTCGGTCAGAATCCAGACACGGCGCAGGTCGGCGATGCTGTAGAGTTCTTTGCCTTTTTCGAATCTCTCGCCCGGTGAGACCCGGCGGCTGAGGATGAAACCCGTGACCGGAGCGGTGATGTCGATATTCTCGGTGAATTGCCTGGTCCTCGCCAGTTTCTCAATCTGGAGATTCCCCATGCCTATATTGCGCAAAGTGTCTTTGTATTGCTGAATGTTTAACTTGGTCACATTGAGCTGTTGGGGTCTTTCTTTCACGTTCTCCTGAGAACGATCGAAGGAGCTGAGGGCATATATGTAAGCCTGCTCGGCACTCAGGAACTCGGGGCTGTAAAACGAAGCCAGGGTCTCGTCTTTCTTGGCAAGGCTCCCTGTTCCGTTGTCATAAGTCTTCTCTATCCAGCCATCGACGGCCGAGTTAACCCTGTAGGTTCTGGTCTCATCGGCGGCAACCCTTCCCAGAGTCCGCAGGGTGTACTTTTGCTGTGCCTTTTCAACCTGGTCGATCCTTACCCCGATCATCTGCTGCCTTTCCGGGCTGATCTGCACAGTGCCGGGCGGAAGCGAGGATTCATCAGCAGCCGGCGCCTGCGCATTTAGCGCATTTGGACAAAAGAATCCTGAGAGGAAGGCGAGAAAAAGGATGGTGGCCAACGGATTCTTCACAATAATTCTTGTCATGATTAATGTTCCTTTACCTTCGCCCATACGGAAGAGGAAGGGGAGAAGAGATTTGCATGATAAAAATCCTGATCATTCAACTCAGAACGGCTTGGTAAACGCTGATGAAATGGTAATTTTGTCGCCCCCGCACATGAAAATGTTCCAGCACTACGTCATTCCCCGGCTTGACCGGGGAATCCAGGCAAAGTCAAAAACCGGGGAACTGGATTCCGGCTTCCGCCGGAATGACAGAAAGACGCAATTTCCGACTTTTTGCGAGGTCATTGACTCATGATAACACTGTCGCGGACCTCTTCAGTACTAATTTTTTCTTGAGACATTTCCTTTGCTAAGAAGAAGCCCCGCCGTACTGGCCGGGGCTTCTTCGTTAAGGTCCCAATCCGCCACCGGGCGTCGGAGTACCGAAGCCCTTCGCGATTTGCGTTAAGGCTTGAGAACTGCCAGGGGCCGCATCATGTCATGCTCCTCGTGCTCAAGGATGTGACAGTGCCAGACATATTCATACGCCTTGAGGTTATAGGCCAGGAGTCTCGGGCTGAATGGCGTGGGAATGACGGTCCCGTTGGCCTTCTTAATCTTCGGCACCACCACCTTCATGATGACCCTGGTGATCTCACCGGGATTCATCCTCACCGTTTCCTTCCAGCCGACGTCGGTGGGATCCGGTCCCCGGAGATCACCTGGAATGACATTCGGGAACGTTCCGGTGAAGGTTTCCCGGTTCAGGACCTGAACGTTAAACAGGTGAAAGTGAATCGGGTGAGTGTCGCCCGTCAAGTTGTAAATCTCCCAGATCTCCACATCGCCGTCGTTTGGAGTCTCCGTCGGAGCATCGAGCAAGGGTTTGCCGTACTTGCCTGTGGACCCCACAACATCATCCCCCAACAACTGGACCAGACGGCCGTAGACATCGAAGGCCTCGTTCAAGGTGAGCGTGCGGGTTTTTTTGACCGTGACCTGATTTAGAGTATACGTGCCATCAGGATTTGTTGTTGCCAGGAAAGGATCGATCCCAGATGTGAAGTCCGTGCTCTCAGTGATCTGAGAGAGCCTCATCGGCTGGTCCGGTTACAGCGGTTCCGACATGAAACCGCATGAGCACGCGGGTATCATGCCCGGCACCCGGCGTCACAGGTGCTGCGGGATTAAGAGGGTTTCCGGTGAAATAGTCGTTCCGATCGGATCCCCGAAGGGGAAGGGTGCGGGAGCATCACTGTAGAGAATGATGTCCTGGTCTGCAAAGCCACTGAAATCGACAATGACGTCCCACCGCTCAGCATTGCCGGTCAGGAGAGTTCCCGTGGGCGCCCCACTGGCGCTGTCGAACCCAAAAGGGGTGTTCGAGGGGTGGACGCGCACCGGATGTTTCAGGAACCCGCCTTCATTCCCCACGACCAGCCAATCGGGACCGGCTTCATTCGTGGCGTTGCAATATAATCAGGGCGGGACCGATGCATAGTGACCCCGTCAGGACTTTGTGTCTGCCTTGAGCAGTTGGAGATTGAGGAACCGGGCGTTGCACGCATTCAGGATGCGCAGGCGGTACCGCCTCGGCTCCACGTTCGTGGTGGGATACACCGTCCCGTTGACCAGCATGGTGTCGCCGAACATTTCAGGCGATAATCGAAGGATTGGGCAGCCTGGCGTCCTGCGCCGATCAGCTTCCACCGGTTTTTCTCATAGGTATGCGGATACCAGAGGCTTCCGGTAGATTGCACATCGGGCCGCGCAACATCCTTCCAGACGGGGGTCCATGCCGATGGTCTTCGCATCGACGAAAATCTTGTCCTGGATGATGATGGGAAGCTCAGTATCCGCTATTGTCGTGGCAATAACTTCAGAAGCTGTGCGAGGCCAGTTGGGCTCCGTAGTCGCCCGAAGGTTCATCAGACCGCGTTCGAAATTGTCCCTGAGGATGTAGGCCGTTGCCACACCGTTGTAAGCATTGATTCGGGTGGTGCCCCAGGCGTGGTCGTGGTACCACATCAGCCGGGCTGTCTGCTCGTTGTTGTAATAATATTCGGCCTCATTCGGCTTTGCCCCCGGGTTGAGGACTGCGTTGTTCAGGAAGCTCAAGCCGTGGGTTCCATCCGGCGTCCACCAGTCAAAGGGCCCGCCGTCACTGATCCAGGGGATGAAACCGCCGTGGAGGTGGACGGCGACCCGGTTCTGGGCCTGGTTGGCGCCGGGGATGGTGGTGTCCACGGGGATAATGCTCTGTAACGGGGGTCCAAAGGGCTTCTGATTAGCGGTCAGCAGATTTCGGAAGGTGATCTCGATCGGTTTACCTTTCTCGGCAATGATGATACCGCCCAGATGTCTAGGCATCGTGCTTCCCACTAACACGTTAGCGGGAAAGTACCCCCACAGTCTCGTCGGCCCAAACAAACTGGTCCCGTCAGTGTTATTGGGATCAGAAGTAACCGCGGATATTAGGATACAATTGGTCCACGAACTCTTGAATATTGATGGTGTAGTGCTTGACTTTCGTCACGGGCGCAGTTCCATCCGGGGCAGCAACAGGAATGCCTTCGGAACCCGTAACACCGCGGAGATTGGTCTGCCATTTCTGCAGGATGGGGCTCTGGTAAAAGGCATTGGCCCCTGGCACCCCGAAGTTTAGGAGCAAGCACACCGCGAACAAAGACATCGCGGCTCCTGCCAAAAAGCGTCTTTTTGAAATCTTTCTGTTCATAAGAATATCTCCTTTTCATATTCGGACTGGAAATCGCAAAATTTGTTTCTAAACTCGTCTAAGCCGACAAAGCCATTCCAGCAATGATGAAAGGCTCTCCGTCGGCAAGAGTCTTCACAGCCGCCTCTCACCTTAAAGCCCGAAACCACCACCAGAACGGAAAGCCCCTGAACAAGGGCAGTCCGGCGCCGGCTACGGTACTGGCAGAAGCTTCGAAGTCGTAGAGTCGTTCCGGGAGCAAGCACAATTGGTCATTGGGTTCAGACCTGTTGTTAGAAGGCTGAGGACTCCGTTATCTGAGTTAGAAGAATGTTTTCTTTAAAAGAGTTCGTTTGCTCATCCCTAAGAGAATTTGGTGGATGTCTGCGCATAAGAAGACTATTACCAGTGTTGTGGGGTCAGTCTGATCCAGATCATACAAAGCGAAGCTAACAGTAACATCAGAGAAAGCAGACCTGCCCAAAGTGCTTGTAAGGGTCTGCTGGACGAGTTGTAAGGGGCTGTATACTGTTAAGGTGCAGGGCTGACTACTGTAAACAAGCCCTCAAGTACTGCCTGGGCGATAAAAACATCCCCTTCACCAAGCAGCTTTAAATTGACCACGGAGCTTGCGAAGATTTCATCGGCTGGATCTGGCGAAAAATTAGGATCTGGTTGCACTGCAGGCATAGGGAAACGTTCGTGTCCGCATGACCGTTGCATCGCCCAATGGGCCTGACAAAGGCGGCGAATGAATGAAGTGGCTTTCCAATCCGGAGGACTGGTGATTCCGGTATAGGCACATCTTCGAAAAAATCCGAGTCCCCGGGGTCGGTTTGTCGACCGTTAAGCCCGGACCAGGCAGACGAGAAGCTGTTTTTTTCCAGCCAATTGATGGCTACTGGAGCATTATTGGCGGCTAGACATATGAAAGTCTGAGCAGGCCAAGTAGATCTTTGCTGACCCACTCGAAGACAGCAGATAGGGATCAGCAGCCATGCCCGGGGCAGAGAAAATCAGCAGAAATCCCAGGCAATACAAGCAGACAATAGCTTTTTTTATTTTGCATTTGTTGACATGCTTCATGTTGTTTCTCCTTTCCACAGACTCAAGGTTGCTACCGCCTCTTCACAAAGAGACGGCGCAAATAGATAAGTCCGACTAGCATCACCGGAAAAACCTGAAAATTGGTTTTCCATCCTTGTACGCGTTCCCATGTGTTTTTTCTCTTTTCTCCCCTCCTTTCTGAACGATGCCCCTCTCCCCCACCGCTGGTGGAGAGTGTTAGCGCATCTGACCGTCAATACTGTTTCTCGACCATTAACGAGGTGATTCCGTCCTCAAGGTGACGGGATTCAAAAATCCGCCGATAGCAGATTAACCATCCCGGATTGCTAGGCGCAATTGCCCTGGGAGACCATTTTCATGTGGTTCCAAGGAACCATTCTCCGTTCAGGGTGCCCCATAGTCTCCGCTTGGATTCGTGGTGCCCTTCTGTCCAGAGCGGGCGAAACACATTTTTTCCCTTTCCTTATGCTCTCTATGGCCGCGGGGAGTTCTTCAAACAGGTTTTCTTTCAGCAGATACCCGTCTGCCCCGGCTGCAAGACTTCTGGACATGTAAGCGGCTTCTCTATACATGGTCAGGACCAATATTTTTGTTTCGGGTCGATCTCTCTGATTTCAAGAATGGCTTGGATTCCCCGAAAATTAGGCTCAAATACGTCGATGAGGATGAGATCCGGGCTCAACGACTCAAGGGACTCAAGAAGTTCCGCACAATCGTCTGCCTCTCCTGACACCGTGAGATCAGAGCTCTCTTCAATGACTCTTCTCAGTTCTTTTCGAAAGGGCACGTTGCTTTCCGCCAGGACAAGACGAAGTGACATTGACGTGCTCCTCCTCCCCTACCTCCGCATGCACAGTGCCCAGTTGAACCGGACTTCGTTGACACACTTAATAGGCTTTCCAGCGGGTTAGAACAATCCGTCCGAGGGACCATTTTGGGATGGTACGAAGGAACCATAAAGGACAGAATCCAGGAGCCAGGAGACAGAATGGAAAACTAAAGCGCATTCAAGGCTCTCTACGAGAAATCTCTTCATCTCCTTTGAAGACTTCAGGAGTCAGAAGTCGGGAACAAGAATCCAGAAGACAGGAGACAGAAGCAGGAAGGAGATGACAGAAGGCACAAGACAAGAGGAGAAGAGAGCCCTAGGTCCTCGAAGTGTCCGGATTCATCAGAATTCAGGCAAATCGGTATCCAATCATGAATCTGCTGGCAGTAACGAGGCGAAAATGCTATGTTTCTCGCGTGGATGGACGACAAAATGGGAAGTCGTGAGGGAGGATCGTGATTGTTTTTGTTCTCCTGGATTCTGGCTCCTTCCTCCTGGATTCTGTCTTTTGGTAGTTGCCTACACATCAGGGAATCCGTAAAATCACGAAAGAGTCATGGGAATATCTTCCTGCGAAGGTGGCTTGACATGGAAACGAGACTGGACAGAATCGAAAAAGCAATAGAGGCCTTGCTCTTTGGGATCTCCGAATTGAAGGAATCCCAGAAAAAGACGGATTCACAAATCCTGGAGTTAAAGGAATCCCAGCAGAAGACGGACGAACAGATGCGCAGGACCGATGCGAAGCTTGATCGAGTCGGGGAGCAACTTGCTGACCAGGGGTTGGTGCAGGGTGAAATAGCTGAGGAACTGTTCTACCGCAATCCGTGAAATCCCATTAATCTGCGGATAATAGTTTCCCCTTGCTTTTTTTCGTGTCTTTCATCTTTCGTGTTTTCGTGATTGTTTTTCTTCTTCTGGCTCTTGGATTCTGACTCCTGCGTCTTGCCTCTGTCCTCTGTCTTGTTCCTTCTGAATTCTGGCTTCTGGCTCCTGACTTCTGGATTCTGCTTTTCTCAGATATACGTCTTCTGGACGGCATACCTTACAAGATCCGATACATTCCTCAGGTTGAGTTTTTCCATGATGTTGGCCCGGTGGCGTTTCACCGTGAAAACACTGATGAACAGATCTTCGGCGATCTCTTTGTTCGATTTGCCTTCGGCGACCAACTTCAGAATCTCGGTTTCCCGGGCTGTCAGGGCAGATTTTTGGACTCCGCGACGAACTTCCTCCCAGTCTACTCCGCCTTGATTCGAAAAATAGGGCGCCACATAGGTTCTCCCGTGCCTAACCTGGTCTATAGCTGACAGGAGTTCAGTGCCTGCATCATTCTTCAAGGAGTAGCCATTTGCGCCCATGGACATGGCCCGGTATACAAACTCTCGATCGTTGAACGCTGTCAGGATCAGTATTTTTACGGAAGGGTAGTTCTTTCTGATCTCAGGGATCACATCTATCCCTCGCTGATTCGGCATGGAGATATCGAGAAGGATGAGGTCGGGGGTGAGCCGCTTCAGGACATCAAGAAGCTCCCGGCCGTCCTGTGCCTCCCCCACTACCCTCAGGTCGGACTTTTCTTCGACGACTCTTCTCAGCCCCTCTCGAAAGAGGCTGTGATCATCGGCCAGTACCAGTTGGTAGGCATTCATTTTTCGTCTTCCCCCTCTTTTCTGTCGGTCTTTGGGACTCGAAAAGAAATCTGAGTACCCTTACCCTCTTCACTCCATATTTCAAAGTGCCCGCCCAATATTCCGACCCGCTCTTCCATGATGGCCAGCCCTAGTCCTTTTTCCGTGACCGGTCGAGCACCCATCTTCTCCACATCAAAACCCTTGCCGTCGTCCTTTATGAGGAATGCAATCTGATCCTCGTTTTCTATGACCGCCACCGATACGTTTTCAGCCAGAGCATATTTTTCTATGTTTGTGAAAGCTTCCTGGAAAATTCTGTAAACGCCCCTCTGCGCTTCCCGTGAAAAATGACCATTCGTGTTTGCAGTATCGACTGTCACTTTGATGCTGTTCCTTTTCGCGTGATCATCGGCCAGTTTCCGGATAGCGGCCGTAAGCCCCAGGTGTTCCAGAATGGAAGGGCTCAGGTTCCGTATCAGCCGATAGACTTCCTGCATAATTTGATCGATGTACTCGATGGTTTTTTCGCATTCTCTGATCTGCTCTGCCTGGTCCGGCTTGAGGCTTTTCTTCATCAGGTTTTCTCGGAGCTTCAGAGTGACGAGCCCTCCACCCAAGGCATCATGCAATTCCTTTGAAATCCGTTGCCTTTCCTCCTCCTGGGTAGTCAAGAGCCTGGAAGACAGGTACCGGAGTTGCTCAGCCGACCTTTTAAGAGATTCCTCCCCCTTCTTTCTCTCGTCCATCAATATTTGCCAATGCTTTGATTCTTCTTCAGCTCTCAGTTTCACGCGAGAGTTGTACATCAGGTAGGCAAAGCCCAGGACAAAGGAGAAAACCACTGCGCCCACGAGCAACAGGGACTGCTTTAGACCTTTTCTTACAAATGCCGAGGCGCTCTCATAGGGAGAGCCGTACACTACAACCCAGGATAGGTCCTCAAACTTGAGAGAAGCAAAGGCAAGAAGTTGCCTGGGAGCACCCTTTACGTTGTAATCAATGGTTCCTTCGCCTCTTTCCAGGATATCGTTAACATAGGGGAGCGAGGTCTGAGATGTGGTACGGATCTCATTTCGCTGACTGAAGTTCACACCTGCCATTTCAGGATGTTCGGAATGGAAAAGAAGCTGTCCGTCTTTGTCCATAATCCAAACGCTGGATGGAGCCGTCAGGTCATCCTTCAGTTCATTGGCAATGTAACTTTTCAAATCAATTGAGAAAAAGAGAACCCCTCTGAACTTGCCGCTCCAGCTACTTGGCTTTTCTGAAAGGGCATGATCATAGATCGGAATGGCAAGAAAGATCTTGAAGACTCTGGGTGAATTGCTCCCGATCCCTCTTCGCCTCGCTGTAACACTGGTGGCCCTGCGCCTCTCCTTTCGAAGGTCCGGCGCAATGAATATTTTCCCCCTGTTCTCGGGGTTGCTCGCCCAGGAAAAGAAAGGGGTCCCGCCTTGATATGAGCCGATGGCGGCGCTCTTGGTCGAGTAGACTGTTATCCCCTTGTCATCATGGAAGCTGATCTCATTGATGAAGTCTTTCTCCATGTGGCCGGAAAAGTTCTGCATTTCTGTCTTGACGCTTTCGATATCCTCTGTGAGGTTGGAGCTGAAAAGGGGTATGACTTCCAGAACCTGCTGGTAGCTCCACAGCAGCTTCTTGATTCGGTCCGAAAGATGGTCCGCGTGCAGGAACTGGTGTTCCTGGAAATGAGAGAGGAAAACTTTTTCGTTTGTCGTGTATTGATAAGCGGCCAGTCCCACAATGCCGGTCAGCAGGAGGAGAGCCAGCACAAAAATCAACAGGTTGCCTTTCATTTCTTCTTACTCATGTCCAAATATATCAGGCAACATTCTCGTTCTTTCCCCTGTCACTGATCAATAAGGTGAAGGCTGTATTTTGCCGTACTAAATTATCCACCCCAAGCCCGGCCGGTTCGGCATCATTGAATATTTCCTTTATCAGCTAATAAGTCAGGGAGGTTTTGTCTTTCATCTTGACAAAAGGGACAGGTTGTAAGTTGTTGTCATATTGACAAGTGGACAGGTGGTATAAAGGGATGGCCTCGAACCTCTTGCGTATCAGGATGTAAGCAGTTTGATGCAAGTCTGCGAATTATCAGGTAAAGGCAAGTCAAATTGCCCAATATTAGTCTCATGAAACTCTTGCTCATTCAGCCCCCTATTGAAGATTTTTATGACACGGGGATACGGCTCCAGCCCCTGGGGCTCTGTATGCTCAAAGGGGCAGTGAAAAAATTCCTGCCTCAAGCCGAGGTTCAGGTCAAAGATTATCACCAGGGGTTCGGCCGGAAGACCGTTCCCCTGCCCCCAGACCTGTCCTATCTTAAGGAGTACTACCCCTATCCCGACTCGAGCCCCTTTTGCAGTTTCCACCATTACTACCATTTCGGGGCGTCCCCGGAGACGATCGCCGTAGATGTGGCGAGGGAAAAACCCGACCTGGTCGGCATTTCTTCCCTCTTCTCGCCCTATCACAGGGAGGCGCTCGCCTGCGCCGGGGAGATCAAGAAACAAATCCGGGCACCGATCCTGATGGGTGGATCCCATGTTTCCGCCTCTCCTCTTGCCGTCCTGAATGACCCGAGGGTAGACTTCATCATCCGGGGAGAAGGAGAAAGACCCCTGGTGGAGTTCCTCAAGGCCTATGCGTCAGGCGCTTCTCTGGACCAGGTTCCGAACCTGGAGTTCAAGCGTGAAGGCCGAGCGGTCCTGAACCCCCTGGAAGAAAACTATCCCCTGGACGAATTGCCGTCTCCCGATTTTTCGGACCTTGACCGAGACCGTTACCTTTTCAAGGGAAAACGCCTCTGCTTTGTCACCACGTCGAGAGGCTGCCCTCACCAGTGCGCCTTTTGCTCGGTCCGGACGACCTTCGGCCCCGAATTTCGAAGGCGATCACCGGAAAGCGTCCTCACTGAAATCAGGAAGCGCTACGAGGAAGGTTACAGGGTAATCGACTTCGAGGATGACAACCTCACATTCCACCGGAACGACTTCAGGAAAATCCTGGAAGCCCTGATCTCCGACTTCCCCCAGGGCGAGGTGGAGTTTCTAGCCATGAACGGCCTGTCCTACCTCAGCCTTGACAGCGAGATCCTGGATCTCATGGCCCGAGCCGGGTTCAGACACCTCGACCTTTCTCTGGTGAGCGCCAACGCCGATGTCCTCAAAACACTTCGGCGGCCCCACAGCCTGAAAAAATTCCAGGAAGTGGTCCGTCTAGCCCACTCCCTGGGATTTCATCTGGTCGCGTACCAGATCCTGGGGCTCCCCCAGGAATCCCTTGCCGATATGGTCCAGACCATGGCCCTCCTGGCTTCTCTGCCCGTCCTCATCGGCGCCTCCATCTTCTACCTCACCCCCGGGTGCCCCCTGGCCGAGACTTTTCCGGAGCCCACCGAAACGGATGTGTTCAAGGCTCGCTCCACCGCCATGGCAGTGGAGACGCTCCATTTTAGCCGGGACGATCTTTATACGCTGTTTGTGACCGCCCGGATCATCAACTTCCTCAAAGGGCTACGATTCGAGAAGAAAGAGGGGACTTTGCAGGAGGCCCTGAACGGCGCGGGAGAGAAAGGCCCCAGGGAGAAGATCGGGGCCGAGCTTCTGCAAAAGCTCTTCCGTGAAAGACGCCTCTATGCTTCCACCAGGGATGGACTCAAGCCTCTCACGCGGTTCCGGCCGGGACTTTTTTTCGAAGTGATGGAAAAATCAGAACGTGTTTGCACCATGCAAGGGCAAGGAATCATTTGCGCGCTGGTCCGCCTAGGCGGGCTTGTCTTTTCAACGGCTTATCCACGGGGGAGTTCTGCCCCCACTGCGGAGGAGTTCTAGTGCCCGGCTGGAGGGTATGGTCTCTTCCTGAAATCCGAGTTCATCGGATTTCAGATATTTCCCGCCTCTCGGCGGGAAGAAGCCCCGAAGGGGCGTTATATGAAATCTGCCTTGACAGATTTCATTTCCGGTTGTGGACTCCGAAGAGACCGTACCCCCCGGCCGGGCCTCCACCGGATGCTTTCGGACCAGGGGTTTCCCCCATAGATAAACCGTGAAAAGACAGCACCCTCCGGCCAGTCACATCCAGAAAAGGCATCATCGGCCTCCCATTCTTCTCGAGTCATGGTTTCAGTTAGAGCTCATGTCCAAGAGGGGCGAGAGCAAAAGGTCAAGGGAGGCCGGAGTCATTTTTTTGTCCTTTCAAAACAAACAGGGGTATGGTATCTGCATCCCCAGCGTCCCTTTGAAGGAGGATTGCCGGCTGTATGGCGACCGAACCGAACAAAGTCATTTACTCCATGATCCGGGTGAGCAAGTACTACGACAAAAAGCCCGTGCTCAAGGATATTTCCATTTCCTACTTCCATGGAGCCAAGATCGGCGTCCTGGGTCTCAACGGGTCGGGCAAAAGCTCTCTCCTGCGCATCTTCGCCGGGGTGGACAAGGAATTCAACGGCCAGACCATTCTTTCTCCGGGGTACACCATCGGCATCCTGGAGCAGGAACCTCAGCTCGACAACGCCAGGACGGTGAAGGAGATCGTGGAAGAAGGCGTGCAGGAAGCCGTCGATCTCCTCGACGAATTCAACCGCATCAACGAGAAGTTCGCAGAGCCCATGTCCGATGAGGAGATGAACAAGCTCATCGAGCGCCAGGGCGCCGTGCAGGAAAAGATCGATGCTCTGAATGCCTGGGATCTCGATTCGCGCCTGGAAATGGCGATGGATGCTCTGCGCTGCCCGCCCGGAGAGACACCGGTAAAGGTTCTCTCCGGAGGCGAACGGCGGCGGGTCGCCCTTTGCCGCCTGCTCCTTCAGAAGCCCGACATCCTGCTCCTGGACGAACCCACCAACCACCTTGACGCCGAGTCCGTGGCGTGGATGGAACAGCACCTCAAGCGCTACCCGGGAACCGTGATCGCCGTCACCCATGACCGCTACTTCCTCGACAACGTGGCGGAGTGGATCCTGGAACTTGACCGGGGCGAAGGCATTCCGTGGAAAGGAAACTACAGCTCGTGGCTCGAACAGAAGCAGGCCAGGCTCAAGATGGAGGAGAAGAGCGAGAGCAAACGGCGGAAGACTCTACAGCGCGAACTGGAGTGGATCAGGATGACCCCCAAGGGCCGGCATGCGAAATCCAAGGCCCGCATCACCGCTTACGAAACCCTAGTGGGCCAGGAGAGCGAGCAAGTAGATAAAGACCTGGAGATTTACATCCCCGCCGGTCCCCGTCTGGGCGACGTGGTCATCGAGGCGAATCACGTCACCAAGGCTTACGGAGACCGCCTTTTGATCGACGACCTTACCTTCTCCCTTCCGCCGGGGGCCATCGTGGGAGTCATCGGACCGAACGGCGCCGGCAAAACAACCCTCTTCAGGCTCATCACAGGACAGGATGAACCCACTTCGGGCACGATCAGGCTGGGCGAAACCGTGGAGCTGGCTTACGTGGACCAGAGCCGGGACGTGCTCAAGCCCGAACAGACCATCTGGGAGGCGATTTCCGAGGGACAGGACACGATCCACCTGGGGAACCGAGAGGTCAACTCCAGGGCTTATGTTGCCCGTTTCAATTTCTCCGGCACGGATCAACAGAAAAAGGTGGGACTTCTTTCGGGCGGGGAGCGAAACCGGGTGCATCTGGCAAGAATGCTCAAATCAGGGGCCAACGTGCTTCTCCTTGACGAGCCGACCAACGACCTGGATGTGAACACCATGCGCGCCCTGGAAGAGGCATGGAGAATTTCGGCGGTTGCGCCATGGTGATCAGCCATGACCGGTGGTTCCTGGATCAGAGTCGTCACCCACATCCTCGACTTTGAAGGGCGAGAGCAAGGTGGTCTGGTTCGACGGCAACTACACGGAATACGAAGCGGACAAACGGGCAAGACTGGGAGAAGCCGCTGCTCAGCCGCATCGCATCAAGTACCGACATCTAACGCGAGCGTAAACCTGTGTCTCAGAAGTTGCAGGCGGGATCGAGGAATAGCGATTCACATTTGATCCCCTTGCCGGAGACACGTAAACTCGAAGCACGAAATCCGAAACCCGAAACAATATCAAAACCACAATGTTTCAAATTCCAAACATAGCAGAAGGGAGCTTTGGTCCTTTTGTTTCGATCATTTGAATTTGTTTCGAGTTTCGATATTCGAATTTCGGATTTTTCTCCGAAGTCAAGCACTCCTACGATATTCATACTGGGTCTGGCTTCGCCGGGATTGGGTTTCAAGGGGTCAGCCCCTTGTACCCGAAGTATCTGGGAATGGCCATCACCAGACCCTCCCAGTACGTACAAATCATGAGCACGGCAATCGAGGCGATCAGGAAAGGGACAATGGCCCGGGAGATCCTTTCCAGGCTCACCTTGGCAATGGAACAGGCAATGAACAGGCAGACGCCCACGGGAGGCGTGGTCAGTCCGATCACCAGGTTCAGGACGATGATGACCCCGAAGTGCAGCGGGTCAACGCCCACCTTGATCATGAGAGGCAGGAGGATGGGGGTCAGGATGATCAGGGAAGCGGTGGTCTCCATGAAAGTCCCGATGACGAGGAGAAGGGCGTTTAAAAGGAGCAGGATGAGAAACCGGTTGCCGGTCAACCCAAGCATCGTCCGGGTCACCATCTGCGGAATCTCCTCGCTGGCCAGGAGCCATGAAAAAATGCTCGCCATGCCGATCACCAGCATGACCAGGGAACTCGTCGTACCCGTCCTCACCAGGATAGCCGGCAAATCCTTGAAGCGAACGTCCCTGTATATGAAGAGGCTTACGAAAGCGGCGTAGAACGCGGCAATGCATCCACTTTCCGTGGGCGTGAAGACTCCGGTGAGGATGCCGCCCAGGATGATGAAAGGCATCATGAGCACAAGGGCCGCATCCATAATCACTTTCGGAGCTTCGCGAGCCGGCGGCCTTTCAGTTTTGCCGTATCCGTATTTCCTCGCATAGTGCCAAACAACACCCATCTGGAACAGCCCGAGAAGCACCCCTGGAACAAACCCCGCAAGAAACAAGGAAGCGATGGACACTTCGGCGAGCACACCATAGATGATGAAAGGGATGGAAGGAGGAACGACGGGCCCGATGGTCGAGGAGGTGGCGGTCACCGCGGCCGAAAAATCGCCGGGGTACCCTTCCTTCTTCATGGCCGGGATGAGGATGGAACCTACAGCGCTCGTGTCCGCCACAGCCGCTCCCGTGATGCCCGCAAAGATCATGCTGATCAGGACATTGATGTAGGCTAGTCCGCCCCGGAAACTTCCGGCCGCCAGACTGCTGAAACGGACCAGCCGCCGGGTCATGCCACCGGCGCTCATGATGTTTCCTGCGAGAATGAAGAAAGGGACCGCCATGAGAACGGGTGTATCTATGGCTGTGAAGATGCGCTGGGCAAGCAGAATGAGAGGGGTCTCCCCCTTGAATACGAGCACCACGAGAGGCGTGAGCCCCAGAACAAAGGCGACAGGGACCCCTATCAGCAGAAAGACGGCAAAGGCGATGATCAGAATCAAGAGCACCATGGTCGCGACCGCGTCTTCCTCAGCCCGTGGATTCGCTCACCAGGCGTCTGAAGCTCACCAGGTGATCCAGCACATGGACGAGCATCACGGCGGAGGCGATGGGCAAGGCTGAATAGGGAAGGGCCATGGAGATTCGAAGCGCCGGGCTGAGCTGGCGGCTCGTCACCATCACAAGACTGATCCCTCCCCAGAGGATCACCGCGAGAATAGCGGCCACCGATATCTCGGCAACAACCATCATGACATGGCGGGAAGGCGGCGCAAATCGATCGAGGAAGAGAGTGACAGCGATGTGCTCTCCCCTCTTGAGGGCGATAGATGCGCCCAGCAGAGAAGACCAGACCAGGCAGTAGCGGGCAAATTCCTCGGTCCAGAACAGGGGGAACTGAAAGACATAACGAAAGAGGATCTCGAGAAAGACCGCCACGGTCATAGCCGAGAGAAAGAGCATCAGAGCGAGTTCACACACCCGGTTGAGGACATCGCTGACCTTGTTCATTTCCTTATCTGCTCCACCATCTCCTTCCAGGACGGGTATTTCTCGTAGAACTTCGCGTACACCGGCGCCATGGCCCTCACAAAGACGGCCTTGTCCACCGTGCTGACCTCCATGCCCTGTTTCTTCAATTCCTCTATTTGCTTTGCCTCATTGTCCCTGATGAGCTTTCTTTCATAAGCCGCGGCCTTGAAGGCCGCCGCCTTGAAAACAGCCTGCCACTCGGGCTTGAGGCTCTCGTATTTCTTGAGGCTCATGCTGAGAGGGGCGGGAGAGTAAAAATGTCCGCTCAGGGTCAGGTATTTCTGAACTTCACTCATCTTATAGGCATAGATGATGGCAATAGGGTTTTCCTGGCCGTCGATCACCCCTGTTTGCAGCGCGGTGTAGACCTCACCCCAGCTCATGGGTACCGCCTGAGCGCCGAGCTGACGCACAGAGGCAAGGTGGACAGGGTTTTCCATCGTTCGGAACTTGAGACCCTTGAAATCTTCCGGCTTAACCAGCGGTCTCCTGGAATTGGTGAAGTTCCTGAACCCGTTCTCAAAAAAGGCAAGGCCCTTGATCCGCGCCGACGCCAGTTCGTCGAGCAGCCTCATGCCCACGGGGCCGTCGAGCACCTTGTCCACGTGATCGTAACCGGTAAAAAGAAAAGGCAGGTCCACCACGCTCATGTTTTCTACAAAATTAGAGATCGGCCCGGTGGCGGTGACGGCCATATCGATAGTCCCCACCTGCATACCCTCGAGGAGCTCGCGCTCTCCTGTGCCCAGTTGGCCGCCGGCAAACACCTTCACGACCACCTCGCCCTTTGTCCCTTCCTCGACCAGTCGGGCGAATTCACCCGCCCCCACCGCGTAAGCGTGGTGCGCGGGCGTCACCGTGGCCAGTTTGAGTGTCATCTTGGCCTCAAGAGGCAGTGGTGAATGGAAGAGCACCCCGAGACAGAGCAGCACACCGAAAAAAACACCCCGTTTCATCCCGTTTCCCTCCTTTGAACAGCCGTTCGAAAACCGGAAAATTTCTATCTTTTTAGCTCTATGTAATTATAGTAAGGATCATGATTCCCTTTCTCCAGTTCCGAGGCTCCCAGGTTGGTCTTTTCAACGGCTTATCCACGGGGGAGTTCTGCCCCAACTGCAGAGAAGTTCTAGGGCCCGGCCGGGGGATATGGGTTCTCTTCGGAGTCCGCAACCGGAAATGAAATCTGTCACGGCAGATTTCATATAACGCCCCTTCGGGGCTTCTTCCCCGCCGAGAGGCGGGAAATATCTGAAATCCGATGAACTCGGATTTCAGGAAGAGACCATCCCCTCCGGCCAGGCCTCCACCGCCTGCTTTCGGGGCCAGGGGTTTCCCCCATAGATAAACCGTGAAAAGACGGCGCCTTTCCGCCAGTCACTCAAGAAAGAGAATCTTGATCCCCACGGCTCGTTCCGGCCAAAGGCCTGAGTTAGGAAATGATACCCCTGAAAGAGCACAAGGTCCATAAAAACCGGAAAAGGAATCCTTCATTTTTGCGGACGGATCGTCTATAAGGATTGCGGGACTACCATGATCCGGATTACTCCCCATATTGCCGTTGACGAGGCTGAAATCGAATGGGATTTCATTCGCGCATCAGGTCCCGGCGGCCAAAACGTGAACAAAGTGGCTACCGCTGTCCAGCTCCGTTTTCCCGTGTCCCGATCTCCCTCCCTCCCGGCGGATGTCAAGGAACGTTTGATTCGTTTGGCCGGCAAGAGGATGAACAAGGAAGGCATTTTGGTGATTGATGCGCGCCGGTTTCGAACCCAGGAAAACAATCGCCGGGATGCGCTGGAAAGGCTCGCGGACCTGATCCGAAGGGCCGCCATAAAGCCCAGGAAAAGGTTCAAGACAAAGCCCACAGCAGCTTCCAGAAGAAAGCGGCTCCAGGAAAAGCATCACAGGAGCGAGACCAAACACGGCCGAAAGTCTGTTGGGCGGTCGGAAGAGTGACAAGAAAAGGAGACAGACTCATGGAAAAGCAGGTGAACGGCTTTCGATTTCTTCCTCCGGGTCTCGCGGCCTGGACTCGAACTTTCATCCCGGAAAAGGAGTTCACAGGGTCCATCCCATGGACACCTTTATCCAAGCCTCTGGATCGAGTCACCCTCGCCCTGGTGACCAGCGCCGGCATCAGTATGAAACCAGACCCGCCTTTTGACATGGAGCGGGAGAAACGGGAAGGAACCTGGGGCGATCCTTCCTACAGGGTCATACCGAAAAGCACCACGGAAAAAGATATCGAGGTCAATCACCTCCATATCAACACCCGCCACATCCTGGAGGACATCAATGTAATCCCGCCGCTGAGGAGGTTCGAGGAGTTCGAGAAAGAAGGGATCATCGGCCGCCTGGCTCCCTCGGCCTATTCTTTTTACGGGTTCCAGTGGGAGAGGACGGGCTTCCTTCAAACCGCTATCGCTCCGATGGCGGAAAACATGAAGGCGGAGGGAGTCGATGCCGCGCTTCTGACTCCTGCCTGACCTTTCTGCTGCCAGTCCGTGGGACTGGCTGCCAGTTTCTGGAAGAAGCCGGGTTCTCCACCGTGGTGTCACACCTACCCATGATTTCAACAGGAAGGTCGGCATACCCAGGTCAGCGGCCATCGAGTATCCCTAGTGGTCGTTTTCGCCGCTTGGCCGAGCGAAGAACAGTCGTCGACGCAGTAGAGCCCTTGCTCGCCACGCCACGGATGGTAGAGCGACTTAGTAGAGCGCGTGCGATATCGCACGGCCGGTCAACGTAGAACCCTTCTGACCAGGGCGTTTCTTCGAGCGGACGACGGGATTCGAACCCGCGACCCCAACCTTGGCAAGGTTGTGCTCTACCAGCTGAGCCACGTCCGCGTGAGCGCCGAGGATAGCAACCGGCGCCGAGCGGGCGCTGCCCGGCGTCCACGGGGGACATCACCGTGCGTCACGACGATGGCGGCGAGGGCGATCGCCCCGATCGCCGCGCCCACGGCCGCCACGGCGTACAGCACGCTGGAGCGCCAGTCGTCGGTGAACTTCGCCCGCTTGCGTTGGCGGAGCATGAAGCCGTTCCGCTCGAGCGCACCCCCTGGCGTGTACTCGTTCCACGAGAACCAGCCGAGCACTCGGCGCCGATCCCCCGGCGTCATGCCGTCGGAGGCACCGACCGTGTCGTCGTGCTCGACGGCGAGCGCTCCGTCCTTGCGCCGGCGCTTTCTGATCCCTTGCGCCCCCACGACCACCTCTTTCCCAACGGATGGTAGTCACGGCTGTTCGCATCGTCTCGCGTCGCCGTCTACGGTCCGGCGCGGCGACAGGAGGCCCAGCATGCGTATCGGCATCTTTGGCGGCGACACCGCGAACCGGCCGCTCGACGACGTGATCGCCGACACGACGTCGGTGGAAAAGCAGGGGTTCGCGTCGTACTGGCTCCCCCAGATCTTCGGCGCCGAAGCGCTCACGACGATCGCGGTGGTCGGCCACCAGGTGCCACGGATCGAATTCGGCACCGCGGTCGTGCCGAGCTACCCGCGTCATCCGATGATGCTGGCGCAGCAGGCGCTGACCGTGCAGCAGGCGACCGGCAACCGGTTCACCCTCGGCATCGGTTTGAGCCATCAGGTCGTGATCGAAGGCATGTACGGCATGTCGTACGACAAGCCCACGCTCCACATGCGCGAGTACCTCGCGATCCTGCTGCCGTTACTGCACGAAGAGAACATCACCGTCGAGGGCACGACGCTCACCTACCGCGGCTCGATCGCAGTCGCGGGCGTGCAGCCTCCTTCGGTGTTGCCGCGGCGCTCGCGCCACGCATGCCCCAGCTCGCGGGTGGCACCGCCGACGGCACGGTCACCTGGATGACCGGCCCCGCCACGCTCGAATCCCACATCGTCCCGACGATCACCGCCGCGGCCGAGAAGGCCGGCAAGCCCCGCGCCACGGATCGCGGCGTCGTTGCCCGTGTGTGTCACCAACGACCCCGACGGCGCACGCGAGCGGGCCGCGGGCGACTTCCAGGTGTACGGCTACCTGCCGTCGTACCGCGCAATGCTCGACCACAAAGGCGCGGCGGGGCCGGCCGACGTGGCGATCGTCGGCGACGAAGCGACCGTCGTGAAAGCGGTGCGTCGCCTCGGCGACATCGGGGTCACCGATTTCGCGGCCGCCGAGTTCGGTCCGCGCGAGGAGCGCGCCGCGACCCGCGACGCCCTCGCCAGTCTGCTCTAGATCTCGACGTCGTCTTTGAGTTCGATCAGCAGTTCGCGGACGGCGCGTTCCCCACGTTGACCGCGGTTTCCACTTCCCCGCGCTCGACATAGACGCAACGCCCGAGCGGAACGTCGAACTCGAGGTTCTCCCGGTATGGGCCGGCACTGTCCGGGTCGACCTCCACACCGATGCGCTCACCTTCGAAGAACACCAGCAGGTAGTCGAGTTCGTGGCGATGCCGCGCCGAACGCTCGCCGGGCGCGAGCGTCATCTCCCACACGCGCACCCGGTCGTTCTCGAACAGCACGCGGGTGGCGACGTCGCCCAGTTCTTCGGTTGCCATGGGATGCCCCCGTCCGTACGGTGGCCGCCATCATGACCGACGAACCCGACGACGGCGAGCCTCGCGCGCCCCTCGACACCCTCGGCGCGCTGGCGCGGGAAGAAGTTCAGGTGACCCCGACGCTGCGCCACGTCGAGGTCTACACGATGAGCGGTTTGCTGACGTTGCTCTGGCACGGCGACCCCGCCACCGAGAACGTCGTTCTGATGTGTGGTGGCGGTATGGGCGGGCTGCTCGGCCCGGCCGACGGCGTGTACCACGCGCTCGGCGAGGCGTTCGTCGAGCAGGAGATCGCGACGATCCGGGTCGGCTACCGCAAGCCGAACCATCTCCCGAAGTGCGTGCACGATCTCGCCGCCGCCGCCGACCTCGCCAACCGGTTCGGCGCCCGGCGTTTCGTGACCGTCGGCCATTCGTTCGGCGGCGCGGTCGCGTTGCAGGCCGGCGTGATCCTCGGCCCGCACTGCCGCGGCGTGGTCACCTTGTCGACGCAGTCGGCCGGGTGCGAGGAAGCCGCCGCGCTCGGTGCGCCGCTGCTCCTGTTGCACGGCACCGCCGACGAGATCCTGCCGCCGGAGACGAGCGAGGTGGTGCACATGCTCGCCGGCCAGGGCGAGGTCGAGTTCCTTCCCGGCGCCGGTCATCTCCTCACCGAAGCCGCCGACGCCGTGCGCGCCCGGCTCGCCGCGTGGATCCCCGCCCGCTTCGCCGCCGACCCGTTTTGATGAACCGAGCCGCCCCCGTAGCGCGCTTCTGGTACATCAAAACGAGTTGGGGCGTCGATCTCGGGGGTCACTGTTCGTCGTTCCCGTGACGCCGGCAAACGGGCCGGCTCGAACTGGAGGCACCGACGTTGAAGTACATGCTGCTGATCTGGAGTGACCCCGAGGCCTGGTCGAAGGCCACCGCCGAGGTGACCGACGCGCTCTTCGCCGACTACGGCGCCTATACGCAGGCGCTCATCGACGCCAAGGAATACGTCAACGGCGACCCGCTCCAGGGGAACGACACTGCCACGACCGTGCGGGTCAACAACGGCGACCGGCTCGTCACCGACGGCCCGTTCATCGAGACGAAGGAATGGCTCGGCGGCTACTACACCGTCGACGTCCCCGACCTCGACCGCGCCCTCGAACTCGCGGCCACGCTGCCGGGCGCCAAGCGTGGGTTCGACACGATCGAAGTCCGCCCCGTCATGGAGATGTAAGCGCAGCGTGACCTCACCGGAGACGCCCGACTACGAGCACCTGTTCCGGCAGGAGTCGGGACGGGTACTCGCGTCGTTGATCCGCAGCGTCGGCGACTTCGATCTCGCCGAGGACGCGTTGCAGGAAGCGTTCGTCGTCGCGCTCGGCCGCTGGCCGCGCGACGGCGTACCGAACAACCCGGGCGCGTGGTTGCTCACCGCCGCCCGCCACAAGGCGATCGACCGCATGCGGCGTGAGGCGCGGCGGCCGGAGAAGCACGACGCCGCGCAACGGCTCGCGGCGCTCAACGCCGAAACCGGCGAGGTGGTCGGCATGCCCACGATCCCCGACGAACGGCTCCGCCTCATCTTCACCTGTTGCCACCCGGCGCTCGCGACCGACGCGCAGGTCGCGCTCACGCTGCGCACCCTCGGTGGGCTCACCACCGAAGAGATCGCGCGTGCGTTCATGGTCGGCGAGCCCACCATGGCGCAGCGGCTCACGCGCGCGAAACGCAAGATCCGCGTCGCCAAGATCCCGTACCGCGTCCCGCCCGACCACGAACTCCCCGACCGGCTCTCGTCGGTGCTCGCGGTGATCTACCTCGTGTTCAACGAGGGGTATGCCGCGACCGCGGGCGACACGCTCGTGCGCCGGGAGTTGTGCGCCGAGGCCATCCGCCTGGCGCGGCTCGTCGTCGAGTTGATGCCCGACGAGCCCGAAGCCATCGGCCTGCTCGCGCTGCTCCGGTTGCACGACGCCCGCCGCGACACGCGGGTCGACGACCAGGGCAAGGTCTGGCTGCTCGGCGAGCAAGACCGCACCCGCTGGGACCGTGACGCCATCACCGAAGGTTCCGAACTCGTCGACCGCGCGTTGCGCCTCGGCCGGCCCGGGCCTTACCAGGTGCAGGCGGCCATCGCCGCGCTGCACGCCGAAGCACCGACGGCGGAAGCCACCGACTGGCCGCAGATCGCCGCGCTCTACACCGCGCTGCAACGCTACGTGCCGTCACCCGTGGTCGAGTTGAACCGTGCCGTCGCGGTCGCGATGGCCGACGGCGCCGACCTTGGCTTACGCCTCGTCGACGATCTCGGCGGCGAAGCGGTCCTGCAACGTTCGCACCTCTACCACTCCACGCGCGCCGACCTGCTCCGGCGCCTCGACCGCGTCGACGAAGCCCGCGCCGCGTACGAACGCGCCCTCGAACTCGCGCGCACCGCCCCCGAGCGCGCGTTCCTCGCCGACCGCCTCGCCCGCCTCCCCTGAGTTGTGTCATTTTCACCCCTGCACGGGGGTACGAGTGACACAACCCGGCGGGGTGCGGGCGGTCAGGTGCCAGCGAGTTGGGCGACGACGGGAGCGAAGGCCTCGACGTTGTCGTCGCCGATCACGATGTTGCTCACGCCCCAGCGCTCGCGCCGCTGCTGCAACTGGTCGATGATCGACTCGACCGGGCCGATCAGGGCGACGCCCGACGTCATCACCGCGTCGGGGGTGAGCCCGAAACCCGGCGCGACCGCTTCGGCGAGACGCTGCGGGTCGTCGGTGACCGTGCACAGGAAGTAGCGGATCTGCAATTCGATGTCGTCGAAGCGCGACCCGGCACCCTCCTTCACCCACGCGACCTTCTGCGCCGTTTCCTCGGCCAGCGACGTGTGCACCGCGTCGGCGGTGATCGCGCCGGCGCGCAGGTTCGGGTTGATCCCGACCACGTCGGCTTCCCGGCCCGCCAGTCGCAACACGCGAGGTGCGCCGCCACCGACGAGGATCCGCGGCCGCGGTTGCTGCGTGGGCGCGGGGATCGCGTCGTAGTTCGTGATCGTGTAGTGCGTGCCCGAGTACGAGAACGGCCCGGGGCTCCAGCAGCCCTTCACCACTGCGAGCGCCTCTTCGAGCCGGTCGACCCGCACCCCGGCGCGGTCGTACGGCAAGCCGAGCGCGTCGTAGTCGACCTGCATCCAACCGGCGCCGAGACCGAGGTCGGCCCGGCCGTCGCTCAGCACGTCGATCGTCGCGATCTCCTTCGCCACGATCGCCGGGTGCTTGTAGTCGTTCGCGAGCACGAGCGCGCACGCCCGCAGCGTGGTCGTGTGCGCGAGCGCCATCGCCATCGCGGGCATCGGCGCGAGTGCGGTGTCGATGAAGTGGTCGGGCAGGTAGAGGGTCGAGTAGCCGAGCGCCTCCAGTTTGCGCGCTTTGTCGCGCCACTCGGCCGCCGACCCGGCGCCCCCCATCTGCACTCCGAAACGGAACGGCTTCACCATCGCCTACTTCCCGGCCAGGCGCGCCACGATCGGCGCGAACACTTCCAGTGATTCCGACGGGATGACCGCGTACGACATCCCCCAACGCTCCCGCCGCATCTCGAGGGTCTCCACCATCTGTTCCTGCGTCCCCACCAGCGTGACCGGCGCGGCGAGCGCGTCCTCGGGCGACACACCGAACGCGGCGGCCATGCCGTGCGCGATCGATTCGCGGTCGTCGGTCGACAGCACGAAACCAACGAGCGTCTGCAACTCGAGGTCGTCGAAATGGTCGCCCGCCGCGGCGCGCAACCACTCGAGTTTCTGGTCGGTGGCCTGAGGTGTGAGCGAGCGGACAGAGTCGGCGCTCTCCGGCACGCCCGACCGCAAGAAGGCGTTGATGCCGACGATCGAGGCCTCGCGGGCGGCGACGCCCAGGATGCGCGGCCCGCCACCACCGATGATGAACGGAGGGTGCGGCCGCTGGACCGGCTTGGGTTGACCGTCGAGTTCGGTCACCGTGTAGTAGTCGCCCGCGAACGAGAACGGGCCGTCGGCGAACAACCCCTTCAGGACCTTGATCGACTCTTCCAGGCGGCGAATGCGCACACCCGCCGGGTCGAGCGGGATCCCGGATGCCTCGTAGTCGACGGTCATCCAGCCGGCGCCGATCCCGAGTTCGAGCCGCCCGCTCGACAGCAGGTCGAGGGTCGCCGCCTCGCGAGCGAGCACGACCGGGTGCTTGTAGTCGTTGCCGAGCACGAGCGGCCCGATGCGCAACGAGGTGGTGACGGCGGCCGCGGCGGCGAGCGCGGGGACCGGGGCCAGCGGATGGTCGACGAAGTGGTCGGGCACGAAGAGCGACGAGTAGCCGAAATCCTCGGCCCGCTTCGCGATCGTCGTGAACGCCGCACCCGAATCGACGTGATTCACGATCACTCCGAAGCGGAACCGCCGGTCGTGCACCACGCGCTACTCCTGTTCTGGTCACGATTCGTTCGGTCGAGGGTGTCTAGCAGGTGGGTCAGCGGCGGGTCAGCGCCCGGTCGAGCCGAACCCGCCGGTCCCGCGGGCACTCTCGTCGAGCGCAGCGACGACCTGCCATTCGATCGTCTCGACCCGCTGCACCACCAACTGCGCGATCCGCTCGCCGCGCTGCAGCGTGAACGGTTCGTCGGGATCGAGATTGACGAGGATCACGCGGATCTCGTCGCGGTACCCGGCGTCGATGAGCCCGGGCGTGTTCAGGCACGTCACCCCGTGGCGCAGCGCCAGGCCCGAGCGTGGCTGCACGAACCCCGCGTAGCCGGCCGGCAGCGCGATCGCGATGCCGGTGGGTACCGCGGCGCGTCCCCCACGGGGCGCGAGCAGTGCCGGCTCGCGCGCGTAGAGGTCGTAGCCGGCGTCTCCGGGGTGCGCACTCGCCGGCAGCGCGAGGTCGGGATCGAGACGAACGACCTTCAGGTCCACGGCCGCAACACTACGAAAGTCCCCGCGGCCACCCCCTCCCTCCCCTGAGGCGGCGCCGGCCGCCGGCGTACAACAGAAGGAAACGGGGGGTTCGACCGGGACACACGGCCGCTGCCACCTCGTGCCAAGGTGGAGGTAACGGCGTGAGTGTCACTGCGGCCCGCACCCTCGAACTGTCCGACCAGGAGACCACCCGGAACGAAGCGGGGACGGTGGTCGACCTCTTTGATCAGGCGGTACGGGCACGCGGGTCGAACGTCGCGATGCGGTACCGCGAACGCGGCCGGGGCGTGGGAGCCGATCTCGTGGGCCGCCTACGGCGCCTCGGTGACGGAGGTCGCCGCTGCGCTCGTGGGGCTCGGGGTGGAAGCCGGCGATCGCGTCGCGATCCTGTCGGCCAACCGGTTCGAGTGGCACGAAGCCGACATGGGCATCCTCGCGGCTAACGCGATCAGCGTCCCGGTGTACCCGACCAGCGCCGGTTCGCAGGTCGCGTACGTGCTCGGGCACTCCGGTGCGCGCGTGTGCTTCGTCGACACCGAAGACCAGTACGCCAAGATCGTCGAGCACCGCGAAGAGCTTCCCGACTTGCAGCACGTCGTGATGTTCGACGAGACCACCCCGAGCCTCGACGAGTACCTGATGTCGTTCCGTTCCCTCCGCAGTTTCGGGCGGTCAGAGCTCGTCCGCGACCGCGCGGTCGTTCGCCGCCGGCACGCCGAAGTGTCTGCCGAAGCGCTCGCGACCCTCGTGTACACGAGCGGGACGACCGGTCCGCCGAAGGGCGCGATGCTCACGCACGCCAATCTGATGGCGACGATGCGCAGCATCATGCAGCTGATCGCGCTCGACCACACCGATCGGTTCCTGTCGTTCCTCCCGCTCAGCCACATCACCGAACGTTGCGTGAGCCACTTCGGGCTGATCGTGTCGGGTGGCGAGACGTGGTTCGCCCGCGGGTTCACCACGGTGGCGACCGACCTGCCCGACTGCCGCCCGACGCTCTTCTTCGCGGTGCCGCGCGTGTGGGAGAAGTTCCGCGACGCGCTGATCGGGCACGTCGAGAGCCAGGAGGGTTGGCAAGGAGACCTTGCTCGCCGCTACCTCCAACTCACGCCCGCCCACGCCGAAGAACTCGACGGTGGCGCCCAGATGAACTTCTTCGCCAAGGCGGAGTGGCTGGCGCTCGACCGCGTGGTCGGTAGCCGGCTGCGCCAGCGGGTCGGCCTCGACCGTGCTCGCATCCTGTCGTCGGGCGCGGCGCCGATACATCCCGATCTGCTGCGCTGGTTGCGCGCCGTGGGCCTGCCCGTCGCGGAGGGGTACGGGCAGACGGAAGTGTCGCTGGCGACGAGCCTCAACCCGCCTGACCGGATCCGGATCGGCACCGTCGGGCCCCCGCTCCCCGGCGTCGAGGTCCGGATCGCGACCGACGGGGAGATCCTCGTGCGCGGCCGTAACGTCTGTGCCGGCTACTGGCACAACCCGGCGGCGACCGCGGAGCTCATCGACGACGACGGTTGGCTGCATTCCGGCGACGTGGGCGAACTCGACGAGTTCGGCTACCTGCGCATCACCGATCGGAAGAAAGACCTGATCGTCACCGCGCACGGGAAGAACATCGCGCCGCAGGTGCTCGAGACCGAGCTGAACCAGCACACGCTCATCGGCCACGCGGTGGTCGTGGGCGATGCCCGCCGCTACATCACCGCGCTGATCGCGCTCGATGCGGAAGCGGTTGGGCACTGGGCCGCCGAACGCGGCAAGGAGTTCTCGCTCGAGTCGATCGCGGCCGACCCCGACCTGCGCCGCGAGATCGAGGACGCGATCACGGCGTTGAACGCGAACCACGCACGAGTCGAGAACATCCGCAACTGGCGGCTGCTCCCGAATGAACTGAGCGTTGCCGGCGGCGAGTTGACCCCGACGTTGAAGGTGCGCCGCAAAGTCGTCTACACCAAGTACGCGGCAATGATCGAGGAGATGTACGCCGAATAGCCGCGGGTGACGTTCAGGAACGAGTGAAGTCGCCCGCGAGTTCGGCGCGCTGGTCTGACGACAGCTCGATTTCCTCTTGGTACGCGGGGAGGTCGCAGCGCAGCCACACCGGCCCGGCCGCGAATGCGGCAACGTGCTCGGGCGTGAAGCGGAACCGCAGGAAGTGCACCGCCGCCGTCACATCCTCCCGCGTGAGACGTTCCTCGTCCTCCGCGACCCCGCGCACCGGCTCGAGGTCGTCGACGGCGAGGAGGATCGAACGGTGCACGCCGACGAGCTTCGGCAGCCATTCCCGCAGCTGCGCGTCGGAGCCCAACTCGACGAGCAACGTGGCCGACAACTCGTTCTCGTCGGGGATCAGGTCGTTGTAGGTCGCGACCTCGGTCGCGATCTGCTCGTCGCGCAGCATCCGCTCCGCGCGCGCCATCTCCTGCACCTGCCAGCGCATCGTGTCGGTGTTCTCGAAGACGAGCGACATGATCGTGCCGAGCGCGATGCGGCGGCGCTTCTTCAGGTCGATGATGTAGCGGCGGAACTCGTCGCGTTCGCGCTCGTAGGCGCGCAGGTCCTGGATGTCGTCGACGGTGAGTTTCTTCATGAGGCTTCCTCTTCGATCCCGTAGGCCCGCGCGACCACCTGCGCCGGGTGCACCGGCACCTTGCCGGTGCCTTCGGTGATCGCTCCATTGGCGAGATGGCAGTCGCCCGCCACCAGCTGCGCATCGCTTTCACGCACCCGTTCCAT
>CAVUFY010000009.1:0-375136 GCA_963740905.1 uncultured delta proteobacterium
ACTTGCCGGTTCGCCTGTCCGAAACGCATCTCCGATCTTCAGAAAGATACTTGCTCATCTTTGCCCCCATTCGACACTTTGGGAAGAATTACCAAGAATGAGCGGGCGAGGTTTCCCAAGACTTCTTTCCGTTGACCCTTCTGCCAGGGGTGCGAAATCAGCTGATTCCGGTCGCGGGACTCGGCAGATTTGCCGCGATAGCCATTCTTATTCTGGCTTTCAGTTCGGACAGGTCGTACGACTTCACAACATAGTAATCCGCAGCGATGGATCTGGGGTCTCTCTTGAAGGTGTCGTAGGCAGTGCAGAGAATCACAGGCAGATTGTAGAAGTCCTTTCTAATGTCCTGGAGGAGTTCAAGCCCATCCCACCTGGCAAGCTTGATATCCAGGACTACAACGTCCGGTCTGTACAAATAGATTTTTTCCAGGAGGCAGTCACCTGAGTCCAGGGTCAGGATTTCATGCCCGTCTTCTGCCAACTCCTCACTGTAGTATTGAAGAATGGTTCGCTCGTCATCGACCAACAGGATCGTCGCCATATTAAGTCCTCCTTTCTCATCTCCCATCCTGCAAGGGGCTCTTTTCCACTAGCCAGGCTTTCAGGGATGGAGGGCTTTGTGTTAAGCGCGGCGAATCGAAAGACAAACGCCATAAACACTCCTAACAGGAAGCAAGAGTCCTGTCAGGAGCAATACCGGCAGTATTTGGTATGTCTTTTCACGGGAGAACCTCTCGGAATGGAGGTTAGGGGGAAAGAAATAACTTATCCTGTAATTTGTTATAAAATCAGGTTCACCCGAGGTTGTCAACAGAAAAACGACTCAAAGTTCCCATTCAAAGAACAGCCACTTGCCGTTTCTGTTGACCAGCCTGAAGGTGCTTCGATAGCCCCTGCCATCCACTGAAAGAGCTTCATAGGCCGTCGCTTTACCATCATCGATCCAAATCTTAGGAGAGCCTAAGCCCAGGTATCGCCACCGGATGAAAATGTCGCGTAACCTAAAGCCCAACCTCCCTTTGTCAAAGACAATCCTTCGGCTCCCTTCGCTCCATGCCCACATGACGAAATCACCATCCAGAAGGTCCAGCAAATCTCTTTCGTTGTGGTTGTTCCAAGCGGTCTCAAATGCGATGAGCGCGGTCTTTATGGCCTCCTCATCCGAAGACTTGGGCGTGTAGTCCCTGACGGTACCGACCGCGCAACTCAACAGGAACATCGCGGCAAACAATGAAGACAGCACCTTCAGAGACAGGCCGCAGGTCTGCCAACGCAAAGGCAGGCGAGGCCCGTGAGCGACAGAGAGTCCCCTCGTTCCATCAAATGCAGTTCGATCCGCCTCTACCCGGCATCCTGGCATGATTTTCTCAGTCACACTTTTACCGTGCGGTCCATGGGTGAAGGGTTTAGCCGTTCTGTTCAGGCAACTTCGCAGCGAGAATGTCAACTTTCTCAATGACTGGCGGTGAAGAGAAGAGTTCCCCCGCCCGAGCCTTCAGCGCTGCCGCAACCTTGCCCGACAGATGAACCTCTCGCCCCGCTTCATCCGGAAAGGCATCGAAGATTCCAAAGGTGGATGGGCCGAGGCGGATTCCAAACCATGCTGTTGTGGCAGGTTCATCCTGAACAAGGGGAAGCCCGCTAAGCAGGAAAGACTCCACCTCTTTTTCTTTGCCGGGCTTCGCTTGCAACCGAACGAACAGCGCTACTTTGACCATGACATTCCTCCTTTCGCTGCGACCACGAGTGTTGGTTCCGGATTCCGGCTCCGACTGCGTGAATCGATAAGCCCCACAGTCCGAAAGTCACAATCGCACGATCCATAAAAGCCGCGGGCGCCCTTATCCGATTTCTACATATCGGCCCTCCGCCGTCTGCCACCAACTTTGGGTCACCACAGAGACACGGAGAACACAGAGAAGGAGAGTCATTTTTTCGTCTATCGGGAGATACCGATAGACGAAAAGACCCTCTCAAATCAGATTCATGACATAGCCTTCTTCATGGACGGATCTCTGCAGATCCGGGATCAGAAAAGCTGTCTGCTCATAATGCATGGCAAGTGGAGATTTTAGAACAGAATCCTGTGCCTGGTGAACATGTGTGCGTATTTACGAAAGTCTCCACTTAGGTTCCGCTACCCAATAGTCTCTGGACGGTTTTCTTGATCTCTTCCAGGTTGAATGGTTTCATGATTATGGCATCGACATGGTTCATGTTCATATTCTCCCAATTCGTGTTGTCAAAGAACCCTGTCACGACAATGACAGGCGTGCCTGGAGATTGTTCTTTGACGAGACGAGAAAATTCCCAACCATTCATGAGAGGCATCTGAATATCAGTTACCACCAAATCGTAAGTTCGCGCAAGAAAGTGAGCTATCCCTTCGAGCCCGTTGTCAGCCACGGTCACATCATAACCCATAAAGGATAGTGTTCTTGACAACACATCCTGAATGGCCTCATTATCATCAACCACCAGCAATTGCTTCTTCTTTCGCAAGGGAGGAATGGTGCGCGGACTCTTTTCTATCTCGATTTCACGTTCTAACATGTCTTCCTCCTTTTCCCTCTCCACCCGGGATCAACGGCTCTTCGCTGATGTCGGCTGAAGAACCGACAAATCCTCTTGAGCATAAAAGCCTGTCTCTCCTCTTTCTTCCCAATGAGCTTTTGTTCACCGAACATTCTCCTTTTCTCATCACAGAGAATTTTCACCAGCATCTTGCCGGAAACATCCCTAAAGTCCTGAAGAATGAGATCGCTCATAAGACACCATTAACAAGAGCAGACACTGTGCAGCAATGATGGCCTCTTGTGTTCAACTCTACGGGAAAGAAAAGTGGGGTAAATAGGGCACATCCTGTATTTAGAGCTACAAGAGGAATTTTTCTATATCAAGCTCAGGTTTGATTGAGGTCTGGAGATCCGCAAAAAAGATGGAGGAAAGATCCTTCAAACCAAAAGCCTCCGCATTAGGTATCTTTACCCCATTTCGCGTGAATCTTGAGTTTATCTTGCGTAGGGAAAACCCTGCACCCTATGAAGGTGTGCGTTGGAAAAGAACCGCAAAATCAAATACTTATCTTCGCCAAGAAATTGGCACGTGAATTGCCTAAAATATTCTCATTGTCAGAATGCTTTAGGCGGGCAATAGGTCAGGCTTCGACGTATCACGGATTTTTCAGGAAGGAGGTGAAATGCGATATTTTTGGATCTGTCTGGTAATATGCGTTGTAGTTCTGATTTATTCTTTGAGTCCCTAGCAGGTTGGTGAAAAACGTCCAGTTCCCCGTCAAGCCGGGATCTGCGAGCGGTGTTGCCCTTATCCTAGTTTCACTTATCCGAAACGAAAGGAGGTGATCAAAGTGAAATATTTTCTCATAGCAATTTCAGCACTTATTTTCTTTGGATGTTCATCCGTCCACACCGATGAAGAAATAACTAAGAGGATCATACAACTGATAGCAGATCAACCAAATGGATGGGTATCGATCGAGACATTACGAAATCTGACATACGATTTTAAGTCCACTGATGGAAAAGAAGAAATTACGTTGAGTATTCGGAAAACAATTCCTTCGGCCGCGGTAATGTTTTCTCCATATAAAGTAGAGTTTTCTCCCGACTCTTCAGCCAAATTGGAATCTGAATTCAGCAATTGGTTTTCCCGCCGGTTCAAAACAACAGAAAGGTCCAATCAAGAAACGGGCAAGGGAATGGGTCTGAAGGAAAATGAGGCTCAGATCGGCGGTCTCGATAAGCGGCATTCACATCTCAGGGATGGATGATCAAGAAAACCAGCTCAAGGTTTCAAGGGAGAGCGCTCGGCCGGTCTGAGCGCTCTCTCATACGGGAATATGGTAAGGATCATGATTCCCTTTCTCCCGTTCCGAGGCTCGCAGGCTGGTCTTTTCTACGGTTTATCTACGGGGGAGTTTTGCCCCCACTGCAGAGAAGTTCTAGGGCCTGGCCGGAGGGTATGGTCTCTTCCTGAAATCCGACTTCATCGGATTTCAGAGACTTCAACCGGCGCCAAAATTCGGCGGGTCAGGTGGAAGCCCCAAAGGGACGTCCTCCGGTTAGTGTGGACCAATGCGCCTACTCCTATGAAATAGTACCCTGAGCTTTTGAGACGTTGAGATTTCATTGCGGACTCCGAAGAGACCATACCCCCGGCCGGGCCTCCACCGCCTGCTTTCGGGGCCAGGGGTTTCCCCCATAGATAAACCGTGAAAAGACGGCGCCTTTCCGCCAGTCACTCAAGAAAGAGAATCATGATCCTCACGGCTGCTTGAAACAGCTAAAATGATACAAAACTGGGACCTCAATGATCTTTGAGGTCGGGCGTGGGCAGAAGTCTAGTGGACGTCGTGGAATTTGAGCGGGATAAGGTCTTTGCGAACGGCCGGCCTGCACTTCCGCCCATTCGAGGCTTGTCCATACCGCCAATACCCCTCTCCTCCAGCCACCCCTGGAGGGGTTTCTCCTCTGGCCGCCCGAAGTCCTTTGGCCTCCCGCTCCACCTTATGCTTTTGTAACTCTTCTTCTGCGAGTTCGACAGTCGGTCCGATGCCATAACTTATCCCCGCCCCCTTTTTCCTGATCGTTGTGCCGTCCGGTAACAGGTACTCAAAAGTGATCTTATCCAGGCACTCAAGAGCGTGCTTGAGTGCCGCTCTTGCGATTCGCTCGGTTTCAGCCTGGATGACAAATTCATCCCCGCAGAAATGGTAGGGGCGATATCCCGGGCAATCGAGATAACTCAAGGCCCATCCAATTGTCCGAAGAAGCTCATCCCCCGCTTCATGGGAGATGTTGTCGTTGATCCATTTGAGAGAATCCACATCTACGAATACTTGAACGGGCAACCTCCGATCTTCCTGGTAGGCTCGCTTGTTCGAGAGGTTCGTGAGGGGATCGGTGAGGAGTTCTTTCCTCATCTCCTGGGGAGTCATTTCTTCAACCCGCTTACGCTCATGAAAGTCTTTTCGGCGCTCCGGGCCTTTGTAACGTTTCTTCAACGATTCTGGGGGCTCAATTTGGTGCCTTTTCAAGGTATCCGCCCCGATTGCAGGCACCTGTCTCGATCCGAGAGCCACATCATAACCCATAAAGGCCATTGCTTTTGATACCATCTTCTTGATGGCTGTGACATCCTCGGCTGCTTCCAATCGCCCCTTCTCCATCACCATTTCACGTTCTTGCATTTTTCCCTCCTCCGAGCGTCCTGCGAGACATCAATGAATAGGTTGGAGTTAGATTGGCGCATCCCCATCTCCGGCGGACGAGCCGTCGAATGAGGCTGAGAATAAACCGTTGGCTTCCCCGCTCTCCTGTGCATGAAGCCTCTCGATCCCGAACATTTTAGCTTTTTCGAAGAGGAAAGTGTCTTTGTATAATTTCCAAGAAATGGCAAATCGGGTAAATGGGTTGTATCCTGTATTTTAAGACTACGGGTCGCATACATTTTTACTGTGGCTCGTAATGTAACCTTTGTGGACTGTGGATCGAGTCTATTTCCGAATGGGATGGGTGGATAGCAGTCAAAGGACTTGAACGTTCTCGACGGCGTTGGGAAAAACAATCAATCGAAGTTAAAGATCCGGGTCCAGAGGGCCCGGTTTTGGGCTAAGCCCGGAGGGCATGATTGGCAAGTGAAGTGCCGGCAAAATCCGAAACCCGAATACCTAAATACGAAACAAATTCGAATACCAAATGTCCTAATGAAGTGTGAGACAGTGACTTCTGCGGTTCTAAATTCCTTGTTCGATATTCGAAATTTCAAATATCTTTGGCTAGGGTTTAGTCTGTTGCCTTTGGCGCCGGCCGCTTCAAGAACTTGGCGATCTTAAGACCTTCGAGTCGGACACTACTCCACCTGTCCACCCTCACCCAACCTTTCCTTCTCTCATCTCTCGACCTTCTTTCTTCACAGTCGCGCTTTTCAACACCGCCTTTCAGGAAAAAGCCGAGCCTATATGCCCTCCGTCTGTCGGTTCCGGAGCGTCTGTCGAAAGATGATCGGATGCTCTCGGCCATGGTAAGATTCACCTCCTCTCAAATAATGGGGTTTGCTTCTTGCCGTCGAGCGTTGAAAGACTCTTCCTTTGAACTCAGACGGCTTGCCTCAAGCAATACTCCCTTCTTTGTTTCCACTTCCATCATAGAACTGCAGGAGAAACATTTGACAGGACCGAAATAGTTCTCAAAAACTACATGGTCCAGATTGATTCTGCGTTTGCAGGTAAGGCAGATAATTTCCATTTCTTTCTTCCCCTTTCTCATGAGGAGGTTGTAACTCAATGCCGGTATGACAAAACCCATTTGATTTGTGGCAAGAGGCGGCTCAGCGCATTCCTAATTCCCTTGGAGTCAATGGTACCAATGTCAATATGCAAAATTCATGCTGGATATTTGGTGTGATTCACAGCTAAGTATTTCAAATACTTGCCGAACCTGGAAGGCAAAACGAATAGGATGGAAGTGCCGATTTACCAAACTGATAGAGAAGACCGATTCCATAATGTGTAAAAACATTACACACTATCCAAGCCTCAAAATCGCGCGATCATCGAGAACTTACCCTTTTCATGGCATGGGCTGCGAGCGCTGCGGTGGACCAGGCGGCCTGCAAGTCATACCCTCCACTGTCCCCGTCAATATCCAATACTTCGCCGGTAAAATACAATCCTTTGACCAAACGGGATTCCATGGTTTTGGAGTTTACCTCTCCCAGGGGCACGCCGCCGCAAGTGACCATCGCCACATTGAAATCGCCCAGGGCTTCGATCTCCAGGGGAAAGGCCGTTGCTAAGCGCAACAGCGCCAAGCGTTTTTCCCGACTTAATTTCGCTACTGAAGCGCCGGGATCCGCATCGGCCAATAACATGATTTTTCGGAGTAAGGCCCCGGCTAAGTGATATTTCTTCAACCAGGTCTTGGTCCTGACTCTTCCGTTCTGTTCCAGGTCGGCCAGCCATTCCCGCTTGAATTCTTCCGCATTTTCACAAGGAACAAAGGACAATTTGACCCAATCACCACTCCGAGCGAAGCGCGCCAGGTTATGCACTACCGGTCCGGAAATGCCTTGGTGGGTCAACAATAGTGCCCCGCCGAGAGTTTTGAGCTTTTTGCCCTTGCTCCATAAAGTGACTTTCAGGTTCTTAAAAGAGATTCCGGTCAAATCCCCCAGGGGGAAATCCTTGATAAAGAAAGGGGTCAGGCCGGGCCGGGGCGGAATCAGGGAGTGACCCAAGGATTGGGCCAGGGAGTATCCATCGCCCGTAGAACCGGTGCCGGGATACGATTTCCCGCCCGTGGCAATGACCACATTCCCGGCCTGATACTTCCCCCTTGCCGAACAGACCTGTGATACACGGCCCTCCTGCATGGCGAGGCGGGTCACTCTCTCCCGAAACCGGATCTCGACATTGCGTTTCTTACAAAGGGACAGCAAAAGATTCAGGATGTCGCCCGCCTGGCGCGATTCGGGAAATACTTTGCCGTTCTCTTCCACGACCATGGGGTCCACCCCATATTGCTTGAAGAAGGCAATGGTATCCTCGTTGGTGAAATGAAAAAGGGCTGGTTTTAAAAAATGCCCATGGTCTCCATAGGCCTTGTGAAATTCTTGAATCGGCCGGATGTTTGTGAAGTTGCATTGGCCCGAACCGGTCAGCAAAAGCTTGCGGCCGGGGTTCGGCTGCTTTTCCAGGATCAAGACTTTTTTGAATTTTTCCGCAGCTTGGATGGCTGTGAACAAGCCGGCCGGACCGGCGCCCACGATGAGCGCATCATAAGTCAGCATTTGTGTAAAGGCCCATCACCCTCTGCCAAATCTCCTGCAATTCAATAGCCTCTGGATGGCTTTTTCGATCTCTTCCAGCTTGAATGATTTCAGGATTATGGCATCAACACAGTTCATGCTCAGCTTTTCACACTGCTCACCGTCATAGAACCCCGTCATAACAATAACTGGTGTGTTCGAGGATCGCTCCTTAATGAAGCGAGACAACTCCCATCCATTCATAAGAGGCATCTGAATATCCGTCATCACCAAATCATAAGAGCCGGTGAGGAAGAGAGTACAAGCTTCGAGGCCGTTGCCGGCCAGAGTTACATCATAGCCCATAAAAGACAGTGCTTTTGACAGCAACTTCTGGATTGCCTCGTTATCGTCAACCACTAGCAATTGCCTCTTCTCTCTCAATCCTGGGATGCATTGTGGACCTTGCTCCATCATGATTTCAGGTTCTAGCATTTCTTCCTCCTATTCGTTTCATCTGTAATCAATGAATGGACCACCATGAGGTCCGGTGAGGATCTTCGTTTCTATCATCGGGGAAAAGACGGATGGAATGAATGGGGCGAATCCTGTATTTTAGAGATACAGGCCGAATCACACTTGTACGGCAAGGTTTTCCAATTCTTGAAAAGCAGCGCACCGTTTGACATCATCAAGCTGCCGACTTAGTTTGAAGCCGGAGCCGATACTTGGAATTCACCTGCTGAGAATTCGAGGGTTCGCGTGAGGATATGGCAAGAGATTAGGACATTGAGAAAAAGGGGGAAAGGGCATGAAGGGAGAAAAGAGAGAGTCAGTGCCTTCCTTTCTGCGATTGAAAAAGGGGGGGCGGCGTATTGCTACAATGTTGTGCCTCTGCGTTATACTATGCTTTCTCTTCTTGGGCTGTACAACCACAAGTGGACAGTCCGGGTATAATCCAACATTTGAGAAGATGAAAGCGGGCCGATGGGGAGGCGGCTGGTGACGAGTGTTTTGTGCGGCAGAGGACGGCAGATTTACAACTATAGGCCATGCGTCCCATGACCCCACAAAAATCGGAGCTAAATATTCCCTCTAATACAGATCAAGCTGGTTATCAGGAATACTTTCTTCCCCTAGCCATGGGAAGTATTCTCTGCTTTTTCGCTCTGAGCGTGACCTTCTCTTCCGAGAGTTGCCTACTGAACTCCGCACGCGTGATCCTGTCGGCAAAGAAAGCATCCACCAGGGTCTTGACCCGGATCTCTATGGGAGATAGCTTTTCCATGTCACCCAAATCCTAGCAATTGAAATTTTGCAAGTCAAGGAAATCCTGTATTTCGTTCACCGAATCTACTGTATTTTGTGCCTGAGCGGTCACATGCCTTACGGCGCTCAGACGTGGTTATAGAACCACCGGCTCACATCAATAGCCTACGCTTGACTCCCCGGGCTGTTCTCTGTATCGTTTGATCGATTCCTGGGGCAAAGAAGAATCCCTAACATGCCGATGACCATCCGCAGCATTAGGACTCTCGGGGACGGCGTACGAAGGGAGATGAACAGTGACAGCAATCGTTCAGCAGGTGAAGGAAAAGATCAAAGCGCTGAGGCAGGTACCGGCGGTGGCACATGTGCTCCGGATGAATACCCGGTATGTCACCCGACTTGGAAACCAGTTTGCGGGGGCCATCACCTACTTCTCGCTGCTGGCAATGGTGCCCATCCTGATGTTTGCGTTCTCGGCTTGCGGGTTCACTCTGACAGTGCTGCGTCCCGACGTGCTGGAGCGGGTCCAGGCAGCGATCATGGTTCAGCTGCAGGGCGCTCCTGCTGAGCTAAAGGCACAACTGACCGGCCTGATTGGCGGCTTGCTGCGCAACTGGGCCTCGGTGGGTCTGGTGGGCCTTTTCTCGTCGATGTACTCCAGCGCCGGATGGGCAGGGCACCTGAAGTCTGCCGTGCGGGCCCAGACCCGTTCACTCTTTGACATGAAGGAGCGCAAACGTTTCATCTTTCTGGAGGTACTGCTGAATCTCGCTATTCTACTGGGCCTGCTCGTCATCTTGACAGTGACCTTTGCGCTCGCAGTCATGGCGACTTCGTTGACCGGCACGATAGTGCACTGGCTCGCACTGGATGAGGTCCCCGGCATCAATGTTCTGCTGCGGATTGTGGGACCCATTCTGTCGGGCATTGCCGGATGGGCTATGTTCGTGTACCTTTATGAAGTGTTGCCGGAGATCAAGTTTCCTTTCCGCATCATCGCGTGGGGCGCGCTGTTCGGATCCGCGGGACTCTTCGTCCTGCAGTACCTCACCGGTTTTCTGATGGGCAAATTTTCGCGCAATCCCGCGGCCGCCGTGTTCGGTCCGGTGATTGTACTGATGCTCTTTTTCAACCTTTTTGCGCGTCTAAATCTTTATGTGGCCGCTTGGATCGCGACCTCTGTACAACCGGCTGTAGCCGACCAGATCCAGGAGTTCGACCGTCCATTGCTGAAGGCTCCTGGAGTGTCGGACCTGGTTCGCCGGGAAGTGCGAGCAGGGCTCGACGATGCAGACACTCCACTTGAATTCTGATTACCGTATGCACTGCGGGGCTTCAAGATCCTTCGTAGATCACAGCTATTGGGCCGGAAAAATGGACAGAGGATACCACACAGTATCAGAACTGCAGAATTCCTTACCTCAGGGCAAGAGGGTTCTTATGAAAATTTCCTTCCCGCAACCCTAGGAAGCACTCTCTGCTTTTTCGGTCTGACTCGGGCCTTCTCTTTTGAGAGTTCCCGCCTGAACTCGGCACGAGTAATCTTATCAGTCAAAAAAGCATCCACAAGCCTCTTCACCCGGATCTCTATGGAAGAGAGTTTCTCCATGTTCACCTCTCTACTCTAACTCTCTCCTCCTGCCCTTCATTTCTCTATATGTCAATCAGGAAAACAATGGGGTCAATTGTGTATTTTTCTCTAAACTTCGGATTTCTTGGCGAGTTCGATTCTCACCTTATGGATTATCGAAGGCTTTGTTTCGCCGCCAAACCGAATCTCAAACCTTGCTTCACCGGTTGAGTTAATTACATAAGGGGAGAAGTTGACAAAAATAAAGACTGTTCCGCCTAATTTCTTATTCTTAACAGACGGTAAAGGAAATTCGATAGGATCCATCCCGGGCCTAACAATCTTAATCGTCCATCATGAGGCATCTCCTTGCGCAGTTTCTCAAAACAAAGAACAAGGCATACTTTAGGTAGTAACGAAGGCACTTTTGTAACTATGATCGTACCCGCATAAACGCCCATCAGCGAGTGTTTGTTTCCTATCTCTAGTCTCACATCATCACAAAGTATTGAGTAGGTTTTGTCAGCCAATTTCATCCGCTTCCACACCTTCCTCTGGTACTCGAATATTAAGAGTCTCAGAAGTAACAGCTCTGTCGTTATTTGCTCCATAGAAGAAGAGTTCGTCAGCATAAAGGAATGGATTCGGTTTTCTAAAGCGTTTACTGAATCCATTATCTGGCTGACACCGCTTTTTCCGGAGAGGAGCATGACTATGTACGTATTAAGAGAAACCCCGTTCCTTTTTGCCTCAAGGCTCAATGAAGCATGAAGGGTTTTCGGCAATCTCAATCGGGTTTGGCCGCTGAATGGTCGGAGGATATCTGCATCGGGAATTTCTTCTCCATCTTCAGCCATGACCTCCAGGAATGCTTTTTTGGCGATAAGCAGTTGCTTGCAAGCTTCGTCCGGTGAAGGCCCGAAGGCACTTAGACCTGGCAATTCGGGGACTGTGGCTATATATCCCTTATCTTCCTCGCTCCACTGCAAGACCATAGAATAATGCGGCATCAATCTTCCTCCCCAAAATCATATAACCCAAGTTCTTCTATTTTTTTCAGGAACTCCCGCACTTGATAAAATTTTGCTCTTCCCTCATCATCTTGTATGGACAACGAAAATTTAGGCGCAACTTTTCTCTTGTAAATGACATGACTTCCAACTTGTCCTCTTTTCTCCATGTCAAAGTAGCTGCAAAGTGTGCAGAACTCGTCAAAAAGAAGATTCTGTGGTGACTTTATAGCCTTTTGAAGTAACTTTTCGAGTCTGCTCAACTAGAGATCTTAGATATTATGGTACCGGATATGGAACCATCATGTCAATGACATTTGGTGATAGAAAAAGCCTTGTCAAGGTTTTTTGAGCATATATCTCACGTTGGATGCAAATTCAAGAAACCCCGGTTTCGAAAGAGGCCGGATTTTTTGTTGCGCGTCAAACAATAAAGGTTGGACAGAGGTTGGACAATTTCAAATTGCTGAAAAATAGAAGGCTTTTGGATATTCGCAAAAGCCTTTTGTTTTCAAGTGCCTAGGGCGGGATTTGAACCCGCACGAAGGGCAACCTTCGAGGGATTTTAAGTCCCTTGCGTCTACCAGTTCCGCCACCCAGGCAATGGGGGGATTGTCCTAGGATTCATGCCGGAAGTCAAGGACAGAGGTGCAGGACTTCATCTCAAGTAAATAGGATTTGAAAAGATCCAGGGCCTCCACCCGAAAAGGAAGAGACGTCTGTAAACCTCTACCCTGTACACCCCTTTTCCTTTCACGGGAAACACGGCCTCCGTACAACGACGATGACGGAAAACACCGCCATTCTTGATCAGGCGAATTTCCGCCTCTTCAGGCAGTTCGACAACGAAATGGCCGGGCCGGAACGGCCCTTCCTCGCCCATGTAAAGGTCTGAGCCGTCCGCCGCCGTGAAGTCAAATCGAAAGCCTTTCGCAGAGCCGAGGTTTTCGTGGGCAATGAACAACCTGCCGCTTCTGATGGCCTCATAGATCTCTCCTTTCGCTTCCTCGAAAGAACGTGACAGCTTCTTCCTCAGCATCACGTGGACGTTAATAGAGTGAAGGAGGTATGGATAAGAAAAAGGCGCCAACCGCAGAGGACCCCACTTAAATGTGCTTCCGTGTGCGTCCGACCCGCCAATGGCCACTACTTTTCTTTTGCGGCACTCCCTGTCCCAGAACTCGAGGGTTTTCCTGCTCGGGCCTTTCAAAGTCTGTGTTTTAAGCGCAAGGAAGACTATCCCATGAAGGAAGGTCCTTACCCTCTCCTTCCAACGGGAGGTGAAGTTCCAGATGCATATCCCTGTGTACCCCGTGACCGAAACATCGTTCCAGGTATACGCGACGGATTTTTCCACAAAGGGCATGCCTCTTTCAAAGGGATGGGCCAGGAAACCGAATCCATCCTGGCCCGCAACCGTGTCGATCGTCTCCTGGGCGCTCAGGTTGTGCTGCGAAATCCTTTTCTTAAGGTCATAGGCGAGATAGTGGTGAAAACGCACGCCCATCTCCTGACCCACCAGCACCAGCACCTTTCCATGGAAGCCTTCTTCGTCGAGGTGAAGAGCGTCCGTCATGTAGGCGTGATCATTGAGACAGATGAAGTCCAGTCCTGCTTCCGCCGCGGCCCGGAAGATTTCCTGTGTGGTAGCCGCTCCGTCAGAGTACACCGAATGAATATGAAGATTTCCCACGTATTCGTGTTCGAACATCGTTTTTTCTGAACTGCCTCCGATTCCGATAAGTTCTCCAAAGAAGCCGGTAATTTACTCCAGATCCGTGAGAGCTTTCAATCCCATCTTCATGGGCCGGTGAATCACGAAGATGTTGAGCGCCACAACCGCAGAAAAAGAGCCGGCGATAAACAGCCACTCAAGGCCTGAAACGGGAGTTCCTTTTACCTGAGACATGGTAAGGATGTACACAGGGCCCGCTTCCAGACCGAGAATCACCGCGATGAAGAAAGCGCTGTAAATCATGAACATCAGCCCGCCGTATCCGGTGGAAACCTGAGCGATATTCTGATACTTGAAATTCGGGTAGAGCGCGCCGAACCCTATGCCGAGCCCCACGATCCCCCAGACGAGCATGAACATCGTCACCGCGGACAGGATCATCATGAACGATGAGACTCTGAGAAGGTAATTCGTCGTGACGACCAGGAGTTCCCCCAGAACGAGCATGGGCGGGAGGGACAGAGCGAATTTTCCCCACAGGAAGCGCTTCACCGTGAGGGGCGAAGAGAGAAGGATCCAGAAAGGCCCCCCTTCCGAGCTTACCGCCGGAAAAATAAAGCGCACCGAAATGGCAGCCAGGACGAAACCGGCGAGTCCCAGGTTGAAAAAGGCAATCTCGTTCCGCAGGAAGCCCAGAGGAAGAGGGCTTTTCTCCAGCGGCAGGACAGAGAAATTGTAGAGGTAAACCACCACCAGCCCGCCGAGGAGAAGCAACTGGGACCACTGGGTGTTGTCGCGGAAAAACACGCGAAGGTCCTTTTCGGCAAGGGACCCAAGGGCCTCCTCCTTGAAGGGCTTTCGGACGACTCTCACCAGGAGGTCCAGAACCACCTTCCCTCCCCTTCTCCGCTTCGCCTCCTGAGCCTTGGAAAACCCGGGGAAATAGACCCACTCAGCCACCCACATGTTGATAACCATGAGACCCAGCGCCGTGGACCAGGCCAGCCCTGCCTCAAACAGGCGGTCCTCTCCCCGCGTTGCCGCGAGATACGACCAGAGGCTCTCGGTCAGCCAGTGGGTAGGCAGGTAGGGGGAGTCCACCGCCCTCAGAGACCCCACGTATTGCATGATGCTGAAAAAGGCTTCAGGGTCCACCAGCTTTTCAGGCCGCAGGAACCTGAACAGGAGGTAGAGGAGCACCACGAGAAAGACGCTCAGGATCATCACTATGTCTCTTGTCTTCTGCGCGGGAAAGACACTCACAAGGATCATGGTGAGAAGGATCCCTATGCAGGCGGCCGTCATCCCCGTAGCCAGGCCCATGTGCAGAAGGGTCACATAGAAACCCAAAGGAGGCCGGTACACAAAGGCGTAGGCCGTCATGATCGGGAGGCCGAAGATGAGGACCATCCAGCTGCTGTCCACCACGGTGTGAATCGAGCGACTCAAGAAAATCTCCACCACTGAAGCCGGGGAGGCGTGGACCAGTTCCAGATCCGAGGACAGATAAAGATTTGAAAGCGCCGTAATGACATGGCTGAAAATGAGGAGGGAGAAAAAGGTGAGGAGAACCATCGCCAGGAGATGATGTGTCAGAAGATCGCCGATCACTTCCACAGACTGAAAGTACGCGAGCACCCGGCAGGAAAGAGCAAAGAGGAGCCCCCAGAACAGAAGCCCGGAAACGGCCACGATGGCGAACCTTTTCCGGTTCTTTCCTCCCCTTCCGGTCAGTCCGTTCCTGACCCCTCTCATCCTGGGGCTAAGAAGAAGACAGAGGTTTTGCATGGGCGATGGTCTTTCCTTCAGTGAGCTTCAGAAAAATGCTCTCCAGGCTGCCTTCCACATTGGCCGCCTTTCCCAGTTCCGCCGCATTCCCTTGCGCGATGATCCGGCCGGCCTGGATAATCGCGATCTCCTCGCACACCTCCTGGGCCACCTCCAGCGAATGGGTGGACATGAAAACGGTGGTTCCCTTTGCGGCTTCTTCCCTGAAAATGTCCTTCACGAGTCTGGCCCCTCTCGGATCCAGGCCCACCATGGGCTCATCCACGATGAGAACTCCCGGCCGGTGCAGCAAGGCGGCGCCCATGACCAGGCGCTGTTTCATCCCGTGTGAGTAACCCTCGATGAGCTCGTCGCCCCAGTATGAGAGATCGAAAAGTTCGAGCATTTCCTTGATGCGAGCGGATAGCGACTCCTTTTGATTCATCTCGTAAAGGCCCCCGACAAACCGGAGAAACTCCACCCCTGTCAGCTTTTCGTACAGAAACGGACGGTCGGGGATAAAGCCGATTTTTCTCTTTACAGCCGTTGGGTCCACTGAAAGATCGGCGCCGTCGATCATGATGCGGCCTGAAGTGGGTTTCAGAATTCCCGCCATCATCTTGATCGTCGTGGTTTTGCCCGCGCCGTTCGGTCCGAGGAACCCGAAGATCGTCCCCGGCCTCACCTCCAGGCTGATGTGATCCACGGCGTGAAAGCCTCGGTAGATTTTGGTAAGATCGATCAGTCTAATCATGACGAACGTCAATGACCCGTATCCCTATTCGGCCTACCAGAGAAGCGATCTCCATCTGCTGGCTCAGGTTTCCCTCCGCCAGTTTGATATGGGTGGCATCCACGGGCATCTGGCGCAGGGTGGCATCCATGCTAACCCATGCCCCGAGCCAGGCTTCCGTCCATGCATGATAGTAGAATTTGTCCCCCGCGAAGACGAGACCGACACAAACCCGGGCCGGTATGCCCACCGCCCTGAGCAGCGCCGTCAAGAGAGTGGCATGCTCGTTACAATCTCCCACTCTTGTCCGCAGGACTTCAAGGGCGCTCGGAATGGAAAGAACCGGCTTCTTCTCGACGTTCAGATAGACCCATTCGAGGAGCTTTCTTGCCACGGCGATAGGATCTCTTGCCTTGCCGGCGATGGCCCATGCCCTCTCCGCCAACTGAGGATTATCGCTTTCGATGTTGAATTCCGGCTCCAGGAAAGCCTTCGCCTCTTCGGGAATATTTCGAAAAGGCAGGGTGGAAGGGGCGGCAACAGGCATAGACTCTTTCGTGACCTCGAAATAATGGTCCATGATCTTCTGCCTTCCCCGGTTCAAACAGGCATTTGCTTCGTCCACGCCTTCCAGCTTGAGTCTCAGGTGGGTGACTCTGTCCGGATTCTGAAGGACGCGATCCGCTCTCACTGCGTGGATCTCGTACAGATCGCTGTTCTGTCCACCCTCAATTCCTCTCGAAGCTTTCGCGGCGCTGGACCGCACCGCCAAAAACCCCATGAAGCCCTCCTCTTTCAGGGTCCGCCCTTCTTCATCCACCCAGAAGGTCAGCGGCTTGCCCCACATTTCCGCTTCGAGCCGATAGGCGTCATAGTCTATTTTGTCCAGCGCCAGCTTTTCTTTTCCGGCCACCCTGATGACGATTTCCTTCTGGGACAGGGTCGCGGGGTCAAAAAGGGGAAGTCGATAGGTCTCTCCCACCGCCAGCTTCCGCATCCTGAAGAGATACGACAAGCTTTCGCTCAGCATGGGAGCCCTCTGAAGCGGTATCCGTTGGACACGGCGCGTGCCGGCGCTTTCGCTCGTCAGGACAAGGGTTTTTCCTTCCACTTTCCCCGACACGCGAAAATGAACGACGCCTGATGTCATGACCATGTGGAAGCTCTTCAGCAGAAACCTCTCGTCTACCTTGGCCTGAGTGGCTGTATAGAGGCTTCTCCCAAATCCCATCAAGTTAAGCTGCAAGAAGACTTCTTCCTGAACATAGTAACCCCGGCCGAAGGGTCTGATCAGGCTTACGGCATACCCGGCCTTTCTGTCTTTCAAATAGATTTCGTTCCATTCTCTTTCATCGGAATCAATCTTCGCGGAAAGGTGAGGCGACTCGAGGTCCGGGTCTCCGATCGTGAGATGGACCTTCTTCACCAGAAGACCCATCATGACCAGCCATGATAAAACCACGCATATACCAATCAGATGAAACAGGGATTTTCTTTTAGAGGGTGTAACCAAGACGCTCCAAGAGCAGGCGTGCATTCGATTGGAGGTTGGTAAAGGCATCAGGCGGGAGCCCTGCGCCCCGAGCAATTCGGGGCGCCAATTCTTCACTCAGAAAATCCCCGGGGGCATGGCCGTCGGAATTGAGCACCAGAGATGCTCCGCCTTCGACCGCGAGTCTTGCCACGTGTCCATTGGTAAGGCTGTGTCCCTTCCGCGCCGAGATTTCCAGGAAGACACCGTTCCGGGAGGCTAAACGCACCTCCTCCACATTGATAAGGCCGGGATGTGCGATGATGTCCGCTCCTGCTTCCAGCCCGGCCCTGTTGGTACCAGGAGCAACAGGCTCCACGATGGTCTCCCCGTGGATGATCACAAGCTTCGCTCCAAGTTCTCTTGCCCGCTTCACCAGAGAAGGAATCAGTTCCGGTGGAACGTGCGTGAGCTCAACACCGGGGACAACCAGAACGAACTGAACTTTGTTGAGATCTTCGGCCACATGGACCATTCTCGGCACGAGGTGGTCGAGATTAGAGGAGTCCGCGTGATCCGTAAGCGCTACCGCTCTGTAGCCTGCCGAACCCACCCTTCTTACGAGTTCCGAGGGGATCAGGGCGCCGTCACTAAACAGAGAATGGGTATGAAGATCGATCAACATCGCTTAGAAAAACCAAAATGCCCAAGATCCCCCGAACCTTTGTCGCGGCAACGCACATTGCCCCGTCCAGAGAGTTCACGACACCTCGGGCAAATCACATCTTATATTTTCCAAAATCCTCTGGGTTGAGTTTTTCCAGGACTTCTTGCCACTTCTTTCCTTGCTCGGATTTGTCTTCCGGCTCCGACTGCAGGTCAATCTGCGCAGATTTGCTGATCACGTCTTCAGCCACGAAAATGGGTGCTCCCATTCTCAAAGAGATGGCCAGCGCGTCACTCGGCCTGGCATCGATAGATATTTCTTTCCCTTTATGATCCAGGTAGATGAGGGCGAAATAGGTGTTGTTCTTGAGATCGCAGACTTCAATCTTGTTCACTTTCACATCCATGGTGGACATGATATTCCGCAGGAGGTCATGTGTCATGGGGCGAGAAAACTTGATCCCTTCCAGCTCGCTTGCAATGGCGGTCGCCTCCAAAAGCCCTATCCAGATAGGCAGAGTTCTCTCCCCTTGGATCTCTTTAAGAATGACGATCGGACTATTGGTCAAAGGATCAACGGTTAATCCTGCGATGACCATGGGCGTTAGCATGTCTACCTCCCTTGGCTTTTGTGTTTATCTTAGAAACACTCTATCCGGTTTGTCAACAGAACTTTGCCTCCTGCGCCATTTTTACGGCACAGGCGCAGGGCGCAACTCCCGGAACAAAAAGCTTGATTTGAAGGCTCAATCCCATTATCTATAATGGTTAACCCTTTGCTTGTGAGCTCTCTGTCACGCGCGAAGATGCGATCCGGCCGCCCTTTGGACCGGCTGGGGGCTCCGGGGTCATGGCAGGTATAGCCATCAAAATCAAATGAAGGCGACAGCATTGAATACCTTTGGGGAAAAAGTCTATTATCCTTATGTTCTCGACCACAAGCCGGGGTTTTTCCTCGGCTTGTTTCTGTATAGGCTTTTCAGACATGCCGAGGTGAACGAAGACGCGAAGGAATCCCTGAAGCAAATGCACAAGGAGGGAACGGTCGTCTTCGCGGTCAAGCACCGCAGTCAGTTGGACTATCTCCTCAATCACTATCATTTCAAGTACAAGCGACTCCCATACCCCAAGATCGCTTTTGACCTTAACATGTCCATGCTCCTGCCTTTCACCCGATTCTTGAAGGTCGCTTTTTCACACCTCTCTTATATCTATCGACACCATCGAATACCCAGCCCTTACCAGACCGGCTTCTACAAGAACGCCATCCGGGACGGCGTGACTTCACTCATTTTTCTGATCGACCCAAAACGTTTTTTGAGGCGTTTCATTCACGCCGAAAAAGATCTGCTTCAGTTCCTTCTGGAAACTCAACAGGAAGTCGAACGCCCCATCTTCCTCGTTCCCCAGCTCGTGCTCTTTGAGAGAAGTCCCGAGAAGGAACACGGCGGACTCAGGGATATCCTCTTCGGCTACAAAGACTATTCGGGCGTTATCCGAAAGACGGTACTTTTCTTCAGGCACCACAGGAGGGTCTTCGTTGATTTCGGTCAGCCTTTGAACCTCAAAACCTACCTGGAAGCACAAGACCGGGAACGCCCCCTCCACGAGATGGCCCAGGAGATCAGGGATGCGCTCATCGACGGCATCGATCAACAGAAGAGAGTCATTCTTGGCCCCATCATGAAGTCCAGACAACAGATCAAGGAAATCGTTCTCATGGACAGGAAGGTGAGGGAAAAGATCGAATCCGTTTCCGCTTCAGAACGAAAGCCTCTGTGGGAGGTAAAAAAGCGGGCCGGAGAATATTTCGATGAAATAGCCGCGGATTTCAACATCTCCTATGTCCATCTCTTTGATATGGCGCTCAAGTGGCTCTGGAAAAAGATCTTCGAGGGCATCGAAGTGGACACTTCCTCCCTTGCCACAGTCCGGGAGTGGGCCAGGAAAGGCCCTCTCATCTATGTCCCTTCTCACAAGAGCCACATCGATTATCTCATTCTCAACCATGTGCTTCATGCCAATCACATGCACGTGCCGAGAATAGCCGCGGGCAGCAATCTCACCTTCTGGCCCGCAGGATACATCTTCAGGAAATGCGGAGCCTTTTTCATCCGCCGGTCCTTCAATCAACCCCGGCTCTATGTGGAGGTGTTCAGCAGGTATATCAAGGCGCTCCTTCAGGAGGGGCATCCGATCGAGTTCTTCATCGAGGGAGGGCGAAGCCGGAACGGAAAACTGGTGCTGCCCAAGACCGGCTTTGTGTCCATCCTTCTTCACGCTCGCAAAGAGGGGTTCTGCAAGGACCTGGTGTTTGTTCCCGCTTCCATTGTGTATGATCGCATTCTCGAAGAAAAGTCCTACATCAAGGAGATCGGAGGAGGCTCAAAGGAGAGAGAAAGCCTCAAACACATCATCGGCGCAAGAAGGTTTCTTAAGAGGAAGTACGGCAAAGTGTACATGAGGTTTTCTCAACCCATTTCCCTGAATGACTTTCTGGCCCACTCGGGTCCCTCCATGGCTGAAACCGCCAGAAAGTTTGCCTTTCAGATCGCCAAAGACATCAATGAAGTTACGATGGTCACTCCTCTCTCTCTTGTGGCCGCGGCGATCCTGGCCAAACACCGGCGGGGGTTCCTCCATTCCGAGCTCTACGAGACCGCGAAGACCCTCCTTCAAACCCTGAAACACTCCGGTGTTTCTCTGGCAGCGAGTTTGACGGATCTCCCCATGGCGGTTCAAGAGACGCTGTCCCTCCTGGTGAACTGGAAAATCGTGGAGATCCTGGAGGATGTCGATCTGGAAGAGGAGACCTTCTATTTCGTGGAGGAAGAGAAGAAGCTGGAATTAGAATACTACAAAAACAGCATTGTCCATTTCTTCCTTCCCCATGCTCTTGTTGCCACGTCACTGCTCACAGGGCGGGAAGAAGCCAAGAGCTGGGACACTCTTGTCTCGGACTGCGATTTCATGAAAGACCTTCTGAAGAATGAGTTCTTCTTTAACGGAACAGAGGCTCTCAAACAGAGTATCCTGCCTGTGGTGGACGACTTCCTTGAATCTTCTTTTCTTTCCCGTGCCGGTGGAAACGACGGATTTAAAATCACCAAGCTTGGCTTTGAGAAGCTCCCTGTCTGGTCCGGCCTTATCAAGACCTTCCTCGAGTCCTACTGGATCGCCGCCAGGTGCCTGGCCCAGCGAAAGAACGCGGACATGAAAGAGGAAGCTCTCCTCAAGAAAATGAACTACCTGGGCCGCCGGTTTTACAAGCTGGGCGTGGTGGAGCATGTCGAGGCCATATCGAAGCTCAATTTCGCGAACGCCTTCGCCTTCGTGCACAAGGAAGTGCTCAACCATAAACAGATGGCAAACAACCCTGACCTGGCCTTTGAAAATCTCTTCCGGATCACCCAGAAAATTTACGAGCTCTCCCAAAAAAGCCTCTGAAATCAGATGAGCTGATAGTCGTCCTCCTTCAGCTTGGCATGGGCCGCGGCAAGCCGCGCAATCGGAACCCGCGGCGGAGAACAGGAAACGTAACTGAGTTTGATATGATGACAGAACCGGATGGCATCAGGATGCCCTCCGTGCTCACCGCATATGCCCACCTTGATGTCCGGTCTGGTTTTTCTTGCCCACTCCACCGTGATCATCATCAGGCGGCCGACGCCTTTGATATCAAGGATCTCGAAGGGATTATGCTGCAGGATACCCCGCTCGTTGTAAAGGGGCAGGAACTTGTTCTCCGCATCCTCCCTGGAAAAAGAGAAGGTGGCCTGGGTCAGATCATTCGTGCCGAAAGACATGAACTCTGCGAGCTCTGCAAGCCGGCCGGCGCGCATACAGGCTCTCACCACTTCGATCATGGTCCCGAATTGAAAGGGCACTTCGACACCGAAATCCTTCTGCACTTCCTGGTGGATCATGGTCACATATTTATGCACCCAGACGAGTTCCTGCAAGGTGCACACTTGGGGAACCATAATCTCAGGCGCAACGGGAATGCCCTCTTTCACGCATTCCGCCGCAGCCTCCATAACCGCTCTGATCTGCATGGCGTAGATTTCCGGATAGGTGATCCCCAGCCTTACCCCCCTATGCCCGAGCATGGGGTTCGTCTCGGCCAGGGACTTCACCTTCTGCAGCATGGTCTCCTTCGCAGTGATCAGGCTCTCCGCCAGATGCTTGTTCTTGAGCTCCTCAAGGCCCTGGGTTATGGTTTCAAGATTGACCGCGTACTTGGCATGGAGTTCGGGGTCCAGGAGTTTCAGCGTATCGGGAAGAGCCTCCATGAGTTCCACCGTCCTTACGAGTTCCCTCAGGTGGTTGATCTCGTCCACGAGTTCATCGTCGGAGGGAAGGAACTCGTGAATAGGCGGGTCGAGGAGCCTGATCGTCACGGGAAGACCATCCATGATCCTGAAAATTTCCTTGAAATCCTCCCGCTGAAAAGGCAGAAGACGCTTCAGGGTCTGTTCCCTTTCCTCGCTGCTGTCTGCCAGGATCATTTCCTGCACGATGGGAAGCCGGTCGGGCTGGTTGAACATCCTCTCCGTTCTGCAGAGGCCTATCCCTACCGCCCCGTATTTCTTGGACTTGGTCACACCGTCAGGAGTATCCGCGTTAGCCATGACTTTTATTTCGCTGATGTCGTCCGCCCAATCGAGGAGCACCAGAAGGTCTTCGACAAACTCAGGCTCAATCGTGGGAATGACTCCCAGGTACACGTTGCCCGTGCTTCCATCGATGGTCACCACATCTCCTTCGCGAAGCGTGACGCCGGAGATCACTGCCTCCTTCGCAATGTCGTTAATGTGGATGGCTTCGCATCCGGATACGCAGGGTTTGCCCATGCTTCTGGCCACAACCGCGGCATGCGAGGTTTTGCCGCCGCGACTCGTCAGGATTCCCTGGGAGGCGAAGAACCCATGGATGTCGTCCGGCTTGGTCTCCTCCCTGACAAGGATCACCCTTTCCCCCAGCTTGGCTTTGCTTTCGGCCCGGTCAGCGTCAAAAACGATCTTGCCCGACGCAGCGCCCGGAGAGGCCGGCAGACCCTGGGCAAGGACCTTCGCCTTGGCTTGAGGGTCCAGCCTTGGATGCAGGAGCTGATCCAGCATTTCCGGTTGGATCCGTAGGAGAGCCTGTTTTTCGTCAATCAACCCCTCATTTACCATGTCAATCGACGTTTTGATAAACGCGGAGGCATTCATTTTGGCGTTTCTTGTCTGGAGGCAATACAGTTTGTCCTTTTCGATGGTGAATTCGAAATCCTGGACCTCCAAGTAGTGGTGCTCCAGGGTGTGCCTGAGGTTCTCCAGTTGCTTGTATACCTCGGGCATGTCCTTCCGCAGTTCACTGATGGGCTTCGGCGTCCGAATCCCGGCAACCACATCCTCTCCCTGGGCATTGATCATGTACTCACCGTAAAGCCGGTTTTCCCCGGTGCCGGGGTTCCTGGTGAAGGCCACGCCCGTGCCGCTGTCCTGGCCCAGATTCCCGAACACCATCGTCACCACGTTCACCGCTGTCCCGTTCGCCATTTCAGGCGTAATATGGAATTCCTTTCGATAATCCACCGCTCTTTTTCCCATCCACGACCTGAAGACCGCCTCAATGGCAACCTCCAACTGAACATACGGATCATCAGGGAAAGGCTTCTTCGTAACTTTCTCGACCCGTTCCAGGAATCTCCGACACGTCTCGTCGAGAGCTTCGGCGGTGAGTTCCGTATCGTCTTTCACTCCATACTTGTCTTTGACGCTCTTGAAGACATCGTCAAAGTCTTCATCCCTCATCCCCAGGGCCACGGACCCGAAGAGCTGAATGAGCCGACGATAGGCGTCATAGCCGAAGCGTTCGTTCTTCGTCATCTTGATGAGGCCGCCCAACGTGGCCCGGTTCAGGCCCAGGTTCAGGATGGTGTCCATCATTCCGGGCATGGACATGGCAGCCCCTGACCTCACGGAAACGAGAAGCGGCCGTTCCGGATCGCCGAAGCCCTTCCCTGTTTTCCGCTCCAGTTCCTTCATAGCCGCCTTCACTTCTCCCATGAGCTCAGGATCAAGTCCCTTTTCGTTTTGAGTTAAATAGGCAAGGCAGGCTTCAGTGGAGATGACGAAGCCCGGCGGCACAGGGAGTCCTATCTGGGTCATGCCGCACAGGTTGGCTCCTTTTCCACCCAGAAGCTTCTTATTCTTGCTGTCCCCTTTCTCAAAGGAAAAGACATATTTTTCACTGGCTTCCATGGATCCCTCCTCTATTCTTCTTCTTTGTGTGTTCGAACAAGTACGCGAGAAAAAACATGACGGCGGCCATGGCGATTACATCCCCTGTCATTGTTGAAAGCCGTCAGTGTTGCTTCTTGAAGGCGATAACCTTTGACTGCTTGCCCGAACTGCGCGGTTCCGAAGGCGATCCATCATCGCCCGGCGTTTGTCTCACAATGACCTTCTCCACCTTTTCCAGCTTCATGGCCTTGCCGCCCATGGTAAAACTCGCCCCGTTGATGTACTCTTCCCGGAGAATCCATGTCACAACCTGAGAGGGAATGGTCAGAACCAGGAGGGTGACTTGATACCAGTTCCTCTTAATATCAGGCTCGATGGCTTCTATGCGCGCATAAACCTTAGGTTGATCCTCAAAGTGGATCAGAACCACGTCGCCTTCCTGATTGGGGCTTCCTTTTGGGGACATATCTCCGAAACCTATTCGCTGTCCCGGATCACACTGCCGGGATCGCTTCTCAATTTCTCCAGCTTCTCTTCAAATCCCTGTCCCAAATCCACGCCCATTTGCCGGGCCCTCTTTTTGGCGGCCAGGCCGATGTTCCGGCTGTCTTTAAGGAACCCATCATCCCGAGAAGCTTTTGGGCTGAAGCCGGCAAGGCGGTCCTCCTCGGTGATGTGATGGCACACCCGAGAGATAAGACGCTTCTTCCTTGGGCTACCGCAGTCCGGGCAAATCGCGTCTGTTTCTTCGACCTGCTTCATGACCAGGCATTGAAAGCCATGCCCGCACGAAAGACATTCGTACTCATAGATAGGCATTGAGAGTCTCCCCGGCCATAATTTTTTGCTAAAAGCTCTGAAAAAAATTTAGTATACCATAGCCTTCCTTGACGAGCAATTCCCAGCCCAATCCCGGCAACCAGGGAGTGGGGCCAGCCAGTGCCCATGAATGAAGCCTAGCCACGCCACCGGGGAGGGGTCTCTGAAGAGACTTCTCCCCGGGAGGCATGGCGGTTTTGTTCCCACTCGAGACTGAACCGTTACCTACGCTTGCCGTTTTTAGTTGATATTTCAATCGCAATAGGTTATGTCTCTAAGAATAGTATCTTTTCAGGATTCCCGGTTTAGCCTCTAACAGTTACTGACCCCATAGACTGACATTCTATTGATTTCGATGATGAGCATTTGCACCCCGGCGCTTCGCTGCGGGGGCGTTTATGAAAGAAACTTGCTTTGCAGCCGGAGAAGTTCTGAGGCATTTTCCACAGGTGCAAGGGTGGGCGAAGACAGCCGTCAGCACTATTTCAAGACAATGAATAATCGCATCAGGAAGGAGGGTAACATGAAAAAGAGGTTGATCGTGGCCGTCATGATATCATTCGCACTGGGTCTCTTGGTCGGGCCCGCAGCTTCGCTGGCTCAGGATACGATCAAGGTGGGCATTGTTTTGCCTCTTACGGGCGATCAAGCCAACTTCGGTGAGATCGAGAAGAAGTCTTTTGACCTGGCCCTGGACGAAATCAACGGGAAAGGCGGCGTCAAGGGGAAGAAACTCCAGTTTCTCATTGAAGACGACACGGGCAGACCCGAAGTTGGACGCTCCGTGGTGGAAAAGCTGATCACCAAGGACAAAGTGGTCCTGATCGGGGGCGGGTACAGCAGCTCTGTTACCTATGCCGTCGCCGGCGTGTGCCAGCAAAACCAGATGCCCTTCCTGATCAACACCGGTTCTGCGGACAAAATCACGGAACAGGGATGGGACTACATCTTCAGGCTCAATCCGCCTGCGAGCAAATATTCGGCTTCCGTGGACGACCTGCTCGCGGAGGTCATTAAGCCAAAGACCGTCGTCATCCTCCATGAGAACTCTCTTTTCGGCACCAGCAGCGCCAAGTCCTTTGAGGAACAATGCACAAAGGTGGGCTACAAGGTTCTCCTAAAGGAAGGCTACGAGGCCGGCGGGATAGATTTCAAGCCTGTGCTCACCCGCGTCAAGGAGCTCAATCCTGACATCGTCTACATGGTATCCTATGTGATGGACGCGGCGCTCCTGATGAAGCAGTCCAAGGAACTCAAGATCACGCCCAAGATGTTCATCGGCGGCGGCGCCGGTTTCACCCTGCCCGAATTCCAGCAGAATGCGGGAGTGGCCTCCGAAGACATCGTTTCGGCTACTCTGTGGCACCAGGTTCTGCCCTTCCCGGGCGCCATGGACTACTTTAAGAAATTTGTGGCCAAGTACAGCAAAGAGACCGAATACCACGGCGCCGAAGCCTATGCCGCTTCATACGTGATCGCCGACGTGCTGAAGAGGGCCAAGTCTCTCAGCAATGCGGACATCAAAAAGGCCCTTTCCGAGACCGACATGATGACGGTTTTCGGTCCGGTCAAATTCACCACCTGGGGTAAAATGACCAATCAGAACAAAGCCTCCACCTATGTGGTGCAGTGGATTGACGGAAAACTGGAGATGGTGTGGCCCCGCGACCTGGCTGCGAAAAAGCTTGTCTATCCTATCGACTGGCTGAAAGTCTGGGGATATAAATAGACGGCTTCGTACTGAAGTTATTTTGGGAGTAGGCGCTTCACCCCACGCCAACCGGAGGTGCCACCCTTTGGGGCTGCCACCATGACCCACTGACTTTTCGGCGCCGGTTCACGCCCCTATAAATGTGGTTGCCGCTCCGAAGAGACCAACCTCCCGACCGGGCCCCGCAACTTCTCCGCAACATGCGAAGAAGTTGCGGTTTAGATTCTTACACATTCATTCTGGGAGATTATCTCTCACATCAGTAAGTTAACGAAATTCCAGATGCTTTTTGAACCGCAGAATATCGAACTAGGAATTTCGTAACATTTTAGCTTTTTGAAAAGCCTAGAGGCATCGAGCATGGGGGTCCATCTCAAAACTGAAAACGAAGAGAATCCGGAAAAGCGCATGCAGACACCCGGTAGCAAAGGCGGGCGGCGAGTTTTCCCAGCCTTTTCGAGAGCCGATCCTGCATGGACCCGCCCCGGAAAGTCTCCGCCCGCCTCACCGGTTGCCTAACGCTGAACACGGGTGGTGTGGCGTCTTCGTTGTTCAGCTTTGAGAGGGATCCCCATGCCTGGCACCAGAGATCATGATTTCAAAAAGCTAAAATGTTACGAAATTTCAAATATCTTTGGCTAGGATTTTAAACATCCCTCGCAGCTCTGGCAGGAAAGAGGAAGCCTATGACCGTCTTTCTCCAAACGCTCGTGGCCGGTGTTCTGATCGGAGGAATCTACAGCCTCATCGGGCTTGGCATGACCCTCATCATGGGAGTCATGGGCATCATCAACCTGGCCCATGGCCAGCTGATGATGGTGGCCATGTACATCACCTTTCTCATGTACCAGTTCATCCATCTCGATCCTTACCTTTCCCTGTTGGTCGCCATGCCCTGCCTGTTTCTCCTCGGCGTATTCCTCCAGCGATTCCTGCTGAATCCTCTCATGAAGATCGAATCCATCCTTCCCGAGAACCAGGTCCTCATGACCGTCGGCATCGGCATGGTGCTCACCGAAATCGCGCGGTTCATTTTCTCCTCGGACTATAAGTCCGTGAAGACGCCCTACAGCTCTTCCGCTTTCTTTCTGGGGAAGATTTCGTTCAATGTGCCCATGTGCATCGCCTTTCTCTTCGCCGTTGTCCTGACCGCGGCCCTCTTCTGGTTCCTCCTCAAGACCGACACGGGACGCTCCATCCGGGCTACAGCACAGGACAAGGACGCGGCCACCCTGATGGGAGTCAACACGGGCCGGATTACCGTGATTACCTTCGGTCTCGGCTCGGCCCTCGTCGGAGCGGCAGGATGCCTCTTGCTGCCGATCTACTACCTCTTTCCTGACATCGGCGGACCCTTCACCCTGAAAGCCTTCGTGATTACCATCCTGGGAGGTCTGGGAAGCACGGTAGGCGCCATCGTCGGCGGAGTGGCCCTGGGTATTGCCGAATCCTTCGGCGCCACTTACATCGGCATGGGATACAAAGAGATGGTGGGCTTCGTCATCTTTGTCCTTGTCCTGATCTTCTTGCCCGGCGGCTTTAAACGCCTCACGAAAGTATAGAGGAAGCCATGAAGTCAAAAAACATAGCCCTGGCGGCCGTAGGCGCAGTTTCCTTGATCTTTCCCCTTCTTGTCTCCTCCGACTATTATCAGCATCTGGTGATCATCGCCCTCATGTGGGTGATTATCGGCTCGTCGTGGAATCTCCTGGCAGGCTACACCGGGCAGGTATCTTTCGGGCATGCCATCTTCTTCGGCGTAGGAGCCTACACGGCGGGTATTTTTGTGACCAAACTCCACGTTTCCGCCTGGTGGGGCCTGTTGTTCGGCGGCCCAGTGGCCATGGTTTTCGGGCTTTTCGTGGGATGGGTTTGTTTCAGGCTTCGGGGCCCCTACTTCGCCCTGGCGACCCTTGCCGGCGGCGAGATAATCAGGCTCGTGGCCACCAACTGGGAAAGCCTCACCGACGGCATGGTGGGCATTCTTATCATTCAGAGCTTCAGGAGCAAGCTGCCTTACTATTATATCGTACTCGGCCTGGCCATAGGCTGCATCTACGTGATCCACCTTGTCATGAGGACCAAGTGGGGTTTCTACTTCATGTCCATCAGAGAAGACCAGGACGCGTCAGAATCCTTGGGCATCGACACTGCCCTTTACAAGAATCTCTCCTTGCTCATCAGTGCGTTTTTCGCCGGCACGGCGGGCGCTTTTTACATGAATTACATGGCCTTCATCGATCCTCACGTGGTTTTTTCTCTCCATTACATCTCGATCATGGCCATCCTCGTGGGCATCGTGGGAGGAGTGGCCACCATCATGGGGCCGGCCGTGGGAGCTTTCATCATGGTGGGAGTTCAGGAGACGTTTCGAAGCGCCTTCTTCGGCCTGGCGCCCAAGTGGATCGGCCAGGGCCACGCCCTCGTCTTCGGTCTGCTGGTCATCTTCGTGATCATGTTCATGGCCAACGGGATCGTAGGCGACTGGGCAAAGATCAAGAAGTCCGTTTTCAGAATAAAGACGCCGGTGGAAAGTGAGGGACACCATGCCGCTCCTTGAGTTGAAGAGACTGATCAAAACCTTTGGCGGGCTCAAAGCCGTCAACGAGGTGAGCTTTCGGGTCGAAAAGGGGGAAGTCTTCGGACTGATCGGGCCCAACGGCTCGGGGAAAACCACGATCTTCAATTGTATCAATAACTTCTATCCTATCACCGGCGGAGATGTCCTGTTCAAGGGCAAAAGCATCAAGGGGCTGAAGCCTCACAAGGTCTGCCAGCTTGGCGTCGGCAGGACGTTTCAGGTGGTGAAGCCGCTGGCGCGCCTGAGCGTTCTGGATAACGTGACCGCTTCCGCTTTCTGCAGGGTGAATTCGATCAGGGAGGCCCGCCGGGAAGCCGATCGCATCCTGCATTTCTGCAACCTTCACCCGGATAAGGACAAACAGGCGAAAAGCCTGCCTATCGCCGGCAGGAAAAGACTCGAGATAGCCAGGGCCCTGGCCACCAAACCCGACCTGTTGCTCCTGGACGAAACCGCGGCCGGCCTGAATCCCGCTGAACTGGACGAAGCCATCGACCTGATCAGGAAAATAAGGGACTCCGGCATCACCATTCTGATTGTGGAGCACATCATGAAGGTGATCATGTCCATATCTGACCGTATTCATGCCATCAACTTCGGCCAGACGATCGCAGAAGGCACACCCCGGGAAGTGGCCGACAACCCGTCGGTGATCGAGGCCTATTTGGGAGAAGAGTATGCTCAAGGTTAGCGGCATCGATGTTTTCTACGGCGATCTGCAGGTCTTGTGGGATGTCTCATTTCACGTGGATGAAAAGGAAATCCTGGTTCTCGTCGGGGCGAACGGGGCGGGAAAATCCACGACGATCCGCACCGTCTCCTCCTTGCTCACCCCCCGCAAAGGGACCGTCGAGTTCCACGGGATTCGACTCGACCGTTCTCCTCCCCATAAGATCATAGGATACGGGATCGTCCATGTTCCGGAAGGGAGACGGCTCTTTCCCCAGATGAGCGTCGAGGAAAATCTCATCATGGGCACTCTCTTCGGCGAGGCAAAAGCCAAACGCTTCGACACCATGGAAAGGGTGTACGACCTATTCCCCAGGCTCAGGGAACGGAAAAAACAACTGGGGGGCACCCTTTCCGGCGGAGAGCAGCAGATGCTCGCCATCGGCAGAGGGCTCATGTCCCTTCCCCGGCTCATGATGTTTGACGAGCCGTCCCTCGGCCTTGCGCCCATTCTGGTTCAGGAAATCTTCAACATGGTCAGAAACGTCAACGCGGGGGGCGTCACCGTTTTGCTTGTGGAGCAGAACGTGAAGCAAACCCTGGCCATGTGCAACAGAGCCTATGTTCTGGAAAACGGAAAAATTGTGCTGGAGGGAACGGGCAAGACCCTGATGGATGACGCCCACGTAAAGGAGGCCTACCTTGGAGTATAGGCCATTAGGGCGTTTAAATTAGCAACATGTTGTCAGTACGCATTTTGAGCAACAAGACCCTTTGTCAGTAACTTCTCTGCAACATGCGGAGAAGTTGAAAAGCGAACCGCAGAATATCGAATAATGAAATCTGCTGCGCATATTTCATGAAACGCCTTGCTGCGCAAGGCTCTCAAGCGGGGAAGCCCGCGTTGTATAAAATCGTGAAACGATTTTATGTCCAATATCGAAGGAAAGACTTCCCGGAACTTACTTCATGATTCGATATTCCTTGTTCGACATTCGTTATTCGGTCAGAAATGTGGTTGCGGCCAAAGGCATGCATTGGGAAAGAAATGCCTGGGAAAAAGCATCCCTTTCCTCTTTACCTGGGCCGAACTTTGGTATAAAAATAAAGTTTGACGAACTCGTAAAAAGTCGCCCAACCCGTCACCCCGGCGAAAGCCGGGGTCCAGAAGTCCTTGATATTCCTGGATTCCGACTTCCGCCGGAATGACAGAAAACACCGATATCCGACTTTTTACGAACCCATCAAGTTTGGGTATCATTTTAGGAGCTTTTTCGAAGTAGGCTTAAGGATCACGATTCTCCTTCTTGAGTGACTGGTGGGAAGGCGCCGTCTTTTCACGGTTTATCTATGGGGGAAGCCCCTGGCTTCGAGCGAATGCGAGGAGAACAGCGGGAGGGGCAAAACTCCCCCGTAGATAAACTGTAGAAAAGACCAGCCTGGGAGCCTCGGAACAAGAGAAAGAGAATCGTGATCCTTGTCATAGTTTCATAGAGCTATACTGATACAAATTTGTGATGGCTCGGGTGAAAAGCCGTCAGGTCATCTCGACCGATCTCGGGCTCCGCACACCAAGAGCCGGTCCCGGGCTCTACTGAAAATACTGGAGGTCAAAAATGAATGCTTTCTTGGAAGGTGGGCCGAAGAATCCGATCAGAATTCAAGACAATACATTCAGGGATGGACATCAGTCCACCCTCGCGACGAGGATGAGGACGGAGGATATGATTCCCATTGCCGAAAGGATGGACCAGGTGGGTTTCTGGGCCATGGAGGTGTGGGGCGGCGCCACCTTCGACACCATGCACCGGTTTCTGGGCGAAGATCCTTTTGAGCGGATCAGGACATTAAAAAAGTACATAAAGAAGACCCCTTTCACCATGCTCCTAAGAGGCCAGAATCTTGTGGGGTACCGTAACTATGCCGATGATGTGGCCAGGCTTTTTGTGGACAAGACCTGCGAAGCCGGGATGGATATTTTCCGTGTCTTCGATGCTCTGAATGATTTTCGTAATTTCGAAACGGTGGTGGAGAGGATCAAGGCCAACGGAAAGCATTTTCAGGGAACCATTTGCTACTCCCTGACGGAGAGACGGATGGGTGGAGAGGTGTTCAATCTCCAGTACTATCTCGCCAAGGCCAAAGAGATCCAGGAGATGGGAGCCGACTCCCTCTGCCTCAAGGACATGGCGGGAATCATGGCGCCCTTCGACATCGCGAAGCTCATCACAGAGCTGAAGAAGATGCTCACGATCCCTATTCATCTTCACACTCACTACACCAGCGGCATGGCTTCCATGGTCTATCTCGAGGCGATCAAGGCGGGGGTGGACATTGTGGACACCTGCCTGGCGCCCTTCGGCCTTCGCACGTCTCAGCCGGCCGTAGAACCGATTGTAGCGGCCTTGTCCGGAACGGACCGGGACCCGGGGTTCGATCTCAAATTGCTCCTGGAATGCGGCGGGCACCTGGAGACCGTTGCGCCGAAGTATCGAGACTATCTGACCAAGCACAGGATGTCCGTGATTGACACGGGAGTGCTGGTCCATCAGGTGCCCGGAGGCATGATCTCCAACCTGGTCAGCCAGCTCAAGGAGGCAAAGGCTCTTCACCGCCTCCAGGAAGTCTACAATGAGGTGGCGGTCACACGGAAGGAACTCGGCACGCCGCCCCTCGTGACACCTACCTCTCAGATCGTCGGCGTCCAGGCCGTGCTCAATGTCCTCTTCGGCAAGTACAAGATGGTGACTAACGAGGTGAAGGACCTCGTTTACGGTCTGTACGGGAAAACGCCCACGCCCGTGGACCCGGAAGTCCGGAAAAAAGTCCTGAAAGGTTACAAGCGAGGCGAAACCCCTGTAACAGGGCGTGCGGCGGACTATCTCGAACCCGAACTCCCCAAGGCCAGAGAAAAAATTGGGACCCTCGCCAAGAACGACTTTGACCTGCTCATCTATGCTCTTTACCCCACCACGGGCGAGCAGTTCCTGAAGTGGAAATACGGCGTCGAGAAAAAGCCCGAATCGGTGAAGCCCAAGACTTTGGACGACATCCGGAAAGAAGACGAGGCCATGGCAGCCGCCCTGGAGGCGGTCTGTAACGCGATCCGCTGAAGGGCACTCGTTCCGTCTTAAGCGGGAAAAATCAGGGACAAAGGAATGGCGATGTGTTAGGCGGGTCAAGTGCCCGCCTTTGGCATTCATTGAACATGGGAGAAGACTTGGGGGAAAAAATGAATTGGTTGGTGCAAGCCTTCAGTTCCTCTATCGGCAAGAAGCAAGTTATGGCCGTGACGGGGCTCGGTTTTTGCCTTTTCGTCATCATCCATCTTCTGGGAAATCTAACCCTTTTTGGCGGGAAGGATTCCTTTCTCTCCTACGTGGAACGACTTCACTCTCTGGGGTCTCTGGTCACTTTGGTCGAACTGGGGCTGGCGGTCTTTGCCGTCCTCCACATCGGCATGGGCCTCCTCCTGTTCATCCATAATGTGCAAGCCAGACCGGTCCGCTACGCGGTCAACAAGAACGCCGGCGGCCGCACGATCGGGTCCATGACCGCGCCTTACACCGGATTGCTCATTCTGGCATTCATCGTCGTTCATCTGTTGAAGTTCCGGTTTGTGGACAAGGCCGCCACCAACGATTTTATTATCCTTTCCAACGTCTTTACGCAGATCGGATACGTTGTTTTTTATGTTCTCGGCGTTCTGATTGTGGCCGTTCACGTGAGCCATGGTTTCTGGAGCGGATTTCAGACCATAGGGTTGAATCACCCGAAATACATGCCCTTCATCCAGCGCTTCGGAGTGGTCTTCAGCGTCGTTCTCGGGGCGGGCTTTGCTTCCATCCCCTTGTACATTTTTTCGACTCTCTAAGGAGATTTCTTCATGAAATTAGACTCCAGGGCGCCCGGAGGACCGCTTGAATCCAAGTGGGACAGACACCGATTCGAGCTTAAGCTGGTCAACCCTGCCAACAAGAGAAAGTTCGAGATCATCGTCGTCGGGACAGGTTTGGCCGGTGCGTCGGCTTCCGCATCGCTGGCTGAACTGGGCTACAATGTGAAGACTTTTTGCATTCAGGACAGCCCCCGTCGGGCTCACAGCATCGCGGCCCAAGGCGGGATCAATGCGGCCAAAAACTATCCGGGAGACGGGGACAGCATTTGGCGGCTTTTTTACGATACGATCAAAGGAGGAGACTTCCGGGCAAGGGAAGCAAATGTTTACCGTCTCGCCCAGATCAGCAACCAGATCATTGACCACTGCGTGGCCCAGGGGGTCCCTTTTGCCAGGGAATACGAGGGGCTTCTTGCGAATCGATCCTTCGGAGGGGCCCAGGTGTCGAGGACTTTTTACGCCCGGGGACAAACGGGCCAGCAACTTCTCCTCGGTGCCTACAGCGCCATGATGCGCCAGGTGAACGCGGGACGGGTCAAGATGTTTCCTCGCCGGGAAGTGGTCGACCTCGTGGTGGTCAACGATCAAGCGCGGGGGATCGTGGTTCGAAACCTCGTCTCGGGCGAACTGGAATCTCACGCCGGCCACGCAGTCGTCTTTGCTACCGGAGGATACGCCAACGTTTACTACCTCTCGACAAACGGCACCAGCGGCAATGTGAACGCCGCCTGGCGGGCGTACAAGAAAGGCGCTTTTTTCGCCAACCCCTCCTTCACTCAGATCCACCCCACATGCATCCCCGTGCACGGCACGGATCAATCCAAGCTCACGCTGATGAGTGAAAGTCTGAGGAACGACGGCCGGGTGTGGGTCCCGAAAAACCCGGGGGACACGAGACCGCCGAATCAAATCCCCGAATCGGAGCGAAATTATTTCCTTGAGTTCAAGTACCCGAGCTTCGGCAACCTTGTCCCCAGGGACGTGGCCTCCCGGAACGTGAAAGAAGTCTGCGATCAGGGACTGGGCGTGGGACCGGCTAAGTACGCGGTGTACCTTGATCTGAGCGATGCCATTCGAAGAGACGGAGTGGAAGCGATTCGCAAGCGGTACGGAAACCTCTTCCAAATGTACGAAAAGATTACCGGCCAGAGCCCGTATGAAGTGCCTATGATGATTTATCCGGCCGTGCACTACGCCATGGGAGGCTTATGGGTGGATTATAACCTCATGAGCACCATCCCGGGGCTCTTCGTCCTGGGAGAAGCCAATTTCTCGGACCACGGGGCCAACCGGCTGGGCGCGAGCGCCCTCATGCAAGGCCTTGCAGACGGTTACTTCATCATTCCCTACGCCATCGGCGGTTACCTGGCAGGAACCCGCCTGCCCGAGGTCAAGGAAGATCACCGCGCATTCAGTGATGCATCCAGGCAGGCCTCTCAAGCGATCGACCGTCTGCTTTCCGTCAAGGGCAAGCGGACCCCTGCCGATTTCCACCGGGAACTTGGCCGGATCCTGTGGGAAAACGTGGGCATGTCGAGGGAAGAACAAGGCATGCGAAAAGCCAAGGAATTGATTCCCGGGCTTCGGCAGGAGTTCTGGGAGGATGTCACGATTCCCGGCTCTTCAAAAGATTTGAATCAGGCTCTGGAGAGGGCCAACAGGGTGGCTGATTTCCTGGAATTCGCGGAACTGATGATCGACGACGCCCTGTCTCGAGAAGAATCGTGCGGTTGCCATTTCAATGTGGCCTTTCAAACGGAGGACCACGAGGCGCTCAGGGCAGATGAAACCTGCAGCTATGTGGCCGCATGGGAATACAAGGGGGCTCAGGAGCCGGCGATGCTCGTTAAAGAGCCTCTGAAATTTGAATATGTCGAGCCTTCCACGAGGAGTTACAAATGAGTGAGGCGATCAACCTGACGCTGAAAGTCTGGCGGCAGAAAGGCGCTGATGTCAAAGGCCGTTTCGAAACCTACCAGGCTGAGTGCATCTCCACGGAAATGTCTTTTCTGGAAATGCTGGATGTGGTGAATGAAAAGCTCATCCTCGAGGGAAAAGAACCCATTGCCTTTGATCACGACTGCCGGGAGGGAATCTGCGGGTCCTGCGGCGCCGTGGTCAACGGTTTGGCCCATGGGCCTGAAAAGGGCACCACGCTCTGCCAGCTGCACATGCGCCATTTCAAGGACGGAGAAACCCTGATCATTGAGCCCTTTCGCGCCAAGGCTTTCAAGGTCATCAAGGACCTTATCGTGGACAGAAGCGCCTTTGACCGGATCATTCAAGCGGCGGGGTATATCTCGGTAAACACCGGGAGTGCGCCTGAAGCCAACACCCTTCCGGTCCCTGCGGAAACCGCGGAGCTTTCCATGGATGCGGCCGCGTGCATCGGATGCGGCGCGTGTGTCGCCGCCTGTCCGAACGCCTCGGCCATGCTCTTTGTGGGAGCCAAGATCTCTCATCTGGTGCTTCTTCCCCAGGGGAAACCGGAGGCAGCCAAACGGGCCCTGGCCATGTTGAGAAAGATGGATGACCTCGGCTTCGGCAACTGCGGGAACGAAAGGGAATGCGAGGCCGTGTGCCCGAAGGAAATCTCCATTTCCAACATTTCCCGTTTCAACCGCGAATTCATCAAGGCGAGTTTCGGGTCGCGGGAGAAGTAGCGAAAGCCCGTGTTTGGAACAGGAAAGGAAGCCAATACGCAACAATCAACAAACAACTCACATACGACAAAAGGAGCAGGATCATGCGAAAGAAAATCACCGTTGTCGGCGCAGGCAATGTAGGGGCCACGGCGGCCATGCGAGTGGCGGAAAAAGAACTGGGGGACGTGGTGCTCTTGGACGTCCTCGAGGGTATTCCTGCCGGCAAGGCGCTGGATCTTGCCCAGGCAGCTCCCATTGAAAAACACGATTGCCGGGTCATAGGATGCTCCAACGAGTATCTCGAGGCCAAGGATTCGGACATCGTGATCATCACGGCGGGAATCCCGAGAAAGCCCGGCATGAGCCGGGACGATCTTCTTTCCACCAACATGAGTATCATGAAAACGGTTGCCAGAGAGGTGGCCGCTGTTGCGCCGCAGGCTGTCCTGATCATTGTGAGCAATCCCCTTGACGCGATGTGCCATGTGGCTTACAAGGAAAGCGGCTTCCCTAAACAGAGGGTGGTAGGGATGGCAGGTGTTTTGGATTCAGCCCGTTTCCGCGCCTTCATCGCCATGGAACTCCATGTGTCGGTGGAAAATGTTCATGCTTTTGTCCTGGGAGGTCACGGGGACACGATGGTTCCCATCTCCCGGTATTCCACCGTGGCCGGCATCCCCATCACGGAGTTAATACCGGCAGAGAGGATTGCGGCGATCGAGAAGAGGACCAGGGAAGGAGGAGCGGAGATCGTAGGCTTGCTCAAGACAGGCAGCGCCTACTACGCGCCTTCTTCCGGAGCGGTGGAAATGGCGGAGGCCATTCTGAAAGACAAGAAGAAGATTCTCCCCTGTGCGGCTTACCTGGAAGGAGAGTACGGCATCCAGGATCTCTTTGTGGGGGTCCCGGTGAAACTTGGAGCAGGGGGAGTGGAGGAAATTGTGCAGATCAAGTTGAACGAGGACGAACGAAAGGCTCTTCATAAATCCGCCGAGGCGGTGCGCAAGCTCGTTGAAGACATGGAACGTTTGAGCAAGCAGAAGTGACGACGGAAACAAGGAGAAAGAGGATGAGTGAAAAAACGAAGACCATTGAAGGAAATGAGGCAGCCGCCCATGTGGCTTATGGCCTGAGCGAGGTGGCCGCCATCTATCCTATTACGCCCTCCAGCAGCATGGGGGAATACTGCGACGATTGGGCCGCTCATGGAAGAAAGAATATTTTCGGTCAGGTGCTGAAGGTAGTGGAGATGCAATCCGAAGCGGGGGCTGCCGGCGCCGTCCATGGCGCTCTTTCCGCAGGAGCCCTGTCTACAACCTTCACGGCGTCTCAGGGTCTCCTGCTCATGATCCCGAATATGTACAAGATCGCCGGTGAACTGATGCCCACTGTCTTTCATGTCGCGGCGCGAGCGGTTGCTGGCCATGCCCTCTCCATTTTCGGCGATCATTCCGACGTGAGCGCCGTAAGAGAGACAGGGTTCGCTCTTCTTACTTCCGCTTCCGTGCAGGAAGTCATGGATCTGGCCCTGGTAGCTCATTTAGCGAGCATCAGGCTTAGCCTGCCCTTCGTGCACTTCTTCGATGGGTTCAGGACGTCCATGGAGATCCAGAAGATCGAACTCGTGGACTACCAGGATATGGCCAAGCTCGTGGACTTCGAGGCCATCGAGGAGTTCAGGAGTCGAAGTCTGAATCCGGAATACCCCCAGATGAGGGGCACGGCGCAGAATCCGGATATCTTCTTCCAGTGCAAGGAAGCATCCAACCCCTACTATGCCGATGTTCCCCATGTGGTCCAGGAGGAAATGCAGAAGGTCGGTGATTTGACAGGACGCAAATACAACCTCTTCGACTATGCAGGCGACCCGGAGGCGGAAAGGGTGGTCGTCTCCATGGCCTCCAGCTGTGACGCGATTGAAGAGACTGTGAACTACCTCAACGGGCTGGGCGAGCGAGTGGGCCTGATCAAAGTCAGACTCTACTTGCCCTTTTCATCCGAGCATTTCCTGAGAGCCCTTCCTTCCACGGTACAGCGCGTCGCCGTTCTTGACAGGACCAAATCCCCCGGGGCACTTGGCGAGCCCCTTTACAGGGACGTATGCACCGTTTTCCAGGAGAGGAGCGAGCGGCCCATCCTCGTAGGAGGGCGCTACGGTCTGGGCAGCAAGGACTTCACGCCCACCATGGTCAAAGCGGTCTTCGATAATCTCCGCCCCTCGGCGCCGAAAAACCATTTCACCGTGGGCATTGTAGACGACGTTTCTCACACGTCTCTCGACCTGGGCAAGGAAATCGATGCCGCGCCCAAGGGAACGGTGCGTTGCAAGTTCTGGGGCCTGGGCGCCGACGGCACGGTGGGGGCCAACAAAAACGCGATCAAGATCATCGGCGAAAACACCGACATGTATGCTCAGGCCTACTTCGCCTATGACGCGAAAAAGTCAGGGGGAATCACGATGTCCCACCTCCGGTTCTCCCCCCACAGGATTCAATCACCCTATCTGCTCACCCATTCGGATTTCATTGCCTGCCATAATCCCGCTTTCGTGGACCAGTATGACATCCTGGCGGGAATCAAGGAGGGGGGCTCTTTCCTCCTCAACTCTCCCTGGACCGTGGAGGAGATGGAAGAGAAGCTTCCCAACCCCATCAAGCGCACCATCGCACAGAAGAACCTCAAGTTTTACAACGTTGATGCCGTGAAAATCGCGGCTAAACTGGGGCTGGGCGGCCGCATCAACATGATCATGCAGGCGGCTTTTTTCAAGATTTCCAACGTTATTCCTCCCTGAAGACGCCTTCCAGTATATCAAGGCGGCCATCGAGAAAACTTACGGCAAAAAGGGGGAAGCCGTTGTCCGGATGAATATGGCCGCGGTGGACGGCGCTGTGGGCGCCCTTCAAGAGATCAAGGTTCCGGAGCGATGGGCAACAGCGGGTCAGGAAGCCTATCTGGAGAAGGACGAACCGGAGTTCGTGTCAAAGGTGATGCGGCCCATGCTTGCCCAGCAAGGCGACAAGCTCCCTGTTAGCGCCATGCCTGCGGACGGTATTTTCCCGACGGGAACCACCAAGTATGAGAAACGAGGCATTGCTATCAACGTACCCATGTGGATCCCGGAAAACTGCATCCAGTGTAACCAGTGTTCCTTTGTTTGCCCTCATGCGGTCATCCGGCCCGCACTTGCCAGGGAAGAAGATCTTGAGAAAGCCCCCAAGGGTTTTGTGACCCTGGAAGCAAAAGGCAAGGAACTGGCAAACCTGCGTTTCAGGATTCAGATCAGTCCTCTCGATTGCACCGGATGCGGCAACTGTGCCGATGTCTGCCCTGCCAAGGAGAAGGCTCTGGTCATGAAACCCTTTGCCACCCAGACCGAGGAGCAGATTCCCAACCACAAGTTTTCCACTACCCTTCCCACAATGGGTCACCTCATGTCCCCCACGACTGTGAAGGGAAGTCAGTTCAGACAACCTCTCTTCGAGTTTTCCGGCGCTTGCCCCGGTTGCGGTGAAACATCTTACATCAAGGTAGTCACCCAGCTTTACGGAGACCGGATGATCATTGCCAACGCCACCGGTTGCTCATCCATCTATGGAGGCTCTGCTCCAAGTTGTCCCTATACGGTCAACGACGAGGGGCAAGGACCTGCGTGGGCCAACTCTCTTTTCGAAGACAACGCCGAGTACGGGCTGGGACTGTTCCTGGGCGTCGGCCACAGGCGGGCAAAACTGGCCGACCTCGTCAGAGAGGCCTCGAAAGCCGACGTGTCGCAACAACTGAAAGAGGCCTTCCAGGTCTGGCTGGATCACTATGACGACGGAGAGAAGTCCAGAGAATCAGGCCTCAAAATCGAAGAGCTCATCGAAAAAGAGCTCACGGAAAAGGGAGCTTCGGCGGAGCCCCTTCTTTACCAGATTCTCGAACGGAGCGATTATCTTATCAAGAAGTCGGTGTGGATCGTGGGCGGTGACGGCTGGGCTTATGATATCGGCTACGGCGGATTGGATCACGTGATCGCCACGGGCCAGGATGTAAACATCTTAGTCCTGGACACGGAGGTCTACTCCAACACGGGAGGCCAGTCCTCAAAAGCAACGCCCACCGCCGCGGTAGCCAAGTTCGCCGCCAGCGGAAAACCGACCCGGAAAAAGGACCTCGGAAGAATGGCGATGACATACGGTTATGCCTATGTCGCTTCAGTTGCCATGGGTGCCAACAAAAATCAGTTCCTCAAGGCGGTTGTGGAAGCGGAGAGCTATCGCGGTCCTTCCCTGATCATTGCCTATGCGCCCTGCATCAATCACGGGATCAACATGAGCAGAAGCCAGAACGAGGAAAGACTCGCCGTGGAGTCGGGATATTGGCCTCTGTACCGCTATGATCCGAGGCTCAAAGACCAGGGGAAGAATCCTTTCGTGCTCGACTCCAAAGAGCCTACCGCCGGCTTCAAAGAATTTCTCATGGGTGAGGTCCGGTACTCCAGTCTGACAAGGACCTTTCCCGATGCGGCGGATGAACTGTTTGAAAAGGCGGAGAAAGACGCAAAGGACCGTTTAGAGACCTACAAGCGTCTGGCGGCAGGCTAGTATCATGTCTCATAAGTAGTGTATCGTTTTTTTTGGCAATTCAGAATGGTGCGAAAATTGAAAACCCGAATATCGAAATCCGAAATCCGAAACAATATCAAAACCCAAATGTTTAAAATTCAAAACAAAGTCGGGGCAAGGCCGTGGTTGTTGTGTTTTGATCATTTGTCTTTTGGTCATTTAGGTTTGTTTCGAGTTTCGATATTCGAATTTCCGTGTCTCTGGCAAGTGGGTCAAATGTCAACCGCAAAATCATGATTTTACTTTCCCAAAATCAGATGGAGAACTTTTGAGACGCGGTACTAGAAGGATCTTCCTGCTTTCATCATAACCGATGACAGGGGGAATGATCGCTTCGACTTTTTGTTTGACAGAGTTCCTTGAAACTAAATATGGTCACGTAGAGTGAGCTAAATGTGTCAGCTCCTCACAGGCATTTCATGACATAGGATACTGGAGAATGATAATTAAACATCTTCTTTCACCTTTTTCCATTAAAGGATGCCATCTGCAAAGCAGGATTGTTATGCCGGGCCTGGCTTCCTTTTTGATCGAAGACGACGGCTCCATCACCGATAAGACCGTTGAGCATTACCGAAAGCGGGCAGCGGGCGGGCCTTCCATGGTGATCGTGGAGGCCTGCGCGGTTTCCCCGGAAGGGGTCGTCTCCCCCCACCAGGCAAGGATTTACGACGATCGCTTCATGGAAGGCCTTGCGCGAATCGCGAGGGTTATGAGAGCCGAGGGAACCGTGCCTGCTCTTCAGCTCCATCACGCGGGCAGACAGACACCGGCGAGGGTCATCAAACGGAAGCCCGTGGCCCCGTCCAACCTTCCCTGCCCTACTATCAGCGGCGAAGTGGAACCCTTGACCATTGAGGGAATCCAGGAAATGGTTCTCAATTTTGGAGAGGGAGCTCGAAGGGCGAAGGAGGCCGGTTTCGACCTCATCGAGATTCACGGCGCCCACGGGTATCTGGTCAATCAGTTTCTTTCGGCCTTCTCCAATATCCGGGAGGATCGGTATGGAGGGAACACGGCCGGCCGGGCCCTATTCGCCGTCGAAATCGTCCGGGAGATCAGGAAGAGGGTGGGAGAAGATTTCCCTTTATCCTTTAAGATCAGCGCGCAGGAGTTTGTCCCGAACGGCCTCACCGTGGAGGAGAGCATCCGAATCCTCGAATTTCTTATACCCGCCGGAGTGGACATCGTCCAGGTGTCGGCAGGAAACGATGCGACTCCCGAATGGATCAGCCAACCCATGTTTATGGAGAAGGCCTGCCTCGCCGATTCGGCGGCAAGGATCAGGAAAGCGCTCCATATCCCGGTCATGACCGTGGGCAGGATCAACGATCCGGTGGTTGCGGAGGAAATCATCCGCGACGGCATGGCGGACCTGGTATGCATGGGAAGAGGTCTTCTTGCCGACCCGGAAATGCCCAAGAAAGTCAAGGAAGGACGGCTGGATGAAATAAGGATTTGTATCGCTTGCAACACCTGCATGGAGTCCATCTTTCGAAAAGGGCGCGTGGAATGCCTTGTCAATCCTACTCTCGGCCGTGAAAAGGAGATGGAATTGAAGGCCGCGCGGAAATCCAAAAGGGTCATGGTGGTCGGAGGAGGACCCGGAGGGCTGCACGTGGCCTCTGTCGCAGCGGCGAGGGGACATGAAGTGCTCCTTTTTGAGAGGCAATCCCGTCTGGGAGGTCAGCTCGTTCTCGGAAGCGTGACCAAGTACAAGAAAGAGATCCTGAGCCTCATCAGCTTTCAGAAGGCCCAAATACAAAAGATGGGAATCAAGACCTATCTGAATCGTGAAGTGACGCCTGAGACGGTGAAGGAAATCAAACCGGACGAAATCGTACTGTGTACCGGCGCATCCCCGATCCGTCCCCCCATTCCGGGCATCGGAAAGGCGATTGTTTATTCCCTTCCCGATATCCTGGACGGCGAGAGGCCTCTGCCCGGGAATACGGTAGTCGTCGGCGGCGGGGCTACAGGGTGTGAGGTGGCCCATCATCTTGCTGAGCACGGAGGTCAGGTGACCATCGTTGAACAGCTCCCCAAGATTGCAGCCCAGATGGAATCCATCACCCGGAAGGTGCTCCTGAAGCAATTGAGGGATCACAAGGTCCGTTTTCTCACGGGGCACAAGCTTTCACGAATCGAAGACAACGGGGTGTATGTTGCATCCGGCGACGGCAAGGAATCCTTCATAGAGGCGAAAGCCGTCCTCATTGCCATCGGGAACAAACCGGACAACCGCCTTTATGATCAGATCAAGTCCCTGGGAATCCCCATTCATCAAATCGGCGACTGTCTCGAACCCAGAAGCGCCAAGGCTGCGATCTCAGAGGCTGCGGAGATAGGGCGGGCTATTTAGAGTGTTGGCCTTGACCTCTTATGAAATCTGCCACGGCAGATTTCATTGCTGACTCGTCAGAGACCATCCCCCTGACCTGGCTGGCATAGCCTTTGGTTACGGCCTTGGGCGTGCCGTTAGAGTCTTACCCTTTGGTCTCTTTGGCTTGCCTCAGCAATACCTCACCAAATCGATCGATAAACAGGGAGAGGTCCTCCTCCCAATTCTTCATGATGTTCAGTCCGTTCTTTTTAAGGGCCCTGTTTTCCAGGATGCAGTTAACGGGCCTTTTCGCCTTTTTCTGGTAGTCCTTCAATTTGCAGGGCTCAAGAGGCATACTGAGACTCATCTTATTCAAGACAAACTCGGCCGCCTCAAAAAGGCTGCAGTAGCCTTCTGCTGTTGCATGGATGGTTCCCTTTCCGTCAACCTGGATGAGCTCTTTCGTTTGCTCGGCAAGACGGTACGACCATGTCGGTGAACCGAAGTGGTCGCTCGGGACCCTGATCTTCTTGCTCTTCTTCTTCGTAGCGTGGGCGATCAGAGATTTCACAAAATTGTCCCCTTCTATGCCGTAAAGCCAACCGCTCCGAAAAATGAGATAGTTCGATGCATTTTCTCTCACCGCCATTTCGCTTTCCATCTTTGTTCTGCCGTATTCCGAAATGGGGTCCAGAGGATCGTCCTCGAAATAGGGCTGAGGGAGTCCCTTATCTCCGTTGAAAACATAATCCGACGAAAAGTGGATCATCTTCGAGCCGAATCTGGCTGAGCCCTGAGCAAGATTTCTAGGGCCTTCCACGTTGACTTTCCTGCAGAGATAGGCAGTCCTGTGCTCTTCACAGGCATTGACTTTCGCTAAACCCGCACAGTTGAGGATAATGTCCGGCTTGATGTGCTGGAGCCTTTCTATCACCCTGTCCCAGCTCACGATGTCCAGTTCCTTTTTCTCAGGGGCGACGATTTCATAACCCTGGGCAAGGACCGTCTTGCAATCACTGCCGATCATCCCCCTGCTGCCCAACAGCAAGATTTTCATCCTTTCGATTTCCCCCCATGCTCAAGAAATCATGAAGACGAGATGCAGACCCGACTCACGAAAAAATCAGGAAAGTCGCAGGCTGTCTCAATGGTTGCAAATTCAATGAAAACTCTATACATTCTACACGAACAAGATAGATTTTGCCAAATGGGCCACTTGTGCGTGGCTACGGTTTCGCGGTCCGGCTTTTCCCTCGGATTCCGGACTCCTCGGGTCGAGCACATGGAACGCGGTGATTTTACCATTTCTGTAGCCGAAAAGAGAATCGAAAATCAGGCCGTCAATTTTGACGTCTTCGTAAAAAGTCGGATATCGGTGTTTTTTGTCATTCCGGCGGAAGCCGGAATCCAGGAATATCAGGGACTTCTGGACCCCGGCTTTCGCCGGGGTGACGGGTTGGGCGACTTTTTACGAGTTCATCAATTTTGATGACTTCGTAAGGCATGCGCTATGGCCTCTAAAATGAAAGAAATGCGGAATTTTACAGTGAGGTTCTCTCCTAAGAAAATCGTTCTCCTTTGCCTTGCGGCGGGGACAGGTTTCCTCTTTTCGGGATGCACTCAACTGGCACTCAGGGCTGCCGCCCCTTCTCTGATGCCCGGTTTCACCGCTTCGATTTTCGAGGAATGCGATACGCTCCTTGCCAGAAACGCTATTCCATCGAACCTGAAACTCATGGAGGGCCTGCTCAAGAACGATCCGGGAAACCAACAAATCCTTGTTTCCCTGTCCATGGGATTTGCGGGTTTTAGCCTTCTTTTTGTTGAGCCGGAGAATCCGGAGCGCGCTTCTCGTCTCTATCTCAGAGCATTTGACTACGGCCTTAGGGCACTCGGAGACAAGGGCCGCATACTTAAACAAGGGCTCCCTGTTCGGAATCTTGAGGCTTTTTTAAAGACCGTGGACAAGAGCGATTATGAAGCCTTGTTCTGGGCCACCCTTTCCTGGAATGCCTGGATCAGCCTGAACCTTGATCAACCCAACGCTCTTTCTCAGGTCGCGGCCGCAGAGGCCTGCCTTGCAAGACTCCTGGAAATGGATCCCCTTTATCTGCATGGCCTTCCCCACGTCCTCATGGGGGTCAACCTTTCGGCCCGTCCTCCCTTGCTCGGGGGAAACCCTGAAAAGGCACGAGCCCATTTCGAGGCTGCCCTTAAGGAAAACGAGGGCAAATTCTTCTTGACCCAAGTGTACTTCGCAAGATACTACGCAGTAAGGGTTCAGGATAAAGCCCTGTTCGAAAAACTCCTTCAGGACGTGACGCTAGGCGACCCAACGGCGCTTAAAGACGTCTGCCTGATCAACCAGGTGATGAAGGAGCGGGCGATGCTTTTGCGAAAAACCGTGGATGATCTTTTTCTCTAGGCGTCTACGGCTCGCAAGTTCTTTGCATTTTGCGGAGAAATTGGACGTTGCCGATCCATGTGAAGGTCTCTGACGAGTCCGCAATGAAATCTGCCACGGCAGATTTCATAAAACGCCCCTTCAGGGCGTAAATCCCGCCGAAGGCGGGAGATATCTGAAATCCGATGGAGTCGGATTTCAGGAAGAGACCACCCTCCGAGCTTGGCCCACGCGGAGTTCGGTTGCGGCCGAAGGCCCGCATTAGGAGGATCTGTTGCGCAAGTTGACGTATTTTCTGACTCTTTTGATATGTGTGATGATACCGGGTTCTGTCCGGGGTGCCGAGCCCCTGATCATCAAATTTGCCACCCTCGCGCCGGAAGGCTCGACCTGGATGAACACCATGAGAGAGCTAGAAAAGGTGATCGGGGAAAAGAGCAAAGGCAGGCTGGGGTTCAGGATCTATGCGGGGGGCGTGGCCGGTGATGAGTTGGATGTTCTGAAGAAGATCAGGATCGGACAGATCCACTGTGCCGGATTTTCGGGAGTCGGATTGGGTCAGGTTCTCCCCATGGTCCGAGTGCTTGATTTGCCCTTCCTTTTTCGGGACGCTGGGGAAGCCGACACCGTTGACCACGAGATGGAGGAGTTGTTCAGCGACCGGTTCCGGGGGAAAGGGTTCGAATTCCTTGCCTGGGCGGAAGTGGGCGACGTTCACCTTTTTTCCCAGTCCCCCATACGCAAAGTCAGTGATATGCCAAGGCTCAAGGTCTGGGCCTGGACCGGCGACCCCATCGCAAAAGAAACCTTTTCCGCGATGGGCACCAACCCTATTCTCCTGGCGATCGCCGACGTAACCACAGCCTTGAACACGGGCATGATCGACACGGTTTATGCCCCGCCTTTGGGAGCCCTCGCGCTTCAGTGGAATCTTTACACAAAGTTCATGACTTCATTGCCTCTTGCCCATTCCACGGGCGCCGTGCTCATGGCAAAGAACTTCTGGGACAGGATTCCTCCTGATCTCCGGAAGATGGTGAAAGAAGAATTTCAACAGGCTATGGCCCGACTCACAACTGAGTTGAGAAAACAGACCGGTGAATCCATAGACGTGATCAGGAAAAACGGCATCACGGTCTTGCCTATGCCGAACGATACTGATCTCAGAGATTTCTACAAAGTGCACAATCAAGTCGCTAAGGCGCTCACAGGCACTCTGTATCCGAAGGACATCCTGGATCGCGTATACGGCATTCTCAAGAGGCCCCATTGACGGTCGTCCGTTCCCGTCTCAGTCACCTCAGCCCTTACGCAGGAGTCTCATGCCTTTTCGTTTGACCCATGAACTTCCTAAGACAAATCGATAGGTCTCTTGGCCGCTTGGAAGGATGGCTTCTCGTCCTTTTTCTGTCTGCCATGGTGACCCTCACGTTCGTTCAGGTCGCTTTGAGAGCCCTCTTTATCTATGCCCATTTGCATTGGGCCAACAGTCTCATGGGCCGGATAGACTGGGCCGAACCCCTTGTGAGGCTCCTGGTCCTCTGGGTGAGCATCCTCGGCGCTTCCCTTGTGACCGGAGAAAACAAGCACATCAAGATTGATCTCATGTCTGATCTTCTTCCCGCGCCTATGCAGCCTTACCGCGAACTGCTTCTTTCCGCAGCCTGCGCCTTGATCACAGGGTTGATGCTCAAGGCTTCCATTTCCTATGTCAAAATGGAAGCTTCTTTCGGAGGACAGATATTTGCGAGCCTGCCCAACTGGGTCGCGCAGCTTATCCTTCCCTTGGGATTCGGGGTGATCTTCTTCCGATTTTGTCTCAGGGCCGTCGACGAAGCGCTGGCGATTTGTCGGGGCATCAGGCCATGATTTTAGCTGCCGTCCTCCTCCTCGTCATGCTTGTGCTCCTCGGCCTGCCTATCTTTGGAGGGATGCTCGGGGCCGCCATGCTCGGTCTTCACAGCACCGGTGTCGATTTTTCCGCCATAGCGATTGAGATCTTCAGGCTCGCCAATGCTCCGGTGCTCCTGGCCATCCCTCTTTTTACCTTTGCCGGATACCTTTTGAGCGAGGGAGGCACTTCCCGGAGACTGGTCCGGTTTTCACAGAGCCTTCTCGGCTGGATTCCTGGGGGGCTAGGCATGGTGGCCCTGGTATGCTCAGCTTTCTTCACCGCCATTACCGGCGCCACGGGCGTGACCATCATCGCCTTGGGCGGTTTGCTTCTTCCCGCTCTTCTTTCCCAGAACTACGGAGAAAAGTTTTCTCTCGGCCTGATCACGACTTCGGGCAGCCTGGGGCTTACCTTTGCGCCCAGCCTTCCCATCATTCTGTACGGCTTTGTCTCCGGCGCGAGTATTGAAAAACTCTTCATGGCAGGCATTCTTCCAGGCATATTGATGGTGGGAACTCTGTGCGTCTTCTCAGTCGCCATGGGGAAGAAACTCAAGATCGAGAGGCCCCCCTTTTCATTCATGGAATTTCTGGGCGCCCTGAAAGCCGCAGGCTGGGAAGCTCCCATCCCGGTCCTTATCCTGCTGGGCATCTATTCCGGCTTCTGCACGGCAACGGAGGCCGCCGCTCTCACCGTGGTTTATGTCATCATCTTGAAGACCCTGGTGTTTCATGAGATCCGCCTCACAAAAGATTTACCGAGGATCATGAAGGAGAGCATGAAGATGGTAGGAGGGGTTATGATTGTTCTGGGAGCTGCGCTGGGGTTTACCAATTATCTTGTAGACGCCTTTGTCCCCATGAAGATCCTGAAAACCTTTGAGGTCATGATTCAAACCAGAATAGGGTTCTTCCTGGCCTTGAATCTGTTTCTACTCGTGGTAGGCTGTTTGATGGATATATTCAGCGCCACCCTGGTGGTGGTCCCTTTGATCATGCCGCTCGCCGGGAAATTCCACATTGACCCCGTCCACTTGGGCATCATTTTCCTGGCCAATCTGGGCATCGGCTACAACACCCCGCCTGTGGGACTCAATCTGTTCATTGCCAGTTCCCGGTTCGAAAAACCCGTTATTTTCCTGTACAAGGCCACCCTGCCTTTCCTGCTCCTCCTTCTCTTGACTTTGCTCCTCATCACTTACTGGCCGCCTTTGAGCCTTTTTCTGCCCTCATTGCTGAAATGATCTCAGGGAAGACTCTGGATGGCAACTCATCACGACTGCATACAATCCCAGAATTATCCCTACACAGAGCCATTTTTTTCATGTTATACTTAATGTAAATTCCCAGAAAGTGCTAGCCAAAGGCATTTGAAATTCGAATATCGAATACCGAATAAAGAATTTCGAACCGCAGAAGTGACTGTAACACTTCGAAATTCGATATGCCTTGTTCGACATTCGTTATTCGGTCGGAGATTTGGTTGTGGCCGAAGCCTGCATAAGATTTTGAACCGCGGACTTGAATTTGTTTGCCATGATGTTATATTGGAAGCTAATTCTAATCCTGAGAGGTCAGCTTATGCCGATTTATGAATTCCAGTGCAGGAAATGCGGCCATATTTTCGAAGAACTCGTGTTTTCCTCAGACAAAACCGAAGATCTTCTCTGCCCTTCATGTGGAGCGAATGATCCCTGCAGGCTCATGTCATCATTTTCCTGCGCTTCGTCCGGATCTGAAGGCGCAACATCCCCTTCCTGTGCGTCTCACGGAGGATTTTCATGAGGCTAAGTCGAGAGCGCGGCCGTGAGCCGCTAATTCCCGCCCCTGACCGGGCCTCGGAGTTTGTCCACGATATGCAATAAAGATTAAGAACCTAAGCAGAAATTTCTACGAGGAGTAAACGAATGGGGATTCTATGGTTTGCCGTCATCATCGGCCTTTGGGTCTTGGTACAGGCTGTCATCCTTCCCAAGTTTGGCATTTCTACCTGACTGAAGCAAAGTTGCCAGGTCGGCAATCAGGGCAAACTCAAAACGATCGAACAGAAAAAGGGCGACTAAACCGGTTTGACTAGCAGATGGAGATCATAGCGCGGTTCTTTTTCTTGGTCATTCGCTGGGCTACGGAAACCCCATCCTATGCTCCGTTATTCCATTACTCCATTATTCGGGTATTCCAGTATTCCATTTACGCCTCAGCCCTTCGTTTTTCTTCGTCTCGGATTTCCCGTCGGAGCAACTTGCCCACCTTTGATTTTGGTAGCATGTCCCTGAACTCGATGTACTGGGGCACCTTGTAGGAAACCAGCTGCTTGCGGCACCACTTGATGAGATCGTAACCCGTAATCCCTTTGATATCCTGCTTCAGAACCACGTAAGCCTTGATCCTTTCTCCCACCTTTTCGTCCGGTATTCCCACAACGCATGAGGAGATCACCGCAGGGTGCTCCTGAAGGACCGCCTCAATCTCTGACGCAGACACCCGGTAGCCCTTGTGCTTTATCGTATCTACCGTGCGATCCACGAAATAGAAGTTTCCATCCTCATCCATGGACATCACGTCCGCGGTGCGATAGTACTTTCTCCCTTCTATTTCCACAAAAGAGGAGGCTGTTTCCTCTGGTTTGTTCAAGTAGCTTGTCACCATAAGATCCGAGTTCACAAGGAGTTCACCCGGCTCCCCCTGCTTCACGGGCTGAAGCGTGTTGGGGTCCACCAGCTTCACTCTTTTGCTCGGAACTGCGCGGCCTACGCTCTTCGGGGGATTCGTGATGTTCACCGGGCACATCGTGACTCCACCACATGTCTCCGTCGCTCCATAGCCCTGGAAGATCGGCTTCCCAAATCTTTCGGCCCATCTTTTTGCAACCTCTACGGGAAGAACGTCGCCGGCGCTGTACCAGTAAACAACCGAGCTCAAATCATACTGATCGATCCGGTCATGCTCCAGCATCATCCGATACAGAGTCGGCACGCCGATCATGGATTTTGCCCTGAAACGTTCGATGGATTCAAAAGTAGCGTCAAGATTCACTCTAGGCTGGAGCATGAGGGTGCCGCCCATGAACAATGTCGCAAGGCTGCACGTTTGCCCCAGAATGTGAAACAGGGGAGCATTGCCGAGGATGATGTTCTCCTCTGGCGGGACAAGGGGTGCGCTCACCGTGATCTGCTCCGCCATGGAAACTAGAAAGAGATCATGCGTGTAAGGCACGCCCTTCGGGAATTTGGTGGTCCCTCCTGTATAGAGGATTTCCGCCCTGTCGCGGCCGTTCGTCCTAATCGGTGGAAGGGCCCTCTCCGCTGTTTTATTTTTGTTAAGGAGAGTTCTGAGAGAGTGAGTTTTCCCTTCAAGCGCAATCTTCCCTTTGGGGATCACGTCAAAGAGGTATCCGAAATAACGCTTCCACCAGGGAAGCAGGTCAGCCATACGGGTGACGATCACATTCTTGAGCTTCGTCTCCGGCAGGACTCGTCTCACGTAGCCGAAGTTCGTGTCCGCACACACGATTGCCGCCGCTTCGCTGTCATTTGAGATATACCTGAGGTCGTGGGGAGTATAGATGGGCGTGATGGGAACGGGCACGGCTCCCACCCGCTGGATTCCGAGCCATGTGATCACCCACTGAATCGTGTTCGGAATGTAGAGCACCACCCTCTGGCCCGGCCCCACACCGAGACTCGTAAGACCGGCGGCGAAGCGTTCCGCCAACCCTTTAACCTTGGGATAAGAATATCTTGTACCCAGGTAGATGACGGCCGGATGTGATTTCCGCCTTCCGGCCGCGGCCTCAAAAGCCGCGTAGATATTGGTTTGTTCGTCTTTGCTCACTAATTCGTTATACCCCGAAATAGGCCGCCTTGATCTCAGGGTTGCCCATCAACTCAGCACCCGTTCCTGAGAGTGTCAGCATACCGTTTTCTATGATGTACCCACGATCAATCATGGGAAGCACGGGTCTCGCAAACTGCTCAGTGAGAAGCACCGTAATACCAGACGATCCCTTGAGACGCTTTATGGCATTCACCAGGGTTTTCTGCATCATCGGACTCAGTCCCAGAAGCGGTTCATCCAGGAGAAGGAGCTCAGGTCTTGCCACAAGACTCATGCCGATGGCGAGCATTTGCTGCTCTCCACCGCTCAGAAATCCTGCCTTGCGGGACTTCAGATGGACCAGGGCCGGAAAGAGTCCGAAGACAAAGTCCGTCATCTCCCTGATTTCCGATTTGCTCCTCAGGTAGCCTGCGATCTTGAGGTTCTCCACCACATTGCTCTCCGGAAACACAGGATGTCTCTCCCTGGAAAGGACAAGGCCTTTCTTCACCCTGTCGCTCGGCTTGGTTTTCGTGATGTCCTCACCCTTGTACGAAATCTTTCCGTATACGATGATCCGTTCGCCCCCCTTCCTTTCTTCCTTGATAGCCATGTCGATAATCAGGCCGGAAAGGGTGTTCATGAGGGTCGTCTTGCCGGCACTATTTGAACCGATGACGCCCACAATCTCTCCCCGCTCCACTCTCATGCTGAAATCATTGAGCGCCATCGCGTTTTCAAAAAAAACCATGAGATTCTGTACATCAAGCATAGGTACGCCACATTTCAAACACATCAAGTCTCCGCGGCCTGCGCATTCTCTCCTGAGAAACTTGCTGTTTCAGCCACCCAATGCAGGCCTTCGACCCCAACCAGACTCCGTGCCAGCCAAGCTCGGGGGATGGTCTCTTCAGAGTCGCAACCATTTCTCCCGTGACCTGAAACGGCGCCGAAAACTCAGTGGGTTATGGTGGTAGCCCCACAGGATAACTTCTCCGGTCGGCTTGGTGTGATGCGCCTGCCCGGAAGAAGATTAAGTACCCTGGGGCGGTTAAATGGGCTAGTCCATTTCCGGTTGCGGACTCGTCAGAGACCACCCCCCGGGCTTGGCCTCAGAACTTCTCCGGCTGCAAAGCAAGTTTCTTTCATAAACACCCCCGCAGCGAAGCGCCGGGGTACAAGTGCTCCTAAGAGATTCTGACTCTTATTCCTCCGAGCCCAGATAGGCCCTCTTGACCTCTTCGTTCTCCATCACCTCTTTAGCCGGGCCCTCGGCTATGACTCTCCCGTAGTTGAGGACCACCACGCGATGAGCAATTCTGAAGAGTTCCTTCAACCGGTGCTCGATCATGATGACGGTCTTTCCTTCCAGGAGGAGCTTCTCGATGATGGGAACGATACTGGCCACTTCGGCAAGACTGAGCCCCGAAAAAAGCTCGTCAAGAATCATCAGTTCCGGCCGCAGAGCGATCGCTTTGGCCAGTTCAAGCCTCTTGAGGTAACCCTGAGGGAGAACGCTCGCCACCTTGTATGCAACCTGAGCATCCCTCTCAAAGCCCACTTCTTCGAGTAAATCCAGCGCTACGGCATTTCTATCCCCATACTTGCCTCCGGCGAGCCCCTTCACCCTCGGCGAGTAGAGGGGGACAATCATGTTCTTGAAGGCCGGAAGCTGATAGAAAGGCTTCACCATTTGAAAAGTCCTGGCAATCCCCAGCCGAACGATTTTGTAAGGAGCCCAACGGGTGATGTCCCTGCCTTTGTAAACGACCCTGCCCGACGTAGCCTTTACAAACCCGGTGATGAGGTTTACCGTTGTGGTTTTTCCCGAGCCGTTGGGACCGATGATGCCGAGCAGTTCGCCCTGGTGAAGATCGAAACTGATCCGGCTTACAGCCTGAACGCCGCCGAAAGCTTTCGACAGGTCTTCAACGTGCAAAAAAGGGGCAGAATTCACTTATCCACCTCAGTCCACCGCTCGAATTGATGATACTTCCTGGCGACAAAATGAAATATTCCCTCGGGAAGGGCCACGATGAATATCACCAGAAACGCTCCATAGAAGACGATTCTCAATCCGCCCAGGGCCCTGAGTATCTCCGAAAGAGGAACCAGGATGAAGGCTCCCAGCGTCGCACCGGCGAAAGAACCGGCCCCGCCCACTACCACGGCGGCGATAGGAAGGATAGAATAATCCAGGGCAAACACAGGCATGCCGACGAACATGTAAACATGAGTCATGAAAGCGCCCGCGAAGGCACCCACTGTGCTCGCAATGAAGAGAGCCTGCATCTTGAACCAGTAAACGTTGATCCCTGCGTTCATGACGGAGCGGTCGTTGTCATTGATGGCCCTTAATACCAGACCGTAATCCGAGGTCATCAACCGCCGGAACCCGAAAAGCGCGCCAAGAAGGGCCGCAAGAATAAGATAGAGTTCGATCCATTTCGAAGGAATAGGCGTGAGACCGCTGATCCCTTCCGTTCCTCCGAAAATCTTGGTTGCCTCGATGATTCTTTCGAGCATGAGGGGTACGATGAGGGTGACCATGGCGAAATAAACTCCCCGGAGCCTCAGCACGGGCAGAAGAAGAACCGTGCAGATGAAGCCGCCGAGCAGAGCCGCCGCCGGTATGGTCACAAAGGGTGAAAGACCGAAATAGTGACTCATGATTCCGGAGCAATAGGCGCCCGTGCCGAAAAAAAGGGCCTGGCCGAGAGAAACCATGCTGCTCTGGGCAAGGATATCCCAGCTGATGGCCAGAAGCCCAACCACGGCAACCGAAAGCAGAACCCTTTGCCAATAGATGCCGAGCACCATCGGAAGCACGATGAACCCGACAATGGGAAGGAGTCTCGGCGCTGAAAGATAGAGCATCTCTCTCCACGAACAGAGCGCAAAAATGTCCTCTGACCTTACCTTGATTCCACGATCAATCCTTTGCCTTCGTTTGTCCAAGGCGTTCTCAGATCCTTTCTTCAAGCTCCTTCTGCTTGCCGTACAGTCCCGATGGTTTGATCACGAGCACCACGAGAATCGCTACCAGGCTGACAATCATGGTCCACTCGGAACCGATGTACGTATCGGTGAAGCGCTGCGCAAAACCGACGACCAGGCTGGCCACGATAACACCTCCTGTGCTGCCGAGACCCCCGATAATGGAGACCGCGAGGGCATTGAGAAGCACGTCATACCCCTGACTCACCGAAATGGTCCCCAGAGGGACGATAATCGTAGCGGCAATGGCGGCAAGCCCCGCGCCCAATGAAACGCTGAGGGTGGCAATCCAGTCCGAGTCCATCCCAAACGTCAGAGCCGTGCGTTCATCCTGCGCAATTCCTCTGAAGGCTAGACCAATGGAGGTGTGGTGAATGAAAAACCACAGAAACAGGACCAGCACCACACTGCACAGGACGATGAGGATTCTCTGCATGTCCACATAAACTCCGCCGATCAGAAAACTCTCATCCACAAAGACAGGCAGGCTGTACTCAATCCCCACAAAACCGAGATACCGGAAAAGCTCCAGGATGGCCAGGCCGATGCCGAAGGTGGCGATTACTTCAGACAGGACCTGCCCACGGACGCGCATCAGCACAAAACGATACATCAGGGCGCCGATGAATGCGGTGAACATAAAGGAAAAGATGGCGGAGAGAAAATAAGGCAGGCCTACCAGATACAGGAAGATCCATGTCACGAAGGCCGCCAGGATATAAAAAGCGCCATAAGCAAAGTTCGATATCCCACTGATTCCAAAGGTCAAATTGAAGCCGATGGCCATCAGCAACAGGATCACACTATTGATCAGGGCGTAGATGACGGTGCCCAGGAACACGCCAAAACACCTCACTCCTGCCCCAGCACCATTCCGAGGCTTTCATTCACCGCGAGTAAGCGTCGCTCCCATCCTTACCCTCTCCCAGGCCGTGGGAAGGGTAAGGATAGAGACTTCCGGTTACTTGGATTTCTTCAGGCCGGTAGGCAATTGGATCTCACGGTCCGCAAGGGGCTCAGGAAACACATTAACCCGACCTCCCTTTTCGGTCCACTGAAACACGCAGGCGACCGCCTCCTGGCTGGGATCCATCCCGAAAATCGCCTGATGTCCTTCATCAAACTTGATCCTTCCCATGACTCCCATGCGTTCGCTTTTTTCGATCTGTGCGACGATGGCATCAGGATCAAGGGTGCCAGCCTTTTCGATCGCCTCGGCGAGGAGGTAAACAGACTCGTAGGCGGGCGCGGGTCCGTGACCTGCCTCCATTGGTTTTCCGTGCTTCTTCTCGTAGGCTTGAAGAAACTCCACTGACTTGGGGACTTTCTTGGAGGCGATCGCGCTGCCCAGTTCGAAGTTGCAATTAATCGCTCCTCCAATCTTCTGGTCAAAGGTTTTCCAGGCGCCCGGTCCTGCCAGCGGGGAGATGAATCCCGCAAGAAGGGCCGGAACCTTCATGGAATTCCATTGCTTCACCAAAATCCCGCTCTGGGGCATATCAAAGATGGGCAGAATGACCTGCGCCCCTGCGCTCCGGATCTTCATCAACGCTGAGGAGAAATCCGATGTCCCTGTGGGGTAGGCTTCCTGTCCTACCACCGTCCAGCCCGTCTTCTCAAAATAACTCTTCACCATCCCATCCGCCGTAGCCCTGGCCCATGCCACATCCTGGTCCATGATATAGACCTTGTTGAAACCGAATTGCTTGTTGACGAAGCCCATGACGCCTACGAGATATTTGACCAGGTACTTAGCGTTGAGACATGTCCTGAAAATGTATTTGTACTTATCGGGCTCCTTCTTGATTTTCGCTTCTGAGGCGGGAGTCATGGCAATCGACCCGATCAAGGGCACTTTGTACTTGGCGATCATGTCCATGGCAGCCACCAGCGCTTCAGAGCGAAAAGGCCCGACCAAAAGGGCTGTGGGTTTCTTTTCCAAAATGATCTTCTCAATGCCCAGAAGCGCCTCAGGAACAGGCACACCCGGCGCGGCGTCGCGGATGTCAATGGACTCCACTTTGAACGGCCTCTTTTCCGCGCCAACCTTGACTCCTCCCTTGGCGTTGATCTCCCCGACCGCCATTTCCACAACGGCAAGGCATTCTTTCCCCTCCACAAACCCTAAAGATGTGGGGACTCCGATGACAATCGGCTCCGCCCCATGAGCGGACAAAGTGAAAATGAAGCCGAGGACCATCACAACACCAAAGAACCCCATTTGCCTTTTCATGCCTTTCCTCCTTTTCTTGGGCAACTCCCCAGGAACGGGGTGCGGTTAAGGATAAAAAAATGAATACTAGAGTTTTGGGGCCGGATTCAAAGGACCATCTGACAAGGCTGACCTAAGGTGTTCTACCTTATAAGTAATTTGGTAACACAGGGCCTTCGGGACTGTCAATCAATTCTTATGAAATGGTGCTCGAATGCCCCGACAGGGACAACCTTGTACTGAAGTGATACCATTTTTTGAATTTGTCATGAGCCGGCTTCTTGGAAGGCGAAGTGAGGATACCTCAGAAGGGCGTCTGTCACCAGGGTGACCAGGCCCCAGATCGCATCGGCCGGAAGGAGTTCTTCGACGGATCGGTCAAAAAGCACCGACATGCGTGCCTCGAACTCGTCATCTCCCTCCCACAGGAGATAGTAAACCGGAACCCTCGGAAAGGCCTGAAACCTGTATGCAGCCTCAGCGAGATCCTGGGCCACACCCGACAGGGATTCTGCCGCTGCCTTAAAGCCTCTACGGTCCCGGCCGAAACGATCCAGAAGCGGATTCACCCTGAGTTCATGAGGCCCCTGGAAAAAGTGGGCTGTCTTGAGTTCCTTGACGCTGACAAGCTCACGGGTAAAGGACACGGGTTTTGCTTTGAGCAGATAGACCACCACCAGGAGTTCCAGCAGCGGATGTCCCAACTTAAGCCACTCACCCTGGCGCATGGCCCCCAAAGAATGATTCTTGATGTCTACCAGGACTTCTTTTCCCAGAACAGGAAGAACCAGCTTTTCAGGAGAATAAGCCCTGGCAAGCGCATCGTCGCACAGGGTTGTTAACACCCTTTTCCCAAGATCTTCCCAGTACTGCGCCGGCACGTTTACAGGCCCATCGGTGGGACCTCTTAACTGTTCAAAATCTTTGCTGCGTCCTTGCTCCATCTTTCTAAGCGGCAGATTTCTCTTTTCTGAGGACACGAACATCCGTAATTCTTGTTCCCGGGTACTGCCCTCCTTCGTCTTTTTCCAGGTACTTCACCATGTCCCAAACGGTATTAAGGGCCATAGTGACTCCAACAAGAGCCTCCATTTCCACACCGGTCCTCGCCCGAGCGCTCACAAAGCAGGTCGCCTCTATGAATTCAGGGGTGAGCCTGAAGTTCACGTGAACCGTGTCCAGCGGGATCTGGTGGCAGTGAGGAATCAAGAGATAGGTCTGCTTTGCTGCGTTCATGGCGGCCACTTCAGCGACCGGGAAGGGGTCGCCTTTTTTGATGTTCTTCTTCTTGATCTCCTCCATGGTGTTTGAGGAGACACAAATTCTGCCCGAAGCCTCCGCTTTTCTCAGGATCACAGGCTTTTCACTCACGTCAACCATACCCATTGGCTTCATCCCTCCATCATTCCCTCAGAATTTCTTTTTTCCTGCTCGCCTCCGCCTTGATTCGATTGACTGCTGTTATCAGGGCGCCAAACACATTTTCCCGGATATCTCCGGCCACGACCACAGCCAAAATCTCGTCGCCTACCTCAAGAAGACCTTCCCTCGTGTCAACCAGAATCTGCACGATGCCCGGCATGGTCTTCACATCATTCATGATTGACCGTATCACATTGTGGTCACAGACGACTTCGATACGTTCCACCTCTGCCCCGCCTCGAGAAGTCCCCCGCACGATGCCGAGATGGCTGGCAATCATGCCGATCTTCCTTGCATCAGGGTGTTCCCTGACTTGATGTATCATCCCCTGGATGTCCATTCTCCGCCTCTTCTTCCGTTTCCTGATCAAGATTGAAGAGCCTCCGCGCCGCATCAAGATAAGCATCCGCGCGGGGCCTTTCTGATTTGCCTTTCAGAAACACGATCGGGTCATTCAGTATCTTTTCCACAATCGACATCGTCAATGTCTCCAGACCTTCCAATTGACGAGGAGACAGCGATCCCATGGAGGGAAGAGTTTTTCGGACTTCAGCCTGCCGAATGCACTCTCCCTTTTCTTTCAGGGAAACAATAGTCGGCACGATGGCAAGCGTGTGGAGCCACTTCTCGAACTTGATCACCTCTTCTTCCACGATCCGTTCCGCTTTCACTGCTTCTTCGGCCCTCTGAGCCATGTTGACCTGGACGACTCCTTTCAAATCATCCACGTCATAAACATACGCGTTTTCCAGGTCGTTGACCTTCGGCTCCACATCCCTGGGCACCGCAATGTCGATGAAGAATAGAGGGCTGTTGCGCCTCTTTCGAAAACACCCTTTGACCTGTTCGTGGGTGATTACGTACCCGGACGATGCAGTCGAAGAAATGACGATATCCACCTCCAGGAGTTGAGGTCCGATTTCGTTGAACGCGACAGGCTTGCCCTGAAAGGCTTCGGCAAGTTCCACCGCACGCTCAAAGGTCCTGTTGGCCACGGTCATGGAACTCACACCCTGGCTCAGGAGATTTCGAGCGGCGAGTTCGGCCATTTCCCCCGCACCGATGAGAAGGACTCTTTTCCCCTTCAGGTCGTAGAATATCTTCTTGGCCATCTGCACAGCGGCGTAGCTCACGGAAACGGCCGCATCGGAAACACCGGTCTCCGAGCGGACTCGTTTCGCCGTATGAAAAGCTCTGTGCATCAGCCTGTTCAAGACGACACCGGTGGTCTTTTCCCTGACCGCTTTGGCATAGGCCTCTTTGATTTGTCCCAGAATCTGAGGTTCGCCCACCACCATGGAATCAAGGCTTGAAGCTACCCTGAACACATGGCGGACCGCCTCTTTGCCTCGGTGGATGAACAGATGCGGTGAAAAGTTCGTCTCTGGAACCTGGCCCAGACAGGAGAGGATCGAAAGCACGGAGGCTTCCGCCTCACGGATTCTATCGGTCGTAAAAAGGGCTTCTACCCTGTTACAGGTGGAAATGAAGACACCTTCTTTGATGGAACTCTGTTCCCTCATGGAAGCTAAGGCCAGTTCAGGAGTGCTCGGGTCCTTGGCCAGGCATTCTCGCAGTTCCACGGGCGCCGTTTCATGATTCATGCCGATGCTCACAATGGTGATCATGGGTCCGACTATCCCCCGAGGCTCTTGAAGCTGTGATAGCCGCTGAGCCAAAGGCTCGCACCGACGAAAGTGAAACTCAGGACCACGAACCCGGCGATGGCCAGAATCGCCGCTCTTCTTCCCCGCCATCCCACGGCCAGCCGCTCGTGCAAAAGGGCTGCATAATAGAGCCACGTGATGAGAGACCAGACCTCCTTGGGGTCCCAGCGCCAGTAGCTTCCGAGAGCCTGCTGAGCGTAGATCGCTCCTGTGATCATGCCCACTGTTAGGAAAAGGAATCCCCAAATCAGGGAATAGTGATTGATCGAATCCAGGGTGGCAAGAGAAGGCAAGCGGGTGAAAAAAGAGCCGAGCTTCTTCTTTTTGATCTGACGTTCTTGAATGAGGTACATGATACCGGCGACAAAAGTGACGGCAAACATCCCGTCTCCCACAAAGGAGATGACCACATGCGCCGTGAGCCAGAGGCTCCTGAATACGGGCCTGACCGTCACGGAGGCCGCAGGCACCGCGGAAGAGATGATCAAAAGACAAGCCACCAGGGGCGCTATGAATGACCCGAGCACCATGAGTCTGAATTTCAGGTGGAACACCATGTAAGCACCCAGGATCGCCCATGCGAAGAAGACAAGAGCCGATTTGAGGGTCAGCACAGGGGCTGCCCCCAAGGCATAGTACCGGTAGGCGATCTCCAGGGTGAGGCAAACAAATCCCCCCGCAAGTATCCTGTACGACCATTGATAGACCGACTTACTCTGACCGACGAGGTATACGATCAGCCCACCGGCGGCAAGCAGGACAAATGCAAGCGCCAGGCCGCTGAAAATCAGGCCGATCATGTGCTCTTCCTCGTATATTTAATGACTTCCTCCCGGGAGAAAGGCCGGCCGAGAATTTCGCTGATCACTGAGGCTGCCTGATCCCAATCCTTTTCCCTGATTGCATGCAGAAGGGGAGAGGCAATCAGCTTTTCGAAGATTTGCTTGTTATGAACCTGGGGCTGACCATGGTCCGCCACCTTTTCTCTCAGGCGCCCCATGAGAATCAGGAAGGATTCAATCTCCTCGCCGAATTGCCGCTCTAAATCCTCCCGGGTCTTTCTCGCAAACGCAGGGCTCTTGCCCGAACTCGACACAGCAACCACGAGGTCTCCCCTCCGCAGCACGGAAGGGACAATAAAGTTACAGTCCGAGGGCTGGTCTACGGCATTGACGAGCAACCCATGCTCCTGAGCCATCCGGCTCACTTGTCGATTGAAAGAAGCATCGTTGGTTGCCGCAATGACCATGAAAAAGCTCTCCAGAGGGCTTTCGGAAAAGTCCTGACCGGAATACTTGATCAGGCCTTTCTCCGCCCACGCGGCTACCTCGGGATCCAATTCCTTCGCCACCACTTCCACCATGGCCCCGTGTGCGAGAAGAGAGCCTATCTTTCGTCTGGCCACCTTCCCGCCGCCCACTACAAGAACCTTTTTCCCTGTGAGGTCCACGAGAATCGGATAATACAGACGGTCCGCCTGTTTGGAGTCGTCACCGCACATTGAAAGCCCTTTCTAGCCTACACATGCTGGTCCACCATCTCTGCGATAAATCTTTCCACTTCCTCCTCACCGCCTTTTGCCTCGAGCTCCCGGATCAGGTTTTTTATCTTCTGGTAAGTCTTAGGATCGCGATTCAGGTCCTCTGTGGAGCGATAAGCGCCCCCTCGCCTTCCCATCCGGTATACGAGGCGCTCCGAATCAGGCAATTGCTGGTACTTGCGGATTACCTCAAGCATTTTCTCCTTGTCCTGGGGCAGCTTTCCGCTCACTTCTTCCAAGAGGTTCATGATGTGATCACTCGTGATCACGCTGCTGATGTCCGATAAATTTTGGATAAAGAGCTTGAGCTCCTCAGCGAGCATGTCGTCCGACTGCATCTTGAAAGCACCTTGTTCAAGAAGCTTAAAAAGGGGGACTCGATCGGGAATTCTGAGACTCCTGATTCGGATGAAATGTGGATTAATCCGGTTGAGGACCTGGGCCGTAACCGTAGCGTGTTCTCTCCAAAGCTCCCGGCCTCCAAGGCCAGGCATGACGTACTCGGACAGCTCTATGCCCGCGGCGACTACCTTTTGCCCCGCTTCCGCATGCTGAGCTCCCGTGACGCCTTTCTTCATGAGCTTCAACACCGGGTCATACCCCGACTCCAGACCCACATGGACCCGGTTCAGGCCCGCCTCTTTCAAGCTTTTCAGGGCCTCCACGGATTTCCTGGCAATCGTGCGGGATCGTGAGTAGGTCGTGATCCGGGTAATTTCCGGAAACTTCTCTCTGAGAAACGCAAGGACCTCCACAAGACTCTGCGTCGGCATCACCAGGCTGTCCGCATCCTGAAGAAAACAGGCTCCTGTGCCGTAATAGAGCCACGCTGCGATGGTCCGATAGTTATCGCTGTATTCGGCGCCGGTGAATACGTAACTCACCACTTCATCGCTGATACGCCCGCTATGACCGAGTTTCCAGGACAAGGCCTTGACATCGTCCGCAATATCCTTTGCCGTCTGAATATCCTTCTTGATTTCTTCGACGCTCCGAAGCGAAAACTTCCTGCCCTTGTAGACAGGACAGAACAGGCACTGATTCCACGGGCAGTTGCGGGTCAGCCGCAAGAGCAAGCTTCTTGCTTCGCTGGGCGGTCGAATCGGGCCCTGTTCAAAACCAGCTGACATCCCCATTCCTCTGAACCTCCATACCGTTAACATACAGCAAAGAGGAAAATAGTTCAATTCCCCGCATACGCGAGAGATGTTAGCTCCGGGTCCAGAGGGCCCGGCTTTGGGCTAAGCCCAAAGGGCATGATTGGCAAGTGTACCGCCGGCAAAATCCGAAACTCGAATATCGAATTTCGTGCTTCGAAGTTGGAGCCTTCTCACTTTCAGGGGCTCAGCCATTTGTCTCTGACCCGGCCCTGAGGACCAGGGTTCATGAGGGCAAACGTATGACTGAATCATTACCAGGACCTGTCAATTCGACTTGACACCCTGGGCCCCGCCTGCCTATATTTCCCCTTTCAAGTTGGCAATTTCGTAACATTTTAGCTTCTTGAAAAGCCTAGAGGCATCGAGCATGGGGGTCCCTCTCAAAACTGAAAACGAAGAGAATCCGGAAAAGCGCATGCAGACACCCGGTAGCAAAGGCGGGCGGCGAGTTTTCCCAGCCTCTTCGAGAGCCGTTCCTGCATGGACCCGCCCCGGAAAGTCTCCGCCCGCCTCACCGGTTGCCTAACGCTGAACACGGGTGGTGTGGCGTCTTCGTTGTTCAGTTTTGAGAGGGATCCCCATGCCTGGCACCAGAGATTATGATTTCAAAAAGCTAAAATGTTACGCAATTTCTAATACAGCCATCAGGCCGCCACCGAGCGCCATGCCGGCCCGGCCGCGGGCTGCTCTCTAACGAATCAACAACCAAAAATGGACTCAACGCTTTTAACCGCCCCCAGGTGCCTGGGTACAAAGTTTGGAGTCATTCCACCGGTAGGAGACAAAGCATGGGTAAGGAGCCGATCCGTCTAGAAGCACAACCTCTCAAACTGAAGCTGAAATCAACATTCCGTCACGCAGGAGCCACCAGAGACGAAGGGGAAAGCGTATGGGTCAAAGCGGAAAGGAATGGCATGGCGGGCTTCGGAGAGGGCTGTCCCCGGTCTTACGTCTCCGGCGATGATCTTGAGTCAAGCATGCGGTGGATACACGATCGTTCGGCAAGGGGAGAATGGCGCTTTGACACCCTTGAAGATTTAAAGGGATGGATGGAAGAAAACGCAGAGCATATAGATCAATATCCATCAGCCTGGTGCGCGGTGGAAATGGCCTTCCTGGATTTGTTCGCCCGGGAAAAGAATTGCTCCGCCGAAATATTGCTTGGCTTGGACGGTTGCCGGCGGGATGGTCGTTACACTGCCGTGCTAGGCGATGAGAAAGAATGGAAATTTACCCACCTTGTAGATCACTACCTCGTCCGGGGTTTTTCAGATTTTAAAGTCAAGTCCAGCGGCAATGTGGAAAAGGACCGGGCCAGGCTGGCGATCCTGAAACAGAGGTGCGGGCAGCAGGCCGTTTCGGAAGTTCGAATTCGCTTGGATGCTAATAACCTGTGGGACGGCCGCTCCGATGATGCGGTCTCCCACTTGAAAGCCTTGAACGGATTCCTGTTTGCCGTAGAAGAGCCGGTGGGAGCTCGCGATGTCGGTGGCATTCGTGAGGTCAATGACTCTACGGGGCTTCCCGTCATCCTGGACGAGAGTCTATGCACCCTTGGCGACCTGGTTCTTTACAAGGACCTGGGGCGGCAGCTTATAGCGAATGTGAAAGTGTCAAAAGCAGGCGGCCTCATCAGGACCATCAAGCTCATTGAGGAACTGAAGAGGCTTGCCTGGCCTATTATCATCGGTTGCCACGTAGGGGAGACATCTTTGTTAACGCGGGCCGCGCTTCTGGCCGCCTGCGCCGCAGGCGAAAACCTCATTGCTCAGGAAGGCGCGTTTGGCGATTACCTGGTGGAGCGAGAGCCGGCTGATCCTATGTTGAAATTCGGTCGTCATGGCATTCTCGACTTGAGGCGTCCTTATTACTTCACAACAGTTCAAGGGCTCCGGGTGATACCAACCGAGAAGTGGGACATCGGATTCGGTATGCAATGCAGAATGCCGAAGGTCCATGATGACGGAAAACCGGACATTCTTACACTTGAAATGCGGGACAAGTATAAAATTCATTACAGACTATGGGGGAAAGCACAAGGCGACGATGTCCTGGTAATCTTGCATGGAGGGATGAGTCATTCTGGTTGGCAGGCCCCGCTCGCTGCGGCATTGCGATCATCCCCCCGCGATATATCCGTGGTTGCTCCGGATCGACGAGGCTGCGGGTTGAATGAGAAGCGAGGGGACTTCGGGTCGGTAGGTTTAATCATCGAGGATGTGGTAAGACACATCGAATTCTTAAGACGCTCCTTTAAGCGAGTTCATCTTGCCGGCTGGTGTCAAGGGTGTCAATACGCATCGGTTGCGGCCGCCCGGTTGGGCGACGCCCTGACCGGCCTTGTCCTGCTCATGCCCGGCTTTTTCTGGAATGAACGTTTCAGGTCCGTCATCAGTGTCGCAGAAAAGATCTTTCTGGACATGATATCCCAGTTCAAGCTTAAGCCGGGTCCTGACCTCGCCTACGTTCCCATCCCCATGGAGTCGACCGACTTTACGCTCGACGAAGAATGGCTCGATTTTATTGAGAACGATCCACTCAAGACAACGATGGTTACCATGAAGACCGTTCACATCATGGATGAGATTCAAGAATTATCCTGGGGGGCAATCCTGCAAATCGCCGTTCCTATCCTAGCCGTTCTGGCCGAAAATGATCGAATCGTTGACAATAATAAAGTTCAGCAATTCATGGGTCACATGTTTTCGGAGGGGAGTGAGAATAGGCTGGTCAAGTTTAACGGCAGCCATGCACTCCACTTTGAAAAGCCGGAAGAGATTGCTGCCGAGATTCTTCGCTTCATGGAGAAAACAAACGGCAGATCATGAAAAGAACTTCATGGCCTGTCTTCTTTCATATCAGCTTACACCCTCTTCATCCTCTGCAGGGGGATAAAATCGACCTTGGCGCCGTCACGGCCGGAGGACTTGTCCATCGAGGGATTGAACCCGAAGGCTTCAAGATTCTCCCTTTTCCCTCTGACTTTCTGCGTTCCCAGGTTGATAATCCTGGCGTGCATGGGGTGTTCCGTCAGCCCTTCCCAAACGGCTCTGCTCATGATAACCGGAAAATTGCCAAAGTATTTCGTGAATTCCTGGAGCCTGGCTGCGGTGTTGACCGTGTCCCCGATGGCGGTATACTCTATTTTGGTCCGGCAGCCGATATTGCCTATGATCGCCCGGCCGGCATGAAGGCCCACTCCGATCATCATGGGCTTTCCTTCCAGGATGAAACTTTTTGACATGTCGAGGATTCGGCATGTGGCGTTGAAGGCCAATTTCACATGATCAGCAAGAGGCTCCGGCGCGCCAAAAATAGCGAAAAACCCATCGCCCATATACTTGTTGATGTGCCCGCCTTCTTCCGTGATGATGGCAGAACATTTCTCAAAATAGTTGTTCAAGAAGGAAACCACATCCTTCGCCTCCATGCTCTCCGAACTGGAGGTAAACCCACGGATGTCCAGGAACAGAGCAGTAAGAAAAGACTCTTCTCCCCGGAACAGATCGGTCTCGCCCGAATCAACATATCGTTTGATCACCGGGGCCGGCACGTACCTCTCAAAGAGTCTCCTGAGACTCTGTTCCCGCTGTTTACCGTCTTGAAGCTTCTGATAAGATATGGCGTTATGGATACTGATGGCAATCTGAGTGGCCACGCCGCTCAACAAGGACATGTCGCTCTGGCTCAGGGGCCGCTTCGTTTTCACGTTGTCGACAAGCAGGACGCCTAAGGATTCCCGTTCGAATACGATGGGCACACAAATAAAGGAATGCGTTCCGAGTTTCTTGATGAATTCGAAGCTCCTGGGGCTCACGTCTTTCTGGATTTCCGCGATGTCGTTGACCAGGAAAGACCGCTGCCGCCAGAACGCCTGCACGGCCACGCCCTTGGATTCGGTTTTGTCGAGATGAAAGTCGGTCTTTCTTAGAATGGCCTCCAGTTCCTCTGTGTAACCGAAGCCGCCCTTGTATACCAGACGGCTCCTCTCGTTGTTGGCCATCCAGATCCCGCCGCGGTCGAAATCGAGCCGTTTTTCGATGGAATCAATGACTGACTTCAGGATCTCACCGATATCCAGGAGCATGGAAGCCGCCTGGCCCATCTCCTTGATAAGCTGCGCATCGTTGTACCGGATTGTGATTTGATCCAAGAGGGCTTTGGCCGCCGTCTGTTGACCTTCCACATTTTTGCTCAGCTCTACCTTTTCCAGATGCTCGAAGTAATAGGAAACGCCCAGGAAGATCGATGCGAACAGAAGCGTCAGGGCACCCCAGGACAGAGAGGGCATGACAAAGTGCAGTGCTATGATGACCGCAAGGGTGGACAGAATCAGGAGAGGCCTGAGGGTGCGCCATACCAAGGTAGGAGTCTTGTCGATAGTGATAATGTACCTGCAGACTGTTCCTCCTGTGTGAATACATTCGGGATGATCCACTTTTGGGAATTTCCCGGTGAACAGCTTTGAAAGAGCCTCCAATTGCCCGATCAGGCTCTCACACTGATAGGGTTGCAGAACAACCCCCGGTTTCGGCTTCGCCGCGATTTCGAACTTATAGGAACCCAGCTTCTGGCTCTCAAAAGTCATGGCCCGGGTCATGTGAGGAGCGATCTTTTCGAACAACCAGTAGGCGGCGGCCGGCGTTATGAATCCCATTGTGTAGTTTTTCACGGCCCCCGATGCCTGAGAGGTGGCCGCAAAGCGGCCGACTTTTCTTGGCAACTTGGCATCACCGGTCTTTTGCATGAGGCGGGCATGAAAACGATCGATCTGCCACTGGCTGAACCAGTGCCCCTGGTCTTCCAACTCGTAATTTTTGATCCACGCGTAGCCGAGAATCTCGTCCAAGTCAACGTCAGGGTGGAATTTCTTGATATATTCCACGTAGTTCTTAATCAGCCGGCTGTTGTACAGGGGATCTTGCACATGACTGTGCACGTCTTTGGAAAGCTCCACCTGATCTGTTCTTATCGATTCGGTCATCGTGAAAAATGTTTTCCCCGGAAACATTTAATTTTACCCAAAAACTTGAGTGATTGTCAATAATTAGTATCACTTTAGCTTTCTCAAGTAGCCGTAAGAATCATGATTCTCTTTCTTGAGCGACTGGCGGGAAGGCGCCGTCTTTTCACGGTTTATCTATGGGGGAAACCCCTGGCTCCGAGCGAATGCGAGGAGAACCGCGGGAGGGGGCAAAACTCCCTCATAGATAAACCGTAGAAAAGACCAGCCTGGGAGCCTCGGAACGAAAGAAAAAGAATCATGATCCTCGTCATTGCAAACACGGCTCCGGTCCGACAGCTCCGGATCGGGCTAAAAAAAAACCTTTTGCAGGACCGGCATGGAAGCAGGATAGAGCTACAATCAATCTCCGGCAGGAAGAACCTCAGATCCGGCGCGTCGCTTGTTTGTAGTTAATGTGAAACCTCCGCTGCACGTATTCCAGGTATTCATTTCCCCATTGAACGCTCAGGATCCACAGCTGATAGTATTTCTCGAAGGGCACTTCCCTCCCCTCAACATAGCTTGTCGGATAGAATAGAACAGGGACTCTCTCCATCGGATAGTCGCCGGCGAGTTGAGATATGGCCACGGAAAGCACGGTCCATGGCAAGGCATCAGGTTTAGCGACGAGGACTTTGATACCGTTCAGGAGTTCCGAAAGATTAAACCCCATGTTTGACTGGTTAGCCACCAGAACAGCACACAAGTCCCCCTGGTAGCTCAGAGAAAAAATCCCGCATTTTCTGACCAGGCCCATTCGGGCATAGAGCTCTTCAAGCGTGTCGTGTCCCGTGACAGGCGGAACGAGCCCAAGGGCCTCCAAGAGTAGGCCGTCTGATTGGTCCCTGTAAATTCGCTCATATTCCCACAAATCAAGATCCGTAGAAGGAGTCAGAGTCCAGCCCTCAGGCAACTTGGGGCCCAAAGAAAGATGGGTGTAAGGAAGATAGGCAAAAAGATCCAGGGAGCATCCATGCGGGTCCTTGAGTTCCCGGGCGAACCCTCCGAACACCCGGTCAGGGAACTTGTTTTCAGGCCTGAAATAGCACATGGCGTAGTCCATGTTTGCCGAGGGCAGGCGATGCATATCGTTAAGGTAGTGCATGATCAGCTTAAGGACCATGAAACCGGTCCTTCTGTTTTCCATGGCCTTTGCAGCATGATGCTGGATCATCCACGCACGCTCGTACGCCCTCACCATGGAAACGTGACCGTAAATACGACCGTTCTTCTGATAGGTAAAGTGACGCGCCACCTCCGGATTATCCTGATAAAGCTTCTTGTAGGTTTCCTTGAACTCCGCCCGCTGGTGCTGTATGACCCGGTATTTTTTCGGATAGATGAATCCTGTCTCGAAGAAGAACTCCCAGAGGGCTTCCATGTTGACATCGCTCGAAACATTGGCATACGGATCCAACGCATTGGTGAGCACATGCGTCAGACTGCTGTATGCATGGATGTCCATGTCGAGAATGGCCAACCCGCAACGGTAGCCCTGGCCCTTCGCGGGCTTGCAGTAAATCACCTGGACAGAGCAGTTCATCTTCAGGAAACCCGCAAAATTGATGGTTACATCCGGTATGATGATCCCCGGCATAAGCACACGCTCATCCTCCTCTTCGTAAACGGAAAAGCCCGATGTGGAGATGTCCGATATCTCAAGGTCCAGCCTGCTGTCCAGGAAGGGATGGTTGAAAACCATTCTAGGCGGCGGATTGAGTCGCTGTCGAAGGTTGCGGCACTCTTTTTTCTTGAACCGTTTGATCTCTCCGTCCACAGGGGAGAGTACGATTTCTCTTTCTCCCAATCGGCCTGCGCTGCGGAGAAGCCGGCATAAGCCTGAAAAGAGAACTTTCTCTTCTCGCTTCAATTGCACGATCGCGCTCTCCTCCCCATTCAGCCATCGGAAGGAGGACGAGGGTTCTGCTCTGACCCTGATGCGAAACCCCGAGGGGCTGAAATCCATTAACTCTCCTCGAGCATGAAAGCCGTTCTGGAGGAGTTCCGCCTCCACTCCGCGGCAAACGAAGCGTTTTGCCCGGCGCTCGCGAAGGGCGAAACTCGTTTCCGGCAAATCGATGATCACATGCCTGGTGTTGATCTCCCTCAACCTTCCCGGCACCATGATCATGGAACGGCCGTCGTCCGTGATGAGATACAGAAACTCCAGTTTCTGAACATCCAGACCGGAGCAGGCGTTGTCTGCCCAGGCGCAGGTCACGACGTTGCCCATGCAAGGCTCGGGCAAGGCGCGGATCATCAGGGTCTCCTTGTACTGAGGATGCCCCAAGAGGACTCTCACCCCCTGATCCGTGAAGTGGATGTGGTTGATCAGGTTGGTCAAAGCTGTTCGATCCACTCCTCTGGACTCTTCCAACCTTTCCATCAGTTCTTTGTGTCTGAAAAGAGATGGAGCAAAAGACTGTCCTCCGGTCGAGACTCTCGTGGGGGCAATCGCGTGATCTTGAAGGATCTCTGCATTTCCGCTGATGTCCATTCCTCACTCCCTATTACCGGCTCAACAGGAAAGGCGGCTGTTCTCCAGGTCAACCTGCCGAGTGAAAACTCCACAGCCCCTCTGATTCTGTGATTTCCCGGGAAGATCCATGCCGAAAACCGTGGCAGCCGGCGACATGGATACACTTTAGATGTCTATCAACTTCCGTGCCAATCCCCGAAGGCGTTTCATGCAGACTTATCCGCGCTGTGGCTTTCCGCGAGATCCTTGTCCGGCGCGGGTATTCAGAGCCCCTTGTGTCTCGCGGTCCTCTTTGTCGTGCGACATGGGGAGGGATGATTGACTCGGCACTGCACAAGAATTTGTGCACATCTGCACAGCGGCGCGAAAAATAGGCTTGTCTATTCGCCTTTGGAGGGTTCGTTCTTGAAGAATCTCAAATCCCTGCGGGAGATCATGGATTTGACTTTGCCGTGAATAAGAAGACCCAGGCTCAGGGTGTAATCTCCGAGACACAGGATCACGTAACCATCCTCAAGCTCCGTGTCACGGACAGGGAAGAACTGGTCTCTCAGGAGGCCTTGGAGTTGTTGCTCGGTGAGGTCCCATTTCGCCCTCGTGGCCGAGGAACCGAAAACCTGAATGAGCCGGGTGGTGGGTTTGATATAGGGACCGACTTTCTGAAAAGCCTTCAGCCCCGCCATTTCCACCTTCAGCCGAAAGGGGACAGGAAGGGAGGGATGCTTTTTGAGCAACCACCAGCTCTTGCGGTGCCTGAAGAGCAGACAGTCCTTGAAAATCTGAGAAGGGATGCCGAAACGCTCCTCCATGTAGGAAAGGAGGAAAGCTCGTTCATCCTCTTCTGCCGATTCTGGCCATGAAGAATCCCGCCGAGTTGACGAGATGGGGATAGAATCGGACCGCCTTTTGCATTCTCCGGTCATAACTCACCTTGTTCCATTGAGAGAGCCCCGGCAAACAGGGAAGAGGGCTCATGATGGGAAGCATTTCGGCGTCCCGGTTTTCCAAGAGAAAGGCTACCACTGACTCGTTCTCATCAGGGTTGTAGGTGCACGTGGAATAGAGCATTTGTCCACCCTTCCGCAACAGGTCAAACCCCCGGAGGATGATCCTTTTCTGAACCCCACTCAGACGGTCCCCATACATCCTTTCCCCCAGCCGGGAACGGCCGCTGCCGTAGCGAAAGGTTCCCTCGCCGGAACAGGGGACATCGGCCATGACAAAATCAAATCTCTCTTTTAATGGGAACTCCTGAGCCGGATAAGCCGTCACCACCGTGTTCAAAACGCCCAGCCTCGCCAAGGTGTTTGAGAGGGCCATGTGTCGCCGTAGCTTAACCTCGTTGGCCACGATCAGGCCGTCGTTGTTCATCATCTGAGCCAGGTGAGAGGTCTTTCCTCCGGGCGAAGCGCACAAGTCCAGAAGGTAGGAAGACGGTTCGGGCGAAAGAAAGACGGAGGCCAGGCACGAGGTCAGGGCCTGAGGATGGACGTATCCGAGGGCGTACTCAAGCCATTTCCCGGGAGAAGATCCTTGCGGGGCCATATAAAGGGTATCATCCGAGTCGAGCATTCTCCTGAGGTGAACGTCTCTGTTCTCCAGGCTCTTTAAAAGCACTTGCGCTTTGATTTTTAGCGTGTTTATCCGGAGGTGTTGCGGAAGAGGGGTGTTCAGGCTCTCTTGGAAGGTTTCAAAATCGGGGATGTTATCACTGTAGTGTTCAAAGGCTCGCTCCATTTTTTCACTATTGACCGGCGCGTTTTCACTTCCCCAGAAAGCTGTCGGAAATGACCTTTCTCTGGATTTCCGACGTGCCCTCATACAGGGTAAAGACCCTAGCGTCCCGATAGTATCTTTCCACGGGAAAGTCTTTGATGTAACCATATCCGCCATGAATCTGCAAGGCTTGATAAGCTGCGTGGTTGGCCATTTCCGAGGCGAACACTTTGGCCATAGAGGCGGCGGCCGTGAAATTTTCTCCCCGATCCCTCATGCTGGCGGCGTTAAGAGTCAGGAGTCTTGCCGCCTCAATTTGCGTTGCCATGTCTGCGATCATCCATCGAATGGCCTGGAACTGGGCAATGGGCCGGCCGAACTGGACCCGCTCTCTGGCGTAACGGACGGATGCGTCCAGACAGGCTTGAGCAACACCTACGGACTGGGAAGCAATGCCGATTCGTCCGCCGTCAAGAGACGTCATGGCAATGACAAATCCGTCCCCCTCTTTGCCGACAAGATTTTCTTTCGGCACCCGGCAATCCTCGAAAACAAGCTCCACCGTGTCCGAGCCCCGCAGGCCCATTTTTTCCTCTTCTTTCCCCACGTAAAAGCCCGGCGTCCCTTTCTCCACCACGAAGGCACTGATCCCGCGGTGTCTTTTTTCCTTGCTGGTATAGGCGGTCACTACCGTTAAGTCGGAGTTCTTTCCCGTGGTGATAAAGGTCTTGGTTCCATCGATGATGTAACCGCCTCCGTCTTTGACCGCCCTGCACTTCTGGCTCGCCGGGTCAGAGCCCGCGCTCGGTTCCGTGAGCGCGAAGGAACCGATCTTCCTGCCCGCGGCCAGAGGCTTCAGAAAGGTCTCCCTCAGATAAGGCGATCCGAAGAGATAGATGGGCCCGCAGGCTACAGAGTTGTGAACCGACATGATCACCGCCGTGGAAGCGCACGCGTAGGCGACTTCCTGAAGGGCGAGGGAGTAACTGACGGTGTCCACTCCGGCGCCGTTGTATTCCTGGGGCACGTTCATGCCCATCAGTCCCAGTTCACCGAGTTTCCGGAGGATTTCCCTCGGGAACTGCCCCGTCTTGTCCCGCTCCGCAGCGGTGGGTAGGATTTCTTCCCTGGCGAATTGCCGCACCATGGCACGAATCATCTTCTGTTCTTCGCTCAGTTCGAAGCCCATATGTTTCTTCCTAAGGCGTATAGAGCACGACCAGCAGTTCCGCTCTGTCGGTGCTTATGTTCCGAAGTTTGTGCATAATGGACGAGTTGAAGTGGATGCTCCCTCCCGGGGGCAGTGTGTTCTTATTCTCCCCTACCGTCACCTCGATCTTCCCCTTGAGCACGTAGATGAACTCCTCGCCCAGATGCTGATAGCTCACGCCTTTGTGGTCCGACTTGGGATCGATAAACACCTTGAAACCTTTCAGGTGCTTGTGGGCGGCTTCGGGCGTAAGGGTCTGGTAGGTGTAATCCTCCGTCCTTTTGCGGTAAGCCAGAGCCGACTCTTTTCCTGCCTTCGCTTTTTCCTCTCTCAGCAGAACGCCGGAGTCGATCTCGAGAGCCCGGGAAAGCTGAAGGATCACAGCCACTGGGGGAATGACCTCTCCAGCCTCTACTTGTGAGAGATAGGTTGTGGTCAGGCCTGTTTCATTCGCGAGATTCTTGAGGGTCATGTTCTTTTCTTTTCTTAACCTCATCACCCTCTTCCCAAAAGGTAAAGGCCCTTTCTTAACCGGCATGATTTTCAGCTCCCCTTCTTCATGGTTTATCTAACTCTTTTCTTTATTCCTGCACAAATTCACCATCCTGATCACGAATCCCAGCACCCCTACCCCGCTGATCAGAATGATGAGATTGGATGCGAAAAAAGTCATGATGAATGAAAAGGGGTCGGAAAGCCCATAGGAGGCCCATAAAAGATGAACCCCGAAGAGGATGAAAAAACCGCCGAGAAGGACAAGGACCCCATACTTGATCATCTGAACCATAGCCTATTCCTCTGGATTGTTTTCCTTTGGATTGTTTCCCTTATACGCGCCGGGGTAACCTCTCTCCGAGGGTCTCATCCTGCTGCAACCAGAAATGAAATCTGCCTAGGCAGATTTCATACAACGCCCCTTCAGGGCGTACATCCCGCCGAAGGCGGGAGAAATCTGAAATCCGATGGAGTCGGATTTCAGGAAGAGACCTTCCCATGGGTCGGCAACATGGATTTCTACGCAACTTGCTAAGAAATTAGTATCATTCTAGCTGTTTCTAGTGGCCGTGCGGATCATGATTCTCTTTCTTGAGTGACTGGCGGAAAGGCGCCGTCTTTTCACGGTTTATCTATGGGGGAAACCCCTGGCTCCGAGCGAAGGCGAGGAGAACAGCGGGAGGGGGCAAAACTCCCCCGTAGATAAACCGTAGAAAAGACCAGCCTGCGAGCCTCGGAACGGAAGAAAGGGAATCATGATCCTTACCATAGTCGCATAGAGCTGAAATGATACAGAAATTATAGTCTAAGGCTCTAACGCACCTTTGCGAGGAACCTCATCGTTTCAGGGCGTCCAACTTAGCGTGAAGCAAGTTGTCGCAGGCAGTGTATGGGTCCGTCTCGCCCGCTACAATAGCTTCGACGGACTTGTCGAAATCGCCGCCTTCGACCAGTCGCTCCATCACTTCCTGGATAAGCCGGTTCTTGATCATCTCCGCCAGTTCTTCGCGGACCCGTTCCCTGTTCCTAGCAAGACTCCTGCCCTTGCTCAGCTGCAAAAGGTAGTCGCGGTGTTTTTCGATCTCTTCCAGAAGCTCCGTTACTCCCCGATCGAAGGCGGCCTCGGCCTTGATGATCGGGGGTTTCCATTGGCCGTCCTCGTATCTCTTATAGCCCATGCCAATCATCTGGTGCAGTTCATTGAAGGTCTTGTCGGCCCCCTCTCGGTCCGCTTTGTTGATCACGAAAATATCGCCCGCTTCCAGAATACCTGCCTTGATGGCCTGGATATCATCCCCCATCCCGGGGATAACCATGATCACCGTGGTCTGCGCGCTCTTGGCCACATCCACCTCGTCCTGGCCCACGCCCACGGTCTCCACGATGACGTAGTCTTTCCCCATGGCGTCGAGAACATCAATGGCACTTCTGGTGGACTGGGTAAGTCCTCCGAAATGGCCGCGAGTGGCCAGGGACCTTATGAAGACGCCGTCATCCAGGCTGTGGCGCTGCATCCTGATCCGGTCTCCGAGAATCGCGCCTCCGCTGAAAGGGCTGGTGGGATCCACTGCGAGGACCCCGACCGTTTTTCCCAGCCTCCGATAGTGGCTGACCATCTGGTCCACCAGAGTGCTTTTCCCCACTCCCGGGGCTCCAGTGATGCCGATCACATAGGTCTTTCCCGTGTGAGAATAAAGATCTTTCAAGACCTCCCTTACCTCAGGCACCTTGTCGTCAATATCCCGAATCAATCGAGCCACGGTGCGCACATCCCCTGCAATCACTTTTTCAACGGCATTAGACATGTCTTCAATCTGACCTCGGTTTCACGTTTTCTCTTACCCAGCTCACAATGTCATCCAGCCTGGTTCCGGGTATGAAGATTTCCACGACCCCCTTCGTTTTCAATCTGGGGATATCGTCATCAGGAATAATTCCCCCGCCCACCACGACGACGTCGTCTGCTCCCTCTTCCTTGAGGAGCCTCACAACCTCCGGAAACAGGTACATATGGGCGCCTGCCAGGCTGGAAAGTCCGATCAAATCAACGTCTTCCTGTATCGCGGCATGGACAATGGATTCAGGGGTCTGATGAAGCCCCGTGTAGATCACTTCAAATCCTGCATCGCGGAACGCTCTGGCAATGATTCGCGCCCCCCGGTCATGACCGTCCAGCCCCGGTTTTGCAACCATCACTCTGAGCTTCCGATCCTTCACCATGCTTCCCTCGCTGAACTCTAACTGCGGAACAGGGTTCTATCCTGCGTTGGTTTAAAAGCGAACCGCAGAATATCGAATGCTGAATAAAGAATGTCGAAGGAAACCATCAACATCACTACACTTCATCATTCGAAATTCCTTGTCCGACATTCGACGTTCTCTCTGTCGACGAGTCTCGTTCGCCTAATGCCTTGGGCTTTCCGTTCACCTTGCGCTTCTCCCTTCATTCCGTGCGCCGTGCGCCGTGCGCCTTGAGCCTTCTTAATAGATCCCCGGATCCCGGTACTCGCCGAAAGTCGAGCGAAACACATCGCACACTTCCTGAAGCGTGGCGTAATTCTTCACCGCATCGATGATGGGGTCCATCACGTTCTTGTCGGAAACGCACGCCTCGCCGAGTTCTTCCAAACATTCCTTCACTTTCTTATTATCCCGCTCCGCTTTGATCCGCCGGGTCTTCTCGACCTGAATCTTCTCCAGAGCCTCGTCAATTTCGAGGAGCTCCACCGGAACCCTTTCTTCCGTCACATACTTGTTGACGCCCACCACCGTTTTTTCGTTCTCGTCGATCTGCCTTTGATAATGGTAAGCCGCGTCTGCGATCTCCCTCTGGGGAAAGTTCTTCTCGATCGCCGCCAGCATTCCTCCCATGTCATCGATCTGTTGGATGATGGCAAGCGCCTCCTCCTCCATCAAGTCCGTCTGCGCTTCCACAAAATAGGACCCGCCCATAGGGTCGATCGTATTGGCTACACCCGATTCCTCTGCAATGATCTGCTGGGTCCTCAGAGCAATGGTGGCAGCCTCCTCTGTGGGCAGGGCAAGAACCTCATCCAGGGAATTGGTGTGCAGGGACTGGGTGCCGCCGAGAACGGCAGCCAGAGCTTGGAACGCCGTCCTCACGATGTTGTTATAGGGCTGCTGGGCCGTAAGTGAGCAGCCCGCAGTCTGGGTATGAAATCTCATCCACCAGGAGCGCTGATCCTGTGCCTTGAAACGCTCCTTCATGATCTTTGCCCAGAGTCGCCTCGCAGCTCGAAACTTGGCGATCTCCTCGAAGAAATCCACATGGGAATTGAAGAAAAAAGAAAATCGGGGCGCAAACTCATCGACTTCGAGTCCCCGCTCAATGGCGGCCTGGGTGTAAGCGATCCCATCGGCCAGCGTAAAAGCGAGTTCCTGAACTGCCGTGGACCCCGCTTCCCTGATGTGGTAACCGCTGATGCTGATGGTGTTCCACCTGGGAATCTCATGGGTCCCGAACTCGACGGTATCGGTGATGAGCCGCAGAGAAGGAATGGGCGGACACATGAACGTCTTCTGGGCAATAAACTCTTTCAGCATGTCGTTCTGGATGGTTCCGCCGATCCTCTTCCTGTCGATCCCGCGCTTTTCCGCCATGGCGATGTACATCCCCCAGATCACCGGCGCCGGAGGATTGATGGTCATGGAGGTCGTGATCCGGTCAATGGGCAGTCCCTCGAAAAGGTCTTCCATATCCGCAAGGGTGTCGATGGCCACACCGCACTTGCCCACTTCCCCTCTGGACCTCGGTGAATCCGTGTCATATCCCATAAGGGTGGGCATATCAAAAGCCGTGGAAAGCCCGGTCTGACCCGCATTCACGAGCAGACGGAAGCGCCTGTTCGTGTCCGCCGCCGATCCCAGGCCCGCGAACATCCGCATGGTCCAAAGACGGCCCCGGTACATGGACGGCTGCACGCCCCTTGTGAAGGGAAACTCACCGGGAAACCCCAGGTCCCTCTCATAGTCCTGGGCCTTCACATCCTCGGGCGTATAAATGCTGCGGATCTCCTGATCCGAGACAGTGGAAAATCTCTCCAGTCTTTCCGGAGTTACCGAGAAAATCTCTTCCAGTTTTCTTTCCCAGTGTTCACGCTCTTTCTTGATGTCATCCATGATCTTTTGATTAAAGGTCAAAGACATATGGATTCCCCCTGTCAGGATTCCGTGTTCTCCCACCGGGCTTTCCTGCCCCATGATGGACTACATCTTACCCAGCACAGCGCTGGCGATGGTGTTCTTCTGGATTTCCCGCGTGCCTTCATAAATCTCCATGATCTTGGCGTCTCTGTAAAAGCGCTCCACCTCGTATTCGAGCATGTAGCCGTACCCGCCGTGCAGCTGAATCGCCTCATCAGCCACCTCCACGGCCGCGCGTCCTGCATACATCTTGGCAATGGAGGTAAGCTTGGGGTCGATAATTCCCTGATCAAAACTCCACGCCGACTTAAAGACCATGAGCCTGGCGGTCTCAATTTTCGTGATCATCTCCGCGAGCTTGTGCTGGGTCACCTGGAATTGGGCCAGTTTTTTTCCGAATTGGCTTCGCTCTTTCACATAAGCCAGGGCCCGGTCAAAAGCTCCCTGGGCTATTCCCAGTGCCTGGGCCGCAATTTCGACGCGGCTCTCGTCAAAAAACTCAAGAACCTGATAAAAACCCTTGTTCTCCGGGCCCACCAAATTGGCTGGCGGGACCTTGACATTGTTAAAAACAAGCTCTCCGGTGGAGGTCATCTTAATTCCCATCTTCTCGCCCACATCCGTCTGGGTATACCCGGGCGCTCCTCTTTCCACGATGATGGTTGATTGGCCTCGATGGGTCGGCTTAGCCTCCGGATCGGTCTGGCACAAGACAATCACGAAGTTTCCGATCGTGCCGTTGGTGATAAAGGTCTTCACTCCGTTGATGACATATTCGCCATGCTGCTTCGCTGCGTTCGTGTCCATGAAAGTGATGTCGCTGCCGTGATCCGGTTCCGTGAATCCGCCGCTGCTCAGGGCTTCGCCCCTGGTCAGGGGAAGGAGGTACTTTTCCTTCTGCTCTTCCGTCCCGTGTCTCAGGATGATCTCGGAAGAAAAATCGGCCAGGCTCACAGCGATTCCGATGCTTGAATCCTGCCTGCAGAACTCCTCCACCACGAGTGCGTTCTCGAAGATGCCGTAGTCCTGACCGCCGTACTTTTCCGGAAAATGAATGCCCACGAAGCCCAGTTCGCAAGCCTTCTTCCATATGGACCTCGGAAAGGTATGGGTTCGCTCGTGCTCCAGCGCGACTTCCTTGTCGAACTCCCCTTTCGCAAATTCCCGCGCCGCCTTCTGAATCTCTTCCTGCTCTTTGCTCAGTCTGAAGTCCATCGTTTAACTCCTCTCAAGCCCATCCATGTGAAGTCTTCGCTGGAGGTCTGCGCGTTCGCCAAATCCCATCAGGTGTTGTTTCGAATTTCGTGCTTCGGATTTCGGATTTTGGACCTTCGCGAACCTTGCACCGAAATATTTGGATAAACCTCTAAACCAGCTCTCCCTCGAAATCCGGCTTCCTCTTTTCCAGGAAGGCGCTCATGCCCTCTTTTCCATCCGGACTCGCCATGCACAGTCCGAAAGCGTCAGCTTCCATGAGGCAGCCTCTGCGAAGGTCCGTGTCATAGCCCCGGTCCACACACTCCTTGACCGCCCTGAGAGATACCTTTCCTTTCGAAGCGATGAGGTTCGCTGTTTTCATGGTTTCTTCCCACAGTTTGTCCGCAGGAAAGACTTTGTTCACCAGTCCGATCTCCTTGGCTTCCTGGGCGCTGATCATGACTCCAGACATGCAAAGCTCCTTGGCCATGCCTTTGCCCGCCAGCCGGGAAAGTCTCTGGGTACCGCCGAATCCGGGGATGATCCCCAGGTTGATTTCGGGCTGCCCGAATTTCGCCTTTTCCGAGGCATAAATGAAATCGCACGCCATGGCCATCTCCGCGCCGCCCCCGAGGGCGAAACCATTGACACACGCTATCACGGGGACAGGCAGGTCTCCCAGTCGAAACCCCAGTTCGTGCCCTTTTAGAGAAAACCGCCGTGCTTCCAGAGGCGAGAGATTAACCATGTAGGCGATGTCAGCCCCGGCTATAAAGGCCTTCTCCCCTTCACCGGTGAGCACCAGGACCCTCACGGTAGGATCCTTTTCAATCTCATCCAGAGCCTGGTTCATTTCATCGAGCACTCCGGCGTTGATAGCATTCAGCGCCTTGGGCCGGTTGATCTTGATCACCCCGACGTTTCCCTGCTTTTCAAACATGATGTTCTGATAGGCCATTCCTTCCTCCTTTGATCTGTCTCGCGCTACACTTTCTCCAGAACGGTCGCCATCCCTTGACCTCCGCCGATGCACAAGGTTGCAAGTCCCAGGGCATGCCCTTTCCTGAGCATTTCGTGGGTCAGTGTCACCAGGAGCCGGGCCCCGGTGCACCCAATGGGATGACCGATGGAGATACCGCTCCCCAGGAGGTTGGTCTTTTCCATGTCGCACTTCAGCTCTCTCACGCACCCGATGGCCTGGGAGGCAAAAGCCTCGTTAATTTCGATGGTGCCGAAGTCGTTGACCGTGAGTTTCTCCTTTTCCAGGATCTTCTTCACCGCAGGGATGGGACCGAGCCCCATGTAGGCCGGGTCCACGCCGCCCGTGGCATAGGCTCTGATTTTCACGAGAGGTTTCAGGCCCAGTTCTTTTGCCTTCTTGTCGGACATGACCAGGAGTGCTGCCGCCGCGTCATTGATGCCCGAGGCGTTTCCCGCGGTCACGGTTCCGTTCTTCCTGAATGCGGGCGGAATCTTGGCCATCTTTTCGACGCTCGTGTCCATGGGCCTTTCGTCCGTGTCAAAGATAATGGGGTCCCCCTTCTTCTGGGGGATCACAACAGGAACGATCTCTTCCTTGAAAAGACCTTCCACGATCGCTTTTCGCGCCCTCTGATGGCTCAGGGCGCCGAGTTCATCCTGTTCTTCCCTCGAAATACCGTACTTTTCCGCGATGTTCTCCGCTGTGATACCCATGTGGTAGCCGTAGAAAATCTCAAAGAGGCCGTCGAAGACCATCAGGTCCACGAGGTCCACATTGTTCATCCTGGCTCCCCACCTTGCAGCCGGAAGGGCATAAGGGATGAGACTCATGTTCTCCATGCCGCCGGCCAGAACCACTTCCCGGTCGCCTGCCCGGATCGCCTGCGCAGCCAGGGCTACGGCTTTCATGCCGGAGGCGCAGACTTTATTGATCGTAAAAGCATTCGTCTCCTTGCTGATGCCCGCTCTGATCGTAGCCTGTCTGGCCACATTCTGGCCCTGACCTGCGCCCACCACATTTCCCATGATCACTTCATCGATTTGAATCGGCTGAAGAGAATCAGGATAATCGTAGCCTGCCTTTTCCAGGTCTACCATTCCCATCCCCTTGAAAGGTTCGGGAGCAAATTGGGTGAGTTCCTTTGATGCTACGGGCCTTAAGCCCGCTCTCTTAAGCGTTTCTTTCAATACCAGAGCGCCCATTTGAACCACGGGCGTTGTTTTCAGACTTCCGCCGAAAGACCCTACGGGGGTCCTAGCCCCAGATACAATGACCACGTCCACCATAATCGCTTCTCCTTTTTGTTTAATCTGAGCAGTTATGAATCCGTCTCTGCGGGACTGACGAGCGGCAGGTCAACTCCGCCTCTCTCTCTCGTTGCGCGCAACTCGCCACCCTGTACCGTTAATCCAAAAAAACCATTACGATCCAACCCTGTGACTATACAAAGAGTGTGCTTTTCAAGTCAAGGCCCAAAGCATACCAAGGTTCCAGAAATTCAACGCTTTTTGTTTTCCCTTGACACTTCTTGGGTTTCACGGATAAATGAATTTCCAACATTGTGGACTTTTACGAAACCGTCAACATAGGCGTGCACCAATACTTTCACTTCGGGGACTAAATCCATGAATCCTCTAGCCGCTGAGCTGAATGAGATCATCAAAAAAGAGAACATTCATGTCTACGAGATGCTCTCTGAGGTGGGGAAAAATCTCTTCTTCCCGAAAGGCATATTAACCCAGAGTGCGGAAGCCAAGGAGAAAGCCCACAGGTTCAACGCCACTATCGGGATGGCCACCGAAAGAGGCAGGACCATGTACCTTCCCTCGGTCATGTCCCTTTTGAACGGCCTGGAACCTGAGGAAGCTCTCACGTACGCGCCTTCTTTCGGTATCATGCCGCTTCGCAAGACGTGGAAGGAGCACATGATCGAGAAAAACCCCTCTCTTTCATCGGCCCTTATCAGTCTCCCCGTTGTCACCCATGCCCTGACTCATGGGCTCAGTGTTCTGGCGGATATGTGGGTGGACCCAGGCGACGTGATCGTTCTGCCCGACAAGATGTGGGGGAATTACAGTCTCATCTTCTCTGTGCGCCGGGGGGCCGGAATTGCCCAGTACCCCCTCTTCGACCATGAGGGGAAATTCAATCTCCGGGGCTTCGAGGAATGCGTGGTTGCCCAGGCAAAGGACAGGGGCAAGGTCGTCGTAATCCTCAACTTCCCCAACAACCCCACCGGCTACGCCATTAACCCGCAGGAGGGGGATGGGATCGCTCAAATCCTCACGAGTGTGGCGCGCGGCGGCGCCCGCGTGCTTGCCATTACGGATGATGCCTATTTCGGACTTTTTTACGACAAAGACGTGCTGAAAGAGTCCATATTCGGCCGTCTTCTGAACAAGGATCCCCGGTTGCTGGCCATAAAAGTGGACGGCGCGACCAAAGAAAACTATGTGTGGGGCTTGAGAGTCGGCTTCGTCACCTACGGCGCCTGTCTTGAAAAAAATCATGATGAGGTCTATAATGCTTTGGAAAGAAAGACAGGGGGAGCGGTGAGAGGCTCTATTTCGAATGCTTCCCACCTGAGCCAGTCCATTACTCTGCACTCTCTCAGGTCCAGCACCTACGCGGCTGAAAGAGATGACAAATACCGGATCTTGGAGGAACGGGCCCGGGAGATCAAGAGAGTGCTGGAGAACCCGAAATACCACGATGCATGGGATGTGTATCCTTTTAACTCCGGCTACTTCATGTGCCTGAAACTCAAGGAAGTGGAGGCGGAACCTCTGAGGGTCCATCTCCTGGACAAATATGGAGTGGGCCTTATTGCCTTGGGCAAACATGACATGAGAGTGGCCTTCTCCTGCGTTGAAAAAAAGGATGCGCAGGAGCTGTTCGACACGATTTTCCAGGGTGTCAGAGACCTCCTTTCCTGAGAGATCCTGAACTATGTGGGACATTCCGGATCACTTCATTCAGTCCATCAGAAATCAGCCTTGGGCCCTGGAATTCAGGGGACAGGAATTCTGGACTCACCTCCAGGAATGGATCAAAGACGCCCTCCTTCCTGATTTCTTGGGCGAAGTCTCAGGGAGGGTCGACGAGATCACCGAAATCGAGCCGGACTCTCCTGCGCAACAGATCCTTTCCGTCGTTACTCGCCACATGGTTGAATTTCTGGGAGCTTTGTCCGCTTCGGTCAGGATTTATGATCCTGGGACGGAAAGGATGCTTTCCTACGGTTCCCACCCTCCCGAAGAAGAAACCCGGGCGACTTATATACCGCTCGACGGAACCATTGCCGGTGAAGTGGTCAGAACGGGCAGGCATTACATCGTGCCCAATATTCTGAAGGAGGAGCTGTACCAGGATAAGGAGAGAGTGCAGAAAAAAGGCGCCTTTTCCATCCTGGCCGTGCCCATCTCTCTCCCACGCTTCTCCCTTCACGAACCCGAGATGGTGGGAGTGATCCAGCTCTATTACAAGGAAAAGGACCGGATCTTTCTCCCGCTGGAGATCAAGATGGCGAACCTGATGGCCCGCAGGCTCAGCTTCGTCATGGCCAGAAAGAAAATCCTTGCCCTTCTTCGCCTCAACGAAAAAAAGGAAACCATCGTCCAGAAGATCTTCCTAAAGCTCGGGTCCCGGGAAGGGGTAAAAATGAAGGAGGTTTTCAACAGGGTCATGCCCGAGCTCGCGGATATCATCAGCCTTCAAAGCTGTGCCCTTTTTGCTGTGACGGAAGACAAGCAAAGGGTGTCCATCGAGGCGGGTTATCCCGAGGTGGCCGGGTATCACGGCATCGGAAAGAGCTTCCCAATCCGTAGCGAACCGGCCTTTGAGCTGGTACTGGGCCACGCAAGCTACAGCGGCGAATCCCCTTACGAAATTGTGACCCCTTCCTATGTGGTCATCACCGATCCTTTGAAGAGCCGGTACATTTCCAAGAACATGAAATCCTTTGCAGGTGCCCACAACATCAACTCCATCCTGTACGTGCCTCTGAGCGGAGGCGAAGACATCACCCATTTCATGACCTTCGACGCCCTGGATCAAAGGAAGACCTATTCGGAAGAAGAAATCGAACTCTTCGTCTTCCTGGGCCGCGAACTGATGAAAGCCCAAAGGATGGAGCGTCTCGACGATATCCTCCATGACTTCAAGAATCCCGCCATCGCCACTGCCGGGTTTGCCCGCCGGCTGAAGCACATCATCGAGCAGGAGGGATCTCTCAGGGAGTCGGAAAAGATCAAGAGATACCTCGACGTCCTCCTCGAAGAGACCAGTCGCCTCCAGGAAATGGCTCTGAGCATTTACCATGCGGGAAAAGAGCAGGTAGCCAATCTGACGAGCATTGTGTTGAGACGTTTCGATATCAACAAAGAAGTGATCAAGGAAATGCTCAAACAGAATGTGACCCTGGAAGAGGGGCCGTTTCAGGATCCTCTGTATGTGCGATGCTACCCTTTGCATGTGGAAAGAGTCCTGGATAACCTCCTGAACAATGCCACCAACGCTATTCCCCTGAAGGGGGGGTCCTCTCCATCCGAACATTTCCTGACGACGACTGGGCTTGTGTGGAGATCACCAACTCCGGGCTCATTCCCGAAGAAGAACGCCGGCACCTTCTCGAGGGCGAGGGACGGGGAAGAGGCATCTACATTACTCACCGGATAGTGCGACTGCTCAGGGGAAAGATCGAGATCAACGTGGAGAAAGACAGGACTCGCGTGATCGTGCGGCTCCCCCTTTATGATGCGCCGGCCGAATCATGAAATGAATCTTCTTTTTATTGTCCCAATCTAACAAACAATCAGGGTCATGGGGAAGCCAACGCACGATGGGTTTGGATCATTGAGATTTCGCTCATTGGGATTTGTTTCGAGATTCGGATTTCATGCTTCGGATTTGCAAGCTTTAGTAGACCTTCAGTTGACGACTTGATCACTGCTCACCGATGACTGATCACTTTCCAGGTCGAACTGGGAGAATTGACCCGCCCTTGCCGCCTCGGGCTTGGGGGAGTATTCCCGAGGCTCTGTTCCTGTCGCAAAGGCTTGCAAGACCACGGCCTCTGAATACGGGCTGGCAAGCAGCCCTGTTTTCGCGTCGATTTTCCAAAAAGCCACCCCTTCCGGGACCGCAAAGTCTTCCACCGGTTGGTCCTTCAACACCTCCGACATGAAATAAAGCCATATCGGGTTCGCCGCCCTCGACCCCGTCTCGCCCGCGCCGAGGGGCCTGCGGTCATCGTATCCCACCCATACGCCCGCGACGAGTTGGGGCGTGAAACCTACGAACCACGCATCCCTCAAATCATTGGTGGTTCCTGTTTTTCCCGCCGCCGGTCGTTTGAGGGCCTTCGCCCTCCAGCCCGTTCCTTCCTGAATCACCGCCTTGAGCAGATCGGTCATGACATAGGCCGTCTCCCTGGATAGACATTCTTTAACCACGGGCTGATGTTCTTCCAGAACGATCCCTTTCCGATCCTCCACCTTGTGGATAAAAATGGGTTCCGCCTGCATTCCGCCGTTAGCGAACACTGCGTAAGCCCCGGTCAGTTCCGCCAGAGACACACCCGATGAGCCGAGCGCAAGGGAGAGATCGGGATTTAACTCGGATTCCACACCCATCCTTCTGGCATAGTCTATCACGTAAGGAACGCCTATCTTCTTGAGGATCTTGACGGTGATCACATTCCGGGACTGCGTGAGAGCTGTACGGAGCAGCGTAGGGCCGAAAAATTTTTCCTTGAAATTTTTGGGTCTCCATACATCCTCGTCCGGATTGAGGGAGGAAACATAGGGCGCATCCAGAATGACGGTGGCCGGCGTCATTCCCCAGTCCAGAGCGGCGGCATAAATGATCGGCTTGAAGGCGGAACCCGGCTGGCGCCGGGCCTGGACTGCGCGGTTGAATTGGCTCGCGGAAAAATCCCGGCCGCCTACCATAGCCTTGACCCTCCCCGTTTGGGGCTCCAGGCAAAAGAGGGCCCCTTGGACGACAGGTTCCTGCTCAAGGGAAAAGCGCCAGGTCCGACCCAACTCCACGACCCGAACGAGAACCACGTCCCCAGCTTTCAGTGCCTCTCCCGGCTTCTTGATACTCGCTGTATAGTACGGAACGTCGGGCTTGAGCCTTCGCGCCCACTTCATTTCCGTTAGGGGCAGAAGCCCTTCTTTATCCCCCACGCTGATCCGCACCTCGTGGTTATCGTCATCCACCCTCTCTACAAGGCCCTCGACGATATCGCCGACACGGAGTGATTGATCCCGCAGAGCTTGTACTCTCCCCCGCCTGTACTTTTCCCTGTCCTCCGATCCAAGATTGCACAAAGGGCCGCGAAAACCCTCTCTCTTGTCCAGTTCCATCAAGCCTTTCTTCAGGGCCGTCTCCGCCGCCCTTTGCATCTCCACGTTGACCGTGGTGTACACTTTGAGGCCTCCCCTGTACAGTTCCTTCCGGCCGTATTTGCTCTCCAGGTACCTTCGTACATACTCCGTGAAGTCAGGAGCCTTTTCGAAAGGATCATCAGGCTCGGTGGCCAGGCTGATTTCGGCGGCCAGGGCCTCTTTCTCTTCCTCGGGATTGATGTATCCTTCTTCCCGCATCCGTTCCAGAACGTATCTCTGTCTGGCCTTTGCCTTGTCAAAATTGGTGAAAAGGGAATACCTGCTCGGCGCCTGAGTGAGGCCGGCGAGCATTGCTGATTCTGCCAGGGTCAGATCCGAAGCGCTCTTGTCAAAGTAAGTCCGCGCCGCCGCTTCCACGCCGTAAGCGCCATGACCGAGGTAGATTTCGTTGAGATAAAGAAATAAAATTCTCTCCTTGGTGAACTCCTTTTCGATTTGCAGCGAAAGGGTAGCCTCCCTGATCTTCCGTTTAAAGGTTTTTTCCGGATTTTTCAGCAGCAAGGCCTTGGCCACCTGTTGGGTGATGGTGCTTCCACCCTGCTCAATCCTTCCGGCCATCACGTTCTTGATTGCGGCCCTGAGGATGCTGGCCACATCCACTCCCTCGTGCTCATAGAAGCGTGAATCCTCGGCCGCGATGAAGGCCTGAATGAGGTGCTTCGGGACGTGGTCCAGCGTAACCACGATTCTCTTCTCATCCCAAAACCTTCCGATCACCTCTCCCTTGTCGCCGTATATCTCCGTAATCGTGGGCGGGTTGTATTCTTTGAGAGATCCGATATAGGGCAGGTTCGCCGACCAGGTGTACCAGAGAACGCCTGCCCCTCCCAGGGCCGTCACGATCAGGAGCAGGGCCAGAGCTATGAAGAATTTCAGGAGTCTTTTCAATGAAACATTCTCCGATCAAGGCTCCGGTATTGAATCGCCTCTGCTACATGGGAGGATTGGATCGCCTCGGTCCCTTCCAAGTCCGCTATGGTCCGGGAGATCTTTAGAATCCTTGAATGGGCCCTTGCGCTCAAACCGAACTTGTCCATGGCCCTTTCCAGCAGATCGCTGGACTGGGAATCGAGATTGCAAAATTTTCTGATCTGCCGGCTGTTCATGTTCGCGTTTGTGTGGACCTTCATTCTCTGAAAGCGCTCCGCCTGAATTTTTCTTGCCTCTTTCACCCTCTTAAGCATCTCGGCGGAACTTTCGCTCGCACGGTCTCCGGCAAGGTCCCTGAACTGCACAGGAGGGACTTCCATATGGATGTCGATGCGATCAAGGAGAGGGCCGGAAATCTTGGACCGATAGCGCTGGACCTGAAGAAACGAGCAGGAACACTCCCGTTTCGGGTCTCCCAGGAACCCGCAGGGGCAGGGATTCATCGCGGCAACCAGCATGAAATTTGCCGGATAGGTAACCGTGGAACTCGCCCGGGAGATGGTTACCTGCCCGTCCTCCATGGGCTGTCTGAGCACTTCCAGGACGTTCTTCCTGAATTCGGGCAGTTCGTCGAGAAACAGCACTCCATTATGGGCGAGACTCACCTCTCCCGGTTTGGGCACCTGCCCTCCCCCGATAAGGCCTGCGTCCGAGACGGTGTGGTGAGGGCAGCGAAAAGGCCGCACGATAATCAGCCCTTTCCCCCTAGGCATCAGGCCCATCACACTGTAGACTTTTGAGGTTTCCAGGGCTTCCTGGAAACTGAGTTCGGGAAGAATCGTGTGCAGCCTCTTGGCGAGCATGGTTTTTCCCGCCCCCGGAGGGCCGATCATCATCATATTATGCCCTCCGGCCGCGGCGACTTCCATAGCTCTTTTCACGTTTTCCTGACCCCGGACGTCGCTGAAATCATGCTGGAGATCAGCATCTTCCGTGGGTTTCCTCGCCTCCATTCGATAGGCTGCGATGGAAGACAGACCGCACAGGGCATCGACCAGTTGGCCCAGAGTTCCCACTGGAAACACATCGATTCCGTCCACCACCGCCGCTTCGGGAGCATTCTCCGAGGGGAGAAAGACCCCTTTCAAGCCTTGCTCCTTCGCCGTGATGGCCATGGGAAGAGTTCCCTTAACCGGTCGAAGAAGACCGTCAAGGGAAAGCTCACCCAGCACAAGATAGTCCATGGAGTGGGTCTTGGGAACGAGGCCAGTTGCAGCCAGTATCCCCAGAGCCATGGGCAGGTCAAAGCCCGAACCCTCCTTCTTGATGTCCGCAGGAGCCAGATTGACCGTGATCCGGTCAGGAGGAAAATGGTATCCCGAATTCTTGATGGCGGCCTTCACGCGTTCTTTGCTTTCCCGAACCGCCCCTTCAGCCAGACCTACCGTAGAAAAGGAAGGCAGGCCTTGGGAGATGTCCACCTCTACCTCCACAATGTAGGCATCGATGCCGATGACGGCACTGCTCAGGACTTTTGCCAACATCAGGTCGCCTCCCTTTCTCCGGGTCCCTTCTTATTCTGCAGAAAGCATTTCGGTTGACCGGGCGTTGCCGTTGAATTCACTCGAAAGAGACTTTACTATACTTATGTGCATTGTTGAAGCGGATTATGGGCATCAGGCCTCTGAGGAAAGCTTTGTCTTCGGAATGACAAAATTGATGCATTCGTGCCCAACAAAAGCGCTTTACATTGAACATGGAAAATGCTAAAAAATAAAGTTTATCTGTAAAAGACGCCCTTCGGGGATCTTTGTTCCAACACGCTGTTGTTGCGAAAAAGATGGACCTCGGGGTAAGCAAGAGGAGGCACAGGATGGCACGAATCACAGTGGAAGACTGTTTGCAGAAGGTGAACAACCGCTTTGCCCTGATCCATGCGGCTGCCAAGAGGGTGAGGCAGATCAGAAAAGGCTCTGAACCCACCATCACATCCAGGAACAAGGACATCGTCGTTGCGTTGAGGGAGATCGCGGAAGGAAGTGTTGTCGTGTCGAGCAGGTCGGCGGAACAACTCCCTCTGAACACGATCGAACTCCTTCCTGATGCGGGCACTGACAAGCCGGAGGAAGAACCCGCTGCTGAGGTCCAGTGACAATGGCGAAAAGAGATTACTATGAAGTTCTCGGCGTTTCTCGCACAGCCGGCGAGATAGAGATCAAGAAGGCTTACCGGCAGCTTGCTTTAAAATATCATCCCGACCGTAACCCGGAGGACAAGGATTCTGAGGAGAAGTTCAAGGAGGCTTCTGAGGCCTACGAGGTGCTCAGGGACACCGAGAAACGGGGTATCTATGACCGCTATGGCCATGAAGGTCTGGCCGGGACCGGTTTCAGAGGATTTAGCGGTTTTGAAGACATCTTCAGCAATTTCGGCGATATTTTTGAGGATTTCTTCGGTTTCGGAGGACGGGGGAACCGCAGAACCAGGGCGAGAAAAGGGGGCAGCCTCCGCTATGACATCGAACTGACTCTCGAGGAGGCCTTCTACGGCAAGGAGCAGGAGATCGGCTTCAAGAAATGGGCTTCCTGTACAGCCTGCGGAGGGGCCGGCATGAGCCCGGGCAGTGGATTGAAAACCTGCAGCAGTTGTCAGGGCAGAGGACAGATTTACCGTTCTCAGGGATTCTTTCAGATCGCAACGACTTGCCCTGCCTGTCAGGGCGAAGGCCGTATCATGAGCGATCCGTGCCGGGAATGTAAAGGGCGGGGCAAAGTGAAGATCGACAGGAAGATCACGCTCAAAATTCCTCCGGGAGTGGACACCGGCTCCCAATTGAAGTTGCAGAGTGAAGGAGAGCCTGGCGAGTTCGGAGGACCGCCGGGAGATCTGTTCGTGGTGATCCATGTCAAAGAGCATGAGTTCTTCAAGCGAGAGGAAAATCACCTGATCTGTGAAATTCCCATATCCTTTGTGCAGGCCGCCCTGGGCGATACGATCAGCATCCCTGTTCTCGGTGAGGAAGAGACCCATGAGATCGAAATACCCAGCGGCACTCAACCGGGCGATATTCGAACTGCGCCGGGTTTGGGGATGCCCGGTTTGCAGCGAGGCAAGAGGGGGGATTTGTTTGTGAAGTTAAACGTCAAAATTCCCGAAAAACTGACACCGCGCCAAAAAGAACTCCTGGAAGAATTTGCCGCCACCGAAGGGCACAAGAATTCCAGGGACCACAACGACAAGGGCTTTTGGCAAAAGATCATGAAGTCATGACGAGGTGTAGATGAGGTTATGATGTCAAAGGAAAAACTGGAGTATTTTAGAAACTTGCTCGGGGAAAGACTGGATGAACTCTTCCACGAAGCCAACAAGACCGTTAGCGGCATGACCGATTTTGACGACAATCTACCCGACCCTTCAGACAGGGCTACCCTGGAGTCTGACCGGAATTTCACCCTCAGGATCAGGGACAGAGAGAGAAAGCTGATCAGCAAGATCAAAGAAGCTCTTGAGCGAATCGATAACGGCAGTTACGGGATCTGCGAGATGTGCGGCGAGGAGATTTCAGAGGAGAGGCTGAAAGCGAGGCCCATGACAACGCTTTGCATCGAGTGCAAGAGGAGGCAAGAAACGGAAGAGAAAATGAAAGGAGTTTAGTTTCGCCCTCTCCGACCTTCGGGAGTCGCACCTTCCCCCCTCCCCCGGCTGTTCCCCCCGCGGTTGCGCGCCTTTCCCGACCGGATTCCATGCCGTCACAATTGAAACCTCGCCCGAGCGAAATCGTTCATCCCCCTTCCTCGTCGTCCTGATTCAGGGATCAGCCATAAAACCTTTTGATTCCCCTTCCTGGTAAGGAATAGCAAAGTTAACTACTATTCGGTCGGGACCAACAGCGTGGCGGGCGGACATGGCTTCGTCGAATTAATTCGACTCGCCAGTGTGAAGACCAGACTATACTGAATATCGAATGTTGAACAAGGAACCGCAGAATTACGAAGCGGGCACTTCGACATTCAGCATTCCTTGTTCGATATTCTGCGGTTTTCGGTCCCTTTGGGAGATACTAAAATCTTCGCCTGGAGACGAGGTTTTTTCTCTCATTCCCCGATGGAAACAGTAACGGTTCTTAAATGACGGTGACCTCCTGCGATTGGAGTTATACACATCTTCTTCAATATGCTATGATTTTTCTATGGAAAACAAGAAAGAGGAAAAACAGGCAGGCGCCACCGCGCCGGAAAAAGTGCACGAAGAAGTCATTACGACGCATATGAATGCCGACTTTGACGCACTGGCTTCCATGATCGCCGCCAGGAAGCTCTACCCCGAGGCGACCCTGGTCTTTCCCGGATCCCAGGAACGAAACCTGAGAAATTTTTTTCTTCACTCCACCTCCTATCTTTTCAACTTCACGAAGATCAAGAACCTTGATTTTAACCGGATCAGGCGTCTCATCCTCGTGGACACGCGCCAGAAAAGCCGCATCGGTCGCTTCGCGGACCTTGCTCGACAGGATAACGTGGAGATTCATATCTATGACCATCACCATGACTCGGAAGAAGACGTACGCGGTCATCTGGAGGTGATCAAGGACGTGGGGGCCACTACGACCATCCTCACCGAGATCATCAGAGAGAGGGGCATACCCCTTTCGGCTGATGAGGCCACCATCATGTGCCTCGGCATTCACGAGGACACGGGATCCTTCACCTTCTCCTCCACGAAACCGGCCGATTACCGGGCCGGCGCCTGGCTCGTCGAGCAAGGCGCCAACGCGAATCTTATTTCAGACATGCTCACCCGCGAGCTGACCGCTGAGCAACTCTGGCTCCTGAGTGATCTGACGAAATCCGCCGTCTCTCAGGTCATTAACGGTGTGGAAGTGGTCATCTGCAAGGTGGCGCGAGAGGATTATATCGGCGACTTTGCGGTCCTGGTCCACAAGTTCATGGAAATGGAAAACCTGAACGTCATCATTGCCCTCGCCCAGATGGAGGACAAGATTTACTTGGTGGCCAGAAGCCGTGTGGAGGAGGTAAACGCGGCGGAAATTGCTCTGGCTTTCGGAGGCGGGGGACATCCGCAGGCCGCCTCTGCCACGATCAAGAACAAGACGGTCATTCAAGTGGAGAGGCATCTTCAGACGCTTCTCAGGAGTCGAGTTATTCCCCAAAAAAGGGCCCGGGACATGATGTCGTCTCCCGTCATCCATATCTCTCCTCATTTTAGCGTCCGGGAAGCGTCCACCTTGATGACCAAGTTCAACATCAACGTTCTCATGGTCATCGATGAAAGCGGAAGCCTCGTGGGCTACGTCACCCGTCAGGTGGTGGAAAAGGCCGTGTACTTCGGCCTCGGTCATATCAAGATCCAGGAGTATGCCAATATCGAGTTCCCCACCGTGAAACCCGACGCCAACCTCAAGGAGGTGCAGAACAGGATCATCGAGGACAAAGTGCGCATCCTTCCGGTGGTTGAAAACGGAAGAGTGGTGGGGGTGATCACCCGAACAGACCTTCTCAACATTCTTGTGGGCGGACCGGTGATCCCTGATTTCTTCTACGAGTCTCGGCATGCGTCCCATTTCAGCCGCAAGAAGAACATCGCGCCCATGCTCAAGGAACGTCTTCCCAGGAACCTGATTAATCTCTTCAAGGAATTCGGGCAAGTTGCCGATATGATGGGCTACCAGGCTTTTCTTGTGGGCGGGCTCGTGAGAGACATTTTCCTGAAACGGGAAAATCTCGATGTGGACGTGGTGATCGAGGGGGACGGGATCAAGTTTGCCCAGGAGTTTGCCGCGCATCATCCCGTGAGGCTCAGGAGCCACAAGAAATTCGGCACCGTGGTGATGATCTTCCCCGACGGCTTTAAGGTGGATGTGGCCACAGCTCGGATCGAGTACTATGATTTTCCTGCCGCGCCTCCCAGCGTGGAGGTGAGCTCTCTCAAGATGGACCTCTATCGGCGCGATTTCACCGTCAACACCCTGGCTGTCAAACTCAACAAGAGAGATTATGGAAGCCTGGTGGACTACTTCGGCGCCCAGCGGGATATCCGGGAAAAAGTGATCCGCGTGCTCCACAACCTCAGCTTTGTCGAGGACCCGACCCGGGTTTTGAGGGCCATCCGCTTTGAGCAGAGGTTCGGGTTCAAGATCGGTAAATTGACTCTTGCCCTCATGAAAAACGCAGTAGCCATTGATTGTTTCAAGGGGCTTTCCGGAAGACGTCTCTTCCTTGAGCTCAAGCTCCTGCTGATGGAGCCGGAGCCCTTGAAGGCCATCGAGCGCATGGATGAGTTCAGCCTGCTTCAAGTCCTCTCCTCCGAAATCGACCTCACGCCGGAGTTGAAGAATCTGCTGGAAGAAATCCCCGGAATTCTCTCATGGTTTGACCTCCTCTACCTGGAAGAGCCTTACCAGGCGTGGAAGGTTTACTTCCTCGCCCTCACTTCGTCTCTGGATGCGGACTCCCTGCAAAGGACGGCCGAGAGGTTGCAGATGGAAGATTTGGATGGCCGCAGAATGATCAGCCAGAGACTGGATGTTGATGCCATTCTGGATCAGCTTTACAAGGGCCGCGGAAAAAGTAATTATGCCCTCTACAAATTGCTCTCCCAATATGATACAGAAATCCTGCTTTATGTCATGGCAAAGGCCAATAACAGGACGATCAAGCGCCTGGTCTCCACATATTTCACCAAATTGAAAGGCGCCGAAAGTCTGCTCAAAGGCAGGGACCTTAAACTCATGGGCTTCGAGCCGGGCCCTCTCTTCAGGGAAATCCTGGGGGGTTTGCTGGAAGCGAGGCTCGACAATCTGGTCGCTACCAGGGAGGATGAAATCGCGTTGGTGATGGAGCGTTACGGCAGATATCTCGCTCATCCTCAATCCCCCTCTCATCAGCCTGAGGAGAGCGTAAGCAAGGGATAACCGACGCCATGAATTACGAAGTCAGACTTGACATCTTTGAGGGACCCCTGGACCTCTTGCTCCATTTGATTCGGAAGAATGAATTGGATATTTTCGATATCCCTATTGCCACTATCACCGATCAGTACCTGGAGTACATCGGCCTGATGGAAGCCCTCAACATCACGCTGGCAGGAGAATTTCTGCTGATGGCTTCCACCCTTATCCACATCAAATCCAGGATGCTTCTTCCCGGCTCCGAAGATGAAGAGGGAGAAGATCCGAGAACCGAGATCACCCGCCCTCTTCTTGAATACCTCCGGTTCAAAGAGCTGGCCGGGGAGCTTTCCGATCGCGATATGTTGGACAGAGATGTCTTCACGCGCCGTTTTCCGCCGGATTATAAGGGCCATTTCGAAAACGAAGAGCCTCTTATCGAAGTCAGCCTGTTCCAGCTCATCGACGCCTTTAAGAGGGTCATGGACCAGAGACTGCCCGGAGTGCAGCTTAAGTTCCAGGTGGAGACCTGGTCGCTCAAAGAAAAGACGGGCCTTATCATGGACCGGCTGAAGGAGCAGGGGGGTCTGTATTTCGGCGAGCTTTTCGATGAGGCGAGAAGCCTTGCGGAGTTCGTAATCACCTTTCTCGCCTTGCTTGAACTGGCGCAAATGGGGCTTCTGCGGATCTTCCAAAACCATCCGGACAAGGACATCCGGCTGGAGCCTCGTTTCAACGATGAAGAAGAGGAAACACATGGCTAAGTCATTGAAACTGATCGTGGAAGCACTCCTTTTCGCTTCTGAGAAACCTCTCACCCCAAAAGAGATCCGCTCTGTTCTCACCGATACGAAGCCGACGGATATTTTGAGCGCCCTTAGGGTCCTCAAGTATGAATACGAGGCCATGGACCGCAGTTTTGCGTTGATGGAGGTGGGCGGAGGGTACCAGTTCAGGAGTCGGTCCGAGTTCGGAGCCTACATTCTGAGAATGATGCAGGCCTCCCCTGCCCGGCTCTCCCGGGCCACCATGGAGACCCTGGCCATTATTGCCTACAAGCAACCCATCATGCGCCAGGAGATCGAGCGCATCCGGGGCGTTGACGTAGGTGGAATCCTTCGAACCCTCTTGGAAAAGGATCTCATAAAAATCGTGGGGCGTGAGAATCTTCCGGGCAGGCCCCTTATTTACGGGACGACAAAGAAATTCCTCGAGATCTTTGATCTCAGGGACATCGACTCCCTGCCGAAGCTCAAGGAGCTCAAAGCACTTGGTATTGATGACAATGACATCCAGGAACAACGAGAAAGACAAGAAGAGACCTCGAGTGGAGCCCCCGAAGGCGGCTCCTCCCCTGAGCCAGCGCATTAATCGCATCCTCTCCGCATCCGGCGTCACATCGCGTCGTAAAGCCGACGAGCTGATCAAGGAGGGACGGGTCAGCGTGAACGGCCGGGTCATTACGGAGCCGGGGACTCAGGCGGTCTGGGGCGTGGATCGCATCGCCGTGGACGGAAGGGTCGTGCCGGATCCTGCCGAAAGGGTATATCTCATGCTGAACAAGCCTTTCGGCTACGTCTCGGCCCTGAGCGATCCCGACGGCCGGCCTGTGGTCTCCGAGCTTGTGATGGAGGTGGGGCGAAGAGTCTACCCCGTCGGTCGTCTCGATTATGACACGCTCGGGCTCCTGCTCTTTACGGATGACGGGGAATGGGCCTACCGCCTCACCCACCCACGGTTTCACGTTCCTAAGACTTACAAAGTCACAGTCGCGGGAGCCGTCTCTGATTCGGCCTTAGAGGCGTTGCGTGAGGGAGTTCCCCTGGAAGACGGATTCAGCGGTGCAGCAAAAATTACTCTGGTGCAGCGTAACCCAAGAGCCTCCGTCCTCAGAATGACTATCACGAGAGGAAGAAAGCGGCTGTTGCGCCGGATGTTGGAAGCGGTGGGCTACAATGTGACTCATCTGATCAGGATCGGATTCGGCGTCCTTGAACTGGGAGACCTCAAAATAGGGAAATATCGTCTTCTGGAGCCTTCGGAGGTGGAAAACATGAAGAAGATGGTGGGGCTCCTCTGAGGGGCAGTGTTCGGTGTTCAGAGTTCAGGGCTCAGGATGACCGAAACTGTAGACTTGGGGTTGCAGGACAACTTCGTGGAAGGGATTTTTTTGTTTACAGCCTTCCTTTTTTCATGTATCTGTACTTTGTCACTTGTTACTCGTGACTTGTCCTCTACATTTCGGGCGGTTAACTCAGCGGGAGAGTGCCATCCTCACACGGTGGAAGTCGCAGGTTCAAATCCTGTACCGCCCACCACTGAAAAAGCAATAACGGCAAGCGTTTTAAAGATATGACCCTCTGAAAGCGCGACTTTGAGAGGGTTTTTCATTTTCCATCTTTTTGCAACAGTCACGGTTCTGGCGTGATGCGCCTATCTCAATTTCTCCTTTTCACTCTTTTTTATCCCAACGACAAACTCAATTTGATAGCCTTATCGACTTCAATCATTCTGTCGCTGGTCAGACGGCCGAGGCGTCTTTCCAACCTCTCTTTCGAAATCGTCATGATTTGACCTGCTTTGACAATTGACGGCTGCGTCACGCTTCCCTCGGGCGGCCTGATTTCAACGTTCATTGGATAACGCCGCACACTACCCGATATGGCAGCAACTATGGTAGTTGGCGATTTCTCGTTACCAATGTCATTTTGTATGATAAGCGCAGGTCTCCTCCCTGACTGCTCACTTCCACGAGCAGGATTCCAGTTGACGATCCACACCTCGCCCCGTTTCGGGAAAGCACTCATTTGAGGATCTCCCTCTGGGCTTCAAAGGAAATGGCAGCACTTTTTTCGTCTTCATCGGCCATTTCCTCATAGCCTTTTGCCATGAGAGCTTCTGTCTGCTTTTGAAGCCACAGTCTCAAAGCATCCTCAGCAATCTGGCTTCTGGCCATATTCTGGGCTTCTGATGCTTTTTCAATCGCCTCATAAACCTCTTCATCGATAGTGAGACTCATCTTTCTCTTTGTTCTCATATCGTGACTCCCATACCGTTTTCATTTGGTAAGATTTTATGTCGCCTCGGATGTCATGTCAACAGTATTCCAATATGGCCCACTCCTTTAAAGACCGCACCCATCCCTATAATGCCTAGTCCGTTTGCAACGGCCGTGTCGGTGTTCCACCAAAAAAGCACAAAAAGCTTGAATGCCTAAGTAAGATATGTACAATTAATGTATGGAATTTGAGTCAAAAGGAGATATGTAATGCCTGCTGTGAAAATCAGTTCGAAGGTCGACCAAAAGGTGTGGACAGACTTGAAGAGTCTGGCCGACGATATGCACCAAAACGTCTCGCGTCTTCTCACCGAGGCCATCCAGGAATACGTGGCGCGTCGCCGAGTTCGTCCCGTGGTGCTCAGGCACCTTGAAAAGTCGATAGATGAAAACGAAGAACTGGGGAGGCTCCTTGTCGGATAAGGTTGTGCAGTACCTGACTCCCTCTGTCATTTAAACTCGACAAACTTTTCCCTGGGGGCGGAACATACCGGACAAACCTTGGGCAAAATGCCGTCCGAAACATAACCGCACACCTGACACACATAATAAGTCGTCTCCCTCTCCCCTATCAGATGATTGATCGCGTAGTCATAGAGCTTGGCGTGACCATCTTCCACGTCTCTGGAATTAGAGAGAATGGTTGAAGCCGTGACGTCGCCCATACTCTCGGCAAGCGCGATAAAACTCTGATAAGCCACTCCTGCAACATGGGTTTCTGAATGAAAGCTCTCTTTGAGGTTGCTGTCGGTATCCCTAATCTCCCTGAGCATTCGAAGCGCGCGCTCACCGTGGATCTCCTCGCTGAATGAAATCACTCGAAAAAGTTTGGAAATTTGGGGAAGATCCTCCTGATCCGCCATCTTGGCAAAGACTTTCAGCCTGAGTGCAGCCTTAGCTTCACCCTCGTAGACTTTACGGAAGGCCTCTTTCAGCTTCTCGTCCATTTGTTCCCCTCCTTGAGCTCAAGAAAACACCTGCATACTCTTTCGGGCCAATGGAATAACACAAACGCATTTAATGGGTCAAGCTGCGACACTGCCCGCCGATTGTGTCCGGCTCCCTTCACTTCTCAAGATTACACCCACCCGTGCAGAACCCTTCGATTTGCTTCCCATTCATTCATAAAGTGGTGTATAAATCTTCAGGCACGTCCGGGACCTTCAGGATCTCGGGTTGCGAGAGGCTGTCCCAACGCCATACTCCAAAAAGATTGTCGGAAAGAGGGAAAAGATGGACCGAATGTTAAAGTATTACCCGGAATACTGGGTGGGAAAGAAGCTGGCCTACCCCCATGTACCGAAAGAATCCCCCAAATTCGCCAGGAGCATCGCCGCAGGAAACCTGATCTTTGTGTCCGGATGCACAGGCCAGGACACCATTACCGGCGGACCGACTCCAGACAACTTCGAAGATCAGATGACTATGGCCATGAATAAGGTCAAAATGGCCATGGAGGAGGCCGGCAGTTCGCTCGAGAACATCGTAAAGACGCTCATGCTGATCAAGCACCGTGATGATTATCCCAGGATGAGGAAAACGGAGGTCGAGTACTATATAAAGCATGCCCCGTATCTTGTCGAAAATCCGCCGGCAAGCACCTTCATGGTCCCAGATTCTCTGGCTAAACCAGAGTTCCTGATAGAAATGGATGTAATCGGGGTCATAAACCGGAACGAACCGGGATGGGAAGTGAAATACTATCCCGAGTACTGGGTGGGAAAGAAGCTGGCTTACCCCTATGTTCCCAAGGAATCCCCCAAATTTGCCAGGAGTGAGACCGTGGGGGGTCTGATCATTGTATCTGGCTGCACGGGCCAGAACCCGGAGAACCTCGAGGTGGAGGCTAAAGACATCGAAGGACAGGCGGAAATCGCCCTGGGTAAAATGAAGAAAGCATTTGAGGAGGTTGGCGGTTCCTTAAGCAACATCATAAAGACGTACGTGTTGTTGCGGAACATGGAGGATCTCCCGAAATATCGCAAGATCGAGCGGGAGTATTTCGAAAGGCATGCACCCGAACTCGCCAAGGCCTCACCGGCCAGCACCGTGATTCAGGCCAAAAGCCTGGCTCTCCCCAAATTCCTGATCGAGGTCGAAGCTTTTGGAGCCATCCCCAGAGATTCTGCCGGATGGGGCGTAAGAGTGGAAAAGGGAAACAACAATACCGCTTCAGGCGCTTCGATTGGAGAACTCCTTTTCCTCTCCGGTTGCGACGGGTCCAGCTCGGAAACGGGACGTGTCGAGACGGACATTGTAGAAGAGCAGATCCATCTGGCACTCGACAAGGTCAAGGCGGCCCTGGAGGGATCAGGAAGCGGCATGGAGCAAATGGTGAAGACTTTCATGTTGCTCAAAAGGCTGGAAGACTACCCCAGGATGAGAAAAGCTGAGGTTGAATACTATGAAAAGCATGCGCCTTACCTTGTTGAACATCCTCCGGTCAGCACCTTCATGCAGCTCTCGAGCCTGACCGGCCCGGGCTCATTGTTCGAGATCGATGTGACGGCGGTGCTTTAGCTCGCGAGGTTATCCCCTCTCGACTGAAAAGGCATGTTGCCCTCACCAAGGCTCTGCTTTACGCATCTGATTTAGGACTGCGCCTTACATGCGGCCATTTGCTTCTTTTCCCTGTCGTTTAAGAACCCTCTCCGTATCTTGCCGAACTGCAAATCCGCAGCATCCCTCTTCTGTGGCCGAGATAGTGTATAGCACAGATTATTCGGCCCCTCTGTTTCTATCATTCCATCAAGATGTTCATCGAGTTTGCGTCGATGAAAAATAAGTGCAGAAACCCGCTCTAACCACAGGTCAGGCAAGGTATCACATATTTCGAACGCGTAAAAATCCCCATCAAATCGATTTTATCGGCAGATTCTCTCCATTTTGTGGTAGTGTATACCAAAACTAGTGCCGGATCTTAGATGCTGAAAGATCAGGGTAGATAGGCGTTGATCAGAGTCAAAATATCACGGTCGTTTCGCTGTCCCCGCAAAAAGAGGAGAAAGCCATTGGCAAACCGAAGGGAAAAAGACTATTTTTGTGCCGTCATATCTGAGGATGTTAAAGTTGCTCTGAAGAATAAACCTTCCCTCAGTCTAAAATCGAACAACGAGCTGTTTGTGCAATGTAATCAACTTGAGTGCCAATATGTGGACCTTAATCGGTCTCCCTGTCCTCTGCGGCTCGATCTCTTTGCCGAAGAGATTGAAAAGCGTGAAGAAAAGCGCAGAGATAGAAGAATGGGACTCTGAAACCAATGGGATCGTCGGGGGGTTGTACTTTCGAAACATCAGAAAAGAATGCCGTTGATCGAGAATAGCAGGGGCCACAACTTTTGCCCCTGAGTTTCGCCGAGCCGGCCTATCAAAAAGATCTTCGATTCAGCCGATGGTTTCTACAAAGTAGGCTGTATCCCACAGCTCACCGCTTGGGCCCAAATTCGCCTTCAGGTCAGGGAATTCCGAGAGGATAGCGGAAGCGGATAGACGTTTCATTTCTTGAGCTATTGACTCAATCGAATGCTCTCCATCCGACTCTACGTACAGATGCAAGTGGTCTGGAGCCAACCAGAGCAGCCTGACAAAACCCCCGACCAAGTCGCTGCAATCGGAGAAAGTGTAACTCACGAAATCAATCAAATTATCAGACCCCACAAGAACGGGTTTTCTGTGGATGACATTCCAGGCAAGATGGTACTTCAACTCCACATAGATCGCGTCCTGGTCGCGGTCCAGTCTTTGTAAGGCCAACGCCCGTTCATACCCAATCTTGTCTGAATTGATTACCTCGTGGAAGGACTTTTGGAGGCCTCGCTCTTTATGATCGTCAGGGAGAAATAGGACTCCTTGGACGGCTGGGCTCACCAATTTCAGCATGTGCTGGAAAGCATGACAGGCAAACTCCGCCGGGTCTTGTACGGATCGGTTTAAATGACACAACACCTCTTCTTGGAAGCCGAGGTCTTTGCAAAGACCACACTTGGCGTGAATGAAAGGCCTCGATGGCTTGACACACTCACCGCACTTTTTGGGTAGTTGACTTGATAATGACATCTTTTGGAATCCAATGAGGTATGTGTGTTCATAATAGCTCAAAGGCTGCCCCTCCCGCCACATAATTCGGCAAGGGTGGCCGTGGTGACACAAAAGCGCAGGGAGCTTGAACATGAAGGAAGAAGTATACCGGGGAATCCTACAGTATCATGAAGAGACGAAGCACCATTTCCGCCGCTATGCAAGATCGGCAGGCCACATGGACTGGGACAATCAACCCGAACCTTTCCGCTTTTACCGGGGCACGGATCCCGTTCCTCTTCCTCTTCTTGAAGAGGACTCGCTGGCAGACTACATGACCCTTTACACCAGGGATATGGTAGAGCCATCTCCCTTTGACGTAAACCGGATTGCCGCCTTCCTCGAGTTGTCTCTGGGGCTTTCGGCATGGAAAGTGTCGGGTACGATCAGGTGGGCGCTCAGGATAAATCCTTCGAGCGGGAATCTGCATCCTACGGAAGCCCACCTGGTTACACCGCCTATGGATTCGCTCCCGGAGGGAGTCTATCACTACAATCCGTTGATCCACGGCCTTGAACCGAGAGCCAGGATTCCTGGAGACTTATGGATCGAGATCCGCCGACACTTGGGGACGGAAGGATTCTTCGTTGGTCTGTGCACCATCTTCTGGCGGGAATCATGGAAGTATGGGGAGAGAGCATTTCGATACTGCCAGCATGACGTCGGCCATGCCCTGGCTTGCTTGAGTTTCTCCGCCGGTCTGCACGGATGGAAATCAACATGCCTGAACGCCCTTGCCCATGAAGACATAGAAAGAATCCTGGGCCTTCACAAAACTGAATGGGTGGAAACGGAAAAGGAAGAGTCCGAGATTCTGTGTTTTGTTCACCCAAAGAACCGGAAGGTGCCGGCCGATCTACCGTCAGAGATCGTGTCCCGCTTTGCCGAGCTTCCATTTCAGGGAAGACCCAATGTTTTGAGCAAAGAACATGTTCGCTGGGAGATCATCGAAAAAGTCTCTTCGCTCACCAAGAAGCCAAAAACTTCCGAGACACGCTTTCAGTACGGTTTTGCTCCTTTTTTTGACAAAGAGATACCTGCGATCGCCGCGTCCCGTGTGATCAGAAAGAGAAGAAGCGCCGTCGATTTTGATCGGAAGAGTTCTTTGCGCAAAGATCAATTCCTCGCCATTATCGATAAAACCATCCCCCGCGACGGCTGCGCTCCTTTTGACGCCCATCCGCTAGAACCATCGGTAGATCTCATGGTCTTTCTTCACAACGTGGAAGGACTTGCGAGCGGCCTTTACTTTTTTTTCAGGAACCAGTCCCACAGAGAAGAAGTGGTGAAGAATTCGACCGAGGAATTGCTATGGGAGCCAGTGGAGGAAGGGTTTCCTCTTTTTCTGCTCAGGAAAGGAGATTTCCGCCATGAGGCTTACATCATAAGTTGCGAACAGGAGATCGCCGGATGGGGAGCTTTTTCGCTCGGGATGATCGCCAGGTTCGCACAGACAATAAGGAACAATCCCTATCGGTACACGCATCTCTTTTGGGAGTGCGGCATGATAGGGCAGGTCCTGTACCTGGAGGCGGAGGCCCACGGGGTCAGGGGGACCGGAATGGGATGCTATTTTGACGACCCGGCGATTAAAGCGATGGGGTTAGAAGGAAACGCCTATCAAAGCCTCTACCATTTTGCTGTTGGTTTTCCGTTAGAAGACAGGAGGCTGGTCACGCATCCACCGTATTGGCACCTGAAGAGATAAACAGGATTTCACGGCGAGGGAGAAAAAGCACTGAAATCGAAATGTTTACGGCATCAATTTTGTCAGCCTCTTTCCTGAGTCTGTTCATGAGAGGGGTTGGGCTCACTTGACAAAGCTGTCGCTGTGACGTCCGTTTCTGAACGACCTGAGCCGGGGGCTCATCGGAGGGAGGAAGCGGGTAAGAGCAACGATCTACTCGGAAAATCAAAAGGAAGGGAGACCGCCTTCTAAACAAGAAATAGCAGCAAGGCAACAAAGACAACGAGAGTCGGCCAAACCAGAGCGGTAATCACGGTCAGTTGTTCCATGCATGCATTCTCGTGTTTCATGAGCTTCTCCTTGATCTGTCCAATCATTCCACCTGCCTCAGAACTTTTCGGCTTGGAAGGGCAGATTGTTCAGTTCTTTTTTGTCGACCTATTGATGCGAAGATTATGCCATACCCAAGATGAAGTATTTGACGTTTTATTTCAGGTAGTTAGCTCGGAAGTTTCACGGGAATACCCGTGTATATAAAAAACGACCCATGTTCATGGTCAACGAATTGCCAATAGATGGTAAGGTCTTACACAGTTCAGTTTCTCTATTTTCTTTCTCTCCTTCCCTGCGCCGTATGCCGGTCGCCCGAATTCTTCTACTTGCCATACGTCCACTTCGACCCCATTTTCTGCGCCCATTGGGGTTGAAATGCGTTGAAAATGGTCTTTGATCGTGTAATAAGAAAGCTAACTATCGAGGCTTGGGACCGATTCCATTAACCACTGTTTGCCGGGCTCCAATTCGTAAGCCCATGGTGGAAAAAAGTGAAAAAAGAAAAGATCGAAAAGAGGACGGTCACGTTTAAGGTCAGAGCACCCGCCGCAAGAAAGGTGGAACTGGCGGGAGAGTTCAATGACTGGGATCCTAACAGCCTCCCAATGAAGAAAGATGACGACGGGTTCTGGAGGGTCGTGTTAAAGTTGGCCCCCGGGAGTTATCAGTACAAATTGATCGTGGACGGACGGTGGTGGGAAGATATAGGGGAGGCTAACAGCGTGCGGAATCCATTCGGCACCCTTAATAAGCTGCTCGTAGTCCCTGAAAAATAGGCTCTCCGCCCCGGTCTCTCGACTATCTGTGAGATTGCTCCTTCACGAGCAAAGCGAGGCAAAAGGCGATAAGCGGTAAGACAAAGACTGTCTTAATCGCCATCGGTACCCCCCAAGTGTCTGCTATCGCTCCAAGCAAGGTCACTCCAATGCCGCCGGCGCTTATAGTGAAACCTACCATCATTCCCGAAGCCATCCCCAAATGCTGAGGGAGAAGCGCTTGAGCCATGACGGTTGTGAGGGCAAAGGTCGAGATGAGGACCATTCCTGCAATTCCCAGAAGGATGAAAGACATTAGACCGCTGCTGTAGTAGAAAAGCACAAGAAAGGGGACTGACAGGATGAGGGCGATCAAAAGAAATCGCTTATGCCCCCATCGATCCGCTAACGGAGCGCCTATCATTGTCCCCACGGCCCCGGCGAACAGGAAGGTTGAAACGAGTTTCCCGGCATAGACCGGATTTCCTTTAAGGTAGTCGATGTAATAGAACGGTATGTAGGTAGCCAACCCGAATTGTGCCCATGCCCTTAGCGTGGCGATGACGATAAGAAAAAAGAACGATCGCTTCTGATTGGTGGAAAGAGGAATTTTCGTTTCCCTGCTTGCTTCCTTGTGCGCGGACTTGACAGGAGTGGTCAGCGTGGACATGCTGAGGAACAAGGGAATGGCAACCAAAATGCCCGGCAGAATCAAGCCCAGGGTTCCGCTGAGGCCGAAATGGGTAACGAGGGAAAGGGCCGCTACCGGCCCGAAGGCAATTCCAAGGTTCCCCCCTACCGCAAAAATGGACATTCCCGTTGCCTTTTTATCTCCGGTGAAAAAGTGGGCTGTCTTAAATCCCTCCGGATGGAAACTTGCAATCCCCAACCCGCTCAGAGTGACCGAAAGGATCACCAGGGAGTAACTGGGCATGAACCCGGTAAGAGATAAGCCCAAACAGGCAATAAAGGGCGCGAGGGGGAGAAACCAGCCGATAGGCCTTTTGTCGGACAGGTGTCCGAAGGCCGGTTGAATGATCGAAGAGGTAATATTTGTAGCCAGAAGAATCGTCCCGGACATCGTATAGGAGAGATTCAGGGCTTCCTTGAAAAAAGGCAGAAGAGCCGGTAACGCTCCTTGGTTAATATCCGTAACGAGATGGCCCGCACTCAGAAGCGCGAGGACCTTCTTATTCATTTTCATTATCTCTTCCTCTTCTTGCCGATCCCTCGACCCAAGACAAACGGGTACCCTTTCTTTCTACAGCGGCCACTTTATCTCCGACACGGGTGGTCCCACAGGTTTGATGATCGGCGCATCCGGCACAACCGGCAAAACCAGGTGTGACGGATATCTTGAGTCATGATAGACCTTGTTTTTGCCGGGAAACGGCAATCCCTCGTAGATGTACAGGGAGCGAAGCTTCCCCTGGTATTCGAAATCGTCGCTTGCGATCTGGACCCAGATTTTACTGCCCTTCTTGAAGGTATGGAAAATAGGCATCATCTCGATTTGATACTCGTAAACCGAGTTCGCTTCCGGAAGAGCGGGATCCTGAAACGAATGGAAGGGTTGCCCGGGCTTTGACCTGCCTTCATCGACCTCTCTGAACGAAGCTTTGAGGTGCCCCTGGGTGAGCAGTGAGACTTTCCCGTCGGCCCCGATCTCGCACAGTTTTACAAACCATACCGTGTCTATGGAAGTCGTGGAGCCGTACAAGACTATACTTAGAGGACCCCACACGCGCAGATCCTCCTCTAAGGCAGGAGTCGAATACCCGAGCCCGATCACTGATTCGCCGGCAAGCACCGATTCCTGGTTAGGGGTTGCATACTCATCGGGCTCTTCGGTGGCAGGTGTATCACGGCTCATCAATCCGTATGGAGGCTTTGTAGAAGGTCCTTCAGGGTTGGATCTCAGATAAAGCCTGGTCCACTGCGTCCTTGCCAGTGGATATTCGTTTTCATAGCGCCATTGTAGAGTGCTGGTATCGAAGATGGTCACGGGAGGTTCTTGCATAATGCCTGTCTCTATCCCCTTCAGCCAGTAATCAAACCACCGAAGCATATGTTCATTCAACGGTCTGCTGCGGATAAAAAAATCATTGGCCAGCCACTCGGGCCGAGGCAGCACCACGAGCTTCTTGGGTGTCTTGATATGGGGATAGGAATGGAGTTGCCCTCTGGAATGCACCGCCGTGAGGACCACGATGCTCAGCACCGGCACTTCAATCCGGTCCAGCTTCGTCCAGGCCGACCTCTCCCAATAGTAGGGGCCGTCTTCGGGACGCGATAAAAAATCGACTATAAAATTGGAGGGGGGGAGTTTTCCTTCAACCGGTCCCGGCCACAGACATTGCTGTATGGTATCAGGCGCCCACATCCCCATAAATTCGGCCCACAAGAGTCCTCCCTGATAAATCACATCCCGATACTGGTCGGTTCCCGCATCATAGGGCGCAATGCACTTCAAATGGGGCGGCCTTTGAGCGGCCACGCTGTACTGAGTCTTCCCGAAATAGGAATCTCCGAGCATTCCCACGTTCCCGCTGCACCACCGTTGCTCCGCGATCCACTCGATAAGATCATACCCATCCTGTTGCTCTTTTGGGCTGTAATAATCATATTGGCCTTGTGAGAAGCCGCTGCCCCTCACCGAGGCGATCACGTGCACATATCCCCTGGAAACAAAGAAGCCCGTCGCGCCCGCCTCAATGGAATGGCACAGGTGAGGGGGCTGCTGTTCCATTTCCTTGATGTATGGAGACGTCGACAGGAGCACCGGATAGCGGCCCTCTTTCTCCGGCCTGTAGATATCCACGGCAAGTTTAATTCCGTCCCTCATGGTTACCCGTTCATTCGCGTCCAGCCTGACCCCTGGAGGAAGGGGCGGCCTCACCACAGGATAAAGTCCTTTCATCTTTTCACCTCTTCGTTAAACGATGGATGATCAAATACCAGGGTAACTCCCGTCTAAAATAGTTTGTATGGAAGCCACATTGCTATCCCAGGAAAAACCATGATCAATATCAGACCGGCATATTCTACGATCGCAAAAGGGACCACCGAGCGATAAATATCACCCATAGAGACCCCGGGAGGCACAATCCCTTTCATGTAAAAGAGGTTCATGCCGAAGGGAGGGGTCATATAGCCGATCTCTAAATTGATAACAAAGCAGATTCCAAACCATACGGGGTCGAAGCCCAAGGCCTTTATGGTGGGCAGGAATATTGGGGTGAGAATCAATATGATTCCCCCGGAGTCCATCACCATGGCCATGATGAATACCAGCATCTGAAAAAAAATCATTAAACCCCAACGTCCGCCAGGAATGTGCGGAAGGAGCCCCTGGATCAAAGCCGAGGCCCCAATGCCCTGATAGGCGGCGTTGAAGCAGTGCGAGCCGAATATGATCCACAATATCATTCCGGTGATCTTAAATGTCCGAAGTGCCGCTTCTCTGGTCAAGCTCCAGCTCAGTTTCCAGTGCACCGCCGCCGAGATAACGGCTCCGAATACGCCCATGGCCGCGGCTTCAGTCACCGTTGCAATCCCGCCCATGATCGAGCCTAACACCATGAGCACAACGAGAAAGGGCAAGATCACCGCCTTCAAAGCCTTAAGTTTTTTCTCCCAATCACCTCGTTGTTCGAAAGGGATGGCTGGAGCCAGTTCCGGTTGGAAGAAACATCGCGTCGCGATGTAGATCGAAAGAAGAACCAACATGAGCAATCCTGGAAAGACTCCTCCCGCATAAAGACGGCCGACTGATTCCTCTGCAATCAGGCCGTATACGATCATAATGACGCTGGGAGGGATCAGAATTCCCCATCCCCCGCCGGCATTGATGCAACCTACCGCTATCTTTCTGTCATAGCCGCGGCTTAGCATCGACGGGAGGGCGATAGTCCCCATGCTCACCACCGCCGCGCCTGTAACGCCGCACATGGCCGCAAAAATGGCACAGATTACCAGAGTTCCGATTGCCAGTCCGCCCCGTAAAGATCCGAACCACAGATACATCATGTCATACAGGTCAGTCGCGACGCCGGATCGTTCCAAAATCATGGCCATGAAAATGTATAAGGGGAGGGCAAGCAGGGAAAAGCTGTTCATGGAGCCCCAGGTCTGGGCAACGACCATGTAAAAGGCCTGAGGCCCCCAGGTAAAGTAGATGAAGATAACAGGCAGCCCTCCCAGCACAAAGGCAATGGGAAGGCCCGCAAAAATGAACACCAGGAGACCAAGGAAGTAAATGGCGGTCAGAAACTCAACGCTCATAGGGTCCTCTACTCATCTTCATCGGCCAGACCCGATGTCCGGTCCCCTTATCAAGCCCAGGATGTCGCTTGTCAGTTTCGTCAACCCTTCCAAAAAAAGCAAAAGAGCCCCGAGGGGAATCATCAGCTTGACAGGATAAACAGGCGGGTTCCACGCGGACTCTGAATGCTCCCATGTGATCAGTGAGTCCCAGGCCATAGATCCCCCGACATACAAAAGCACCCCGCAAAACATAAAAAACAGTGGAGAGGTAACAATATCGACCACCCTTTTTGCTTTTTCCGGAAGACGGGAATACACAATATCCACGGTGACGTGCCCTTCCCAGCGAAGGACGTACCCGCCGGCAAGCACCGCAAATGCCCCGAAAAGCATCTGAGTCAGTTCACCAGCCCAGAGGGTCGGGGAATTAAAAACATATCTCAACACTGTCTCCGCCAGGAGCAGGCCGGCCAAAGGAATGACCAGCAGAGAAACCATCCTTCCGACCCAGTCATTGACGTCGTGGATAGCTTTGGAGATCGCATTGATGACGGACATTGCGTACTCCCTTTCAGGGTCTTCATCCCTTCCTAAAGTTCGGGTCTACAGCATATGGGGAAGCTCTCGCTTTGGCGCGCGCAAAACGCCACAAAAGCGTGTCGGTGAAATCCGCATGCGGATTTCACGTTCATTCCTCGGACGTCGTTTCGTCTTGTATCGGGTCTTCCTATTGAACGTCCTTAAGCCGTCCCAGGGATTTATTGAAGTCAACAAGCATCTTCACCCCTTTGGCACAATCAGGACTCTTGGCCGCCACCTCATCCCAGATCTTCAGGGCAGCTTTCTGCATTTTTTCAAATTCAGCGGGCGGAAGCTCGAGGAGTTGAACTTTGTCCTGCTTCTGGATCCTTTGATAGGCCTCCTCCACCATAAACCTGTTCTGGAAGGTGTGGGTCCAGAAATGTTCCGTCAGGGTGGAGTGAAGGATATCTTGCAGGTCTTTGGGCAGGCTGTCGAAGGCCTTTTTGTTTATGAGCCAAATGGTGCTGGCGCCGTAGAGCAGCGGCGTTGTTAAATGATACTTGCAAACCTCGAAGAGTTTCAGAGGCTCGGCGCCGATGACATCGCCGAAGTGGGCACCGTCCACCACACCCGTAGCCAAGCCCGTGTATAACTCTGAGGCGGGCAAAAAGGTAGGAGCCGCGCCGATTGAGGCGAAGTATTTTTCCATCATGCCGGCGGAACGCAGTTTGAGGCCCTTAAAATCCTCCATGGTTTTGACGGGTTTCTTCAAAGCAAGTTCCCAGGCGTTGACGGAATCGCTGTAATAATAGCAACCGTACTTGAGCAACGCATCCTTCATCATCTGCTCTATCCCTGTCATCTGGATGAAGTAAGCGGCTTCCCACGTATCTCTCAGCCCGAAGGGCAAACCGTTGGAAACCGCCGCCAGAGGCACCTGGCTCTGGATATAGGCGCTACTGGCAAAACCTGCTTCCAGCATTCCTCTTCTTACCGCATTAAAGATCTCCTTGGCTGGAACAAATGAGCCCTCTCCATAGGCCTCGATGATGAACCTGCCGTTCGTGCGTTTCTTAATCTCATCGGCTACAGCCAGCAGACCATATTTGTAATGCCCGCCCTGAACCGGCGGCGTATGGGCTTGGCAACGCCACTTTATTACGTCGCCTGCGGCCGTTGCCGATGCCGGGGAACCAGGAATCAGCCCGACGAAAACCAGCAAGAAAAACCCCAACGAAACCATACCGAACATTTTTGCAGATCTCCTCATTTTTCACCCTCCTTGTTCAATGTGCTCGATTCGAAATAACGACATCTTGACGGCCTCGGAAAAACTCCATCTGTGGCGTTGGACTTAATCTTTCCTATGCAGGCTTATCCTGAGTCCTTCGACCGTGACGCCTGTAGTTTCTTGCTGTTTTGTCCCCTTGGACCACTTCCTGTGGACCCATCAATCCTTAACTTCTATCTCTTTTTCAATCCGGCCGAGGGCACTCCTTACTCTTCCTGCGGGATGACGGGCAGAAGGAGGTGAGATGGATATTGCCGGCACCGATAGATCTTGTGAACCACGGTCTTGCTCGAGCAAATGTGGTAAGGGATGTACTCCACGGCACTGTCGCCGGCCACCCCCGTCGGCACATCAAGAGAAGTGATCTCCACGCAGATCCGATGATCTCTCTTGAACACATTCGACGTCGGTGCAATTTCCACATCATATTTGTCGATCTTCCCCGGCACCACAGGCTCCTGAGCACTCCGCGTGAACGGATGAAACGGACGGCCCGGTCCGGACTTCTCCTCATCCACCGCCCTGTGCGACGCCTTGAGCCACCCCCTCGTCACCTCTCTTTCCGGCACCTGCGGTCTCTCCATCTCCCCTTCCCTCGCCGTCTGCACCGATACATCCGGCCCCACGTCCTTCAGGATGATGATCCAGTTCGTATCTTCCTGATCGATTTCAGCCCAGAAGTGAAGGGAAAGCGGCCCGGTCACTTCCAGGTCATGAGGGAGAGGATCGGTCATGTATCTCAGTCTCTGAACCCTTCTCGTTTGGGTAAGGGGCATCTGTGCAAAACAGTCCGGAGCATCCATGCCGTCGGAGCTCGAAGGGGTAAACGGCTCCCAACGCAGACGTTCCCAGCTGTCAAGGTACAGCTTCTTCCATGTGGTCTCCTTCAGAGGCCATTCATCCGAATACCGCCACCGATTGGCTCCCATGACCCATATTTTCACCCTCGGCTCGTCCTTGATTCCCGTGTCGATGCCTTTCAGCCAGTAGTCGTACCAGCGCAATATCTCGTCATGAAAGTCAATCCACGGTCGGGGCAGATGGGCCGGGCCGGTTAACAGGAGCTTCTTGAAGGGGCTGTTGGAACATAGCTCCCAGTATCTGAAGGCACCGAACAGGTGCGCCTTGTACGTATAGGCATACCATCCGCTCCCCAGGTAAACGGGGATGTTCACCTTCTTCACCTCTTCTTCCAACTCTTCAGCGTTTTCAGGTTCGTAAGGATCGATCAGGAGCCTGAAAAACCTCAGCCCCAGCTTTCCTCTTCTCTGCAGGACGTTGAAAATCGCCGTATACATCCTGTAGTCCGGGTTTTCGTAGGCCTCTTTCCACATCCGCTCTTCTTCAGGCGTAAGAATAACCTCCTGGGGGTTTTCCACCGAGAATTTCAAGAGGTGAAACCACATCGTATGAATGAGCCCCCCAGGGGCAGTATCCCGAAAGGTGAGGTTGGATGGATCGTAGGGGAAAATAGCCTTCAGGTGGGGCGCCTGAGTCACAGCTGCCACCATTTGCCTCCTGCCAAAATCAGAGATACCGATCATCCCCACATTTCCGTCGCACCACGGCTGCCGGGCGATCCACTCAACCAGGTCGTAGGCATCCGTCTTGCCCTTTATCCACGGATCCCCCGGATCAGAATGACCACAGCCTCTTATGTTTCCCACAACGTGAACATACCCTCTTGAGGTGAAGAACCGGGTATCGCCACCTTCGGCAGGCCCGCACCAAAGTGGCGCCCATGCAGGCTGGTTGTTGCTCGCCTCGGCCACTTCCGGGCTCTGAAGGAACTTGTTATGAGCAGCCAATGCGAGCAGCGCAGGGAATTTTCCTTCCGCGTCGGGCCGGTAAACATCGACTGCCAGCCTGGTCCCGTCCCTCATCGGGACCATGATGTCGATCCCCTCCACTTTTGTGCAGTAAACCGGTTGCGAAAGTCTCTTTTCCATCCATTACTCTCCTTCTGTCAGAGGTGGAGTGAAGGTGAGGCAGGTGCAGGAGAAGAACTGCGACACCGGGCTGATAAATATGTGAGTTTCAGGTTTTCTGTCAAGCCATTTGTCCTTCCATTCTTCTTCACACCGTGCCGGCCTGCCGATTTCAGCGCCGTTCATCCGGGCAGCATAGCGATATCCGGCGAAAACACAATTTATTTGATTAGAAATGCATATTCCGCTAGCCTTCGTTGGACACGCAGTCGGAGGTCTCACACTGAGCGGAGACGTGGAGGGAGAATATGGAACAGAAATCGACCGAAGAGTTGATCGCTATGAGGGAGATGCACGTGCCCCGAGGGCCGTACAATATAACGCCCCTGTTTGTTGAAAGCGCAAAAGGCGCCCTTATCAGAGACACGGAAGGGAGAGAATATATCGACTTTGCGGGAGGAATCGGGGCACAAAACGTGGGTCATTGTGCCCCTGAAGTGGTGAAGGCCATCAAGAAACAGGCGGATTCCTTTGTCCACACCTGTTTCCATGTCACCATGTATGCTTCATACGTCGAACTCGCAAAACGGCTCAACGAACTTTCGCCCGGCGATTTTCCCAAAAAAACCTTTCTTGTTAATAGCGGCGCGGAAGCCGTCGAGAATGCCATAAAGATCGCAAGATACGCCACAAAGCGGTCCGCTGTTTTGGCCTTTGATAATGCCTTTCATGGAAGGACTTTGATGGCGCTGAGTCTGACCAGCCAGGTCAAACCTTACAAATGGGGATTCGGGCCGTTTTGCCCCGAGGTCTTTCGCATTCCTTTTGCCTATTGCTACCGATGCCCTTTCAGCTTGAATTATCCGGACTGTGAGGTTCATTGTGGAGATTCCATTCATGATTTTTTCATCACACACTGCGCACCCGAATCGGTGGCGGCTGTGATCGTCGAGCCGGTGCAAGGAGAGGGAGGGTTTATTGTACCCCCTCCGGAATACCTGAAAAAAATAAAGTCTGCCTGTGACGCCCACGGGATTCTTTTCATTGCCGACGAGATTCAAACCGGCCTGGGCAGAACAGGGACGCTTTTCGCCTGCGAGCACTTCGGCATTGCGCCGGACATTTTGCTCACGGGCAAGTCGCTTGCAGGGGGGCTCCCTCTGGCCGGAGTCACGGGAAGAGCGGAAATCATGGACTCTCCTCACAGCGGCGGCTTAGGCGGCACCTTTTCAGGTAATCCCCTCGCCTGCGAGGCTGGGTTGGCTGTGCTGAATCTCCTTGATACAAGCATGCTGCAAAAGGCTGTCTCTTTGGGAGAGAAGGTTCTGGCCGCTTTTCTCGATTTCCGGGACCGCTTCGAAATCATCGGGGACGTAAGGGGCCTTGGACCCATGGTGGCCATGGAACTCGTAAACTCTCGCAAGGATAAAACCCCTGCGCGGGAAAAAACCGTTGAACTGCTTAGAAAATGCCGCGAGAAAGGCCTGGTTATCATCTCATGCGGAATATACCATAACGTGATCAGAACCCTCATTCCTATCGTCATCCCCGATGAAGAGCTCAACAGAGGTTTCCATATCCTTGAAGAGGCCCTTCAAGAAATTTCCTGATGGCTGAATGGGCCCACATTGGATCAAAAGGGAAGAGAGGATCGCTCGAAAGCAATAGACCACAATAGAGTTGACACTGCCCTCCCTTTTGTTCTAAACCGGAGCCACAAGAACACACTAAGCCCCGGATGGAAGGATCACGCGAAGAGGGGGCGGGCAAGAAGTCTCACAGACAGATCAGCGGAAGAATATCGTCTGAGGTCAGCTATCCCTGATAGCCTAATGAGGTTCAGGGAGCAAGAGCTTCCTGAAATATAGTCAAAACGATGGAGGTGGATGACATGCCGAGGAAAAGAGCGATCGTATGGGGCTTAAGTGCGTTTTGTTTGGTCATTCTTTTTGGGTCCCTGGGTTTTGCCGAAGTGGGCGTGACAGATCACGAGATCGTCATCGGAACCATTCAGGCTATGACCGGCGGAATGGCCTACGTGGGGAATCAGAACGTAGCAGGGACGAAGACAATGATCGCTGAGATCAATGAAAAGGGCGGGATTCTTGGCAGGAAAATCAGACAGATAGTCATGGACGATGGGTATCGCACCGACAGGCATGTGACCGATGTGCGGAGGATGATAACCCAGGATAACGTCTTCTGTTTTGTCTTCAATCTTGGCACCCCTACCATTCTGGCAAGCGTTCCTTTGCTGAATCAGTACGGCGTTCCTCTTTACGGAGCTGCGACTCAGTCAAAGCTTATCGACAACGAGCCCCTGATTTTTTCAGACGCCGCCTCTTATCGCCAACTGTGTATTCAGGGCGTTAGGTACATGATGAAGGAAAGAGGGAAGAAAAGGATCGCTGTTTCTTACCTGGACAACTCTTTCGGCGAGGAACATCTTGATGCGGCGAGGGAATACATGAAGGCAGTGGGAGGAGAACTCGTGGCTGAAGAGAAATTCAAGATGGAAGATTACGACATGAGTTCACAGGCTACGCGCCTCAAGAAGTCGGAGGCCGACTGCGTCGTCATAGCCGCCACACCGGACGGAGTGGCGAAGGTGCTGAAGGCCATGCATAACATCGGATACTCTCCCGACACGATCACTCCGTTAATGTGCAGCAACCCCGGTTTCTTGAAGGTTGCGGGAAAAGACGCTGAAGGGGTCTACATCATGTTGCCCTTCAAGGCACCAGACAGGCCCGAACTCGCCCCTTACAGGGCTTTGGCCAAAAAGCACAACCCCGACAAGCCTGTCGATAACATGATGATGGCCGGCATGACGAATGTCGCCGTTTTCGCAGAAGCGTGCAAGAGAGCCGGAAAAGACCTCACCAGAGAAAAATTCATCAAAGCCGTCGAAACCATCAGCGAAAAAAATCTTGATTTGCCTTATTACAAAGGAGCCGACTTCTATTATGCTCCTGACCATCACAGGGCAAGTTCCGCATCGATTATTGCACAGATACAAAATGGCAAAGTTGTAGAGGTTACGGACTGGATCAAATGGACCGGCATGCCTGTTCCGGAGATAGAACGAAAATGACTATCTCCAGTGTCACAGTCTTCACGGACTAGGTGAACCGGGTTCGTGAAGACTGACCGAAAGGTTTCTCGCCAGTGGTTGCCTCTTAATATTCTGTTGTTCACCCGAAAACTTGGTCTCCGGCACGAAGGTCCCTTCGCTTAAAGACTGGGCTGTAATGTCATTGCAAAGGGGGTGAAACGATCGAGTAACAGCGAAGACTTCGGTTCTTGGCCGGCTCGCAAGGAACATGGCATGGAGATTCACGATTTTCTGCGCATTGATTCCCTTTCGATGAGATATGGCGGAATTCTTGCCCTTAACGGCGTGTCTTTTTGTGTGTCCAAGGGAGAGGTTTTCAGCCTCATTGGCCCGAATGGAGCGGGCAAGACAACCCTCTTCAATTGCATCTCTCGTTTCAGCACACCTCAGAGCGGCCGAATATCCTTTTGCGGCCACGACCTGCTCCGCTTGCGTCCTGAAGGGATATGCAGGCTGGGGCTGACTCGGACCTTCCAGAATATCGAATTGTTTCCCAAACTTGATGTTTCACAAAACATCCTGATCGGCATGCATAATCATTTTGATTACGGTCTAATGGATTCTTTCCTCCGCACCAGAAAGATGAGGAGCGAGGAAAAAAGACACAGAGTTCATGGGGAAGAGATCATGGAATTCCTCGGGCTCACAGCCTATAAGGACCCAAAAGGTTTCAAGCCTTTCCTATGGTTTACAAAAGCTTGTTGAAGTAGGGCGTGCTCTCGCAACAAACCCCCGATTGATTCTGCTTGATGAGCCCGCCGCAGGAATGAATCAGGAAGAAAAAAATAGTCTCCATCGCATTATTCTCGACTCAAAGACCGCTTTTGGTGCCACCATTCTTCTGGTAGAACACGACATGGATTTTGTTATGAAGATTTCAGACAGGATAGGTGTCCTCAATTTCGGTGTGAAAATCGCTGAGGGTCCGCCGGAAGAAATAGGACGGCACCCCAGAGTCATTGAAGCCTATTTGGGGGCCAGACTTTGAGCTTTGGTTGTTTTTTCACTCGGTGAAATTTGCTCACAGTAAAAGACATTGCTACTTATTATGGAAGCGTCTACGCTCTGAAAGGAGTTTCACTCACAGCGCAGCCTAAGAGCATAGTGGTCGTTCTCGGGGCCAACGGCGCCGGCAAAACTACCCTGCTCAGAACAATATCCGGGTTGATATCCGCCTCAAAGGGGCAGATCGAGTTCGAAGGCAAAAGAATCGAAAGGCTGCGCCCCCATAGAATTGTGAGATTGGGAGTCTCCCAAGTTCCTGAGGGAAGGGAGCTTTTCCGTGAACTATCCGTTTCAGAGAATCTGATGATGGGAGCTTACATTCGCCAAGAAAAAAGGCAAGTCCTGAAAGACCTCGATAACATCCTCGATCATTTTCCAATACTCAGGGACCGAAAAAGGCAGATCGCCAGCACCCTCTCCGGCGGAGAACAGCAAATGCTGGCCATTGCCCGCGCCCTTATGTCCAACCCAAGACTTCTCTTGTTGGATGAGCCTTCCTTGGGCTTGGCGCCGCTCATTGTCGAGGAGATCTATCAAATCATCCGAAGGATCAACACGCAGGGCACCTCCATTCTCCTCGTTGAACAGAATGCCAATCTCGGACTGTCAGTGGCCAGTCGTGGCTACGTCCTGGAAACCGGCAGAGTGAGCATTCAAGGAAGAAGCGATGATTTACTCCAGAACGACAATGTGAGAAAAGCCTATTTAGGAAAATAGTCTCTTGACTGGGAAGATTTTTTCGCCTTTTGTTGGCGCGCGTTATGTCTATTCGCCGACACGTTTTCGTGCGTAACGAGTTGTGGGTTCCCGGAGCTTAAATAACATGGATCTCCTGCGTGAAATCCTCCAGCAGATTGTATTCGGTACCGTCATGGGCTGTATCTATGCCTTGGTGGCCATTTGCTTTGTTCTGATTTACAAGGCCACAGGGATCATCAATTTTGCTCAGGGTGAGATGGTCGTGTTGAGCGCCTTCATTTCCTACAGCCTGGTCGTCACCTGTCAACTTCCGTACTGGCTCGTTTTTGTGCTGAGCTTTGCCATCTCCTGGTTCATCGGGATGGTCATCGAACTCTTCGCTTTCAGGAAACTCATTGGGGCGCCCCACCTTAACGCGATCATGGTTTCCGTCGCATTGGGGATGATTCTTAGGAATGCAACAGGGCATATCTGGACGTTCGACGACCTGAGATTGCCTCCGCCGTTCTCGGACGAGATATTTAAGCTTCCCTTCGGAATACTGATCAGCCCGCTGTTCGCCGGTATCATAGGCATTTCCGTCCTCGTCATGGTGGTGTTGTTTCTTTTCCTGAACAGAACCAAGATAGGACTTTCCATACGAGCGACCTCCCAAAACAAGACCGCTGCCAGTCTTATGGGGGTTCATGTTTCCCTTGTTTACTCGTTGTCCTGGGGCTTAGGTGCCGCCATCGGTTCTATTGCCGGAATCCTCATCGCGCCTCTCCTGATCCTGAACGTTGGAATGTTTATGGTCATACTGAAGGCTCTCGTAGCCGCTGTCCTCGGTGGCTTCGGAAGCCTGCCGGGAGCGGTCTTGGGAGGGGTGTTGCTGGGTGTTCTGGAAAATCTGGTGGGGACATATTTTCCAGGCTGGGTGAAGCATTTGTTCGTATGGGTCGCCCTGTTGGCGGTCATTATGGTCCTGCCTCAAGGGTTGCTCGGCAAGAGAGAGCACAAGAGAGTGTGAATCATGGAATTAGCCCGATCCGGTTTCAGATGGCATCAATGGCTTCTGTTCATCCTTGTCGCAGGAGTTCTTCTTGCCTTCCCCTTTTTCTTGGGCACCTATTTCGTGTTTGTCTTTAGCGTCATATGTGTCTACATCATTGTGGCTTTCGGGATGAATATCTTATCCGGATATACCGGTTTAATTTCATTGGGCCACCAAGCCTTTTTCGGGATCGGAGCTTATTGTGTGGCTGTCATCTGCAACCGTGTGCCTGGATTTCCCTTTCCGGTCTCCCTCCTTCTCGGAGGACTTCTTTCGGGAGTCATAGGTTATTTCTTAGGGTTTTCCGCTTTAAGGACGTCGGGAGTCTACCTGGCGATAGCCACCATAGCTTTTGGAATGATCATGGGAGAGGTATTTAGCGAATGGTCGGGGCTGACCGGAGGGCCGAGCGGGATAGCCGTACCGCCCCCTTCTCTGGGGATCCAATTCGGATCAACGACGGAGATGTACTACATAACCCTGGTGATCAGCGGTATTATGTTCCTGTTAGGCATGAACTTGATTTCTTCCAAGACTGGGCGAGCATTTATCGCAGTCAGAGAAAGTGAGATTTCAGCTCAATCTTATGGAATCAGTCTGGTCAGGACCAAAACCATTTCCTTCGCCATCAGCGCCTTTTACGTTGGAGTGGCAGGTGGCTTATACGCGTACCTGATAAAGTATATTGCGCCGGTAGATTTCACGCTCTTGGTCGGTCTGGAGTTCGTCATTATTATTGTGGTAGGAGGGCTCGCCACTCTCTCCGGGTGCATTGTCGGTGCCATCATTCTGTTTTCTCTTCCCCAGGTATTTGCCAGCCTCACCGAGTGGCAGGAATTGGTCACAGGAGCTGTGCTACTCCTGGTCATTCTCTTCCTGCCCGAGGGTTTGACCGGGGGACTTCACACACTCCTGAACAGGATGCATGTGTCGATTTTAGGACGTAAAGGAAAACGGCCGGATGGTGATAAGGCCGCTTAGGCAAATCGAAGGGATATATTCATGGGAATAATGGTTGATGCAGATAGTGTTCTGGTTGGCGGGAATTTTATCACCATGGACTCGGACAACCCTGTCGCCGATGCTGCTGCGATAAAGGACGGCAAGTTCCTCTATGTTGGAAAAGAGGACGAGGCGAGAAAAGCGATAGGCAAAAGAACACTCGTGCGAGACCTGGGAGGATCTACGGTCGTCCCGGGCTTCAATGAAGCTCATAACCACACTTTGGAGTTCGGCCTAAACATGCGCGGCCTTCTTCTCGAATCGGCCGGATCAATTGATGAAATTCTCGGCCTTGTCAAGAAGGATGCAGGCCGCAAAAACCGCGGAGAATGGGTTATCGGCAGAGGGTATAATCAAAACACTCTCCAGGAAAGGAGGAGCCCCTCCCGATGGGACCTTGACAAGGTTTCTCCCGACCACCCTGTAAGCCTCAAACATACCTCCAGTCATGTTATGGTCGTCAACAGCAAGGCGCTGTCTGTTGCAGGTATTACAGGGGCGACTCCACAGCCAAGAGGAGGATTGATCGGAAAAGACGAAAAAACGGGGGAACCGACGGGGGTCCTCTATGAGTTCCCGGCGATGGAATTGGTAGAGCGCATCATGCCCAAGCCGTCCTATGGGGATCTCGTTCGGGCATTGGGGAAGGCGAATGAACGACTCTTGGCAGAGGGCATTACGAGCGCCATGGACGCAGCGGTAGGAGCGAATGGCGATGTTCCGGGACAAATCGCTGCATACCAGGAAGCAGTTGAATCCGGAGTACTCAGAGTGCGGCATAATCTCGCGATCTGGAGCGATGCACTCGTAGACTACGATAATCTTGATGACGAACTGAATGACATAGATCGCCGCCTGCTGGGCATGGGTATTCGGTCCGGACTGGGAAACGAGAAACTGCGGATCGGCCCCTTCAAGTTCGTGCCGGACGGCGCTTTGAGCATGGGCACCGCAGTGACCTACGACCCTTATGGACCGGATCCTGGAAACCGGGGAAGAGGAGTGTTCGTTATCGACCCGAAGAAACTGGCTCGAGTTGTTTCGGCGATTCATAGGCTAGGTTGGCAGTTGTCCATCCATGGTATTGGGGACTGTGCGATTGACGCCGCGCTTGACGCGATTGAGAGCGCTCATCGACACAAGAACATCGTAAATGCAAGACCACGACTGGAGCACTGTGTCATGGTAACGCCCCAAATGATAGAGAGGATCAGGCGGCTGGGTGTTGTCGTCATACTCCAGCCCGGGTTTATTTGGGGCTTGGGCGATAGTTACATCCGCCAGCTCGGGGCTGAAAGGGCCTCTCGAACCAAACCGTTCAGGACTCTGCTGGATCGTCAAGTTCCTGTGGCCTTCAGCTCTGATCGCCCGGTCATTGACGGAGCGCCGCTCTTGGGCATTCATGCCGCCGTCAATCAGAAGACCCTGAGCGGACAAGAATACGCGCCTTCACAGAAGGTATCCGTCGCAGAAGCACTGCATTGCTACACTTTGAACGGCGCCTACACCACCTTCGAGGAAACAATAAAGGGCAGCATCAAGGTCGGAAAACTAGCCGATATTGCAGTCTTAACAGATGACATCACGACAATGTCACCGGAAAGAATAAAGGATGTTGAAGTCGCTGCGACGATGGTTGGGGGGGAATTCGTGTATGAACTCTGAAAAGGACGAGCTGAAGATGGCGCTTGATGAGCAATCTTGACGGTGGATTTATTTCAAGAGGAGGGAAGACGATGTTCAGCAAGGTGTGGGAAACGTCAAAGAGACAATACGGAATAGTCCGAGAAGACAGTGTCTCTATTCCAATGAGCGATGGGGTAACCATAGATGCCGCCGTATTCAGGCCCGATAACCCCGGAAGATTTCCGGCGCTCCTAGGGGTACATCCCTACGAGAAGAAGCTTCAGACAGACGCGATGATGCCCCAGGGCCTTAACATGGCCAATGGAGGCATAGAGGCAGGCGACTATCACTTCTACGTGCGCCGAGGATATGCCCATGTCATCGCTAACAACCGGGGATCGGGCAAGTCAGAAGGGTTCTACACGAATTACGGCCCCAGAGAAGTGAAGGATACCTTAGAAATCATAGAATGGATCGCCGGACAACCCTGGTGCGACGGAAACGTGGGGATGTTCGGAGTTTCCGCGTTTGCCGTTTCCCAGCAACAAGTCGCGGCGTTGAAACCTCCACACCTGAAAGCGCTGTTCACCCCCTTTGGTTATACGGATTTCTACCGGGACAAATTCTACCACGGAGGCATTTTGTCTCATGCCTTTATGCAAGGCTGGACAACCACCATAGACAATTTCAGATACAAGAGCTGGTGCTTGGAGAAATGGGGAGAACAGAAATACAGGAAAGCCATCGCCCTTGCTTTGCAGGATGATGAAGTTCGCGCCGTGCCGTACCTTTCTGAGGCATTGTCTCAACCAGAGAATGACCGCAATGCTCTTCTGGCGGATATTATCCTGAATAATCTGGACGGCGATTATTATGAAGAACGGAGTGTACATTACGAAAAGGACCTGGAGGTGCCCGCTTACCTCGGAGGAGATTGGGGAATGTATGGGTTGCACTTGCCCGGAGCACTCCGAAGCTGGGAAAACTGGAAGGGCCCCAAAAAAATGATCGTAGGCCCTCCAATTTACTTGGATCGTCCTGTCTACCAGTATGCTTACGAATCGCTGAGGTGGTTCGACTACTGGCTCAAAGGCGTCGAGAACGGAATCATGCAAGAGCCCCCTCTCAAGATCTTTGTCATGGGAACAGGAGGATGGATCACAGCGGAGGAATGGCCATTGCCTCAAACGAGATGGACTCCATTTTACCTTCATGAGAAAGGTTTGATGAGTGAACACGAATTCTGGCCAAACGAAGGCTATACGACCTTTGAGGATTCCTTTATGAACCATGAAGGTCTTCTCTTCAGTTCTCCCGTGCTCATAGAGAACACTGAGATCATCGGACCTATCGTTCTCGATCTGTATGCCTCTTCCACTGAAAGCGAGGTCCTCTGGTTCGTAAGCCTCTCGGACATTGATCGGGATGGCACTAAAACGCTGCTCACAAGAGGGTGGTTGAGAGGCTCTCAAAGGCGGCTGGACCCTGAACGGTCCAAACGGTGGCAGCCTTACCATTTTCATACCAAGCGCGAGCCTCTCACCCCGAATCAGGTGTATGAATTCAATATAGAAGTAAGACCCTTCGCAAGACTGTTCAAAGAGGGACACCGTATCGAGCTTAAAATCAGATGTGTGGACGACGAAAGGCCCATCAATTTTAGTCAAGCCGTCGGTCAAGGTCATCTCTGGAGGCAGTCAGGCTCAAGGGTTACGGTGTATCACAACGAAGAGCATCCTTCCCATCTGCTGTTGCCCGTTACAAAGGGAAACATCATAGGCACTTACATGTCAGGGGGGAAGACCTCCGGAGAATTTTTTCCATACCGAAAATTTTAATGAGGACTGAAGTATGCACCTTTTGCGAAGCCTTCAAACCAGGATAACGATCAAGATCGTCATATCTGCCGATTTCTTGAGCTACCGTCCGTTTCAACATGAATCTCCATGAATCCTAATGATTGGAAAGGACGCGCGAGGCCACGATGATTGATCTTTGCGCCAAACTAACTCATGAAAAGGAGACCGCTCTCGGCTGGCTCCACGGGAAACAGCGGGTTTATGAAGAGATAGCGAAGACTATATGGGCACACCCCGAGCTCAGCCTGGTGGAGTACCAATCTTCGAAGATCTTGATCAGGTTCCTGGAGGAGAACGGCTTTGAAGTGGACAACAGTATTTCAAAAATGCCCACCGCCTTTGTCGCGACCTGGGGGTCAGAACGTCCTGTCATCGGGTTTGCCGCAGAATACGATGCTCTTCCGAACCTCTCTCAAAAGGCACAGGCGACAAGGCATGAACCGATTGTCCCCGGCGCACCGGGACATGGCTGTGGCCACAATCTTCTTGGAACCTCAAGCTGCGCCGCAGCGATCGCCACGAAGGCGGCAATGGAAAAGCATGGGATAAAAGGCACGCTGAAGGTCTTCGGAACGCCTGCCGAAGAAACCCTGGTAGGGAAAGTCTTTATGTCGAGGGATGGGATATTCGATGGCACAGACGTCATGATATCCTGGCACCCCGAAGAAACCAACGGCGTCGACTATAAGTCGTTCCTGGCATTGAACAGCATCAAGTTCCAATTCACCGGAAAATCAACCCACGGAGGCTCCGCACCTGAGGCCGGGCGAAGCGCGCTGGATGCCGTGGAACTCATGGGTGTAGGCGCCCATTTCATGCGATCCCATATTGTTCAAAGAGCTGGCGTCATGCATGTCATCACCAAAGGCGGCGAAGTCCCGAATAATGTTCCGCCTGATGCAGAATCTTGGTATTTTGTCAGGGCTCCAAGGAAATTCCAAGTAGATGAAATATCCAACTGGTTGCTGGACGTGGCAAGGGGTGCTGCTCTCATGACCCAGACCAAAATGAATTTCCGGATTCTTTCCTCGACCTGGGAAGTGCTCCCAAACAAAGCACTGGCCACGGTTGGAGATCTCAATGCCTCCTTGATCGGACCTCCCTCCTTTTCTCTCGATGACCAGAGTTTCGGTGAGAAAATATCGCGCGCCATGGGAATAGAAGCGGAAGCTTCTGCCTACGACTCAACAATCAGGCATCCCGATTTGAGCAAGAGATTTCCCCACGTCGATGTTTTCAAGGCTTCAACCGATCTGGGAAATGTGACCTGGGTTTGTCCCACCTTATCCTTCAGCGTTGCGGCAACGGCGAAAAGAACTCCTCACCACTCTTGGGAGATGGTCGCTCAATTGACCTCTCCGCCTGCAATTAAGGCCGGGTTGCGCGCCAGCGAGTGGATGGCGGCCAGCGCCATCGATTGTCTGCCTCCATCCCGAAATCATTTCAGAGGCATGGAAGGAGCACAAGGAATACCTTGCCGAGACCCAATTCCATCACCCCATTCTATCTGATCTCGACATTCCGAGTTTCAAAGATTTGTACGGAATGGATCCGGATCTGGTGCCGGGGAGTTCCCAAAGGCTACGGAGTATATCGGATAGTGTAGGTTGAGTTGTCCTCCACGGGTACGGTACGCAGGATGGAGCCGCTCACGTTGTAAATGACCAGATATAGGGGGGCTCCGCAATTCTTCGTCGCGCAATGAGTTTGAAACGGATCTAATAGAAAACGGCCCAAGGTTCCCGATGGCGGTGTATCCGTCTCTGTCCAGTCAATGAATTGAACCGAGTTAGTGCGATTTTCGACACAGTAATTGCACTCATCGGAAGCATTCCTCATCAGGGTCTTCTTCATAAAGCTGAAACGCTGAATCGGACTTTGGCTTGCCACGACGTCTGTGTTCGCAGTCGCAACGGTGTTGACGGAGATTACCTCGGCGGGTATCCTCTCCTTGCTTTCCGCGTATGATGCCGACGCAAACACCCCCAGAAAAACGATCGGCATAAGCACAACGAGAACGATCACCTTGAATAGTCCGGCTTTGTTCATGGTCTTGTCCTCCTTTGTTTCTTGACGCTAAGAGAGTTTCGTTCTCCTTCGCTTGAAACGGACATTGTACATCGTCATTCAAAAAGCCAATGCAGACCTTAATGATGCAAAAACACTTTTGAAGGATACCAAGCCCTTTAGCCAATATGCGGCATCAGGGTCCACCTAATTACCCATGAATCGTTTTCCTGGGCTTTGTCCAAGCAGACAATGCCTCCATTCTGAAATTTAATAACAGGCCAGTCCGCCGAGCCGGTGATAAGGTAAGCCGTGAGTTTCTCCATGAATGGGAGATGCCCTACGAGCATTACGTCCTTGGCCGGATTGAGCGATTCCGCGAGAGTTGCAACATTGTCCAAGGGCGCCAGACCTTCGATTTCCATGATACCTTCCGATGGCTTGAGGGCCGAGGCAAGAATCTCGGCCGTCTGCCTGGCCCGCTTCTTGCCGCTGTGTTTCACAGACGATACCCGTACACCGTTCGTTTTCGCCGTTTGGGCAATGCGCTCGACTTCCTTTGTTCCCTCTGCGGATAACCCTTTGTCAGGGTCCTCCTCTTTCGGAAGATTCTTACCATGCCGGACAAGGTAAAGACCCATATTCTTCATCTCCTTCCTGAAGACGAACGACATTATAATAAGAGTCTGCCATCTCCCGCGCAGGTCGTGGGATCCTGTATTCTTCGCGGATTTCCTTGGTATTTTCCGAAAAAAGGAAATGGCGTCCTGGTGAGCTATTCGAAGCTCGGAGAGACCATGAAGAGGCGGAGAAACGCGTTATCGGAGGGTCCGGGGGATGGAGCAGGCGTTACAATCCGCGCATAGATTCGGGACGAAGCCGACTCGGGTCGTTCAGGGCAGTCTCGATGGTATTCAACAAGTTCTCTTTGTCCTGAGGAAGCGTCCCGCGAAGAGGCAGATAGTTGGAGGCATGATTAGTCCTGAATACGACGGGACCGGGAGCGTCGATGTTCTCTATCATCAGCTTCAGTTCCTTCAATATTTCCAGAGGATCTGTGACAAGTTCGAATTCCCCTTTCTTCACCATTCCATCCAGGGGTGAATTCGGAACGACCATGAGGGTGAGGGCCGAAAAATAGGTCGGATTCATCGCCCCGGCCGCTTTGCCCGTGTGGACGGCATGCTGCCTCCACCATTTCCTTCCGCCAAGCCCTATGATAACGGTCACCGAGGTTTGAATTCCCGCTCTGTTCGCTTTCACCACCGAATCAATCTGTTCTTGAACCGTGGCGCCCTTGTTCATGAGGTCCAGGACTTCCTGGTCACCGCTTTCCAAGCCGACGAACACAAGTCGCAGGCCCGCCTTACGTAACTCTCTCAGTTCTTCGTCACTCTTTCGGAGGATGTCACCGCAGCAGGCATAGCATGAAACCTGTTTAAGATTCGGAAAAGTCTCGTAGCACTTTCTTTAAGATCCTCAGGAGTTCCGGAGTCTTTATGATCATGGCATTCGAATCGAGCAGGAAAATCTTCTCGACCCCGGCTCCATACAGACTTCCAGCGACGTCGATGTCTTCGAGAATGTCACCGGTGGGGCGTATCCTGAACCGCTTCTCCGGAACGGTCCTGTCAAAGAGGTAGGAGGAGCAAAAAAAACACCGTCCCGCCGCGGCGGACGAGCAACCCACAGTCGCCTGCACCAGCAGGGAATAGGCTTCGCTCGGAGGGCGATAGACAGGCTCAGCATAGTACATCTCTTTCCTCTTTGGTTTGTCACCGCTCATTTTCGGATTCCTGCCTCCTGACATTCTTAACCTGTGGCTTCATTGCATGTTGCAGAAAGGTTTTAAGGCCCGGCCGGGGAGGTGGTCTCTTAAGAGCCACAACCATTTCTCCCGTGACTTGAACATGCCCTTGCCGGTCATTTGGATTTCTTTTCCTTCTTCACGCGGTAAAGCATGGCGTCTGCGGTTCGCAAAAGGGACTCGGGGTCCGTCACGCGCGGGTCCGTGATAGAAGCCACCCCGAAGCTGATGGAAACCGGGATGGAACTCTCTCTCTGCCGCATGGGGTATTCATGAAAGTGCTGCTGCAGCCTGTAGAGAAGCTTGAGAACCTCCCCGGAAGAGGTTCCCGGCAGAATGATCACGAACTCGTCCCCCCCGTATCGCGCCACCACGTCACTCCCCCGGGTGATCTGCATGAGCTGGCCGGAGACATACCGAAGCAACGCATCGCCGCACTCGTGTCCGTGACGGTCGTTGACGTCTTTAAAGTGATCGATGTCGAGGAAGGCCAGTGAGAGCGGGGTTCTGTAACGTCGGGCCCGTTTATATTCCCGCTTCAGGACCGTTTCCATGACCCTGCGGTTCAGAAGAGACGTGAGGGGGTCCCGGACGGCCAGCCATTTGAGCCGCTCGTGTGCGATGACGTTGGAAAGACAGATGGAAACTTTGACTGCGAGTTGCTCCAGCAAGCGGGTGTCCATCCCGGGACGGTAGCGCAACCTGGAAAAATCCGCCTGATTGAGGCTTCCGATGATTTCACCGTGCAGACTGATAGGCGAAATGGCCAGGGACCTTATGAAGTTGAGCTGCCCCCGGGGAAAGATGGGATAGTAGGGCCGAAGATCCCCGTTGAGGAGCAGAGGCGTGGTCGTGTTATGGACAAGATCCAGAAAAGTCTCTCTATCAATCACGTTCAATCGTTCTCTGAGGTCCTTCGACGCAGCCAAGGCCTCAATCAGGTCTGAGATCTCACTCCTGTCTATCAGTGAAATCCAAACACAGGGAATACCGAACTTCTCCCTGATCTCGCTCAGAAGACGCTCGAACAAATCTTGAAAATCAAGGATCGACAGGATGCTGACCTCGATTTCAAAGAATTTTCTGGCGATCTCTTCGTTTTCTCTGAGTGTCTCCAGAATTTTCTCGAGGTCAGGCAGCCGCACCGCATCAGCCTGCGAAATCTTTTCCGCCGTCATCCCCTCTCTCTTTCACCGATCTCCTGCTTCCGGCGGCAGCCCTCCGTCAATACTTGACACCTACCTTCTCCCTCACGAGGGCAATGGTAGGAGCAGCCTTGGCTCTCGCCTTTTCGGCGCCCGCTTTCAGAATAGCTCTAACCCCGGTAAGGTCATTCTCCAGTTCCTTTCGCTTTTCCCGGGCAGGCCTGAAATATTCCCACATCCGTTCGAAAAGATCTTTCTTCACGTCACTGTACTTGAGTCCCCCTTCTCGGTATCTGCGAGCAAGTTGTTCCTTTTCTTGCTGGTCCAGGAAAAGCGAGATGGTGATGAAGAGATTGCATTTGTCAGGATCCTTTGGGTCAGCCACCGGCGTCGCATCCGTTACGATGCGAGCAATCTTATCCTTCAAGGATTTCTCGTCGCAGAAGATCTCGATGGTGTTGCTGTAGGACTTGCTCATCTTACGGCCGTCCATGCCCACTACCAGCGGAATATTGGGGTTGATTTCGGCCTCCGGGATCACGAAGGTTTCCCCGAAAGCGCTGTTAAATCTCATGGCAATGTCCCGGGTGATCTCCAAGTGCTGCTGCTGATCTTTGCCCACGGGCACCCGCTCGCCCTGATACAGAAGAATATCCGCCGCCATGAGGACGGGATAGGAAAGCAGCCCATGGTTGGGGGCGATGCCTTGCTGGATTTTGTCCTTGTAGGAATGACTCCTGAGCAGAAGACCCACCGGAGTAAGGTTATTCAAGATCCAGGTCAGCTCCGTGACCTCCGAGACATCCGACTGGACCCAGAAAATAGCTTTTTCCGGGTCCAGACCCAGGGCCAGGAAGTCCAGCGCCACTTCCAGGATCCCGGAGGCCAGCTTTCGGCCATCCAGAACCGATGTCATGGCATGATAGTTCACGATGAAGCAATAGAGTTCGGAGCTTTCCTGATACTCTATCATGGGTTTCATCATCCCGAAGTAGTTGCCGATGTGCAAATCCCCGGACGGTTGAATGCCTGAAAGCACGCGCATACGAATGGTGTTCCTCCTGCCTCGTTTTGAGCCCGTCAGCTCAGCTTTTTTTACCCTCCAAGGCCTTCTTCAATTTTTCGCCCAGAAGCGTGGAGGGTTTTACATCCCGTTTCGTGAAGCTCTTCCAGTCTTCTTCCTCCATCGTATCGGCCGGGCCTAAAGTGATCTTTCGTTCCATGGGATGAAGCTCCTCAATGACAACCCTGACGGTATCTCCGGCCTTCAATTTCTCCAGGACGGATAGTTTTTGAGCGGATTTCATTTTCGACGCGGGCAAGAGACCTGTAACACCGGGCTCCAGCGCAATGAAATAGCCGAACCTCTCCTTTTTCTCCAGGGTCCCCTCCACGGGCTGGCCAACACTGTATTTTTCGCCGACCTCCAGCCACGGATCTCCTTCTGCATCCTTTACACTCAAAGAAATCCTCTTCTTGGGCAGATCCAGTTCCTTGACAACGACGCTTACTGTGTCTCCGACTTTGACCACTTCCTCGGGTCTGACAATCCTTTTCCTGTAACTCATTTCGCTGATGTGAACCAGACCCTCGATGCCCGGGGCAATTTCAACAAAAGCTCCGAATGTTGCGCACCGGACGACCCGGCCGCTGACCTTCTGACCGATCTGGAACTTTCCTTCCGCATCGAGCCAGGGGTCTCCGGTGACTTGCTTCATGGAAAGCGATATTCTGATCTGATCGGGCTTTCCCCCCTTTTCAACCTTCATCACCCGCACTGTGACTTCATCGCCTACCTGAATCATATCCCCCGGCTTTTCCACTCTTGACCAGCTCATCTCGGAAACATGAACCATTCCTTCCACGCCCGGAAAAATCTCCACGAAGGCACCGTATGGAGCAAGCCTCGTCACCCTTCCCTGGACATCGGCGCCTGTTTCGAGACCCTCAAGAAACTTCTTTACATCTTTCTCCCGTTCCCTTCTCAGGAGCTCTCGCCGGGATAGGACAATGTTCTTGCCTCCTTCTTCAAATTGGGTGATCAGGAAATGATAAGTTTTGCCCACGTGATCCTCGGGGTGGTCCACAAATTTGATATCCATCTGACTTACCGGACAAAAGGCCCTTTTGTGCATGATATCCACATGAAATCCGCCTTTGATCTGGCCCTTCACCCTACCCTCTACGGGGACTTCTTTTTGGTATGCCTCGTAGAGCGCATGGCTCCCTGCGGCACCTGAAACGGCTTTTGAAAGCCGGATCTCATCGCCCCGGAGAGACACGACATAGAGCTCCAGCGTATCTCCTATCTGGTAGGGAAGATGACCGTTCTTATCCAGGAGTTCGGCGGAGTCGACGACCCCATCGATTTTCGTGCCTGTGTCAACAAACACGCTGTCCTTTCCGATGGAAATAATCTGCCCCTTTATTTTGTCCCCCAGTCGAGGACCTTCCCTCATTTTTGAGGTGAAAGACTCATAGAGCTTGGCAAAATCCTCGCTTTGCCCGTCCATTCCTTCAGAAGACTCTTCAGACATTTTTCCCTGATCGCTCCTTGTATAATCAAATGAATTGCGGCACTCCACAGCATACGGGAGAGCCGCTTTTTGTATTTTTATCACATTTTTTTGCTTTTGAACAAGAAAATGCATCCCTGCGAATGCAATACTCTCCGCCCAGGGCACAAGTCAAATGGCCGCTGAAATAGGCCTGATCATGGTGGGAATTGTTAGACTTTTCTGTGCTCTAATCGCTATATTGCTAAGAGGGGGCGCTTGTTGTGGATGAAAGGATAAAGAAAAGACTGATTCAAACCGTGGGCGAAGAGAACTTCACCGATCGTCTCATCGATAGGGTCTCTTACTCCTACGATGCATCCGATCATTCTTCCAGGCCGGACGCGGCCGTTTGGGTTGTGAGCGCTGAGCAGGTATCCCAAGTTATGAAGCTGGCAACCGATCACAGCCTTCCCGTGATTCCTCGTGGAGCCGGTACGAGCCTTACCGGATCGGCGGTTCCTGTGGCAGGCGGCCTGGTCCTCGACATGTGCCGCATGAACAAGATCCTGGACATTCGAATTGCGGACAGGCTGGCTGTGGTGCAGCCGGGTGTGGTCTATGCCGACCTTGAGAAGGCCCTCGCAGCTCTGGGATTTTTCTTCCCGCCCGACCCGGCCAGCGGAAAAGTTTGCACCATAGGAGGCAACACGGCCACCAACGCAGGGGGCATGCGGGGAGCCAAGTATGGGGTTACCCGCGATTATGTCTTGGCCCTGGAGGTCGTTCTGCCCGATGGCAGGGTCCTGCGCACAGGCTCAGGCTGTATCAAATCCGCCTCGGGATATGACCTTACCCGTCTTTTCGTGGGGTCCGAGGGGACCCTTGGCGTGATCACAGAAATTACTCTCAAGATCAGCCCGAAGCCCCTTGCCTTTACCACCACTCTCGCGATGTTCGCTTCCCTGCGGGACGCGGGGCAGGCCGTGAGCGACATCATGCACTCCGGGATTGTGCCCAGCGTCCTCGAAGTTTTCGACGCAAACGCCATTACAGTCCTTCGGGAACGCACCAGCATTCCCCTGCCTGACGGTCAAGCCATGATCCTTGCTGAAACGGACGGCTGCACACGGGGAGAGAGCGACTTTCAAATGGAGGTGATTATCCGGCTCTTCCGCAAAAACCTAGCGTGCGAGCTTCAGAGGGCGGACTCCCCGGAACAGGCGGAGGCTCTTTGGCAGGCCCGCAAGTCGGTGGGGAGCGCAGCAGCCAAATTGCGGACAAATAACGTCTCGGAAGATGTGACCATTCCTGTTTCCAGAGTGCCGGAATTGCTCACAGGCGTTGCCGCCATCGTTCAGCGTCACGGCCTGCCCTTCGTTATCTTCGGCCACGCAGGGGACGGCAATCTCCACCCGAGGATCATGTTTGACCGTTCGCAGCCCGATCAGGTCAGAAAAGTTCAGGAAGCGGTGGAGGATATCTTCCGCCTCACCTGCAGCCTGGGAGGGACGTTGAGCGGCGAGCACGGCATCGGATTGGCCAAGGCGCCCTTTATGCCCCTGGAACACGATACGGTGGCAATGGATTTGATGCGGTCTCTAAAGCACCTCATCGACCCCAAGAACATCCTGAATCCCGGAAAGCTGGGGCTTTGAGCCTTTCGGGATCTTCTCATTCGACATTACTCGCTTAAGCGTGCGATTCCTTCAGCCCTTTCTTAAAGATTTTTCCTGAGCCCGTTCTGGGAAGCGCCTCAAGAAAGTCGACCCTTTTGGGCGCCTTGTAGTGGGCCATATTAGCCTTGCAGAACGCGATGATCTCCTCTTCCGTGGCCGTCTTTCCCGGCTTCAGAACCACACAGGCCTTTACGGCTTCCCCCCACTTCTGATCGGGCACACCGATGACAGCGACCTCGAGAACCGCATCGTAGCTGTAAAGCACGTTCTCCACCTCTGTGGAGTAGACATTCTCCCCGCCTGTAATAATCATATCCTTCTTGCGATCCACAATGGTGACGTAGTCTTCCTCGTTCACTACCGCGAGGTCGCCCGTGTACAGCCAGCCGCCCACTATCGCCTTGTTGGTTTCCTCCGGCATGTTCCAATACCCTTGAGTGACCGTGTCTCCCTTGACGATAATTTCTCCCACCTGCTTATTATCCCGGTCTACTTCCTTTCCTTCCGGACCCACTACCTTGAGGCTGACGTTGATGAATTCCCTTCCGGTGCTAGCTTTGAACTCCAGTTGTTTCTCCCTGGGCAGACTCTTGAGATGATCCTTCAGTATAGAGAGGGTGAGATAGGGGCTCGTCTCCGTCATGCCGTAGGTCTGAATGTAGTCGCACTTAAGGGTCTCAACGATCTTGCGCACCACCTCCGGCGCAATAGGGGCCCCACCGCTCAGGATAACGCGCAAGCTTGAGTAGTCGAACTTTTCCGCATCAGGGTGGTTGACCATCATATTGAGCATGGTGGGAATCAGGTTGGAGATGGTGATTCGTTCTTCCTGAATCAGCTTGAGTACCCTGGCGGGATCAAAAGCAGGCACGATGACATGCTTCCCTCCCACCCAGGTGATAGCGAAGGTGGCCCAGGCATCCGCCAGGTGGAACAGAGGGGCCACGTGAAACCAGTGGTCGCTGTCGGTGAGGTGAAGCTCTGCGATGGTGCCGAGAGCATGACTCTTTACGTTTTTGTGACTCAGCATCACTCCCTTCGGCTTCCCCGTTGTTCCACTGGTGTAGTATAGATGGGCTACATCATCGTCCCTGAGACACCGCTCTGCGGGGAGAGTTCCCTCTTGATCAGCCAGTATACGTTCATAATCCATGCCCCCCTCTTCAGGAGCTTTCTGGGTCCAGATGACCCTGTCGATCTTGCAGCCAAATTCGGGGAGGTCCGCTACCTTGTCTTGGAATTTGGCCTGAGCAATCAGGACCAGAGCTCCGCTGTCGTTCAGAATCATGGCCAGTTCTTTCGGGGACAGCCTGAAGTTGAGGGGCACCAGGATGAGCCCGAGGTGAGCGGCAGCAAAGTAGACCTCCAGAAACACGTGACAGTTTTCATGGAGAATGGCGAGCCTCTCATTCTGCCGAAGTCGCATGGGACTCGAGTCCTTTGGCAAGCTTCCACACCCGGCTCGCAAACTCCCTGTAATTCAAGCGCACATCGCCGCAGACCACCGCCTCCCTGAGGGGATAAAGCTTAGCCGCCTTGGGAAGAAGTTCGTTCAGGGACATCGTTCCAACTCCATCATCGGGTTTCGATAAAAAACTTCTGAAAGTTAAGATTCCGAACCGCGCTGAAGCAGTACTTTATTTTTTCGCTTTTCGATCCACTTCTTTACCAGGAATGCCACAACGGCCAGGAAACCGATCAAATCCGTTGCGGACGATGGATAGAAGAGAAGAGTCGCACACACGCCGATAAGGCCTCTTTCGATCTTCGATAGAGGTCTGGTGAAATACCCGACCACGGCAACATTCAAGAAAAAAATCGCCATGAATGTAAGCGAATATCTCACGATGATTTGAAGAGCGCTTCACCCAGGGGCACCGTCTGGAGGACCGGGATGATCAGGAGTCCGGTGCCGCTAAAAGATGAAATCAGAGTGATCCCGATCAAATATTTCGGGATAGCCACCCTGGCCGCGAAGACGCCTGTTTTTATCGGATCCGTGCCCATCACCGAGGCTGCGGCATAAGCCGAAAGGGCCACGGGCGGAGTGACCTCCGCCAGCACGGCGTAATAAAACAGAAACATATGGGTTGCCAGAAGTGCCGCCTCTTCGGGAATGCCGTTGATCATCGCGAGTTTCTGTATCGTCGGCGCGGTAAGAGCGGAAGTCAAAACATAGGTGGCTATGGGAGGCACTCCCATCCCCAGAATCAGGCTGAAGAATCCTGTAAATACGGTCGCAAACAGCAGGCTGCTTCCGCTGATTTTCATCAGAACGAGAGAAAATTTTGAGGCAAGCCCGCTCATCACCATCATGGACATGATCATGTTGGCCGCAATCACCGCGCTCGCTATGGGAAGGAGGGAAATAATGCCTTCGGCCAAGGCTTCGAACAGATTCTTTACAGGAGGTCTGACGCTTCGATCAAGGTAGGCGAAAACAACAAAGAGAGCGGCGGCTGAAGTAACCGTGATGTTGATAGAAAAGCCCCTATAAATCAGTACGATAATTAAAAGGATCGGCACGAAGACATAAGAGTAGCGCCTGAAGTACGAAAAATCATGGCCGGTATTGATTTCCATCTGGGGCAGTTTCTTTTTTCTGACGTACAGTTCGTTGTAGACGGTAATGCCAAAGAGATAAAGGATCATCGGTCCAATGGCCATGACAATGATCCAGGGATAGGGAATGGAGAGCAACTCTACCATGAGGAAAGAAATCGACCCCATGACAGGGGGGGTGATGTAGGCGATCGAGCCCACCGTTGCGATGATGCCGGCCGCAACCAGTTTATTGTAGCCCACTTTCTCATAAAGAGGCTTGGTCAGGGTGGCGACGAACTGAGTATCGGCAGCACCCGATCCCGAGAACATGCCCATGAGCACGGCCATAATCGAAGTCGCTCTTCCGGGTGAGGCCGGACTGCGGCCAACGAAGAGGAGTGCGATGTTGGCAATGATTTTTCCAAACCCGAGCCTGGAAATAACCGCTCCAAGCGTCGTGAAGTAAATCAGGTATTTCAGGGAAACTCCCGTGATCGTCCCGAAAATGCCGGCCTCTGTCTCGCAATACATCTTGCCTAGAAGCAGGTCGAGGTCGAAGCCTGGATTAGAGATGGATGCGGGCAGCACGTAGCCGTACAGGTTGTAAAGAAAGAATACAATGACAAAGATCGGCATGATGGGGCCGCTCAATCGGAAGATGACGCCGAGGACGAGCAGAATTTCGCTTAACGCCATGACAAGGTCCCACGGCTCCGGCATGATGGCCCTGTAGATTAACTTTTCATAGGTGACGACGAGGTAAATAAAAGGCAAGAAGCTCAGAATTACACAGGCGATGTTGGACGGCTTCTGGATTTGGGGAATCAGAGGGGGGAGCATCGTGCATCCCCAGATGACGACCGCAAGGATCTTCAGCTGAAGCGGAAGATCCAGTTTCGTGAATTCGAACAAGAGCACGGCTGTCAGCGCAGCCAGCGGGATGCTCCCGCTGAGTTTTCTCTTTTTGGGAAAAGCAAAGTTCATCAGGTACCCGAGCAAAGAGACAAGAAAAACATGGGTAGCCCGTTGAACCTGAGTCAAATCCAGGATCGCCTGCCGAAAATGCCAGAACGGCAAGTAAGGATGGATCACCAGGTAGACGTGATAGAGGGTTCCGATAACGGCCACTACGAACAAGATCATGCGGATCATTTTGTCCACAGGAGCTTCACCTCCAGGCAGCCATCCTTCAGGTGGAAATCATAAAAGCCCAAAGAGAGAGAAATCCCCTTCATGGAGCAGAATCGAAGAGCGTCGGTAGATTCTTTCGAAACAGCCTCGTTCAAGCGAAAAAGCCCGTTCGTATAATAGGCTTCCGTCGTTTCATCCGTGGCAAATGAAAAATCCTTGAACTTCCCCCCTATCCGAAAATGAATGATCACCGGTCTTTCAGTGACGGAGTTCACGAACCGGATAGCGCCGGACTGCCCTCGAAAAAGCACGAGCAGCCCCGCATGATTATCCGTCTTAATCAGAGCAGGTTTGAGAATCAGAAGCACGCAAACGAGTAAGAAGCCCCCTATGACAAGAGCGGGTTTCCTCATCCATCTCACTATTTAACCAGGCCCTTCTCCTTAAAAAATTTGACGGCGCCGGGATGGAAAGGAATAGCCGCTTTGCCGACGAATTTGGCGGAGCTCTCCAAGCTCGTGTCTCTGGCTGGTTTCACTGCTGCACGAAGAGTATCCAGGTTTTCAAAGACCGCCTTGGTTGTTTTGTAGGCCAAATCTTCGGGAGTGGATGCAGGACACACGAACATATTCCAGAACGCCAGGGTAGACGTGTCGGAAGCCGTTCCGTAAACACTCTTTTTGATAACCAAGGAGTCGACCAATCCCGAGAACTCTTTTTCGAATTTGGCTACGCCTGGATCTGATTCCGGAAGGGGCACGATGAAAAGCTTCATTCCCTTGCGATTTAAGGTGCTCGCAAGTTCAACGATTGAGCCCGTAGGCAGTCCTCCGGACCAGAAATACGCGTCGATCGTCCCGTTAGCCAGCGCTTCCCCGATTCTGATGCCCCCAATTTTTCCCATTTCCTGAACTTTCCGGGATCGACGTTCGCGGCCTCCAATAAGTTGAGTGCGGTAAATTCAGTCCCGGAGCCGGGAGCTCCAGTGGAGACCCGTTTGCCCTGAAGATCCGCCAATTTCACGATTCCTGACTGTTCGGTGGTGACGATATGCAGGCAGTTCGGGTACATCATCCAGAGGATATTAGCCTTTACGGGTTTTTGAGCAAACTTTTCGTGTTTTCCGGTGACCGTATAATAGGCTGTGTCGGGCAGGACCGTGGCAAAATAGTAGATATTTTTGGCTGGATTTGTTTTATCTCGAATCAAGAGCATATTGTCCACGGAGGCGGCGGTCTGCATGGCGGTTGCGGAAGCTACGCCGCTTTTGGTCAATATTTCCGATACTTGTGTCCCATAATAATAGTAAACTCCGCCGATGCCGCCTGTAGCAATCACGACTCTCGGGACTTGAGCCCTCAAATTCGGAGCGGTGAACATGAATAACGCCATCAACGTCAGGACAAACATTCCAATCCTTTTCATGGTAGTCTCCTTCCCGGTAAAATTTTGTTGAGCTTTGCTGCCTGGTTAAGCCTATGTGTTGATGTCGAGCTTAAGAATTTATTCTGGCGAAGAAATATAGAAGAATCGCTGTTGCCTGTCAACAATCAACTGTGTGTCCGATAGCCACATCCAGTATCATTCTCATCTCCTTTAAGGCCGCATTGCAATAACACGAAATGACTGATGTTTAGCTCACCTGACGTTGTCGGTCTCTTGCCTCCGTGGTCAGCGTGTACAAGAAAGATACAGAGATCAGGAATCCTGCGCAGAGGCAGAGTACCAGTCTAAAGGCTTCCGGGCCCCGGGAAGCCTGGGGATAAACAGACTGCATAAGGGTCCCCAGTCCCTGCAAGAAAACCGCAGAGCCAACCATGGTGAAGAAATTGATCCCTGTCATTGCCATTCCCGCCATGCTGAGAAGAACAAGCTCCTTGATCTGCGAATACATCAGCAGACCCGTCGTCCTGAAAAGTCCGAAACAGAAGAAAAGCAGGGCCAGCACGGCAGAGCCGGTTCCTGGGGAGAGCATGGCCATACAAAGGGTGATCAGAGCAAGGAGCAAATGTCCTCCCACGACAATCCACTTGCGCGTTTTGAGAATCCTGTCTGAGACAGGTCCCCATGTGCAGCTTCCAACCACTAGGGCGATATTGGCAAGAAAGATAATGTTGCCCGCGCCCTCGGGTGACAAACCCATGACCTCCATGAGATAGGGCCCGGCCCAGAGCACCTGAAAGGCAGAAAAAATGCCGTAACTGGAGAACGTTCCAAAGGAGATAATCCAGAAGTCCCTCTTCTTCAGGAGCTCGCATAGCTGGCTGAGGGAGTCAGTGAGGTTTTGGCAGTTCGCTGTGTCAGTGGTAGATATCCCTTCCCCCGCCCCGCCCCGGACAGCGAGATAGAACAACACAATCAGAATGAGATTGACTCCTGCGATGACCTGAAGAGCCATCCTCCACCCTACGAGATTCACCGCCAGAACAAAGGGTGTCGTAGCTGCGATGTTCCCTCCGAACCCAATCGAGAATACAATTCCCGAGAGAGTTGCAAATCCCGCTGGAGGGAACAAGAGTGTCAGGAGTTTCAGGGTTCCCACCATGTTACACGCCATTCCAACCCCTAAAAGCAGCCGGCCGGCAACTCCCATAGCAAGGCTGTCCGCTATCGAAAAGAGAAGCACGCCAATGACTCCTATAAAAGAAAGGCCCACCATCAATCGTCTGGGGCCGATTTTGTCAAGAAAGATGGTGATCGGTATTTGGGCCAAGGCGAAGCTGTAAAAGAAGGAGGCTGACAACAGGCCAAGACCCTTTGTATCGAGGTTGAGGTCGTTCAGGAGTTGGGGGGAGATGACTGCATTGGTAGCCCGGTAGAACTGGGAAAGAAAAAAGTTGGACGAAGCTAGCGCGAAAACAACCCACGGTCCCGACATGATCATTCCCCACATGTTTGGGCGGAAGTATAGCAGTTAGAAAGAGGATGGCGGAAGGAAAATAGCGCACAGGCGGCCAAAGGTATCTTATGGCGCGGCGAACGGCATTGATTGTCCTTGCCTGAAAAAGCATGGGTGAAGCAAAGGATGGGTCTAACCGCAGCTATGCTCTCAGGATGGATACCGGACCGATTGGGCCGCTCAGGCGGGTCAACTTCTCCACATCTACCTCGACGCCCAAACCGACGCCTCCAAGAGGGCCTGCTTCGCCTGCCCACCCGAAAGAGACGTTTTTTCTGGTAATGTTTTCCTTCAGCAAGTAATCGTCATAGGAGCCGTCATGATATAAAGCATCCCCACAAAGAAGGCTCAAGGCTCTTCCCGCGGCGGAGAGAACCCCTGACTCTCCCAACTGGCAAGCCACCTGAAAAGCGAGGTTATGGGCTCTTAGGAACTCGATGATCCGCAGAGATCTCCGGAAACCTCCACACTTGGACAACCTTATGTTGAACATGTCGTAGTGCCCTTCCAGGGCGAGATACTCCACCTCCGCCAGCGAGCATGCCGACTCGTCCGCCATGAGTCTTATCCGGTGGAGCCGGGTTTCTTGAGCGAATCTGACAAGCTCGGGATCCATCGGCTTCATAGGTTGTTCGACGATCCCGATCCCATGTTCCCTAAGAAGGGGAATATGCTCGGAAGCCTGTTTCCCCTCCCAGGCGCCATTGACGTCTGTTTTCAGCTCACCACGGCCGTCAAAGACTTGGTGGACACCGCTAAGAATTTCCTTGTTCTGATGGAAATCCCTGCCTAGCTTTATTTTCAACCGAGATATGCCGAGACTTTGCACGAAGCGACTCAATTCTACAATTCTTTCCTTGGAACCCAAAGGAAGCACCGCGCCATAAAAAATCCTATCGGTCGCAAAATCTTGCGAAAAATAATTCGTGATAGACTGATTTTCCGCCTTTCCCAGCGCATCCAATAAGGCCAACTCCAGGGCGCATATAGCCGCGTTATGCTCCTTGCAGCCTGGCAAACGATCTATAAAGTCCCAGATTTCTGAAACATGATGGACTTCCAAAGGAAGTAAGTTTCGCTCGACCATCGATTTCAAGCTGGCTGCCGTGGTTTTCTGCGTCTCTCCGGTTACGTACACTCGCGGCGCGCCTTCCCCGTACCCTTTAACGTTTCCCTTGTCAGCGACAACCTCCACAACCATGTTTCTCGCGAAAGATCCCTTTTTGCGTGAGTGAGAAAACTCACCAAGAAATGGAAGGGTGACAGGGTAGATTCTTATCTCATCTATCTTCATCTTTGCTCTCGCTCACCCGCCCCCTTCTGAAGATGGGGCTGCGGCCCTTTGGGCAGGTTCAGGATAAAGGTCGTTCCCTCGCCGACCGTGCTCGTAACCTCAATGGTGCCTCTGTGATCTTGCATATGCTGGTGGGCGATGAATAGGCCCAAGCCGGTGCCGCTGTTAAGGCTGCTCTTGTGTTTCGTTGTGAAGTAGGGTTCGAACACCCTGTTCAAGTCAGAAGGCTCAATTCCGATTCCGTTATCTCTAACCTCAATATGAATCTTTCCGGTTTTATCGTCGCCAGAGTTCCGCGCGGTCACGACTTCAATCTTCCCATCGTTGGGCGTGAACTCGACGGCATTGGACAGAAGGTTGAGAATGACCTGTTTCATCTTCTCCGAATCCATCCATATGAGACCGACCGTCTTCTCGAATTGCCGGGTGACCGTGATGTTTTTCGATTTGCTCTGGGGTGAAATCAACAGGATCATCTTCTCAATAAGATCATGGAGATCACCAAAGTCAAAATGAGACTCTCTGGGCTTCACTAGATCCAGCAGTTCATTAATAAGCTTGTTAACCCTGATGGTCTCTTCCATGGCGATCCCATGAAAGTCTTTTCGAAATTCCTCATCGTCGTACTTATAGGGCAGCAACTGAAGAAAGGTTCCAATGGCCGTCATTGGGTTTTTGATTTCGTGGGCCAGCCTCGCAGCCAGGTTCCCCAGGAACGAGAATTTCTCGGCTCTGCTCAAGAGGGCCTGTGATCGCCTTAGATCATCCATCTTCTCCTGGAGACTGCGATACAATCGTGCGTTCTCTATCGCTATCGCAATCTGGGGCGCAAAGATTTTCAGCATTTCACGCGTCTCCTCCGGGACTCCTTTGCTGTCTACACCGTCCGTGGCTATGACGCCGATGACCTTAGAGCGTGTGATGAGGGGGACAACAAAGGCGGATGTCGGCTTGGTTTGCGCAAGGAGAATATTGTCTTGTTTCAGCGGCGAGGATTTCACCTCGGGGATATACTCGGCGAGTCCCGTATTACTCACTCGTACAAGAATGTTGCTCACCCTGTGCAAAGGCACCTCATAACCCTTGATCGATTGATAAGTGTCATCATCAAACCCGATGCCGTACAAGTATTCGAGGCAATTTGTGTTTTCATTCACAAGCATGATGATGGCACGGTTAATCCGGCACACGCTCGATAAAAGGTTCATAATGACCCTTAGCAATTGATCTAAGTCAAGGACTGACAGAATGGCCTTCCCCGTTTCCTGGATGGCCTCAAGCTGCTTGATTCTCCGTTCCAACTCCTGGTTGAGGCTGTGAACCTCCTCGTATTTATGCTCAATGATCTTCTTGTCCGCCTCCATTTCGTCGATCGTCTCCATGAGGACCGACTTGGAGGTGAAGAAGCTTCTCAGGGCACTTCCCATCTTTCTCTTTGCCGGCCAGCTCATCACGAATTCACAATAGGGTGCCCCTGCGAACTGGCAGCACGACTCATATAGCGCCAGAGGGCTCCCTCCCCAGATTAGCGGCAAAAAGGTGTAGGCACCCTGATTCATCAGGCAAAGATGTTTGGACACACCCATACGGAAATCCCAGTGCAGACGAACCACTGCACGGTCCCGGCTCATTTCAATGACCTCGACTCGCTTGTTACGATTCCATTTGTCATTGATTTTCTGGAGATTTCTTAGGGCCTTTTCGACCGAGCCGAATGCTTTGACGATGATCCTCTGGGCGTAACCGTAGGATTTCTTTTCCACGGTGAATTTTGCGACTCTGTATGCTACGTCTGGATCGTTGAGAACCACACTGGCTCGCTGGTAGAGTTCGGAGGCTACCCTGGAAGAGATCCAGTTGTTGGGGTCTCTCAAGAAACCTTCGGGATCCGCGCATGCGTCGATCTCCGCGTCCAGATCGCGTAGAAGGTGTGAGTAACCGCCCTTCAAGTGTTCCTTGAGAAAGTCAAGGATGGCTCTTGAGTTAACGCAACTGACTTCTTTTTCCATACAATTTTGGCGTCGTAGTCCAATTCGATCTGCTCTCCGGGCTGAAATCTGCACTAACCGGAGAGAAGAAGAGATTTTCAGGCATCTTTATCCGCTTTCTCATTGGGACAAAAAAACATTTACAGGTCTTGACGAAATTAGATAAATATGGTGATATGATCTGAAATCAATTTCATGGAGTTAATCATTGCCCTTCTTGGTGAAAACTGATTCAGTTTAGTATAAATGAAGGGCTTTGTAAAGGCAGTTTTAGGCCTGAATAAGGTTGCGCAGAATGGGAGGCCCGAGTTTCAAGGGCCGGCATTACGCAATCTTGAGCATTTGTACCCCGGCGCTTCGCTGCTGGGGCGTTTATGAAAGAAACTTGCTTGCAGCCGGAGAAGTTCTGAGGCCAAGCCCGGGGGGTGGTCTCTGACGAGTCCGCAACCGGAAATGGACTAGCCCATTTAACCGCCCCAGGGTACTTAATCTTCTTCCGGGTAGGCGCATCACACCAAGCCAACCGGAGAGGTTATCCTGTGGGGCTACCACCATAACCCACTGAGTTTTCGGCGCCGTTTCGGGTCACGGGAGAAATGGTTGCGGCTCTGAAGAGACCACCTCCCGAGCTTGGCTGGCACGGAGTCTGGTTGGGGCCGAAGGCCGGCATTACGCAATCTTGAGTTTGTGAAGAACTTCATCCGGCAATTCACCAAGGGGTTAGCGGAGTGATTGATCAGGCCGTAACGGTTCTTGTCGTTGATGACGAGCCTGGGATCAGGCAGTCTTTCAAGATGGTCCTGAAGGACAGATTTCACGTTCTCCTTGCCGAAGATGGAAAGCAGGCAATCGAGACTCTCACCAAGAACCCCGTCGACCTGATTCTCTTGGACATTCTCCTCCCCGACATCAATGGGCTCGACCTTCTGGAGAAATTGAAAGCTATTGATCCAAGTCCTGAAGTCATCATGGTCACGGCTGTGAAGGAAATCCAGACAGCAGTCAGGGCCATCAAACTGGGAGCCTATGAGTATATCATCAAGCCGTTTCTGGTCGATGACGTGATCCATATTATCAACCGTGCCTTGGAGAAGCACAGACTCCTCAAAGAAGTCACTTACCTGAGAAACGAGCTGGAACGCTTTCATCCCTTTCAGGAAATAGTCGGCGACAGTGAAAAGATGAAAAGGGTTTTTGAGCTCATTTCCACCATTGCCGACAGCGAGGGAGCTGTTCTCATCCAGGGCGAAAGCGGGACAGGAAAAGAGCTGGTGGCCAGGGCCATCCATAGGCTGAGTCTCAGGCAAGACCAACCCTTCGTGGTGATCGCCTGCGCGGCGATCCCTCACACGCTCATGGAAAGCGAGCTTTTCGGCCATCATAAAGGGGCCTTTACCGGTGCCACGCGAACCACCTCCGGCAAGCTGGAAATTGCCAACAAGGGAACCGTTTTCCTGGATGATATCGATACACTCGACACGAGCATGCAGGCGAAGCTTCTCCGCGTCATACAGGAAAAGGAGTTCGAAAGGCTGGGCACAACCAAGGTGATCAAGATCGATGTCCGTTTTGTGGCCGCGTCCAACAAGAGTCTGCAGGATCTCATCCGGGAGGGAAAGTTTCGCGAAGATCTCTTTTATCGGCTGAATGTGTTCCCCGTTTTGCTTCCTCCGTTGAGAGAACGAAGGAAAGATATCCCGTTGCTTGTGGATCACTTTGTGGCCCTGAATTCAAAAAGGACGGGGAAACCTCCTAAGAATTTCTCCAATGAAGCCCTTGAGACACTCATGGCTTATGACTGGCCGGGAAACGTGAGAGAATTGCAGAACCTGGTGGAAAGGTGTTTTACTATCACCAAGGACGCTGTGATTCATCACCAGGATGTTTCTTATTTGACCGCTGACAAGACCTTGACCAGGGACATGTCCCTGAGGGAGGCGGTGAGCGTCTTTGAACAGCAATATATCAATGATGTGCTGGAAAGCGTTGACGGCAATAAGTCCAAGGCTGCCACGATCCTGGGCGTCCACCGCAATACCCTCCTCGCCAAGACGCCCTCTCAGAAGAAACAGCCTACTTAAAGTCTTCTCTGCTTGGCGAGAACACCTCTACCACTTCCGTTACACGTTTTCTTTCCGTGCACCCTGCGCTCTGCTCCGTGCACCTACTTCATATTCCACAGGTGCGGCGAACCTCCTCGTTGTCCATGAGTTCTTTAAGCGTCCCGTTATAGCAAATTCTCCCATTATCGATAACATACCCAAAGTCGCTAAACTTTATGGTGAACCTTATGTTCTGTTCGGCCAGCAGCACGGTGAGCCCTATTTCCTTCAGCCGAACCATAGTCTGGCCAAAGGCCCGGACTAACACGGGAGCAATACCCTCTGTGGGTTCATCGAGGAGCAAGAAATCCGGATTCCCCATGAGAGCCCGGCCGATGGCCAGCATCTTCTGCTCGCCCCCGCTGAGAAAGCCGCCGTTGCGGCGTTCCAGTCTGGCCAGCGGAGGAAACAGCTCGTAGACCTTGTCCTTGTTCCAGAGGTCCCTCCCAGGCGCTGTTCTCGCAGCAATCTCCAGGTTCTCCCCCACAGTGAGGTCCGCGAAGATCCTGCGGTCGTCAGGGACATAACCGATTCCCTTTCTTACCAGCACATAGGGCTCTTTCCCGACGATGTCCTCTCCCTTGAAACGGATGCGGCCTTGCTTGGGAGGCGCGATGCCCAGGATGCTTTTCAGGGTGGTTGTTTTTCCGGCGCCGTTTCGTCCCAGAAGGCAGACCACGTGACCTGCATCCACGCTGAGGGAGACTCCGAAGAGGATGTGGCTCAACCCGTAAAAAGTGTGAATCTCCCGAATCTCAAGCATTCTCCTCCCCCCCAGATACGCTTCCTGGACATCCTTGTTGGCGCGTACTTCTTCGGGTTTAGCTTGCAGGATCGTCTTGCCGTAATGCATGACCATAATGCTCTGTGCAGTGTTGAAGACCACATCCATGTCATGTTCGCAAAAGAGGATGGTCAACCCCTGAGTTTCGGCAAGTCTTTTGATGAGCGCCATGGTGGCCGCGGTCTCATCCGGAGACATTCCGGCTGTCGGCTCATCCAGAACGAGCATCTGGGGTTCGTTTCCCAGGGCGATGGCAATCTCAAGGATCCTTTGGTCTCCGTGGGAGAGAGAGCCGGCCAAGTGATCGGCTTTGTCCAGGAGCCCCACGCCTTGCAGAATCCTGTTCGTCTCTTCAACTGCCATGAGGTGGGCCGGTCTGAACAATCTTGCGCTCTTCCTCTGCTGGGAAAGGACCGATACCTGGACATTGCGAAATACGGTTAGCCGGTGAAAAATGTTCGCTATCTGAAAAGACCGTGCGACGCCTCGCCTGCAGATCTCGTGGGTAGGCAGCTTGCTGATTTCTTCACTGTGCAGCATCACCCTGCCCCGATCGGGTTTGAGCTGGCCGGTGATCAGATTGAAAAGCGTTGTTTTCCCCGCGCCGTTCGGCCCGATGACGGCCACCAACTGGCCTTTTTCAACCGTCAATTCGGCGCCACCCACCGCCATGAATTTTTCGAAGGATTTGTAAACCCTTTCGACCCGCAGCATGGTCAAGTCCTTCTTGAACCGAGCTTCTCGCCGATGAATCCCATAACCCCTTCGGGCAGGAAAAAGATGAGAAGGATGAGAAGAATTCCTAAAATCATGGTCCAGTATTCTGTGTAGATACCTACGAAGGTTCTCAACGCCACGGTGATGGCAGCTCCGATGATGGGTCCCGCGAAGGTGAACCAACCTCCCAGCAGGATCATGATGAAAATCTCCAAGGACAGAACCCAGAAAAGGAGGTCCGGAAATACGGAACGTTCGAGCACCACAAACAGAACCCCTGCAACACCCGCAAAAAACGTGGCGATGACGATGGCCTTGAGTTGATGCCGCCTCACATTGATGCCGATGGCGGAACACCGCGCCGGATTGTCCCGTATGGCTTGCATGGTGGTTCCGAAAGGAGACCTGTGGATGAAATACATGACGATGATACAGAGGACAAAAAAGACAAGGATAAAATAATAAGAGCTCGACGTGGAGGAGATCCAGTCCGGAATAGGTATATCATGGATTCCGTCGTCTCCGTTGGTGAGGGCGTACCATCGGAAGGCGATCGCCCAAATGAGCGACCCCAGCGAGATTTGGAGCATCCCGAAGTAGAGGCTCATTAGCCGAACACAGAACCAGCCGATCAGCAATCCCGTGGCGGCGGCAACGAAAGGGGAGACGATGAAGCACAGCCACATGGGAAGAGCTGCCTTCGTGAGCAGCAGCGCGAAGGCATAAGCGCCCACCCCATAGAAGACCGCATGATGGAACTGGAACAGCCCGCCGTGACCCACCACCATGTTGAGACTCATGGCCAGGAGGGCTGTCACAAAGATGGCGGCCAGGATATAAACATAGAACCGAGGAATGAAGAGAGGCAGGAGGAGAAGGATGAGGAAAAGAACGGCTAGAGGCAAGATGACTCTCAGAAGGAAATGCTTTCTCACCGCGATCCACTCCTCTTACCAGACAGATTTGAGCAATCCTCTTGGCCGCCAGAGGAGAATGATAACCACCGCCGTGTACGGGAAGACAATCGCGAATTGAGGCCAAAAGAGGACACCGAAAGCCTGGGTCAGTCCAAAAATCAGGGAGCCTACCATGGCACCCCACATATTTCCCAGACCTCCGATGGTGACGATCAGAAAGGCCTCAATGATGAGATTGTGATCCATGCCCAGGGTGATGCTGACCGTAGGCGCAATGAGCGCACCCCCCAACCCGGCGAGAAAGCAGCCCAGGACAAAGGCAAAGGCAAAGACCCAGCTCACATTGATTCCCACCGCGCCCACCATCTCCCGGTCCACCGCCGCAGCCCTGGCAATCTTGCCGACTTTGGTCTTATTGGTGAAAAGCCACAGCCCAATGGCGACAAGCGGCCCTACAATAAGGAGGAAAAAGTTGTACCGGGGGATGGATGCACCCAGAATGCGAACGCCGCCGTTGAAAAGATCGGGAGCCATAATGGATTTGTATTCCGCCCCCCACACGATCTTCACAAGATCGCCGAGAATGAGGCTGAGAGCGAAAGTAAATAAGAGGAGCATGAGATGCTCACGCTGATAGAGGTGGCAGAACAAAGCGCGCTCGGCCACAAAGCTCACCACTGCGACAACAAGGGGTGACAGGATCAGCGCAAACCAGAAGCCTGCCGAGCCCGGCACCATCTTGGTGATGCTAAAGGCCGCGAAGGCCCCGATCATGTATAGAGACCCATGGGCAATGTTGGGAACCCTCAGGACGCCGAGAACGAAGCTCAACCCGGAGCATACGATAAACAGGATCATGGCTCGGCTCAACCCTACGAAAAACTGACTCCCAAGCGCGCTTAAATCATAGGTCATGCTTCTTCATTTCTCCCGAAGGGGAAGGGGGGGAGACCCCCTCCCCGGCAGAAAACCTACTTCTTTTCTCTCGTCTTCAGGACCTCGCTGCACCTGGGCATGACCTCGTCGCCCTTCAGGGTCATGATGTCGCTCGCAATCAGAAAATTGTACTCGGGGACCTTTTTGGTGGTCCCGAAGTACATCGGGTAGATGGCCTGGTGGTCGCAGGCTCTCATCTCGACCTGGCCGCCGACGGGATTCGTCACGTGAAGACCTTCCACGGCATCGATGAATTTTTCCTTATCGATGGAACCCGCCTTCCTGAACCCTTCCGCGATGAATTCGGCCGTCAAATACGCATTGAAGGCCGGAAAGCCTGGAGGACCGCCGTAAGCCTTCTCAAAGGCTTTTACGAAGGATTTGTTCTCCGGTGTTTCAGGGTAGTAGAAGAGGTACTGAATTGTTCCCATGACCCCTTCCGGAGCTTCGGGGCCAAGAGGTTTGAGGACGGCATAGTCAATCGCAGTGTGAATCCAGGAAGGAATCTTGGCCGCCATGCCCGTGGTCTTGAGGGCTTTCAAGCAGTTGGTCATGCTCGCTCCCCCTGTGGCGAAGATCACGGCGTCCGGTTTGGCCGCCATGATGGAGGTCATGTAGGGCACCAGATCAGGCTCCCCAATTTTCCACCACGATTCACCAATTTTCTGGACCTGGGGCTTTGAATCCTTGAGGTATCTCCATACGGCATCAGCGATGGCATGGCCGTACTCGTAGTCGTCCCCGGCAATCCAGTACTTCTGATAGGGCTTCTTGGAAAGGCCCACGCCTCCTGCCTTTCCAGCCATGGCGGTATTTTCCGCTGTGGAAAAGACATAGCGATGGCCGAGTTCTCCGGTTATCTTTTCACTCTTGGAGATCCAGACAATAAAGGGCACCTTTTCTTTCTTCGATACTCCTTCCGACACGGCCAGAGCTGCTCCGCTGTTGATGGTGCCCACGAGAACGTCCACGTTCTCCCGCATGACGAGTTCTTTGGCCATATTGAGGGCGATGTCCACCTTGAATTTGGTGTCCCTGGTGGTGTATTCAATCTTGCCTCCCAGCACCCCTTTCTTGTTGATCTCCTCAAGGGCGAGCTTGAAGCCGTTCAGCGCATCGTTCCCGTAAACAGCAGCGGGTCCACTGTAACAATCAATGATTCCGACCTTGATGTTCCTTGCTTCCGAGCTGGAGGTCATCATGAAACAGATGAGCATCGTTAACACAGACACCCCCACATACAGCCCAATCCTCGGTCCAGACGTTCTTTTACCCATCATAGCCCCTCCCTTCTTGTATTTAGCAAAAGAATGTTAGTTGGATGAATGCTTAACAACAGTGGAAGTGATTCTCAACAGACTTAAGGCCTGTTGGATGAACAGCGATTGGTTAATCGATGAGATCCGTTTATCCTGCTGAAAACTTATTGTTTTCGGTTGATAACTATATGAAAGCGCATCCGATGTGTCAACAAAAAAGGCGCACGGCATGTAAGGACTCAGCTGCACTCCTTCTGGCAGGACGAGTTCTCTGCCGGTTGCGATCTCTTCAGAGACCCCTCCCCAGGAGTACGGCTAGCCTTCGTTGATAGGCACTGGCTGGACCCACTCAAGACTGAATCGTTACCACCTCATAGGAGCACGGCGAAAACGACCCATAATTTTTCGCTGTGTCCATTCTTTTTGTTTAAACGTGTGCCCTGCTCCTGTTTGCGCTTGCACCATGTGCCGCATGCCGTGCGCCTTGCACCTTGTGCCGTTCCTATACCCCCCACCCGCCGGAGACGGGGATGGACGCACCTGTGATGTAGGAAGCGCCGTCAGAGGCAAGAAAGGCGATCACCCGAGCGATCTCCTCGGGTTCCGCGATTCGCCCCATAGGAGTATCCCGGATGATCATCTGCTTGAATTTTTCCGCCATGACATTTTCAATGGTGGGTGTCCTTGTAAGACCGGGAAGTACCGCGTTCACCGTCACTCCATCCGCCCCTGCCTCCCTGGCGATGGATTTTGTCAGGCCCATCAGTCCTGCCTTTGCGGTCGAGTAAGCCACCTCGCCCTTGCCGCCGATGAGGCCGTAGATGGAACTCACGTTGATAATCCGACCCCATTTTTTCTCCCTCATGGCAGGGAGGAAGGATTTAATCAGGAACAGGGCGGAGGACAAATGGATTTCCAGCACGGCCTCGAATTCCGCCATGGTCAGTCTTGCAGAGCTTCCAGGGCGGTCAAACCCCGCATTATTGACAAGAACGTCCACGGAAAGACCACGACACGTGCTGACCAGTTCCTTCCCCAGGTTTCCAAAGTCCGTCAAGTCCACGAAGATGGGGTTTACCTGCCCTCCCAGATCCCTTATGCCGGCTGCCACCGTTTGGAGGGTCTCAGGGTTCCTGTCCAGGAGAACGAGAGCGGCGCCCTGGGCCGCAAAAACCTCTGCGCAGGCCCGCCCGATGCCCTGCCCCGCCCCAGTGATGACCGCCGTGTGCCCTTTTAGTCCCATCCAAGTCTCGTTGTGAAATGACCAGAATTCAGAATCATGATTTCTTCCGAAGCTGTGGAGAAGTTGGAGGTTAGCAGGCCGGAGTTTGGTTGCGGCTTGAGGCCCGCACTAGGATAATGCCTTGAGAATGTCCTGCAGGTCTTCTTTGACTTCATCGATCAGGGCTCTGTCCACTGAGCCTTCCTCTCTCTTCTTCTGCTTGAGTCTCTGCCGCGCTCCTTCTATGGTCAGTTTTTCCTCATACAGAAGCCGCTTGATTTCCATGATGGTGTCAAGGTCCGCTTTCCGGTAGGTCCGCTGGTTCGTATCCGCTCTTTGCGGACGGAGCTGAGGAAATTCGCCCTCCCAATATCTTAGCACGTAGGGTTCGACACCGATGATCCGGCTCACCTCGCCGATCCTGAAATAGCGTTTGCTCTCATGTGTGTCCATGACCTTCTTCAGCCTTCCCTCAGTCTAGCGCCTGTCTCCTTGCCAACCTGTTCCACGATCTGTTCATGGAGCCTGTTAACATCCCTGCCGTCCAAGGTGGCATCCCTTGATCTGTAACGAATCCTGAAAGCCAAGGCCTTTTCTGAAGGAGCGATCTTTCCTCCTTCATAGAGATCAAAGAGCGTGACCGACTCGACGAGTTCGCCTCCTTCCCGCTCAATGATCTCACGGATAGCGGTGCTTTCAACGTCTCTCTTCAAGATGAGAGACACATCCCTGAGCACAGCCGGGAATTTCGCAGATGGGATGAAGGTCCTTGTGCGATACAAATGATCCAGCAGCACGACACCCTTCAACTCAAACACATAGGCGCTCAACTCATCAATGTCAAATTTTTTCAGTACCTCCGGCGAGAGCTCGCCTACGGTTCCCAGGCTGATTTCCCCGAAAAACACCCGCGCTGAAGCCTCCGGCTTGTACCACGGAGGCACTCCACCCTTCTTGAAAGTGCAAGTCGGGAAGCCCAGCGCTTCCAGAAAGACTTCAAGTGACCCCTTTATGTCATAGAAGTCGACCGGCCTTTCATCGACGTACCATTCCTTCGCCGTGGCAAAGCCTGTCATCACCGAGGCCAGAGAAAAACTCTCTTCAGGGAGTTCCGCCTTGTTATGAGCGAAGAAAATTCGTCCCCATTCAAAGAGTCTGAGGTTCTTCTCCTCATGGGCAAAATTGGACCTTAATGAAGCAATGAGCCCCGGAATGAGCGAAGTCCTCATCACCGATTGATCCGCGCTCAGAGGATTGAGGAGGCTCACAAGGGCACTCGAGGGGCTCTTCTCTCCCGCCTGAAACTGGTTTGCGGCTTCCGACGAGATGAAGCTGTAGGAAATGATTTCCGTGAAACCCAGTCCGACCATCACTTCCTTAATCCTGTCTCCCAGCACGACCTCGGGTGGAGCGACATCCTCTGAAGGTTTAATGGGAGGGAAGGTTACCGGTATTTTTTCATATCCCTGGAGGCGGGCCACTTCTTCCATAAGATCCCAGTCTCTGGTGATATCTACGCGGAATGCAGGAGGCCTGACCTGAAGAAGGTTTTCGCCCGCGGTTTCCACGCCCATCTCCAAAGCCGAAAGAAACTTGGCCATCTCCTCTCTTGGAAGGTCCGTACCCAGAAACCGGTTGGCCTTATCCACCCGGAGGTCGATCACCGGCATGCGGCGAGGGCGGGGGTAGTTGTCGATGATGCCCTTGACCACTTCACCTCCTGCCAGGTTGGAAATGAGCATGAGAGACCGTCTGAGCGCCGTGACAACGCCGTCGATATCCACTCCTCGTTCGAAACGGTAGGAAGCCTCCGTGGAGACCCCCAACCTCTTGGAGGTTCTTCGGGTGATGACAGGATCGAAAAAAGCGCTCTCAACAAGGACATTCTTGGATTCCGGATAAATCTCGGAGTTGAGTCCGCCCATTATTCCTGCAAGGGCCACCGGGCGCCGGCCGTCGCAGATCATCAGGTTGTCCAGGTTCAGTTGGTGGGTCTTGCCGTCCAGCGTGGCAAAGACATCTCCCTGTTCTGCTCTGCGAACCACGATCCGATTTTCTTTCAATCGATCGTAATCAAAAGCGTGCAGAGGCTGGCCCAGTTCGAGAAGCACATAGTTGGTCACATCTACCACGTTGTTGATACTTCGTATGCCCGAAACATGGAGCCGGTAACGGACCCAGAACGGAGAAGGTTTGAGCTGGACGCCAAGAATCACGCCGGCTGCGTATCTGGGACATCCCACTGGGTCCTCGATGGTGACACTGGTAAGAGTTTGGATGGGCCGGTCGCTTTCCTCGAATCGGATATCCGGTCTTCGCAATTTCTGTCCGGTAAGCGCCGCAATCTCCCTGGCGATGCCGATGACGGAAGTGCAGTCTGCGCGGTTAGGGGTGATGGCGATTTCGAAAGCAACGTCTTCGAGGGGAAGGGCGTCGACTACCGCGGCGCCGGGCGGCATGTCCTGTGGCAGTTCCATAATACCTGTGTGATCATCGGTGAGGCCCATTTCATCTTCCGCAAGGAGCATACCCACGGAGATCTCACCCCTGATCCGGCTCTCCTCCACCCTTATTCCCCCCGGGAGCAAGGTTCCCGGAAGAGCCATAGGCGCCACCATGCCGGCCTTTACATTGGACGCACCACAGACCACCTGCACCGCCCCGTGGCCTGTGTCCACATCGCAGAGGAAGAGAGTCTTATCCGCCTGAGGATGTCTCCGGACCGAAAGAACTTTTCCCGCCACCACCCCCTCCAAGGACCTTCCCAGGGGTTCTTTAGACTCCACCTCCAACCCGGACATGGTCAGCATTTCAGACAGATCGTCGACGGAGAGCTGAATGTCCACAAAATCTCGCAGCCAATTAAGACTTACACGCATGACCGATCATGCTCCAAAATATCGGAAAGCTGGAATCATGGAATGACGGAATGATACTTCTAAAATTGAACTATTGTTTTTCCAATCGGTGAGATCGAGGCGTTTCGGTTCTTCTTCCCAACCTTCCATTCTTCCACTCTTCCATTATTTCATCCCTCAAAACTGCCTCAGAAACCTCATGTCGTTCCTGTAGAATAGCTGGATGTCGTCGATGCCGTATTTGAGCATGGCCACTCGTTCAATGCCCATCCCGAAGGCAAAGCCCGAGTATACCTCGGGGTCATAGCCCACGAACTTGTAGATTTCCGGATCATTCATCCCCGATCCAAGGATTTCAAGCCATCCCGTGTTGGAGCAAGTGCGGCATCCCCTTCCTCCGCAGATGACGCACCGAATGTCCACCTCTGCGCTGGGTTCGGTGAAAGGGAAAAAGCTGGGGCGGAAACGCAGCGCTGTGTCAGGGCCAAACATCTGGTGAACAAAACTTGTAAGGGTTCCCTTCAAGTCACTGAATGCTATGCCTTTATCTACCAGCAACCCTTCCACCTGATGGAACATTGGAGTATGGGTCACGTCCGAGTCTCTGCGATAGACCTTGCCCGGAGCGATGATCCTGACGGGAGGCGCCTGACTTTCCATCACGCGGACTTCCATCGGTGAAGTGTGCGTTCTCAAGAGAACATTCTCGGATACGTAAAAAGTATCCTGCATGTCTCTGGCAGGATGATCCCTGGGGATGTTGAGGGCTTCGAAATTGTAATAGTCTGATTCGACCTCAGGACCCTCCACGACCTTGAAGCCCATTCTTCCGAAGATCTCGCAAATTTCTCGCGACACTGAGGTGATTGGATGAAGATGACCTCTGGCGGGTCGACGCCCCGGCAAGGTCACATCGAGGATGCCCGCTTCTGTTCCCTTTCCCGACGCGATCCTCGCCTTCGCCTCGTCGTAGGCCCTCACCAGGTTCGCTTTGATGCGGTTGGCCAGCTTTCCGGCCTCCGGCCTCTCTTCGGGTGGAAGATCCGCAAGTTTCTTCATCCAGGTCGTGATCAGACCTTTTTTCCCCAGGTAGGCGACTCTGAAATTCTCCAGTTCCGAGAGGTCGCGTATCACCTCGAGCTCGCGAAGGGCCTTTTTCTCCGCAACAAGAATTTGATCCTTCATGTAACCCAGATCCCTTCATCCGGATTTTCGGCGATAGAAAAAGCCGTCCGCCCGCGGGTTATTTCACCATGTTTGCTACTTGCGCAAAAGCGGCTGGGTCCTTCACAGCCATGTCCGCAAGCACCTTCCTGTCCAGTTCAATCCCTGCCTTGTGGAGTCCTCCCATCAGTTTGCTGTAAGAAAGACCGTTTTCTCTTGCCGCAGCATTGATTCTCGTAATCCAGAGATGCCTGAAATCGCGTTTTCTGTTCCTACGGTCTCGATAGGCGAACATCCTGGCTCTGCTCAGCGTGATGAAAGCGGTCTTGTAGAGCTTGCTATGGCCTCCGCGAAATCCCTTTGCCTCTTTCAGGACTTTGTTTCGCCTTTGCCTTGCCTTGACCCCTCTTTTTACCCTTGGCATCGTTAACCCTCTTTCTTGTTGATATCGAATTTCCGGAAACCTTCACCTGCCGTCCTCACCGGCCCATGCGACTGAGCCCATCAACGGCTTGACAAGATGCTTCCTAGAGGTAGGGAATGAGTTTCCTGACGTTCTTCTTGTTTGCGTCGTTGACCAGACTTGACTGTCGAAGCTTTCGCTTTCTCTTGGTCGTCTTCTTGGTCATAATGTGATTGCTAAAGGCCTTGCTTCTCACGATCTTGCCTTTTCCGGTGACTTTGAACCTTTTCGCAGCGCCGCGATTGGTCTTTATTTTCGGCATTTCCACCCTCCTTGGAAGGAACAACAACCCTGTCCCCTCAAATGTGAATAGAGATCCCTTCCTGATGCCCGGCTGGACTCCAGGATGACGAAAAGGACCCTGATAATAAAAATATAAACGGGCTAAAAGGATATGAATTTCATTTGGGCACAAGGACCATGGTCAGTCGCCAGCCTTCCTTGGTGGGAGGTTGTTCCACCGCTCCCTGGTCCCCAACCTCCTCGGCAATCCGACGAAGGAGAGCTATGCCCGCATCCATGTAGGCCATCTCTCGCCCCTTGAACAATATGGATACCTTGACCTTGTCCTTTTTCTCAAGGAACTTTTTCATGTTCTTGATTTTGAATCCCAAATCATGCTCATCCGTGTGGGGCCTCAGTCTGACCTCTTTGACCTGGAGGTTTCTCGTCTTCTTCTTCCCCTCCTGCGTCTTTTTGCTGCTCTGGTACTTGTATTTGCCGTAGTCCATGATCTTGCAAACTGGGGGATCGGCCGTGGGCGAAACTTCCACCAAATCCATCCCATCCTGCCTGGCAATTCTCATGGCTTCCTGAGCAGACACGATACCAAGCTGCTGTCCCGCAGAAGAGATCAGCCTGACCATCCTCGCATTAATCCGCTCATTGACATTCACATCGTCAGTCTTCTTTGCTATATCCCTTACCTCCTTTGTCTGATTTCTTCACCGATGTAGTCGATGAACTCCTTTTCCTTCATGAAAGGAAGATTTTGCCCGCTCCTCAGCCTGGGGGTGACGCCTTCATCCTGTGCCTCACGATCCCCGATAATCAGCATGTAGGGAATCTTCTGCATCTGTGCTTCCCTCACCTTCAGGCTCAGCTTTTCGTTTCGAAAATCGGCCTGCCCTCTGATACCGGCGGCCAGAAGCGTACGAAGCATTTTCTCCGCCTGAGGGATATTCCTGTCCGTAACCGTGAGAAGGACGGCCTGAACAGGGGCAAGCCACACAGGGAACGCTCCTGCGTAATGCTCGATGAGAATTCCGATGAATCTTTCCAGCGCTCCCAGGATGACTCGGTGAATCATGGCAGGCCGATGTTTCTGCCCGTCCTTATCGATGTAGAAAAGGTTAAATCTGTCCGGAAGGGTGAAGTCACACTGTATGGTGGCACACTGCCACTTTCTATCCAGGGCGTCTCTGAGCTTCACGTCAATCTTGGGGCCGTAGAAGGCGCCGTCGCCTTTGTTGACTTGGTAGGGCAGGTGATTGTCCTCCATGGCCCTGATCAGCGCCCTCGTGGCCCTTTCCCAGTCTTCGTCAGATCCGATGGATTTTTGGGGCCGAGTGCTGATTTCCAGGTCATATTCGAACCCGAAAATGCCCATCACGTCCCTCACAAAATCAAGGACTCCTTTAATTTCCTCGTCCAATTGGTCGGGTGTGCACACGATATGAGCGTCGTCCTGAGTGAATTCCCGCACCCTCAGAAGGCCATGCAAGACCCCGGAACGTTCGTGGCGGTGCACCAGTCCCAGTTCGAAGTATCTCTTGGGTAAGTCTCGATAGCTCCTCAGGGCTGAGCTGTAAATGATCATATGGGAGAGACAGTTCATCGGCTTGATGCCGTAAGACTGGTTGTCGATTTCCGTGAAGTACATGTTTTCCCGGTAATTCTCAAAATGACCGGATTTCTTCCAGAGTTCCGTTTTCAGGATTTGCGGGCCTTTGACGATCTCATACCCCCGGCTCAAATGCTCACGGATTTCGAATTCCTCGAGGACATGCCGCAGGATCCCGCCCTTCGGGTGCCACACCACCATCCCCGCCCCGATCTCCTCATGGGTGCTGAAAAGATCGAGCTGGGCTCCCAACCGAACATGGTCTCTTTTCTTCGCTTCTTCCAGCCTCCGCAGGTGCTCTTTGAGAGTCTTCTGATCCTGGAATGCTATGCCGTAAACCCGGCTGAGCATGGGTCTTTTTTCGTCCCCACGCCAGTAGGCACCAGCGACTTTGGTCAGATGAAACGCCCTGATTTTGCCTGTAGAGGGAACATGGGGCCCCCTACACAAATCCGTGAAACTACCCTGAGTATAGAACGAGACCTTTTCCGCGTTCAGGTCCTCGATCAGTTCCACCTTGTAATCTTCGCCCCGGCTCCTGAAGAACTCGATGGCTTCCTGACTGCCTACCTCCTTTCGGACAAAAGGATAATCAGCCTTCACAATCTCTCGCATCTTCTCTTCAATTCCGGGCAGATCCTCTTCCCGGAAGGGTCTTTCATAATCGAAGTCATAGTAAAACCCGTTCTCAATAGCAGGGCCGATGGTAACCTTCACCCCCGGAAAAAGCTCTTTCACCGCCATCGCCATCACGTGGGAGGCGCTGTGGCGGAGGATCTCAAGACCCTCCTCAGACTCCTCGTAGATGGGTTCCAGATCCGCCGGCGTCTCAAGGGTTAAAGAAAGATCACTGGGATTTCCGTTGATCTTTGCCGCTACAATACGGTCAAGCCCTTTGCTCCCCGCTTGGCGCAGGACTTCCAGAGCCGTGAGGGATTCCGCCTCTATTTCTTTTGGGGATTGCCCCCGGGTGTGAACTCTTATAGCGACCATTGGACCGACTTCCGAAGCAAAAAGGCACCCGAGGTGAATCATCAGACTTCTCAGATGCCTCATTCCTGCATCGCACTAGTGGCGTTGTCTTTCCTTATCAATCCCGCGCTTCAAAAGATCTCAGATGACTCCCCGACATATCAAAAATCATGACTTCGTAAAAGTCCTGAAAGTGGACGGCAGAGCAAAAAGCTCAAGATGCAAGGCGCGTTCTTCGACAAGCTCAGGATAGCCTCGCTGAGGAATGAAGCGTACAAAGAAGTACGCTGCAAAGCTGCCCTAGCGAAAGCGGGGGAAAGAAGAAGCGCAACTACAGCAGATCGACTTTTTACGAAGCCGTCAACAACATTTATGGCTTGATTTTTATTATTTATTTCGCCTTCAATGTCAATAAAAATTTGCTGGACCGCTACTTTTCGCGTCTACGCCTGTCCGGGAGGGTAGCGCCCTGCCGGCCGCAAACAACAAAAAGGGGCCCCCTTTTAGGAGCCCCTTCTCTCAGACCCTATTTACCCTTTCAGTTCTGTCCCCTGACCTCGCCGGCCCTTCAAAGATTTTCATTCTTTTCTGCGCGGAGACAATGAGTCAAAGGGCAAACTACCCACCTATTACTGTCCAGGCACGTAGGGGATCTCTATACCCCACCAACCTTGCTTGACAGACTCTTTCCCCGTCTCCGCAGTGGGGTGTTTGTACCCGGACCAACTGTACCACAGGTGATCATTATTCTTGTACATTGAGTCATGCTGCCAAAACTCCGATTTCTGCGCAGCAGCGCCACAACCGAACAGGAAAACACTCAAACAAAGCACCGCCAACAACTTTTTCATTCTTTATCTCCTCCTTTCTTTACCCCGTTGAGCTTCGACTTTTGAACGTATGAACATCAACCTGTCATCCAACAACTCTCTCAACCAAACTACTGAAAAATAACTACCGACAAGTTCTCTAACCCTTTCGCAGACTCTGAAAATGCCTGTTAATGTGATTTGGCTGCCGTTTGGCTGTTAAACTAAGAATTTCTGGTTGCAAGTCAATAGATGACTAAAACATGCCCCTGCCTTCGAATGCTCATCTTTTCTCGTAAGTGTGACATTTTTTGCATTCTTTTAAACACTCACGCTTCGCCTCAATTTCACAACACCTTGAATTCACATTGGAATCTCCTGCTTCCTTGATTGCATGTTTCTTGCATAGCCTATCATGCCGGGAAAAAGATATTGCGCTCTACCGGGAAATGACTAATCTGAAAAAAATATTTTTTCCCTGCCTTTGCCTGGTAAGTCCCTGTCAATGCCAGGGACAAGAAATTATACAAGGGGGAAAGCTATGAAAAAGTTACTTATTGTCTTAAGCTTGGCTTTCATGACTGGCTGTGCCGCCAATTCGGCGGTCAGCCTGCAGAATTTCTCCGCTCACCAGCCTCAGAACTGGTATAAGGTCAACACGCCCAAGTATTATGTTCTTACCAAGGACGGTCCTTTCTCTCAGTACATATTGGTTCAGCAGCGCCTCATCGACAAACCCTTTGCCCACACCTCCAAAACCCTGAACAGGAACATGTCTCCGAAAGAAGTGGCCGCCGTTTTCGTGGAAGAGATGGCCAACGATGAGGCGGTGTTAAATTTCCGTCTGGTTGAGAACAAGCCCTCTCGCATAAGTGAACACGAGGCTTTCAGACTTGTTTTTACTTATGGAGACAAAGAAGGTCACAGTTTCCGGACTTACATGTATGCTTTTCTGGCCGGAGATTCGTTCTACAGCTTGAGGTACAACGCAGATGTGAGCTGTTATTGCGATCAGGACATTGAAGAATTTCACAAGTTTGTTCGGAGCTTCAAAATCAACAACGCCTGATGCTCAGAATGGACAGAAAAACCCTCCATGAAACTCATGCCAGGTTGAGTTTCATGGAGGGAGAGATTCGCTGAAAACCTTACCCTAAAGCAACGATCTTCTAAAAATGCCTTCCCTTAACCGCTTTCGACGACTGCGTTCCTGGTAAGCCGGGAGCAGTCCCCCACGCGGTCGTTTGCCAGTTGTCCGCCGGGCCCGCGTCCGGGATCCACGGTGGAATGGTTATGGTCAAGTACCTGGAAAGAGAATTGATATAAGGCTCATACATCCGGCGGAGTTCTCTCAATTTTTGCTCGGCTTCGCTTCCCTCATGGAGGATAAGGCCGTTCGCTCCCAGAATGTCGCGCAGATGCATCAACTCGGCCGCCGGAAGACGATCGTCTTCAGGCTCGCGGGGAGGTCTCTGAAAGATCAAAGCAAGGTCTACGACGGCGTGCCTCGCTATGGCAAAGGTTAGTTGAGCTTGTCGCTCACAAGGCCCCTTCAGGCATGCCATAACGAGCGCACAGGTGTCCAGAATCGCGGAAAGAGCGCCGAGCCAGGATTGGTTATCATGCTGAGAACGAAAATAAGCCAGCACCGGATAAGAAAGGTGGCTTTCGAGCAACTCCGCGGACCAGAGTTCCCAATCTCTGAGAAGGTGCTGTAGCTCCTCCAGTCCATATTCATGGGTGTGTCTGCGCAACAGTTCGGCGGCGGTCGGTGGCGAACCTCCCCGTGCGTCTAACAGGGATATATTTACCTCTCGCCGGGAGAAAGAGACATTCAGCGCCGGCAGATATCCGATCACCAGCGCCAGAAAACCGAAACCTACCCCCGCTTCCAACACGGTGAGCGCCCTCTCCATCGGTGTGCCTGGGGTGACATCTCCCAGCCCGAGGGTAAAGAAGTTGGTGCCGCTGAAGTAGAGATCCGTAACGAAATGCGGAGCCCCTTTAGCCCAACCGACAGCGGAACCATTCGCCCAGTGAAGAAGTGCGAACCCAAAGATCAGACCGGTCGCCCAAACTATCAGTAGAAGAACGAGCGAAAGGGGGCCGTAGAAGCTCAGGTAGTTTTCGCGGCGCCTTCCGGACGAGATCCGGCAAAGCAAGGCAGAACTGGGCAGCCACGTATAGCGAAAGAAGAGCCGGGCTAGACGAACTCGGCGGGTCACCCGGCGAGACAGGACGACGGTTTCGAAAGCATCCCCCAGAATGATGAGAATCAGCACTACCCCCAAAATCGCCGCGAGAATTTCCATATTCACGCCTCGACAAATTTGACGAACTCGTAAAAAGTCGCCCAACCCGTCACCCCGGCGAAAGCCGGGGTCCAGAAGTCCTTGATATTCCTAGATTCCGGCTTCCGCCGGAATGACAGAAAACACCGATATCCGACTTTTTACGAACGCATCAAATTTCTCTCCGGAACAATCCCTTTTGCTCTGTCCAGGAGATTATTTCTTAGCATGAAATTGGATGTAAATGGATAACATCCTGCAATCTCGTGTCAACAACACTGTACCTTCGAGTAAGTCTCGTTCCGCTATGCAGATGGAGACTCACAAAAATCTCTTTTCCGGGTGCTTCTTTGCCACAAAGTCACACATCTCCACCTGAACCTTGACGCCCATCATTCATGAGCGCCATGGCTCGCACTCCGTATATCGTTAATTTGTTTGGCGAGGATCGATGCTTGAGGTGCGGTGGCGAAAACTCTTTCCGACGACTGCGCCGATTACCGAACCGATGATGGCGCCGGCGACGAACTCGGAGAACCAGTGGATTCTGATGGAGACGCCAACGCCCACGTAGAACGCGTACAATAAAGCTCCATACCGGACAAGTTTGTTCTCAGGATACAGTTCCCAAAGCGCGACAGCCATGGCGAAGGCGACGGTAGTGTGTGAAGAAGGCCAACCCCAAAACATCCCGCCACGCAAAAAACCGAACCGGAATCCGTGGCTGGTGTCAAGGAGAGGGCCGTGAGCGGAGAAATGGGGAGGTGGGATTCTCCCCGTAAAAGCCTTGTAACAGGAAGAAATAGCGAGACCCAAAATGGCGGCTTGTCCCAAGGCGAAGGCGGTATTTTTGATTTTGGGATCTTTTTTCAGCACGCCGATCGCCAACAGGATCAACGGGACAACAACCGGCAGGATCATACCGAGCCTGATTGCCGGAAAAAGAAGAGTGCGCAGGAACGGCTTTTGAGCGCCGATAAAGTAGTACCAGTCAAAATCCGAATTTACGATGATATAGGTAAGGGCCATCGCCAAAAAATGCCAGAGCAGGTTGCGGCCCTTGAAACATCGTATCACATTCTTAGGCAGTTGATGCAGAAAGCCCGACATAAGATTAGGCCGCAGGAAGAGCCGCGTCGTTTACAGGGCGTTCGTAGCAGTCACCAAAGCCGGCGTGCCACCGAACAAATAGGCCACTTCAATGGCTTCGTTGATTTCAGCTTCGGAGGCACCCGCTGCGCGGGCACGGTTAGCGATCGCAGAACAACCCTCGGGGTGGGCCATGAGCGCATCCACGATCATGGTCATAAGGATCTTGTATTTCGCCGGAATAGCCCCGTCTTTCATTATCTTGTTGCTCTGAGCAAGATACATATCAGCGAATTGCGGGTTGCTGTGTTGTAATTTTCTAATCCAATTTGGCGCTGTGTTTTGCTCCATGTTTCTATTGACACCGTCCCTTCTTTGTTGTAGGGGTTAAATGTTAGACTTTGCCCTTCCTGGTGTCAATGCCAAACTGAGGCGAAAATCATTTCATGTCTAGCAGGACAGGCTGAGCGTTTCGTTCGACGCAGTTGAATGTGAAACAGCGTACGACGGAGGACGGGCCTCCATGACTTCATTACGAGGAATTCCAAAGGGAGCCGCGGTCGCCATCAACGACCTGCTCGATCATTGTGTCAAGATCAAGGCGCGTCAAGAGGTTGTCTTGCTCGCGCATATCGACGGCCTTTATGGAGGGGACAATCTCGTCGACGAGGAGGCCGTTTCCTGGATTCAGGCAGCTATCCAGCACCGGGGCGCGAATGCGTCGGTCCTCTGGATAGACGAACAGGCAAAGCCTCACGCTTGGCGTCTACCTCCGGTGGTGAAGGCGGCTTTGGAAGCCTGTGATGTCCTCATTAACAATTCCTTCGACATCACCTTTGAAGAAATAGTGGAACTTAAGCAAATGCTTTGGGAACGAAAGATCCTCATGGTGCGCAACTTTGCCACAACGGCGCCTCTCCTCTGCACCTCCTGGGCCCAAACCCCCCATGAACTCGTGAGCGAAATTCGTTACCAGGCATCCGTCCCCTTCAAAGAAGGGCTGTCTTGGCGATTGACCGATGACAATGGGACACACCTGGAGGGTGTTATTAACCCTGCCTATCACCCCAACCACCCGTGGTTCCGTACGTACACGATAAGGCGCGAAGAGGGAGGAGCCTATCGGCCATGGCCTGAATGGGTGGTGCCGCCTATCAGACTATCCGGCATATCCGGCATCTTTGTTTTTGACAGGATGCTGAGTTGGTGGTCACGGTACATCGGCATATCCCCCTACTTGACCAAGCCTATCCAGTTGACAGTAGAAGACGGCAAAATCGGGAAGATTGAGGGCGGAACAGAAGCGGATGCGCTGCGCCGTTTCATGGCTTCGATGGTCGAGCGTGTGGGCGAAGCGATCTACGACTTCAACTGCCTGCATTTCGGAGTTCATCCCCAGGCCTTTGTCGGGACGCACCAATGTCCGAATGTTCTTTACCGACGCCTGATCGAGCATTCACACAGTTCTAATGTCCATGTGCATATCGGGGCACCCCCGCCTACGTCGACCTATCCATACTGGGTCCATTGCACAGGCGATATCCGAAAGGCGACCTTTCAAGTAGGGGACACCTTGGTCCATGACCGTGGACACTTGACCGCGTTGGATCATACGGCTGTTCGTGCCGTGGCAGCCAAATACCCGGGCCGCCCGGGGCTGAATCCGGAGCCTCGGGTTTTTTGATTCTGAAGGTTCAATCATCGGTCGGCTGTTGTGAGGTGAGAGTGGTGAAAAAAAAGAGGTTCGGTGGTGTACCCGTAACCTCTTGATTGAAATCTCTGGTAGGCACGCGGGGATTTGAACCCCGGACCCCTACCGTGTCAGGGTAGTGCTCTCCCCCTGAGCTACGTGCCTACGATTTTTACACCTTTTATCAACTCGACGTGCCGATGTCAACTCCTAACTATTCACTTAACTGTTCAGTCTCTTCCCGCCGAAGACATGATTCTGAGACCATATTGAATGTAGTGAAGACCAGAGACGGTCGTAAACAGGGCCGTGGCATAGTAAAAGTAGAGATACAGGGTCGGGGAAAGCGACAGGAGTTCCTTGGACAAGACAGCCGTTACGGTAATGAATTGAAAACAGGTGTTGATTTTGCTCAGAACAGAGGGCCGGATGTTGAGCTCCAGCTTGTTCAGATGGATCAGGACAACGCCCAGAAGGATGGTGACGTCCCGCGCAATCACCGTCACCGTCAACCATACAGGCAGATGTCCCATCGCAGCGAGGACCAGAAAGGCCGCCACAAGCAGCAGCTTGTCCGCAAGAGGGTCGAGATAAGAGCCAAGCCTGCTTTTCTGGTTAAAGAGCCTTGCCACCAGCCCGTCCATGCCGTCGCTCGCCGTGCATACGACAAACACAATCAGGGCCGAGGTGAATTCCTCGTTGATCAGATAGATCACGAACACGGGAGCAAGGACAATCCTGATCAGAGTAATAAAATTAGGAATCGTCATCGTTTCTATTTCATCCGGAAAATGACGGCAGCCGGCCCGCCATTCTCTTCAGACGCTCATGTGCCATGGTCATTCTCGATGTTTCTCCAGTATTCTCTGGGTCTTCCGGAGGACCAACAGGGCATCGACGCCCGACACCGTTTCCAGGGGATGAAAGTAGCCGTCCCCACCATTCATGATGCCTGCCCAATCAGAGCAGATCATGATGCTCTCGAAGTAAGAAGACTGACTCCGCACGTCATGAAAGGGCGAGTTCGTGCCTGCATACTCTCGGCCTAAGTCAGGGTTGCCCGTTCCTCGGACCAGGGTGTCTGCCACGATGACGGCGAACGCGGCCCTGGTGATATACTCGTCGGATCCAAAGGTTCCGTCCGGAAGCACGGTTAGCCCTTGAAGGTTCATTCCTAGTACGGCCAGGATTTCCGCCTGCATTCGGTGGCCCGCCACATCGGGAGGGACGACGACCGGCCCTTTTGGATCGCCGGCCGGCTTTTCCGACGACAAGCCCCCCCTAGCCAACTCCTTGTCGATATTTGTTTCCCTGACGATGAGGGCAGCCGTGTCAGCCCGGGTGATGCGGCTCAGGAGAACCACGTCTTTTCCGAGTTGGGATTTAGGATCGGCCTTCGCTATCTTTCCCATAAGGTTGAGTTCTTCTTCGGCTTCTTGAAGAAGGGTTTTGTTTATCTCCACCACTTTCTGAAAAGCCCGCTGCGCATCACCGATACGGTAGGCCCGTTTATAAGCTTCGCCCAGCTCAAAGTAGGCTTCAGGGAGGTCTTTCGACAGGGATAGGGCTCGATCAAAATTCCGCTCCACCTGTGCGAGCCATTCTCCTTTTTTCTCCATCCTGAAAAGGCTCATTTCCCCCACCTCGGACAGTGCCTGATCGCGACTGTTCCGGGCGTGAGTTTCGGCCTGGTCCATCGAAACATGAGCCCGGACAAAATCCCCGCGCATGCCTTGGATTAATCCCATCCCCCTGTAGGCGGCCGAATAATCCGGGTCGAGTCTCAAGGCTTGTTCGAACTCTCTCTGAGCGTCCCTCAGACGATCTTTCTTGAGTAACGCAAAGCCGTTAAAAACGCGCTGCTCCGGTGTATCCAGCTCGTTGTATGGGTACCCTCCGTAACGGGGACCGCAGGCGTTCGAACAAAGGCAAAGTCCAAAGACGGCCAATATTGTCCCCCAACGCATTTTGGCGCCCATGCCCTTCATTCTTCGCTCCTTCCGAAAAAGGTCTTTAACTCGGTTCCAACCTGTTCCCGATCAATCAACCACCACCACCACTTTGCCCTGGTGGAGAAAGCTCAGGTTGCTGGGAACGCCCCTGATCCTGTCTGCGTCTGCATTGCTGACCATGATATCTGACGGCCTTTGCTTGAGCGTTTGAATTCCCCTCACCACCAGAGGATGCGGTGCAACCCTTGGATGAATCTGGGCCGAAGCAAGCCCTCTGACGTAGGATACTGCACCCTTTTCCGCCGCATGATCCCGACTCACAAACGCCGGGCCGTACACCACCTCTCCGTGTTCATCCGCCACAAGGGGAATCAGGGCCGGCTGCAAAGAAACTCCCCGGCAATCCACAATCAGACCGGTAAAGGACTCCTTGCGGCCAAGCGGCTGCGGTTGCTCCACTGCGGTGATGGGCAGAATGCTCTTTGGAAGGATCAGACCGGCAAGGACACCATTCAGGTTCATCGTTACCGTGACCCAGGCTTCATTGTCCCGAGGGTAGGAAAGGTCTACGATCCGCGCGTTTCTGAGCAGTGTTTCCAGGTCTTTCTCGCTGATCTCTCCGGCTCTAATGCAATCGTCCACGCGGGTCTCCGAATCTATCCTGATTCCCAGCACGAGTTCCAGGAGGTTCTTTCGAGCTAGGGTTTCTGCGCTCCTCTCCGCCACAGCCCTCGCTTGAGCATCGTTCACGGGATTCGATGGACGCCCGCCCAGCCCCGCAGCTTCTATAATCCCATTGGACCAATCCAGCGCGCCCTTGTTCGAGAGCTCAATGTAGTTGGCCCCCACAGCCGCTCTTTCATATCCGACGACGAACATCATCGAGGTAGCTATCAACACAAGGATCGTCTTTCCGCGTCCCACTTGCCTGCTCCTCTTATCGGATGAAAGAACTGATTTCGCGAAATAGAGAGGCCTTCCCGCTAGGGTAAAACCACTTCATCTCAGGATCGGCTCTGAACCAGGTGAGTTGCCTCTTTGCATATCTTCTCGTGTCCCTCTGCAGTTCAGCGATCATCCGGTCGAGACTCCAATCCCCTTTCACATATCGGACGGCATGACGATAGCCCAAGGACTTCATGGGTTTTGTTTCCGGCAAATACCCTTGTCCGAGTAATACTTCCGTCTCCTCAACAAGACCCTTTTCAACCATTGCCTGGCTTCGCCGGTTGATCCGATGATAAAGGTCTCCCCTTTCCATTTGCAAACAAATTTTCAGAGCCTGGAAGGGTCGATCCCTGAAACCATGGTTCCTCACAAGAGACGAAAGAGGCTGGCTGGTGAGTCGCATGATTTCCAAGGCCCGAGTGATTCTTACTTTATCCCGGGGATGGATCTTGCGGCCGGCCTCAGGATCAAGGATCGTGAGCCTCTGATGGAGAGCCTCAGGCCCCTTCTCATCACACTCCCGCAGGAGATCTTCTCTGATCCTCCGGTCTACAGGCGGGCAGGAAAGAAGGCCCCCCAGCAAGGTTCTGATGTAAAGGCCCGTGCCACCCACCAGAAGGCACACTCTCTCCCTCGACATAATATCCGCGATGACCGGCAGGGCGAGAGATCGGTAAATGGCGGCGTTGAAATTTTCATCAGGGTTAACCACGTCGAGGAGATGGTGCGGAATTCCTTCACGTTCTTCAAGGTCGGGTTTGGCCGTACCCACATCCATTCCCTTGTAAACCTGCATGGAATCGGCATTGACAACCTCTCCGCCGAAACGATGAGCCGCTTCCACCGCCAAGGCACTCTTTCCCGACGCGGTGGGACCTGTAATCACAACGATCTTTCGACCTGAGGGACTCATCGTGTTGCCGAACGAATCTTGTTTCTCCACCACCCCTCGAATTTCCGCTCACACAATTCTCTTGAACATCTTCTCGATGTCATAATAGGTGAATTTTTTTGCTACGGGCCTGCCGTGAGGGCAGTGCCCCGGGAGTTGAGCCGCATTCAGCTGCTCAACCAGGTTCCGCATTTCATCAATGGCCAAAGGATGGCCCGCCCGAACGGCTCCGTGGCAGGCCATCACGCTCAACATGGCATCCAGCGCATCCTCCCGCGAGAGATCATCGTTCTTCTCCAGAATCGGGCTCAGGTCCTTGATGAACTCCTGCCAGTTTGCATCCACCATAACAGAAGGAACGGACCGGACCAGGAAGGTGGTTCCCCCGAAAGGCTCCATCTCCACGCCCAGCCCGGCCAAATGATCCAGGTGCCTTGAGAGCATTCGCGCATCCTTTGGGGAGAATTCAATGCTCGGCGGAATCAGGAAGGGCTGGGATTCCGTTCTCGACTCTCTCATGCACGCCTTGAGCTTCTCATAAACGATTCTCTCATGGGCAGCATGCTGGTCGATCATAAGGAGGCCGTCCTCGACCTGACACAAGATGTAAGTTTTGTTCAGTTGGCCGATGATCTCCAGACGATCACCGAACAGCCGGCCGATCCCGCGTTCCAGGGCTGTGGGCCGGGCCGGCGCGTAATCCGGCAAGATCTTAAGCACGCTTTCCCCCCCGTACGTTGCAGAGCTCTCTGCCGTGCGGAGCAACGAAAGCGGGAGTTGCCCATGGTTCTCCTTTAACACCGTCTCTTGTTGAACGGCCGGGTACAGCCTTCGGCCAAGAGATTCCTCGACGACAGACCTCAGCGCTTCGTGCACATGACGGGATTCGCGAAAACGAACTTCCTGTTTTGTAGGATGAACATTTACATCCACCACGGACGGATCCAGGTCAATGAACACCACCGCCTGAGGATATCGCCCTCTCATCAGCCGCTGACCATATCCTTCCATCACTGCATGGGTCAGGAGTCTGTCCCTTACATTTCGTTTGTTCACATAAACAAAAATGCGATCCCCTCTGGCCCGGGTCATTTCCGGAGAAGCGACATAGCACCGAATCCTGAGGGCCCCCTCTTCGCGCTCTCGCCTTGTCATGGAAGCTGCCGCCTCTCGCCCGAAAAGAGCAGATAGACGGCCGATCTCGTCTCGGGAAGCCGGCAGACTCAGCAGGTTTCGCTTCCCTTCATCCAACCTGAGATGGATGGAGATAAATGGGAGCGCTATCCGTGCCACCGTTTCCAGGATATGATCCGACTCTGTCGCCGCAGCGCGCAGGAACTTCTTCCTGGCCGGCGTATTGTAGAAAAGGTCCCGCACCTCCACCGTGGTGCCGACCGGTGCGCCCGCCTCATCGAGAGACTTGATTTTCCCCCCCGCAACCTTCAGCCTGTACCCGATCAATTCATCCGGCCTTCGGGAAAGAATCTCCATTCTGGACACGGCGGCTATACTTGGAACGGCCTCACCCCTGAAACCCAAGGTCCGGATACTGAAAAGGTCCGGTATGGAGTTGATTTTGCTGGTGGCATGTCTTTCCAGGCAAAGAAGGAGATCGTCACGGCCCATTCCTGTCCCGTCATCTGCCACACGGATCAGGTTTTTTCCGCCGTTTTCCACGGCAATGGATATTTTTTGAGCCCCGGCATCGATGCTGTTGTCGGTCAATTCCCGGACCACCGAAGCGGGCCTTTCAACCACCTCGCCTGCGGCGATCTGAGAAGCGACCCTCTCCGGCAGGATTCGAATCACGCTCATGGTGCTTCCATGATCTCAAGGAGTTCCTTGGCCACTTTGAACTCGCGACGAGGGCGTTGAAAATCGAACAACCGTGACAGAATCGCAAACTGGCCCGCCTGGCGCAGGTTCAGGCTTCCGATGGGATCGAAGGACAGACAGGGAGACGAATAGGGCCGCATGAGCACGTCCCTGACAAGGTCATAAGAGAGATTGGCCATAAAGGCCAGGTAGGGAGGAGAAATCCTGTATCGGGTGCTCATGTCAATCAGACTTACGGGCACCGAGCTTGTAAGGTAATCGGAAATCTTCACAGTCTGCGTATAAATGTGCCTTCTTGTCTTGAGTCCGTTCCTCTTCTTTCCCACAGCAGCCTTGAGAAGATCGTCACAGCAGAGTTCATCTTCAACCAGGAGTTCCTTCGCTATCTTCATGTACACCGGACCCACTGAATGGTCCGCCTTCGCCTCCCAGTAGATATGCCCCACTTTCTTCCATGTGGAAACCTGGTGAACGAGATTGGGCACGAAATAATTGTGGGCGATCACGTCAGCGGCAAGATGGGAAAGAAAGCCATAGGAATAGGCTGCCTCCTGCTCGCCTTTTGCCTTTTGGAGCAGGCGAAACCCTGTCTGCCAGTTGTGGGAGTGGCCTTCTTTGGGTTTTGTCCCCTTGCCCACAAAGAAATCGGCAGACAGGCTTCCATAAACAAATTCGCGGGGAAAAGACTTGATAATCGAGGCGATCGCAGGCAGGATGGCGATCCCGTTCTGAAGGATTCTGCAGGCGATAGCCGTGTGCATGGCCGGGCCCCAAGCCCACGCATCGTCCACCAAGAGACTAAAGGAAAATAGAACAAAAAAATACGCAATTTTCGATAACATGCAGGGAAGGAGACCCTCCATTACTTTCAGTGCCGGCCCGCTGGCTACTCGACCGGATCAGACTGCCGGATAAACTACTGAAACGGGTTTGCTGGAATTAAGATTATATAGTATAGCACACCCTGGAAAACGTTTGAATAGCAATTCACATTACCCCTGACTCTGACCGTGACAATAGACCCTAACGCTGCAACATTAGGGTAGACTCTGGATAAGAAGATCGGAGGACTGGACTCCATGTGGAGCAAAGGGGTCATGAGATGACATGGCCCCGCTGAGACTCTCCCCTCAGTGGACGCTGAGTCTCTGGTGACCGAAGGTTCGTCGCCATAATTATGGAAAGGGGTGCCAAGCGTGAAGAAGGAGGGTTGGCAAAGCAGAGGTGAGGGCCATCGCCAGAGGTTGCGAGAAAAATTCGAGGAGGGTGGGCTGGAGCGCTTTTCCGACGAAGAGGTGATTGAGTTTTTGCTCACCCTGGGGACGCCGAGAAAGGATGTGAAACTCCAAGCCCGGGAAGCGCTCCGGAAATTCGGCAGCCTTTCAGCGGTGCTTTCCGCACCCGCCTCGAAACTGAGGGAGATTAAGGGAATCGGCCCGAAAAACGCCCTTTATCTGAACCTTGTTCACCAGGTTGCCCGAAGGTACCTACAGGACAGGACGAAAGGCAGCGAATTTTTCCGTTCCTCAAAGGCCGTGTTCGACTACCTTTTCCATTCCATGCGCGAGCTGAAACGGGAAATCTTCAAGGTTCTCTTTCTCAACCGAAAAAATGAACTCCTGGCTGAACAGGATGTCTTTTTCGGCAGCCTCACGGGAAGTGCGGTCTACCCGAGAGAGATCATGTCACTGGCCCTCGAGCACAAGGCCGCAGCGCTTGTTTTTGTGCATAATCATCCCTCCGGGGATCCCTCACCCTCCCCAGAGGATCGGAGGCTGACAAAGGACCTGGTATGGGCTGCCTCTCTCCTCATGATTCAGGTGCTGGATCATCTGATTATCGGCAGCCACTCCTACTACAGCTTTGCCGACGACGGGATGATCCTTCAATTTACAAGGGAGTTCTACCAGACCTCCCAGGCCGGCGTTAAACCTTGACACCCACCCTCAAAAACTTCAAAATAAATGCACGCGAGGGTGGCGGAATTGGCAGACGCGCTGGACTTAGGATCCAGTGGGGAAACCCTTGAGAGTTCGAGCCTCTCCTCTCGCACCACTAATAATACCAAATAGTTATCAAGCCTCATTCTCCCCTACCCTCTTAACAAAATCTCCAAAATATGCCTAAAATATGAAAAAGGCGAAAAAATGGAGACTTACCTCTACAAACAGAAGAATTCCAAGTTCTGATCTATGTGATTCAGACAGTGAGAAATTCCCAAAGGAGAAAAGTTCCGGTCCGTTGTAATCCTGCCCGGAGTCGCTGTTTCGGCGACTGAGAGATTTTTCAATTCCAGAAGGAGAATAATTTTTGGGGTGGCTTCATTTTTTTTGAGTTTTTCGTAATTATCTGTATGCTATTGAATAATAGGCATACAGAATAAAGGAGATCGAGAAAGATTCAGTCAGCTTCGGCAGAGCCTTCTTCATCTGGCCAACGAGATCAGGGGACTGAAGTGGATTGGGTTTGCTGCAAAGACTCTCCGGCAGAGATGAGAGAGCCAGCCCGGCCCCGACCCAAAGCGATTGTACAGAGAGAGAAAAAGCGGCAGGAAAAGCTTAAGGAGCTCAAAGAGGCAAAGCCATCCCTGCCCTTGGAAAAGACTCTGGTAAAGACGGAGACCGCGGCCATAGGGCAGTTCACGAGCTGGCAGTCTTGTACGGTGCCGCTCAGCGTTGTGGCAAACCGTGAGCACTATGCCGATGGCCATGAAAAGATCTGGCTGCTGATCGACACCAAAGAGGTCCACAACCCATGCCAGGCCCGAGAAGATTACCTACTTCGCACAGCGACAGAAGAAAGATACCGTCAACTCAAGTGCTTTGCCGATCTAACCCATTTTACCTCTCGGGCGTTCTCAATGGTGGTCAACCAGGTCGTTTTTATCATGCTGAGCTATAATCTGCTTCAGCTCTACCTTTTGCGCCAAGCACGCAAGGAACTGAACAAAAGGATCCCACCTCGTATTCGCCAGCAGTTATTGCCCTCGGACAATCACATTATCGTTTACTGGCAGAACTATTACGGCTTGTTTACTCCCCTCGAATTTGCTGGAACCATCGCCACCCTCGGGGAGCAAGCACGAAAGAAAATAGCAGAGAAGTCCCGCCGTCTGCGCCGTGAGTTGAATGGGGCTATGACAAACCCTCGGGCACCATAGACCTTTCTTCCACAATGGACATGATTCGACGCAATCCCTGCCGGTGCTCTCGTTTGAGCTTTTCCTGTTTTTACCAAAATCGGCAGGCTAAAAAAGTAAAGCCACGGATGGAGCCCTGACTTCTTATCCCGTGTAAAGCCTCTGTGGTGAGAAGGGTCGCTGAAGTCTTAAGGGTTCCCAACATGCCCCTGCCGATTTTGGTAAAAACAGGAAAAGCCCTCCATTGCAACCCAGCAGCCAAACCCCTGCCCAGGAAAACACCTCCAGTATACAGGCAAAAAGTGCAGCCCCCGGGAGAAAAGCAAGATAGTGTCTGAATTGCAAAACCTTTCCATATTAATTCTTGATATTTGTGTTATTCTAGTGCATAATTAAAATTAATTATCTGCCGAGGAAATCTGCATCAGGTTTTCTTCACAAGTTAGGTCTTCCACCTTCTCCTCCACCGTTCACACCTCGGCGGTCTGCTTTGGAGTCGTTCAAAGAAAGCAAGGGCAACCTTCCCCGTTTCCTTTTCTGCTCCTGATGAAGGAATGGGGTCCGGAAATGATTCTGGAGACCTGAATGGGATCAAAGAAAGTCCAAATCAACCGGGAAACGTGGGATCATTTTCTCGCCTGCGTGAAGCGATTCATAACATCCGAGCATGTCGGCTCAAAGGCAAAATGGTTCGTGGCATTGCTGATCGCGTTTTTATTCGGCATCAACGGCTTGAATGTGCTCAACAGTTATGTGGGCCGTGACTTCATGACAGCCATCGAGGATCGCAACCATGCCCGGTTCATCTACGAGGCATTGCTCTACATCGGGGTATTTGCCGCTTCCACGCTCGTGGGGAGTATTTACCGTTTTACCGAGGAGCGCTTGGGACTGATATGGAGGAAATGGGCCACCCAGCAGGCCATCCTCGGCTATGCGGACAAGCGGGCCTATTATCGGCTCAAGATGGCCGGGGACGTGGAAAATCCTGACCAGCGCATCGCGGAAGACATTCGCGCGTGCACCGCTACCACGATTTCCTTCGTGCTCATGCTCCTCAACGCGAGTTTCACGGTCGTCGCTTTCTCGAGCGTGTTGTGGTCCATAAGCCCTCTGTTGTTCGTCGTGGCTGTTTTTTACGCTGCCGGGGGTTCCTTGCTGATCTATGTCCTCGGCCGGCCGCTGGTCCGGCTGAACTTTGACCAGTTGGACAAAGAGGCCAAATTCCGCGCCTCCCTGATCCACTTTCGGGAAAACGCCGAGGCCGTAGCTCTTTGCCGACGAGAAGGCCGCCTCATCAGAATACTCATGCGAAATCTCGAAGACCTGACCGAAAATTTTCGCCGGATTATCAGAACGAACTTGAACGTGAATTCCTGCGCCACAGGCTATAACTGGCTGATCCAGATCATTCCGGCCCTTATCATCGCGCCCTTGTTCATAAGAGGGAAAGTGGAGTTTGGTGTGATCACTCAGTCGGCCATTGCCTTCGGCCACTTGCTGGGCGCTTTTTCGTTGATCGTCACCCAGTTCCAGTCCATTTCGTCCTTTACTGCCGTCCTGGCTCGATTGACATCCTTGATGGATGCCGGGCAGCGCGCGAGGGCCGCTGAAACCTGCGCAGACAACATTCCCAAAAACAAAGACCGGGTCGTTTACAAGGGGTTGACTCTCAGGGGGCTTCGCGGCAGTCGCACGCTGATCCGGGAACTCTCGCTCACGATTCCCCACGGCAGAAATGTTCTGGTGCGCGGGATGGATGAGACAGCAAGAACGGCTCTATTTCGCGCCACGGCCGGTCTCTGGAACGTGAGCGCGGGGCAGATTGTCCGGCCCGGTCTGGATCAGATCCTGTTTTTGACGGAACGGCCCTATCTGCCTCCCGGCACGCTTCAGGAACTTTTCATGCGTCCTTGGGAAGAAGAGACCCGCCCCGGCCGCCGCGATCCGGTTGCCGCCAATTTCCCGGAGTTTCCTATCCTGGAAGCGTTGCGGGCTCTAAAAATCGAAACCATACCAAAACGCTTCGGCGGCATGGACACTCCACACAACTGGGAGAGCGACCTGACGCTGGCCGAACAGCAACTCCTTGTTGTGGCTCGTCTTCTGGTGGCACACCCACGTTTTGCTTTCCTCGACAAACCGAGCTCGGCTCTCAGCCATGAACAAACCAGGAGGGTTTTGGCCCGTCTCAGGGAGCGGGGTATCAGCTACGTGACCTTTGAAGAAAGCAGCAGCGATCCGAAAGATTACGATCTGGTCTTGGATCTAGGAAGCGGCGGCTTGTGGACTTTGTCCCCCGTGGAAGACGGACAAATCGCCGACAATAATTATGGTGTCGCTGTGTGATGAAGCGCGCGAGGGCTGATTTCATTCTCCATCAGCCGATATGCAGGGTGAGCCGGTTGGACCCCGAGGCAAGGCTCTTGCGCATCACCGCCATGGCGATTTCCGCCGCACCGGTGCGGTAAGGGTTAGGACCCCTGGTAAATGGGAGGTCGATGCCGTTAAGGTTCACGGCCGAAGGACCGCAACCGTCTCCCTTGACATGATAGGTTATATCCATCAAACGGCCATTCCATTCCATCTTCGCCCGTAATCCGTCCAGGGATGGGGGAATCACCGGATCGATCACCAGGATGGATTTCTCCCGGCGCAAGCCCAGGAAACTGTGAAGCATGAGCCTGGTCCAGATGCCGGGCCCGCTCGAATAGACCCGCCAGCCTCCCTCCAAAGGGACTTCGCCCCTTTTCACTCGCTCGTACTCCGCAAGCGCCTGGTAACGATCCCTGAAGACCGCATCGGAGCTGGAATAGTAGCAATTGGCCTGGCGAAGCGTTGCCCCGGGCACCAGTTCCCGGATTCCGATGGGGTCGGCCTGGCAGAGAGCAAGGAAAAAGCCTTCGGCGTCGCCGTAGCGAGCAAGGGCCTCCGCGTAGCGTAGATGGGCATGCATATACATGAGACCTATTTCCCTTCCGAAAAAGGAAGAGCTCTCGGCACGCTGGAAGTGTTTCTGGAGGCCGCCCCTGTACTCCATGGGCCGGTCAAAGAGCCGTGCCCCGTCAGGTCCGTGCAGGTGCGTATGGATGATGTTGAGATGCCGCTTTGCCTGCTCCGGGGTCAGGAGGTCGTTCATGACGGCGTGGATCATGGCCAGCAGGCTGTAAGACAAACCTGTGGTTCGGTCCCTGGGATGAAGGAGGTAATCGATGCGGCCGTCTCCATAAAAGTACGCAAACCCGGCGACAACGCCGTCCACCAACAGATGACGATGGAATTCCTCGCGGACTTCTGTCGCCATGGCATCCAATTCCCTTGCTCGACTTTTGCGGCCAAGCCGCGTCAAGGCCGCGGCCAGGGCCTTGAGGGTCTGATAGTGGAGTGTCACGGTCCAGGCGCTGCACAGGCGCTCGCGCATGGCAGGATCATGAGGCTGCATGGAATCATTCCAGTCGCCATTGCCGTATGCTGCCAGCCGGGTGCCGGGAATGATCCGCCCTTTTATGACTGCTAGGGCGCGCTCCACGTGTTTTTCCAGAGAGTCTTTTTCGGCCTTCCCGTCACCTTCCGGATGATAGAAGGGCACCATCTCACCGAGCAGGCTCGCATCCTCCGACGCCGACAGGTATTGGGCCAGAGCCAACACCGGCCAGAACACGATGTCGCCATGGGACTCACCCGCACGAATGTTTCGTTCCCGGTCGAAAAACATGAACCACTGGGGCCAGTCGCCGTCAGGATTCTGCGCCCTGAACACGCGGACCAGAAGGTCCCTTACAGGCGCATAACGGCCGAAGGCCAGCAGCATCTCCACCGGGCCCTGGCAGATGTCGCGGGTTCCCCAGCCGCCGCCGGTGTACTGCTCCAGGCCGCGCGGGGCAAGATAGTGGATCAGAGCGTTCTGGATGAACCACGGCAGAATTTCGGCAAGTCGGGCGGCTCCTCCCGACAGGTCACTGCCGGCAGGCGGCTGGAGATCCAGGCCCGAGGTGATGTCGGCCCAGAAGCGCGCCCCATCCTGCGCTGCCTCCCCCTCCCCGTTTCCTGTAATCAGGCATCCCTTGATGCTGAAGCGGACAGAAAGGGCGGGCGCACTGATCAGGCAGAGGTAAGGGAGATGACGAGACCGACCGTCCCGGAACAGCAGTTCGTCCCCTCCTAGCTTCTCAAGGGCGGTACCGGGTGATGGTTCGATGCGGAATCCCCCCTCTGAAAAACGACGGCCCACATCGGAATCGGGAACGGCCCGGACAAACACACCGTTGTCATCCCGGGTGAACCGAACCGGAACCGCATCGCCCCCGTCGTCCCCGTTTAATGCCACATGGTTGGACAGAAGAAAGCGGACGGGGTCGCCGCGGAGGACCTTTATCGCCAGCATCAGTTCGTGGCGATCGGGCGGCGCCTCGCTGATCGCTGCGATCAGACCGGCGGAATGCTTGTAAATCCAGCGGCACCTCTCAGGCGCCATCTCAAAGGCGGAGGGCACATCCAGCAGGTGCCAGCCGTCCGGCAGCTCAACAAAGACCCGCTGGCCATGGCCGCGGAACAGGCTCAGGTAACTATGGGCCGTAGACAGGAAGCGGTTGATGCTCACGTGTCCCTGGGTCACCATGGACTGGAATACCCCGCCCATCCATGCGGTGGACGTGAGCGACGCCTCGTCCGGCACCAGACGACTGCCGGTGCGCAGGATATGGGCGTGGGGACGAAGGACTCTCAATTCCTTTGCCTTCAGCACCACGTGGAGGTTCAACCCGGTGAAAAAGGACAGCATCTTGCCGTCCTCCCTCTCGACCTCGCGCAATTCTCTTCCAAAAAGATCCGTGATTTCCGCTTCACTCAACTCCTGAGCCTTCAGCAGCGGAGCGGCACTGAACAGGCTGGCCCCGGGTTTTGAGCCCCCGTCTGCGCTTGGCTCGATTGCCTTTGCTGCCTCCGGCAAGCCAATGGCCTTGTCCACGAAAACAAGGTCTTTCTCGGAGGTTGCAGCAGGATGGTCCTGTTCGAGCCAGCCGAAAAACCCTCGTTTAGCCACCCCTTCAGGCTCCAGCCGCACGGCCGCCTCCTGGATCGCCACCATGGAGTGTTCGTGCTGAAGGCGAATCCCGGGCAGTCCCCTGGCGATCCCAACGGGCATCTCCCCTGCCCTGGTTGCCAAACCGTGGAACTGGAGCGCGTCGGAAGAGAAAGCGGACCCTTTGCCCAGTGCCCCGATCACGGTCCATGGATGTCTGCCCCCCATGAGAAGATTCTGGCGCGAAGCTAGGACAAGCCCTCGCGCCGGATGGTGCAGAGGCGTGTGGTCCACGTAATGGCTGACGTAGTACTCGTTGATCCGCAAGAACCCGTAAAGGGCCAGACTCAGGTCCTGAGTGTATATCAGATCCACCGTCTCGACCTTGCCGGTCTTGTTTTTCAACATCACGTGCCAGAACCATGCAGGATGGGACGCTGCCAGGAGCAGCGAGACCTGGAAACGAATTCCCCGCCATTCGCCTTCTGCGGTCATCCCTCCTTGATCCATCCGGATGGCGGAAGGGCTCCGGGGTCCGAGCAGAGGTGTGGCTTCCACGGGTGCTCCCGGATGACGCAGGTAAAGGTTCACCGGACCGCCTTCGATCTCAGTGCCGGGGAACATGTTCAGGAGGATGTCGCGGTGGTCCATGCGCCGGATCGACCCATCGGCGTTAAGCTGGACGCACAATCCTGAAGGACTTTCGAGGCGGTAGGGAAAGGTGACTGACGACAGGTTCACGGCATTCATAGCATCATTCCTCGATCGAAGCATACTTGAAATCCTAGGGATGATCAATAAGCCGGCCACGACTTTCCTATTGCGAAGGCATGTGATAATGGTAAGAATGCATATCAGAGGAGAAACGCGATGTCCGTATACATGTTTGTCGAGGCCAAACTGAAGGATGTGGAGAAATACGACCTCTATGCGACGGCGTTTTCAGACATCGTGGCCAAGCACGGCGGTCGTTGTCTGGTGCAAGGCGGCAGCATCAAACCGTTGTTCAAAGGGAGGGAATTCGAACGGCGAAATCCCGACCAGGTCATTATCGTTGAATTTCCATCCGAGGCGGAACACAGGCGTTGTTTCACATCGCCGGAATACCAGGCGATCGTTCCACTCCGTGAAGAAGGTGCGGACATCCGCGCCGTCCTGCTCCAAGGCTACGCTCCCGAAAAACATTGAAAGACAAGATGGTTACGGAAACACAGTCTGCCAATCTGGAGGAAGTCGGCCATAAAACTCCGGAAGCGTTTTTTGAGGAGCTTGCGACCGGGAGATGATGTCTTGAGGGGTAATCAGTGTTCTTTTTGCTTGACATGAATCCAAGGGGGTTGCTAGGGTAATTTAAGTGACGGGCAAGAAGCCCGTGTTTTTTAGTAACGTTATCCTAAAAGTCATCTAAGCCACGAAGGCGACCTCCCCCGCAGGGGAGCAACACCGTCGTGGCTTTTTTTGTGAACAACGCCATGCCATACTTGCAAAGTGCAGCCCACAGCAAAGAAATAGGTGAGACCGTCCAGGCCCATCTGGCTTCCCTTCGACCCAAGGTGCGCCTTCTGCTCTTGCTTTTGCTTTTGCTATTCATCCTGGTCATCTGGTCTATAGCCGTGGGTTCCTATGATTTGTCCCCGGGCAGCATCATCCGGGCTCTTCTGGGAATGGGAGAAGAGGCACAGAGGACTGTGGTGTGGAGCATCCGAATGCCTCGCATCGCCGCCGCCATCGCGGCGGGATGCGCTCTCGGACTTTCCGGCATGGCGACCCAGAGCCTTTTGAGAAATCCCCTTGCCTCGCCCTTCACACTGGGCATCAGCCAGGGCGCCGCTTTCGGGGCGGCTTTTTCCATCGTCGTGCTGGGAGCCGGTGGAATGAGGGTGAGCGCCTTGCGGACGGCGGATGTGAGCGGCTTCACCGTTCACAGCGTCTACGCCGTTACCCTTTTCGCTTTTCTGGGAGCCATCATGGCCACCCTCATCATTCTGCTCTTGGCCCGCTTAAGGAAAATGACACCGGCGGCCATTATCCTGGCCGGTGTGGCTTTGTCCTCGCTCTTTACCTCGGGAACGATCCTTGTCCAGTATTTCGCCACGGACACGGAAATCGCCACCGTGGTTTTCTGGACATTCGGGGACGTGGCCAGATCCTCGTGGCAGGAAATAGGCCTCCTTGCCGCGGCAACCGCCGTGGCAATCTCTTATTTTCTTCTAAACCAGTGGAACCTGAACGCCATCGGCACCGGCGAAGACAGCGCCGCTGCCCTGGGCGTGGAAGTCACGCGAGTTCGGCTGGTGGGGATGTTCCTTGCTGCCCTCGTCGCCGCATTAACCACAGCCTTTCACGGAGTGATCGCCTTTCTGGGTCTCTTGGCGCCCCACATTGGAAGAAGGCTGGTGGGACCGGATCACCGGCTCCTCATCCCTTGCGCCTGTGTGATCGGCTCTGTGCTCCTGTTGGCCGCCGACACTTTCGGCCGCCTTCTGGTGGGCTCCGGGACACTTCCTGTGGGGGTGCTTACGTCCTTCATGGGCGCACCCCTGTTTCTCTATCTCCTGCTGCGAGGTCTCAGTCGATGATTTTGCAAGTTGCCGGAATAAACTTCTCGTACAATCATCGCGCGATACTGGAAGGGATCACCTTTCAGCTCCGACGCGGCCAGATTCTGGGTATTTTGGGCGTTAACGGCGCAGGCAAGTCCACCCTGCTCAAGTGCCTTGACCGGGTTCTGGCACCCGGAGCAGGGATGATTATGCTGGACGGCCGGGATATGAAGATGATGAGCAGAAACCACATCGCCACGCGAATGGGTTATGTGCCCCAGCATTATTCAAACGAATCCTTGACCGTCTTTGATGCGGTGCTTCTGGGCCGAAAACCTCACATTACCTGGTCCCCCTCACCGAGGGACCTTTCGGTGGTGGAGAAAGTCCTTCGACGGCTGGACATCGATCACCTCGCTTTGTGCCCGACCACTCACCTCAGCGGGGGAGAGATCCAGAAAGTGATCATTGCACGGGCTCTTGCACAGGAACCGGACATTCTCCTCCTGGATGAACCGACAAGCAACCTGGATCTTAAGAACCAGTTGCAGGTTATCAGGATCATCACTGACGCAGTCCGCGAAACTCGTATGTCAGCCGTGGTGGCGCTTCATGACATCAACCTAGCGCTGCGTTTTGTGGATCACTTCCTGATGCTCAAAGAAGGTACGGTTCATGCCCTTGCACCAAGGGACGCGATTAACCCCACCGACATCGAGGAAGTGTATGGGCTCAAAGTCCTTCTCACCAGCGTGGGAGACTACAGAGTAGTCGTCCCGGTAGATCATGAAAAGGAAAGGCTAAGAGAATGAGGGGAGTTTCCAAAGGGTTCATGGTTTTTCTGTTTGCGGCATCCCTGTTCATGGCGAGTCAGGTCTCGGCCCAACAGGCGATTAGGATCCGGGATATGGCGGGAAGGGAAGTCATCGTTTCCAAAGCCCCCGGCCGGATCATATGCATTGCCCCGGGGACCCTCAGGCTGATCATCTACCTTCAAGCGAAAGACAAGGTGATCGGCGTCGAGGACATAGAGAAGAAGTTCCCCAAGCTGAGGCCTTACTGGATGGCCAACAGCGACCTGGGTGGGCTGCCGTCCGTCGGGCCCGGCGGCCCGAACTCCATCAACAAGGAGCCGGACCTGGAAAAAGTTCTGGCCGCTCGACCGGAGGTGGTCTTCATCAGCTACATGGACAGGGAAACGGCGGATGCTTTGCAGAAAAAGATCGGCACGCCGGTCGTTGTCCTGTCATACGGACCCTTCGGGACCTTCAGCGATGCGGTCTATGATTCCCTTCGTGTGGCGGGCAAGATCCTGGACAGAGAGCGGCGCGCCGAGGCCGTCATCGATCATATCAAGGACGCGCAAGAGGATTTAATGTCCAGAGTGAAGGGGTATCCTGACCAGAAGAAACCCACCGTCTATGTGGGAGGGATCGGATTTAAGGGGACTCATGGTGTGGAGAGCACCGAGACGGCTTATCCTCCCTTTGCGTGGATTCGGGCGCGGAATGTGGCTTTGTCGCCGGGAAGAGAGGGCCATCTCTTCATCGATAAGGAAAGGCTTTTGAGCTGGAACCCGGACATGATCTTCCTGGACAGCGGCGGAAGCGAGATCATCCGGCAGGATTACGAGAAAAAACCCGAATTTTACCGCGCCCTAAGGGCCTTCCGGAGCCGGAAGGTGCACACCCTCTATTCCTTCAACTGGTACATGACCAACATCGGCACGGTCATCGCCGACGCCTATACGGCTGGAAAAATCCTCTATCCGGATCGCTTTACGGACATCCATCCCGAGGCCAAAGCGGATGATATTTACACCTTCCTGATCGGCCAACCTGTTTACGGGAAGTTGAAGGAGGTAAATGGTCCGCTCGGAGGGGTCCCGTCCTTTTTGAAATGATCACCTCGCAGGAGGACTCTGAAAATGACAGACGAAAAGGGCCCGGACGTTTTCCCTGTTCCGGCATCCTTCCGCTACGAGGAAAAGGCCGCCTACTTCGACGCCAACGTGAGCGCCCCCTGGGCGTCACCCGACTATGGTCCGGAAGAAATGACCAAGCTGGGGAGGCTCTTTGAACACACAGGCCCTCTCACCGGCTTTGCGGTTCTTGAGCCCGGCTGCGGCACGGGCCGCCTGACCCGAATCCTCTCTGACCTCGTCGGCTCTTCGGGCAGGGTCGTAGCTCTGGATATCAGTTCAGTCATGGCGGAGGTCGCCAGGGGCAAGACCCGCCAACGATCGAACGTAGAAATCCACCTGTCGTCCGTAGAGACCTTTCCTCTCCCGGCAAAGGCTTATGACCTGATTCTGTGCCACCAGGTTTTCCCTCACTTTGAAAATAAAGGCTATGTTCTGCGGCGCCTGGTTTCTTCCCTGAAACCCAGCGGAAAATTCATCGTCTTTCATTTCATCTCCATGATGAAAATCAACGATGTTCATCGCAAAAGAGGCACTGCGGTGGAAAAGGATACGATGCCGGATGAAGCCGAGATGAATCGACTCTTCAACGAAGCAGGCCTTGAGATCGTTTTCATCAGCGACGATTCTCTGGGCTATTTTCTGAGTTCTCGGCCGAGCCCCAAGCTTTGACATAAGCCGAGCAAGTGCCGACCTCACCCTTTGATTTTCCGGGATAGTCAATTCCCGCTTTGGATAGATAGCCGCATGTCCGGCTCTGCCGCCTGCAAGATTCCGTTCCCACGTCTGCTGTCTAAACCAGGTTGACGAAATTTGTATGCAATTTTGAAAAAATCTGGGATAATAATAATTCTATAAGTAAGTGTGTTCTTATAATTTCCGGCTTCTGCTTCAAGAGGTGGCATCAAATCTGCTTCGGATTGTAAACGTTGCGACGAAGGATGATGATACCCAACAAGCAAACACTGCCAAAACCTGGAGGATAGACATGGCGAACATTGCCGCAGCACTCAAGGAGGAGATCTCACGCATTGCCCGCAGAGAGATTCGTAAACAGACGGAGGCTCTCAGAAAAGCGTCGGTGGAGTACCGCAAGAGCATCGCCGAAATGAAAAGACAGCTCTCGGAGCTGAAAAGCAGAGTGGGCGTCATTCAAAAGAAGGTCCCCAAAGACGTGAGCCCCCGGGTCACTGAGGCTGACGCAGAGGGCCTGAGGTTCTCGGCCAAAGGCTTGCGCTCAAGCCGGAAGCGTTCGGGTCTTTCCGCTGAGGATTATGGGAGGCTCATCGGCGTGACAGCCCAAACGATCTACAATTGGGAACGCGAGATAGCTCGTCCCCGGGGCCGGCAGCTCGCGGCCTTTGCCGCCGTTCGCCGCATGGGTAAAAAGGAGGCGCGTGCCCGCGTGGAGGAAAAGGACAAAGGCGAACGGAAAAAGTCCTAGCGATTTCGACCTGCCGCCATTGGTCAAATCAATCGGTAAGAACTCCGTGCTCCCACGCGGGGTTCCTTCAACAGAAAATACTGCCCGCCAAACGCCGGAGCAAGAGCGTAAGGGGCTATCAAGTACCTGACTTCTACGACTCCCCCTTCATGATCACATGTTCGAGAAGCATGACCGCAAGCATGCCCACAGCCAGGCCGTTACGAAGGAAGGCCGCCAAGAGAATCGGCAGCTTATGAAAAAAGCCGGAAGGCAAAAGCGGCAAGGCCGTTCCCAGCAGCACAGGCAGTCCGACAATCAGTCCATCCCGGGATGAGAACTGAGTTTTTCCCCTTGTGACCGTCTGAATACCCAGTCCGACCTGCGTAGCCAGGATGACCAGGATTCCACCGCCTATCACGGGGTCCGGCACACTGGCAAGAATGGCGCCCAGTTTGGGAACAAAGGCGCTTCCCGTGAGAATAAACCCGCATGAAAGCTGTGCATAATGGGAAGCGACCCGGGTGATGAGGACTACGCCCGGGCTCGTAGACCAGGGCACCGTACCGAGCGCGCCGGCCGCTCCCGCCGCAATTCCGGCGGCGCCGGTTATACCGAGCCCATTCCGGATTCGTTCTCCTATGTTTCGATGCTGAAACACTTCCGCCATGCCATAAAGGCTTCCCATGAAATTGGTGAGCACAACGAGGTAAGCGAACACAAAAGACAACACGGCGGGAAGAAAGAATCGAGGAGGTCCGAAGGGCAGCAAACCCGGCCATGCATGCCACGAAGCCTGACGAATAGGAGCGAAATCCACCTCGCCCAGCAGGAAGCAAAGCAAGTATCCGAGGACCATTCCGATCAGAATGGCAAAGGATCGCCAGAGTCCGCCGAGCGTCATCGAAAACAGGCACACGATGCAGAGCACTGCGAAGGCCAAGAGCAGGGCCAGCGGCTCACCTTCAGGATGAGCCTTGCTTATGCCTGCCAGCTTAGGAACGACGGAGGAGAGCAGGGAAAAGGCGATGAGCAAAATGATGACACCGGTAACATTTTCAGTGAACAGGCGCTCCGCATGGCGCAGCAGATTGCCCAGGCTTATGATCAGGAGGCAGGCTCCCCCTGCGATCATGCCGCCTTCCAGCACGGACCCTCCGTAGGGTGTGAGGGCGATGAAAGTCAGCGTGACAGCCGTTGACGGGCCCTCCTGCATGGGGTACCCGTGCCCCAGGAAAAACTGGGCGATCATGGAGAGGCCTGAAACAAGAAGCACCCTCTGGACCAGGGCGGCCCGCTCCGGCATGGGGAGGTGCAATGCCGCCCCGGCCAGCGCGCTGAGAATGGTCAGCGTGGAGAGCATCAGGACGGCGCTTTGAACCCCGTAGAAAATAGTTCTCAGCAGAGGAGGCCGGTCGTCGAGATCGTAAAGGAACGCCCTTTGGCTCTGCCTCGTCATGCCTTCTGCCGCAGCCTCACCCGATGCAATTCTCTCTTCAAAGCAGCCACGTTTTTCTCGAGTTGCACCGCAAAGCTGGCCCTGGCATACTCCGTGTGGTACCTGTGGCGGGAGACAAAATCGAAGTTCATGGTCAACCACTCGACATCGGTGAATTCTCGTCCGAGCCGGTGCTCGATTTCAATGCGTATCAACTCGGTGAGTTCCAAAAAATTCCTGCTCGCAAGATGCGCTATATCGGCATCGCAGAGAACTTGTTCCAGCAGACTGCGGGGGCTTTGGGGCAGCTTGGTAGCGCTGATGCAACCAGCCACCTGAACGATCTTTTCTTCAGGATATCGATTCTTTCGCAGGAAAGCAGCCGCCGTTTCGATGCTCTTCTCCTCATGGCCCTCGCCGCACTCCAGATAACCTACGTCGTGAAACCATCCTGCAAGCACCACCACTTCGAGATCTTCCGCACTCAGGTGGGTGGCGGCTCCTATTTCTTTGCACGCTTTAACCACCGCTTTGGCGTGTTCGAAATTATGAAACCCCGTCCAACCGCATCTTCTCGCTCTGAAAAGAGCTTCCACATGAGCACTCGCTTTTTCGAGGAGCTTGGGATTATTCAATGTCGGTGGGTTCCCGAATTGATGTCAGTCATTATTTACTCGCATCACGCAATCGAGGAATCACTCTTCCCTGTTGGATCGGACAACACTTTACTCTGATCTGGTAAAGACCATCTCTCCCCGCGTCGGTAAAATGATTCTGATGGAATTGCCCTCAATCTTCCCTACCAGCACGCCACCCTCTTTGGTGTTGACCCGAAGTTCTCCGCCCTTGACGTACCAGGAAAATGAGACCTCTCTGTCACCCGCGATCCAGCTCCCTTCTCCGCTGGGCTTTAATTCCAAATAGATCTTCTCTTTTGTGGAGGAGTCCTTCTGCGCGGCAACATACTTGCCCGCATATTTCTCCCTCGATTCACAGGAGGCAGAAAAAGCCACGCACAAGCAAAGCAGCCACATGGCTATGACCGCGACAGATCTTCTCCCTGGTGTCATTTCACTCTCCGTTATGATGAGGCCGGAACTATAGCCTTTCTGAATTTTTTCGGTAGCAGTCCTCCACCGTAGAATACAAAAATCCTGTCGAAGAAAAAGACATGGATGGTCATCGCCAGCAGAAGCACATCCTCGACGACTTTCCTCCACCCGATATCTTCCCCCACGGAATCGAAGCAACCGCAGGTGATAGGGGCATCGCGGTAGATATTGACAATAACCATGCCGATAAACATAAGGAGCATCAGGGAGGTCACTACGGCCGCAGCCCGGGTCCTCAGCCCGATGATGAGAAACAGACCACAGAAGAACTCGACCCATGGAAGCACCAAGGCTCCGAGGTTCAGAAACCAGAAGGGAACGAGTTGATAGGCAGCCACCGCCTCGGCAAACTGTGCAGGATAGGTGATCTTGCCCATGCTCGCATAGATGAACACCAGCCCGACAAAGATTCTGATCAGGAGGGCCAGGTATTCGCTGGTGAAAACACGCTTCAGAAATGCTTTCATGGCTCCACCGGGTATCCTTTCTTCTTCCATTGGCTCAGCTCACCATCGAGAATTCGGGTGTTCTTATAACCCCTCAGGATGAGCTTGTTCGCTACCTCCAGATCATAAAACCTGCTGATGGTTCGCCCATACACAATGATCCTTTTTGCCTTGTCCTGATCACTGAATGTCATCATGTAAACAAGATCAAACACCGGTAATGGCATGTTGATCGAGCCTTTTATGTGTTCTTTGTCGTAGAAGTTGGCCGGCATGGCATCCACAAAAACGGCATCGCCTTTCCGCAGTTCTTCTGCTGCGGCGGACAGGCTGACGGTGGGGATGGACCCCCTGGAAGGCACGTTCTGAAACAGGGGAATGCCGTTGGGGTTGTTCTGGTTGAAGACAAGGGCGAAAAGAACGCTCACACCAATAAGCAGAACAAAGTCGAACCAGGACATCCTAGGCGGTGCGGACATGCGCCTGGCCTCCACCTCCAGGGCCTGTTCATCTCGTTTGAGCCACCCTGACAACTGCTTGATGAAGGAAAGAGACAAATCGGGGTCACTTTTCAGCACCAGGTCAAATTGCTCCTTGGGCAGAACCATCACATGAGTTTCTTCCAGGGTTTCCACACTCGCCGAGCGGGGTTCGCCTGTGAGGAGAGCCATCTCCCCGAAACTCTTCCCTTGCCCCAATTCGGAGAAAGTGATCTCAATGCCCTCTTCGTCTCTTCGGAATACCCTGACTCTGCCGCTCTCAATCACCCAGAAGCTATCCCCCGGGTCTCCACGCCGGAAAAGCATGGTGTTGGCCGGGAATACCCTGTCTTCCACCACCCGGGCGATCTCTCCCAGCATCTCTGTCGGCATTTCCCGGAAGGCAGCCGTTTCAGAAAGCCTTCTCTTCTTCTCTTCGAAATCAATCATGGCTCTTCATCCAAAAGAGTAGGACTTGAAGACAAACATGGGCATTTCATAACTTAGCGTGGATCCCTAAAAACGAAAAAAGCTCATTTCTTCGGAAGTTGAAAAAAATTAGCACTAAACAAAGGCAAAGAAAAGGAATTTCTCCGTTGGACGCCTATCATCGGTCCAAACAAGGCTAACGCGCCGTTCTGCCTTCCCTCTCGTAAATGACTCCTCCTGCCCCGTCTGAAACCTTTCGCAATTTCCAGTATTGCTCCCTGATTTCCTTCAATCTCGCCTTCATGTCCCTGCAGGCGAGCATGGCTTCGTTGTTGAAGTACTCCGTTTCGCCCAGTTTCTGCCTCACCCCTGCGATAAGGTCATCCGGACCGCCCGCGTTGTCAGCCTTTGACCATTTGTTCATATCTTCCACCGCTTCTGCCAGGAAACCTCTTGTCGCCTCAATCCCCATCATCGTTACGCTGAGGGGTGACGCCAGATCATCCGCAAAACACCCGGCAAGCTGGCCTATAGACTCGAGCTCCTTTTGCCTTATAGCTTCCGTGATGTTATGCACGATCCCCTGGTAAGACGCAACCTTCCCGCTGTCGTCTCTCCTGGCAATCAGGTTGAGATCCACTTCAATTTTTTCTCCTTTCGTGTTCCTGAGCAGTACCCTGCTCATGGTGACTTCTCCATTCTTTATGATTTCTTTCACGAGAGCATCTCTAACACCCAAATCGACATGAAATTCCTTCATGTTCCTGGAAGCCGCTTCTTCCCGGCTCGCCAGTCCGAGCAACTCTACCCCTGCGGGGTTGATGTCGATGAAGCTCCCGTCAGGCTTGAGAATATAGATCATGTCTTTAGACCTTTCGAATATTCTCCTGTACTTCTCTTCACTCGCCATCAGCTCGTCAACGGCATTTTTCTCCGTAGTGATGTCCTCAATGATGTGATTGATCCTCCTCACCCTTCCCCTTTCCAGGTACTCTACTCTTCCGTAATCCAGAACCCATCTCACTTCGTTGATCGGCCCAACCACCCGGTAGGTGAGTTCGCCGATTCCCTCCTCAAAGAGATTGTTGTAATGGCTGAGAACCTTCTCTTTGTCCTTGTCATGGACGAAATCAAAGATGCTTCTGCTCTTGTTGATAAAATCTGCCCTTGGGACACCAAAAAGCGCCTCGGCTGCCGGATTGATCTCCATAAGGTGCCTGTCATAGAAAGCGAAGTCTCTCACTTCCGCTTTATCCGCTTCGTCGTCGTAGGAAAAAGAAAGGACCACGTGGCGCATGGAATCAATGATGCTCCTAAGCCGGCTGTGGAGTCTCTGAATCTCAATCCGTTCTTTCCGCCTCTCCGTGATGTCGCTGAGGGCGCCAAGGACTGCTTCCTTTCCGTGGTACCGGATCACGCTCAGCTTCATTTCAAGGGTTCTTTGAGAGTCTCTTTCCAGTCGAAACTCCACCCCGCCTCTGCCTTGTTCTATGCTGCTGACCGTTTCAATGTATGCCGCCACTCTTCTCCTTTCACCCTTAGAAACGATGTCCGAAAAAGGGCTGCCCAGAATCGTGTCACGGCTCTGAGTGATCATGGCGCAGAAGGCCGGGTTCGCATGAATAATTCTCCCGGCCTGCAGAATCACGACCCCCTCGTTGATGACGGAAACAATCGCCTTGTAGTCTACATGGTCATCAAGACAGATACTCGAGCTTCCCTCTTCGTCTTTGATCATGGCGCGTTCCTCCGGGGTATAAAGCTCATGTGCTGCTATGCTGTACGCGAGACCCCTGAGAGTGGGTCATTAGGCCTTAACATTCTCCTGCGCAGGAGGAGGAGTCTTAAGATGAATGATTGGCGGCCGGAGTCCTTTGAATTCTGGAAAAGGAGTCTTCTCGCCATGGGCACTAAAGATCGTTGACCCGACGGATATGCTCCCATGCTTCTTCCGCAGTTTCAACATACTTGAAAAGTCGAGTGTCCTCTTCGGAGATGGTTCCCTCCTCCACCAGCGCATCGAACTGAATGACCCTTTCCCAGAATTCCCTGCCGAAGAGCAGAATGGGGATCGGTTTGATCTTGCGCGTTTGGACGAGCACAAGGGTTTCGAAGAGCTCATCCATGGTTCCGTATCCTCCGGGAAAAACCACAAGCGCTTTTGCCCGCATCAAGAAGTGCATCTTGCGAAGGGCAAAGTAGTGGAATTGGAGGCTCAGATCAGGCGTTATGTAGGGATTGGCGGCTTGTTCACGGGGCAAGACGATATTGAGCCCGACGCTCTTCGCCCCCGCATCATAGGCCCCCCGATTGGCGGCTTCCATGATCCCGGGACCACCGCCTGTAGTTATGACATATTCCGCCTTGTCTGAAGATTGAGAGATCTCCGAGACAATTCGCGCCAGTTTCCTCGCCTCCTCATAATACCTGCTGTTGGCAAGCACTCTCCTCGCTGTTTCGAGTTTCCTCCTCAGGGAAGCGTCGGACGGGTTCTTCTCTAACTCTCTGCATGCAGACTTGAATTGCTCTCTGGCTCTTTCTGGGTCGGGAATTCTGGCGCTTCCGAAAAGCACGATGGTTGATTCAATGTGATGCTCCTGGAGGATCACCTCCGGCTTCAGAAACTCGAGTTGCAGCCTCACAGGTCTGCAATCGTCCCGGAGAAGAAAATCATTGTCCTGGAAGGCCAGCCTGTAGGAAGGAGATGTGGTCTGGGCTGATTCCACATAGAGCAGCGCCGCTTTTGCTCCGTCATGAGCCGCCGGATAGGGTCCTCTTCTTCTTAGCCTCGAATTCATTCTTTCCTCCTTTGAATAATGATGACTTCGTAAAAAGTCTTTTGCTCTGATTGCGAGGCGCGAAGCGCCGTGACAATCTCATGAATATGTCCTGTTACGAGCGAGATTGATTCGCAGAGTTTATCCCGGACCTGTCGAAGATCTCAGCACGATGAACCCACGGTTTCCCGGCTTCTTACGAGACCGTCGATAACGATCAAACCTGTCATTTTTCATCTTATTCGGATAAATTAAAGCTCAGTTTAACTAAAATATGCACTATTGTCAAGTTTCCCGGGCTCTTCAGATTGGCAGGCGGTTCTTTCCAAGAAAATCATTTATTCCCACCTCTCGCCCTGATATAGTGGCCACAAAGGAGCTTTTCCAATGAAAAAGAAAAATCCCTTTCCCTATATCCTTATCGTTCTGATTTGTACATTTCTGGCTGGTTCATCCTCTACCGAGGTTATTGCCGGCCCAAAAGAAGGGCTCACACCGGACTACCTGACGAGTGACGAATCTCAAGCAGCCCGCGTTTACCGGCGAGCTTTGCCTGCGGTTGTCACCATCTTTACTTCCCAGAAAGTTTTTGAAAAAGGACAGGAAGCACAACAGGGTGCCATCGGAAGCGGGGTCCTGGTCTCACCGCGGTCTCATATCCTCACAGCCGCCCATGTTGTCAGCGGGGCCGAAGAAATCATGGTCAAGACACAGGACGGCAAGATGCATGCTGCCGAGTTTCTTTTCAGCGAGGCCAGCGCCGACATAGCCCTTATCCGCTTCCTCAAGCCGGTGCCGGGCCTTCAACATGCCGAGCTTGGCGATTCGGACCAACTGGTCGTGGGGCAGGCGGCCTACGCCATAGGGACTCCCTACGGTCTGGAGAATTCTTTTTCCGTAGGTCACATCAGCGCGTTCCGCGACTTTGGTCGTTTTTACGACGGGACCATCCCCGCAGAGTTCATCCAGACTGACGCGGCCATCAACGTAGGAAACAGCGGCGGCCCGTTGTTAAACTCCAAGGGCCAGGTCATCGGCATCGCCTCACGCATCCTGTCCGTCAGCGGCGGATTCCAGGGTATCGGCTTTGTCGTGCCTATCAACACGGCCAAGGCTCTGCTCTCCTTCAAGAATCGATTCTGGCTCGGGATAGAAGGAATCTATCTGAATGATGAAGCCATATCCAAGTTGCTTAATCGTAGTCTCAAGGGAGGCCTTCTGATTGAGCGCGTGGCCAAGGGGAGTCCGGCAGACAAGGCCGGACTGCAGGGCGGATCTATCCCGGCCAAGATGCTCGGGCGAGACTTCTTGTTGGGAGGCGACCTGGTCATCTCCTTTGGGAATGAGGAGGCGTGTGACAAGGAATGCCTCGTGGAAGCGAACAAACGCTTCGCCGGTTCGGATCAGCTTCCGGTTGAGTTTCTGCGCGGCGGCGTGATCATGAAAACAAGCATCGACCTGGCCGGCAGTCGCAGGAACTTTCTGGAGGAATGAGGGCATCCGAATTCTGGCTGCGTATTATGGCCTCGTGACAAGTCCCCGCGGCAAGTCAGCCACACTATCGATGATCATGTCAGGATTCTCTTTCTTCAGGCGTTCATAATCATCAAAACCGGTGAGGACACCAACGGTCATCATGCCCGCAGCCCTGCCCGCGATTATGTCTGAACGCATATCGCCGACACAGAGGCTGTTGCCTGCAGGCACACCCAGCTTCTCTGCACACATCAGCAGAGGTTCCGGAGCCGGCTTCTTTCTGGAGACCTCGTCGGCCGTCAATATTGCGTCAAACAAGACCTCTACACCGGACCTCTTCAGCGGCAGCAGTTTGACCCCCAGGTACTTCCGGCGTGTTGAGGTGACCAGACCGATCCTTGTTCCCGCACCGCAGAGGATCCTCAGGACATGATCCGCTCTGGGGATAAGGGTTGCCCTTTCTCGAAACAGGCCCGGAGTAATTTCATCGATAACGGCTCGGAGGTTTCTCAGGATTTCTTCCTTGGAGTTCATCTTCTCCACAGGAATCAGCTTCTGCCAGTCGAACTCGCCGTCCCCGGCCGACTCCAGCACGACGGCTCTCGAAACGAGGGGCAGACCCAGTCTTTCCAGGGCCGAATACAGAATGTGGTAATAGATCTCAACCGTGTCGATCAGTGTTCCATCGAGATCGAATATCACGGCCTCGATCGGCGTTCGACCGTTGCCCGGGCCTTCCGGTTTTCTGTCCAGCATCAGCATTTTCTGTCACCGAATAAACACTCTGTCCCCGCTCCACTTTTCCGGAACCAGGGTTTTCTTATCGTAACCTATTCCTGGAACCACTTTTTCCTTTGAAAATCATCGGGAGATTCAGGAAGCCCACCCTTGATCATGGACCGGACTTTCACCGCCATTTCATGGTTCTCCCCCAACAGTGAAGAGAGAGACTTGAAGGCCCTCCCCAGGGTCATATCCAGGCCGGGCTGAATCTCGTCAAGGACAGAATCCGGAAGAAGCCGGTAGGCTTCAAGGAGGTTACCGATCCAGATCGGCAAGGCTTTCAAATCAACTTCCTCCCTGCGGTAAACATACCCTTCCAGGGCGCCCGCCGAAGCGCCGAATTCGTAGACTCGGAGATAGGGTTTCATAAAGGCTCCTTTCGTCTGTGCTCGTGTCTTATACCACCCCCATTGGTCGAGTCAAGCCACACCCGTCTTCAGTCCATGCCTCCGCAAGATTCTTATTCGCAGTTCCGCTATTATTCTCTTTATATTTCCTCCTTCAAGATGGTATGATTAAGGTTACGAATTTTTCCAAGTCCACGCGTTTTTTCTTCGGCCCAGGAGGCCGGGTACTTCTACGAATGCTTTTGATCCCTCGAAAGGTGTTGGGTAGCCATGGTAGTAGGTTCGATTTCCGGTCTCTTTTCGCACGATCTGGCCATTGATTTGGGAACGGCCAATACTCTTGTCTACGTAAAAGGCAAGGGTATCGTCTTGAACGAACCGTCCGTCGTCGCTGTCAAAAGGGATGCGCGAGGGGGCAAGAAGGTCCTTGCTGTGGGGAAGGAAGCTAAGTTGATGCTCGGACGAACCCCAGGCAACATCGTGGCCATTCGCCCCATGAAGGAAGGAGTCATCGCGGACTTTGAGATCACCGAAGCAATGCTTCGGTATTTTATTCGAAAGGTTCACGCCCGCAGCCGGCTTGTTCGGCCCCGGATCATTATAGGCGTTCCAAGCGGCATTACCCAGGTGGAGAAGAGAGCGGTACGCGAGTCAGCCGAATCCGCCGGCGCCAGGGAAGTGTTTTTCATCGAAGAGCCGATGGCCGCGGCCATCGGCGCAGGCATGCCTGTTACCGAACCCCGGGGAAACATGGTGGTTGACATCGGCGGGGGCACCACGGAGGTAGCGGTCATCTCCTTGGGCGGGATCGTCTACTGTAAGTCCGTCAGGGTTGCCGGCGACAGGATGGACGAAGCCGTCGTGGAATACATCAAGAGAAAATACCACCTCCTCATAGGCAGCGGGACGGCAGAAATCATCAAGACCACCATCGGCAACGCCTTCGCGGGCGGACAGATCGACACGGTTGAAGTCAAGGGAAGGGACCTCGTCACGGGGATCCCCAAGATACTGACTATTGATTCCGATGAAGTCAGAGAAGCCACCTCCGACCAGATCAACACCATCGTGGAAGCTGTCCGCAGCGCCCTCGAACAGATGCCTCCGGAACTGGCGGCTGACCTGGTGGACAGCGGGATCATGCTCACAGGAGGAGGAGCCCTTCTCAGGAACCTGGATGCCTTACTGAGATCGGAAACGAAACTTCCCATTCACGTGTCGGAAGATCCCCTCTCCGCCGTTGCCGTGGGCGCGGGCATGGCTCTCACCAACATCCCCATCCTCAGAGGACTTTCCAGGGATTAGAGTCTTAAGCTGCAACTTCTTCTCAAGCTGCAGAGAAGTTGGATGGTGCCGAACCATGGGGCGTCCCTGACGAGTCCGCAATGAAATCTGCCAAGTCAGATTTCATATAACGGCCCTATAGGTAGCTCCTCCCGCCTATGTATCGAGGCTGGTAGTAAGCGTCTGAGAGAAAATCGAGGCGAACGCTCTTGCCCCTTCCGGGTGCGTGGACAAATCGTCCGTCGCCGATGTATATGCCCACATGTGACACCTTCTCTCCTCCTGAGATGGCAAAGAAGACGAGATCGCCCTTGGCCAATTCTTCAGGCGACACGGGGGTCCCGTCCCGGAACTGCTCTCTGGAAGAGCGAGGGAGATTGAGTCCGTTCAGTTGATACACCGCCATGGCCAGCCCGCTGCAGTCAAAGCCTTCCTCCGCTGAAGCCCCGCCCCATTGATAGGGAAGACCGAGATAGCTCTCCGCGGTTTCCACGATCTCCGCCCGCAGGGCTGAAGCGCCGTATATTCTTGCCTTTGCCACGGCATAGTCTTCGGGGCTCACGATGTAGTAGCTGTCAATGGTCCCGCCTGCAATCAGTTCCTCCGCTCTCTTCCGTGCTTCTTCCTTGTTCGCGAAGTCGCCGAACCGGACCTTGTAGGACCCTGATTTGTGCTGGAAGTAGTAGGCACTCAAACCCTGGCTCTCGAGCGATTCGGCCAGGCGTATGGCGTTGTCCGCGTTTGAAAAGGCCCCCACCTGGATGGAATACCCGACGAGTGCCAGTTCTTTTTTAGGGGCAGGGAAATGAGGTTTCGGGGCGACAGGAGTTCTTCCACCACATCCCGGACTCAGGAGAAGAGCTGTTACCACAAAAGTTGCTATGCGTCTCAAACGGAAGCGTTCCACTCTGCCTGCTCCATCTGATTTGCCTTATCATACGGATCAAGAAGAGGCGCCGGAAGATTGCACATGGATATGCTCGATTCCGGGCTTGAGAAAAAAGGTGCTCATATCGACTTTTTTCTTGTTGGGGGAGAAGGTGATAACAAACTTTTTCTCGCTGGGCACCCTCTCCAGGCTCTTCACGTCGTCGAGTTCAATCGTGGGGTTGCTGCGGAAAGCCACTTCGATGGTGTGGGGGTCTTTCATGCCGACAATATCCACCGGTCCCTCGGGGTATCTGGGATTCCGAAAGGCTGGAATTGGGAGCAGTCCGCGATCTCTCAAGAACCCATACAGAACGCACCGGATGGTCTCCTTGATGACGAGATCGCTCGCATGCCCCGGCGGGATCCCGCTGACGGCTTCCTGGACGGCTTTCCTGACCTCGTCTTTCACTACGGCGCCTTCCTGCCTTTCACGCTCTCATCGGATAAATCATCGGTTGCGGATAACGGCGACACGGGTCGCCGCTCCGAAATTTCTCCAGCACGGCATCGAACCCTGGTTCGACCATCACGAGTTGGAAGAGGAGCCAGCCCCTCCAGTATCCGATGTCTCTTCTTCGAGGATTTTGTTCAGCACGTTTTCGGCACCCCGGGCGACAGGCGCTTCCTCGGGCATGTAGATCATCACGCCACCTTTCACCGGCCTGGTGACGATTTTTCCCTCTTGGGAAAGCTTGGTGGTCGTCTCAATGGGATCCTTTTGAAAATATTCTCTGAATGCCCGGTTGAAACCGCTGTACACGGAATGGATCCCCTTATACGGAGGTTTCCGAAGTTTCTTGATGGCTCTAACGATGAACTCGTATTCGGAGATTTTCTTTCCTTCCCCTTCCATCATCAATTCCTCCTGTCCCTGGAATGGCTCTCCACCCGCTTCCTTTGAAGAAGCCCCGCCTTTGCGAAAGGAAGCTTTATCCTGTTTAGCAGATAAGGCTTTGGAATGTCAATAAATATTTCCTTTCCGTCTCATTCTCCTTTGCGCAAGCCGCTTTGCCCGGGAGAGAGGCCGACATTATACGGACAAGGATGTGTTTACCGAAGGACCCTGCGGTGTTGACTCGGACCGGGGCCTGTATTAATAAGCTACAAAACGAAAGGAGACAAACATGGATTGGAGTCAATTGCTGCAAAAGGCGATTGAGTGGGTTGTGACGAGCGGTCTCAGGATAGTGCTAATCGTCATCTTAACCCTCGTGGCCCTCAGGGTGACAAGATTCGTTTCAAGTCGCCTGTTCGGTTTTTCCGTCAAAGCGACGGATATCGAATTCAAGAAGCGAATGGACACCCTCTCCTCCATTACCCACCATATTTTGCTCGTGGCCATCCTCTTTCTCGCCGCCATCATCATTCTCGGGGAACTGGGCGTTGAAATCGGTCCCGTGATCGCCGCCGCAGGGATCGTAGGCGTTGCGATCGGCTTCGGCGCTCAGAGCCTTGTGCAGGATGTGATCAGCGGGTTCTTCATGCTCCTGGAGGACCAGATCCGCGTGGGGGATGTGATCCAGGTCGGCGACAAGGGCGGCGTAGTGGAAAAGATCACTCTCCGGACCGTGATTTTGCGAGACCTCTCAGGAAATGTGCACTTCATCCGGAACGGGCAAATCCAGGTGGTGACCAACATGACCAAGGAGTACGGCAGGTATGTGTTCGACATCGGGGTGGCCTACAAGGAAGATGTGGATCATGTCATTGAAGTGGTGAAACGAGTGGACGAAGAGTTGAGGGGCAACCCTGATTTCAAAGATGACATCCTGGAACCGATCGAAATCCTGGGTCTTGATAAGTTTGCCGACTCGGCCGTCATCATCAAGGCCAGGATCAAGACCAAGCCCATCAAGCAATGGACCGTGGGACGGGAATTCAACCGGCTTCTGAAGAAGCGATTCGACGAAGAAGGTATCGAGATCCCCTTCCCTCACGTCACCCTGTACATCGGACAGGACAAGCAGGGAAATCTGCCGCCCCTGAATGTGTCCATGAAGTCGGACCGCTTGACATAGGCGATCGTCAAGGGCGCAACGCCCAAGACGCACAGGGAAGAACTCCTTGATCCAATTGAGAATGTTAACCTGCAGCTTCTTCGCAAGTGCGGAGAAGCTCTAATGCCCGGCCTGGGATGGTCTCTGGCGAGTCCGCAGCCCTCTCGCAAATCCTGCCCCTTGATATGGGATGATCAGGGTCGCCGGTCACCTTCACCGCCCTCCCGTTTTTCATCTGGAGGTGGAGCCCGCACCGCGGGTGGCACAGACCGCAATAGGATTTTTTTATCTCTCCCATGGCTTCCCCCCCTTGCTTTGATGCAGAATTGTTTTATTCTAATGTATTATCTTCGGTCGCTCGGTCAAGAATCGAAGACGAACCGGATAAAAAGCTTGTCTGCCTGGACAGGCCGGACCGGGAGTTCTTGGTCCTCCACCGGGTAGAGGGTTAAGTGACAATTTAATGGCTTCGACCGTATCCAATCGTGTACCCGGCCGAAAGGGAAAGGAAACCGGTGTGCACGCTATGTCTATGAAACTTTGGACGAATCCAGTTTGTTTTCGCTCGCGAGGCCGAGAGGCACGGGATTTGCTTGGAAAAACCACAGGATATAGGAACGTTTAGGCGCGGTCGGAAGACCGGCTTTTTCTGGGAGGAAAGAGACTTTGCCTAGGACAACGCTTCTTATCGTATCATGCCTCTGTTTGCTGGCATCCGCTACACGTGCTCTGGCCTGGGATTCAGGCATTGATATCCAGTGGGGTAAATCGCCGGACGGCCTGTTTTATGCTGCTCCCATGCAGAGGCAGAACGCGGAGTCCCCAGACCCGGCTCATCGCTTTCAGCTTAGGCTGGGGAGCCCCGATTTATCTCCATTTCGTCCCTCCTTTTTCCCTCCGAGAGATGACCTGAACAACGAACTTCAGGGACTTGCCGCTCGATACCGGATAAGTGGATGGATTGATGATGGAATCGAGATCAGCGGCGGGTACTTTCCCAGCATGAGTCTCAATAGCGCTCCTAAAGCGCGGTTAGACCCGGATGCTTACGTGGGCTACGTGAATCTGAGAATACCTCTTTATCGATTCTCCATTGGCGGCGGCGCGTTCTACGGACAAAACATGGACCTTCTGAATTTGATCGGCCGGCCCTCGCCTGAAGACCCTAGGCCCGACAGTCGACTGTTCGGCTATCAGATCACCGGCGGCTACCGGTTTAACGACTCCCTCAGCCTCACAGCGGGCTGGGGACAGACCGGACAGGGCCGGGACACGATGCGGGAGGATCTGCGAACCTGGTATGTCCAGGCTCAAATAAGCCTTGGATTGCAGATATCCGTCACGCCTCAAATGGGTTTTGTCGACTTCGTAAAAGGGGACGGAGAAAGAACAAGAGAAGAGGCTTTCTACTGCGGGGCAAGGTGGCAGATCAATTTTTAACGGCGCGGTGTTCCGTTCCTGCACCTACGAAGCAAAGCCAGTTAATGAATTTCGCAAATACGCATTTCACCACTAAGACAGAAGTTTTTGCTGCTGATCTTTTTCTCCGGCCCGCTTTTTCTTCTTCCTTTCCCGGGTGTCTCCTTCCGGCAAAAACTCGGAGAATTTGTCGTAAAGCGCGAGCAGTTTGTTCTGGTAGTAGGCTACGTTCTCATCAGGACGGGAAGGATCATAGCTCGACGCAAGCTTGCAGTTATCATAGACCCGCACGTTCTTCTTTTCGCCCATGACATAATAGGAAAGCTGATCCCCCGCCCTGTAAGGCCGCGTTGAGACCAGGGCCAGCTCGTAGAGCGCGGCAAGGTTCCTTCCGCCTGCCTGGGTCTTCTGTTTGTAGCTCTCAAGCGACTCTCTGAGAGCCTCGGTCTTGGCAAGCCCGAAGATGCCCATTTCATGATTTTCTATTCTTTTCATGTACTCTTTCAGGAGCGCCTCCACTTTCTCCGCTTTTCCTTCCAGAAGCAGTCGAAGCATGTCGGACAGGAATTCGCGCAAATACTTCTCCATGCCCCTGGAGCGAAGAGCGCTTCCCTTGATGACGACGTGGCCCTTGTCATCCATGAGGGCGTAGTTCTTCCTTTTGTACGAGAACATGGACAGGTAGAGACCGTCCATGCCCACCTCGATTCCCTTGGGGAGACTCTCGGAAAGGCGATTCACCAGGGCTTCGGCCTTCTGTTCCGTGTCCACTCCCGGAGGCGGAACGAAATAGATCCCGTCCGTATCTATCTCCACGGCCAGCGCGCCTTCCTTAGCCAGCCAGCTCAGCATGGCCCTGATGATCTCCCGCCCACGTCTCGTGACCTCCGCCGCTACGCTGGGGTCGGCAAAGTGATGGAGCTCTGTGCCCAGGTACCCGTAGAAAGAGTTGATCAAGACCTTGAAAGTCTGCTGCAGGGCCTGGAAGTAATCCCGTTCATGGGAGGTCTTTGCGTCCTGCGCCAGCTGCTTTGCGTCCAGGCGAAATTCTCTCAGGTCTTTCAACAGGGGAAGGAAGACATCCAGGGAATCCCCGGAAGGTTTGAGCTCGTAAGACAGCATCACCGAGGGATAAAGGGATGCCACGTCGCAGTGGACCACATTCCGCACCACGCCCTTCGCAAAGACGTCGGTGTATCCTCCCTCGAATTCTCTTCCTCCTTTGGGTTTAGGCACGGACGTGCGCTGCCTGAGATACTCTCTCAGGAACAGGGCATTGATCTTGGTCGCATTTCCTCGTACGAAAATGTTCTGGTAGGAGAAGGGAAAGATCCTGGCCTGGAGAAAAAAAGAGTATCCGAGCAACTCGGACAGGGCAAGGGTCTCCTTCGCATCTTCGAGGTTGTACTTCTTCAGTGTTTCAGGCTCGTGCTCAAAGTACCACTGAACGTTATTTCCTTCGATGTACGTGCGATCCTCTTCCGCGAGCCCGAAATGCCTGGCCGCGGACTTGAGACCATAGCTGTCCAGTTCCCGCGCAGCGACGTCGTAGTACTGCAAAAGGAACATGGTATCCACCACGTGACGGCCGAAGATCTCCATTCGACTGTAGTCAATGATCCTCTCAGCCACGGTGAAGCGGGATCTCCGGACTCGGGGAATGCTTCCGTCCCTTCCCCACGGGAGCTTGATGCCATGCATGCGCGCACGGGCTGTAATGTAATCGAGATCAAAGTTGAACACATTGTGGCCTTCCAGCACATCAGGGTCCAGGCTCCTGATTCTATCGCTGAGCGTCGCGAGCATCTCCTTTTCTTCCATCTCACGACCGAAGAGGATTTCCGAATAGCCTCGACTGTCGGCCAGGGCGATGGAAATGATCCTGTCCTCCGCCCTAGCCGGGTTGGAGAACTCGTACCCGGGCGCGCAGGTCGTTTCAATGTCAAAAGCCAGGCGATGAACATCCTTGAACCCGAGTCCCTTGAACAGGGTTTTCCCGGTCAGGAGAAGATACTGGTGCACAGGATCGGATAGGAACAGGTAGGGAGCCTGGGGAGAGGAAGCGCTCTGGCCCGTCTTGGTCTGAAGAAAGCTTCTCCCCTTCAGGCAGTCCCCCCACGATTCGAACAGGACAAGGGACTTGTACTCGTTGCCGGATGAAAGCCCCTCCGCCCGATAAGGTTTCTTGAAGCCCTTCATCAGCGATTCATCTTCCAGGAGCATGAAGGGTGTGAAGACATCGTCCTTTGTCCGAAGCTCCACCCCTTCCCTGATGAAGAGACGCATAACGTTCTCAGCCACAGGCTCGATCGCCACGATGCCTTTCTGCGGATCAGCGCCGAAAAGGACTTCGCTATGTTCAAGATCGAGCTGCTTCATACACGGCTCACTGCGCTCATCGTTGCAGAACCTTCGCCACTTGATCTATCCAACGTAACTCATTGCCCCGCCAAGATTTTGGCTTGCTTTCCATCTTATCAACTCATATAATTCGAAACATGGAAAATCTGCACTGCTTTTTTCCGCCTCTACCGTCCTAATATCTCAATAGGCGGACTTTTTACCATGCTATATAGGCTATATCAAGGAAACTTTTCTATCTATCCAAACTGTTAGGCGGTATGTATGTCACGATCAACATTGTTTTCGGTTCCGGCCTCCAACCAATTCGTTGCATACTTGGTGCTTCATGATGCACGCGTTTCGCGTAATGAGCTTAGAGTTGCACAAGGTGAAGATTGGCGAAGAAGTTGGATATCGACGGTGACCTTTTTGCGTTGTGTTGGCCACGTCCTTGATAAGGTTGACGGCAAGATTAATAACAAGGCTCGGGAAGTTATAGACGAATGGTGGGGAAAATTGAAAGAAAGTAAACCAAACCCTACAATTTTTTGGGGATTCATTGAGTCGGAACGGAATACAGCACTGAAAGCTTATTCTTCGAGTGTTAGAGTAGAAATAAAACCAGCGGTTGATGAAAACTCAAGAATTAAATTTTCCGCAAAGGGACCGGCACTGAGTATGATTCCCGGACCAGACTCTATCGCTAAGTTTTTGTATAGTGAAGTACCATTTGAAGATTGCGATCCGGTTGAATTGGTAGATGAAGCTATAGCATGGTGGGCTATCCAGCTGAAGTTAATCGAAGAACAAATTGCCAGCAATAGAAAAGGACTGCAAATACTGGGACGCCGATGGTGACGGGTATATCACTGAAGAGGAATACGTCAAGCAGGCAAGAGGCGTCATGCGATAGAACAGGGTCCACCATAACGAATAAGGATAGATTGTGAGAGCGAAGCGAACCACGATCTTATCCTGTAGTTGGACGAGCCCGGCACCGGCGTGTGGCGCGGGAACCGTTATATAAGCAAATATGTTTTTCTGAAGGAGAGGCGTTCAGCGCTAGGGATATGCCAGGTTCTTTTTTTGGGCGAGCGGGATCGCTTAGCCCGGAAAGAAGCCAAGAAGGAAAGTGAAGCTATGTCAAAAAGTAATGAATCCTCCTGTGATCGAGTGAATGGGAGGTTGCGCCGTTTGAGCGTTTTATCCTGATGCCCAGGCAGGCCGCCTGAAAGCTATGATTCTCATGGCAGCCCGGCATTTAGGACATTTGAAAGCCGGTCTGAGTCGTGGTGCACAGGCTTGAATCAAGACCTGTAGAACCATCTGAACCAGCGACAAGAGTTTTTTGGCGTTGCCATGCAAAAAGCCGTAGTCTCTCACCCGACGAAAGCCTTTGGGTAAAACATGTTGCAAAACGAGCCACAGGAAGTCTTCGCCTTTGACCGTTTTGCCGCGCCGGATATGAACCTGTTTGCGTTTGCCGTCGATGTCGCCCACCTGCAAGGCCAGGGTCTCTCCGAGGCGCAAGCCCATGGAATAGGTTGCCAACAGAAAGACCCGGTAGCGCAGCTTGCGTGTGGCGCCGATGAGGTGCTCCACCTCGGCAAGGGTAAGAATATCAGGCAAGGTATGGATTTTGGGAGGCCTTACAATATTGATCCATTGCCAGTCCTGTTTAAGGACATGCTTCCAGAAGAATTGCAGGCCATTACGGTCAATCTTGACGGTACTCCAGGAGTGTGACTCAACCAGATCCGAAAAGTATTTTTCTCGTTGTTTCAGGGTCAATTGATCGGGGCAACAATCAAAATGCTCACTGATCCGACGTACAGCCCTAGAGTTAGCATCAATGGTCTTTTGGCTCTTACCCTGAAGTTTCAGCAGGCGCAGATGGCTTTGATAAAGTCTTTTGAATCGGCTCGTTTCAGCTTTGTTCATGATATACTCCCTTCCTTATTAGGGCCCGGAATTGGGCAAAACTGGAAGTATACAATGATTTGAGATTTTTTTCCGCCGCGTAGCGGCTTCGTTCAACTATATGATGCAGCCGACCTCGTACCTCGGCGGCTGATCGCCCTGTTCGGCATAGGAGGAAACATGGATATTGATTCGCTTACAAAAGGATTCGGTCTCATTACTACTGCCATAACAACACTGAAAAGCTTGAAAGAACTAATTCCGTCGGGCGACAAAAAGCAGGATATTGAAAAGAAATTGGAAGAGGCAGAAAATAATATGAAAATTGCTGAGGCGGAAATTGCCAAGGGTTTCAGCTATCAGCTCTGTCATCGTCACTTCCCCCCGGGGGTTATGCTAGAAATAGGTCGATTCAAATCCAAGTGTAGTACCTGCGGGAATGTCGAGAACTATGATTCTTAGTAGACTGGGGCAGAATGGAAACAGCCAATAAGAATAGGGGCACCATAGTTCTACGATGGATTATGTTTCTCCCGTGCGCTGCAACGGCATCTTTGCTTGGATGGTATGCCGCAACTATCCTTGGTCGGATTGGCCTATATTTTGTGCAGTTTGATCCAAGATCATTTATTGGCCAATTATATTTTAACACTGTTGGCCATGCTGCAATGACCGTTGCTTTTGTCTATGTCGGTTTTAAAATCGCACCTTCTCACAGCAAGACTATTGCCTACGTTCTTTCTGGCATCTGGTTTCTATTCAGTGGATATACTCTTTTTACGGGCATAATGATGAAAAATGGTTGGGCTATTTGTGGGAGCATATGGAGTCTTGTTGTAATTGTTGTATTAGGTTTGTTCATTTATCAAAATGAATTAGACATTTAATGGCCGAACTACTTGGTGCAGCCAATCGCCCAAAAAGCGGGCTCTGGCTGACCATCGCGTTTACCGGCTAGAACGAGATACGATAGATGGAGAAGAGGCAAGATGGGGGCCCACTCTTTTCGGAGATGGAGCGATTGGAGGACCTTGAGGTGAACCAAAAGGATCGGCTTGGATGGGTAAATCTGGTCGTGATGATCGTGCTGGCCATACTCGGATACGTTTTTGTGGAGAGGAATACAGACAAGCTGGCATACTACAACAGCGAAATTGCCAAGATCGACCTCGCTACACGCTGGCAACAAAACATGAATGCTCTGACCGAAAGCATAGCGAAGACCCAAGAAAGCAAGGCTAACGCCACGCTCACAGAGCTGAATGCAAACCTTGCCCGACTGGAGGGTGAGGTGAAAAGCATTAAGGATAGACAGGAAATATCGCTCAGGCAGACACAGATTCTATCCATCGTGGGCGATTTTATCAATAGCATAAGACCACATGGAGCTATCAAACCGTCGGAACCAGCACTTGCCGCCGACGGCGTTTATTTGAGATACAAACTGGAAAACTATGGTAAGTATCCCTTGGAGTTTGGGAAGCCAAACCTGTGGCTCGCGAGTGAGAAACTTAAAGAGGGTGAGGAAGCAAAGGGAGCATTGGAGATTGGTCGAGACTACCTCATAGAGTATCTCTCTCGTCCCGGTGAAATCTCCGCTGGTTCTTCCCGGGAATATCAGGTACATGTGATCTCAGTAAAAGGCTTTCCAAGGACCCTTCACAGCTTTCTGAATTTCCCAGTCCAAACACCAAAAGCTATCGTAAGCGGAATGGCTCCATTTATCGGTGGACTAATGAAAGAGGAAGACCTGTATAAGCTATCAACGGCAGGTATTGCTGGGTCGACCTCATGGCGAGTCCCAGATCGGCTCTTGGAGAAAAAGTGAACGAAATGAGGACGACAGGAGCTTGTTGAAATGAGTCGAAGAACAAATCCCGCTAACCCTGCAATCAACCGGACGCCCGACCACGTGGGAGGTTTACCCTTTAATTTCTTGGCGGGCGCCGGTTATCGCCACGTTATACGAGAGGATAGGAGAATCCCATGCCGACCATTTCCATGTTTTTTGGTATAATCGTCCGTATGTATTTTGCTCCGGGTGAGCACAGTCCTCCGCACTTCCATGCCTACTATAACGAGTATAAGGCGACGGTGGACATCCGAACCTGTGAAATGTTGACCGGGGACCTGCCGAAAAGGCAGGCGAGATTGGTATTGGCATGGGCCGAGCTGCACCAGGAGGAATTGATGGCTAATTGGAAGCTTGTCATGAACGGGGAGGACCCCTTCAAGGTCCCGCCTCTGCAATAGGAGGGGTTTATGTATCTGGGCGTACGTGAAGTAAAGCCAAACGAAGACTTCTCACTAATCGTGGTTCTTGAGAACGGTGAGAAGAGAGTTCTGGATATGAAACCATATCTGGATTTCGGGGTGTTCATGAAACTCCGAGATTACGAGAACTTCAAACGGGCGAGAGTGGCCTTTGACACGATCGAATGGGATGAGGGAGTGGACCTTGATCCCGAATTCGTTTACGAAAAGAGCAAACCAATGGAAGGTGCATAACATCGCTGCTGCAGTGGATGGCGCAAAAGCGCAGGTCATTCAAGGAGAAGCAAGGATGAAAGTCAAATATTTTCCAGACACTGACACAGCGCTCGTCGAGTTTACCGACAATCAGGTGGCTGACACAAAGGAAATCAGTGAGAACATCTATTCGGACCTGGACGATCAAGGAAATCTCGTGAGTATGACCATTGAGCATGCTCGGAAGAATGCTGGATTGCATGAGTTCTCATTCCAAGAGGTAGTGGCTTTACCCGAGGAGGATGGCCGAACGAACCGCCTAAACCGGACTCCGCTTCGCTCCGCCGATTACGCGGAGCCGTTAGCCTCCACGAAGCTACAGCATTTAGCGTTTGATCTTTCTCAACTTGACGGGCCATGCCCAGGTAGCGGTCGGCAAGATTGGTTTTATCTTAGAAGCAAGTGTGGCAGTTCCAAGTGCGCCCAAAGCCACGAATTGTTGTTGACTTCATGAGCATGTCTTGGCATCTTCATTGTAGATACAATTAGATCGCCATCGTAGATACAGGAGCTCAACATGAAGACACGCGTTCAGAAATGGGGCAATAGTCTAGCCCTCCGTATCCCCAAGTCTTTCGCCGCGGAGGCAGGTCTCCACGAGGACGTGGCCGTCGAACTATCTCTGGTTGAAGGCTCGCTCGTCGTGCGGCCTATCACACCGAAACCGATCTCCCTTGACCAACTGTTGCGAGGCGTCACTGACGAGAACCTTCCTGGTGAGTGGGATACTGGACCGGCCGTCGGTAAGGAGGTCTGGTGATGCGGAAAGATCCGTATATCCCGAAACGAGGAGATGCGGTCTGGATAACCCTCGACCCTCAAGCAGGCCACGAGCAGGCAGGGCGTCGCCCCGCTCTGGTCATGTCTCCGTCGGCTTACAACGGTCGGGTTGGGTTGGCTCTATTGTGCCCGATCACCAGCCAAGTGAAAGGCTATCCATTCGAGGTACCCTTGCCAGAGGGATTGCCCGTAGCGGGTGTGGTGGGGGCGGACCAGGTGAAGAGCCTGGACTGGCGTGCGCGCAAAGCTACCCGGATCGTCGCTGTCCCGGAGGAAGTCGTTACTCAAGTCGTGATCCGTCTTCAAACATTGCTCGAAGAACACGGCTAACACTTATAAGCCCTGAAGACGGACGGGCTGGATACTGCGGCTTTTGTTACTTTTTCGAAATAATCGCCAGTAGCTTATCGACCCTTCTTCGTTTAAACCCGCCCGCCGCTTAGGCCAGACGTTATTCGGGTGCCCTTCTGCCCCCACCTAATTGATAAGACTTGACAACCTGTAGCCCATGGGCTACGATCCTTCCACGATCGAAATCCGCAAGACTGAGGCTTATGCCAAGTGGATTGACGGGTTGCGCGATATCCGGGCGCGGGCTCGAATTCTTGCCCGAGTCGAGCGTCTTGCGGCAGGAAATCCTGGAGATGTCAAGCCCGTGGGTGAGGGCGTCTCAGAACTGAGGATTAATTACGGCCCCGGTTATCGGGTTTATTACACACAGCGGGGGTGGGAGCTTGTTATTCTGTTGGCCGGAGGGGACAAGAATACCCAGGCCAGGGATATCAAAACTGCCTTGCGCCTAGCACGAAACCTTTAGGAGAATGTTATGCCTAAAACAATCACTACTCGATACGATGTGGCCGAGCACCTTCGCACTCCAGAGGATATGGCTGCTTATCTTGAAGCTTGTCTGGAAGAGGCTAAAGGGGATGCTGCCTTCATTGCTAAGGCACTGGGAGATATTGCACGCGCGAAAGGCATGTCTCAGGTGGCCCGGGATGCCGGTTTATCCCGCGAAAGCCTTTACAAAGCACTGTCTGGGGAACGAACGCCGGGCTTCGACACCATCCTCAAAGTTATAGGAGCGCTAGGATTGAAACTGCATGCTGAAGCAATCCCGATGGCTGGCGAAAAGCCCCAACACGCTGCTTCAGTGGACGGCGAAAAAACGTGCCGCCCCTGAGCAGCCCGTTGCACCATGGAGAAGGGATGATCCTGTGGACCATACAATCATCGGCAGCTTGGACGGAGCTTCAAGAGAAAGGTGTCCTGCGTTCCAAGCCCCAGCACATCATGGAGAAAACATGGCTGTCCGCCTATCAGTGGATGGCTCAGCAGATGATGTCTCGCATTGGCCCACCGCCTGAGCCTGACTGTCTGCCGATTTGGGCGTGGTTCCAGTGGGAAGGGCGACATAGAAGAAAACCCGATTTGCGGGCTGCCGGACATCTGGGCAAAGGAGAAAGGGGAATTCGAGTCGAACTCGAGTATCCTGACAGCCGCGCCCTCCTGTCTGATTTCTGTCTATGGCATTACGTGCTGAGCTACTGGTACCTTCCTGCGTTGGAGGCTGATGGGGATGCGTTCGAGGCGGAGCTTGCCGCACATGGACTGTCCTTTTTCAACCAGAAGCCGCTGCCCGATGCTCACTACCACAGTACGGTAGTCGGAAGCTGGGACCGGATCTTCGACCTGGACTGGTCTGAGCCTGACCTGTCAGAGCCAATGGAACAGAAGTCGATACAAGCAACGGTCTGGGAGGTCAAGAGAGAACAGGTCAAGAACCACAAACATTTCACTTCCAGGTAATGCTCAAGTCCCAACAACCGCATCAACCGGACGCCGATACCGAATTTCAGCCTGACACTGATTGCATCGTGTCTTCTCACTGGGGCGCTTGTGGTGTTTTTTGTCATGAATGCCCCTGTGAACGCGGCATTCGCCTCCTGGACACCCGCTACGCTGCCATCCGACTGGTCGAACTATCGCTTGGGCTGGGAGCTTGGGCACGCAATAAGCTACGTGCTGGTTCTGGTTGCTTTCATAGCGTTATTGCGCGCATTTTTTCTTGACGCGCTCATTCGAGCGCAAGGTAGATAGAATGCCCAATCGGGTAAAGGGGAGCTTCTAACTCCCCCTCCCACCCTCCCCACACCACCCTGCATGCGGGTCCGCACAGGGCGGTTCACAGAAGTTACCGGATCGTGGTCGGGTGATGGATGTTTACCCACAGCCCTTTGACAGACAGAAGACCCTGCTCCTTGAGCCAGTGATCAATCTCCTGGATAAGTCGATAGTACTCCGATATCCCGAAGTAGTTTATCCAGCCTCGGAGGCACCGGGCAAGCTCGGTGACGCGGTATTCCGTGCTACTTTCACCCCATAAGTTCACGCCCATGCCGAGCGTACACCTTCCTGCTTCATTCTGACAGGTGTTCCGCTCAGCCCCACACCAGCCGGTGAGAAATCCGTTGTACTTGACATGTATGCATGGAATCGCCATACTTATACATATATTTTAGTGAGGTAATGCCATGAGAACGACTCTCAATATCGAAGACAATCTGCTTGATCAGGCTTCCAAAATGACGGGCATAAAGGAAAAGACCACGCTGGTGAAGCTTGGACTTGAGGCGCTCATCGCAAGGGAAAGCGCGAAGAGGCTTGCTAAACTAGGGGGCACAGAGAAACAGCTGAAAGAAGTGCCGAGAAGGCGGAGGATCTGAATGGTTCTTGTTGACACCTCTGTCTGGGTATCCCATTTTCGTGAAACTCATAAGGGGCTGGTTGCATTACTGAACAGCGGCCAAGCAGTCTGTCATCCGTTCGTCGTAGGTGAACTCGCTTGTGGAAACCTGAAGAACAGGACGAACGTCATCTCACTTCTCGAAGCTCTGCCTATGTCTTTTCTGGTCGAGCATGAAGAGGTGCTTGCTTTCATTGAGGCCCGCAACCTCATGGGGAAAGAGTTAGGCTATATCGACGTTCACCTTCTTGCCGCCGCCCTCTTAAGCGAAGTCGCTCTCTGGACGCTGGACAAGAAACTGGAGAAGGCTGCCATAGAACTTCATTGCGGCTATAGAGAAAAGCTCAGATAATCGGGCTCCAGTTGATCCCGAAACAGCACGGGACAACTGAACTCACCGTTAGGCCGTTTATGTGCTGGTGGTTGAAGAGAATAGGAGGAAATGATGGCTGTTGGTTGGTCCCGCGATGGGGATGTACATGAGCAAATAGAGGCCACCGTAGAATCCGGAGTACAATTAGCCCGGAGTCGGTTGTCTAAGGGTGAAAGCTCAACTCATTGTGAGGAATGCGGGATGGTTATTCCTGATGCTCGCCGTAAGGCTATCCCTGGAGTTCGCTTTTGTGTCAGTTGTCAATCAGAGCTCGAAAAAGGACAAAAGACCTTCACCCTCTTCAATCGAGCCGGCAGCAAAGACAGTCAGTTGAAGTGACCATGTTGCTGCAACACTTTACCCTTCAAAAATCTGTCTGGCCTTTTCGTGGGAATTGTTGATAGACCTGGTATTCAGAATGCGAGAGTAAAGCTCTTGCGCCTTTTCACGGTTTTGTGTTTTGGTGTATACCAGAAGCAATGCCAAGTTTACTTTCGCGCTGAATTCATCGTCCATATCGGTTCGCGAAGAGATGGGCTCGAGCAGTTTTCGGGCAGCCTCATAGTCCTTGCGGGCCAAGTAAAGGGATGCTTCGACATAGTCTACCGAATCGAGGTCGTAAGGTGCAAACACGATTACTTCGTCTCTCCAGTTCGGCGTCTTCACGTAAGTCTCTATCCATTCAATCCCGTCCTGAGCCCTTTCTGTCGGCAGCCTTTTCGCGGCCCGGAGCAGATATTCAATAAAGGTGGAGTTACGCGGATAATGCTCGCGAAGCCACTTAGCGAGCTCAACGCCCCTGTCCAGATTGTTTTCGGATTCTATGAAGGCATAGGCGAGAAAAGCCTTGGCCGGATCTTCGGCATAGGTCCCATAGTTCATGGCCTTTGTCACATACTCGATCCCTTTCTCGCTGTCCCCTCTGAATCCGACGATCCATGCAAGAATCTTCGTCACTCCTCTTAGTTCCGAACAGTAATACTCAAAAATGCCGAGGCCGAGATAAGCATCATAATAGGTTGGGTCCATTTCGAGGGCCTTTTCGAGCGCCGCCACTCCTGCTTTGCCCTTGGAGTAAGCGTCCAGCCATTCCCTCTTCTGAACATGCACCATGCCCTCCGCTCCCAGCACCATTCCTCGCACAAATTGCACCATGGCGCCCTGTACGGGATATTCGTCGCACACCTTCCTGGCTTCTTCGGACGCATCTTCGAATTTCTTGGTGTACACCGGAAATTTTTCGTCCATAGGAAAATCCCAGTACGAACGCAGCATGTACATAAATATAGTACTCAGGAGGAAGCGAGGAAACGGTTCCCGGGGATAACGATTGACGAGTTCATGGGCATGGGTTATGGCCTGTTCATACTCACTGTTCAAAGTCTCCCGCGAGATCCGGTTGACCACTTCGTGGGCGGATCGATCCTCCTCAAAACCGACAGCCCAGGCAGACTGTGCCAAGACAAAAACCAGAAGGATTGCCAGGATGACCCTCTTCACTGTTCATGATCCTTTCAAATCGACTTGCTTCCGTGGGGCAAGTTGGTGAGTGCTTCTTCTTCCACACGGCTCTTGCTGCAACATTAGGATTTATATCGCGCTCCTCTCTGGATTGCAACTGCCGAACCGACAAAAAAGGCGGATCTGCTGCTTCCCCAAGGATAAATCACGAAAGGCGGCGTTCTTGCCGGAGATACTTCAGAAGACTCCCCATGCCCGCGCAGTTATGCCGGGCAGACAATCTGTTGCTCGGAGCAGTAACATCGACTAGCTCTATTGCTTTCCCCCTCGCAATTCCTGTACAAAGAAAGGATGCTAACCATTTTGTTGACCTGGTTGAAATCTCTGTTTGCCGCGGCTGTGCGATCTGCGCGAATAACTCCAGCCTCCCTTTGGGGAGGACCTGAATGACGTTCGGGAGGTTGCTTCCAGAATGTTGACTACCCTGCTGGTCATCACCGGCGGTGCACTTTTGGCACTGGCGCTTCTGGCAGCGGGACTTTATTTCTATTTCGTCTATCTCCCCCTGCCCCGGCTGGATGGACAGATCAAGTTGGAGGGCCTTCGTGGGCCGGTCAAGGTATTCAGGGACGCGTGGGGAATACCCCATATCTATGCGGCTGACGAACATGATTTATTCATGGCCCAGGGGTTTGTGCAGGCCCAGGACCGCATCTGGCAGATGGAAATCAATCGCAGGTTGGCGGCAGGCCGGCTCAGCGAAATCATGGGGCCACAGACTCTCGAACTGGACCGCTTCATGAGGACCTTGGGGGTGATGCGGGCCGCAAAGAAGGAACTCGCGACCTACACCGGCTCCTCACGCGAGATTCTTGAAGCATTTTCAGAAGGTGTGAACGGTTTCCTTGAGAAAAGGCGAGGAGGTTTGCCTCTTGAATTTCGTATTTTAAGATTCCGACCGGAGCCCTGGCAGCCTGAAGACTCTGTAGCGTGGGCCAAGGTTATGGCCCTGTTCGGGTCGGCGAACTGGCAGGAGGAACTTGTACGCGCGATGATGGCAGAGACTCTGGGGCCTGAAAAGACCAGGGATTTACTCGCCAGGAACAAACCGCCGACACCTACAATCATCCCGCCGCGACTGGGAGCAAAAGCGTCGGAACGAAGCGGGGGTTCCAAACAGCCTTTTTCGCTTCCGGTCTCAGGCGCAAGCAACAGCTGGGTCGTCAACGGAAAAATGACGCACACCGGTTACCCTATCCTCGCTAACGATATGCACCTGCCGGTGGCTGTGCCTTCCATCTGGTACGAAATACATCTGGTGGGAGGTCGTTTCGATGTTATCGGTCTTTCTTTTCCCGGGATCCCCCTGGTCGTCGCAGGCCATAACCGGAACCTGGCCTGGGGCATTACTTTTTCGTGCACGGATGTTCAAGATGTTTTCATCGAGCGTTTTGATGATGAGCGCCGAAGCAGGTACCTCTACCGTGACCGGTGGCTCGATACGCAAACCATTGAAGAAACGATCAGGGTGAAAGGACAAGACAAGCCCGATCTCCACCGCGTCTCTATCACCCGCAACGGCCCGGTCATATCCGACCAATTATCGGGCCTGACAGGGCTGAAACACCCTTTCTCCCTGAGATGGAGCGCACAGGACCCCGGCAATATGCTGCCGAACTTGCTGAGGATGAACCTGGCCCAAAAATGGGATGATTTCAAAGTCGCGGCCCAGAGTTGGACCGAGCCCCCCATCAACCTTGTCTATGCCGATAGGGAAGGCAACATAGGCTATCTCCTGGCCAGTCGGATCCCTGTTCGCTCCAATGGTCATGGCGAGGGTCCTTTCCAAGGCTGGACAGGCGAGAACGAGTGGATCGGGTCTGTCAGCGAGGATGAGAAGCCCTTTTTGCTGAACCCTGAAAGAGGCTTCCTTGTAACAGCGAACAATCGAGTAGTAGAACCCGATTATCCGTATTATCTGTCGGTTGATTATGTGCCCGGTTTCCGGGCGGCTCGAATAGAGGAAAGCCTTTCCGTGGCCGGGAGGAAATTTTGCGTTGAAGATTTCCGCAGATTGCAGGGTGATTTGAAATCCCCGCCGACCCAAAGACTTCTGGCCGTGGTCGGCCGAATGGGCGGCAAGAGCCCTGAAGCCGCCCAACTCATCAGAGTGCTCAACGACTGGGACCAGACCCTGAGCCCCGATAGCCCCGGCGGAGCAGTCTACATGGTGCTGATTCAACGTCTCCTGGAAAACACCTTCCGGGACAAAATTGGCCCACTGGCCGACAGGTTCTTCGGCGTGGGTTTTGTCCCGATGCAACCTCTCAGTCTCTTTGTCTACCACAGCAGAGCTATTCTGGACTCGCTCGTCTCAGAAGACGATTCCGCCTGGTTCGACAATCTCGGAACAGCGCAAAGAAAGACCTTGGCCGACGTTATGGAAAAAAGCCTGAATGAGACCGGGGTGTTTCTCCGTGAGAAACTCGGACCCGACCCCGCATCATGGCGTTGGGGACGATTGCATCAAGTGACTTTCAGGCATCCCCTCGGAAAGGTTAAACCTCTGGATAAGATCCTGAATATCGGACCCTATGAAGGAAGTGGGGGTTTCTTTACCCTTTCCCAATCCACTGTGATGCCGGGTATGGATTTCAGCCACAACGGGTGGACCGTGAGCAACCGTCATATCTACGATTTAGCCGACTGGGATCGGAGCCTTGGCTCAATCGTCCCGGGGCAATCGGGCATGCGCGGCAGCCCTTTTTATAAAGACCAGGTAAAACTATGGCTGAACGTGCAGCATCATCCACTCTACTATTCCCAATCACGCGTTGAATCTGAAGCAAGATACCTGCTCCGCCTTCAACCGTGAAATACCTCCGCAGTCCTGTCCGCTTCCCGCCGTTTGATTCTAACGACTGCTCTTACACACCGGGCGCACGCCTCGCCTGCCTGACACGCCGATCTGATGATTCTTGACAGGGAATGGAGCTTGTCTTATGGTTAGGCCCGGTTCACGGTCGTTTGTCGTGGACCTCATGGCCCGGCCTGCGAAAGGCCGGAATTTTTTTGCATGTCAAAGGAAGCGGCTTGGAATCTCCGATATTCTCACCTGCCGAGTCTCCACCGGATGACGGGAACAAGGGGTTGGACAGATCTTCATGGAAAAGATCTTTTCCTGCTCTCCAGTCATTTCAATTCCGGGACTTCCGGTGGTTATGGCTGGGAACTTTTGTCTCTTTCCTGGCCGTGATGATGCAGCAAGTCACCAGGGGGTGGCTCATCCTGCGCCTGACTCACGACTCGCCCCTGGCCCTTTCCTTGGTGATGATGGCCTTTGCTCTTCCCCTCACGTTTGCCTCGCTGCTGGGAGGAGCGCTCGCCGACAGAGTGTCCCGGAAATATGTCATCGTGGTGAGCCAGAGCGGCAACGCTTTCCTGACTCTTATCCTGGCTACGCTGGATACGACGGGTCTGATCCGTTTCTGGCACCTCATGGTCCTGGGAGTCATGAATGGCACGCTGGCCGCCTTCAATATGCCCAGTCGACAGTCTCTCGTCTCCGAGATCGTGCCGGCGAAGACTCTTATGAATGCCATCTCCCTTACCAGCTCAGGCATGAACATGACTCGAATCGTGGGGCCGGCGGTTGCAGGGATCCTCATCATCTATATGGATACTGCCGGGGTTTTCTTCCTCATCTCTTTTATTCACGCCTTTTCCGCCCTGTGCATGGCCATGATCAGAACAGGACGGAAGCCGACGGGCCGATCGAAAATGGGGATGGCCTTGGACATCCGCGAAGGCTTTCAATACGCATGGCGTGATTCGGCCCTTTCCGGTCTGGTGATCATGGGCTTCGTTCCGGCCCTTTTTGGGTTTCCCTATCTGGCCCTCCTCCCCGCATGGGGCAGGGAGGCGCTGAACATACAATCCGACGGTCTCGGGTTGCTGATGACTTCGATGGGCCTTGGCTCCCTTGTGGGCACGCTGATCCTGGCTTCGATCCGTCAGCTTAAAGGGCGAGGGGCGTTCTTGCTGGCTAACAGCCTGGCATGGGGAATTTCTCTTGTCCTCTTTTCCAGGAGCGGATCCTATGCCACCGCCCTGCCTCTCCTGTTCCTCGTGGGGCTCATGAGCGGCATATTCATGTCCCTCAACATGACCCTCATGCAATTCTATTCCTCGACGGAAATGCGAGGCCGTATCGTCAGCATGGCTATGATGACATTCGGAATCATGCCCCTCAGCGGAGTCCCCTTCGGCGTGATCGCCGAGAAAATGGGAACCGCCGATTCCCTCGGCCTGAGCGGTCTGTTGCTCTGCGTGTTTACGGCGATATTCTTCTTGGCGCGGCCTGCCTTCCTCAAGGTGGCTTAGGATCCCGACCTGCAACCGCTTTGCAAGCTGCAGAGAAGTCCGTGGTCTGGCCTGGGGGTGGTTTTTTCCCCATGCTTGAGGAGACAGTGAATGGATGAAAAAATCGTTGGTGTCCCTGGCAGGGGGCCTTACTCGGTTCTTGCCTGTATCATGTTGGGCAGCATCATGGGACCAATCGATGCCAGTATTGTCAACGTCATCCTCCCTACGATAACCCAGATCTTCGGCGTTTCTCTTTCAACGGCCCAGTGGGTTCCCATGATTTACCTTCTCACCATCAGCAGCCTGCTCCTCTTTTACGGCCGCATCGGTGACATGATAGGATACAAGAAAGTGTACTTGGCCGGCCTCACCGGGTTCATCGCGGCTTCCGGGTTGTGCGGCCTTTCTCCCACCGTTCACTGGCTTATTCTTTTTCGGGCTCTCCAGGGGCTCGCGGCCGGAATGATGATGGCCGTTCCCTATGCCATAATCACGGCTTCCTTTCCCGCCTACGGCGCGGGGCAAAGCGCTCGGGATCAACGCCATCAGCATCTCGGCGGGTCTTGCGGCAGGACCTTTGCTGGGCGGGTTTATCACATCCCTGTTGGGCTGGCGGTTTGTGTTTCTGATCAACGTTCCGATCGGCATCACAGCCCTGCTCTGGGCTCACCGGGTCATCCCCTCCCTGAAGGGACAGCCGGGAAAGATAGATATCACGGGCGCCGTCACCGGGTTTGTGTGCCTGTTCTCTTTCCTGTTGTTCGTCAATCGATTGCAAAGTTCGGGCTTCAGTTATACCAACGGAGGCATCCTTTTGCTTGCCGTCCTGTCCGGCGCCGTGTTTCTTGCGCGCGGAGAGCAGGACAGCGCAGCCGATGTTAAAATTGAGCCTTTTTCGGAATTTGACTTTCTCCTTCGGTGACATCAGCGCCCTGTTGAATTTCATGTCCCAGTATATCATGGTCTTTCTTACTCCTTTTTATCTACAAAGAGTCCTCCACTATGCTCCCAAGAACCTCGGCATCGTCATGACCGCCTTTCCTCTGGCCGTAATGGCTGTTGCTCCCTTCAGCGGTTCCCTCTCCGATCGGGTCGGGACAAGAGTTCTCGCCTCCACGGGTGCAGCCACCTGCGCCTTGTCCCTGCTGTTGATGACCCAATTGACCACTTCCGCCCATTCACTGGATGTCGCGTGGCGGCTCGCCCTGTTCGGTTTCGGGACAGGCATTTTCCAGTCCCCGAACAACAGTGCTGTGATGGGAAGTGCGCCGAAGCCCCATCTCGGCATCGCATCAGGTATCCTGGCGACTGTACGAAATGTGGGCATGGTTCTGGGTATTGCCATGGGGGGAGCGGTTCTCTATGCCTTTGCCCCAGCCTTTACTCTTCAAAAGGCCGGGCTTGCACCTTACGAGGCTTCGCTGTTCCTGCGAGGCTTGAGGCATGCCTATCTGGCAGGAGCCATGTTCACGGGGCTGGCTTGCATTACGTCTCTGGTTAGAAGCCGGGCAGGCAAAGAGAGCCTTCCCCGTCCCGTGCCGTGAGTTCTCAAGACTGCGAGAATCCTTTTCTGAATCCATTCAGCCGCAGACTAGCTTTTAAATAACTCCTGCCCCGGCAGCATCCTTCTGAGCAGGGTCGAGGGGTGATGGGAGAGCGGGAAGTGTCTACAAGTGTCTACATTAGTTCTATCCTGTATTCTTTTTCTAAAGATTAGGTACGAAATAGAAGAAGCGCTTCATTGGCACCCCAACCATATCCCTAAGCATTCTAAGGATTTTCTGATACCTCTCTGATCACAATCCGCGCGGCACGCCTTTTGCTCTAAACAGGACCAATTTAGTTTTTCAAACCCTTGAAGAATGCGAACGCTCAAACGGGAGGATGCAGAGCCATCTGCCGGCCTTCCGGGCGAGGTTTGCGGAAAGGCTGAATGGAGGAGAGGCCCCTTCCCGGGCGCTGCTTCCCGGACGGTGTCAAAGTAAGGAGGTGTCGGTATGATTTTCGTAGGTGCACGGTGTGTTCGAGCGTTTTTTCTGAGACTATTTTTTGTTTTTTTCTCCGTGGTCTTTGTTTCATCCATAGTCCATGCCGGTGAAGTGACGTTAGCCTGGGACCCGAACACGGAGACCGATCTTGCCGGATACCGGATTCACTATGGATCAGCGAGCCGGAATTATGACCAGGCGATGGAAGTAGGAGACAACACAAGCTGTACGGTTTCAGGGCTCGTAGAGGGCCGGACCTATTACTTTGCCGCAACCGCGGTGAACAGAGAAGATATCGAGAGTGATTTTTCCAATGAGGTGAGAGCGACCATCTCATCGGCCAATCAGGCGCCTGTGGCCAATGCTGGCCCGGACCAGAAAGTCAGTGAGGGCGTGACCGTCACCTTGAGCGGCGCCAACTCGATGGATCCTCAGGGAGGAACGCTGACCTACTCCTGGTCCCAGGTTTCAGGGACCCAGGTGACCCTCAGCAGACGCTCCAGGGTTCAGACGACCTTTACGGCTCCGAATGTGGAGTCGAATGGAGAAACGTTCGGTTTTGAGCTCACAGTCACGGATTCAAGCGGGCTGCAGTCTTCGGACACTTGCCTGGTCAATGTGCTCTCGGTGAATCAGCCACCCTTGGCCGATGCAGGGTCTGATCAGAGCGTGAATCAGGGTGCGCGCGTCACTTTGGACGGCTCCGGCTCCAGCGATCCGAATGGGTTGGCACTTACTTACCAGTGGGACCAGACGGGCGGAAGTTCTGTAAGCTTGAGCAGTAAGTATGTTGCCAGACCCACTTTCACGGCGCCCAGTGCCGGACAGGGTGGTCAGTCACTGACGTTTCAGCTCACGGTCACGGATTCAGGCGGCTTACAGACTAGAGATTTTTGTAGTGTCAACGTGGTCTCGGCCAACCAAGCCCCTGTTGCAGATGCAGGACCTGACCAGACTGTCAATCAGGGCGCAAGCGTTACCCTAAACGGCGCCGGTTCCGACGATCCGGATGGAGACACCGTTGCCTATAACTGGATGCAGACAAATGGTGCGCCGGTTACGCTCAGCGACTCCACGGCGGCACAACCTCGATTTACGGCCAGCACAGGAGGAACGAGCAGTACTCTTGTCTTCCGCCTGACCGTGACCGATCCGGAAGGTCTGAGTGTGTCGGATCAGTGCTCCGTAATAGTCAACGGAACCTCTGGAAGTTCCAGTTATAGCTTCGGTCGTACCAGCACGAGTAGGTTTTGGAGTGGTTACAGCCGTTGGAGACGCTGACGTTTCCGCGATAGATCTCACCGGCCAGTGGCTTTCCCTGTGACTCTCTCGACACCCAAGCAGACTTATGGACGCCTTCACAGGGAAAGCCACGGTGAGTAAACGGAGACTTCAGACTGCTCCTTCCAGGCCCGATCCCTTATCCCTTATGTGTGTTTACCCATCTGTTTATGCTGCTCTTAAAATGCGGACTGCTGTCCTGGTGAAAAGATTGCTCCGTCCATCCTGTGCAGGCTCAAAAGAAGATCAAGGCTTGCTACCGCATGCCAGGTGGCGTCCAGAAAAGGCGCGGCTCCGTTTCGTCTCGCAAAACCTCCCCTTTTCCCCTGCGCTCGCAGGACAAAGGCGAAGACATCTTCTTCCGAAGGAATTCGCGCCTTTAGAAGGCGGAGCGATCTGAGAGCGCAGTAGTTGTTCCCCATGAAGGAAGTAGTTCCCGGCATGAAGCCGAATCCGCCGTCCGGATTCCGGCAGGCATGAAGCCAGGAAACGAGAGCGTTACTGTCTGACAAAGGGATTTCCCGGTCTCCTGCGGCCAGGTAGAGGGCCATCCAAAGGTCCTCGACCGTGCGATATTCCGCAAGATAGCCTGCCGTCGCCTTCGAGCCTGTTTGCGACACCGGCTCCGCAAGCCCTTCCTTCAAGATCCTCTTGAGGTAGTAAGAATCCCTTAGATTGTGATCTTGCCTTGCCCTGAACGAGACAAGTCGTCTTATCCACGTCTCGTCAAGTTTAACTCCGATAATCCGGCAGGCCATGAGGTGGCGAAACGCGGTTTTGAGAGACCAGGCGTCTCGCTCTTCCATCTTCATCAAGTATTCCGCGATGCTTCGGTCCTTGCCGAGAGACTTTAGTTCATCTTCCGAGAAGGGTCGGAGGCTTTCGAGGATTCGAAGGGCGAAATAGGTGTCTTCGATGCTGGGGGGTAGTGTGGGAGCGGCCGCGAACCCGCCGCCTTCCCAACGGCGGGCCATGACAAAGCGGATGATCCCGGTTGAAAGATGTTCCACCGTCACCATTGGAGGCCCCTTGTTTCCCGATGCAGGTGGGCATGGCCGCAACCTGGCCTTAGAACTTCTCAGCAACTCGTAAAGAAGTTAAAGCTTAAGAGCCTGAAGGGCAAGGATGGATCTCCCGCTGAATTACGATTTTCCGGAAGCGGCGAGAGAGCAAGCACGTTACCAGTCGTAGATAATCTCCCAGTGATCCTGAAAAGAGGGATCCTCTCCACTGTATCGGTAAGAAACCGTTTTTCCGGTGCCGGGACCGCTGCTGGTGTCTTCCTTCCAGAAACGAAATTGGAATGCGGGTATCAACTCGCCTGAAGCATCAGCCTTGTCCCGCCGTTCGCCGTCCTTCATCCAAATCTCTTTCTCTTCAATCACTTTCCAGACTGTGCCCAAACGTTTGTTCAGGATTCGCTCCCCCACCCTGGGAAGCCCCATCATTTCCCTCAGTTCCTTAAATCTGTAAGTGGACCGTTCCCCAAAATCCAGGATTTTTTCTCCCATAATCATGATACCGATGGCTCCGATGGGTGCAGTCACAAGGATCGATAGAACCGCCACCGCCAGAATGACCTCGCCGGAGGCCACGCCCGCTGCCAGGGGGACGGCCCCTATTGCAGCCTGCACCGTAGCTTTGGGGATATAGCCCACCACACAGAAGAGCTTTTCTTTGCGGTCCAGCGGTGTGCCCAAAAGGGAGACATAGGTTCCCACGCTTCGAAAGACGAGCCCCACCAGAATAACCAGTATTCCTTCAAGACCTGCCTTCCAAGCCACATGGATGTTGACTTGGGCTCCCACGAGCACAAACAGGAGAAGTTCGGCAAACACCCAGAGCTTCTTGAGCTTTTGCGAAATGACGTGTGCGATGGGTTCGGATTTTTCCAGGATGATAAAACCGATAGCCATGACACCTAGAAGGCTCGCGACAGGCACCCACTTTTCGCAGGTCTGCTCCAACCAGGTGAGAGAAATCGCCGCTCCCAGGACCACAAGGGTGCGTTTGGGAGGCTTCCAGTCATATTCTTGGAAAAGTCGATAAAGGATGTAGCCTGGAATCACCCCGGAGATGATGCCCAGTACGATGGACACAGGGATCTCAGCCAGCTTGGCCCACACATTGACCTCTCCGCCGCCGTACATCCCGAGGAAGATGGTGAAGAGCACGATGACAAAGACGTCATCAATCGACGAAGCTCCAAGGAGCAGCGTGGGTATTCCCTTTTTCGCTCCCCGGCCTCTGTCCATAAAGTCGATCATCAACGGCACGACCACAGCGGGCGAGACGGCTCCCAGGATTGAGCCCAGGATGGCGGCTTCAAGGTAGCTTATGTGAAGCAACTTCGGCGCGACGAGCACGATCCCTATCACCTCAAGAACGGCAGGGATGCAACTCATGGTGATCGCCGCGCGGCCCACTCGGTTCAGGGTGTCGCGGCGCAGCTCAAAGCCCGCTCTCAGCAGGATCACAATCAATGCGATTTTCCTGAAGTCGCCCGATGCCTTCATCATCCCCGGCGACATGAGGTTCAAGACATAGGGCCCGATCAGAATCCCGACCAGCAGCATCCCTACGAGCCCGGGCAAGCGAAAACGCCGGAAGAGATAGTCCGCACCCAGGCCCAAAATGATGATCAATGCGAAACTAGCGACCATAACCAAACCCTCGTTGTTATCCTTTCATTAATTACAAGACTCATTTTGTTCACTTTGTAAAAAATCGCCAAAAGCGGACGGCAAGGTAAAAATCTCCAGATGCAAGGCGCGCGAATCTTGAGAAGTGAGGCGTACATATGAGTACGCTGCAAGCCGCCTCGCGAAAGCGGGGGAAAGATGAAGCGCAACGCCGCAGATGGACTTTTTACGAAGTCGTCATCGATTAAAAACAAAAAACCCCTACCCCGGTACGGAGTAGGAGTCATCATCCCGGTCTCGCCGGGCGCCTCAGGCAGACTCCATTGCCTTTTTCTGAAACACTATAAGGAGTTTCGTGGCCTGTCAAGAGTCCTTTTATCTATCCGCTCTTCGAAGATCAAACGATGCCGCTTTCGCTGAGAGGTTTATTTTCGAGGATTCTCCGAGGGCTGAAGATGGACAGATCCAGCGACGGCTTGTGGCCCAGGATCAATTCGGACATGTGGCGCCCTACCGCAGGACCCTGCTGGAGCCCGTGGCCTGAAAAACCGTTGGCAAGGAAGAACCCTTTCATCTCGGGCCACTCTCCCAGGATGGCGTTGCAGTCCAGAGTGTTCACGGCGTAAAGACCCGCCCACCCTCTCACAACCTTCAACGTGTCAAAAGCCGGCACAAACCCGGCCAGTTCAGGCCAGAGATGTTCCGAGAACCGTTCCCGGTCGCATGTGAAATCAAACCCCACAGGGTCATCATCCATGGACTTGCCGATAAGAATCAAATTGCCCGTCTCCGTCCTGAAATACAGCCCGGAGGGAAGAAAAGTCAGAGGCAGGGGGCATTCCGGCTTGACCTTGGTGTCCAGAGCAAAGACCTGTCGCTTTACGGGCAGCACCGGAATTTCAACGCCCGCGGTTCTTGCCACCCCGGCAGCCCAGGCCCCGGCGCAGTTCACGACGGTTCCTGAGACGAGTTTCTCGCCTGATACAAGGCGCACCCCTTCCACCTCTTTTCCTCGGGTCAGGACCCCGGCAACTTCATCCTTGATGTATTCCGCGCCCAGCGATCTTGCCTTGGCCTTGTACCCCATGAGAACCGCGTGCGGGTCCAGGTGTCCGTCTTCAGTGCCCAAAGTGCCTCCCCGGAAGGGTGAAGAATCATAAAGGGGATAGCGTTCTGTGAGTTCTCCCGGGGACAGCCATTCCACTGAACACCCCAGACTCTTCTGCAGCTGAAAGGCGTCTTCGGCAGTTCCAAGGCCGTTCTCGTCCACCAGGAAGAGATTGCCCTCGCGCCGAAACGCAATATGAAGTCTGTCGTCTTCCACCATCATCTCTTCTTCGAAACGGTCGAGAATCTCAAAGGCGTATTGTGAAACCTGGATGTTCTCTTTGAGGCTGAACTGGATGCGAATGTTGGCCATGGATAGAGTGGTAGAAGCCCTTTCGTACGTGGGGTCCCTTTCTACGACAGCGACTTTCAGCTTCCGCTCATTCTTCATCAGCCAGTATGCGGTGGCGCTTCCCATGATACCGCCGCCCACGATGATCACATCCCGGATTCCCATTTTTCGCGCTTTCTCCAGCTCGTGCTTTGGTGACCAAGATTTATCTGATGGCCTGGTTCTTCTTGCTTAAGCCTTCTCAAGGCGATAAGTCAATATGCTTTCTTCTCTGTCCCTGACCTTGACTCGGCGTATCCGAATGGATTAGGATGCTTCACTCGGAGGGCGAGAAAGGCCGGAAAAAGTGCATAAGCCTGTGTACGACCTTGCCCCGGACATGGAAGAGATTCAGCCGCAGTTGATTCCATCGGAGAGAGAGGTGGGTATGGAAACAGGATTACATCGTGAATGTGCGCCCAGGTTCAGACTCCTCGATGAATCCCAGATCTTGAGGATCCATCACACCGCCCTGAGAATCCTGGACGAGGTGGGGGTGAAAGTCAACCTTGAGAAGGCTCTGGACCTTCTTCGCGATAACGGGGCCAGGGTGAGAGAAAAGAACCTTGTTAAGATTCCCGCTTTCCTTGTTGAAGAAGCCATTCAGTCGGCCCCTTCCAATGTGACCGTTTATGACAGAAAAAAGCAGGCCGTCATGGAACTGGGAGGGCGCAGGATTTATTTCGGCACCGGGACCGATCTTCCCAAGACCGTGGATCTCGTTACCAGGGAAATCAGGGATACAAGAGCCGATGACATCGTCACCAGTACGATCATCAGTGACGCCATGCCGAACATCGATTTCATCGCATCCTACGGCCTGCCGAGGGACATCCAGCCCGGGCTTCACTACATCCGATGCTTTCAACTGGAGGTAGAGAACAGTGTGAAGCCTATCTTCTTCACGGCTGAATCGGTGCAGGATCTTCTGGTCATCCTGGAGATGGCCTCCGCCGTGGCAGGGAGCAAAGAGGAATTGGCCAGGTACCCTTTTCTCATCCACTATTCCGAACCCACCTCCCCTCTGACCCACTCTGAAGAAGCGGTTTCAAAGCTCATCTGTTGCGCCGAAAACAGGATCCCCATCAACTATACCCCTGCCCTCCTGGCCGGCTCCACCGGTCCCGTGACCCTGGCAGGGGCGCTTTCCGTCGCAGTGGCGGAGGCGCTTTCAGGTCTCGTCATCCACCAACTGGCGCGCAGGGGAGCGCCCATCATTACGGGAGTGGTGGCCACTGGAATGGACATGCTTCGGGCGACCATATCTTACTCCGCGCCGGAGTTCCGACTGACCCACTCTGCCTATGCGGATGTCTTTCACCACTATGACCTGCCCATCTGGGGAACCGCAGGGTGCAGCGATGCCCAGTTTCCCGATCTTCAGGCCGGGGCCGAGTATGGGTTCACCTTGCTCAACGCCGCGCTGGACGGGACCAACCTTATCCATGACTGCGGGTACATGGGACAGGGATTCGTCGCCTCGCCTGACATGATTGTATTCGCCGACGAGGTGATCGGCATGGTGAAAAGATACATGCGAGGATTTGCCGTGGACGAGGAGCATCTTGCCATGGAAGTCATCAAGAGCGTGGGCCCCGGGGGTCACTTCCTGGGAGAAAAACACACCCTCGATCACTTTATGGAGGAGCACTGGCGGCCGGAAATCTTTAACCGGGACAATCTTCCCAACTGGGTCAAGAAGGGAAAGAAGACGGTCAACGAAAGACTCACTGAAAAGGCCTTGGAAGTCGCGAAAACCCACAAGGCGGAATCTCTGCCTCAAGGGGTCAAGGCGAGGCTTGACAGAACCTGGGAGGAGGCCAAAGAGAGACTGGAATTGCGGCGCTGAGACCGGACATAAGAAATCGTATCCCGCCCCGTCTCCTCGTCAGGGGAAGAACAGGGTGGCAAAGGAGATAACCGTGGACATCCTGAAAGACATTTATCAGGCAGTGTTGGAAGGAAAAGTCGAAGAGGCCGCCGACGGCGTGCAGAAGGCTCTTGACTCGAAAGTAGGCGTCAATGAAATCCTGAACAAGGCACTCATCTCGGCCATGGATGTGGTGGGCGAAAAATTCGGAGAGGGTGAAATCTTCATCCCCCAAGTGCTTTGGTCTGCGAAGGCCATGCAGTCGGGAATGGATCTTATCAAACCTCATTTCGCATCTACCGATCGCACCGACGCGGGCAGGATAGTGATCGGCACCGCGAAAGGAGACATCCACGATATCGGCAAAAACCTGGTGGGTATTCTGCTTGAAGGCTCCGGTTTCAGAGTGTTCGACCTCGGCGTGGATGTGGCCCCTGAACGATTCATAGAAAAAGCCATAGATGAAAAGGCTGAGGTGATCGCCATGTCCGCCCTTCTGACCACGACCATGCAGAGCATGGGAGAAGTGGTCTCCCTGCTCAAGCGCAAGAACCTTTCCAGGATTAAAGTCGTCATCGGCGGCGCACCGGTGGACCAGTCCTTTTGTGAAGAAATCGGGGCCGACGCCTATGGCATGGACGCCATGGACGGGGTGAGGAAAGTAAGAGGACTTCTCGGGCATTGAGACAAGCCGTCCACAGGGATGACGTCCTCAAAGAGATCGGGTACAAAGAACCTCCCTCCGGAAGACTCCTGGACCTCATCGATGAGATGCTAAAAGAGGGTGACTCGCTCATCGAGCCTTTCACAGGTTTCAGAGAGGTTACCGGCGAGAAGGGGCTGCCTCGTTTTCTTCAGGGGTCCGCCCTTGGTTATATTGCCGTGATTTCTCTCGGTCCCGGACTGGAAACGGCGGTAAAGGAACTCTTTGACTCGGGAAAACCCACGGAAGGGTATTTGCTCGACGTTGTTGGGTCCCTGGCCGTCATGCGCAGGGCCAACCTGCTCTGGACGGAAATCATGGAAGATGCCGCGTCCAAGGGGTTTGAGAAGGGAATGAGAAGGGCGCCCGGGTGTAACGGGGTCCCCATGGAGTTTCAGAGATGGATCATCGAAGGCTTTCATGATCAGGCCATGGGGGTCGAAGTCACCTCCTCCGACATGCTTGTTCCCAGAAAATCCTTCGCCTTTTTGGGGCGCTTCGGCGGAAAACTGGAGGGAGCCTTCCCGTGTAAAGGCTGTCCCCAGTTCCTGAATTGTGATCTTCGAGGTTGAAAGATGAATGGAATTTTGCAGTTACTCGGGAAAGAACCCGTCATATTCGACGGGGCCATGGGCACCATGCTCATGGCTTCGGGCTTGAAGGCAGGCGAAACCCCGGAGATGTGGAACCTTGAAAAGCCGTCTGCGGTCATGGAGATTCACCGGCGCTATTACGAGGCCGGCTCACATGTGGTCCACACGAACACCTTCGGCGCCAACCCCGTCAAGCTCTCCGACAGGGGACTCGCCGAAAAAATGGAGTCCATCAACCTGGAGGCGGCAAGAATCGCCAGACAGGCATGCCCCAGAGGCAAAAGGGTAGCGGGAGATATGGGGCCTACCGGCAAACTCATGAGGCCTCTCGGCGACCTTGATCCCCAAAGAGCTCAGGAGGGCTACCGGATGCAGGCCGAGGCCCTGCTCAATGGGGGAGTCGATTTTCTCAGCATCGAAACGATGTTCTCTCTTCAGGAGGCGCTTGCCGCCTTAAAGGGCGCCAAAAGACTGGGAGAAATTTTTGTCATCGTCTCTCTTACCTTCAACAGGACAAAAAGGGGATTCTTCACCATGATGGGAGAAGGCGTGAGCCAGGTCGTTTCGTCTCTTGAAGAAGCGGGAGCCGACGCCGTCGGGAGCAACTGCACCCTGGGCAGCAGGGACATGATCGACCTCACCGCTCAGATAAGGGCCGCCACGAAAAAGCCTCTCCTGATCCAGCCCAATGCCGGCAAGCCCGTCACCCGGCATGGGATCACGACGTACCAGCAAAGCCCGACGGAATTTGCCGAAGACGGAGAGAAGATCAAGGAGGCGGGTGCCGATATGATCGGCGGTTGCTGCGGTACGAACGAGAACTTCATCAGGGAACTGGCAAAAGTCCTGGCCTGACGCGCGCGAGCACAAACCCGGACTCACTCTGCCCTCTCCCCGCCATTCGGAGGCTCGTATGATAATCGCTTCAATCATCGCGAGCGACCCCGGACGTGATTCGGGGGAGCATGGCAATCTCCTTGATTCCAGGCAACCCGGCAGATGATGCCCTGACGCCGGATCAGCGAAGTTCTTTTCCCTTGACACTTTAAGCGCTTATTTCCTATAAGGATTCTATACTTAAGAGGTTTCCTGCCCGCCTTGGACTGTCCGGCAAATCTCATGTTGTGAATAGTCCTGGGGATGTCCTGGGCCGGTTGGCGGATCTGTGGAATCTCTGCAAGTCGGTGATCAACACACGTTTTCAATCGAAAAAGGAGGTTGGATCATGAAGAAACATTTGTGGACCGTGGGAGTTCTGGTGCTGATGGTTTTGGTTTTTTCGCCCATGGCGTTTTCGGCCCAGATGATCCGGATCGGAGAATACCAGATCGTCTCTCATCCCGCCTTGGACAACGACAGCAAAGGCTTCGCAGCTGCGCTGAAAGAGGAAGGGTTCGTCGCGGGCAAGAACGTCACCTTCGATCGGCAAAACGCCCAGGGGGATCAGGCCAATTGCTCCATCATCGCCCGCAAGTTCGAGGATGACAAGGTGAATCTGATCCATGCTATCAGCACACCCTGCGCCCAGGCCTCCGTGAAAATTACCAAGGACATCCCCATCGTCTTTTCGTCGGTCACGGACCCCGTGGCCACGGGTATTGTCCCCCAAATGGGTCAGACGGGAACCAACGTCACCGGGGTGAGCGACAGATGGCCCATCAAGCTTCAGTGCGAGATGTACCAGAGGCTGATTCCTAAAGCCAAGCGTTGGGGGACCATTTACAATCCCGGAGATGTCAATGTCACGTTCCACATCAAAGAGATGAAGGAAGCCGTCGAGAAGTTGGGCGGAAAACTGATTGAAGCTCATGTCTCGACGAGCGCGGAAGTCATGCAGGCCGCCCAGAGCCTGGTGGGCCGCGTGGACGCCATCCATATCACATCCGACAATACCTCTGTTTCCGCTTTCGAATCTATCGTCAAGGTTTGCAATGAGAACAAGATTCCTCTCTTCGTGGGCGACAGGGACAGCGTGCCCAGAGGTGCCATCGCCGCTTACGGCCTTGACTACTTCAAGGTGGGCTACACGGCCGGCAAGAAGGCGGCCATGATTCTCAAGGGGGAAAAGCCGGGTAAGGTTCCCGCAGGATTGGCTGCTGGTTACAGCCTCTGGATCAACGAGAAACATGCTAAGCTCCAAGGCCTCAAGTTGCCCGCTAAATTGCCTGAAAAACCGGACAGGCTTTGGGATGTGCAAGGAAAAGAAGTAAAGCGATAAATAAAAGTCTGGTACGCAGGGGAAGGAAGCTCTTTCCCTGCGCCCCCGGGGCGTTCTATGCATGCTTATTAGCGGTTTTCTTCTCACTGTACCCATATCCTTGGAGCAGGGCCTAGCGTACAGCCTGGTCGCTTTAGGAATTGTCATCAGCTTTCGCGTTCTCTCCTTTCCCGACCTGACCGTAGACGGAAGCTTTCCCTTGGGTGCCGCCGTGGTGGCTCGCCTCATGGTGGAAGGGGTGCCCCCGGCATACTCCATCTTGGCAGCCATCCTGGCGGGGTTCGTGGCCGGCTGCTGCACAGGAATCCTCTACACCAGGCTGAAGATCAACAGTCTGCTGGCCGGCATTCTCATCATGACCATTCTCTATTCCGTGAATCTTCGCATCATGGGAAGATCCAACATCCAGCTTCTCACGGTCAGCACGCTCCTCACTCCCCTTGAAAACCTGGACGTCAACCGTTTCATACCGATCGTTGCTTTCTTCTTTGTCGTCGCCTTCGGCATCAAGGTTCTGACAGACCTCTTTTTCCACACCCAACTCGGTTTTGCCATGAGAGCCACGGGTGACAACGAGCAGATGATACGGTCCCTTGGGGTGAACACCGACAACGTCACCGTGCTGGGTCTTGGGATTTCCAATGCTTTTGTCGCTCTGTCCGGGGCTCTGGTAGCACAGGACCAGGGCTTTGCGGATGTGGGGATGGGAATCGGCATGATTGTGGCGGGGCTCGCCTCCATCATCATCGGGGAGGCCATCACCGGGAAACAGACGGTCGGGAGAATGACCTTCGCAGCCCTCTTGGGCTCCATCATCTACAAGTGGATCATCTCCATGGGACTCAGGCTCGGACTGGCTCCCACGGACCTGAAGCTTGCCACGGGGATCATGGTGATCCTTGCCCTAGGCATCCCTGCTCTCAGGAAGCAGAAAGAGACTAAGCTGCACCTGAGGGGAGTGTGAGGAAGGTGTACGGTAGGAATAACAGCATGCCTGGGAACGTTCAAAAGGGTTCTCATGGGAGGACAGGAACAGGAAAGGGCGGGGGCCTTTTCTTTCGTTCCAAAGCTCCCGGGCTGGTCTTTTCAACGGCTTATCTGCGGGGGAGTTCTGCCCCCTCCCGCTGTTCCCCTCGACTCCGCTCGGGGCCAGGGGCTTCCCCCATAGATAAACCGTGAAAAGACAGCGCCCTCCCGCTGGTCACTGCAGAAAACGCCCCCGCCCTTTCGCTACGAAGCGTGCACTTCGGGTCGATACCGAATGTTCATTATGTGTTTTCCTGTTCGCATTTTGCGGTTTTGACAATGGTCAGAGTTGAAGACATCAGAAAAATTTTCAAGAAGGGCACCATCGACGAGAAAGTCGCCATCGACAGGATCAGTCTTCATGTGCGGAAGGGCGACTTCATCACGGTCATCGGGAGCAACGGAGCCGGAAAGACCTCCCTGCTCAACCTCGTTGCCGGGACTTACACGCCTGACGAAGGTCGAATTTACATTGACGGCGACGAAGTCACGCGGCTGGCGGAGCACAAGAGGGCCAGGTATCTGGGACGAATTTTTCAAGACCCGTTGATGGGCACCGCGGCCACCATGACCATTGAAGAGAACATGGCCATGGCGGATCTGAGGGGAAGGCGTAGAGGACTTCGGTGGGGCGTGACGAAATCGCGCCGCGACTTTTATAAGGAAATACTGAAGGGTCTTGATCTGGGCCTTGAAACGCGACTCGGAGACTCGGTGAGCCTGCTTTCGGGAGGCCAGCGCCAGTCGCTGACCTTGCTCATGGCGACCCTTTCTTTACCCAAACTCCTTCTCCTGGACGAGCACACCGCCGCCCTTGATCCCAAGACGGCCCAGAAGGTCATTGACCTCACGGAGAGGATCATAAAAGACAACAACCTGACGACCGTCATGGTCACCCACAACATGCAGCAAGCCATTCGCTACGGAAACCGCATGATCATGCTTCATGAAGGAAGGGTGAAATTCAATGTAGAAGGACCGGGCAAAAAGGCTCTCACCGTCGAAGAGGTGGTGAGGCGATTCGGGGCCGACCTCAAAGACGAAGCCCTGCTTTGCTGATTTCGCCGTGCACGGCAGTATCAAAACGCGCTGCCGGCCCGAAGGAGGTCTTCAGATCCGAGTTAATAGGACCAAGAAGTATGCACCAAGCAGTGAGCGGTAGGCTGGATTGCTGCATAGTCCCTACTCCATACTGCTTACTATACCGTTGGCGCCGTGAGCCGTGCACCTCTTAGATTACGAGGAAACTCTATGTCCGCCCCTGTCAGCAGAGACTACCTGGATTTGAAAGCCGTGACGATCATTATCGTTTTGACGCTGGTCTGGGGCTTTCACTATACGTCCATCAAATACTCCAACGAAGGGGTCTCCCCTGTCTTTGCTTCAGCCCTGCGGTCCTTTATCGCCTGCTCGTGCGGAGTGGTGTATTGCCTGTACAAGGAGCAGAAACTGTTTCACACGGATATCATGCTCTTTCACGGTTTCGTGGTGGGTCTGCTTTTCGGCCTCGAGTTTGCCTGCATCTACTTCGGTCTCCTGTACACCGATGCGGCTCGCTCGGTGGTGTTTGTTTACCTGAGCCCTTTTGTGGTGGCCGTCGGCGCTCATTTCTTTCTTAAAGGGGACCGCCTCACGTTGTTAAAGACAATTGGACTCATCCTCGCTTTCCTCGGCGTCGTCATTGTCTTTCAAGGAAGACCGCGAACCGCAAAACCCACCATGCTCATCGGAGACCTTCTCCAGGTCGCGGCCGCCTTCCTCTGGGGTGCGACGACTCTTTACATCAAGAAGTACATGGCGGAAAAAATACACCCTATCAACACTTTTCTGTACCAGCTCTTTTTTTCAATCCCGATCCTCTTTTTGGTGAGCCTGATCCTGGAGCCGCACTGGGTTTCAAAAATCAACTTCACAGTGGGAGCTGCTCTTTTTTATCAGTCCATCATCATCGCTTTCCTCAGTTATTTGATCTGGTTCTGGCTCATCCACCACTACCCGGTGAGCAGGCTCTCCGCCTTCACTTTTTTCACGCCTGTTTTCGGGGTCCTCTCCGGCATCCTTTTTGTCCACGAGGAACTGACTCGCTCGCTCATGCTGGGGTTGCCCCTGGTCTGCCTGGGGATTCTGTTCGTGAACTGGAAGACACGCCGCAAGACGGCATCGTAGATCCCTTGGCAAGCTCTTTGCCAGAGGCATCTCCGGACACTTCTGACCTGTTGTCAGTGTTCAGGCGTCAGGTTTCAGCACGACTTAAATCCTGACCACTGAAACCTCCACTCTCTTGTCTCCAAGCGTCCATCATCCGAGCGTCAACACTCGTCCGCCTTCCACATCGCCCGTTTTCCGTCGTCCATCGGTCTTCAGCCCATGAACCCTGAACACCGAACACTATTTTTCTTCCGCCATCCTACTTTCTGTGTTCGCCTTCCCCTCCCTCACCTCTTTCTTGACGTTGAGACCGTTCAGGCTGCTGAACCTGTGGCCTCTCCTCTTTTCTTTGGGGCTGCTGGACTCTTCCCCCTGGTTGTTGTCGTTGAGGCTGAACTTGGGGTTGTCTCCGTTCCTGTTGTCTCGGTTGCTGATGCTGCCTAACCTCCGGCCTCTGTTGATATTGCTGTTGCCTTTGATGTCTCAGTTCCTGCCTCTCTTTTTGCGCTCGAGCTTGATAGCCCTGGACGCCCCAAGTTTCCTTTTTCCAATGTCCACCATTCTGCCAGGTCTTCCAGTCCTGTTTGAGTCGTTGTTCGGGAATCCGTTGATAGTTCCACCGGTGCCCCCCCCAATCATGGTCCCTGTAGTATGTCCGCCAATCGGGGTCCACATCAAAATAAAAACTTGGAACGCTCTTATAGTAACGCCACCCTCGGTCGTAGTAATGCGAGCGATACCACCGACCGTCCCAGAGACGCCACCACCAACCGTTCCAGAAAAACAAGTTCGCATCTATGCCGGGAACAGCGTAAACGTCGCTCGTATCAGGCAATGCTATCACCTCCGGCGGCGCGCCGAACACGATGGGTGGAGGCAGAGTAACATTGACGTTAACATCAACGCGTGCCATCGTCGGAACAGGAGCGACGACCAGCAAGCCCAAAAACATTGTCGCAAAAAATGACTTTTTCATCGTATCACCTCCTTTTTCAGGTTTTTCAAAGCCGCAGTTTTGTAGGAGTCCTCCAATCCGGTACTCCCTCTCAATCCATTCTGGGCTTTACAATAAGAACACGCCAGAGTGATTTCAAGAAAAGATAAAATCTCACAGATCCTTCAGCTTTCGATTCGCCTCCGAATTCTTGATCGCTTCGTCGAAACTTCTCATGCTTTCGCAAAGCTTGGTAAACGACCGCTTTCTCGCCACGGGTATCCCATGGCTCCCGAAATCATCCAGAGTATCGATCACGCTCTTGATGGTCATGCTCTCCGGGTCACGGGCCGGCTCGTAGCCCACTCCGCCGTCGTCTAGAAGGACCTCCGACACAAGGGCTGATGTCCCCAGTTCATGGAGGATCTGGTTGATGAGTCGTATGGGGATTTCCAGCTCATGAGAAATCTCATAAGAATCACGAGGCTTTTTGCCTTCCTGAAAGTTCCTGACCAGAAGATGGAGCACGTAGAGCGAGAGGAGGCGCTTAAAAGAATGGCTCACCGTGAGACAGTCCTGTTCAAATTCGTAGGTCTCCACATTCTGATGGGCAAAAGCAATTTCGGCACCAAAGAGAACGATGAGCCACCCCGCCTGCATCCAGATGAAAAAGAGGGGGAGGGCCGCGAAACTGCCGTAGATGGCATTGTATTTTGCCACCCCGATCTGAAGGTGAATGTAGCCCCACTGAAAAAAATGGTAGAGGGTGCCAGCGATCACCCCGCCCAGAATTCCTGAAGCGAACTTGATTCTCGTGTTCGGAAGGAAGATGTACACGAAGGAAAACAGAAGCCAGAGGGAGATGTAGGGCAGAAAACCCAACAGAAATGCGATACCGGGGCTCACCACCTTCAGGTAGGCGATCCTGTCCACCACCTTCATGACACCGCCGGATATGAGAACCGTCATCGTACTGGACACCACAAACAGAATAGGGCCGATAAGCATGATGGAAAGATAGTCCGTGATTTTCCTTCCGATACCCCTTCCCTTCTTGATCCCCCAGATGTCGTTGAACGCGTTCTCTATGTTTGAAAGGATCTTGATGATGGTGTAAAAGAGAATGATGAGGCCCACGCCGGCAACAAAGCCGCCTTTGACCGTTGCGAGAAGGGCGTTCGCGAAACCGAGGATTCTCTCCACGATCTGCTCCTGCCCCTCCAGGCTCTTCATCAGGATTTTTTCCAGGTTTTTTTCAAAGCCGAATCCTTTGGCGACCCCGAATATCATGGCGGCCACGGGAACGACGGACAGGAGAGAGTAGAAAGTCAGTGCCGAAGCCCGGAGCGGTGCCCTGTCCCGCATGATTCCTCGCACGGAAAGGATGACGATTCTGATACTCGTCAACAGGAGCGAGTGGCGCGGCGGCAAATCGCTGCCCCGGATCCTCCAGACGTCTATGGTCAGGAATCGAACCCAGGCTGATGCGCCCTCGGCCCTGGAGGGAAAGGGCTTCAGGCGTTTCACCTCGCCGTGTTCACAGAGGACAGGATGTTCCGTTTCCTGATCGGCCATTTCGTTCCTCCAGTCCCTGACGACCGTGCGCCGTCCTACCCTGCACCTTGAGCCATGCGCCGTGCGCCGTATTTATACGCCAACCCCAAAGCCCGGATGCATTTCTCCGAACTACTGAAAACCGGGAAGCCCCTCCGTTCAAGCTCATCACCCAACTCTGCCACGCTCGGCGCGTCAGGCCCATAAATCCAGGTCACCACGGGTTTCCTGAATCGAGTCTTGAGGCTCTCATAGGCTTCCACATATCTGGGGATCACGTTGGATTTGGCGTTCGCCCAGAGAATACTGAAGAGGGCATTCACGTTCTCATCTTCCAGGACGGTCTGAAATATCTTCGGGTAGAGATCAAACGCATTCGGGACCGCCGCCATCATGGGGCCTACATCGACAGGGTTCTTCCCTAAGCCCGGAAAGAGTTCCTCCAGGGCTTGCGCCGTGCCTGCTCCGAGCCGGGCCGAAGCAAGGCCCTGCTTCGCGCACTCATCGATAGCTATCACCGCCACGCCTCCTGTGACCGTGACGAAACCCACGCGGTTTCCCGCCGGCAGAGGCTGAGAGGCAAAGATCTTCGGCATCTCAAAGATATCCTTGAATTGTTCGAGGCGAAGCACACCAGTTTGGCGGCACGCAGCATCAAACAGGCGGTCATCCAAGGCCAGGGACCCTGTGTGTGAGGCGGAAGCCTTTGCCCCTTCATCGGTTCTCCCTGACTTCAACACAAGCACGGGTTTTTGAGCCGCCACCCGCCTGGCCACACTCAGAAACCTGTTCCCGTCTCTGACGCTCTCCAGGTAGATGCTGATCACTTCCGTTGCAGCGTCTTTTTCCAGGTATTCCATCAGGTCACATTCGTCCACGTCGCACTTGTTACCCAAGTCACAGATCTTGCTCACGCCAAAGCGCAAATCGGGGTAAGGAAAGGCCTGTGGATTGATCATGCCCGTTTGCGCGCAGATCGCAATCGTGCCTTTCTTCAGCCTGTAATACCCGGCCTCATACGGGCAGGGGTTGAGGCCGTTGGCGGTGTTGACCACCCCTGCGGTGTTGGGGCCGATGATGCGGAGCCCGTGACTTTTTGCCAGCGCAACGACTTCCTCTTGGAGGCGTCCCCCCTCCTCGTCCCTCTCGGCAAACCCGTCCGATACCACGGTCACGGCCCTTAACCCCTGCTGTGAGCATTCACCGAGAAGCTTGCACACCGATCGGGCGTTGACCATGATGATCGCGAGATCCGCCCCAACGGGGATCTCCCGAAGGCTGGGGTAAACTTTGAGACCATGAACCTCCTTGTACGCGGGGTTGATGGGATAGACGGCGCCTTTGTACCCTGCCTCCAAGAGGGACCGGACGACCACATACCCGCCGAAATGCCCCTCCCGGAAAGACCCAATGATAGCAATGCCCAAGGGCTCGAAAAACCTGGAGATGGAGCTCAATTCTTCTTTTTTCATACCGTGACCGAGTTATTTTCACGCAGTCCTACCACAGCTTTCCCCTGTTTTGCAAGAGTTGACCCCATATAACAATCCTTGCAAAGCCCCCAAAAGAAGGTATAATGGCTCATCCTCGCGTGGAGAAGAGACAGGTATATGTCCCAAGAGCCTGAGGGCCAACCAACCATTCAACGGGCGGAGCAGCCGAAATTCCTTACCCAGACTCGCTTCGACGACTTCGGTCTTCCCGATGAAATTCTCGCCGGCTTGAAAGACGCCGGCTTTACCTTCTGTACCCCCATTCAGGCGGAGGTTTTTCCTCTCACCCTGGAAGGGAAGGACGTGGCCGGACAGGCCCAGACAGGAACCGGAAAGACGGCCGCTTTCCTGGTGACGGTCTTCAACCGCCTCCTCTCTCTGGCGGACAGGAGGCCGGATCTCCCATCGGCCCTGATTGTCGCCCCCACGAGAGAACTGGCGATTCAGATATTCGAGGATGCCAGGGTATTGGGCCGATACACGGGGCTCACTCTCGCCCAAGTCATCGGTGGCATTGATTACGAGAAGCAGGCGGAGATCCTGAGACAAGGCGCTGATGTGGTGATTTGCACGCCCGGCAGGATCATCGACTACCTCAAGCAGGGAATCTTCAAAACCGATGGCATCAAGGTTGTTGTCATAGACGAAGCGGATCGCCTCTTCGACCTTGGCTTCACGAGAGACATGCGTTTCATTCTCAAGAAGCTTCCCCATTACGAGAAGAGGCTCTCCATGCTGTTCTCCGCCACCCTTTCCTACAAGATTCTGGCCCTGACTTATGACTACATGAATCTGCCGGAGTTCATCGCGGTTACCCCTCAGGAAGTGACTGCCGAAGGGATTGAGCAAAGTCTCTTTCATGTGAGTTCCCAGGAAAAGCTCCCTCTTCTTCTCGGCCTGTTAAAGAAAGAATCCTGGCATCGCGCTCTGATCTTCACCAATACCAAAGCGGACGTGGAATGGCTTTCACAGAAACTCAAAGGCAACGGGTGGGCGGCTGAAGGCATCACCGGCGATCTGCCCCAGCAGAAGCGATTGCAGCTCATGGCCCGGTTCAAGGGCGGGGGCATCAAGATTCTGGTGGCTACCGATGTGGCTTCGCGCGGGATTCACGTGGAAGATATCAGCCACGTCATCAACTACGACTTGCCTCAGAATGCTGAGAATTACATCCACCGGATCGGACGGACCGCGCGCGCAGGAAAGACAGGCAAATCGATTTCCCTGGCCTGTGAAGAGTGCGTGTTCCATCTGGAGCCTATCGAAGAGTTGCTCGGTTACAAGATCCCTGTGGTATGGCCCCAGGAAGACTGGTTCCAGGAAGACAAAGCGGGAAGGGTTTCCCTCAGAGCCAGGGAAAGACCGGTTCGCCAAAAGGGACGCCAGTCTCGAGAGGAAAGGGAAAGGCCTGCTCCGCCGTCCGGCCGGTGGAAAACCATCGCCTTCAGCAGTCAGCCCGGAGGCGTGTTCGGCCTCGCCGTGCAGGCGAAGAGTTCTTCAGCAGAACCTCCGCCCGAGGGAGAAGCCAAGAAGAAAAGAAGGAGAAAATGGGGCAGAGGTAAAAGAAAGCCCGGCCCGCCGCAGCAGGCGGCATGAACGCCTCTTTTAGCCGGTGTGGACGCTCTCCCGCAAGCAGGAACCCTTCACCTCGATCGAACGCCGGTCCGGCCGGGGCTAAAAGCCATTCATTCTCTTTGCCGTGCGCCGGGCGCCTTGAGCCGTGCGCCCTCGATCAATGCAGCCTCCCGCCTCCCCTGCTTCTCATCGACGAAATAGAAAAGAATTCCTCCCGCCAGGAAGAGAATCAGGACTGAGGCAATACCGCATCGGGAAGCCAACTGCCCAACGGCGTCGACTTGCTCCATGGTCGGGGCCGGGGGCATGAACCGTCTTTTCACCACGAGACCCACCATCCCCATCAGTGCGGGACCCATGATTACGGCAAACTTTCCGAGCATGTTGTAGAAACCGTAAAACTCCGCAGACTGCTCTTTAGGTATCAGCCTGGAGTAAAAGGACCGACTGAGGGCCTGGATTCCGCCCTGCACGAGGCCGATGGCCATGGCCAGAACATAGAAGTGCCACCTCCGCGTCATCATGACACCGCCGACGGTAATCAGCATATAGACCCCGATACCGAGAAAGATACCGTTGCGAGCGCCCCACCGCTGGCCCAGTTTCCCGTAGGCGAGGGCTGCGGGGAAGCCGATGAACTGGACGATGAGAAGAGCCAGGATCAGGTCATTGGAACGAAACCCGAGGGACATTCCGTAGTCGACAGCCATCCGGATGATGGTGTCCACGCCATCGATGTAACACCAGTAGGCGAAGAGGAACAGAATCACCATCTTGAGGAGGCGGGCTTGCTTGAGAGTTCCGGCGATCTGCCGGAATCCTTGCACTACCGTGCTTCCCTTCTCCCTCGAGTCCGCGATCTTTTTTCCTTCGGGCACCCAAAGAATGACAAAGGCGGTAAAGAGACCCCACCATGCCGCCACGGACAAAAAGGAGTATCGAACGGCCTGCCCGGAATCGGCGAACCCAAACCTCCCCGGCATGACCGCCGCAAGGACGTTCACCAGAAAAAGCAGTCCTCCTCCCAGATAGCCCATGGAAAAACCAAGGCCTGAAACATAGTCCACCTCTTCTTCTCCCGCTACGTCAGGGAGAAGAGAATCATAGAAGATATTCGCCCCCGAAAAACCCACAACCCCCATGACGTAAAAGAAGACGGCCCACCCCCAGGACCCTTGCTTTACCAGAAACAGGCATGCCGTCATGAGAGACCCGAGGTAGGTGAAAAAGATCAGGAATTTCTTCTTGGCCGAGCCCCGGTCCGCGATGGCTCCGAGAACAGGCGCTATCAGGGCCACGATCAGGCCCGCGAGGGAGTTACCGAATCCGAGTTGAGCGGTGCTGGCATTCACATCAGCACCGTGGCTCCAGTATTGTTTGAAGAATACAGGAAAGAAGCCGGCCATGACCGTGGTCGCAAACGCTGAATTCGCCCAGTCATACAAAGCCCAGCCCCAAACGGCTTTCCGCTTTCGATCCATCTTTGGCCTCCCCGGAGGAATTCCTGCAGTCCTACTCCAGTTCTTTTACTGACAAAGCCTAATGCTATCTTATTGATATGTCAAGGCAAGGTGAGGACGGCGCGCCGGAAGACGCGTTCCCGCAAGCGGGAGACCTTCACCTCAACCGAACGCCCTGCTGGTCCGGCCGGGGAGTGGTCTCTTCGGAGCCGCGACCACTTTTGCCAGTGGCGTCAACCGGCGCCGAAAAGTCAGTGGGTCATGGTCTCATCGGCAGAAGCCTATTGATCGGCACTGCGTTTGCTGGTATGGAGAAAATGGGGTTGAGATCGATAGGAGCAGGAGAAGCACATTGAAGATTGCCATCGCCGGGGCCGGTACGACCGGGGCTTACTGCTACAGGGTCCTGAGGAAACAAGGCTTGGATGCCCATGTTTATGATGGGAAGCACAAAACCGCTTGCGGGATCAATCCTTGCGCATGGGGGACAAGCAGAGGGTTCGCTGAACTTACTTCTGCGGCGGGGCTCACGGCTGAAAAGTACATCCTTGAACGCTTCGATTCAGTTCTCATGGATGATATCTCCGTCAAAAGCGAACTCATGACCTTTGACAAACCTTCTTTCATCCGAGACCTGCTGGAAGGTGCAAAGATCAGGCAAGGACCCGTTCCGGCAGGTCAATACGATCGGATCATAGACGCCACGGGAGTCTCACGCTCATTCCTGCCTCCTATTGAAAATGACTTATTGCTGCCGGCGATCCAGCGTCGCATCGAGACGCAGGAGAGGCTTGAAAATCGTATCAGACTTGGGGGCATTGGATACGCATGGTGCTTCCCCCTCGGTGCCCTGGGATACCACATCGGTTGCGGGACTCTCGTAGGAGACCCGGTGACTTACCTGAAACAGTTGGACTGGTTCCCGAAGGAATCGGCTTCCCCACACGCAAAAATCCTCTGCGCTTGTGCCGGCATATTGCGTCTCACAGGCCCCCATCACTCCCAGCCCTTTTGCGTTGACGGGGCCTCGCAAGGCGTTTGGGGAATTGGCGAATCCATCGGGTGTGTCGCCCCTCTTGCGGGAGACGGAATCGTGCCGGGCATGAAAAGCGTTCGTCTTTTGCTTGACCATTGGGACGATCCTTCCGGTTATACCCGCGCGATTCTGAAAGAGTTCGCATGGATGAAGACGGAGCGGCATGTGATCGACAAGCTTCTGGGTTCATCCACACTGGGAATCAAGGAGGCATGGGTCCTTATGAAGAATTCAAAAAGAATGGCGATGCAAGTCGGTCTTAAGCAAGCCATCAGGTTCCTCAGAGCGTTAAGGAAGACGGCTTTGTGACAACAATGGAGAAACAAAGAGTTGAGGAGACAGGAGTCGTGAGAGAGAGCCGTGGTGCAAACCTGGCGCGCCACTTTTTCGCGGGCACGGGAGCAAGCTATGATCTGATCGCCAATCTCTGCACGGTCGGAATGGACATGGCGTGGAAAGCAAGGATCCTCCAGAAAATTCCCGCAAATTGTCGACACATCGTCGACCAGGCTTGTGGCACAGGCATACTCACCTTTAAGATCGCCAAGCGATTTCCCTCCTGCCGGGTCACGGGCATAGAGCTCCGGGACGAATACCTCAATGTGGCAAGACGCAAAGCAAAGGCAATGAGACTCGGGAATGCGGAGTTCATCCTGGGAAGGGCGGAGGATGTACAGATGGATGCGCCGGTTGACTGCATTACCTCCTCCTACCTCGCAAAGTATGCAGAATTGGGAAGTCTGATCAGGAACGCAAGGTCCATGCTCCGCCACGAGGGCCTTCTCGTGATGCACGACTTCACCTACCCTCCGGACTTCAAGTTCTCGAAGCTCTGGGAAATGTACTTTAAGATCCTGCAAAGCATGGGAGCAAGGCTGTTCCCGGAATGGAAGATCGTGTTCCATGAACTGCCCGGATTTCTCAGACAGACCAGGTGGGTGTCAGAATTGGTGGGAACGCTGGAAGAGAACGGCTTTGCCCTCCGGAGCATCGAATCCCTCACTCTGGGCACTTCGACGATCGTAGCTGCAACGGCGAGATGAGGTTTGCCAAGACTTTGGTGGTTCGCAGGGAAGGATGCCGTGATGCCTCTTCTTTACGTGGAATGCTCAAGGGGGATCTAAAACAGGGCGTCACGAGTCGTTGAACATCTCGATCAGCTCATAGGGCGACCGGCTGATCATCTTTCCCTCGACGATCTCCTGAAAAAAGCCTGAAACTTGGGCAGTCCTCCCTTGTGAACACCTTTGAACGATTCCAAAAACCCGGATTCCCCGGTCAAGCCGGGGAACGACGGAACAAGGAAATCGCGAGACAGTCTTCAATGCCGTCAAACTCGCCTTACATGGAGAGCCGGAAGAGCACCAGCCCCAAACCCAGAGCGATGACTCCCATGCTCACGCTCTTAAGGATCATCTCGTATCTTGCCATCAGGAACTTTTCTTCCTCATCCAAACCCGGGCCGCGCTTCTTGAGGTCCTTGTACGGGCGAGAAGCCTTGATCTCCACCAGGCTGAAAAAGGCCATGGATAAAGCGACAAAAAACGCTGTAAGGGACAGGGCATTCGTTTGAATCATGTACCCTGCTAACGGGGGAAGAAAACCCCAGGAGAAGGCAAACCAGCCGTCGGTATGGAGTCTTCCCTGGAACCATTCCAGGTTGTATGCAAAGACGAAAAAACCCTCCAGGACCGCGATGAAGGACAACCAGGGCGCGAATCGCACTATGTAGTAGATGGCGATAAGGTAAGCCAGGGCAAGGGAGCCTGAGGCCATCAACCACAACTGTCGTGCCGTGAAAACATTTCCCCAGGGCTTTGTGCTCTTGGCCCCTATGGCATCCAGAGCGTGGGCTCCGATCCCGAGCCCGAAAAAATAAACAAGGGCAATTGCCGCCACCCGGTCCCAGCGAAGGGGATACGCGAGCATGGACCCCATGACGCTAAACGAAATGACCATAGACGTGTAGGGAAGGAACAAAAGGCCGACGATTCGCCTGAACCTTTTCGGTCCGAATCGCGGAACGAACCACTCGAAAGCTCTCTCACCCGGGTCGTCGAGGACCACTTACAGTTACCCGGCCTTATTCCCACTCGATCGTGCTGGGCGGCTTGGAAGAGATGTCGTACACCACTCGGTTCACTCCCCTCACCTCATTGATGATACGGTTTGATATGCGGGCCAGGATGTCATAAGGGACCTTGGTCCAGTCGGCGGTCATGGCATCCTGGCTGTCAACGATTCTGAGAGCGATAACATTGTCGTACGTTCGTTCGTCTCCCATGACGCCGACGGTCTTCACTGGAAGAAGCACGGCAAAGGACTGCCAGACCTTTTCATACAGGTCCGCCCTTCTGATCTCATCGAGAAGAATCGCATCAGCGGAGCGCAGGACTTCCAGCCTTTCGGGCGTAATTTCCCCCAGAATTCTCACCGCCAGGCCCGGGCCTGGAAAGGGTTGACGCATCACCATCTCCCGTGGAAGCCCCAGTTCGATGCCCACCTGTCGCCCTTCGTCCTTGAACAGTTCGCGCAAAGGCTCAATGAGCTCCAGGTTCATCACGTCCGGCAATCCCCCCACATTATGGTGACTCTTGATGGTCGCCGAAGGGCCTTTGAAGGAAACGCTTTCAATCACGTCCGGATACAGGGTCCCCTGTGCCAGATACTTTGCGCTGCCCACCTCCTTGGCCTTTCTTTCGAAAAGCGCGATGAACTCCCTGCCTATGATCTTCCTCTTCTGCTCCGGGTCTATCACCCCTGTGAGCTTTCTGAGAAAATGCTCCGACGCGTCCTCCTGATAGATTTTGATGTGATAAAGGTCACGAAAGAGTTCCATGACTTCTTGAACTTCGCCTCTTCTCAGGAGACCGTTGTCCACGAAAATGCAGACCAACTGGTTGCCCACAGCTTTGTGGAGCAGAACCGCGGTGATGGTGGAATCCACCCCGCCGGAAACCCCGCAGATGACCCGATCTTCACCGATCCTTGATCTCAGATCGTTGATGGTCCTTTCCGCAAAAGAACTCATGGTCCACAGCGGCTCGCACCCGCAGATCCTGAAAAGGAAATTCTTCAGGACTCGTCTTCCCCTCGGTGTGTGCGCCACTTCGGGGTGGAATTGAACGCCGAAGAGCTTTCTTGCAGGGTCCGCCATTGCCGCGATAGGACTGTTCTTGCTGCTTGCAAGAATCTTGAAGCCTTGCGGTATCTCGTCGATACGGTCCCCATGGCTCATCCACACGACCTCCTCTTGCCGGCGGTTGAACCCGTGGAAGAGACTGCGAAAATCCTTAACGGCAATGAAGGCGTTACCGTATTCCCGATCCTTTGCTCTCGAAACGACCCCGCCCAACACATGGGTCATGTACTGCATGCCGTAACAGATCCCCAGGACAGGCACATCGAGTTCCAGGATCGCCTTCTCGACTGTGGGGGCACCTTTATCATAGATGCTCGCGGGACCGCCGGAAAGAATGATACCCTTGGGATCAAAGGCCCTGATTCTATCGAGCCCCATGTTGAAAGGATGGATTTCGCAGTACACCTGGATCTCCCGCACCCTTCTCGCGATGAGCTGGGTATACTGGGAGCCGAAGTCGAGGATCAGTATCTTTTGTGAGTAAATATCCTTGGTCACGATCGTCCCCACGGTTCCTCATTACGGGAGAAATGGTTGCGGCTCTGAAGAGAGCACCTCCGAGCCGGGCCTGGAAATTCAAAGACTCTATTCAAGACGGTAATTGGGCGCCTCTTTAATGATGATCACGTCATGCACATGGCTCTCCCGGAGACCCGCCGCCGTGATCTTCATGAATCTGGCTTTGCCCCTGAGTTCCGCCAGGTTGGCACAACCCACGTAGCCCATCCCCGCCCTGAGGCCTCCCACCAGTTGATAGATCGTCTCCGCCAAAGGGCCCCGGTAAGGAACCCGGCCCACAATGCCCTCAGGGACGAGCTTCTTATCCGTTTCCACTTCGTCCTGAAAATACCGGTCCCTGCTCCCCTCCTTCATGGCTTCGATCGAACCCATGCCCCTGTAGACCTTGTAAGAGCGCCCTTGAAAGAGGATCGTTTCGCCCGGGCTTTCCTCCGTCCCTGCAAAGAGGCTTCCGATCATTACCGCGTCCGCCCCTCCTGCCAGAGCCTTGGTGACGTCGCCCGAATACTTGATGCCGCCGTCTGCAACAATGGGAATGTTCCTCTTCACGGCTTCTTCGGCGCAGTTCATGATGGCGGTCATTTGCGGTACCCCCACACCTGCCACCACTCTGGTCGTACATATGGAGCCGGGGCCCACACCCACCTTCACCGCATCGACCCCCGCCTCGATAAGGCTCTTGGTTCCCTCAGCCGTGGCCACGTTGCCGGCCACAATCTCCAGGCGAGGGAACATCTTCTTCAAGTTCCTCACGCTCTCAATCACTCCATGCGAATGGCCGTGAGCCGTATCAACGACGATGACATCCACATTGGAGGCAACCAGCCTGTCCACTCGCCGCTCCATGTCAGGGCCGACCCCGACAGCCGCTCCCACCCGCAGCCGGCCGAGATCATCTTTACACGAATTCGGATATTTCTTGATCTTCTCAATGTCTTTGATCGTGATCAACCCCACCAGCTTACCCTGATCATCCACCACGAGGAGTTTCTCGATCCTCCTTTCGTGGAGAATTGCTTTTGATTCCTCGAGGGTGATGCCGGGCCTTGCGGTCGCCAGATTCTCCTTGGTCATGACCGCCTCCACCGTCTGGTTGAGGTTGGTTTCAAACCTCAAATCCCGGTTGGTGATGATCCCCACGAGATTTCCTTCCTTGACCACCGGCACGCCGGATATCTTGTACTTGCTCATGATATCCAGCACCTCGTGAAGCTTCCGCCCAGGCTCTATAGAGATGGGATCCACGATCATCCCGCTTTCAGATTTCTTCACCTTCTCCACTTCCAGAGCCTGCCGCTCAATGCTCATGTTCTTGTGGATGAACCCGATTCCGCCCTGCCTCGCCAAAGTGATGGCCGTCGCAGATTCCGTTACCGTGTCCATCGCCGCGCCGACGATGGGCACATTAAGGGAAATATTCCCCGTTAGCCGGGTTGTAACATCGACTTCACCGGGCAAAACCATGGACCGATCAGGCACGAGAAGAAGATCATCGAACGTGAATCCTTCCTGGAATTGTCTCCTTTCCATTCATCACCTCCCCTTCCTGCATCTCCCGTCTCGGTACGAGATGAGGGTTCTCATCAGGCTCCTCACGGGAGTGAATATCCGAGCCTCTCGTACAGAACCCCCTCCAGGAGATCCGATAAGCATACCATCATTTCAGATGCTTTGAAAAATTTCAAGATTCCAACAGCCGCCAGCGCTCCGCCCAGGATGACTTCGGCTCTACCCTCATCCAGACCGGGCATCTTCAGTCTTTCGCTCAAAGGCATTTTGGTCATTTGCGCAAGAAGTCGTTCCACCTGAGCTGTTCTCACCATGAGCCTGTTCATCCGCTCGGGCCTGATCTGTTCCGGTTCAAGGCTATGGATCATCGCGGCCAGGGTCGTGACCGTGCCTCCCGTTCCGATGATTCGGCAACGCCCCATCCTGGAAGGATCGGGCAAGAACTGCTCCAGGACTTCGGTCACCTTCGCCCTTGTCCGGGTGATCTCTTCTTCCCGGGGCGGATCCGAGGCAAGGAATTTCCCGGTCAGCAAAGACGCTCCCAGGGCTACCGAGAGAGCCTCCGGCTTTGCCGTCCCCGAAAACAAAAACTCCGTGCTCCCGCCGCCCAGGTCAAAGGTCATGAAGGATTTCCCCCCAACGTCCACGGATTGACTGACCCCGAGGCCTGTGAGCCTGGCTTCTTCCTTGCCGGACAGGACTCGCACCGGCAGGCCGGTCGCTTGCCGCAGGCGGCCCACAAAATCCCGGCGGTTGGCGGCCTCCCTCACCACCCCTGTCGCCACAACCTGGGTCCACGATAGCTCAAAGGTTCTGGAGCGTTCCTTGAAACGCTCCAGCGTCCGGATAGCGCGATCCATGGCGTCCGCTTTGATGGTGCGCTCCTCCGGGGCCTCGAAATCCCGGGCGAGCCGGATGTAAGCCCTTTCTCGCAACAGAGGCTTGAGAAAAGACTCCTTGCCGATCCATTGGGCTATCAACATCCTCGCCGTGTGGCTGCCCAGATCAATGGAGGCTAGAACAGGCGCAGATCTTTGCTGATCCATGGCAAGTGCTTCGGAAGTCGACGTTGCAGCTGCGGGTGCGGACTTACTGCCACCAGCCGAACTTGTCCCAGAATTCTTCATCCACCTTCTTCCATTGGGGTCCGAACTTATGGTCATAGTAGGCCGCAAATCTGTCAAGCCAGCGCCACCAGAAGCTCTTGCCCTTCTCTCTGGCCTCGAGAACGTCATTGAGATAGGTGGCGATTTCCGCCATCTTTTCTTTGGGAACGAAATATGCCGCCCCTTGCTTAAAAGACTTAACCGTGTCTTCGGGGCTCATGGCATGGGCCGTGAGCATCACAGGGATCACCATTTTTCTGGTGGCGATTTCAAGGAGCTTGTAGCCGTCCACCCCCATAATATCCAGGACGGCCATATCAAAGTACTGGGTCTCCAGCAGTTCTTTGGCCGATTCGAAACTCGTAGCCTTCACGACGTCACACATGGTCAGTAACGACTCCAGGACCTCCAGCACATCCGGTTCGTCGTCAACAATCAGTATCCTTTTGTAGTCCAGCAGATTTTCAGCCATGAATCCTCCTCCATACCATTCCGCTATGATTTTTCGAGCTTCCTCGACATAGGTCTCAAAAGCCCTGCCATGGACGATAGCTCAGAACAACCCAAGACTCTTGCCGCTATAAAATAGACGACCGCTCCGATCGAAGTGACGGCGGCGAGTTTCACTGCGGCGGCCAACGACGAAGCGGATGCGAGACTGTTCCACCACGTCTCATTCAAGTAGAAGATCACCACTCCCATGAACACGGAGGCAATCAGGCTTCTCACGGCGGATTCGACCACAGGCCTCCATTCGAATATGCCTCCTCTCTTGTGAAGAAGCAAGACGAGAAAGCAGAACTGCAGAGCCGAGGCCAGCGAAACAGCCAGAGCCAGGCCCCCGTGTTTCATGGGTACCATCAGCAGGAGGCTCAAGGCCGCGTTCACCACCATGGCCACGGCCGCCACCTTGACCGGCGTTTTGGTGTCCTGGAAGGCGTAGAACGCGGAGACCATCACCCGGTTGGCGCTGAACGCCCAGAGACCGATGGAGTAGAACAAAAGCGCGAGAGCCGTCATCTCCGTTGAACCGGCGTCAAAGGCTCCTCTTTGAAAAAAGACCCTGGTGATAGGCACCCGCAGAATGATCATCCCCGCCATGGACGGGATGGTGACAAAAAAGACCAGCCTCAGCGCATGTCCCAGAGTGTCTCTGAAATCACCGAGATCCTTTGCCGCAGCCTGTTTGGAAAGGGACGGCAGGGCCGCCGTGCTGATCGCGATGGCGAAAACACCAAGAGGGAACTGCACAATGCGATCCGCATAATACAGCCATGACACGCTGCCCTCGGGGAGAAAGGATGCCAGGAGGGTTCCCAGGAACTGGTTGAGCTGGTAGATGGCGGACCCAAAAATGGCGGGCAGCATCAGGAACCCGACCTTCTTCACCGCAGGATGGTGAGGTTTCCAGCAAAGCGTTAGAGGAACCCCTTTGCTGACAAGCCAAGGGATCTGAAGCGCCACCTGAAGCACTCCGCCGATGATCACACCGATTGCCACGCCGACAATGGGTTGGTCAAAATACGGGGAGATCCACAGGGTGGCTCCGATAATGCCGATATTGAGAAAAATGGGAGCCGCAGCCGGAGCGGAAAAGTGCCGGAGCGAATTGAGGATTCCCATGAAAAAGGCAACCAGGCTGACCAGAAAGATGTAAGGAAAGGTAATCCGGGTCAGAAGCACGGTCAGCTCGTACTTCACGCCGGAACCGCCGAAACCGAAAGCTTGGATTCTTACGATCCACGGAGACAGGAGAACGCCTAAAACAGTCACCAGAGCGAGGATCAGAGAGAGAAAGGTCAGAACAGCTCTGGCCATTTCGAAAGCATCTTCCTTCGTTTTCCGGGTAAGATACTCCGTGAAAACGGGGATGAAGGCGATCGTAAGGGAGCCTTCGGCCAAAAGACGTCTCAGGAGATTGGGAATCCGAAAGGCGACGAAAAAGGCGTCGGCAGCCATTCCCGATCCAAAGCACTTGGCCACCACCACATCCCGGATGAGTCCCAGGATACGACTTAGAAGAGTGTAGAAACCCACGGTTCCGGCAGCCTGACTGACGCTTTCTCTCTCTGAAACCTTGTGTCTGACTGATTCCAATCCTCTATTTTCCCTTGACAAAAAAAAAACCGTTCGTTAAAAGAATTAATTTACACCTAAATCTGACTCTTCAGGAGAGAAAAACTTGGCAAACCACAAATCAGCCCTCAAAAGGGCACGACAGAGTCAAGTCGCCAGGCTGCGGAATCTGGCTCACAAAACCAAGGCGAAAACCGCGGTCAAGGAGGTGAGGGCCGCTCTGGGCGACAAGAACCTGGAAAAGGCGAAAGAAGGTTTCAAAAAGACCGTCTCCATTCTTCAGAAGACTGCGTCGAAAGGCGTGATCCACAAAAAAAAGGCCGCCCGAAAAATTTCCCGTCTCGCCAAGGCCATCCATAAGGCTGCCGCCCAGAAATCCGCTTAACCGCAGAGGGACAGGATCAGAGTTTCGAGAACCGGCTTTGCCCGGCACCCGGATTTGATCCGTCCGTCTGCCTGGTAAAGGAGACCGAGTGCCCCTTCGATCTCCTTGGCGCTCCATCCCTTCGCCTGTTTCATCCACTCACCTGCCCCGTAATGGGAAGTGCCCACCTTCTTCATTACCTCCTTCCGCTCACCTCCCTTATCGACCACGGACCTGGTTTGCCACAGAAGCCTCATCTGCCTGTTGAGCATTCCGATCACCCTCAAGGGAGCGTCCTTCTTGTCCTCCTCCTCCAGAAACCGATTCAGCACCACGAGCGAAGCGCTCCTGTTCTTGGATGAGATCTTTTGCATGAGATCAAAGATAGTGTACACCCGGCTGTGTTTCACGGATTCTTTGACCTGATCTAAGCTCACCTCTCCGCCGAACCGGAGGGAAAGCTTCTCCATTTCACCGTAGAGTTCTCTCAGGTTGTTTCCCACAATTCCGTGCAGGTAATCCGCTGCCGGAAGATCCATTCTGAACCCCATCTCAGTCGCGGTTTTTCGAATCCACGGCGCGACGTCTCGATCTTTCATTTCTTCGAAGCTCACTTCGAATCCGTGGGACCGGCAGGCTTTATAAAAAGACTTGGTGAAATCGGTTTTGCCCGCCACAAAGATCAGGCACGTGGAGGAAACCGGTTTTTCAAAGTAGCCCAAGAACGACTGAAGAGCTTCTGTGGAAAAAGCTTCCGCTCTCCGCACGATGATCAGACGACGGTCCGCAAGAAAGGGCATGGACTGGGCGTGCTGGAGAATTTCTCCCGGTTCCGACTCTCCCCCGTAAACGACTTCCAGGTTGAAATCCCTCGCTCCGGCAGGGATCAAAGAGCCCTTAATCCGTTCCAGGAGCTTTTCCATCTCGAATTCGCCCGGACCATGGAAAAGATAAAGGGGACCGAGCCTTCCCTTCTGCAAAGATTTGAGCACATCAGCCGGGAGTAAAGCTTTAGACATCAAAATCTTTCCATCGTCTTCAGGTAGATTCTTTTCGCCAGGCGCCGCGCGATCTCTTCCACAGCCCGCTCCTGATTGAACCGGGTGACGAAGGGATCCGTGTCTACGATGAAGATCGTCTTTTCCGTCATGTTTCTTTCCCGCCAGACGGCTTTCCCCCTGGCCTTGTCAAGGAGTTGCACGTCCAGGAAGATCCTCAGGGTACGGCTGCTCGTTACCTCGTAAGTCGCCACCTGCCCCGCCACGCTCTGTTGCCTGGACTCGTAGGCCAAAGGTAAGGTGCTCACTTCATAGATCCGTCCTAAGATCACCATCTGGGCTCTCTCCTCGGGCACGAGAGGAACCCGGGCATGACTGATAAATTCATTCCTGATGACCTTCGTGAAATCCGCTTCGAGGCCGATCTCCGAAGAAGTGCTCTTAAAAAGAGGAATCGCCAGACTCTGCAGACTGATCCCCACAGGTTCACCGCCGGCGCGGAACTGATACCCGCAACCGGAAATCAGGCATCCCGGAAAAATCATCAGAAGCAGCGCAAGCCTCAAAAACGTGCTCTTCATCGCCGATTCTCACACCACAATGTTGACGAGCTTCTGTCCAACCACGATCACCCGCTTCACCGCTTTTCCGGCCAGGAAGCCCTGAACCCTTTCACTCCCGAGAGCCTCGGCCTCGATCTCCTTCTCGGTGTATTGAGCAGGCACCTCCAACCTATCCCTCACCTTCCCGTTGACCTGCACCACCACGAGTCTTTTCTCCACCTCCAGGGCGTCCTCCCGAAAGATCGGCCACGGCGTGAGAAGAAGACTTTTCTCACGACCCAGAATCTGCCACAGTTCTTCGGTGATGTGAGGAACGACAGGGGATAGAAGTACGATCGTGGTTTCCACCGCCTCCTTGATCACAGACCAGAACAGGGCGTTCCTGGTCAGATCCGACCCCAGGATCCGATTCACGTCGTTGACCAGTTCCATGACGGCACTGATGGCCGTGTTGAAATGGAACCGATCCTCGATGTCGCCGCTCACCTTCCTGATGGTCAGATGAGTCTTTCGACGCAGGTCCTTGAGATCGCCTGCCAGAGGTTCTCTTCCATCGTATGGGCTTGCCTTCCTGATGGCTTCCCTGTTTTCTTCCCCCAGCCGCCAGATCCTGTTCAGGAACCGGGAGGAGCCTTCCACGCCCTGGTCGCTCCACTCCAGATCTTTTTCCGGCGGAGACGCGAAAAGGCAGAACATTCTGACAGTGTCCGCGCCGTAGCGCCCGATCAGGTCCTCAGGGTCCACGACATTTTTCTTGGACTTGGACATTTTCGACGTGGGTCCCGTCGTGACGGGAGAACCGCACAATGTGCACCGTCCTTCTGCCACATCTTTGGGATAAAGGTAGCCGTGGCGAGAACACTCCTGAGTCTCCTTGCAAACCATGCCTTGAGTGAGGAGATTGGTGAAGGGTTCACTGTAGGATACTTCCCCGAAATCGCGGAGCACGCGAGTGAAAAAACGCGAGTACAACAGATGGAGAATGGCATGCTCGATGCCTCCGATGTATTGATCCACCGGCATCCAGTAGTTCACACGCGGCCGATCGATAGGACCCTTGTCGTAATCCGGGCATGCGTATCGCTCAAAGTACCAAGAGGACTCCACGAAAGTGTCCATGGTATCCGTTTCTCTCCTGGCTCTGCCGTTGCATTTCGGGCAAATCGTCTCATAAAAAGAAGGTTCATAGGGCAAGGGAGAGGCGCCGTTGGGCCTCATCTCCAGATCCAAGGGCAGAACCACCGGGAGGTCTTTTTCAGGAACGGGAACGGTGCCGCAGCGGTCACAGTAAATGATGGGGATAGGCGCACCCCAGTACCGCTGCCGCGAGATGTTCCAGTCCCTGATCCTGAAGTTGACGGTTTTGTGTCCGACGCCTTTGGATTCCAGGTAGGCGGCGATATGATCCAGCGCCGCCAGGTTTTTCTCGCCGTTAAACGGTCCGGAGCTCACCAGCACTCCTTCTCCCTCATACGCCTCCGTCATGGTCCCTTCGTGAAGTTCCTTCTTCGGAGGTTGGATCACTACTCTGAGACGCAGGTTGTACTTCTTGGCGAACTCAAAGTCCCTCTGATCGTGAGCCGGCACCGCCATGATGGCACCGGTGCCGTAATCGAAGAGCACGAAATTGGCCACAAACACAGGAATCCGCTCCTCCGTGAGCGGATTGGTGCAGTACCTGCCGGTGAAGACGCCCTCCTTTACCGTGAAATCGGCTGTTCTGATGAAGCTGTCCACCTTAAGGGTTTTCTCAATGAAAGCGAGGACCTCCTGTTCCTGAGGCGAGCCCTTAATCAATTCCTTGAGCATAGGATGCTCCGGGGCAAAGCAGAGGAAAGTGGCTCCGAAAACCGTGTCCTGTCTCGTGGTATAGACCTCAACGGCTCCGCCCTCTCCCTCCACAGGGAAACGAATGATGGCGCCGTAGCTCTTCCCGATCCAGTTCTTTTGCATGGTGAGAACGCGCTCCGGCCAGCCGGGCAGCCTGTCGCAGTACTCCAGCATTTCGTCGGCATAATCAGTGATCTTAAAAAACCAGCTGTCCATTTCCTTCAGGGTGACTTCCACATCCGTATGTCGCCAGCAGCAGCCGTTCTCCACCTGCTCTTTGGCCAGCACGGTCTGGCAACTCTCGCACCAGTTCACGAACGTCCTTTTCTTGTACGCCAGCCTCTTCTCGAACATCTTGACGAAAATCAGTTGCTCCCACCGGTAGTACTCGGGATCACACGTAGCCACTTCTCTTTCCCAGTCGTAGCTGAAACCCATGCGCTTCAATTGCCGTTTCATGTTTGCAATATTGGCATACGTCCACCGTGCAGGATGGGTTTTGTTTTCGATGGCGGCGTTTTCCGCAGGAAGACCGAACGCATCCCATCCCATAGGATGGAGAACATTCTTTCCCTTCATTCTTTTGTACCGGGCCACCACATCGCCGATGGTGTAATTCCTCACATGTCCCATATGGATCTTGCCTGATGGATAGGGAAACATCTCGAGGAGATAATATTTTTCCTTCGCAGGGTCCTCGACGACCTTGAAAAGCGCCTCCTTGTCCCAGTAGGCCTGCCATTTCTTTTCCACTTCTTCAGGATCGTACTTCATGCCTGATGATACCTTCCGTTCATGAACAGGTTGTCAAAAAAAACGCCATCCGTGGCTATCGGCTTTCACTCGGAGTTTCCCCGGCTTCCTCTTTTGCGCCGAGCTGATTGTAAATATGATCCAGTACGCCGTTGATGAAGGCCCCGGATTCTTCTGACCCATACTTTTTGCCCAGTTCCACCGCCTCATCGATGGAAACCTTGGGAGGAATTTCGCCCATGTAAACGACCTCGAAAACCGCGAGTCTCAGAATGTTCCGGTCCACTCGCGACATCCGTTCTATCCGCCAGTTCTTGGATGCCCGGCCGATCAGTCTGTCCAGGTCTTCCTTATTCTTCCATACTCCCAGGACCAGGTCTTTTGAAAAGGACCTGACATCTTCGGGAGGAAGAAAGCTCTTGCATATGGTAGCAAAGCTTCCCTCCGGATCACCCGGATTGTATTCCAAATGAAAAAGAACTTGAATGGCAAGTTCTCTTGCTCGACGTCTTTTTCCCATAGTTGAACAGATGGACCACGCAAAAGAAGCTCAGAGATGAAAAAGCCGGAAAGTCAACCCTTGATGGATCTGAAGAGACCTCCCCGTGGGACGGCTCTAGAGAAACACTTGGTTGCGCCTGAAGGCCGCATTGGGATAAAAGTCATCCCATGTTCCTGAAGAGATTGGCCATTTCCATGGCTGCCATGGCGGCGTCCCAGCCCTTGTTTCCTGCCTTGGTCCCGGCCCTCTCGATGGCTTGCTCAAGATTGTCGGTGGTCAACACGCCGAAGGTAACGGGGACCCTGCCCTCGAGGGCCACCATGGCTATCCCTTTGCTCACTTCCGCGGCCACATATTCAAAATGGGGGGTTCCTCCTCTGATCACGGCACCAAGGCAAATGACGGCGTCATACTTGCCGCTCTCCGCAAGCTTCTTTGCTGTAAGGGGAATTTCAAAAGCGCCCGGTACCTTCACCAGCGTCAACTGCTCGTCTGCGGCCCCATGACGTTTCAAGGCGTCCAAAGCGCCCTCCACCAGCTTGGAGCTGATGAAATCGTTGAACCTGCTCACGATCAGGGCAAACTGAAGACCCTCTGCCGATATCTTGCCTTCCAGAATTCTAGGCATCAGAAAATCCTCTCTTTCTTTCACTTTTGGAGATTCAACAGGTGCCCCAGCTTCTGACACTTGGTCACGAGATATCTCAGGTTTTCAGGTCTGGGCTCCGTCTCCAGGGGAATCCGGTCCACTAACTCCAAGCCGTAACCCTCGAGGCCGACCATCTTCTTAGGGTTGTTGGTCATCAGCCTCATTTTTTTCACCCCCAGGGCGGCCAGGATCTGAGCTCCCACACCGTAGTTCCTCAAATCCGCTTCAAAGCCCAGTTCCATGTTGGCTTCCACCGTGTCTCTCCCCTTGTCCTGAAGAGCGTAAGCCTTTATCTTATTGGCAAGGCCGATTCCCCTGCCCTCCTGCTGCAAATAAAGAATCACCCCAAAACCCTCTCCCTGCACCATTTCCATGGCCTTTTCGAGTTGGGCTCCGCAGTCACATCGGAAAGAACCGAAGACATCTCCGGTGAGACACTGGGAATGCACCCTCACAAGGATCTCTTTTTCCGGATCGATTTCACCCTTCACGAGGGCGAGGTGTTCGTAGGAGTCTATATCATTGACAAAAGCGATGGCTTTGAACTCCCCGAAAGGGGTGGGTAGAATGGTTTCGGCAGCCTTGTGAACAAACGATTCCGTTCTCATCCTGTAGGCGATGATGTCCGCCACGGTGCAGATCCTGAGGCCGTGCTTCTCGGCAAAGGCATCCAGGTCGGGCATCCGTGCCATGGTACCGTCATCATTCATGACCTCACAGATCACGGCAGCAGGCTTCAAGCCCGCCAGCTTGGCAAGGTCGACCGAACCCTCTGTCTGGCCGGTTCTGAAAAGCACGCCGCCCCTTCTTGCCCGAAGGGGGAACACGTGGCCGGGCTGGACCAGATCTTCAGGATTCGCATTCTCCGCCACGGCCGTCAGAATGGTCCGGGCGCGATCCGCCGCCGAGATACCTGTGGTTACTCCTTCCTTTGCCTCGATGGAAACGGTGAAGGCCGTCTTAAACGGTGAACGGTTGTCATGAACCATCAAGGGAAGTTTCAACCTGTCCACGATTTCGGGCGCAAGGGCAAGGCAAATCAGGCCTCGGCCGTTCTTGGCCATGAAATTGATGGCCTGGGGCGTCACCTTTTCCGCGGCAAGGGTGAGGTCCCCTTCGTTCTCCCTGCCTTCATCATCCACCAAAATGACCATTTTGCCCTGCTTCAAATCTTCCAGGGCCTCTTCTATTTTTGCCACACCCATGTTTTCTAATCACCGAACCCGTATTTTCTAAGCATCTCCTCATCAATGGGAAAAGTCTTTTCCTGAGAGGGTTTGTCCCTTGCAATGAACTTTTCCACATATTTTCCAATGAGGTCCGTTTCGATATTCACAAAGTCTCCGACCCGTTTCCCGAGGATCGTGGTCTCTCGCCCCGTTTGGGGTATGACGTTCACTTCGAATCCTTGTTCATCACATTGATTCACGGTCAGGCTGATTCCATCCACGGCAATGGAACCCTTTTCGATGACATATCTTGAAAGCCCGGGATCGAGTCCGATTCGGAGCCGCCACGAGTGCTGCTTTTGCTCTCTTTTCAGGATCCGGCCCACGCCGTCCACGTGTCCGAGAACCAGGTGGCCGTCCAGGCGATCCGTGGCCCTGAGGGCCCTTTCCAGGTTCACTTCGTCCCGATGTTTCAAGTGACCCAAGGTAGTCCGGGAAAAGGTCTCCTGAGATATATCCGCGCTGAAACCGTGCTCCTCGATCTTCGTGATGGTGAGACAGGCTCCGTTCACGGAGATGCTGCCGCCTTCTTTGGCATCGGCCATATCAAAAAGGGGCAGGATGACCAAAATCATCTCTTCCCCCGTGCGACGGAGCGCCTGCACGCGCCCGATGCCTTCGATCAGCCCCGTAAACATTCTTCCTGCTCGCTCTCCCGTGCACCGTATTCGGGATACCCCACGAAAAGGACATCGTCGTCAAATCGCCGAAGCTGCGACAGGTTAAGCCGGAGAGCCTGATCCATGTTCCTGGCACCGTAACCCGCGGCCATAGGAATCCCGTCACTCCCCCCCAGAATCTTGGGGGCCATGAAAATGTAGAATTTGTCGATCAATCGCTCCCTTATCATGGATCCCATCAACCTTGAACCGCCCTCCAGGAGCACGGAAGTAATCGACCTCTGTCCTAGCTTATCCATCAAAATCGTGAGGTCAACCTTTCCCTCCTTTTTTGAGGAAGGCAGAAGGAACACCCCTTTCTTGTTGAACTTATCCAGCTTCCGTGGCGAAACGTCGTCCCCCACCACGATCCAGGTCATGGCGGCGTCGGAATGAGTCAGGACTCTGGCATCAGGAGGAATGCTTAAGTTCGTGTCCAGAACGATACGGATCGGAGCTTTTCCTTTTCCTCTTCTTAGCCGCGTGTCCAGTAAAGGATCATCGGCAAAGATGGTTCCGACGCCTACCATCACAGCGTCCACTCTGTCTCTCATCCGGTGGACGAACTGCCTTGATCTCTCGCCCGTGACCCACTTCGAATGCCCCGTCGATGTGGCTGTCCATCCGTCCAGCGTCAGCGCCACCTTGGCTGCGAGAAAGGGCCGACCGGTGGTCACAAACCTGATATACTCCTCGTTGAGGCTGCGACACTCCTTCTCTAAGACGCCTGTGGTCACCTCCAGGCCTCTTTCGCGCAAAAACTCACAGCCGCCCCCCGAGACACGGGGATTCGGGTCTCTCATCCCCACCACCACCCTCTTGATCCCGCTCCTAAGAATGGCCTCTGTACAGGGAGGGGTCTTTCCGTGGTGGTTGCAGGGCTCCAGTGTGACGTACAGGATGTCCCCCGGTTGCGCCGGGTCTCCGAGCTGACCCAACGCATTGACCTCTGCATGAGCCGTTCCTGCCCTTCTGTGGTAGCCGCCCGCGATCACTTTGCCGCCCCGAACGACCACCGCGCCCACAGCAGGGTTGGGAGAAGTCCGGCCCCGTCCCCGTCTTGCAAGACGGAGAGCCTCCTTCATGAACCGCGCATGCCCTGTTTCCAAACCTGTAAAGCCCTACCCCTTCCTCGCCTTGAGCATCGCCTCGAGTTCGGACATGAACTCATTGATGTCCTTGAACTGCCGGTAAACCGAGGCGAACCTCACATAGGCCACGCCGTCCCAGTCTTTAAGCTGATTCATCACGCGCTCGCCGATCTCCTTGCTGTCGATTTCCTTCTTGCCAAGTTCCTGGAAGTGGAGTTCCAAGGCATCGACGAATTCCTCGATCTGGGTCATACTCACGGGCCTCTTCTGGCAGGCTTTCTTGATGCCCTCCGTGATTTTCTCTCTGTTGAAGGGCTCTCTCCTGCCGTCCTTCTTGACCACCATAGGCAGAATCTCTTCCAGCTTTTCATAGGTGGTGAAACGCCTTGCGCACCCGATGCACTCTCGCCGGCGTCGGATAGTTCGACCGTCCTTGCTCAAGCGCGAGTCAATGACCTTGTTGTCCAGCTTGGCACAGTAGGGACATTTCATACCTTCAACCTCTCGACCTGGAGTCCAGCTTCAGAGAACATTTGATCGGAAAGAGGATCATCGTATCCTTCTTCATAGAATATCACTCTAATCCCGGCATTGATGAGCATTTTAGAGCAGATCACACAAGGTTTGTTGGTGCAGTACAATGTGGCCCCGCCAATCGAGATGCCGTGATAAGCGGCCTGAATGATGACGTTCTGTTCTGCATGAAGACCCCTGCAGAGTTCGTGTCGTACGCCTGAAGGAATGGCGGAATTTTCCCTCACACACCCTACTTCTTCGCAGTGCCTCAAACCTGCGGGAGCTCCATTATACCCTGTCGCGAGGATTCTTTTATTTTTCACAAGGATAGCACCCACACTCCGTCTGAGGCAAGTAGATCTTTTGGCTACCAGTTTTGTGATGGCCATGAAATATTCGGGCCATGATGGTCTGGTCAAATTAAACCTCCTTCGAAGGTCCGGCGAGATGTACTCTGCGCCACGAGCTTACACCGGTTCGTCAATCAGATCGATCCTGCCCTTATGCCTTCCTCCTTCGAATTCGGTACGGAGAAAAGTGTCCAGGATCTCCAGGGCAAGTCCAACGCCTACCACGCGCCCCCCCATGGTGAGAACATTCGAGTCGTTGTGCAGGCGGCTCATCCTCGCGCAATAGAGATTATCGCACAGGGCGGCCCGAATCCCTTTGTAACGATTGGCTGCGATCGACATTCCAATCCCCGAACCGCAAATCAACACGCCTCGAGAGTATTCTCCCCTGGATACCGCCCCCGCAACCTTTTGGGCAACCTTGGGATAGTCCGACGATTCAACGGTGAAAACCCCTATGTCCGTCACCTGGTGTTCGCCTGACTTTTCCAGAAAGGCCTTGCAGGCCTGTTTCAGTTCGAGTCCCGCATGATCAGATCCGATGATAATGTCCATAACCTTTTCAGTCTGTTCCCCCTTCATCCTTTGAGGATTGGTCATCCCTACCCGCCGTCGCATACCTCCAACGCATTCTTCCTGTCAGCGGCAAGAAAAAGCTCGTTTTCCGACGTTGCCGAAAACCCGAAGAGAATTGGGGAAATATAGTAAAAACCGTCTTGAACTGTCAAATCTTAATTTAATCGATAGGATACCTATTTTAAAATCCTATCCTGCAACTTCTCTCCAATGCACGAAAAGTCCTAAGACCCGGCCTGGGAGTGGTCTCCCGAAAACGGCTCAAGGCGCACGGAGAGGCCACATTCACCCTGGAAAGGTCCATGCCGGCCGGGACGGGGAAAGAAGCGCGACCTCTGTCTCGGCCCCGCAGAACCGCTCCAGCATTCGTGCTACCCTGTCCCTCACCGTTACGGCTCGGACCTCGCTTCCCTCTCCCAGACCGTCGATGTTCATTACCATGATCTTGGTTTCCTCAGTGATCCGCGTTCCATGTCCATTCCGCCAGTTCCAGCGGCGGCACATAATCGCGGCTGAATCGACTGCCACATAGATCACTTCTCCCGGGACAGGGTGCTCCTGAGTTTGTGGGGAACCGAGGGGGACAAAAATCTCGGTTCCCTCTGCCCGTTTCAGCATCAGGAGACTTCCCGCGCGCTCCACATCATCTCCTCCTACAGGCACACTCTCTATGATGGAGTTGTAGTTCATGATGGCCACCGCCTTGTTTATGAAAGGAAGCTGAATCCCTCCCTTTTGCAACCGCTTGAGAAGTGCGGCATGGGCCGGGGGAAACTTGTTGGGGTTGGAACCAAACCGGCGGTGCGCATCATTCCAGACGTTGACTCGCGGATCGGCTTTAACATCCAGAGGCTCCCGGGCCGCCTTGATCACCGCTTCGTTAAGCAGGGATTCCAGTTCGCGGGATGGGCCGTGATTATCAAGCCCCGCAGCGAAAACGAGACCCCGCCGGAAATCCGGATAATCTCGAAAAATACTTTCCTCAATCTGAACTCTCACCATAGAGTGCTTTCTCCTGACATGATCTTCCGGCTGCAGCGAAATACTCGTACCGATATTCAAAGGCTTGGAAGGGCTGAGGAATTCGCCATAAGTGGTTTCCGTTTCGTATGCAATATGCGGATTTCGATTGCCGTCGCAGGGGGGACTGCTCAACACAATCAGAAGATCGAGATCTTCCTTGCGGAATCCTTGGATTAGGGAACGACACTGCCGCCGGGTCCGGCGAGTGTGTAAACCGCATCCCCAGAGGGGTGAGAGGCGACCATTTCGTAACCTGCCTGATCCGCTGAGACGATGTCCAATTCCACGTTTCGAGACCTGTGAAAATTGTAAGGAGGGCCCTCGAGTATCGTCCGAGAACTGCAGTATCGGTCGTTTTCCACGTAATAGGCTTCCTGGGCAATGGAAGCATTCCTAAGGTCGGATACCGCGGCCTTGTTATAGGCACGAGCGCGGTGTATGCTGAGTTGCGGAATGGCGATAGCGGCCAGGACCCCTATGATGGCGATAACGATCAGGATTTCTATTAGGGTGAACCCCTTGTGATTATTGGTTTTTTCAAGAATTCGTCGAATTTGCCGTTTCCTCCTTCCCTCCACATAAAGAGCCAAAGCTTCCTCATCCCTCTTCACTCATCAGGACGCCTTGACTTCCTCCCTGCATTGCTCTTGTTTTCCAAGGCAAAATTGGACAAAATTATATTTCAAGAGGCGGCTTTTGTCAATCCGAAAGCCTCGGCCGACTTGCTCTAACATCTTGAGCATACGACCAAAACAACGAGCCTTACAGCCTTGGCTCCCCCGCGCCTTGACCTCGCCGGGCCTCTTGTCCTATACTTTTATTTCTTCAGATCCCCCCACGGAATGAATACGGAAAAGGATCTCAACCATGGAAAGTCTAAGGAAGAAGCGAGAGAGAGCAGGACTCATCTTCGAAATTCTTGACCCCCTTTACGTCCGTGAAAAAACGGCACTCGAGTACCGCACGCCTCTTCAACTTCTCATCGCCACGATTCTTTCCGCACAGTGCACCGACAGGCAGGTCAACCGGGTTACCAAGAGCTTGTTCAAAAAGTACAAAGAGCCGAGAGATTATCTGCGCATCCCCGTCGAGGAACTCGAAAACGACATCCGGCCCACCGGTTTTTACAGGAATAAGGCAAAGGCTCTTAAAGGATGCTGCCAGACGATCGTCGATCTTTATGGAGGTCGGGTCCCTTCCACGATGGAGGAACTCCTGAAACTTCCCGGAGTGGGAAGAAAAACGGCGAATTGCGTATTGGGGGCCGCATTCGATGTTCCCGGCATCGTCGTGGACACTCATGTGAAGAGACTGTCCTTTCGGCTGGGTCTGACGCAGAACCACGATCCCGACAAGATCGAGAGAGATCTGCAGAAACTCCTGCCCCAGGAAAAGTGGCGCCGCTTTTCCGACATCCTCATCTTCCATGGCAGAGCGATTTGCAAAGCCAGAAAACCTGACCACCACCGGTGTCCTGTCGAGACCCTTTGCCCATCCAATGCGATCTGAAAAGACGGGCAATGTCAGAAATGTAAGGCTTTCATTGGAGACGCGCTTCACGCATGATTTCTTAACCGCAGGGCGATGGGGTGGGGGTTCAGGTAGACCTGTCCGCTCAGGTAAGGCTGTTCGTATTTCCTCACGTAGTGGTTGAGCAGAGTGACGGGCACGATGAGAGGAAGATGCCCGGAGCGATAGTTCTCAATCACGTCCAAGAGTTCCTGCTTTTCCTCTCTTGAGAGCTGCTCCTTGAAATAACCCATCATATGCTGAAGCACATTGGTGTTTTTCTTCGGGGTGCTCGCGAGTTTCAGCGCCCGGAGGAGCAGGATTTCGTAACGGTCATAAAGCTCCTTGGGTTGGATTGTCTTCGCTGCGGCCACGAGTTTTCCCATCATGCCTTGATACCTGGGACTGTGGGCAAGAATGAGCAGTTTGTGCTCTGTATGAAAGGCAACAAGATTGCCTTTGGACATTCTATCTTTCCGAATCCGTCGCCAGCGCCTGAGCGTAAAAATGCTCTCGATAAAATTCTCTCGCAATTCGAGGTCGTGAAGGCGCCCTTCTTCCTCCACAGGGATGAGAGGAAAGTGCTCCATGAAAGCCCTTGCAAAAAGGCCTATGCCATTTCTCTCAGCCATTCCTTTGTCACTGTGGACCTTCACTCTTTCCATGCCGCTACTGGGCGAATCGCTTTTGAAAATAAACCCGCAGAGATCTTCCTTTTCCAGTTCCGCAACCCGCCTCTTCGCCCAGGAGAGCATCCGGTCCGTCAAGTCTACGCCTGAGTAAATTTTCATAAGGCGAGGTGAATCAGGATTTCCTACCAGGCGCATCGCTTCTCTGGGTACGCCGAGGCCGCATTCCACTTCCGGACAAACCGGTACATACTCGACATATCGGCCAAGGGTATCTGTGAGAAAGCGATCCATCTTGTGACCACCGTCGTAACGAACCTGATGGCCCAAGAGGCATTCGCTGATTCCCAGTCTGATCTTTTCTTCCATGAACCCGCTGTCCTTGAATCGCAAAAATCGGTGACCCCCTTTTGTGTTTGACTATCTCATGGTCCCACACGAAGCTCAAGCAAGAACTGGACCTTAGAGCGCTCATTTTCCCGACTTACTAATTTCGTGCTTTCGTGCTAGTGATTGTTGTTGCAGCGCTGTTCTACCCCCTGTCGGAAGAATGGGGAAGAAGACAACGCTCTCCAGAGTCTCATCATGCATGCAACCATGAAACCAGCTTTCCTTGTCCTGAGAAGAATTACGGACGCCTATTTCGAGGAGCACTGACATGACCTCCGTGCCAGAGGTTCGCATTCTTGCATGCAACAATGCTCAGGTGAACCCCGGAGGGGATTACGTCCTGTACTGGATGATCGCCTTTCGCCGCACCCGTTTCAATTTCAGCCTCCAGCGTGCCGTTGAATGGTCCCTTGAATTGAACAAGCCCCTGCTAGTTTTCGAGCCCTTGCGCGTGGATTACGAGTGGGCAAACGACCGGTTTCACCGGTTCATCATGGACGGCATGGCCGATAACGAAAACAGCCTCAAGAACGCCAATGCCGCCTATTATCCCTATGCAGAACCCTCCCCTGGCTGCGACAAAGGCCTTCTTGCCGCCCTTGCCGATGAGGCATGTGTAGTGGTGACGGATGACTTCCCGGCCTTTTTCATTCCGCGAATGATCAAAGCGGTTTCCGCATCGCTGCCCGTCCGCCTCGAAAAAGTGGATTCCAACGGGATCCTGCCTTTGCGGGCGGAAGACAAGGTGTTCACCGCAGCCCGGTTTTTCAGGCGGTTTCTTCAAAAAGAGCTGCCCTTTCATCTTTCACGGTTCCCGGAACCCGATCCATTGACAGGAAAGAACCTGCGAACTCCTTATCCTGTTGCTTCGGCAGTTCTTAAAAAATGGCCGCCTCTTCCCCCTGAATTGCTCCGTGGGGATCCGAAGTTCCTTCCAGCGCTTCCGATCAACCACCGCGTGCCGCCTGTGGAACAGCGAGGAGGTTCGGGGGAAGGGTCAAGAGCTCTGGAGAACTTCCTGGAGAGAAAACTCTCAATGTACCCGGAGAATCGCTTTCATCCTGATGAAGACGGAACAAGCGGGCTGTCCCCCTATCTCCACTTCGGCCACATCTCCGTTCATGAAGTCTTCGATCACTTGTGGCAAAGGGAAGAGTGGTCTCTTGATAATCTTCCTGAAAAGGTGACCGGAGGCCGGGAGGGATGGTGGAACATGAGCGCAGGTGCGGAAGCTTTTCTGGATGAACTAATCACCTGGAGAGAAATTGGTTTCAACATTTGCTGGCAAAGAGAGGGCTATGACCGGTATGAATCTCTGCCTGCATGGGCTCTCGAGACCCTGGGTGTACACGCCGGGGATCGGAGGCGATACCTTTACCGCATCCAGGATCTTGAAGCTGCCGGAACCCACGATCCTGTCTGGAACGCGGCCCAAACCCAGCTCCTGGTGGAGGGGCGGATTCACCCTTACTTACGCATGGTTTGGGGGAAGAAGATTCTGGAGTGGACAGCCTCCCCTCGGGAAACTTTGGCGGTCATGATCGAACTGAATAACAAGTACGCCCTGGACGGGAGGGATCCCAATTCCTACAATGGCATTTTCTGGTGCCTGGGCCGTTACGACAGGGCCTGGGGACCGGAGCGGCCGATTTTCGGCAAGATCCGCTACATGAGCTCGGAGAACACCCTCCGAAAAGTCCGAATGGACGAGTATATGGAAAAGTACAAATGAGCGCACCAGGGGAAGAGCGAAAGCTCGGAAATGTCCTGGCCTCATGTGGGTGAAACCGGAAGAACTTGAGGGCCTTCCCTTTTCAAGAGCGGAGAGAAAGATCATGGAGGTTCTTTCCCTCACAACTGGCCGGAAGTCGCGTCCCAGTTCGCCAGTATTTTCTTGTATTCCGGGTCATCATACCGGCTGAGGAGGAAGGAAGTCGCGTAATCCGGCAGAGGGCACTGGACCTTTACCGTTGAGTATGGTAGGCAATGATCCATGGTTGATCATGACACCACTAATGGATTTACCGTCGACAATCAGCCTCTATCCCGTATTCTCGACGCCCACCTAAAATGGCTCAAAGGATGGGGAGGACAGAGGGCTGATCTGCGTCAAGCCAGCTTGAGGGAGGCTTTGTTGAACGATGCCTCCCTGGTGGGCGCCAATCTGAGAGGAGCCGACTTGGATGGAGCCTGCCTGAACCACTCGGACTTAAGTGGAGCCGATTTGGTGAGTGCTCAACTTGACCGGGCGAGGTTGATCCTGACCCGCTTTGTCGCTGCCAATCTGGGTTCGGCATCTCTCTTTCAAACGGTGAGCAGGGAGGCTGACTTCACGGAGGCAAGCCTTGTCAAGGCCAACTTAAGTGGGGCGAGCCTGCATGGTGCCATCCTCAGGGGCGCCGACCTGAGGGGGGCCAACCTGAGCGGGACGAACCTGGTGAGAGCGGATTTGAGAGAGGCCAATCTGGCTGGTGCCGATCTGACCAAGACGGTACTCACCGGTGCGGATCTAACCGGAGCAGACCTTCGGGGATCGAGATTGGTCGGCGCGAATCTGCTTGCTGCGAATCTAACACACGCGAGGCTCCAAAGCGCTAACCTGCGGGACTCCAAGCTCGTAGATTGCTTGCTGAACGGTTCTGATTTAGCTCGAGCGGACCTAACCGGCGCCGATCTGACTGGAGCCTCTCTCGACGGAGCCAACCTGTCGGGATGGTTTGTAAGGAGAGCTACCTGCACTCGCCTGGTGAGATCGGAAAGCGGTGAGATCGTCAACTTTGACCCGGGCGAATTTGAGAGAAACTGTTTTCAACCTGAAAAGGTCATCGAACTGAATTTGCACATCGCACTGACGGTTTCTACCGCCTACATCGCAAGGTGCATCGCCGAGTGTATTAATATGGCCGCAGGTTCCACTGCGGTCGCGTTGAAAGGTCTTGAAGCGCTTTCCACTTATGAAACAAAAATGCTCCTTATCAGTCTGGATGACGATTCTCAAGAGAGTCAGTTTCGTCTCAGAGCAAGCCGGATCGAGGAGGAACTCAACACCTACTTTCTGGCACACCCTTTGACCAAAGATCGCGTCTACCTCGGCGAAATGCTTTCCGACAAATTCAGCGGGGCAATTGACTACAGGTCATGCCGTGCAATGTTACAGGTGCCCCGGCAAATCAATCCGAGAGTGGTAAAGGATGAGATCGCAGAAGAGTACAAAGACTTAGCGCAAATCTGCGAAGCTCTTCATTCACTCATCTTTTCGGTGCTGGAATCCCGGCATCCCGGGCAATCATCCCCTCCTCCCTCGATTTCGCCCATAGCTGAAACATAGCAGTGAAAGTGTTCAGGATGGTGGAACATACGCTGGATCAAGCGTTCTTTCAGGATGTTGTCCTGTTTATTTCTACAACACCATGAGGTTAGCTTTGCCTTGACATGGAACGCCGAGTTAGCTATGCTTCTTTTGTGACGTACTTCATGTTTAGCCTTCTAAGCCGTTTGCTTTTCTTTTTTTTGTCGTTTATTCTGTTTTTCGGAAAGGCGGTTCCTCTATATGCGGCGCCGCCGGAACCTCTGAAATGGGAGATTTCAGCGGATCAGGAATCCTTTCTGGACAATCTGGAACACGATACGTTCAACTACTTCTGGAAGACGACGGACCCGCGAAACGGGCTCACCCCGGATCGCTTTCCCCATCCTGAAATCTCGAGTGTGGCCGGTATCGGGTTTGCTCTCACAGCCTATGTAGTTGGGGTCAAGCGTGGGTACATCGAGCGGGCACAGGCGGCTGCCCGGACATTGACCACCTTGAATTTCCTGTTGCAAGCCCCCCAGGGTCCACAATCAACCCGGGTGGCAGGGTACAAGGGTTTCTTTTATCATTTTTTGGACCTACGCAGCGGTAACCGGTTCGAAGACTCGGAGCTCTCTACTATCGACACAGCCTTACTGATGGTCGGCGCACTCTCTTCGCAAACTTTTTTTGACGGTGCCGCCGATGTGGAGCGCAAAATTCGAGATTGCGCGGAGGCGCTCTACCGTCGAGTCGATTGGACATGGGCCTATTCCCTGCATCAAAAACCGTTGATCAGCCTGGGGTGGTATCCTGAATTCGGATTTCTCGACTATGACTGGAGCGGATACAGCGAGGCCATGATCCTCTACATCCTGACCCTGGCGTCGCCTACTCACCCCATCGAAGCAAATGTATGGGACAAATGGACCTCCACTTATCAATGGGAGACCTTTTACGGTTTCTCCTATGTGAATTTCGGGCCACTGTTCGGGCACCAGTACTCACATATATGGATCGATTTTCGAGGCATCTTCGACAAATACATGAGCTCTAAAGGGATCGACTATTTTGAGAATTCCCGGAGAGCAGCTTATGCCAACCGGGCCTATTGTATCGACAACCCGGAGAAATGGCGTGGATACAGTGCCCTGATGTGGGGACTGACAGCCTCAGACGGACCAAATCCTGACAAGACGCCAGAGGATGGTTTCCACAACTACTGGGCCAGGGGCTGCGGTGCGAACTACAGGCGCGACGACGGAACCCTGGCGCCCACTGCCGCAGGCGGGTCTGTGGCGTTTGCTCCTGCCATATCTGTCCCCACCCTGGAGCATCTGCGGACGGAACTCGGCGAGAAAGTGTACGGGGAATATGGTTTCAGGGACGCGTTTAATTTGTCCTATCGAGGTTCTTCATCCACGTCACAAGGTTGGTTTGGCAAGGATTATCTGGCCATTGACCAAGGGCCGATATTGTTGATGATCGAAAATTATCGAACCGGCTTCATCTGGGATTTGATGAAACGAAACGACCACATCCAAAAAGGACTCCGCCGCGCCGGCTTCTCGGGCGGTTGGTTGGACAAACTCCCCACAGAGATGTGCGATGAAGCGTCGTCCAAGCCCGGATAGAGGAGTTAAACCATAAATATGACTAAAAACGCACCATAAGATGCGAGACATTCTCACGATTTAATACGAGAAAGAAGTCCAGGATTCGAGGGCTAGAGGATTTGTTTTCTGATGGTCTTATCTGTATTGTCAGAAGCTTTCACCAAACTTTCAATCTTTCCGACATGTCATTGAATTTCTGACCGGTTTTCCTTATTCGCCACCAAATCCCCGGATTGAGAATTGATAGATCATGCTGAACACACGGCTCATGAATCGCACCCTGGCTGCGGGCTTAGCGGGTCTGCTTTGCATCCTTCTGCTGCTGACCGCCTGCGTCGGTGAAACCGGCAAGCACGAGACCCTCACCTTCTGGGCCATGGGCCGCGAGGGGGAGACCGTCCGTCTGCTGATCCCGGCCTTTCAGGCTGAACACCCGCACATCCGCGTCGATCTCCAGACCCTGCCGTGGACCGGTGCGCACCAGAAACTGTTGACCGCCTTTGCGGGAGGTTCTATGCCGGATCTGTGCCAGCTCGGCAACACCTGGATTTCCGAATTGACGACTCTGGGTGCTCTGGTGCCCCTGGCTCCGATGATCCGGAGCTCGGACGTGATCAAACCGGACGACTACTTTCCCGGCATCTGGGACACCAACCGCATCGCCGGCGAGCTGTTCGGCGTGCCCTGGTACGTGGATACTCGACTGCTTTTTTACCGCCGCGACCTTCTGGCTGAGGCCGGCTTCGATCATCCGCCGGCCGACTGGCCGGAGTGGTCTCGCCAGCTTGCGGCGATCAAGGCAATGGTGGGGCCGGATCGCTACGCTGTCCTGCTGCCGCTCAATGAATTCGAGCAATTGGTATCATTTGGACTTCAGCAGCCCGAGCCCCTCCTGCGCAACCACGACCGCTACGGAAACTTCGAAAGCCCCGGTTTCAAGGATGCGCTGCGCTTTTATGCGGACATGTTCCGCAATGAGTGGGCGCCCCTTGCAACCAACAGCCAAATCTCGAACGTTTGGGCCGAATTCGCGAGAGGCTACTACACTTTTTACCTGTCGGGCCCATGGAACATCGCCGAGTTCAAGACGCGCATGCCGAAAAATCTTGAGCACGCGTGGGCGACCGCCCCGCTTCCCGGCCCACAGGGGCCGGGGGCGTCACTAGCGGGCGGTTCCAGTCTGGTGATCTTCAAGGCTTCGCCGCACAAACGCGCTGCCTGGCTCTTGATCGAATACCTGTCACGCCCCGAGGTACAGCGACGCTTTTACAGCCTAGTCGGCGACATGCCGCCCCGACGCACGTCCTGGAAACCTTCAAGCCTGGCCGCAGATCCGTACGCGGCTGCCTTCCGCGAGCAGTTCGAACGGGTCCGGCCGACTCCGAAGATACCGGAGTGGGAACGCATCGCCACCGAAGTGCGCCTCGTCGGAGAGCAACTAGCTCACGGTCGACTGACCGTGGACCAGGCAGCCCGGGAGCTCGACCGCCGCGCCGACAAGATCCTGGAGAAGCGGCGCTGGATGCTCGACAAAAAGAGGGTGCAGTGAGTAAGCAATATGCAGCTTGGCTCTTCCTCGCTCCGGCGCTGATCGTCATAGGCGTCTTCTTCCTGGTGCCGGTCCTTGCCGGTTTCGGCCTGAGCCTGACCGACTTCGACCTCTATGCGCTTGCCGACATCGGCAATCTGCGTTTTGTCGGTCTGGGCAATTACTTGCAACTGCTTCACCGGTCGCTGTTCTGGTCAGCGCTGGGGCACACGCTGTATTTTGTCGTTGCCGGCGTGCCTCTCTCGGTCGGTTTATCCCTGGTCTCCGCCCTCCTGCTCAATTCAAAGCTGGTGCGGTTCAAAGCCTTTTTTCGGACTGCCCTGTTCGCACCGGTGGTGACCACCCTGGTCGCGATGGCGGTAATCTGGCGGTATCTGTTTCATACCCGTTACGGTGTGGTGAACTATGCGCTGAGCGCAGCCGGCATCAGCCCCATCGACTGGCTGGGAGATCCGCACTGGGCGATGCCGACGATCATTCTATTGGCCGTATGGAAAAATTTCGGCTACAACATGATCATCTTTCTTGCCGCGCTACAGTCGATCCGAGAGGATCTGTACGAGGCTGCGCGCATCGACGGCGCCTCGGCCTTCCGGCAGTTCCGGCATGTCACCTTGCCGATGCTGGGACCGACACTGCTGATGGTCGGCATCCTCACGATGATCGGCTACTTCCAGCTGTTCGCCGAACCATACGTGATGACCCAGGGCGGGCCGTTGCAGAGCACCGTCAGCGTTCTCTATCTCATGTATGAAGACGCCTTTAAATGGTGGAACCTGGGGCTGGCCTCAGCCGTGGCCTTTCTGCTGTTCCTGCTCATGTTCTCCGCAACCGCTGTGATGATGCGCCTCGCGCGCCGGGGAGGCCGACTGTGAATCCCCGCTTTGCGAAATCCCTGATTAACGGGCTGCTCTTGGGCTTGACCGCCGTGGCGCTGGGGCCTCTGCTCTGGATGCTGTCGGTCTCTTTCATGCAGCCGGGCGCGGCCGGCAGACTGCCGCCGCCGCTGCTGCCGTCCCATGCGACCCTCGAGAACTACCGGCAGCTCTTCGCCTACGCGGGTATGGGTCGTTATCTCCTCAACAGCTTAGCGGTGGCGACGGGCGTCACCCTGATTTCTCTTGCCCTCAACACCACGGCCGGCTACGCTTTTGCCAAGCTCCGCTTTACGGGTCGCGACCGCATCTTCCAGGCAATGATCGGCGCAATGGTGATCCCCTCTCAGGTTGCCATGATGCCGCTGTTCTTGATGCTGAAACACATGGGCATGGTAAATACCTACGCCGGGGTGATGGTGCCTATGATGGCGAGTATATTCGGCATTTTTCTGGTGCGCCAGTACGCTCGCTCGATCCCGGACGCGTTGGTGGAGGCCGCGCGGATCGACGGTGCCGGCGAACTGCGTATTCTTGTTCGGGTAGTGTTGCCGCTCCTCAAACCAATCATCGTGACCCTCGCGATCTTTTCCTTCCTCGCGAGCTGGAACGATTTCATGTGGCCGCTGATCATACTGACCGGACAGGAGCACTATACGCTTCCGGTTGCCCTGGCCGCGCTCGGCCGCGAACACGCGCAGGACACCGAATTGATGATGGCAGGGTCCGTCGTCACCATACTGCCTGTGCTCCTGCTGTTTCTGGCGATGCAGCGTTACTACATTCAGGGGTTGGTGATGGGAAGTGTGAAGGGCTGATGCCAATGAGGCTTTTTCTGCGAGTTCTGGTGTTTATGATTCACACAGGACGGCGATCAAATCTCATCCAACGGTTTGCCGTTTCCAGTGATGATGCGCTGGTAAAGGTCGGCCGACCCCTTGCGCGTCCGTTTTTGGGTGGTAAAATCAACGTGGATGAGACCGAACCGTTTGGAATAGCCCTGCGACCACTCAAGATTGTCCAGCAGCGACCAGGCAAAATAGCCGCGAAGATCCACGCCGGCTTCGATGGCTGCATGGGCGGCCTGAAGGTGCTTTTTGAGATAACCCTGGCGCAATGGGTCGTCCAGGAGGTCTCCCTCCACCGTCGGCGGGTCATAGAAGGCCGAGCCGTTTTCGGTAATAAAAATGGCAGGGTTGCCGTAGGTGTTCTTCAGCCACACCAGCGCATCGGTCAGCCCTTGCGGATAAACTTCCCAGCCGGTCGCGGTATAGGTTGCTCTGGGCTGGCGCACCGGCGAGGCCTTCAAGGGATACTGGTCGGGGTCGTGGCGAACTACAGCACGCGTGTAGTAATTCAGGCCGACAAAGTCGATCGACCCGCGGATGAGTTTCAGATCCTCGGTGGGCCAGTCCGGCCAAGCCTCGCCGAACACGTCTTTCAGCTTCTCAGGGTATCGGCCGACAAAGACAGGGTCCAAGTATTGCCTATTCATGTAGGCGTCGGCGCGAGAGGTGGCGGCCATATCTTCGGGCGCATGAGATGCCGGATACTTCGGCTCGATGTTCACAACAATGCCGATCTGTTGCCGTCCGGCTTCGCGATACACCTGCACGGCCCGGCCGTGGGAGCGCAACAGGTTATGGGTGGCAAGGGGCGTCTCGAACAGGTTGCGGTGGCCAGGCGCGAGGACACCATGCAGGTATCCGCCGTCGGCGACCACCCACGGCTCGTTCAGGGTGACCCAGAATTTAACCCGATCGTCCAATCGGTGGAAGCAGACCAGGGCATACTCGGCGAACCACTCGGAAATGTCGCGGTTGAGCCAGCCGCCACGGTTGTCCAGCGCTTCGGGAAGATCCCAGTGATAGAGCGTGGCCATTGGCGCGATATGGTGGGCGAGCAGTGCATCCACCAATCGGTCGTAAAACCCAAGTCCTTTTTCGTTGATCCGGCCGATGCCATCGGGCAGAACCCGCGCCCAGCTGATGGAAAAACGGTACGCGTTTAGGCCCAGTTTGGCCATCAGGCTCACGTCGTCTTCCATGCGGCGGTAATGGTCGCAGGTGATATCGCCCGTGTCGCCGTTGTGGATCATGCCTGGGGTATGGGAGAAGCGCTGCCAGATGCTTGGGCCGGCGCCGTCGGCCAGCGGCGACCCTTCAATTTGATACGCAGAGGTAGCGCAGCCCCAGAGGAAGCCATCCGGAAACTGGAAAGTCATCGGAGTCGTCTCCTGCTAATGGTTACATGGTCACACCCATCTTTAGCTTTTTTTGGAATAAATGGCAATTCCGTCAGGTGCTTGTTTTTTCATGGCCTCGCAAAGAGTCCAATTGCTCGTCAGTTCTGAGGAGTCTGTCTTCCCGAGAGCAGTCAAGGAAAGTGCGGATTTATGTTCCCGGTTTTCACTGCTACAAGCTTCACGGCAACGACAAAAGAACAGCGTTCTTGGAGATATCTAATGGCTGACGTTCGTCTGGAAAAGGTGCGCAAGGTATACGCCAACGGTCATGTGGCCGTGGCAGATGCAAGTTTCGAGGTAGCCGACGGTGAGCTGTTGGTGCTGGTCGGCCCTTCCGGTTGCGGCAAGAGCACTTTGCTGCGTATGATCGCAGGGTTGGAAACCATCTCGCACGGGACGCTGTCCATCGGTGGGCGGATGGTCAACGATGTCGCGCCGAAGGATCGTGATGTCGCCATGGTGTTTCAGAACTATGCGTTGTACCCGCACATGAGCGTGGCCGAGAATCTGGCCTTCGGCCTGAAGCTGCGCCGCAGGCCTCGGGCGGAGATCGATCGCCGGGTGGCCGATGCGGCCGCCATGCTGGGCCTGGAAAAGCTTTTGCGCCACCGTCCGAGCCAACTCTCCGGAGGGCAGCGCCAGCGTGTCGCCCTCGGACGCGCGCTGGTGCGCGAACCGAGCGTTTTTCTGCTGGACGAGCCGCTTTCCAACCTGGACGCCAAGCTGAGGCTGTCCATGCGGGTCGAGATCGCGCGCCTCCATAGGCGTCTTCGGGCCACCATGGTCTATGTCACCCATGACCAGGTGGAAGCGATGACGCTCGGTGAGCGAATTGTCGTGCTGCGTGACGGCAGGATCCAGCAGATCGGCACACCGATGGCGCTGTACGAACGACCGGAGAACCTGTTTGTGGCCGGATTTATCGGCAGCCCGGCCATGAACGTGTTCCGCGGGAAGCTGCGTATCGAAGGCGACGTCGGCCTCGATCTCGGCGACGGGACCGTCCTGCCGCTCGGTATTGCACCCGAGTCGATGCGAGCCTTACGCAACCGCGATGTCGCCGTAGGTCTGCGCCCGGAGGATCTGCAGCCCGCTGACACGGAAACACCTGCCGCTTTGCCCAGGCTACAAGCGCAGGCAGAGGTGGTCGAGCCGGTAGGCAACGAGATATTTCTCAATATGCGTTATGCAGGCCGCGAACTCGTCCTGCGGACGGCGCCGCGGCCCTTGCCGCAGAGCGGTGCCTCATTGATCCTGTCTTTCGATCCGAAGCGGCTCCATTTCTTCGATGCCGAAAGCGAGCGTCGCATCAAAACCGATGATATCTAGCCCGACTATTTCGTGGAAATCTCTCGACCGCGCGGTTACTTTTCGGGTTTATTTGAAAATAGACCTTACCATGCTCACGATAGCGCGTTCGAGTTCCGTAAAGCTCCCGCCGCCCTCTGTTTCAACGTCTTGGTTCGATCCCGCCTTTTCGATCTGTTTTCGATTCCGGGGAAAGGGGTGCGTTCGAAAATACTCATCAAGGGCTTGACGAAGCTCCTTCTCAAGAGCCTCTCTTTTTGTGACATGAAAGTCAAAGTCGGAAATCACGAAAGTAAACTCTGTATCTTCCTCTGAAAGGGCCGCCACCTGCTTGAGATCAAGAACCGGTGAGCCCATAGTCTTGTTGATCTCCCTGATGACGACCATGGCGGCATGGACCACCGCCGACGTAAAAGGAATATTGAGAATCATTTGAGAATATTTTTCGAAGGCAGAGTATCTTTTCTCAAATTCTCCCGGCTTGAACCGAATCACTCCTTCCCTCTCTCCATCCCGCAGAATATGGGTGCAGGTGACGCCTTGGATCGTCCACCCTGACAGGTTTGCGTCATCCAGGCAGGCCCCGCTGAGAACCGCTTTTTCCAGATTGGCGTTCTTCAGAACGCAAGATTTGAGTGAAGAATCACTCAGATTCGCCCCCACAAGCTGAGCCTCATCGAGATTCGCGCCTGTCAAATCGGCTCCAACCAGGTTCGCTTCCCTGAGGTATGCCTTCCTCATATCGGCACCACGAACACTTGAACCATTCAACGTAGCACCGGCTAAGCTTGTCTTTCGCAGGTCGGCCTCGTTCAGACAGGCGCCGACCAGATCGGCGCCGCTCAGGTCAGCTCCTGCCAAGTCAGCTTCTTTCAGGTTGGCCTCAACGAGGTTGGATTCGTTGAGCATCGCTTCCCTCAATACCGCATCTTCGAGTCTAGCCTCTCTGAGGATGGCTCTTCGAAGGATGGCCCCCATGAGGTTCGCGCCCCTCAAGTCAGCCCCGCTCAGGTTGGCTTCTCTCAGGAGAGCGGCGCTTAGGTTCGCACCAACCAGATCAGCACCCGAGAGGTTTGCTCCGATGAGTGATGTTTTCCTGAGGCTTGCTCCTACCAGACTCGCTTTCCGCAGGTTGGCTCCGATAAGGATGGCCCTGCTCAGGTCGGCACCGGTCAGGTAAAGGTTGCCCAGATCAGCTCCGATGAGGTTCGCATTTTTGAGGTCCGCCCGTTCACCCCCCTCGCCTCGAAGCCATGCTCTGTGAGCCTCCAGGATATCAAGGACCGGTCGACCTCGGTGCGAGAGATCGCTTATGGGATTGCGCGTTTGCATTCAATAGTCCTGGTTCATTTTGCGATACTTGATGACTTCACCTTCTTGATACCCTGCCAGCCTTCAGGCTTTCCAGGCGCACACTGCACCATTCACTAACTCTGACCCAGTGTGCCCTGCGCTCTTTTTTTGACCTCCGCTCTTTATAACTCCGCTTCTCCACTCCCCCATCCAGAAAGTATTCAAGCTTGTGGGCCTTGCGCCTGTCCACTCCCGCTCGCCTGTCTATGTCGGAAAATCTACGGATCACGGTCTAAACTCACTAGGGTCCTGAATGGGGGACTCGTTCATTTGGTCCTGAAGGTGTGCAAGACTTCTGCCAGTTATAAACAGAAGACGAATTTATCCACTGATTTCATTAAGTTAGTAGACAGGATGGAGGATTGATTCAGAGATTTTCCGAAAAGCGCAGGGGCCGGGGATGAGCAAAGACTTTCCAGTTCTTGGTAATTAATTACACACTCGACTCAGTCTGGGTATGCACATCACGCTCCTGAAAAAGGCAGACTATGATGAATCGGGGGAACCATGTTAAACACAATGACCTTGTTCCGACCACCTCCTTTGGCCCGATAGAGGGCTTGATCAGCGGCATTCAAGAGTCCATTCCAGTCATCCGTACCTTGTTGTCCGGCTGCCGCTACCCCTATACTCACGGTGATTCGAAAGGTCTTGTCCTCCCACTTGAAGAGACTCTTTTCAACCTCTGTTCTGATCTTTTCTGAGACTCTCATAGCCATTGATTTCTTGGTCTCGGGCAGGAGGATCCCGAACTCGTCACCTCCGTAACGAGCAATGATGTCCGTCCTTCTCACAGAGTCTTTGACAATGTTCACGAAATGCTGAAGAACCGAATCCCCGCACCGATGCCCGAAGCTGTCATTGACTTGTTTGAACTCATCAATGTCAAGCATGAGAAGGGACAAATTGCGCTTGTACCGAACGGATCTGTCGTGCTCAATTTCGAGAAGATGAATAAAATGACGGTGGTTGTATGCGCCGGTGAGACCATCGGTAATAGAGAGTTCCTGAAGCCGCTTGTTGAGTTCCACTAATTCAGCCGTGCGGGCGCGGACCTGCCGTTCCAGATCGTGATGAGCTTCTTTCAGAGATTCTTCCGCTCTCACGGCTTGTGAGTACAGCATGGAGTTGTCCAGAGCCAGAGCAGCGGGCCCGGCAAGAGACGTGACAAAAGACAAATCCTCTTTTCTGAAGGGTTCGGGTCGGCTTGTGGAATGGATGTAAAAAGCTCCCACTGCCCGCTTCTTGCTGATGAGAGGAACACAAAGGATCGACCGTATTTTCTGCAACTGCACGCTTTCGGATTTCAGATAGCACTCTTCGCTGAGAGCATCCGGAACCATGACAGCCTTGCCTTCCTTCATGACCTTGGCCACCACAGTTCGACTGTAGCCGAGGCCGGGTCTGTCGCTTTGACGCCTGACTCGAAAGGCCATTTCTTTCAGATCACTTGCCTCCTCGTCTTTAATCAAAACGACCGCCGCATCCACATATTTAAAATTCGCGAACACGGATTGAATGATTCTTTCACATATCTCTCTGAGGTCTATGGATTCCAGCAGCGTGGCTATCGCCTGATAAAGAGTCTCCAGTTTCTTCCGGCTGGACAGGCGAGTGCCGGTAAAGTCGGCTTGCTGATTGCAAGGGAACTCTGAAACGTGAGGGGTAATCTCCTTGAGATCGCCGTCCTCTGAGTTCGTTTCGCCGAGGCGAATCAAAGCATCCCCTAAGGTGATAAGGCAACCTTCCTTCACCTCGACCTGCGCGCCACTGACTACGGCATCTCCTCTCACCCAAGTGCCATTTCGACTTTTCAGGTCTTCTATGTAGTAAAGGCATCCCTCCTTGAAGATCCTCGCATGCACCTTGGAAACAGAAGGATCATCAATGGAGAGATCGTTCTCAGTACCCCTCCCGATATAGATCATCTCCTTTTCAGACTCAAAACACGTTTTCAGGCTCGAACCGTTCAGTACAGATATTTTCACTGTATTCTCCAGATCTGCGGGGAAGGCTTCGTTACGTGGCTTTCCGACCGGTGAACAGGGCCGCTCTTGGGGAGGAAGTTGAGGGGTTCCTGCGGCTGAACCTCATCCTGAGAGGTAGAACAGGAGGAGAGCAAAACTAAACCAAATAAGGGACTTGATCGCGAACGGGTAACTCACCATTGCCCTCCCTTGATGCCCTGTTGTCATGATTCCGGCCCAGATTCTAGCAGAAATTTCTAGCAAGAATTCTGCCATAAATGCGGAAGAAAAACTTACCGAAATTCAGGCAATTACGCAGCATCAATGAGAAGATGCCGGCACAGAGTGACAAAAAGTGTCAACCAAAAGTCGAATTTGCCGAAAATTGTCTGTAGGTTACGAGCCAGGATCGTTGGCCCGAAATGATGGCGCCTCAGGGGGAAGCAACGGAGCTTCTCCAGAGAGCAGTGGCGGCTTCAGTTGAAAGGCGAAGCTGCGAAACCGGCAGAGGCCCGGCTACGGGCATCGAGAAGGGACATCTTTAGCCGGCCCCGAAATCCTGCCCCAAGGTATTACTTGATCTTTTCGAGAGCCTGAATCAATTTCTTGCCAGACGGCGGGATGTTAACTTCGCCAAAGAGAATCTGTTCCGGGTTGGAGGTTGTGTCGTAGTAAGCTCTGTTCAGCCCAAACTCGGTCCCCATGCCTGCGCCTTCGAGAGAAACCCCGGCAAAAAGGCCCTTGGCTCGTGAGTAGGAAAATATCCCCCCTCTGAGAAGAATCTCTGTGGCCGCCGTGGCCTGAGCCCCATAAGGACCTGCCGCAATCGCGGCATCGGCACCCAGCTTGAATTTTGATTTGAGAAAAGCCCGCATGGTCTCATCCCCGATGACGACGAGTAACAGGTCCGTCAGTTGGACTCCAATCTGTAAACCCAGACTGCCTGCGCCGATATACACAAAAGCAGGCCCACTCCATGTCCCGTTGCGCCTGGCCAAGACAACGCCCTTGCCATATGATCCTCCCACAAGGAAACCGGCCTTGACGAGTTCCGGTATGATGGCAATCCCGGCGCAATCCCGGATAAAATCCGTAGGCGGCGCACTATCCGGACTTCGCATCATGTCTTCCAGAATGATGCGTGATTTGTCCACGATGAGATCAGCCTCTTCTTTGTTCTGAGCCCACACAAGGGCCTGGAACAGGGAAAGGCAAACCACGAGCGAAGCCATCAAGCAGATCCCAAATTTCTTCATGTTCTTTTCTCCCCCGTGAAGTGCACTTGTGTCATGATGATGACGATGAAAGAAATCACCTCACCCCCATGATGCCAAGACGATCCCGCAAAGCAACGCCTTGCTTATCATCGGTTGAGCTTATCACATTATCATCTCTGCCTGGAAGTTCAATGGAATTCAAATAGTTCATTCCCTTGGGCCCACAAAGGATGATTCTTCACCGCTCGGTGTTCCTATTTGCTGCGCTCCTAGCCGAAGCGCTCGGCCCAGGTTTGGATCCTGTCAAAGGCTTCCAGGATCTCCTTTTCGGTGGCACCGAAAGACAATCTGATGTGGCCCTCTCCTGTCGGCCCGAAACCGTTGCCCGGAATGGTAATGACCTTTGCTTCATAGAGAAGCTTAAGCGCCAATTCTGTGGAACCGATCCCGCTCAGAGCGATACGCGGGAAGACATAGTATGCCCCCTTGGGCCTCTGGTATGAAAAAAGGTCATGAAGGCGGTCGAGGCGTTCACAAGTCAGCTTCCTTCGCGAGTCCAAGGCTTCGACAAGCTGCCGGATGAATGCGTCCCCCTGTCCGGTCCTTCCGTTTGTTGCCCTCAGAGCAGCAAGCGCCGCGTATTGGGAGATGGTAGGTGCACAGATCGCAAAGGCATCATGAACCTTCAACACCTGGTCTATCAAACGTGCGCTGGCATACATGTATCCCACTCTCCACCCGGTCATACAATACGCTTTTGAAAAACTGTAGCAGGCTAGCAGATTATTCTTAAGATCGGGGATGGAGGCCAAACTGAAATGGGGCAAATCATCATAAACCAAGAAATCATAGGCTTCGTCTGCTATGATGAAAAGATTTCGGTCTACGGCCATCTCAGCCAGTGCCATCAGTTCTTGCTTTGAGAAGACCGCACCCGTGGGATTCATGGGATGGCAGATCAGGATCCCCTTGGTCTTTTCCGTTATGGACTCCCTGAACTTTCGTATATCCAGCTTCCAGCCTTCCTCTTCGATCAGGGGCACGAAAACAGGAATTCCTTCGGCAAAAAGAATCTGCTCGACATGAGAGGAGTAATTGGGCGAAGGGAGCAAAACCTCATCTCCCCTTTCGATGACGGTGGAAATTCCCGCTGCGAGGGCTTCCATGGCCCCGCCGCTGATGAACAGTTCTGTTTCCGGATCCACATCGATCCCTTTGGTTTGTTTAAGACGCCCCGCAATAGCTTCCTTGAGTGCAGGTAGCCCCGGCTGAAGCGAGTACTTTCCGATCCAGTCCTCACACCTCAGCCCTTCCACTACCGCCTCAACGATGAAGGACGGTGTTGCAAAAGAGGGTATTCCCTGACCAAGAGAGATGCACCCCTCCACTTTGCTCGCCAGCACGGGCATCTGCTTGATCGCCGACACGGCAATCTGGGCTACGCGTCTGGCGACTCCGGTCGTATCCTCCTTTCGCCCCACCGCACGGTACAATGATCGCTCAGACATCTTTTCGACCCTCCCTCCGCACTCCCGGATCGATAATCACTGCCGCCTTGGCCACAGGGCATACGGCAACATAGGTGAACACCTTATGGTGACCGAAAGACAGCTGTCTTATAATGACGTTTTTCATTTTTCCGCTGTTTCTCTCAAATCGTCTTCAGCAACTGATTCGCTGCCGTGAGCAGCGGGTCCCAGGTTGGCCCGAAAGGCGGAGCATAGGAAAGATCAGACTGACTGAACTCCTCTACTGTCATCCGCGCGTGGAGAGCCACCGCCGCAGCGTTGATTCGGTGGGCGGCTCCTTCTCTTCCTACCATCTGAGCTCCCAGAAGTCTTCCAGTTTTCTTGTCACCCACGAGCTGTGCCCACAAGGTGGTTGCACCGGGATGGGCATGGGCGCGACTCCGGGTATGGATCGCCACCTCCGCTGGGGCAAAACCGGATTTTTCCGCCTCCCTCACGCTGAGCCCGGTGCGCGCCACCTCCATCTGGAAAACCTTAAATACCGCCGTTCCGGCCACACCCGGAAGTTCTACCCTGCTACCTGTCACGTTGTCGGCTACAGCCCAGCCCGATCTGTTAGCTCGCAAGGCGAGGGGAATCCAGGTCTTCTCGCCGGTGACCACGTGATAGGAATCGGCGCAGTCTCCAGCAGCAAAGATGTTTTCATCAGAAGTGAGTAGGGAGCGATCGACGGCGATTGATTTTCCTGGGCCGAGCGCAAGCCCTGCCTCTGCGGCCAGTTCGCTGCGAGGACTGACTCCTATCCCCACGAGCACCATTTGTCCGTCCAGTTCCAAGTCGTGGCAGACAACATTAAGTCCTTTCCCTGTTCTCTCAATTCTCTTTATTTCGTGACCCAGGTGCACTTTCACTTGGTTGGCTTCCACTTCTTGTTTCACCGTTGCTGAGAGTTCCTGGTTCATCCAGGGAATGAAGAGCGGTCGGGGCTTGATCATGTGCACTTCGATTCCTCTAGCCCTCAGGGCTTCGCACATCTCGAGAGCGATGTAGCCCATGCCGATGATCACCGCTTTCTTAACCCTGACTTCGTCAAGATACCGCTTTTGCTTTCGGCCGTCCTCAAGGCTCTTCAGGGAAAAGACTCCCGGCAGGTCGAAGCCTGGGAGATCAAGCATAACGGCCCGGGCTCCGGTGGCGAGTAGAAGTTTGTCATAAGAGAACTCAAAGCTCGCTCCATCCTCTGCCGTGCCCTTTCCTGTCTTCCTTTCAGGGTCGACGGATTCCACCTTGTGCCCGGTCCGCAGATCAATGCCCTGCTTCTCCCTGAATGTCCGCGCCTGCCTGACTACCAGATCATCTATATCCCTCGCCGCGTCCGCGACGTTGTAGGGAATCCCTCAGGCGCTGTAGGAAACATCCCCACTCTCTTCTAAGACGATCACGTCCATATCAGCCCTGATCCTCTTTGCCCGGCTCGCGGCGCTCATGCCAGCGGCATCGCCGCCGATAATCACGAATTTCACGTCTTCTTCTCCTGAGTATGACATTTGAAATGTTTTACGATGCCCCTTCGTCCCCAACCCGCACGTCTTAGAACAACTTATCTGCATCTCGATGTTACATCCCATGTGATTGCTAAGGAGTGATACGACCGAAGCAATCTCATAACGGATTGAAATCAGGGAGATTGCCATGCTCTCTTCGGTCGTTCGCAATGACATGGAGCGATTACGACACAACCTCCTTGCGAAGAAACTGCAAGTTAAGATTTTTATTTTCGATTTTTTGAGCCCAAAAGGCAACCCAATTGGGGGACCCCAAATCCACCATCTAACTTGAGAGTGATGGTGGTTGCTGCGTTTGAGGAAGCTTTTGCCTTCCCTCACAGCGCAGTTTCACCTCATGAAGCGCGATTTTCACCAATATGACAGGGCACTTTTCTTATGCAAGTGCGACGCTGGGCGTTAGCAGGGGTCTGTGGACCTAACTCTGCCCTGAAGTGACGGTATCCTCAAAATAATCTATCTCCCTGTCATCTTGCTCGACTGCCCATATCTTCAACCCTCATCCTTTTTCTACCCGCGCAGATTACTCTCTGTCACGGCTTTGTCAACTTTCCGAATGGCAAAAGTGTTGACATTTTATCCATACCGCCCTAGTGTAATATACTTTGATGGGATGTTGGCCCGTCAGGTTCGATATCAGATGCCTTTTTGCAAGAGGCTGGGGGATAACCCCTGCCCCACTCGTTCTGACCTTTCTAACCGAACCAGAGGAAGAAGCAATATGAAGCTATCTACCCGAGGGCGTTACGGCACGAGGCTCATGCTCGAATTGACCAAGCGCTATGGTCAGGGGCCTGTGAGCATGTCTCAGATTTCGAAGAATCAGAACATCCCGATCAAGTACCTAGAGCAACTGGTGATTCCTCTCAAGAAGGCCAAACTGATCACCAGCGTCAGAGGGCCAAAGGGAGGTCACATGCTGGCCAAATCTCCGAAAAGGATAAATCTGTGGGAACTTCTCGAAGTTCTGGAATCGAAGTTTACCTTCGTGGACTGCCTCAAAGATAAGAAGGTTTGCGGCAACACCGACGCCTGCCCCGTGAGACCGGTTTGGGGGAAAGCTCTAAACTTGGTCATGAAGCACTTTAAGGAAACGACGCTGGAGGATATCCTCAAGACGGAAGAATCCCGTCGGACTTAGAGACCTCTTTTCGGTCTCGACAGGATTTGAGAGACTGGGCTCGAACATGAAAGTCACTGATGATATCCACGCCTTTGTGTGGACTGACACCAGAGTAAACAATTCCAACTCGTATCTCATCGATGGAAACATGAGAATCCTTATCGATCCGGGCCACTCTCATCTCTTTGGCCATATCGTTGATCAGCTTTCCACGCTCTCCCTTAAGCCCGCAGATATAGACCTTGTTATCCTCACCCATGCTCATCCCGATCACATGGAAGGCGTGCGTTCATTCCTCGGTTTGCCTGCGCTGATCGCCATGCACATAATGGAGCTGGACTTCATCAAAAACGTGGCTCCCCAGTATGGGGCTGCCATGGGCATTTCAGCTTTCGAGCCGCCATTGCTCCTCCGGGAAGGTAAACTCGGCTTGAAGGGTATGACCTTAGAGATCATTCATGCACCCGGTCATTCTCCAGGGTCCCTTTGCGTCTATTGGCCTGAAAAAAGAGCACTCTTCCCAGGGGATGTCATTTTTGACCGGAGCTTGGGCAGGACCGACCTTCCGGGAGGAAACGGGGAAGACCTCAAAGCGAGCATCCGCCGGCTGTCCGGACTTGATACGTCATACCTGCTTCCTGGCCATGGTGGGTATATTTCGGGCAGTGAGTATGTGAAAGCCAATTTCGATAGCGTCCAAAAAATGTGGTTTGGGTACATATGACACAGGCTCATGGCATAAGGCGCACGGCACAAGACTGGGAGCAAGAACAAACACAGACCATCACCACGGCGAAGGGCTCAAGGCAAGACAATGGGAAAAATACCTTCCGAATCTCAGCCGACCGTTGACTTCGATCTCCGCCAGCTGGAGATCTTTCAAAAAGTTGTGGAACTTGGAAGCTTCTCAAAAGCAGCTGAAGTGGTTCATCTTGCGCAGGCTTCGGTGAGCGAGCGAATTGCAACCCTCGAAACCGCTGTGGGAGCAAAATTGCTGGATCGGCTCGGAAGGCAGGTCGTTCCCACAAAGTTGGGGGAACTCCTCTACAAGCATGCTCTTTCTCTTCTCGACATGAAGCGCATGGTGCGCCTGGAAATGGAGGACTTTCTGGGCGTAAGAAAAGGCACGATCCATCTCGGCTGCAGCACCATTCCCGGTGAATACATCCTTCCGAACCTCATCCGCCGTTTCGGCGAGCAATATCCTCACGTCACGGTCTGCCTCACCATAGGCGATTCCCGTGAAATCAAAGCACGAGTTCTGGAAGGACGCTTTGAACTTGGCGTGATTGGATCAAAGAGCGCGAATAAGGCCCTCATCTCCCACGAGCTCTGGAGGGATGAGTTGGTGCTTGCGGTGCCCGCCTCACACCCGTGGGCGGACAGGAAGACGGTCCGGCTGGAAGAGTTGTCCAAGGAGCCCTACATATCGAGAGAGTCGGGCTCAGGAACACTGCAAATGGTTGAAGAGAGTCTCCGGACGGCTGGAGGCGAAGGGATTGAATCGTTTCACGTTGTCGCTCGTTTCGGGACATCCACCGCCGTGAAAGAGGGAATCAAGGCCGGACTTGGGGTCTCGATTCTCTCGTCTCTGGCCTTGAATACGGAAATCGAGGCCGGAATTCTCAAGAGCCTGAGAGTAAAAGGCTTGCGGATGCCTCGACGTTTCTACCTCATTAAGGATCGAAGAAGGGCCGTTTCCCCTCTGTGCAAAGCTTTTGTCGATTTTCTGCTGGCTTCATCAAGAACCCACGAACTCCACAACCCCATCCGTTGAACCTGCCATGCCGGCAGGTACCTGCTGTCAAGCTTCACTAGCCCGGACCGAGTGAGAATCGGTTTTCCCGTCCGCTAAGTACATGAGTTATCGGAACTTCCTGTTTGAAATAAAGGGGAAGTAGGCCTATTTATAGTAGGTACTGAAATGTAAGGAGTTGAACGGATGGCCGAACCTAAGATCCCCCGCCTCACAGAAACGGTCAAAGGGGCCGGGTGAGCTTCCAAGCTGGCTCCAGGGGACCTGGAAAACGCACTTTGCGGATTGGAGTTGCCGACAGATCCCAACTTAATCGTTGGCCTTGATCGGGCGGATGATGCCGGAGTGTATAAAATCTCGGATGATCTTGCCATCATTCAGACGGTGGATTTCTTCACGCCCATCGTGGATGATCCGTACTGGTTCGGCCAAATCGCCGCAGCAAATGCGCTGAGCGATGTTTACGCCATGGGCGGCGTTCCTAAGACGGCCATGAACCTGGTCGCTTTCCCCGCAAAGGACATGGATATCTCTGTGCTTCGGCAGATCATTGAAGGTGGCCTCGACAAAATGCGTGAAGCGGGTGTCGTGCTTGTAGGCGGCCACACCGTGGAGGACCAGGAACTCAAGTATGGGCTTTCCGTGACAGGCTTCATTCATCCGGATCGAGTCCTCACGAAGAAGAACTTGAAAGCCGGGGATCTCTTGATACTGACGAAGCGCCTGGGCACAGGGATTATCGGTACGGCCATCAAAGGCGCCCTTGCTTCACAGGAGATTACCGATAAGGTGACCTGGGCAATGGCAACCCTCAATAAGGATGCGGCCGAAGTGATGGAGGATTATCCCGTGCATGCGTGCACGGACATCACCGGTTTCGGATTCCTGGGCCACCTTGCAGAGATGGTGTTAGGCTCCGGTTATGGAGTTCGGATCAAGGCGGAGAGCGTTCCTGTTTATCCAGAAGCTTTGGAATACGCGGCCATGGGATTGGTCCCTGCGGGCGCTTACAAGAATAGGGACTTCAGGCTCTTCATGGTGGACTTCGCACCAAGCGTGGATCGGGTGCTTCAGGATGTGCTGTTTGATCCCCAGACATCGGGCGGCTTGCTGATTTGCGTGGCTCCGGAAAAAGCTGAGGATCTGCTGAAGGCCCTTAAAACAAAAGGGGTTCAAGATGCCGCGCTGGTCGGCGAAGTCATCGCGGAACCCATAGAAAGAATCATTGTGGAGTAGAAGTCTCACCGCAGAGATCGCCGAGACCGCAGAGGATTATTATTCTTAAAAGCATACGGCAATAAGTTTTCATAACAAACATAGGTTTTCTCTGCGCGCTTTGCGTGCTCTGCGGTGAATCAAAGGAGTGATTTTATGCCAAGCGAATTGGACTGCCGCGGACTGGCCTGCCCAGCCCCGGTGCTGCGGACGAAGCAGATGATCGAAAAGGAGAATCTCTCCGAGATTAGCGTCATTGTTGATACTCAGGCTGCAAAAGAGAACGTTTCACGCTTCCTGGGAAGCCGACAGTTCGAAGTCTCTGTGGAACAGAAGGGATCGGACTACTTCATCATCGGGAAGCGGGCGACAGGAGCTTGCGCGTCTGAACACTCCATTGCCCCCGCGCCTGATTCGGAAGGCCAGAAGATCCTGGTTATGATCGCCACGGACCGCATGGGTCACGGCGACGATGAACTAGGCAAGAAACTCATGGTCAATTTCATCAAGACCCTGAGAGAAATGGGGCAGGAACTGTGGCGTCTCGTCTTCATCAATAACGGCGTCAAGCTGACCATAGCGGGTTCGGAGGTCCTGGATGAGCTCAAAGAGTATGACAACGATGGACTGACTATCCTGGTTTGCGGAACCTGCCTGAGCCATTTCAGTCTCCTGGACAAGAAGGAGGTGGGAGAGACCACCAACATGCTTGACATCGTCACCGCCATGCAACTGGCGGACAAGGTGATCAATATATGAATGCCTAAAGTGCCTAAAGTGCGCTAAAATGACTAAATTGAAAGAGATGATGAGTAATGGATGACAAGCAGAGCGCGTGCTTTCGCGTCAGCAAGCCTCTGATTGCGAGTCGTCTCAGGAGATCGACCGAAGCTTCTCTTTGAATGCTTGGGCAGTTTCCGACAGTGTTTTGCGCCATCCCTCGTCCGCGTTGAGATTAGGAACGACGGCCGAGCCGGAGATGCCTCTCTTCGCTAAGTCCTCTCGGGCAATCCTCTCGTATCTTTCCTTCTTTCGTTTCAGCTCGTCGCGAAAGGCTGTGAACAGTTCCTTCAAGGGCTCGATGTCCACGCCCGTGGCTGATAGAATGTCCAAGAGGGCCTCATTGTTTTCATCCGGCCGGATGCGGGCTATCGCGTCCTCCCTGATCAACCGGCCAACGGTTCCAGGCCCGTCTTCGCCAAGGCCCTTCACTGCTTCATTAAACTTTTCCAGATCCAGGATTCCATCCACATATTTCTGGATCAAGCCTTTGATTTTGCCTTTCAGTTCCTGACGTCTGAAGCCCTTCTTCTCCTGTTCCGTCACAGTAAACTTCTTGGCTTTTTCCATGATGATATCAATCGTACTCTTGATTTCAGCCATGATGCTTAACCTCCGCGAGGATTAACCATAGACCCACACAGACAGTCAGAGACCTTTCTCTGCCGAATCGGCGGAGAAGAGATGATATCCGAAACAGATCACCCTTTCGGCCGAGCAGGTCGCTCGGCAGGAATGTCTGTGTCGATCCCTGGCTAATCAACCAGGCCCAGTTCCTCCATGACTGCATCATGAAACACAGGTCTGAACTGTTTGATCCTGTCGTTGTCTCTTTTCGGATGGACTCGGTTTGTGAGCAGAATTGCAGTCACGTCTTTTTCCAGATCCATCCATATCGAGGTGCCTGTGAACCCGGTGTGCCCCACGCTGTCGCGAGAGAAGTACTTCCCTGCACTGCTTCCCTCCAAGGCCCGAGTGTCCCACCCCAAGGCCCAGTCGCTTCCCTGTGTGATATCCTGCCGTCTGAAGAATTCCCTGACGGTCTCCGGCCTGAAAAAGTCACGGCGTACACCGAGATAATGCTCTCTCAGCACGTTGACGATCACAAAAGCCTCTTCAGCAGAGCTGAACAACCCTGCATGTCCCGAGTACCCTCCGAGCACCCAGGCATTGTCGTCATGCACTTCCCCCTGAAGAACTCTCCTTCTCCAAGGGCAATCCTCCGTTGCCGCAAACTCATCTGTGGAGTAGCCTGGCGCGATATTCCCCCCTTTCGTAAGGACTGGGCGGGACGGATTTATCTCCTCACCGGTCCCCCGAAACAACGTCCTCTTCAAGTCTAAGGGATTATAGAAATGCTTATGGACATACCTCGGCAGACTCTCCCCGCTCTTCTCCTCGATGACCCACTCCAGAAGCATGAATCCGAGATCGCTGTACAGGTTCCCCTTCCCCGGCTCATACGCAAGAGCCTCCTGACTGATCCACTGTCTCAGGATTCTCTTCCTATCCTTCATCGGGTAATGAAAGAGCTTTTCATAAAAGGCTTTCCAGTCCACTAGTCCCGAGGAATGGTTGAGCAGCAAGCGGGGTGTCAGCTCAGCTTTGTCCCCCAGGACAGCGTGGGGAATTATTTCTTTCAGAGGTTGATCCAGAAAAATCTTGCCTTCGTTTATGAGTTTCATTGCGCAAAGCGTTGTGGCCAGAGGCTTGGTGAGCGATGCCAGATCAAAGATGGTATGTCTTGACATCGGAGCAGGCTCGGGAATCAATGAACGATATCCCACATGTTCATGGAGGACAATCTTTCCTCCCTTTGCAACAAGGCAAGCCGCACCGGGATAGATACCCTCGGCCGCTCCATGCTCAAGCAAACCGAGAAGATTTTTATAGCTCCTCATAAGCCGTGCTTTCCGTGCCCGAGAGAAGAGCTTCTCTCACCATTACGAAATACTTGAAGGACTCCTCCATCTTCAGATGACCGATGGGACTTGAAGGACCCCGATCAATCTCCAAGAAAGATGGAGGCAAAGACCTTCGCATCAGCCATGATATTGCTGATCAGGCAAAACTCATTCGGCTGATGGGGAGTATCCGGTTGCGTGGCCCAGACGGCGGCTGGAAGCCCTGCCCTCCTGAAGAAGGCGGCCACCGTTCCTCCGCCTATCCCCATTGGCCTGGGCTCAAGCCCTGTGATCTTCTTAATGGCTCTCTCGAGAGCGCGGACCACAGGAGCGTCAACGCCTGTCGGGGCTGTAGCCTCCTGCGTGTAAACAGGTTCTGCCTGGATGGTAACATCCAGTTCTCCGGCAACGTTTTTCACTACGAACTGAACATAGGACAAGACTTGCTCCACCTGGTACTGAGGCAGGATGCGACAGTCCACGTAAAACACGTCTTTACCCGGGATCGTATTCACGTTGGGAACGTTGGCTTCTATTTTGGTCGGCTCAAAGGTGGACACCGGCGGCTTGAACAGATCGTCACGCTGCCCGAACTCCACTTTGAGCTTCTGAAGCTCAACAATTAGCCGGGCCGCGGCGTACAGACTGTTCCTGCCCTTGTCGGGCGTACTGCCATGGCATTGCCGGCCCAGAATCGTGAACTTCATCCATAGCATGGATTTTTCCGCTACTTCGATCATGCTTCCATCCTCATTCCCTCCGTCTGGAACAATGATCAGGTCGTAGGGCTTGAAGAATTGAGGGTGATTTCCCAGCAGATAATCAAGGCCGTACTTGCTCCCTGTCTCCTCATCCGCCACCAGGGCAAGGGCAACTGATCGCTTCGGTTTCGCCCCGGACTCGATAACGGCTTTCATCGCCAGGTAGGAGCTTACGATCCCATGGTGATTGTCTTCGGTCCCTCTGCCTATGATTTTGTCTCCCACTACTTTGATCTCATAGGGATCGCTCTCCCACAAGGCAAAATCTCCCGGGGGCACAACGTCCATATGGCTTAACAGCCACACCGTGGGCTCGCCCTTTTCACCCTGCCACCTGGCCACCAGGTTCGGCCGATACCCCCTTTCTGCTCTGGCATCAGGCGCTTCGATCTCTTCCAGTTGGTCAGGCCCAAGCTCTTCCAGTTTCATCTTCAGATATTCCGCCTTCTTGTGCTCGCCGGTGCCGCCGTTCTCCGGTCCTAGAGCTACCCTGGAAGTGAGCTCTTTTTGAAGCTGGACGATTTCCTCCCTATACCCTTCTATGCGCTCGGAGACTTTCTTCATTCCACCCATGTCCTTACCACCTCCTTCTTGCTTCGAGAGAATCCTGACAGATCAGCAATCTCTTCCATAACCCTTTCCACAAGAGCCCTCGGAGAAAGAGAAGGCTCACCGATGATGGCTCTTCCGAAACGGATGTGTACCGGTTGGCGAACCCTCCCCGTTCCATAGCGGATGCCCACCGGAACGTAGGGGATCCGGATTCCGGAGTGAATGAGACGAACCAAACCCACATGTCCCTGTCCCATACGGTCTCTGTAATAGGTGCCCTCGGGAAAGATGACGATCCTCTCCCCGTTTTCGAGCATGGTTCGAAGCTTTCGAATTGCACTCCTGCTTTGCAGGGGACGCTGCCGATTAAGCGGGATTCCTCCCAGGGCCGTGATTAGCCACCCGGAAAGAGGATGAACAAAAAGTTCGTGTTTGGCCACAAAGAGCAAGGGGCACGGAGCGGCGAGGCCGAGAAGCGGAATGTCTTCCCACCGCTGGTGCTTCGGCAAGAGGACAAAGGGACCCTTTTCAGGCAAGTTTTCGTGGCCTTGACGGCAAATCCTGAAAAAAGGCGACAAGAGCACTTTCGCAGAAAGCCTGGCGACTCTCACCACACAGGCTCTTCGCTGTCCACGAGGCAATGTGGACCGGTTCATCGTCCCCCTTCGAGCCATAAAACCGAGTGAAAGACTATTCCACGGTGACGCTTTTGGCCAGATTCCTGGGCTTATCAATGTCGCGACCTAAAAACCTCGCACTGTGATAGGCCAGAAGCTGGCAAGGAACGACCGTCAGAATGGGGTACAGATACTCCAGGGTCTGAGGCACCTCTATCACATCGTCGACCATTTCCTTTATCCTCTGATCCCCCTCGCTGGCAATGGCAATGACCGGACCCTTGCGACTCTTGATCTCCTGAATGTTGCTGATCATTTTCTCGTACATGGAGTCAATAGGCGCCACAGCGACCGTCGGCATGGTGGGGTGGATCAAGGCAATGGGACCATGCTTCATCTCTCCTGCCGCGTAGCCCTCCGCATGGATGTAAGAAATTTCCTTGAGTTTCAGCGCTCCCTCCATGGCGATGGGGTACTGATATTTTCTTCCCAGAAAAAGCCAGTTTTCGCATTTGCAGTATTTCTCAGCAATGGCCTGGATGTGGTTATCCTGGGAGAGAACTTTTCTCACCTTTTCGGGCAACTCCGTGAGGGCTTTGATGGCTTCCACTCCCTCGGTCAGAGAGAGTTTCTGGTGACGGCCGAGAAGGATGGCCAAAAGAGCCAGTATGGTAAGTTGGGAAACAAAAATCTTCGTCGATGCAACGCCGATCTCCGGTCCTGCGTGGTTATACACACCCGCATCGGTCTCCCTGGAGATGGAACTGCCCACCACATTGACGATCCCCAGCAGACGGGCTCCCTTTCGGCGCGCTTCTCTGATCGCCGCAAGCGTGTCCGCCGTTTCTCCGGATTGACTCATGGCGATAATGAAGGTGTTGGGAGGAAAATTGAGTTTCCTGTACCGGAACTCTGAAGCGATTTCCACCTCCAGATCGATTTCAGTCAAGCGTTCGAAGACGTACCTTCCCACACACCCTGCATGGTAAGAAGTGCCGCAGCCGACGATTACGATGTGTCGGGAGTCTTTGAGCTGATCCCAGACCGGCATGATCCCACCCAGCTTGGGCACTCCCTCGCTGGGATCCAGCCTGCCTCGTAAAGCATTCATGATCGTTTCGGGCTGCTCATAGATCTCTTTCAGCATGAAATGGGGGAAGCCTGCCAGTTCGGCGTCCTCCGCCTGCCATTCCACAGTCTCCATGGCCCTTGTCACGGTTGTAGCCTGGGCTGTAGAGATCGTGAAGCCATGGCCCGACAAGGAGGCCAGTTCGTTGTCATTGAGATGGATGACCTTGTTCGTGTACCGCACCATGGCCGCCACATCGGAAGCCGCGAAATGACCATCCTCACCTATCCCGATAATAAGGGGGCTTCCTCTCCGGGCGACGACAATCTCGCCGGGCACGTGCCGGTGAATGACCCCTATCCCGAACGTACCTTCCACTTGAGACATGGTCTTTCGCACCGCCTCGGCAAGATTGCCGTCAAAGTTGAGGGCGATCAGGTGGGCGAGGATCTCGGTATCCGTCTCAGACCTAAAGACGACTCCGGATTTCTCGAGTTTTTTCTTGAGAAAATAGAAGTTTTCGACAATCCCGTTGTGAATGACAAAGACATTTTCCGCACCGTCACAATGAGGATGGGCATTTCTCTCCGTAGGCTCGCCATGGGTTGCCCACCTTGTATGAGCGATGCCGCAACTGCCCGCGACGGCCAGTTCTCCGATCTTCCTTTCCAGTTCGGCAATTCTGCCGACGGAGCGAAGGCAGACGATGTTTTCCCCATCCTGGACGGCGAGGCCCGCTGAATCATAACCCCGGTATTCCAGTCTCTTCAAGCCCTCCAGAAGGATGGGTTTGGCCTCCCTTTGCCCTACGTAACATACAATACCGCACATATTCCGACCGCCTTTCTGATCTCTTCTTTTTAGCGGGTTCCCGACCAATCACCCGCGGCAAATCGATTTCCGGAGACCGGCCCGAGCACCTCTCCTCTCAAGAACTGAAATGCTCGTCGATGATACACCGCACTATCTCCTTGGCCCTGATCCCCAATTTTTCACCATGTACGGCCAAAACGGTGATGCTTAGGCCTCCTCCCCCCTTGCCCGGGAGAGCGAAGGCTGTAAGCCAATCAAGCCTATAGTGGTCTGACGGGTCATTGATCGTGCCGGTCTTGGCTCCAAAATCAAAGTTCTTGAAGTTCTTCTTGCGCTGAAGAGGCCTGAACGCCCGCCTGCACGTGCCTCCGGTCACTGTCTCTTCCATGAGCTTCCTCAGATCCCTGGCAGTGCTCTCTTTGATGGGGCTTGTCAACGGCGAGAGATGTGCCTGATAGAGGATATTCCCTGCGCCGTCCTTCACCGTTTTCACCAGCCACGGCTCCATGATCACCCCCTTGTTCGCAGCGGCCGATGCGATGAGAGCGGCGTGAAGAGGGGATATCAAGGTCCTCTTGTTGAAGCCCGAGGCAATCTCCGCAATGGAAAAATCATCTGTGGGCATATCGAAGTGACTCACGGCCACAGGCAGGTCGAAGGGGATCGGCCGGTCAAAGAGAAAACGGTGGGCATAGTCTTTCATGATTTCCGGGCCAAGTTCATAGATTCCAAGTTTACCGAAAACGGGATTGATGGAACCGGAAAACGCATCTTTCAAAGTGGTCTTCCTGGAATAACGGCCCCGATCCTCTTTGAGCTGACTCCGGTAAAGCGTATACTTGCCTCCCCTGAAAGTTAGCTTGGAGTCGGGATTTAAACCACGAGCTTCGATGGCCGCAGAGGCAACCACAATCTTAAACAGGCTCGCAGCAGGGAAGTCGGCCTTAAGGCAGATGTTTTCCTCTGGATTCCCTTCATTCGCCTGAGCCATGGCCAGCACCTGGCCCGTATCCGGCCTCAATACTACAGCCGCCGCGGCATGGGTCATGGAGCGACTGAGAAGGTTCGAGACGTACTTTTGAAGTGCAGGGTCGATAGAGACCTCTATGGTCAGCACCGAGCCGTTGTGTTCGACCCTATAGGCTTCCGAAGGAGCATCAAGGTGCATATCCAGCTTCCCGAGAAGAAGGGAAAGGTCTTTCTTGGTCAGCCGCTCTGACTTTTTTGGCGCGGCTTTAGGCGGGGGTCGCCATGCCTTGTTCTCAAAATGGGCTGAAAGCCAAGAGGCGGAGTAGAGGAGAATGACCAAAATGAGAGCGCCTGTGCCTGTCCACATTCCGAGCCACGGCAATTTTTTCAAGTAGTACCTTCTCCTTGCTCTTCTGGCTAGTTTCCGCTGGTAATCCCGCCAGTTAAAGATCTCTTGATCACTGGGTGGCATCATGCGACCGTATTGATGGCCTTCATGCCGCTCATGTAAGGTATCAGTGCTTCGGGAACAAGGACGCTCCCGTCCATTTGCTGATAATTCTCCAGGACGGCCACGAGGGTCCTGCCTACTGCGAGGCCTGACCCATTCAAGGTGTGAAGCAACTCCGTGCCGTTGCCGCCTTTCCTCTTGAACCTTATGCCCGCCCTTCTGGCCTGAAAATCCTCAAAGTTGCTGCACGAGGATATCTCTCTGAAAACCTTCTGCCCGGGTAACCACACCTCCAGGTCGTAGGTCTTTGCCGAGGCGAAGCCCAGATCTCCCGTGCACAAAGACACGACCCTGTAAGGAAGACCCAGACGTTTGAGAATCGTCTCTGCGTTGTCCGTGAGTGATTCCAGCTCCTGGTAGGAATCCTCCGGCTTGGAGAACTTGACAAGCTCAACCTTGTTGAACTGATGCTGCCGGATCAGACCCCGCGTGTCCTTCCCGTAAGAGCCTGCCTCGGATCTGAAACAAGGCGTAAAGGCTACATAGTGGATGGGCAGGGCTTCCTCGGCTAGGATCTCTTCCCGGTGAATGTTGGTTACGGGGACTTCAGCAGTGGGAATCAGATAAAGATCCCAACCCTCGATTTTGAAAAGGTCTTCCTTGAACTTGGGGAGTTGGCCGGTACCGGCCATGGAGGCCGAATTGACCAGGAAGGGGGGCAGCACCTCCGTATAGCCATGCTCTTTGGTGTGGACGTCGAGCATGAAATTGATCAGAGCCCGCTCCAGCAATGCTCCAGGACCGCGGTACAGGGCGAACCGAGCCCCGGCTATTTTGGCCGCCGTGCCGAAATCAAAGATTCCGAGCCTTTCTCCGATCTCCCAGTGAGGCAAAGGCTCAAAATCTTTGTCTTCGATCTCACCCCACCTTCGCACCACAGGGTTGTCCCTTTCGTCGGCGCCCACCGGCACGCTTTCATGAGGCATATTGGGAATAATCATGAGAAGCGGCTGGAGTTCCTCATCCACCTTCGACATGGAAGATTCCAGGCGCTTGATCTCCGCCGACACTTCTTTCATCTCTGCGATAGGAACAGAGGCATCCTCCTTCCTTTTCTTCATTTGGGCGATTTCCTCGCTCACCTTGTTTCTCTGGTGGCGCAGGTTTTCGAGGAGGGGGAGAATTTCCCGCCTTTTCTTGTCCACCGCTTCGAAAACAGACAGGTCCAGATCATATCGCCTGTTCGCGAGCATCTGCTTGACAGTTTCCAGTCGGGACCGAATGAATTTGAGATCGAGCATTCAGGGACCTCTTCAGGCAGAATCAGTTAGGCTTTTTTAGCATGATTTCCCGGAACGGGTCAACTCTTCTTTTGCGGCAGGACGCCGCGCAAAGAGCCTCAACCGTCTTCTTTCCATGGTTTCAGGAATAGAAAATAGCCGCTCCTCAGTAAAACCCATTGATCCTCCGCTGTTTCATCGCTATGTTATGTTTTTTCGAGGATGTCCTATGACCAATAGCAGGCCTGATGGCGGCAAAAAATCCTTTTCCCCCTGGAATATCCTGAGCTCCGTCAAGCTCACCCTCTTTCTGCTCATCCTCCTCGCTGTTATCTCAGTCTTTGGAACGGTGATTCCGCAGCAGGAAGGCGCCGTGGAACTGGCCGAAAAGATGAGCCCCGCCCTCCTCCGGGTGCTCAGCTATTTCCAGGTTTTCGACCTGTACCATTCTTTTTGGTTCAGACTGATCATCGCCGCCCTGGTGGTCAATCTCGTCGTTTGTTCGTGGGACCGGTTTCCCTCGTCGTTGAGACGGTTCAGCTCCAGCCCCAGACCGGACAGACTGAAACCCTTTGAGGATCTCTCTCCCGGTCGAAGCTTCGCCGTGAATGGCGGACTCTCCGGTATCGCGGAAAGCGCAGCCCGTATTCTGAGAGGCAAGTACGGCAAAGTGCAAACAAAGAAAGGGGATAAGACTGTCTTTCTTTATGCAGAGAAGGGGCGATATGCCTATTTCGCCGTGTACCTGGTTCATCTTAGCGTCCTCATGATCCTGGTGGGCGGCATCATCGGTTCCCTGTTCGGGTTTGAGGCGTTCGTGAACATCCCCCAGGGAGAGACGGTCGACAAGGTCACCCTTCGCAAGAACGGCGCCCCTAAACCCCTGCCTTTCACCGTACAGTGCAAGAAATTCTCGGTAGAGTTCTATCGAAACGGGACACCCAAAGAGTATCGATCCGACGTCGCATTCCTCACAGACGGCAAAGTCGCACTGGAAGGCGCCCTCCGCGTCAATCACCCTATCACGTTCCAGGGCATCACATTTTACCAGGCAAGTTATGGCTCCATTGCAGGTGATCGGGTCCTCCTTGGCCTAAGAAACGAAGACACAGGAGCAAGCACCTCCCTCGAGACCGTGGTGGATAAGCCTTTTCCGCTGCCCGGAAATGCGGGGGAAGCGGTAGTGACCGAGGTGCGGTCTGATTTCATGAGAATGGGGCCTGCAGCCCATGTGACCGTTCGGTCCGCCGAAGGCAAACAGACCCATTTCTGGGTCTTCAAGAACTACGACATGATCAGGGAGCGTTTCCAGGGGATCTTCGAACGATTCCCCACCCTTAATCCGGCTGCCTCTAAGCCCTTCATCTTTAGCCTGAAAAACATGGAATCAAAATATTTTACGGGTCTCCAGGTGAGCAGGGATCCGGGGGTCCCGCTGGTATGGGCCGGTTTCGTCATGATTATGGTCGGCCTGTTTGCGACGTTTTTTCTTTCGCATCGAATGATCTGGGTTCAAATTTCTAAAGACAGGCAGGATGTGACGATGAAGGTGGCGGGCATGGCCAGCAAGAACCCTGTGGGTTTGGAAAGGGAGTTGGACTCTTTGGTTCTTCTTTTCAAAAGCAGATTGAGCGCGAAACAGCCTTGAACACTTTGGCCTGTAATAGACACCACCCAAATGGGGGCAGATAGACAATGGTTAATTCCCTGATTCTTAGTTATATTACTTTTGCCTACTTTTTTTCCTTCCTCCTCTACCTGCTGATGATGGTTGTGAGCAGAGAAATCTTCGGTCGCCTGGCTACGTTTGTCACGCTGGTCGGCTTTGGGGGGCAGACTTTCGCCATGTTTCTGAGGTGGAGGGAGTCCTACGAGTTAGGGATCGGCCATGCGCCTCTTTCGAACCTCTACGAGTCCCTCATCTTTTTTGCCTGGACTCTCATATTGCTCTACCTGATCATCGAGCGGAAAACCAGGAACAGGACCATGGGAACCTTCGTGACGCCACTGGCCTTCCTTGCCATGGCCTACGCCTCTTATTCCCCGAGCATCAGCAGTCGCATTCAGCCGCTGGTTCCCGCCCTCAAGAGCAACTGGCTGATCGCACACGTGATCACCTGTTTTTTCGGGTACGCGGCTTTCGGCCTTGCCTTCGGCCTGTCCCTCATGTTTCTCCTGAAAAAGCTGGACAGTCCTCAAAACAACAACATCTTTCTGAAGCTGATTCCCCACCGCTCCCTTCTCGATGAGTTGAGCTATCAGATGGTAGTCATCGGCTTTCTGCTGCTCACCCTTGGGATCATCACAGGGTCTGTGTGGGCCCACTCCGCTTGGGGGAGTTATTGGAGCTGGGATCCGAAGGAGACGTGGTCGCTGATAACCTGGCTCGTTTATGCCGCTCTCCTTCATTCACGCATGGTTAGAGGCTGGAGAGGAAACAAACTCGCCGTCTTTTGCATCATCGGCTTTTGCTCCGTCCTTTTCACCTATTTCGGTGTCAATTATCTGGCAGGGCTGCATAGTTACGCTCAGACTTAATGGAGGCGTCCCGGCTCAATCAAACAGAGCGCCGGCCCGGTCTGGGGTGGTTTCTGCCGAGTCCGCAACCGGAAAAGGAGCATCTGGAGCATATCACTTTTCCGTCCTATTTCACGACTTTTACGAAGTCATCATGTTTGAATACCAAGAAAGGCATGACTTTTTCGCCCAGACTCCCGGAGGGATGGAGGACCTTGCCGCCATCGAGCTGTCCGATCTCGGCGCCGCCAACATTCGCCCGGCTTATCGCGGGCTCCATTTTGAGGCGGATAAAGGAACCCTTTACCGGGTCAACTACCAGGCGCGAGTTCTCTCCAGAGTTTTAGCTCCCCTGAAATCCTTTCACTGTCACAACACGGCTTACCTTTACCGGCAAGCCAAGTCCATGGATTGGTCCTCGCTCTTTTCTCCCGACCACACGTTTGCAGTTTACGCCACAGTCTCTCACAGCCTAATAAGACACTCTCGCTATGCCGCACTTTGCCTGAAAGACGCCATCGCGGATTATTTCAGAGAACGTGAACAGCGCCGGCCGAGCATTCAGAGAATAGAGCCTGATGTGCGGATCATTCTCCATATCGAGAACAATCTGGCCGTCATCAGTCTTGACACTTCGGGCGGATCTCTTCACCGTCGGGGCTACAGGCAGCAGACCATTGACGCTCCCATGCAGGAACTCCTCGCCGCAGCCATTGTTCGCCTCGTGGAATGGGACGGATCCAGGAGGCTCTACGATCCCATGTGCGGTTCGGGGACCCTGCTCGCCGAAGCGCTCATGTCTTTCTGTCGCGTTCCGACGGGCTTCCTGCGCAAGCGCTTCGGGTTCGAAAATCTTCCTGATTTCGACAAGACACTCTGGCTTCAGATCAAGTGCGAAGGGGAGAGTCAAATCCTGAGCCTCCCTGAAGGACTCATGGGTGGCAGCGACTCCTCTGAGGAGGCCGTAAAGGCTGCGAGAGCCAACTTGAAGTCCCTGCCTTACGGTGAGCGGGTCCTGTTCAAGACAATGGATTTTCGCGATATTCCCGGTCTTGAAGACACGATGATCGTGTGCAATCCTCCTTACGGTGTTCGATTAGCCCAGCGTGAAGACGTGCACTACTTCTACAAGATCTTAGGTGATTTTCTTAAACAAAAATGTAAAGGCTCGACCGCTTTCGTCTATATTGGCGTGCGGGAACTGATTCCGTACATCGGGCTGAAGCCGTCATGGAAAAGAGCACTGAGCGCTGGAGGCTTGGACGGCCGACTCGTCAAATTTGAAATCTACTGAATAGCCGAGAACGCAGTGAAAACATAATGATGTAATGCCGGAGTGGTGGGAAAAAGGGCCGGCTCGCAAAAGCGTTTGGTTGCAGAGGATAAGCGCATCAGAGCCAGCGCAGTTCGTGATCTTTTTTCTTGTGTTCCTCAGCGCGAAAAAATACCTTATTCAGTTGTCTCCCGAATGGGAGGCTTTCGTGATCGGCAAAAGGTCTAGCGAGGCTTATGGCAAAAATTCGAAACTTCAGCATCATAGCCCACATCGATCATGGTAAGTCCACTCTTGCAGATCGATTCATTCAATACACCGGCCTTGTGAACGAGCGACAGTTCCGGGACCAGATCCTGGACACCATGGACCTGGAGAGGGAAAGAGGAATTACTATTAAGAGCCATACGATCACTCTTCCCTACAGAGACAAGGATGGCGAAGACTATGCTCTCAACTTGATCGATACGCCCGGACACGTGGACTTTTCGTACGAAGTGTCCCGAGCTCTCGCCTCCTGTGAAGGAGTGCTCCTTCTGGTGGATGCTTCCCAGGGCGTCCAAGCCCAGACCCTTTCGAACCTGTTTATGGCCATGGAGCATGACCTGGCCATTATTCCCGTGATCAACAAGATCGATCTCCCTTCTGCGGACGTGCAGATGGTCAAAGATCAGCTGGACAGTGAACTGGCTCTGGTCCCTGAGTCGGCTTTCCTCTGTTCCGCCAAGGAAGGAACCGGCGTTGAAGAGATCCTCCAGGCGATCGTCGAGCGGATACCTGGGCCACGGGGCAATCCCGAGAGCCCGCTCTCGGCTCTGATCTTTGATGCCCGGTACGATCCTTTCCGGGGAGTCATCGTGAGCTGCCGCCTGGTTGATGGCACACTCAGGCCGGGGGATATGATCCGCTTCATGTCCCACAATAGAACTCACAAGGTGGAAGAGGTCGGCATCTTTCGCCTCGCCAGAGAGCCGAGAAAAGAGCTGGCAGCGGGAGAAGTGGGATACATCATTGCAGGGATCAAGACCGTGAGCGATACCCGCATCGGGGATACGATCACCCTGGCTTCCCGGCCGGCCGCGGCCCCGCTCCCGGGGTTCAAAGAAGTCAAACCGGTGGTATTCTCCTCTCTTTATCCCATCTCTTCCGAAGACTATGAGGATTTGGTGGTGGCTCTCGAAAAATACAAACTGAACGATGCGGCCCTCGTCTACCAGAAGGACTCTTCCGTAGCCCTTGGACAAGGTTTTCGGTGCGGCTTTCTCGGGCTGCTCCATCTCGAGATCGTTCAGGAACGTCTGGAGAGGGAATACGATCAGTCTTTCATCATGACCGTCCCCAGCGTCCAGTACCGGTTTGTCCTTCATGACAGCAGCACGGTCATAGTGGACAACCCCCAATATTACCCTGACCCTGCCTCGATTCAGACCTCCGCAGAGCCCTTCATCCGCGCCACCATGTTCACTCCCGAGCGATATTTGGGAGCCGTGATGAAACTCTGCATGGAACGCCGGGGCGTGAATGCGCGTTTCAACTCCTTCGGTCCCGGCAGGCTCGAAGTGATCTACGATATGCCCCTTGCCGAGGTGATCGTGGATTTTCACGACAAACTAAAGAGCATCACCCAAGGGTATGGCTCCTTCGATTACGAACTCGTCGAATACAGGGAAAGCAACCTTGTCAAACTGGACATTCTGGTCAACGGCGAAAAGGTGGACGCCCTCTCTCTGATCGTCCACAGTGATCGGGCCAGAGAATGGGCGGTGCAGGTCTGTGAACGATTGAAAGAAGAGATTCCAAGACACCAGTTCAAGATCGCCATACAGGGGGCCATCGGAGGAAAAATCATCTCCCGATCCACCCTTTCTCCTTTCAGAAAGGACGTGACTGCCAAGTGTTATGGAGGAGACATTACTCGAAAGAGAAAACTCCTTGAAAAGCAGAAAAAGGGAAAGAAGAGGATGAAGATGGTCGGGTCGGTCCAGATCCCTCAGAGTGCGTTTGTCGCGGTGTTGAAGGCGGATCATGAGTGAGAAAGAGTTCGCAGGACTTTATATCCACGTTCCTTTTTGCCGCTCCCGGTGTATCTATTGCGACTTCTATTCTCAGACCGACCTCTCCCTGGAATCCGTGTGGCTGAAGGCTTTGAAGAAGGAAGTGGATCTTTACAGAGACCGTTTTCCGCCTTTCGACTCCCTTTACCTGGGAGGGGGTACGCCCACCCTCCTCTCCCGGCGAGCGCTGGAAGAGGTCATCCATTACCTCCGTGCTCGTTTCTCTTTCACGGCGGATGCGGAGTTCACCATCGAAGCGAATCCCGATGACATCACCCGGAAAAAACTCACCTCTCTTCTGGATCTCGGGGTGAACCGCATCAGCCTCGGGGTGCAATCCTTTGATGACCAAGAGCTTCGGTTCCTGAACAGAAGACATTCCGCCTTTCAGGCAAAAAAAGCCGTCGAGTGGGTCAAACAATCCGGATTCCCAAGACTGGGACTGGACCTGATGTACGGCCTGCCGGGCCAGCGCCGATCTGCATGGCTTGGGACATTACAACAGGCTGCCCGGTTTCATCCGGAACATATCTCCTGTTACCAGTTGACCATCGAGGAACATACGCCCTTGGGACTATTACGCACGGAGGGAAAGGTTAAGCCTTTGGGTGAAAAAAAAGAGAGGTCTTTCTTCGTCCTTACGTCTGCTTTTTTGGAGGAGAAGGGATATCTCCACTATGAGATCTCAAACTTCGCGATGGGGCGAATAAACATGTGCCGCCACAACCTGAAATACTGGCAGCACGTTCCCTACCTGGGCCTCGGTCCTTCGGCTCATTCCTACAGAGGAGGTACCCGATGGTGGAATCACAGGTCCGTGGCCACCTATGGCTCGACCCTTAACCGGGGTCTTCCGCCTGTTGCAGGAGCGGAGACTCTTTCTGAAGATCAGTATCACCTCGAACGACTGATGCTCGGATTCAGGACCAGGGAGGGAGTTTCCCTCCATGAGATTCGGGATTGCCCTCAGGCTGACTCGATCCTCCAGCAGCTTATCGATTCAGGCATGGTTGTGCTCAAAGGGCAAAGAATTAGTCCGACCCGACAAGGATATCTTGTGGCCGACAGTCTTCCCCTCCTGTTTTCAAGCTCCGGGGGGAGCAGTCATCAGGCCTGTCCATACTCATGAGATTTGCGCCGGAATCAGCATCCAAAGCATAGAGCTGACGGTCCATCATGTCTGATAAGCCATCTCTAACTGACCAGGAAATCAGAAAACTGGCCGAAGATCTCGTGAAGGAACAAAACACGATAACCTTCGCCACGGCTGCCGATGATGTCCCATGGGCCGCGCCTGTTTACTACGTAAACCTGGAGTTCAACTTCTATTTTTTCTCCGATCCTAATTCAAGACACATTCAGGAATCCTTGAAAAGCAATCAGGCTTCCGCAGCTGTCTTTCACCAGTCCTCTACCTGGAAAGAAATCCGGGGGGTTCAGATGTCAGGGGCCATCGGTCCTGTTTCCATTGGAATGGAAGCCTTCAGGGTAGTGCGAGCGTACCTCAAAAAATTTCCCTTTACTGAGGATTTCTTTGATCAAGGGCAAGAAATGGATCTGGCGGCCTTTTCGAAGAGGTTTCGCGTCAGGTTATATCGCTTTAAGCCCGAGCTTGTTTACTATATGGACAACCGGATTCGCTTCAGCTTTCGCGAGAAGATCAGGATCTGATGGCAGGGCATGCCTGATCGCCAAGCGATGAGCAGAAAGATCAGCGAACATGACCTTTGTTGACCTATCATTGCTTCTGCCTATTTCGGGAAGAAACTGACAAAAATTGTCTATTTTCGTCCCGTCCTTAATACTTGCCTTTAATTTTCCCGCTTCATCCTTTTCCTGAGAGTCATGGAGAGCATCCATTTGCGAGTCTCGGGGGCCTTCCTCTTCCCATCCCTTGGGCGATCAGATTCTGGCACATTTCTCGCACAATCCGGGGAAGGACTTTCATGCCCTTGATGAAATCGCTGAAGGCGAAGTCCTTTGAGCATTCGCAGCTGGATCGGAGGTCGTATTGGCTGGTAATCAGAATCCGCAATTCTTGAAAGGAAAAATCCGAAGGCTCAGTGCCGGAGATCCCGGACAGATCGAAATCCCTTGGTCCGAATGGGCCGGAGATAAAGAAAACTTCCGAGGTTTCGTCGAAAATCTGCCCCTTCCGGTCTCCATGATCGACGGCCGTGGAAGGTACGAATACATTAACCCGAAGTTCATGGAAGTCTTCGGATACACCCTGTCGGATATCCCTACAGGACGAGTTTGGTTCGAGAAGGCTTACCCCGACGCTTCCTACCGACGAAAGGTGGTCTCCGCTTGGCTGGAAGACCTCAAAAAATATCGTATCGGTGAGTTCCGCCCCAGGACCTTCAGGGTGACCTGCAAGAACGGAACCGAGAAGTACATCAGGTTCCGATCCTCGACCCTTTCTTTGGGCGAGCAACTTCTCATTTACGAGGATGTGACGGAGGCAAACAATGCCGAGAAGACCTTAAAGCAGAGCGAGGAGAAGTACAGAGACATACTTGCCAGCATGGAAGAGGGATATTTCGAGGTCGACCTGAAAGGCAAGTTCATCTTCTTCAACGCCGCGGTGAGCAGAGTATTGGGATACTCCCACCAGGAGCTCATAGGCATGAAGAGCCGTCATTACTTGAACAAGGAGAATGCCCGGAAAGCCTTCGAAACCTTCAACGAAGTGTACAAAACCGGTCAGCCGCGACAAGCATTCGGTTGGGAGATCGTGAGGAAGGACGGGACCAAGCGTTTTGTTGACGTGTCGGTTTCCCTCCTCAGGAACGAAAAGGGCCACGCCTCCCTGTTTCGAGGGATCGTGAGGGATGTCACGGATGACAAAAGGGCGGAAGAAGCCCTTCGTGAAAGTGAGAAACGATACCGTCAGCTTGTCAACCATGCGCCTGCGGGGATTTATGAAGTCGACTTCTTCAAGCGAAAATTTGTCACAGTCAACGACGTGATGTGCGAGTACACGGGTTACACGAGAAACGAACTCATGGAACTCGGCCCTCTTGAAATTCTTGACGAAGACAGCGTGAAAACCTTCACCGAAAGGGTGACCAGGGTCCTTTCAGGCGAAAGGGTCCCTGAAACGGTGGAATATAAGATCATGAGGAAGGACGGCCAGGAGTTGTGGGTGATCCTGAACGTCAAACTAGTTTACGACAATGGGTTTCCTAAAGGCGCAACCGTCGTCGTCCACAATATAACCGAGAGAAAACAAGCGGAGGAGGCCTTGCGTCACTCCGAGGAAAAATACCGCCTCCTCGTGGACAATGCCAATGACGCCATCTTTATTGCCCAAGAGGGCAGGATCAAGTTCCACAATCCGAGGGCACTTGAAATTCTGGGGTACTCCGCGGAGGAGCTGAGTGAAATTTCCTATGCAGACCTGGTTCGCCCCGAGGAGAGGCCTTTGGTTGAAGAGATGACCCAAAAAACGGCGAAGGGCAAGGACGCATCGGCCAACTTTTCTCTAAGAGTCAGGACCCGCTCGGGGAATGAGATCTGGGCGGCCGTCAGTTCAGTGTCTATCATGTGGGAGGAAAGCCCCGCGACCTTGAATTTTGTCAGGGACATTACCCTTCAGAAGAAAGCGGAGGAGGAGCTGAACGAGACGATCAACAAACTGAGAAAGATCACGGGTGCCACGATTCAGGCCATGGCGCAGACGGTTGAAGTTCGAGACCCTTACACTGCGGGCCATCAGAAAAGGGTAGCGGATCTGGCCCGAGCCATTGCCACGACCATGGGACTTCAAGCAAGCCAGATTGACGGCATCCGCATGGCGGGTGAGATACACGATATCGGCAAGATATCGGTTCCCGCCGAAATTCTGAGCAAACCCGGTGTGCTCTCTCCCATCGAGTTCAGCCTCATCAAGACCCACCCCCAGGTTGGCTTCGAAATCCTCAAAGACATTGAATTTCCATGGAACATAGCTCATATCGTCCTGCAGCACCACGAGCGGCTGGACGGTTCAGGATATCCCAACGGCCTCTTAGGCGGGCAGATTCTCCTTGAAGCGAGAATCATCGCTGTCGCCGACGTGGTAGAGGCCATGGCCTCGCACCGTCCCTATCGCCCCACCCTGGGTATGGACAAGGCACTGGAGGAGATCTCAAACAAAAAAGGGCGCATCTACGACCAAAGGGTAGTGGACGCCTGTCTCAAACTCTTTGAGGAGAAAGGCTTCTCTTTAAAGTAGGGGGAAGACGGGGGTAACATAGCCTTGCAAAAAAGTCCGACGCCGCATAAGATGGCGGCTGAGGTGAAACCATGTCCGAATCCCTCAGCGCGAGCGCCAAGAAGGTCCAGGAATCCCTCAGAGCCTTGGGCCTGCAGTGCAAGGTTGTCGAACTCCCCGGTTCCACACGAACTTCTGCAGAAGCCGCGTCGGCAGTTGGTTGCGGGGTGGAGCAGATCGCGAAATCCCTCGTGTTTCAAGGCAAGACTTCGGGAAAACCGATTATGGTCATCGCCAGCGGTTCCAATCGCGTCAGTGAGAAAAAACTGCGTCACCTGGTCTTGGAACCGGTGAAGAAAGCGGATGCCGAGTTCGTCCGTCTTCACACCGGTTTTGCCATAGGCGGCGTTGCACCGCTCGGGCACCCACACCCCATCGACATTTATATCGATCAAGATCTGCTCCGCTATGATCAAATCTGGGCGGCTGCCGGTACTCCCCACGCCGTGTTCAAGCTGGCTCCTTCTGATCTAATACTTATGACCAAAGGAAAACCGGTGAATATCGCCTAAACGCTCGATCCACAAATCCCATATTTCGAAAGTAATCCGCTGGGTCACCACTTCAGTGCCCTGGGGCGGTTAAAGGCGTCGAGTCCATTTCCGGCTGCGGACTCTGCACAGACCACCGTCCCTCCGGCCCCGTGCCACAGAATTTCTTGTGTCCGTCTTCTCAATCGATGAGCACGGGCTCCCTCAATATGGAAGCCATGGCCTCGGAGGCGCTTGCTGCGAGTTTGGGGTGGGTTGATTCCAGGTTCATCACCTGCCTGAGATGATCGGCGGTTCTCACGATCAGAGAGGTCATGTCTCCTTCGTCCACCGGGATAGTCCCTATCAGTTCGTCCCATGAAACTCCTTTCGCCCAAATGAAAAGAGCTGCCGCGGGCCAGAAAAGAATCTGCGGATTTTCAAAACCTCTCCTGGCCTTCAGACTGCGGAGATCTTCAATGCCAACCAGCAGTTTCTCAAAGGCTTTCCTGATCTGAGAGAGTCCTACAGGCCCCTTGACCGGCAGATCCACGTCCACAAACCGATCCCAGACAAAGGGAGCCAGACACCCTGCCATTAGCGGAGGAGAAACCGTATCGAAGCCTCCCTTTCGAATCCCTTCAGCGATAAGGAGGGGATGATCCAACCTGAGCTTTGAAGCCCACTCACCGTCTGGGGTCAGGTGATCCGTTTCGTTCACAAACCCTGTTTCTTTCAGAAACCTCAGGTGTTTCTTAAAACTCAGCCATAACTCCTCGCTCATTCCTGGTACATGGTCACCCAGGATGCGAATTTCTCTCAGCAACCGGTGCACCACACTTCTCTTCTCTCCGTGGCAGAGCCCTTCGTTTTCGCAGCCCTCACAGGGGAGCAGATCCACCCTCCGATCCTCCCCGTTCGCCGCATTGTCAAGGATGACCGGCATGATTTCTTTACCCGGAACGGAGGCCAGAAGATGCGACAACTGTTCAGGGGTTTCGTCCCCTCTGAGATCGAGACGAAAATCGAAGACTTTCTTGATCTGGTTGCCCGCCACGTTCCTGAGTTGGATCCTCCCCTTTCGAAATCGCACAGGCTTGCTCAAATTGTAGCTTGCGCAAACCCATCTTCCCTTTACGAGAGAAGCGGCCAGGACAACATAGGCATTGCCGTTCTTGTGGAGGAATGCCCTTCCCGGGGTGAGGTACTGTTTTTGGAACAGGAGTCTTCTCTCTTTGTCCACCTCCTGTGAAAATCGTCTCACCTTTCTTCTAAGATCCGCCATCTTCTGAACATATTCCATTACTTCATAGGGATCGGCGGTGTCACACTTTCCTCCCGGAAGGGTCTCTTTCAGTTCCTCCATCAGCTCTCTCCATTTTCTCTGCGCTGTTGTGCCCGTTCCCTTTCTTCCTTCCTCAAAGGAGGCAAAAGAGCGGCTGAGAAGATCCCTGATCTCTTGCGGGGAATGGGAGAGGAGCAGGTTCAAGGTCATGGAAAAATTAATGCGAATCTGACTGACCAAAGGCTCAGGAGGCGAGTCTTTCAGCTCGTAGATCAACTGGGGATCCTGATGCACGCCCGGGACCAGAAGGGCGAAGCCGATATTATCCTTTCCCCTTCTGCCGGCCCTTCCCGTCATCTGATGGAGTTCGGTGGAGGTTAGATCGGAAAACTGTCGACCGTTGAAACGATCGCTTTGCACCAGCACGACCGTTCTCGCCGGGAAATTGACTCCTGCGGCTACGGTGGAAGTTGAGAAGATACCATCAAGATATCCCTCCGTCATCATCTTTTCTACAAGCACCTTCCAGTAGGGAAGCTGACCGGCATGGTGAGCCGCCACCCTGCCTTCCATGAGGGATCGCAGCTGCCGGTGGCCTTCAAGATGAGGATACTGCCGCAGGTATTCTCTGATTTCTCTTCTGAAACGATCTTCGAAGTGAGCCGCTCTTGCGGATCCCTGGCAGCTAAGAAGGGCACGATCGCAGTCGACCCGGGACTTGAGGAAAAAAATGGCGGGGAGCAAATCGAAGGTTCTGAGGCATCTGATGACATCGCCGTAGTTGAGTCTGCTCTTACCATGAGGCGGGTGAGCGAAGAATTTCTTCACTCTGGGAGCGAGTCCTCCTTTGCCGCCGAGAGGTGAAATCAGACCGTCGGGGAAAAGAAAGAGCATTTCCAGCGGAACAGGCCTCCTGTTGGAACGCACAACGCGGCACTGTGTCCACCTGTTTTCCTCCAGCCATGTCGCGATGTCCTCTGCATTGGAAATGGTGGCGGAAAGAAGCAGGAGCCGGACTCTGGATGGAAGATAGATGAGCACCTCTTCCCACACCACCCCTCGGTCGGGATCGCTCAGATAGTGCGCTTCGTCAAGAACCACCAGATCCGTCTGGATGCTCACGCCTTGATGCATAGAATCGTAGAGCTGATTGCGGAGGATCTCCGTCGTCCCCACGATGACAGGGGCCCCCGAGTTCTCTTTTCTGTCCCCCGTAAGGATCCCGCAAGCCTGGGACCCGAATTTTTGAGAGAATTCGCCGTAAATCGCGTTGGAAAGGGCTTTCAGTGGAGATGCGTACCAGGTTCTCATTCCCTTGGACAAGTATCGCGAGATGGTCTGTTCCGCGATCCAGGTCTTTCCGGAACCGGTGGGCGCGCTCACGACCACGTCATTTTCCAGCACTTCTTCCAGAGCTTCCTTCTGGAAAAAATCGGGGTTGAACGGAGCAGGTTCGGGAATGCCGATCTTTTTGAAGACTCGCTTTAGAAGAGGATCAACTCTGGGCTGATCGCAAAATCGTCTTCCAGGCGGAAAATGACGGCGCCCCCCATGCGGCAAGCGATGACGGATTTTTGTATTCCTCACTACAAGTTCGCCGATTGGTTGATCAGCCCCGCTGCGACGGTATCCATGTCTTCCAGAGCGGCGACCATCACTTCGCTGAGATCCAGAGCCTCCAGCATGGGGAGAACTTCTTCGATCCGCTCTGCGTAACCCTGGGCCACCTTAAGGCCATTGACACACACCTTAGTCACCGCTTCCCGGGCAAAAAGCCTGGCCGCAGCCTTAATGAACTCAGGAGAACGGCCTTTTCCCGAGCCCACGGCCGCCTTATGACACAGAGCCCCTCCCACCTCGCACCACGTCATCATGTCCGCCAGAAGAAACATGACATACTGGGATCGCGTGAGCTTGTGCCTCCTCGCATTCAGAACCAGTTCATTGAGCGTACGGATCGCTTTTCCCAGAAGTCCGGCGCCAACGCCCTCAGGGAGCCCTTCAAGGCCTTCGGCCATGTCCAGATAGAAACGTCCTTTGGACCGCACCGTCTCCCTGAGGCGGAAGGTGGAAATGATGTTTCTCTGAATCTCACTCGTTCCTTCGAAAATCGTCGTGATCTTGATGTCCCTCTTTATCTTTTCCACTTCGAATTCCCGTATGTACCCGTATCCGCCCAGAGCCTGAATAGCATCGTTTGCCGTCGCATCCCCCATTTCGGTGGCAAAATACTTTGAGATGGAGCCCTCCACCTGCAGATCCTCTTCGCCTGAGTCCAGCCTGAGGGCTGTCTCTTCAATGTAGGCGCGCGCAGCTTCCAGTTGCACGGCATTGACGACAAAAAGCTGATGGGTGTACCCCTGCTTTTCGATCAGGGGGCTTCCGAACTGGATCCGGTCCCTCGCATAGGCGATAGCCTTTTCAAGGGCCGCCATCCCCCCTCCCAAGCCGAAAGTGGCCACCATCAGCCTTGTATATCCGAACACCTGGTTAGCCTGCTTCAGACCCTGCCCTTCTATGCCGCCCACGAGGTTCTCAACAGGCACATAAAGATCATCCAGACTGAGAGGACAGGTATTCGAAGCCCTGATCCCGTGTTTGTCCTCGTGCTTTCCGGAGTAAAGCCCCTCGGTGCCGGCCTCCACCACGAAGAAAGAAGGGCCGCCGGGCGTATCGGCAAGGATGGTATAGAGCGAAGCCACACCGCCGTTGGTGATGAACTGCTTCTGGCCGTTCAAGCGATAACCCTTTACATGGCCTGTCCCGTCCAGGACTCTTTCAGCCTTTGTCTTCAAAGCCTGGACGTTGGATCCCGCCTCCGGTTCCGTGACCGCATAGGCGACAATGAGACCTTCATCGGCAACCTTCCGCACCCACTTTTCTCTCTGCTCCGGAGTGGCGCCCACCATGAGGGGATCCATCCCCAGGCAAATCGCCAGGAACGATGTGGCCACGGCCAGATCCATTTTGGCCATCTTCTCTGATATGACAGCAATCTCCGCGGCGCCCGCACCGAGCCCGCCATACTCCTCGGGGATAAAAATCAGGTGCAAAGCCACTTCCGGTCCCAGCATGAATTGAATGAGGTCAGCGGGAAATTCGCCCGAGCGATCCATCTCCAGCTTGACCTCAAGCGTCAGCTTTTCCCTTTCCAGTTTGCTCAGCGTATCCAGGACCATGGAGAAGATCTCCGGGTCCATTTTCGATTGTCCTGCCAATAGTCTTCCTCCTTCGTGCTTGTCTTTGTCCCCGCTGTCCCGATGCAGGGCTTAGCCGCAGCCAAACGCTGTGCAGGTCCGGTCGGAGGGTTGGTATCGCAAAGGTATAAAGCCAGCAAGACTATTCCTTGATCTTCTTCAACCTGTTCTGATAATAGGCGTCCCGCAGAGCGACGTAAGGGTCGAGCGCGGCCTTCTTGAGGGATTCATACTGCCCGATGGAAAGGGAGGTGCGATTCACCGCGTCAAACGCCTTGGCGCCCACCACTTCGACCGTGCTCTCAAGATAATTGACCGGATCAAGGAAATAATCCCCTGCAAGGCCAAAGGTTCCCCGCACACTGGAAGGTCCGAGGAAAGGCCAGTCGATGTAAAAGCCGAATCCAAATCCATAGACGGCCAGAGACTGATCCAGGTCTTCATCGTATCTTCTGATCCCCATGTCCTTGGCAGGATCAAACAAACCTCCCAGCCCCATGAACGTATTCACGATGAAACCGCCAAACTCCGAGGAAGCGCCTTCGACCTTTCCCTGGAGCACACAGTTCACGAATCGCACAGGGAAGATCAGATTCCTGAAGAAGTTGCTGACCCCCACTCTTGCGGGTTCAGGCACGACGGCTTTGTACCCTGTCGCAACAGGCTTGAGGACCCAAAAATACAGCTTGTCATTGAAATGGAAGAAAGCCCTGTTAACAGGCTCTAGAGGGTCAGGAATGCCGCCCGATGGGGTCATTTCCTCCGGTTCTTTTTCCAAAGCGGATGACGGCCCTGTCGGCTCCACCTGGGCAAGGATCATTCCCTGACGATGTTCCCAGGTCAGACCGTGGACAACAGCATCACGGTCGCTCTGTCCCAAGCAGGGTGCCGCAATGAGAAAGAAAAACAGGCTCCCCACCGGAATCATGCCTTTCAAATTTCTCATGAAAACACATCTCCTTTCATGCCCGAAAACATTTACTTCTCTTCGATTTTTTCCTTCAGCTTCGCCACCAGTTCGGCATAAGACGACTTGGAGAGGATACTGTTGAACTGGGTCCGGTAATTGTAGATCAGGCTCACTCCCTCGATGGAAATGTCGTACACAAGCCAGGAGCCTCCTTCCTTCTTCAGCCGGTATATCACAGGGGTATCAACGTTTTTGCTCGTCATGACTTTGGTCTCTACAGTGGCATAGTCCCCCTCAATCTTTTCCCCTGTATACGTAACTTTTTCTCCCGAATAATTTTCCACCCTGTCCAGATAGGTTCTTTCAAGAAGTTGGCTGAAAAGGCTCTCGAAATTCTTTTTCTCCTCCTCATTGAGCTTTGCCCAGTGCGGCCCAAGGGATCTTCGGCTCATCTCCAGCCAGTCAAATCTTTCATTCACCGCTTTCATGATGAGCGATTTCTTCTTTTCCGCCTCGGAAGGCTGCTTCAACGCCGGATCGGTGACAATGCCGATTATCTTGTTGGTGGTCTCCTTGATCTGCTCCGTAGGCAGCCCCGCCCACGCCTGAATAGGATAAGCCCCCAACACGAGGAACATACAAAGAAGTCTTAAATACTGGCATTTCTTATGCATAAATCTTCACTCCCTAAAAAAATCATTGGACTTTACCGAAAACATACTTCGAAATCAGCTCCTCAAAATCAATGGGAGCCTGGGTCTCCCGAATCCTTCCGCCGGGAGGGATCATATTTTCCGATGCGCCGGGCGAGATTTCAACATACTTTTCGCCGATGAGTCCTCTGGTCTTGATGGATGCGATGGCATCTTCCTGGACCTTGACGGCTTTGGCGATGTTCATCACGACCCGGGCCTGGTAATCCTCCAGCGAAATGTCCCTTATCCTTCCCACCTCCACGCCGGCGATCATGACCGAAGAGCCCTTTTTCAGACCTCCGCTGTCTGAAAAAAGACCAAAGATGTCATATCCCTCCCCTCCCAGAATCTCCATCTTCCCCAGCTTGATGGAAAGGTAGCCGAGACAGATGATTCCGGCGATGAGAAACAGCCCGACGGTCAACTCAATATCGAATTTTCTCATCTCTTCCCCTCTTTTGCGAAAACATCCCTGCGCTCATATGCTGTGAATATCCCGTCTCCGCCGAATCTTTTCCATGAACTCGGGTTGGCATTCGATTTCATGTTGCAGCCACTCCTGACCACCCGTGACAAAGGACCTGATTCTGGAATCCTCAGAAGTGAGAATCTCCTCCGGAGTCCCGTCAAAAAGGATGTGCCCCTCGTCGAGCATGGCCACCCTGTCGACCACCTCGAATATCTTCGGCACCTCATGGGTCACAATGATCCCTGTAAAGCCCAAACGTTGATGGATGGAATCGATCAGGTTCAGAATCGTCTGCCCGGTCAAGGGGTCCAGACCTGTCGTGGGCTCATCAAAAAGCATGATCTCCGGCTCCGCCATGAGCGCTCGCGCCAGAGAGGCTCTCTTAATCATCCCCCCGCTGATCTGGGAAGGAAATTTGTCTTCGGCTCCAAGCAGGTCCACCTGTCCCAGCTCGGTCATGACCTTGTCCCGGATTTCCTTCTCGCTCATCCTGGTTTTTTCCCTGAGAGGAAAAGCCACGTTGTCATAAATGGTCATAGAGTCAAAAAGTGCACCGCTCTGAAAGAGGAAACCCAATCGGTTTCTGAGCCGCAGCAGATCTCTCCCCTTGAGGCAGCACATGTCACTTCCGTCAACGAGCACCCGGCCCCGGTCCGGCTTCATGAGGCCTGCTATGTGTTTGAGGAGCACGCTCTTACCGTAACCACTTCTCCCGATAAGGGCGAGAATCCGGCCTTTTTCCACCTCAAAGCTAACCCCTTGCAGAACTTCCAGGGCGTCAAACGACTTATGCAGATCTTCAACCCTAATCATAGGTTCTCAGAAGAAAACGTGTGAGGAAGTCAAGAAATAATCCCAGACCAGGATCAGGACGGATGATAGCACAACCGCCTGTGTGGTCGCCGTGCTCACTCCTTCGGCTCCGAAGCCTGAGTAGTAGCCTGCATAGTAACCCTTGAAGCAGCAGATCCATGCGATGATCACACCGAAGTTCAGGGACTTGAACAGGCCTTCCAATACGTCTTTCATTTTCACGTAACTGATCATCTCGCCGAAGTAGACCCCTGAACTCACGCCCAAAAGCTTGACGCCGATCAGGTATCCTCCGAAAATGCCGACCACGTCAAAGATGGCGGTCAGGAGAGGAAGAGATATAACCGCGGCAATCAGGTTGGGCACAATGAGATAGCGGTACGGGTTAAGGCCCATTAGCTCGAGCGCATCGATTTGCTCACTGATCCGCATGATGCCGATTTGCGCGGTCACGGAGGAGCCCGCTCTTCCGGTAACCATTAGCGCGGATATAACAGGCCCCATCTCCTTAATAAGGGCCAGTCCCACCATGGGACCGAGAAAAGCCTCGGACCCAAATCGACTCAAGGTATTGAATCCTTGGTAACCGAGCACCATGCCGGTAAAAGCGCCGGTGAGAAAAATCACCGAGATAGACTGAAATCCTATGAATTGTATTTGCTTGAAACAGAGGAAGACTTTTAGGGGAGGAGTGACGCTGAATGCGAATGCCTTGGCCAGAAGAATCCCCATGCGCCCCAGTCTGCGGAGTGCCCGAATCGTTACAGCGCCCAGCTTCCTAACAAAATTCAACACCGTCAATGTCCCCCTCATGTCGCCGGCGAGTAGCAAAGAAGATGATTGCCGGGAAACGCTCGGATTGGACAGTTAGATATCACTACAGAAAGCTTTTGCCAACTCTAAAGAACCGAAGCCATGGTGCAAGGTTCCTTCAGCTCTAGGGTCATCCGGGAGGTGTCCAAGACGGCTCTGACACCGACAGGCAAGGCGAGGTTTTCTTCGCCGTGCCCCACCGGAAGGCCGGTCATAATAGGAAATGGCAGGTCGCTCAACCTTTCCTCGATCACAGATGCGACAGCGGATCCCTCTCCACAGTCTTCAAAGGTGCCGATCATCAGCCCCGCACATTTATCCAGAAGCCCGCTGAGCCGCAGCTGGGTCAACATCCGGTCCACCCGGTAAGTCGCCTCCCCTCTTTCCTCGATAAACAACAGCGCCCCTCTGAGGGAAGGCATGAACGGCGTTCCCAGCAGGTGAGTCAAAAGGCTCAGGTTGCCCCCCATTAACCTTCCCGTGGCCCGCCCATCTTTCATCGGCTTTGCTCTCTCGAATCTCAAGGTAATCAGGTCATCAGAGGTAAGGAGCCTGGTCAGAAACTCCAAATTCCTGCCCTGGTTCTTGGTAATGTCTCTAAGAACGGGGCCGTGAAAGGTGACGAGATTCGTCCGCTTGTAAACGGCCAGAAGAAGAGAGGTAATATCGCTGTAGCCCACTAGAATCTTGGGGTGCCTCTTTATGAGGTCGAAATCGATCCTGTCAAAGAGCCTGAGACAGCCGTAGCCGCCCCGGGCACAGATGATCGCCTTCACCCCTTTATCCCCGAAGAGGGCGTGAAGATCGTCAAGACGAAGATCGTCGCTGCCGGCCAGGTACCCTTCCCGCAGCAAAAGGTTGGGGGACAGGCGCACGTGAAACCCAAGAGATTCGAGGGCCTTCATGCCCGGTTCGATCTCCTCCTTCGCCACCGGGCCGGCGGGCGCAAGGACACCGATGACATCTCCCGGTGCCAGTCGGGGAGGTTTGATGCTCACTGGTTCCTCTTGAAAATGATCATCAGCCCTTCAAGAGTCAGGAACTCCTCCACGTGATCGATCGTCTCGGATAGCTCGCAAATGAGGGGAGCCAGACCTCCCGTGGCGATCACGGTGGGATCGTTCCCTGCTTCTTTCTTCATGCGCTTCACGATGCCGTCCACCAGACCCGCGTATCCGTAAACGATGCCCACATTCATGCTGCTGATGGTGTTCTTGGCAATCACTTTCTTCGGCTTGGCGAAAATCTCCACCCTGGGAAGCTTGGAAGCCTTTTGAAAGAGAGCCTCGCAGGAGATGACGACCCCCGGAGCAATAGCGCCCCCCTGGTAAGCCCCGTCCGCAGATACGTAGTCGAAGGTGGTGGCCGTCCCGAAATCGACCACCACCAGGGAGGTGCGGTACTTTTCATAGGCCGCTACGGAATTGACGATTCGATCCGCCCCCACTTCCTTCGGGTTGTCATACAGAACGGGCATCCCTGTCTTGGTATCCGGCCCCACCATAAGAGGCTCAACCCTGAAGTATCGACGCGAGAACTCCTCCATCGTGTTCAGCAGGGGGGGAACCACACAAGAGACGATCACCCGTTCGATGTCCCGCATCTCGATCTTCGATGAGCCGAAAAGATTCCTGACCACGATCCCAAACTCGTCCGCGGTCATGTCCCTTTCCGTTCGGATTCGCCAGTGATCGGCGATTCGATCTCCTTCCGCCACGCCCAGCACAATGTTCGTGTTGCCGATGTCAATGCAGAGCAGCATTTTTCTCCCCCTTCCTCCATCCTCCCCAACTCGGTTTCTGCCCGCAAATCAACCCCACTGAGCCGGCAACAGGGAAGCAAGGGCTATGCACCGAAAGTCACTGCCCACGCCTCACTGTTTACTGTTCACTGGTTACCGTTCTCCGCCTCACCTCTTTTGATGGCATCGATGATCTTTACGGTTTCTACCGCGTTCTTCACATGATGAACCCTCACGATATGGGCGCCGTTCATCACGGCTGCGGCCACAGTGGCCGAAGTGCCTGTTTCTCTTTCCCCGGCCTCCTTTTTGAGAATACGGCCTATAAAGGCCTTCCTGGAAGTCCCGATGAGGATCGGCCTCCCGAGAGTCTTAAACTTCTTCAGGTCCCTGATGATCTCCAGATTCTGGTCAAAGGTCTTTCCGAAGCCTATGCCGGGGTCCAGGATGGTCATCTCCTTCCTGATTCCTCCCCTGAGCGCACGATCCAGAGCGTCCTTGAGGAAAGCAATCATTTCAGGGATCAGATCTTGATAGGTCGGGTGATCCTGCATGTGTTCCGGCGTCCCTTTCATATGCATGAAAATGACCGGCACACCTGCCTCCGACACGACCCTAATCATATCGGGATCAAACCTCAATGCGCTGATATCGTTGACGATAGAAGCTCCGGCCCGCAGCGCTTCATGGGCCACTTTCGCCTTGAGCGTGTCAATGCTGATGGGCACCCTGACATCTCTTCGCAGCGCTTCGATAACAGGAATGACCCGATGGAGTTCTTCATCTATGGGGACCCTCTCCGAGTAAGGCCGCGTCGATTCTCCGCCCACATCGATGATGTCCGCTCCGTCCCGGGCCATGGAAATCCCTTGTTCGATGGCCCGATCTCTATCAAAAAAAAGGCCCCTCTCCGAAAAGGAGTCAGGGGTTACGTTGAGAACGCCCATAACGTGGGTTCTCCTGTCGAGATCCAGCCTGAAGTCCGACCACCTGATGGTTAGAGAGCCGTCTGGAAGAGACGTCAATTTCAAGCAGCCCCGGTCTTCTTCGTGTCTTGAACAATACCCAGAGCTTCATCCACCGCTTTGCTGTCCAGGGTCTCCTTTTCCAGGAGAGCCTTGGCCAACCGGTGGAGGCTGTCTAAATGCTCTTTGATGATCAGGGTCGTTTTATCATACGAGTCGGTGACGATCCTCCTCACCTCATCATCGATTTTCTGTGCCGTCGACTCACTGTAATCCCTGTGCTGGAAAATCTCTCTTCCAAGGAAAATCTGGTCTTCTTTCTTGCCGAAAGTAAGAGGGCCGAGGTTTTCACTCATGCCGAAATCACAAACCATCTTCCTTGCCAGGGTGGAAGCCCTTTCGATGTCATTGCCCGCACCCGTGGTCTGCACCCCCAGAACGAGTTCTTCAGCCACCCGCCCCCCCATGAAGATGCAGATGCTGTTGAGCAGGTAATCTTTTGGGTAGGTGTGTTTCTCATCGATAGGGAGTTGCTGAGTGAGGCCCAGCGCCCTCCCGCGGGGGATAATGGTCACCTTGTGAATAGGATCGGTATTGGGAAGCAGCTTAGCCACCAGGGCGTGCCCTGATTCGTGGTAGGCGGTGGTCTTCTTTTCCTCCTCGCTGATGATCATGCTCTTACGCTCCGCCCCCATGAGGACCTTGTCCTTTGCATCCTCCAAGTCCGCCATCTCCACCTTTTCTTTCCCGCGTCTTGCGGCCATGAGGGCAGCCTCGTTCACCATGTTCTCCAGGTCCGCGCCCGTGAACCCCGGGGTACCCCTGGCAAGGGTCTGAAGATCCACGTCATTCCCCAGGATGGTCTTCCTGCTGTGAACCTTGAGGATCTCCGCCCTGCCCTTGATGTCAGGGACAGGGACCACCACCTGCCTGTCGAAGCGCCCCGGCCTCAAAAGGGCCGGATCAAGGACGTCAGGCCTGTTGGTCGCCGAGATCAGGATGACCCCTTCATTGGACTCAAAACCGTCCATCTCCACCAGGAGTTGATTGAGGGTTTGCTCTCTCTCGTCATGTCCGCCGCCTAAACCGGCGCCCCGATGGCGGCCCACTGCGTCGATCTCGTCAATGAAGATGATACAGGGCGCATTTTTTTTGCCTTGCACAAAAAGGTCCCTCACCCTCGAGGCACCGACACCGACGAACATCTCCACAAAGTCAGACCCGCTGATGCTGAAAAAAGGCACCCCCGCCTCTCCGGCGATGGCTCTCGCGAGAAGAGTCTTGCCCGTGCCCGGCGCTCCCACCAGCAAGACGCCTTTGGGAATTCTTCCTCCCAGCCGGGTGAACTTCCTTGGATCGCGAAGGAATTCGATGATCTCGTGAAGTTCTTCCTTGGCTTCCTCAATGCCTGCCACATCGTCGAAGGTCACCTTTTCATGGCTTTCCGTCATCAGCCTCGCCTTGCTCTTGCCAAAGGACAGGGCCTTGCCTCCGCCGATTTGCATCTGGCGCATGAAGAAAATCCAGACTCCGATGAGAAGCAGCATGGGAACCCAGGAGAGAAGCACCTGGAACCACGAAGAATCCTCCTGGGGTTTCGCCGTGATCTTCACATCCTTGCTTCTCAGGAGAGGGATGAGTTCAGGATCTTTTGGAACATAGGTTTTGAAGGGACCCTGGGAGGAATTGCCGCTGATGTTCTCCCCTTGGATGGTCACCTGGGCCACGCTCCCACTCTGTACCATATTCAGGAATTCGCTATAGCTTACAGCCGCGCTGCCTCGTTCGGGCTGCTTGAATATCTGAAAAAGCATGACCAGCATCAGGCTTATGACAAGCCACAAAGCGAGATTTTTGTAAAACGGACTCAATCGTCGAACCTCCTCAAATAACGCACACAATATACTGCATATTATAACGACACTAGGAAAAAAATTCTATTGGCCCCCTATCTTTTGTTGCCACCCGGCCAAAAATTTTATTTTACCAGAATTTGGAGAGAATTCCAGCCGAAAAGAGCAGCCCTACTCTTGTCCTTTCGGGACGGAGCGGTCGAGCCGTAGTTTGCGACTCTTTTGCCGCCGAGTTTTAGGTAGTGACTTTTATACCTTGATCTCTTTATTATCTTGCGATAATGGTGCTTTTCGGTCTTTCGTGCTCATGATCGGCGGCAGGGAAAACGTCGCGCTGCCGTTCCACCGGGCCGGACATGACCGATGAATTCTCAGGGAAAGGAGCGCAGTATGCCAGGGTATGAAGTGATTGGAGAAGAAGAAAAGAAAGAGATTCTTGAGGTCCTGTCCCGGAAGGTGCTCTTCCGCTATGGTTTCGATGAACAGAGGCATGGCGTGTTCAAAGTCACGACCTTCGAGAAGGAATTTGCCGACTATTGCGGAGTGAAGCACGCCCTGGCCGTGTCTTCCGGCACCGCAGCCCTCCGGGTGGCCCTGGCAGCGCTGGGCATCTCTCCGGGAGATGAGGTGATTACGCAGGGATTCACCTTTGTGGCTACGTGGGAAACCATCCTGGATGCAGGGGCCATTCCCGTATTCGCAGAAATCGACGAAACCCTCTGTCTCGACCCCGATGACCTGATCAAGCGAATCACCCCCCGCACCAGGGCGATCCTTCCCGTTCATATGTGCGGTTCCATGGCGCGAATCAGGGAGATCTGCGCGGTGGCGGACAAACACCACATTCCGGTCATAGAAGACACGGCTCAGTCCTGTGGCGGCAAGTGCGAGAACAAAGCTCTCGGTTCCTTCGGAAAAATGGGCACCTTTTCGTTCGACTCCGTGAAGACCCTTACTACCGGCGAGGGAGGCATGGTCATCACCGATGAGGATGGACTTTATGTCAGGGCCTCCGAATACCATGACCACGGCCATAACCATGATACCCGGGTGACCCGGGGTTTGGAGAAGAGAAACTTTATCGGCATGAACTACCGGGTGATGGAACTTCAGGGCGCATTGGGGCTTGCCCAGCTAAGAAAACTCGACAGACTCATTCTGCCCAGGCAAAGGGATAACAAGGCCAGACTGCGGGAGGCTCTGTCTCGAATCGACCAGATCACCTTCAGAGAAGTCCCGGACACCGCAGGAGACACTGCCACCTTTCTGACCTTCCACCTTCCCGACCGAGATAAAACCAACGCTTTCAACAAGGCCCTTGCGGAGGAAGGGGCGAGTGCGGTCTACTGGTACGAGAACACGTGGCACTACTATCAGAAGTGGGAGCACCTGCTGGAAGAAAAAAGTCTTGCACGGACCGGCCATCCCTTCAAGGACCCGGGGGGGCGGCGCCGGTGCGCGTACGGCAGTGATGAACTCCCGAAAACCACCGATCTCCTTTCGCGCACTCTGTCCTTTGCTGTCAATGTCTATATGGATGAGCAGATCCCCCCGATGATCAAAGCCATCGAAAAGGCCGCAAAGGCGGTTTAGTATGAGCCTGAAAGATTGGACTTTCGGTCCCCGATTCGGCCGGTCCCCGATTCGGAGGGATACGGGCGGGTGAAAAGAAGCCTCATCGTGCTAATCGGTGGACCAGGTACCCGTCCATCATAAGATGGACGAAGTGGTGAATCACGCAAAAGGCGAGGGCCAGACCGTACTGGGGGAAGAGAGTGGTCTGAAGCAGGACGGAAAGGGGAAGGGTTTTCTGGCCTCCCATAAAAATCACGCTCTCTCTTTTGCCCCGGCCGATTCGGAAGAGACTCAAGAATCCGAAGGCCGTCCCCAGCAGAACCGCATGGAACACGAAGGCGAGCACAACCACGTGGAGCGTCTCGGTGCCGGCGCTGATCACCGCCTCTCTCGCCCCGGATAAAGCCATCCAGACAATCGCCAGGATCATGGATTGATTGAAAACGGGAATCACGCTGCTGAAGAACCCCGCAAGCTTTGAGCCCTTTGGGCGAAGCCATAAGCCGATGAGCAGGGGAACAAGCACGAGAAGCGCGATCTGCACCATCATGTTTCCCTTATCGATGTGCACCGTCCCTCCCTGCCCTTGCAGACCCAAGAGGACTCCAAGGGACAATGGAACGCTTAGAACAGCCAGGCCGTTGGCAATGATGGTGATCAACAGGGCGTGTGCCATGTTGCCCCCTGAAGCTCCGGTCATGACTACGCCGCTGGTCAGGGTGGTAGGCATGACGGCGACCAGGAAGAGCCCGATCTTTACTCCGGGATTCAGGGGAAGCAGCGCGATCCCGCAGGCCGCCACAGGAGCGATGACGAAAATGATCACCAGGGTGACGGCTGTGCCTTTCACATCCCCTAAGCCCTTCCTGATCTGATCCGTCTTGAGAATCAGGCCCGAGGCAAGAAAGATGAGAAAAATAACGGCATCCGCTCCCCCGCGAGCCTTGCACCATTTTCCCAGGTCGGCCGTGGTGCCGCTTGTATCAACCAGGGTCACCGCGCAAACGGCGGCAAGAGCGAACAGGAACCATCTCCCTTTGATGAAGTCGAGAGCCTTGAACACAAAGCGCTTCCTCTTTGACCAACCCAGTAAAGGCTGTAATCTAGGGGATAAGAGAGAAAAAGTCAAAAACACAAAAAGCCGGTTTCATCTTGACACTTTCATGGATGTTAAGGGAATATGGGATCCCCATGTGCGCTTCAAGGGAATGACACGCTTAAGGGATAACATCCCGCTGCGGTCGAATGACACAAGAGAAGCCTCCGATTTACTACGAAACCCGTCAAACATGAAAGGAGAACAGGAATGAAGAAAAAGAATTTCACGTTTTTCCTGGCGGCGGTGGTGGCGTTTACTCTGGGGCTCTGCTTTGCCTCTCAAGGCAGTGCCGCCGAATTCAAGAAGGAATACAAGCTGCAAGTCAACGTGGGCCCCACTTTTTACTGGGGAATGGGCGCCGTGAAATTCGCGGAACTGGCGAAACAGAAGACGAACGGAAAGATCAATATCAAGCCATACTTCGGTAGCGCCCTTCTTAAAGGCGCTCAGTTGAACTCGGCCCAAATGGTGGCCAAGGGCGTCATCGAGTGCGCATTTGAATCTACGATCAACATCTCTCCCGTGATCAAAGAGTGCAACATTTTCTCTCTGCCCTTCTTCATCAACACGTTCGCGAACCTGGACAGACTGGAATACGGTCAGACCGGCAAGGTCATCTTCGCCGCCATGGAGAAGAAGGGACTCACCCCCCTGGCCTGGGGGGAGAACGGTTTCAGGCAGATCACCAACAGCAAGAAGGAAATCAAGATGCCTGAAGACCTCAAAGGTCTGAAGATCCGCGTTGTGGGAAGCCCGATCTTCATCGATATCTTCAAACAGCTGGGGGCTGATCCGGTCAACATGAACTGGGGCGACGCGGTTACGGCCTTTCAACAGGGTGTGGTGGACGGACAGGAAAATCCTGTGGGAGTCCTTGTTCCTGTTCAGATCTGGCAGTACCAGAAGTTTGCCACTTTCTGGAACTACCTTGCCGACCCCCTCATCATTTATTGGAATCAGAAGGAATGGAAATCTTTTCCAAAAGACATTCAAAAAGCGCTTCGTGATGCTGCGACCGAATCGGGCAAATTTGAAAAAGCCATGGCCCGGGCCGGCCTTGATGGGGACAAGTCCCTGAACATCCTCAAAAACGATTTCCATTACACCATGGAAGTCCCCGACCCGGTCAAGTTCATGGAAAGCAAGGGCATGACCGTGACTCTCCTGTCCGACAAGCAAGTAGCAGCCTTTGAGGAGGCGACGAAACCCGTCCTTAACAAATGGATCCCTGAGATCGGCAAGGGTCTTTATGAAAAGGCCCTGTCCGACATGAAGAAGAAAAGCAAGTAAACCCTAATGTTGGTGCGCCGGTAAAATCGGCGCACCAACATTAGGGTAAAGGGGCATGACGGCGAGCTCATGGCTCATGGCTTTAATGTGGAGAGATCAAATGCATCCTCCATCTAGGCTTTTCGCTGGAGGAGTCCGTGGGAGATTCGAAGGATCGCATCAGGGTAGATCACTGGATTGCCGCTCTATTGCTTTTTATCATGGCAGCCATTGCTTTTATCAACGTTATCAGCCGCTACCTCATTAATCTTTCCTTTGCCGCAACGGAAGAGATCACCATCAATCTTTTCGTCTGGCTCACCGTGGTCGGTTCCGGCATTGCCTTTGAGCGGGGCGGCCAGCTCGGAATGGTGACTCTTTTTAATATCCTTCCCGCCGGGTTGAAGAAGTTTGCCACCCTCCTGAGCTCCTTCCTGAGCGCTGTCCTGTTCGTGCTGGTGGACATCTACATCATTCAGGCCATTTACGACGAGATCACGCTTTTTGGAGCCATTTCACCGGCTCTCGGAATCCCCGTGTGGATTTACTATCTGGGGGTCCCTATCCTTTCCATCTTGGTGTTCCGGGGCATTTACAGGGACGCTTCGTCGAAGCTCAAGAGACTGGAAGGGTTGAAACACTGATAATGGACGTTGTTCTTATCATAGGAATCTTTGTCGTGCTGATGGCCCTCGGGCTGCCTATCGGGACTTCTCTCGGAATCGCCGCGGTGGCCACCGTTTACCAATTCAACCTGGGCATGGCCATGCTGGGGGTTAATTTCGTCTCCGGAATTGCATCCTTTCCTCTTCTGGCCGTCCCCTTCTTTGTCCTGGCCGGTGTGATCCTCGAAAAAGCCGGTCTGGCAGCGACCATCGCCCATTTCTTTGAACTTATCGTAGGAAAAGCCGTCGGCGGACTGGCCATCGTCGCCGTGCTCACCTGTATGTTCTGGGGGGCCCTGTCCGGTTCGGGTCCAGCCACCACCGCGGCGGTCGGCCTCATCCTCATAGCGCCCATGATCAAGCACGGTTACGATAAGACCTTTGCAGGCGCCATCATCGCCAATGCTTCGGACCTTTCCATCGTCATTCCTCCCAGCATCGCCTTTATTATTTACGGCAATATTACCAGCGTTTCCGTGAGTGCCCTGTTTGCGGCGGGGATTGTCCCTGGGTTCCTGACCGGGATCGGTCTCGTGTTCATGGCTTACATCATGTCTCGTCGGAGAGGATACCGGGGGCTGGAAGGAAGAGGGAGCCTGAAGGAGATCATCATGGCCCTGAGAAAAGCTGTTTGGGCCATTCTCGCCCCGGTCATCATCCTCGGAGGGATCTATTCGGGCATCTTCACTCCCACCGAAGCTGCGGTCGTTGCGGTTTTTTACAGCCTTTTTGTAGCCGTCGGCGTTTACCGCTCGGTCACATGGCGGGACCTCATCGCCATGCTTGTGGATGCAAGCGTGACGAGTTCAGTGATCATGTTCATCGTGGTCTTTGCAGGAATTTACACCTGGGCTGCATCAGTCACAGGGATCATTGACCTCGCAGCCAACGGAATCGTTAAAGCATCGCCTAACGCCGTGGTCATGATCATATTGATTGACCTTTTGCTCCTCGGTCTGGGAATGCTCCTGGACGCCATCTCCATTTCCTACCTCATCATGCCTATCCTGATCCCTGTGCTGGCCGCTTTCAAAATAGACCCTGTGTGGTACGGGGTGATCTTCGTTTCCGCTCTCGCGATCGGGCAGGCCACCCCTCCCGTGGGAGTGAATTTATTCACCGCAGCCAACCTGATCAAGAGCGACCTGGACCCTGTGGCCAAGCAGGCTTTCCCGTTTGTGATCGCCGCGAGCATCGTCCTGATCATTATTTCACTGATCCCGGCCTTGTCCCTTTATCTGCCCGTTAAGTTCGGTCTATACACCCCCTGAAGCAGATCTTAGACCTTCTCCTTGACCTGCGAAGAAGTTGCAATTTAAGATATGCGCAGCACCGGTTTGACGGTTCGTCCTGTCTTCGAATCGGCCATCGCCTGGTTTATAGCATCAAAGTCATAGAGTTTCCGCAGCAGCAGCTTTCCACATTGCCATCGCCACGGCGTCCACGAGGGAGTGAGGTATGGTGATGGCCTGTTCGGTCTCTTCCATGCCGCACTGGTCGACGTAAATCACGCCTTCTTTGGCTTCATACCCATAACTGCCGAGCACGACCTTTGCCCGGGCGCCTTGCTCGATCAGGCGCCGGGCAGCAGGAAGAATGACAATCGCAGGATGGGGGTTGAAAAAGCGGTCGAAGAAACCGTTTATGCGGGTGACGATTTGCTTTCCCTCCACTCCTTCGAGACTGTCGGAGAGCTCGGCTTCGAGAATCTTGTCGGCCATGGTGTGTGCCACGGCAAGGTTCATCCGAAGTTCCCGAGCCTTGAACTCGAGCAGCCAGTTCTGGGCCTCGGAGCGGATGTCGTCCTGCCGCTCGTCGGGGTTGATCTCGCTCAGCCTGAGCGCGAAGTCGCTCACCGGGTGATGCACAACATAAAGCGCGCGCCGGTCTGTCATGGAGTGGTAAAGCATGTACCAGTCTATTTCGCAGACGACGCGCTTTATGTTCTCGCCGTTGCTGCAGACCACACCACAGTCGGGGTACTTCCCGAAACGCTCCTCCATTCTGGAAAACAGCTCATTCGCAGTCATTCGATTCCAGTGGGACTCCCTTTTTGCGCCCGGCTCCGTGCTCATCTTTTCATGAATTTTTTTCCCATCTTCCATGCAGGGCCGATCTCCTGTCCGAGAGCGAGATACTTACGATCCGGCATGAGGAGCACGAATGGGTTGAGTTTCCTCAGGTCAGGCACGCCCTCCGTAAGACAGCTTTCATCGCAGTACGCGGCCACGATTTCCCCGATGAAAAGCTCCTCTCCCGGCAGTTCAACGGTCTGCTTGAGTCTGCACTCGGCGCTGAAAGGGCACTCCCGGATCATCGGCGCCGTCTCGAGCTTTCCGTAGAAGGTCTCGAATAAGCCCGCCTTGTCCACCTTGCTCCCGGAGACCATGCCGCAATAATCCGTCACTTCGGCCATCTGCGCCGACGGGATGTTGACGCTGAAGGTTCCGTTCTCTTTGATGCCGGAATTCGTGAAGTGCGCCTTGTTCATTGCCACAACAAGATAGGGTGGATCGGGATTAGCCATGCTGAACCAGGCTATTGTAAGGTAGTTCGGCTTTCCCGCCACTTTGGCCCCCACCAGAGCACAGGGCATCGGATAAAAAAGACGGCCTTTGTCCATTTCAATTTTTCCCATAGTATCCCTCCCGGAGAAAAAAATGTTCTTGGAGGTTTATTGTATTTGTCCCGTGCGGATTCCTCAACTATTCTTTTGGCTTCCGTCAGACCGACCCATTTCATTAACCGCATCGAAACAGCATGGATCTTTCGCTCTCCCTCACCCAACCGAAATATCCCGGCTCAGGGTGTACACAAGGCAAAAGAGGAGCAAGTCAGATCATTTTTGAAATAGCTTGATTTTCGCGAAAATTGGGATAGTATAGAATAAATTCATAGGAGCTCACCCTGTGGGTGGGCTCCATTCGTTCTGCAGAAAAGATCTTTTTTTGTAGAAGGCATCCGGTTAGGTCGAGACGAGATGCCTTTTTGCTGGAGCGATGGATCGAAGCTTTTCGAAGACAAATACTTTTGGGGGTACACAGAGTAATGGCTAACGGAACCAATGAAGTGGCGGAAAACGGGCTCGTAATAGACGAAGGCCCTGATTCCATGACCGATGACGAAACCGAGGAGTCACTCGAAGGCGGCAAGACCTTCATGGAGCTTTACGAAGAGAGCCTGAAGAGCATCCAGGAGGGCAAGGTTGTCAAGGGAGAAATAGTTGAAGTCGGAGAAGAGTTCGTTCTGGTCGACATCGGCTACAAATCGGAAGGGCAAATTCGTCTCTCTGAGTTCATCAATCTTGACGGTCGTCTCGCGGCCAAAGTGGGCGACAAAGTGGATGTCGTCCTGGTGTACAAGGAGAACAAAGAGGGCCGCATTGTTCTTTCCAAGGAAAAGGCTGCCAGAGTCAAGATCTGGGATGATGTAGAAACAGCCTTCAGGAATCAGGAGACCGTCAGAGGCAAAATCGTCTCTCTGGTGAAAGGAGGGCTTTCTGTAGATATCGGCCTGCGGGCTTTCCTGCCGGGGTCTCAGGTCGATGTGAGACCGGTCAGGGACTTGAGCACCTTGATAGGAACCGTGCATGATTTCAAGGTCCTCAAGTACGAAAAGAACCAGGAGAATATCGTTGTGTCCCGTCGCGCCGCCTTGAAGGCCGAGCAAAAGGCGCTAAGGGAAAAAACGCTTGAACTCCTCAAAGAAGACGCGGTTCTCGAAGGGATCGTCACGAATGTCAAGGATTACGGGGTCTTTGTCGACCTGGGTGGAATCGTCGGCTTGCTTCACATTTCCGACATGTCCTGGGCCAGGATAGGTCACCCCTCCGCGCTATATCGGATCGGAGATGAGATAAAGGTCAAAATCCTGAAATTCGACAAGGAGAAAGAGAGAGTATCCCTCGGTCTCAAGCAGATGACCCCCGACCCCTGGGCCAACACCGAGGAGAAATTTCCCATGAATACCAGGGTCAAAGGCAAAGTCCTGAGCCTGGTTGATTATGGGGCGTTTGTCGAGGTGGAGGAAGGCATTGAAGGTCTGATTCCGTTGTCCGAAATGTCGTGGACGGGAAAGGTCAGGCATCCCTCTCACCTGCTCAGCGTCGGAGATGAAGTAGAGGCTGTGGTCATGGGCGTCGATGCTGTCAAGAGGCGGATTTCATTGAGTATAAAGCGGCTGAACCCAAATCCCTGGGATACTATCGAGGAAAAATATCCGATAGGCGCTACCATAGAGGGGAAGATAAACAACGTCAGCAAATTCGGTATCTTTGTGGGGATTGATCAGGGCATCGACGGCCTCGTCCATGTATCCGACATGTCGTGGACCCAGAAGATAAACCACCCCTCGCAGCTTTTTAAGAAGGGTGACGTGGTGCAGGCGGTCATCCTGGACATCGACAAGGAAAATGAACGCTTTTCCCTGGGGATTAAACAACTGACGCCGGATCCCTGGGATAAGATTCCCGACAGATACAAACAGGGTACCCGGCTAAGCTGTACCGTGAAGAGCGTCACCGATTTCGGTGTCTTCGTGGAACTGGAACCGGGCATAGAAGGTCTCATTCACGTCTCCCAATTGCCGAAGGATAAGGAGAATGACCCCTTGAAGGCATTTCAGATTGAGGATCAAATTCAGGCCGAGATTGTCAATGTCTCTGCAAAGGATAAGAGGATCGGGCTGTCCATTCGAAAACTGGAGGAAAGCTCGGAAAGAGACCTTCAGCGAAGCTACGCAAAAGATCAGAGACAAGCGACATCCAACCTGGGGGACCTGTTGATAGAAAAGATGATGAATTTACAACCGCCCGTGTCAGATGAGAGCAAAGAATCAGACTCCGGCGAACGAGAGGATAAGAGATGATAAAGGACAAAGACACGACGCCTGTCGCGCAGAACGTGATCACCTTGTGCACGAAATGCGAGATGGAGTTGAACCACGTGGTTGTTGCTCACAATGCGAAGGGAAAGGTCGAGAGGGTCAAATGCCTTACCTGCCAGACCGAGCATAAGTATCGTTCTGCTAAGAAAAGAGCGCCCAGGAAGGCCGCGACGAAGAGTCAGGTTGCCAGGAAAGTGGATTTTGCAAAGGTCTTTGAAGAGCTCGTCGAGAAGTTCAAAGACAAGAAGCCTCTGCCCTACAGCATGTCAGGGTCGTTCAAGAAGGACGACGTCATTGACCACGGCACCTTCGGCATAGGGATCGTGACGAATGCCTCCCACGACAAGATGGAGGTGGCTTTTGCAGACAAACCTCGCTTCCTCGTCTGCAACAGGTAGCGCAGGAATTCCCCCATCGTTTCGTACGGCAGGGCACCTCGATGTCCGGCTCCGTCCCTCACAAGATCGGCCACAGCGGTGATACTCCCCTCCCGGAGAAGCCTCTATTCCTCATTGACGGCCGGGCGCGTCGAATCCTGGACGCTTTCCCCATGTAGAAGCAGTTTTCCGCCTGTTCCGTCTCTTCGATGGCTCGTACCGCTCCGGCCGGATCATGCCTTTCTTCACTTCACGCCCAACGATAGGACGGGTTGAGTCTTCCCAAATCCCGTGCCGAACGCTCCCAGGAGAAAAAACCTTGTTTAGAAACCCGGACTTTGTTATTGATTTTTTTTGCTGTTCAAAACGCGTAAACTCGTATCACATTTGGCGGCTCACACTGCAATATTTTTTCACAAGGAGCTGATTATGCCCATACAAGGATTTGAGCCATACGCGAAAGAGGACATGAAGAAGTACGCCGGGATGCGATGGTGGCTGGGCATGACATGGGGGGATGCCTTTAATAAGCATACCGATATCTACCCCGGAAAGATCGGCCTGGTAGATGCCACGGGTCGATGGACGAACCGCGAGCTTCGTGAAAGGATTGACAAACTGGCCGTAGGCCTCATGAAGCTGGGTATTAAGAGGAAAGACCGTGTTCTGCTGCAACTGCCGAACTGGCATGAGTTCGTGTTCTCTTTTCTCGCGATCCAGAAGATAGGCGGCATCGTTGTCGTCTTGCTGCCACGCCATAACCAGCTGGAAATTAATCACCTGAGCTGGCTGACCAAACCCGTGGCATGGATTCTCCCCGTCAAATACGGGAAGATTGAGTATCAACCGATCATCGACGACGTGCTCAAGGAAAACCCGCAAATCAAACATATCATCCAGGCACGAAACCCGGATGGGGGGCAATACCATGACCTCGAAAGACTCGCGGAACAAGTGGAATTGACCCCGGCGAATCTGAAGGCGCTGGAACAAAGACGTCCTGATCCCAACGAATGCTCTCAGATTTTGCCTACCGGCGGCACCACGGGCCTCCCGAAATTAAGTCCCCGAAGCCACAACTCTTACATGAACAATGTCGAGTATCATGCTTACGGATGGGAGATAACGAGCGGCGATACGATTATGGTCGTTACACCCCTGGGCCACAATCTGGCCGTGCACTGGGGCATGGGAGCCGCCCTTTTCTGCCATGCCAAACTCGTCCTTCTCGATTCAGTGAAGCCGGAGGATATATGCGAATGGGTCCAGCGGGAGAAAGTCACGGCCATCCCTACCGTTCCCGCCCTGGTAACCCGGCTGGTGCAGATGGAGACTCTGAACCGTTATGACTTGAGCTCGCTGAAGAAAATATCCGTCGGCGGCGCCCCGAGCACACATGAACTGGTGAAAACGGTGTATGAAAAAATCGGCGTGCTCTTCGTCAACGGTTTCGGCTCCGTAGAAGGAGCCTGCGCGAGTACCCGGCTGGGCGACCCCATCGACCTCATCTGCGGGAGCGTGGGCAAACCGATTTGTCCCTACGATCTATTGAAGATTGTGGACCAGGACGGAAACGAGGTTCCTGCGGGCATTGAAGGTGAACTCGTGTCCAAAGGCCCGGGCATCTTTACCGGGTACTTTCAATCAACGGATGAAGACAGGGCAAAGACGTTTACAAAGGATGGGTTTTTCAGGAGCGGTGATCAGGCGAAGAAGGATAAGGACGGCAACATCTGGATCACCGGCCGCATCAAGGACATCATCATCCGGGGCGGCGAGAACATCAGCGCCGTGGAGATCGAGAATCTTATGAGCGGCCACCCCGAGATTGTGGACTCCGCGGTTGTGGGGATGCCTGACAAGGTGCTGGGCGAACGGATCTGTGCGTATATCATTCCAAAGCCGGGCGCCAGGCCTACGGTTCAAGACATCGTCTCTTATGTGAAGGGAAAGGGCGCATCCGTGCTCCAACTGCCTGAGCGTATCGAACTGATCGGGGAACTGCCCATGACAAAAGTCGGCAAGGTGGACAAAAAGAACCTCAGGGAGGATATCAAGAATAAGTTGCAGAACGAAGGAAGGATATAATAAAACTCCCGAGATAACGCATAAGGAGGCAATGATGCACGATGAAGAATATCAGGTTGTAGGCAAGCCTGTGGAGAGGACGGATGGAAGAGTCAAAGTCACCGGCAAGGCCCGCTTTGCAGGCGATCTCGTTGCCCAGGGAATGCTCTACGCTAAGATCCTTCGGAGTCCTTTCGCCCATGCCAGGATTCTCGACATCGACACGAGCAAGGCAAAGAAGCTCCCGGGGGTCATGGCAGTCATTACGGGAAAGGATTTTCCGGGTATTCCGTTTGGAACGAGGTCCGACACGCGGGATCAGCTTCCCATGCCGATCACCAAGGTACACCACTTCGCCGAAGGCGTTGCCGCAGTAGCCGCCGTCGACGAGGATACGGCGGAAGAGGCCCTCGACCTGATCAGGGTCGAGTACGAGCCGTTGCCGGTTGTCCTGACCGCGGCGGATGCGCTCAAGCTCGATGCTCCCCTGGTGAACGAATTCTCCAACAGCAATATTGCTTATTCCTCAGATTTCAGGTTCGGTGATCCTGATCAGGGGTTCAAGGAGGCAGACTACATAAAAGAGGAAAAATTCAGCTCCCAGCGTGTGACGGTCGGCTTCATCGAGCCCCATGCATGCCTCGCCGAGGTAGATGCGACAGGCAGGGTGCTCTTGCAGGGTTCGAAACAGAGCCCTTACCCCACATGGCGCCACATGTGCAGAGCCCTTGATCTCCCGCTTTCTAAAATGCGCCTTGTGACGCCCTTTGTGGGCGGCGCCTTTTCCGGCAAACACGATCCCTTTGACGTCGATTTCGCGGCGGTCAAGCTGGCGCAAATCACAAGCCGGCCGGTCAAGGTCGTGCTCAACTACGACGAGGTGCTCGCGGCATACCGGCAGCGCAATGCCATGGATGCAACCCTGAAGATGGGCGTGAAGAAGGACGGTAAGATCACGGCTCTCAGGGCGGAATGCGTGCTCGAAGGCGGGCCGATTGCCGGGATCGGGCCCTTTAATATCTATTTCTTCGGCGCATGGCTCAACCTTCCGTACAAGGTGCCTGCCGTGGAATATCACGGAAAGCTGGTCTACTCTAACAGGGCGCCGTGCGGCACCGTCAGGGGTCAGGAGATCGTCCTCGCTCAGTATGCGGTAGATTCCCTGCTCGGCATCATTGCCGAAGATCTGGGCATCGACCAGGTAAAAATACGCACAGTCAATGCGGTGACGAGCAACTGGACCACCGTAAATGGGATAGTCGTAGACGTGTCCGGTCTCCCCGAGTGCATACAGAAATCAGCCGACATGATCGGTTGGAAGGAGAGCAGAAAATCCCGGCCCAAGGGACGCGGCATAGGATTCAGCTGCGCGTCACATCCATCCGGTGTGCGGTTGGGTGGTCATTTCGGGTCTTCGGTGCTTCTCAAACTCCAGGAGGACGGCAAGGTGGTGGTGACCCATGGCGGAACGGAGATCGGTCAAGGCTGCAATACCATTTTCTGTCAAATGACCGCGGAGGTCCTCGGCATCCCCTTCGAAGATGTCATTCAGGGACCGAGCGACTCGGACACGGCGATCCTCGATTCGGGTATGTTCTCCGACCGCTGCACATACTGGGACGGAAATGCCACCATCGTGGCCGCCAACGACCTGAAGCGACAGCTGGCGGACATTGCAGTAAGGAAACTGGGCGGCAAACCGGAAGACCTCGAATTCAAGAATTCCGCTATTTACGTGAAGAACGACCCCGAGAAACGAATGCGTATGCTGGATGCGGTCAGAACCGCCTATTACCAGCTTGGCACTCCGCTTTACGGCCGGGGTTATTGGGCGGCTACCGACATCGACCTCGTAAACTGGAAGACCGGCGCGGGCAATCTGGCCCACGGCATCGACTTCATCGCCACGGCCGTCGAGATGGAGGTCGACCGGGAGACGGGAAAGGTGACCCTGCTCAAGGGCGTGAGCGGCGATGACGCGGGGCAGCCCATTCATCCGGTCATGCTCGAAGGCCAGGTGAACGGCGGTTCCGCGCACATGATGGGCCACGCACTTCTTGAAGAGGCGCTTTACGACGAACAGGGGCGCATGCTCAACTACAGCTGGAGGGATTACAAACAGCCCACGGCCCTGGACGCGCCTCCATACAGGGTGGGCCATGTACATACCCACGACCCCTACGGTCCCTTCGGGGCAAAGGGCGCAGGCGAGGCGAGCTCCTGCTCCACCATCGCCGCCATCGCAAACGGGATCTATGATGCGGTAGGTGTTCGTATCAAGGACCTGCCCATAACTCCTGAGAAGATCCTTGCGGAACTGAAGAAAAAGGAGGGAAAGTAATGTTTATCAGAAGATTACCTAAGTTCGAATACCATACGCCTGCCTCGCTTCCTGCGGCATTGGATCTCCTGGCTTCTTATGGTGGTAATGCCAGGCTCCTGGCAGGAGGCACAGACCTTCTCCTCGCCATGAAAAGGCGAACCGCCGTCCCCTCCCATCTGATCAACCTTAAGGGCATTAAAGAGCTCTCGGGGATAAGAGCGGATTCAACAGGCCTGACCATCGGTGCTTTGACAACCATCGACGAAATCCACCGCTCCGAGATCGTCAGGGAAATCTACACCCCTCTCTGGGATGCAGCGGCCGTCATGGCATCTCCCCAGGTAAGAACGTTGGCCACCATCGGAGGAAATCTGGTGAGCGCCGTCCCTTCCGCCGATACGGCTCCGCCCCTCATGGTCCTGTCCGCGCAAGCCCACGTCACCGGCCCTTCCGGCGAACGCTCCTGTCCGGTCCAAGACCTCTTTGCCGGGCCTTCGGCCTGCAGTATCGGCCCCGAGGAGATCCTCACGCACATAACCATCCCCGGTCCGGAAGGCAAAGGGGCTTATCTCAAACTCATGCGGCGCGCGGCTCTTGACCTCGCCCTCGTGGGCGTCGCCGCGTTCGTCGCCCTCGATTCCGCGAAGGTTTGCACGTTCGCCAGGATCGCTCTCGGCGCCGTGGCTCCCACCCCCATCCGGGCAACGGCCGCGGAACAGCTCCTGGAGGGTAAGACCCTCACTGAGGACCTTGCCGCCCGGGCCGGCCGAGCCTCGGGAACCATGTGCCGGCCCATTACCGATCTCCGCGCTACCAAAGATTATCGCTGCAGCATGGTGGAAGCGCTTACAAAACGAGCCCTGCTCGAAGCCCTCAACCGATCAACGCAAGGAGGAGCACGATGAACCTAGTGACATTGACCCTGACCGTCAATAATATCAGCTATACGATCCCCGTGGAATCCCATCTTACTCTGGTGGAGGTTCTGCGCGATAAGCTCGGTCTTACCGGCACAAAGAAGTCGTGCAATGAGGGAGAGTGCGGCGCGTGCACCGTCCTCATGGACGGCAAGCCTGTTGCCTCCTGCCTGGTTCTTGCGCTCGACGCACAGAGCAGGAGCATCACCACGGTCGAGGGACTGGCTGACGGCGAGAAACTCCACCCGCTCCAGGAGGCGTTCGTGAAGCATGGGGGGATTCAGTGCGGATTCTGCACGCCGGGCATGATCATGTCGGCTAAGGCCTTGCTGGACGAAAACCCTGATCCCACCCCCGTTGAGGTGAGAACCGCGATCTCCGGTAATCTGTGCCGATGCACGGGGTACCAGCAGATTGTCGATTCGGTTCTGGCGGCTGCCAAGACGATGGGTGAAAAATAGCGCATCCTGAATGGCCACCTGCCGGGGTTGAGGCGCGCCCCCTTCTCCGGCAGGTCCGGTTTTTTTAGGAAGATCTTATCTGTTCATCCACCCAACCCAGGTTTTCTTTGATCAGGTCTGGGATAGGAAGTTCATAGGGGCACCGGGTCATGCATTCTCCGCATTCGATGCAGTTACGGGCTTTATCGATCGCTTCCCGATGGCGGCCCTCCTGCAGAATGCCTTTACCCATCCGCTTGACCATGGATCGGATGCCCAGGACAACCTGGATGGGAATTTCTTCCGAACAGGGTTGGCAGTAATCGCATCGATGGCAAAAAACCTTGTCATAGCGCTTCCGGATTTCTTCAATCTCCTTTTCCTCTCCGTCCGTCAATTCCTGGCCGGCCTGGAAGATCTTCCAGTTCTCGTCAAAAAGGTCTTTGCTCTCCACGCCGGCAATCACCAGAACCCCGGGTTGAGACAGGACATATTTTAAGGCCAGCCCGGCATTTTCTATCACCCCTCCAGAGAATGGCTTCATGCCAATGACCCCTGTATTCTTCTCCAGGGCTTTGGGGATGACCTTGTCGCGCGCATGGGGTTCGAGAAAGCTGAAGCAAACCATGAGGGTATCGAACAGCCCTTCATCGATGGAAAGGCCCAATACGTCAAGACTGTGACTGGTAATCCCGATGTGTCCGATCAGTCCTTCTTCCTTTGCCTTCTCTAAAGCATCCAACGCGCCGCCCGCAGAAGTGAGCCTTCGGTAGTCGGCCTCATCTTTCACAAAATGACACTGATAAAGATCGACATAGTCTTTCTGCAATTCTTTTAGGCTCGTCTCCAAGTCCGCCCTGACTGCATCGTAAGTCTTACCCTGGGATTTGGACGCCACAACGATTTTCCTGTCCGTTTGCTTCAGAGCCAGGCCGATTCGCCGCTCGCTGGTGGTGTAGGCGCGGGAAGTATCGATGAAGTTGACACCTCTCTGGATCGCGTGCAAGACCGTCTCTACGGCTTGGATTTCGCTGACCCTCTGGATCGGGATCCCCCCTAGACCGAGTCGATTAACCTCAAGCCCGGTCCTTCCCAAGACCATTTTTTCCATGGATCTCATTTCTTCCCCCCTTCCTGGATATTTTTACGAAAATCACAAGCTCTGGTTTACATCACACACCATTGCGAACAGTGCTAGCTGCCAGGCAACCGCAACGCTTCTTCCAGAATCCCGTCCGCCTTCCGGGGTTCCCTTATGAATATCACCAGCAGATTTGAAACAAGCAGCATTGCAGCAAGGAAATAGAAAGTATACATCAACCCCCAGGTATCAGCGATCCATCCTCCCAACACCGGGGATAGAGCGGAAAGGGCCGATTGGAAACTGAACTGCACGCCGATGGCGCTGCCTCCCAGTTCCTTGGGGGCAACCTCCATGGTCCATGCCAGCAACACCGGACGTAACGAGTAGAGAAAGAAGCCCAAGACTCCAAGGAAGACAACAAAAAGCCAGGTAATATTCAGAAACGCCAGGAAAAATACCGCAATACTCGTGGCTACCAGAGCAGCGGTCACGATCTTCTTTCGCCCGTATTGATCGGAGAGGTGACCGGAGATCGGCGATGCAAGAATTCCGGCAACCTGGAGGACGGTCAGGTACACACCGCTCAACCCCGGTGACAGGTTCAGAACGTTCATGAAGAAACTGGGCAGGAAAGTGGAGAGACCGTTTTGAGTGAGAGAGCGAATCCCGTTAATCAGAGAAAGAAAAAAAATGTCGGGATCCACTATCAGCCTTCCGAACTTTCTCAAGTATTCCCCCGCACTCTGCCTCTGTTTCAGAGCACGATCTTTCGGCATAGTCTCGCCGGGGGATCCGTTTTCGGATTTGCGCCAGGAGCTTCCTAGTAACTGCCAGATAAAAAGCCCCATCACCAGACCTGCCAGGGAACTGCTCACGAGAATTTGACGCCACGTGATCCACGCCAGGAGAATGCCGCTCAGAAAAGGGCCGAGAGCGTCCCCGATATTCGCAGCCGACGCGTGCCATCCTATCGCCCATCCCCTCTTGGAAGGATATGCATCGCGCAACATCGAAATAGCCGGCGGATGCCAGAGGTTCGTGCCGAGGCCTATAAGCCCCATGCAGAAAAGCAGCATATAGTAACTGTTCGAGAGTCCGACAAAGAAATACGGGACTCCCGCCAGTGAAAGTGAAAGCGCCAGAAGCAGCCGGTATCTCCCGACAAGATCGGACACCACTCCGCTCGGAAGATTGCACAAGGTGCCGATGAGAAACCGGAAGGTAATAAGAAAGCCCATTTCCGTGTAGCTCAGGCCCATTTCGTTCTTGAGGAGAGGCAACAGAAGGTAAAAGGTAGACGGGTACCAGTGCGTGAACCCGTGTCCGATGCTCACTCCCCAGACGATCACGTTCTTGGAGTTAAACCCGAATAACTTTTTCAATTTCATGGGCACGGCCATCATCCTCCCTGAACAGGGAGTCTCCGCGGAACGCAAGAAGGCGGGCCGAGCCCGCCTCCCTGCTTGGAATCCTTGTCTTCTAGCTCACCATGTCTTTGACTTTCTTCAGAGGCCGAATCTTGACCACATTGCGAGCCGGTTTGGCCTTGAACACGGTCTCTTGCCCTGTGAAGGGATTGATACCCTTGCGAGCCTTGGTTGCGGGCTTTCGCCTCACCTCGATCTTCATGAGCCCCGGAAGGCTGAACTGCCCAACAGCGCCTTTCTTGATGTGCCGATCAATCAAAACGGACAGTTCGTCAAACACCAATGAGATCTGCTTCTTCGTCAATCCCGTATTGCCGGCTATCTCTTCCGCTATGGTGGCCTTGGTCATTGCTTTCTTTACAGGGGTTGCCGCCTTGGCCGCAGTTTGCTTTCTCGCCGGTGCTTTCTTTGTCGTTTTTCCGACTGCCTTCTTTGCTGCCATAGATGTCTCCTTTCATGTGGGGTTGGTTTGGATGTGACCGAGCTTAGATCTTCATGCAAATACTACGGGAAGAAAAGACAATCATTTATAGACAGGCCGGAAAAGGCTGTCAATGACTTTGTTCCCTGGATGCCCGAATGTGTCGCGGTTTGCGACAGCACGAGACAATACTGCCGGGACAGTCTCTCTACTTGGTTACGAGAGTGCCCGGCCGAATAGCCTTGTCGCCGAATTTCTCGCATATGGAGTCCATGGCCGTGTTCAATTCCCTCCTCTTGGAAGCCCTGTCCTCGAGAAAAAGTGAGAGCTGGCCTTCCATTTTGGAATTGACGAGCTGCGACAGGGAAATGCCCAGCAATCGAACGGGTTTCTTACCCAACGCTGTTTTGTTCAAGAGGGTGCAGACATTGGAGTATATTTCCGAGGCGTCATCTGTCGGCTTGGGCAGCGTTGCGGACCTTGTGATCAACACGAAGTCACTGTACTTCACCTTTAAGGTGACCGTCCTTCCTTGGAGCCACTCCTGCCTCATCCGGCGCGCGACCTTGTTGGCGAGAGCCAAAAGTTCCTTCCTGGCCGAATCCACGTCAGTGATATCTTCGGAAAAAGTCTCTTCGTGCCCTATGGACTTCGCGTCATGTTCGGGCTCCACCTCTCTGTCATCTATCCCCATGGAAAGCCGGCGCATCTTTTCTCCGTATTTGCCGAATCTCCTCTCCAGGACTTCGACGCGCGTGCGACTCAGGTCCCGAAAAGTCCGGATGTTCAGTTTCGCCAGTTCTTCCTGAGTGACTTTTCCTACTCCCCACATCTTGCCCACGGGAAGAGGGTCCAGGAACTCCCTCACACGGTTCGGGCGTACCACGGTCAGGCCGTCCGGTTTTTCCAAGTCAGAGGCAATTTTCGCGACAAACTTGGACGGCGCAATGCCGGCTGAGACGGTAAGCCCGGTCTCTCGAAAGACGGTTTCCTTGATCCTGCGCGCGATATCCTCCGGCCCGCCAAAGAGGCGTGCAGAGCCCGTGACATCCAGAAATGCTTCATCAATGGAGAGGGGTTCAACCAGGGGGGTGAAACGGTGGAAGATTTCGAATACTTGATCGGAGACTTCTTTGTACCTTGACATCCTGACGGGCAGAAAAATCCCGTGCGCGCAAAGACGCACGGCTCTCGCCATGGGCTGGGCGGAATGGACGCCATATTTTCGCGCTTCGTAAGATGCGGAAGACACCACCCCTCTTTCCTTGCTTCCGCCCACGATCACCGGCTTGCCCTTGAGTTCAGGGTTGTCCAGCACTTCTACGGCCGGATAGAAGGCATCCATGTCCAGATGAATGATCGCCCTTGTTTTCGGGGTTTGATCCATGTCTCCCTTTCGTGGTCTTCCGGTAATCCGATCTCCCCGAGGAGCGAGTGATCACTCCTCCTTTCGCCCTTCCATGCCTGAGCGGAGCTTCTCGTCCGGGCCTGGAATGGTCATCTCAAAGATGGACTCGACACTGGTATAGTCGTAGCAGCCCAGACGCGCCAACGGCCGGATCTTGAGGATATCCAGTTTGCCGTCAGGTTGGATAAATTCTTGTTTGATGTGAATGCCGATGACCTCGCCGATCACGATGTCCACCGTGCCCATCGTGCCGTTACCGGGCAACCGAATAGTCTGGTGATAGAGGCATTCGAATTGAACGGGCGATTCCGCCACCCGGGGAGCTTTAACCAGTTTTGAAGGCGCCTTGGTAACACCCGCCAGCTCAAACTCGTCGACCTCGGGCGGCACCTGCTGAGCGGACAGGTTCATCGCTTCTCTCAGGTCATAGGTCGCCATATTATACACAAACTCTCCGCTCTGTTCGGCGTTGACGACGCTGTCCTTGCGACGACCCTCCGTGTTTTGATTTGCTGCGAACATGACATAGGGCGGATCGAAGGTCAGGTTCTGGAACTGGCTGTAAGGCGCGAGGTTGGCCACGCCGTCGGCGTCCACCGTGGATATCCACCCGATCGGCCGGGGCACCACGCAGGATTTGAAAGGATCGTGTGCCAGCCCGTGATCGTTTTTCTTCGGTTCATAAAACATGGTTGCATCCTCCTTTCCTTCACGCGCACTTTCCTCGCATGTGCATCACTTTTTCCCTTGTTCTTCCCTCTCGTCCCTTTCTATTGATTCCCTTATTTCATCATTCAGGAACCGGCACCCACAGCCGATCCCCCGGCCGGGACGACACCCGGTCATATCGGGAACCCGACGCGGTTTGAGTCCTCACCTTTTACAATAGGCTCCGAGGCGCCTGAAAAGCCTCCGGCAGGCGTTCCGCTCATCATGGGCTTGTCCACATGCCTCTTTTGCCTCACAAAGAAATGGAAATGGCAGAGATTGATGATACCGATGAACGCTAAGCAAAGGAACATGACCGGATAACCTGCCACGTGTGTGACGATACCCATAATCACCGGCCCCAGGCTCAATCCCAGATCCGAAATTGCCGTGTAAGTCCCCATAGCAGGCCCCGGAGAGGAACCCCCGCGATCCAGCACATAGGCTACCAGAGTAGGCATAAAAAAAGCATTCCCGATCCCGTAAATGACTGCGACAAGGATAAACATGGGAAGGGTGTCCGAGAACGCGAGGATGGCCATGGAAATGACAAAAGCGATCAGGCAAGGCAGAATCAATTTTTCTCTGTCATAAACATCGAGAATTCTACCACCAAAGGCCCGCCCCAAAAGGAGCATAATCGCAATCGTGCTGAAGAAAAAACCTGGATTGGTCACGCCATGATTCACCGCGTAAACAGGGAAAAAAACACTTAAAGCTCCCCACGTAAACAGCGACATGGAGTTAGTTATTGACGCCGGGATCGCTTGCGGGTTCAAAAAGAAAACCTCCTTCAGCGAAGGATCATTCAAGGACGCAATTTGCCTGGTTTCCAATCGACGAGCGAAAAAGAGCGAGCATAACGATAGCCCCAAACATAACAAGAAAAGAACACTGAAACTAAAACGCTCGATGAGGAGCATTCCGACGGGAGGAGCTAGAGCACCTGCGATGGTCATGGACAAAGCAAAATACCCCAGGCTTTGACCTCGACGGGCCTTCGGGGTGGTATTGGCGATAAATGTATACGAGGAAGTGTGGAAGAACCCGAATCCAAGTCCATGGAAGATTCGTACTATGAAAAAGGGCCAAAAAGGAGGGGTAAAAAGGTAGGCAAGGGATGCCAATCCGTAAAAGAAGGAGCCGACAGTCATAAAGGTTTTTTCCTGGGTTTTTATAAGGGCTTTTCCGACAAAAGGCCTGCAAACCAGGGAACAGAAGAAAAAGACGCCCAGAAGAATGCCCGTTTCAATCTCGGTGGATCCTAATCCGACGAGATAGATCGGGAGAGTGGGGATGAGGATGTAGAAAATGAATGATGATGCGAACTGAGCAAGAGAAGCAAAGATGAAATCACGGGTTAGGATTTGCCGTATTGTTTGCGCCGCCATAGACTCAGACCCCAAGGAACCTTTGCTTTCCCATTAATCCACCAGCATTAGGCAGTAAAGGTTCTGGGTTTCGTCCTTTCGTTTCAGCGGCTTGATCGGGAACCCGTGATTGCGGGCTGTCTGATACACGTCAATGCCGCATGCTTCCATGGCAGGCCTTGCCTTGTACCCGAATTCGCAGGTTTTTCCTTTCACCTTGCCGCACTCCTTGCACAAACCGCAAGGTCCCGACAGAAACACATAGGCCCTGTAATAACCGTCTTTAAACATTTCCCCTTCAAGCTCCACAAGAGCTTCCATAAAAGACCTCATGACTCTGCCCCTGTTCTCATCCTCTCGTTTCGCTGCTCCAAGGTGGAACAGGATCGCCCGCTCGTAGGCATCCAGCGTGGACCTTGTGACTTCAGGGGTGGGCGTATCCGGTGGGCAACAGTAACTCCGGCCATACCCGGGACATCCGAACTGACATTTCCATCTCACCCATGGAGCCGTTACCACGGTGCTAGGATGAATCACCTTGGCCTCGGCATCTCTGTCTTTCACTACCTTTTCCCAGTATCTTTCCAGGTCATTATGTTCCATGAAAACATCCTTTCTGTCATGTCAGGTGATCCATGTCCTCATTCGAGGGGTATTTCCCTGGAGATCTTTCCGTGACGAAGGAGGGCGGTTCATGATTTTCAAAATCTTTTGCCATGCTCACTCATGAGACTCAGATAGAAGCTTGAAGGTGGTCCCTTATCACCGGTTTCCCCGTAGACTTTGGGGTCGAACTCGAGCGATTCAGGCTCTCCTTGACCCATTCTATCCCCGGAATTTGTTTTTGAGAATAGGCAAACAGCCATTCCTTGTCAAACCCCATCCGGAAAATGCGGTGGGAAGCATCGAGCATCCGGTCTCCGAATAGCACCCGGATCTTCCGCCCCCCAGCGGCAAAAGCCTTTTCGAAAGCAATTCTGCCACCGCACCCATGAGGGAAAAGACGAGCGGCAACTCCAATTGCATTTCACCGAATTCTTTTGTACTCTGAGACAGGTAATTTTGATGAAGCAAAGGAGAAATGACATGCTATACCGGAAGATGCCGAAAAATGGAGATATGCTTTCAATACTGGGATTCGGGTGTATGCGCCTGCCCGTCGTAGATATGAAGATCGATGAAGATCGGGCGATCCGCCAGATCCGGCATGCCATCGACAAAGGCGTCAACTACGTGGATACGGCCTGGCCGTACCATGGAGGCGCAAGCGAACCCCTGCTTGGTAAGGCGCTGAAGGGCGGATACCGGGACAGGGTCAAGGTCGCTACCAAACTGCCGTCATGGATGATCAAACGCCGCGAGGACATGGATCGATTCCTGGCCGCCCAACTAGAAAGACTGGACACCGACCGAATAGACTATTACCTCCTCCATTCCCTCAACGGAGCACTGTGGGACACGCTCGAAGGACTCGGCGTTACCGATTTTCTACGCCGGGCGATAGAAGCCGGATACATCGTCAACGCAGGCTTTTCCTTCCATGGATTGTCGGAAGATTTCAGCCGGATCGTCGATGCGTACCCCTGGGAGTTTTGCCAGATCCAGTACAATTTCCTGGACCAGAAAAATCAGGCAGGCACGGCGGGCCTTAAATATGCCGCTTCCAAGAACCTGGGTGTGATCGTCATGGAACCTTTGCGCGGGGGAAATCTGGGACTCGCCACACCGCCGCTTGCCGTCGAAGAAATCTGGAACCAGGCGAAAAAGCGCCGCACTCCGGCGGAGTGGGCTCTTCGCTGGGTATGGAACCGGCCGGAGGTCACGGTGGTTCTCTCCGGCATGAACGAGGAGGCGCATATCGAGGAAAACCTCTCCATTGCGGATAGCGCCTACGCCAATAGCCTGACCGAAGAAGAGCTGGAGATTGTGGAGCGGGTCAGTCGGAAGTATCAGGAGTTGATGAAGGTCGGTTGCACCGGATGCGGATACTGCATGCCCTGCCCTTCGGATGTTTTGATCCCCAGCTGTTTCGAGGCATACAACAAGATGCACATGTTCGGCGAGACAGAGGCTGTCAAGTTCAGCTACGCCATCCGGATGAGCGGCATATTGGCCGACGGCAAGCCGAAATATGCTTCTCAGTGCATGGAATGCGGCGAATGCCTGGACAAATGCCCTCAGCATATTCCGATCCCGGAATTTCTGGCGCAAGTCGCAGCCGAGATGGAAGACGCGGAAATGGAGCAGCGTCTGGCCATGGCCAGGAAGCACTTCCAGGTGGAGAAGAAAGAGGGATAAGACCGTGCCTGAAAATATCCTCTCAGATCTCATGAATGAATACTCTTTGATCCGCATCCATTTTTCTGGCCGTTTCAACAATTCGCTGATGGTGGGTGAAGAGGATAATCTGGTTTTTTTCGGCCAGTTCGGCCATTGCCTTGATGGTTGCCCGTGAGCGGTCGTCATCGAAGTTGATCAGAATATCATCGACGATGAAGGGCACAGGTTCGCTGGACTGCAACCGCCACTCCAGGGTCGCAAGCCGCAGGGCAAGGTAGAGTTGGTCTCGGGTGCCGTTGCTCATCCCTTCCACGTTGATCCTTGACCCGTCCGGCCGCACTCCAATGAGGATAGCTTGGCCACGGTCGTCCAGGTCGGTGCGAAGGGCTATAAAGGAGTCCAAAGTGAGGTTCTTGAAATACCTGGACGCGATCTTCAACACCGGATCCTGGTGCTCCGCCCTGTAGCTCTCGATCACATCCCGCAGGATCTTGGTCGCCAGTTTGACCCGGATGAAACGCTCGCCGAGGCGTCGAATCCTGGCCAGGACCTGTTGTGACGTGTCCGCCAGCTCAGCAGCACGACCGCTTCCGTCCATCCTGGCCATTTCCGTTCTTTCCTTCCCGATGGTTTCCGACAAGCGTCGTATTTCGGGATCGAGTTTACTTTCTATTTCCCGGGACAGCGTCTCGATTTGCCCCGGCAGGGTATCAGGATCGACGCCGCTCGCCTGATTCTCAAGCTCGACAAATGAAATTCCTTCGGCGGTTTGCGCTAGGGCGGACTCGACCTCAGCGAGCTTCTCTTTCAACCGCAGATACTCACTGGACCGCCGCTCCGCCTGGTCCAAATCGTCTTCCCTCTCACAGGAAGCCATTCGGAGGACAGAGGCCATCCGCTTAGCATTGTTCTCGATGGATGTGTGAGCTTGCACGATCTCTCTTTCGAGGAGATCCGCTTCTTCCAGGTACTTTTGCAGGACGGCCTGGTCCTGACGCGCCGCGTTAAGGCGGGCCTGCAGGTCGGAAACCGCTTGGATCGCTTCCGCGTCTTTGAGGTCCGGAGCGATCTGCATGACCAGGCGCTCTATTTCCCGCTCGAAATCTTGATTGTCCCGGTCGATTCCTGCAATACGCTTGCGTAACGCATCCGCCTCCTTCAGCTTCTCAAAGCAGCTTTGCAGGGTTTCGATGTGATCCACGGCTTCTTCAGGCCGCGTCGATGGATCAAGCCCCAGAGGGATTAGGGCCTCTTTCCAATTATCCCGCCATTTCTTCAGATTTTCTTCACCATTCTTTTTTTCGTTTTCGGCCGTTTTTAGCGATTTTTCCACATCGCCAACCTTGGATTCAAGTTTCTCCCGCTTGGTCTGAGTACTCTTGATAACATCTGCCAGCGTTTCCGCACGCATGATGACAGGAGTTATTTCCTGACCCGGAAAGTCTCGGATCTCACCCATCTTTCGCATCTCCGTGATCAGGCCGGCACGGAGCTCCTGGCGTTGGATTTCCTTTTGGTTCAACTCGCCGGCTGCCTTTTCAGCCTCCTCGACACGGAAGCGAAGCTTTTCGAACCCCGAGAGCCACTCCCTCATCTCGCGGGGAGACAGCGGATTGATGCCGCAGGTTGACCAAAGCTCCTGCCAGCGGCGGGCCGCATCTTCGAGTTGCGAATCAAGCCGCTCATTTTCCTGCTTGATCTCCGCCCGGCGGCTTTCACACCCCTCGACCCGGGACTTCAGGGACGCGAGCTTCTGCACCCGATCCGCTTCGCGGCGGAGCCTGTCTGCCGTCCGGTCCGAAAGACCCACGAGATTCTCATACGCCTCCGGCAGCGGAGAATCAGGCGAAAAAGACAAGGCTTCATGGGCTATATCCTGGGCCTCCAGCCATTCCCGCCTGATAAGCCGCCATCCCAGATCTCGTCTTGAACGAATTTCAATCAGCTCTTCTTCAGTAGGAACCTCTCCGGCATACCGGATTTCATGAAGCTCCGTTACAAACCGGCGTAATTCTGCGTCGAGTTCCTCCTGCTCAGTCTGGATTCGATCTTTTTTCTGATAGAGCGATTCCATCTCCTTCTCGAAACGGTTCACAGTCTCCGGTATGGGAAGGGGCAATTTCCCGACCTGATCGAGAGGACCGCTCCAGACGCCGAGCTGGGCCAGGGCTTTTCGGGAGCCCTCTTCCGAGAGGTCGAGTGCGCGGCGTTTTTCTCTCAGATCCTTGTCCAGGTCACCGGCCTTTTGAACATGCTTGAGGATCAGGAGCAGAGCATGCGTGTCGCATTCAGCGCCCAACCGTGACAGGTCCTCGCGACTTTTTTGCAGGGCTTCCTCTTGCTTTCGAATTTCCTGATCGGCCTTGTCGATATTTTGGATTAAGGCTTCATACCGGCTGCCCAGGGTCTGTATCGCTCTCTTCTTGGCGAGCCCCGGCCTCAGGACCTCAGCCTGTTCCAGCGTCAAATCGGGACGGATCTGCTTCATCAACGCCGATGCGTCGGTTTTGTGACTGATTCGCATGCCCTCCAGTTGCGGCCGATCCGCCATGGCTTTACGGTATTCCCCGAGACGCTGATACAGTTTTTCAATCTCATCCGCCCTGTGTATAAGCTCCTGTTGTAAACAGACCCCCTCTGCCTTCTTTCGAAGTTCCTGGAGCCTCGATGCGGCCGCGCCGGCATCTCTGGCCGCCTCGTTCCTCTCCTGTTCAAGTTTCCTGCGACTCTCGGTGAAACCGGCCGGCAATACAACGACCTCCCCAAGGTCATCCAGTTTTTCCAGGAGGTTTCGCCGCTGACCGAGGTGAGGCAGTGCGCGACGCAGACGCTCGAGTCGACGCTTTTCGCGGTCCTTTTCCCGGCGCAGGGAGTCAGCGTCGTTCAAATCCTTTTCCGCGGCTCGAAGCGCCCTTCTGTGATCCTCCCACTCTCGGCTGGAAAGAAGCGCCTGCTTCATTTGGGCCTGTAACTCCCGGTAATGAGAAAGGGCCTCATTGATCGCCTTCGTGGAACCCCGAGGCCTGAACAGGTCATCTCCTTCCTTTTCGAGCTCATCGAGAATGCTCTTGAGCGACGTGAGTCCCGCGCCGGCGGCAAAAATGGCCTGCCCCACATCCCCCTTCTGATTGAGGATCTCCTGGCCGCCCCGGACGAGGCCTTCATGATCGATTCCGTAAAGGGATTCGAAGAGCTCCGGTTCCACCCCTTGCAGAAAGGGCGCGAGAAGCGCCGGGTCAAGGGGGTCGTCATTCTGGTCGAACAAATCGGCCTTTCTTTTCTTGCGGCGGAAAAAGGTGAGCTCTCGGCCGTCATCCATGCGAAGGCAGCCGCCAACCATGAGCTGGTCGTAAGGGTGAAGGAAACCATCAGTGGTTCGTGTGGGGATGCCGAAGAAAAGCGCTTTGAGCGCACGCAGGCAACTGCTCTTCCCTGCCTCGTTAGGGCCATACACAATGTGCAGGCCGGGATACTCCGGTGAAAACTCGAGTCCGCAGTCGGAAAAAGGGCCGAATGCCTTCAGGTGGAGTCGTCTAATCTTCATGACGCCCCTCCTGCCGGAGAACTCTTCCCATCAGAAGCTCCCTGACGTCTTCGCAAAGGGATGCCATTTCGTCCTCTCCTGGACTGAAAGGGTCTTCGTCGCCCAGGAGTTCAGGAGGAAGTCTGGTGCGCAACTGTTCAAACTCAGGGACCAGGTCGAGAAGACGGGAGCCCCCGAAACGAAGGTCTTCAACTGTTTTGTTGAGGACCGATACAGGGGAGCCATCCAACACGAACTCGTCCGGATGACCCTCCTTTCGGGTAGATAAAACCGTCTTTTCCAGCCAGACATCGAGGAGGCTTGCTGCAACGGCCCTGAACTCTTCCATCCAGTGCTGCGACCTCTCGTGGAGTTGTCCATGAAGACGCGTTGCTCCTTCGAGAACGAGGCGCACCGCAACCGGTCGGCTTCCGGCGCGGCCGAGTTCACCTTCGAATGCCTGCCTGACAGAGTCAAGGCATTCCTCGCTTGTTTCGCATCCGCTCAGATCAACCCTGCAAAGCGCCCAGCGTAAAACGTCGGTATCACGGTGCTCGACTCCCACCACTTGCTCTCCGTCCACCGTAACCAGGGTGCAACCCTTGGGACCGGTCTCGCGAATGTGCCTGCCCTGGATGTTTCCCGGAAAAACGATCCACGGCTCGCGCGATACCTCTTCACGCTGGTGGACATGGCCCAGCGCCCAATACTGGTATCCCTTTGACTTCAGCGCGTCCACGCTGCACGGGGCATAAAGCTCGTGCCCCGGACGCCCTGTAAGAGCAGTGTGCAGCAGTCCTATGTTGAAAAGGCCTTGTTCTCCCTGGGGGTAATTCCGTGTCAGGTCCTCGGACACTGACCTTGAGGCAAAACTCTGGCCATGAATGGCTGCATTCAGATGATCCAGAACCCTGGTTTCCGCCCTCTTGTGCGACAGAAGCTTTACGTTCCCGGGAAGATGCAGGGCCCGCGAGATTTGGCTCGCCGCATCATGGTTGCCCGACACCATGAAAACTTCTATACCCGCCTCTCTCAGTCGTCCCATTCGATTCATGAAGTAAATGCCGGTGTTGTAATCCTTCCAGTCCCCGTCAAACAGATCACCGGCCAGAAGAACAAAGGCGACCTCTTCCCGGATCGCCAGATCCACAAGGTTGTCGAAAGCGCGCCTTGTTGCGCTCCTGATCTGCTCGACCGGAGCATCCCGGTAGGCTTCCAGCCCTCTCAGCGGGCTATCCAGGTGAATATCGGCGGCATGCAGGAATCGGAACATTCTCTACTCCTGTGAAGATGATTTTAAAACAAGCCTCGCTAGTCAAGCTTTTCCCGATTTATCCTCCCGAATCATGCCTTCCCGGATGCTCTCCAGTTCCTGCCAGCGCGCATAGGTCTTCTCCAAGGCCTGTCCCACCTCATCCAGTCTTGCCTTCGCCAGCCTGATCTTTTCTCCGGCGTCCTTGTAAAACTCCGGGTCCGACATCCGCTCATAGAGAGACTTCTGCTCGGACTCAAGTTCTTCGATCTGCCGGGGCAGGGTCTCGATCTCCCTTGTCTCCCTGAAGGTAAGCTTCCGAGGCTTCTCTCTTCGCTCCCGTTGTTTCCGGGCCGCAGCTTTTCCGTTTGTCGCTTCAGCGCCGGACGGGGTTTTTTCAGACGGCTGCGGCCGCTGCATCAGCCAGTCGTCATAGCCTCCGGCGTATTCGGTCACCACGCCGTTTTCTTCGAACACCAGGGTGCTGGTGACCACTCCGTTGAGAAACTCCCTGTCGTGGCTCACGAGCAGGATCGTGCCGGAATAGTCCAGCAGCCGATCCTCGAGCAGTTCGAGAGTTTCCATATCCAGATCGTTGGTGGGCTCGTCCAGCACAAGCACGTTGGAGGGTCTGGAGAAGAGACGCGCCAGAAGCAGCCGGTTTCTCTCCCCGCCCGAGAGGATGCGCACAGGGCTGCGGGCACGGTCCGGAGAAAAAAGAAAGTCTTTCAGGTAGCCGATCACATGGCGTTCGCCGCCGTTGAGATCAATCAGCTCTTTGCCGTCAGCGATGTTCTCCTGAACCGACCGGTCCTCATCCAACTGCGAATGGAGTTGATCGAAATAGATCACTTCCAGACGGGTCCCCCACCTTACACGTCCCTTTCTGCGGAACTGTTTCGCCCAGCAGGATGCGCAGCAAAGTGGTTTTGCCGATTCCGTTGGGACCGATGATGCCGACCCGGTCGCCCCGCATAATCTTCACGGAAAGATTGTTTATCAGCGGATTTGGGCCGTACGAGTGACTGATCCTTTCGGCCTCGATCACCATCTTGCCGGTGCGCTGCGCCTCTTCGATCTGGATTCTGACGCTACCCCTCCGGGTGCGCAACGCCTGCTGTTCCTCCCGCAGTTTCATGAGCGCACGCACGCGGCCTTCATTTCTGGTGCGCCTCGCTTTGATGCCCTGCCTGATCCACGCCTCCTCTTTTGCGAGCTTGCGCATGAAGTGGATGTGTTGAGACTCTTCCACCTCCAGTGCCTCCTCCTTGCGCTCCAGAAAAGTCCTGTATCCGCAACCCCAGTTCACCAGCCTGCCGCGGTCCAACTCGACAATCCGCGTGGCCAACTTCCGCAGGAAAACCCGGTCATGCGTAACGAGAATCAGGGTCCCCCGGTATTTCTGCAGGTATCCTTCCAGCCAGCTGATGGTGGGAATGTCCAAGTGGTTGGTGGGCTCATCGAGCAGAAGCAGATCCGGTTCGGCCGCCAATGCGCGGGCCAGCAGGACCTTGCGCCTGAACCCTACCGACAAGTTCTCGAAGCGTTCCTCGGGATCCAGGGACAACCGTGTCAGCACCGTCGCGACTTGGTGGCTCTGCGGGCCCTGCGCCTCTCCGACCGATGCCTGGTCTGCCCACCGGGTCGGATCGCCGGTTCCGGGATCGTATTCCCTGAAGAGCGATGCGGCCCCAAGCCCGCCGGCTACCACTTCGCGTACGGACCCAGTCAGACCGTGCGGCAAGTCCTGGGCAAGGCCTGCCACGGAAGTCCCTTTCTCCAGGCTGATCTGACCGCTGTCCGGCGCGAGCCGGCCGTCTATCAGCCGCAGCAGCGTGGTTTTGCCCTCGCCGTTGCGGCCGATAAGGGCCACCCTTTCGCCTTTCTCCACCTGGAGATCCACACGTTCCAGGAGGAGCGGACCGCCGAAACTCACACTCACATTTTGTATACTGACGAGCGCCATGACATCCAATATCTTCTATCGCTAAAGGCGGATCTCTTCCGCGACTTCTACTCCGAACATCTAGTCAAGATGCCGTTCCCCCTTACGTGCTAATAGATCAGGGCTTACGATACGGACATCCACACACCTTTCCATCTTCTGCCTATATAGCACCTGGTAGAAAAGGTTTCAACTGCGTCTCAGCTCTCCTATATGGAATCACTCGCGCAGGAGACACGCAGCCAAGCCCGAACTTGACAATGCTTCCATACCTTAATAGGGTATGCAGAGTCGAATATGTGGCCCGGTCCTGGGAGCTGGGGACCGCGGGAAGACATTAAAAGGAAGACAGGACCGGTTTGATTTTCAACAGGGAGGAAAGGAAGCCATGGATGATCTCTTGGCGGTAATGAAAGCAAGAAGAAGCATCCGGCGTTACAAGAAGAAAGATGTGCCGGACGAACTTCTTGAAAAAATCATGGAGGCCGGCCGCTGGGCCCCGTCGGGCGACAATGGGCAAGCCTGGCGTTTCATCGTCGTGCGGGACCCTGAGACCAAAAAGGCTCTGGGTAAGATCGCCACAGAAGGGAGCGGAAGACGTTTTACCGCCGAATATTTCACGGGGCGTTTGGACGAGCGTTTCGAAGGACTTAAGGATGAGACGAAAAAAGCCAGAGCCTTTGAGAAGCTGCGATCGGGAGTGGTATCGTCTTTTCTGGCCGATGCCCCTGTTATTATCGTCGTTTGTGCCTATCTGGATGTCTGGGATGTCCCCTACGATGTCGCCCTGGCAACCCAGAACATGCAGCTCATGGCCCATTCCCTCGGTCTCGGAACATGCGTCGTTGTGGCGCCGGTTTGCGACATAGTGGACGACGTTAAGACCATGGAACTGCTCAAGGTGCCTCATGGCTATAAAGTCGCATTGCCTCTTGCGGTGGGGTATCCGGATGAAAGTCCCGGCCCAAGGCCGAGGTGGGCATTGGAAGACATCGTCTTTTATGAGGAATTCGGAAAGAGGAGGGGAAGATGATGGACAGCACTTATTTTCAGGATACCTTCTCCGCCCTTGTGAAATCGCTTTATTACGAAAGGGGCAGGGGTGCCTACTTCAGGGCGACCATGGTGGGCAGGGATTATATAGATCGCGAAGAAATTGCAGGGAGACACTCCCGAAGAAGTCATCGAGAACTGCGTGAAGTTCCTTGCGGAAAGGGATATCATTCAGAGAGCCGACTTTAAGAAGGACGAAAGCGATACGTTTTTTACCTTCGAGATTAAAGGATGCGTCCATCTCCCCGTGGAAGCGCGGCTGAAACAAGAAGGCGTCCCGGCCTTTGTATGCCCGCCCGTAAACATCATTTTGTATAAAATACGACAGCTCATCGGACTGGCCGTCGAGATTGCGGATATTACCGTTAATCAGGAAGCCGGCACATGTATCGTGAGGGTAGTTATCTTCAAGCAATAATGACCGGATGCTAATGAGATTTTCGGAGCGAGCGCGATTTTCGGAGAAAGGAAGGTGGCGATTATGAAAAGAATCATAGCCCCGGATAATTTGCATCGTCCCTTTGGTTATGCCCATGCCGTTCAGGTAGATAAGACCCTGTATATATCAGGCCAGGTGCCGCTGGATATGGGATTGAATTCGGTGGGAAGAGGTGACATCGCTTTCCAGACCGATCAGGTCTATGGCAATCTTCAAAAGGTCCTTGAGGCTGCGGGCGGGAGCATGACCGATATCGTCATGCTGAACATCTACTGCACGGATCTCGAAGCCTTTGACAAGCACACGCGTTCAGTCAGGAAGAAATACTTTGGTGACTATTATCCGGCAACTACTGCCGTTGAGGTCAAACGGCTGTATCGACCGGAGTACATGATTGAGGTCGAAGCCGTCGCCGTGCTGGACAGAGGATAGCGCAAGAATAGAGCTATCGCTGTTGAAATATTGGGGGGTCCCGCTCTCCCATGCTCTACTCTGATTTCGTAATGCTGTGATCGTTCATCGAAACGGGAAAGTACCTTTCTCGCCTTTGCCGGGACAACCGCTGCTTCGAAGTCCTCTCCCGCAAACTCAGCCGGCACCGTCAAGCAATTTCCTTCCGTGTGCTCAAAGCTTCGGCCATAAATCCTTGACGAACTCAGGCGAGTACTTTCTCTCCATCCTTCGCACAATGAAATGGCCCCTTGCCATGTCCTGATAGTGATCAATAAACAGAAGATTCACTATTGCGCCCCCTGCGGCCCCAACGACCGGAACGGCCTGGGCCGCGACTTTTTCGGATACGGTGATCCCGAAACGTGCGGCAACAAGGGCTATGAACCTGGCTATTGCGGGAGCACCCTCCCTGGATATCCCATTTTGGGCGATATGCTTTGCCGCGTCCGAGACTGCATTGGCAAGGGCGGCCCGGACCGCGAAATAACCCAGGTCGGCCGCGTCGTCCGCCTTGGAGAGACCACCGAGCGCGAAAACCTCTATGCAAGCCAGTTTGGCGCCGGGGGTCTTGATTTGTTCACCTTCGCTCCTGGCGATATCCGCAATCGAACGCAACATGATGGTGGTAGACACGGGCAGCTCAACAGGAAGGCCGGCGAAGCCAAAAGCGCCTCCTCCTGCTCCCGTGGCGGCAACAATCAGCTTGTGCAGGGAATTCGAAGAAACTCTCGGGCCGCGCTCATCCATCCTGGCTACCGCAATGTCCAGGGCGCGCTCAAGAGCGGTCCTTGTCATGCGGCTAACCACATCGGACCAGTTCGCCGGCAGGAGTTCGAACCCCTTTTCAATCGGCTTCCCAATGGCGCTGGAAATCTTTGCGGCAAGGCTCGCATTTTCGAGAAGACTCTTCGCATACCGAAGATCCTGCAAGTCATTTTCCGAAATTTCCATTGTGTGTGCCCTCCTTGGCTCGAGTACAAAACCCATCTCAAGAACCTCTCTGTGCGTATTATAAGGGCGGCCGTCCCCCAGGTTCACGGATCGTCAGCGAATGCCGAGGGACCGAACCCGGCGCGTATGCCAGACCGCAGGATGCACCGTGATAATCACAACGAGGAACAGAACCATCAGGCTTCCCGCTCCGGCGAACGTAGCCGAGGGGCCGAAAAGGTCGACGAAAAAACCAAGAGGCAATGCCGAAATCGGCATCAGCGCCCATGTCATCACATAAATCCCGAGCACGCGTCCTAGTACCGCGGAATCGGTGTTGGTAATCACCTCGACCCGATTGATCGTCATGTACCCCTCGCTGGCAAGACCGAAAATGGTCAGACTGGCCAGAGACACGATAAGAACGTGTGACATGGCAAAACCCACGAGGCTCGCGCCAAAGGTAACTCCGAATCCCATCTGGATCGCGCCTCGGTAAGGAGAGTTCGCGATTCCGGCAATTAGGCCCGAGCCCAAGAGCGCGCCGATTCCGATCGCCGTGTACATGAACCCGAGTTCCCTTGGCGTCACGTGGAGCACCTCACGCTGGAAGACCGTGAGAAACTGCTGGATCGGCTGCCCCAGGACCACCGCAATGAAGGCGATGAGAATCAAGACCAAAAGAATTCGGTTGCCCAACACGTACCGGACCCCGTCGGCAAGGTCCCGCGCAGCGCTCGTTCCGGCGGAACGAGTCGCCTTCACCGCCGGCAGGCACGCGACCGTCAGTGCAGCGCCAGCATAGGCAGCGGCGATCGCATAGAAGGCGATGACAGGATGCCACGCAATTAACACGCCGCCTATGCTCGGTGCAAGCACGCGATTGAGATTTCTCCCGGCCGAATCGATGGCGAAGGCTTGGGCCAGCCTCGATTTACCCGCGAAGTGCGGAATCATCGCCTGTCGGGACGGCATCGTGAATGGAAACACAAATCCCTGCGCCAGCCCGAGAAGCACAAGCTGCCAGACCTGAATCACGCCCAGATGCACCAGTACGGCGTTGATCAGCGCCAGGAACGCCATGCCGGCCTGCGTCGTCATGAGCAGCTTTCGCTTATCGAACCGGTCGGCAGCCACTCCGGCAAGCGGGCTCATGAACAGCTGGGGCAGGCCGCGCCCCATCGCCACTGTGCCGAGAGCAAGGGCTGAACCCGAGATGTGGTAAGCCAGCCACGTCCTGGAGATGATGTTCATCTGCATCGCCGCCATCGACAGCACCATACCGGTTTCCAGAACCCTGAAGTCCCTCACCCGGAGAATGTCCATGGTTTGGGCAAAGCTTCCGCGCTCCCTCGGGCGTACCGGATTGTCCGGCGGCGCCGCAACGAGCGCGCTATCCGGCTCATGTATTTTCATGACCTGAGTTCCTGTTCAAAAACATGGCGTGTCACCTCGTCAGCTAAATTCACCTATACCCGGCACGCCAAGTAATAATCATGGGCAAATCTCCCGCTCTGCCGGTGGCCTCTCAGAGTCTGGCAGATCCGGAAATATAAGAAAGCCTCCCCATTAGTGAACCGCTTAAGGCTCATGAGATAGGAGGCTTTTAGATGAACGATATATTGAGTCTAAGCCATGCAGTGTGGGATTGCAAGTACCCCAACTCCACCCACTTCGGCGCTCAGGACAGGCAAGACAGTTATCCTGAAGAGGTTGCAATAGGTCTGCGGCAAGCCGTCACTTCCTGCCGGTTCTGATCTTGCGTTGCCGATCCTTAAGAGGGTCAGGATGTGGCCTAACGGCCTGGCAGGTTTTTGAAGAGGCGTTGCAGGAGCTTTTGAATACCAAGTTCCTTCGCCCATTTTTCGAGGTAGGATCGATCAAGTTTTTCTCCCTGAACCTTTGCCACGTTTACTGCATCAAGGAACTGCCTCTCGGACTCTCCAAGCTTGGACCACTCCAATTTGGCCAAGACAACATCCTCAGGTGTGGCGAACCATCGGGACTCTCCGAGAAGAACGCCCTTTTCTCGCCTTGAGAACTCTACCTTGCTGAAGGGCCGGGCCTTTCTAATAATCAAGTCTACCTTGAACCCACTCTCCAGATGAATCACGTTAAAGATGCTGCGGCTGGACATCGCCGCTCTTGCCGCCTCCCGGCTCGCGTAAAACTCGTCACCGAGGCTCCGGACAAATTCGTCGAGGGAACCTGATTCAACCTCGATCACAATATCGGCATCATAGGTTGTCCGCGGCACCCCGTGCATGTTGCTCGCAAAAGAGCCCGTAAGCATGTAATCGATTCCGCAATCTTCCAGTTTGTCAAGAACGAGTTGTAATCCCTCTTCCGGAGTCATGCTAGTTCTCACCAGCTTGCGGGTAGGCAGTACTGAAAAGTTCTTTGGGTAGGGTCAAACGAATGGTCTCTAAACGGATCTGCAGTTCATTATAATCAGGGTGGCGTTTGTGCACGCCCTCCAACAACAACTTCCGAGAGATCCGGGTAAGCTCGATAGCGGCGTGCAGTCGACCCTCGGGGCCCATGCGTCTGAGGATTTCGATCTGTTTCTTTTCAGCGTCTCCCGCCGTATCCCTCATATTTGTCACCCTGTTAGGATGCTTGATATCTCACGCAGCCTACCTTTAGGTGGCCGATATGTCAAGGTGATCAAAAGAAAGGCCCGCAGGCCCGCCACCGGCAGAACCTTTCGACCTAATAGGCCTCTCCGGCATCACACACCCCGGAGATAAACCCGAATATCCTCGCGTTAGCCTCCTTCGCGATTTTCAGGGGAAATGCCGTGAACATGTGTGTGCCCCCTGGATAGACGCCGAGCTCGGATCTGTTCCCCGCAGCGAGCCAGCGCGCATGCATGAAGAGCGAGTCGTCCAGCAGAGGATCGAGCGTGCCTACGGTGAAAAGGGCCGGCGGCAGCCCGGAAAGGTTCGCGTAAAGAGGCGAGACATCTGGATGCCGCCGTCTTTCTTCCTGGGGTACATAGTGACCGTGAAACCATTCGCTCGTCGTTTTCGAGATAATGAGGCTCCTGTCTCCCCAATTGCGGAAGCTGGGGGTCATCGCGAGATCGAAACATCCGAAGACGAGATTGGCCCCTGAAAAACCAGTGAAGCCGTGTTTGTCGCGCATCCTGTTCAGTGTGACGGCCGCAAGGTTGGCCCCTGCGGATTCTCCCCCAATGACGAGCTTCCGGGCGCCGAACTCTTTTTCAGCGTTTTCGGCAAGCCACAATGCCGCAGTCTCACAGTCGTCTGCTCCGGCAGGGTAGGGATGCTCCGGCGCGAGGCGGTAATCTACGCTGACTACCGCGACCCGGCAGTTATTCGCTGTCGCAACGAGAAGCTCGTCAAAGTGGTACGCACGCATGAGCACGAACCCCCCGCCGTGCATGTGGAGGTACACCCCATTCACCTCGGACGGGACAACCACGCGGACGGTCACACTTCTATTGCCGGCGGAGACCATCCGGTCCTTGGCCTCGGCAAGTCTCTTGAAACGTCCCATCCAGCCTTTTCCCGACTCCGTCTCCTCCCGGAGTTCCTGAACGGTCCTCGTGTGGGAGGGAGGCAGGGAGGTCATCAGTCTTTCCAGTCCCTTGTTGAATTTTGCTGTCTCGGGATCTATGGATGATGGGTCGAACACCTTCGGGTCTACCAAATCGATTTTAGCCATAACACTTCCTTTTCCTGTTCGTACTCGACTTCCTGGAATCAATTCCCTTCACTTCACAGATTCTTACCATACTTCGGCCGGCTTTGAGCACACAAACTTGATGACTTCGTAAAAAGGCGCGAAAATGGACGGCACAGTAAAAAGCTTCAGATGCAAGGCGCGCGAATCTTGAGGAATGAGGCGTACATAGAAGTACGCTGCAATGACGAAAGATGAAGCGCAACGCCGCAGATGGACTTTTTACGAAGCCGTCAAACTTGAAATCGCAAATTGCGACATCGATTTCCGGTTGGGATGTCCCACGCAAGCCCTAACGTTGCAAAAGGCGAGGGTGCTGTAGATCCGAGGCGTCATTGGTGATCCTTCCACATGCCGTATTTCTCTCTGAGCACTCTATGGAGTATCTTGTTTGCGCCTGACCGCGGCATCTCCTCCTCCTGGATAAAAATGATGCTCTTGGGGACCTTGTAGCCGGCGATCTTTCCTTTGCAGTAACCGGATATTTCTTCAGCGGTCGCACTCTCTCCGTCATGGAGCACGACCACTGCCGTTACCTGCTCGCCCCATTTTTCATGGGGGATTCCGATCACCGCGACATCCTTGACTTTCGGGTGGCCGCCCACCACGTTTTCCACCTCGGAGGGGAAGACGTTTTCACCACCGGAAATGATCATGTTCGCCTTTCTGTCGACGAGAAACACGTATCCGTCTCCATCCTTGTAGGCCATGTCGCCGGCGCTGAAATACTCACCCTTCATGGCCGCTGCGGTCTTTTCCGGTTCCTTCCAGTAACCCTCGAAGAGCATGGGGCTTCTGGAATAGAGTTCTCCTACCACGTTGGGTTCTGTGATGAGCTTTCCATTCTCATCGTAGAATTTTATCAAGTCGCTTCCCATGACCTCGCGCCCGCAGGAACCCAGTTTCTTCAGTTGCTCTTCCGGCTTGAGGATGGTCACGATTCCCGCTTCAGTGGAGCCGTAGGCTTCGTCCAGCTTCGAATTTGGGAACATCTTGAGGATGCCGAGCTTGGTATCCCTTCGCGCCGGGGCCGAGGAGATGAGGAGTTTTTTGACCGAGGTGAGATCGTATTTACTCTTCACTTCCCCGGGAAGGGAAAGCATCATGATGTAGTGCGTCGGGACAAGGGAAGTAAAGGTGATCCTGTGTTCCGAGAAGGTCCTTAGCAGGTCTTCCGGGTCAAAGCTTACCATGTTATATGCCATGACCGTTCCGCCCACCCATGTGTTGACGAACGAGTAGTTCAGCGAATTGATGTGACAGCACGGCATGACCAGGAGTGTACAGTCATCGAAAGAGAACCCGTGATCATAGATCATGATCAGATACTGGGCGAACATGGACGCATGGCTCTTCATCACGCCTTTAGGCTTCCCGGTGGTCCCGCCCGTATACATGATGACCCAGATATCGTCGGCCCCCACTTCCGTAGCCGGTTCCTCCGATGTCGACGTCGCTATGGCATCTTCATAGGACACGAAGCCCTCATAATGGGGATTATCCACTCCGAAAGAGACATACTTCTCGACAGTGGGAAGATTCTTTTTCATCCCGTTGACCTCGTCTATCCATGGATATTCCTTACCGTCTCTTGGGTTCTTTCCGCCTTGCACGATGAAGATCTTCGATTCACTGTGATTGACGTTGTACTCCATCTCCCTCGGTGAAAGCCTGAACATGATGGGCACACAGATGAATCCCCCCTTTGCGGCGGCGGCATAGATTTCCATCCACTCCACGCAGTTGTAGGCAAGCACGGCTACCCTGTCCCCTTTCTTCATGCCCATTCCCGCAAGTGCATTCGCAAGCCTGCATGCACGCTCATCCCAATCCTTGAAGGTGTAGGCCTTGTACAGATCCTTGATGCCGATCTTGTTCGGCCATTTGAAGGCATTCGTTCTCAATACGTCTTTTGCAGTCATCCAGTGTCCGTTCTTCATGCTGGTCCTCCTTGATTTCTCATGATTTCCGCCTGTTTTTGCGCCTTCTCCGTTGACACACCCAGCTCAGATCGCTATGGTTAACTCCAAAAATCATTTTTGTCTTCTATTTTATGAGATTCCAGTCCATCGGCCTTTTGGTGCTTGCCCATACGGCAACCGACATCAATCAGGGCGCAATCCCCGTTCTGCTCCCCTTCTTTATTGCGGAGCACCACATCAGCTATGCTGCCGCCGCATCTATCGTTTTTGCAATTAACTTTGCTTCGACTCTTGCCCAACCCGTATTGGGCTATGTTTCCGATCGCCGTTCCAGACCCTGGCTCATACCCGTCGCGATGCTTTGTGCCGGGGTTGGTGTTTCCTTGACCGGCCTGGTGCCCAGTTTCCGGCTTGAACTCGTGGTGGTTGCCATAAGCGGTCTAGGCATGGCGGCATTCCATCCTGAAGGGGCTCGTCTCATTCACTATTTGGCCGGAGACAGAAAGGCCACAGCGATGAGCTTCTTCGCAATCGGCGGCCAGCTCGGTTTCGCGATTGGACCTCTCTTGGCCACTGCCGCTATGCTCTTCTGGGGGCTGCGCGGCAGCATTTCTCTGCTTGTGCCCACGGCTATGGTGGCTGGGCTTGTGATCTTTAGCCTCGCCCGGGGCCCGGCATTCGATCAACCCAAGAGCACAGGCGGGCCAAGGCTCCAGGCGGCGAACCCGGCTAACACAGAATGGGTAGCGTTTGCCTTCCTTTCCGTAGTGTTGCTCTCCCGTTCGGTCATCTTCTACGGGCTGAATACCTTTGTTCCCCTTTTCTGGATCGACGTCCTCCACCAGTCCAAGGCGGCTGCAGGAACAGCCTTGACGCTCCTCATGGCGTCGGCTATAGGGGGAAACCTCTTGGGTGGAAGAATGGGTGATCGTTTCGGCTACCGCGGGGTGGCGCTGGTCGGGTTCGCTTTCCTGACGATCCTGCTTCCACTCTTTGCTCGTGCCGACAGCCATGTGCAGGCGCTTCTGATCCTGATCCCCCTCGGAGCGGCGCTCTCTGTCCCTACATCCCCTCTGGTCGTGCTGGGGCAGGGCTATCTCCCAAACAATGTTGGGCTGGCCTCAGGAGTCACCCTGGGGCTGGGCTTTTCTTTCGGCGGAATCATGACACCCGTTTTAGGCTGGATTGCAGACCGTCACGGACTTCACGCGGCCATCACGGTGGTTGCATTGATACCGGCGCTCTGCACCGCACTGACGATCATCCTGCTCCTCCTCAAAGGCTCGGCGGTAGAGCCGGTGAGGGCCGGTGCGAATCCCTCCTGATCCCCTTACCCCCGGTTTTCCTTAACGGTCAAAAAAAGCCGCGTTGGTATTCTAGCTTTCTCATTGGTTTTCACTCTGCCACGGTTCCGGATGCCCATTCAATGGATTTCTTTTTCAAGTGATAGCCGGGGCTCCAGCTGCCTCAAGGGCTGACTCCGGCCGTATCGCCGGAAGTTGCTTCAACCTTGACGCGGAACCCTGATTCGCCTATATTCGACACGGCAGCAAGTTCCATAACCTTATCCGAAGAGGAAAAGAACATGTACCGACCTGTCGAACAATCCATCATCAGGCATTTGACTGAAATCGCAGGCCCCAAGGCTGTCTTTTCCGACGAGGACACACTCAATATCTACTCCAAGGACGAAACGATCGGCCTCGCCCACCGTCCTGAAGTGGTCGTCAAGCCCTCCACGCCCAAAGAGATTCTTGAGATTGTGCGCCTTGCAAATCTCGAAAACATTCCCCTCACTCCCCGCGGGAAAGGAACCGGGTTGAGCGGCGGGGCTGTTCCCGTTTTCGGAGGGATTGTCCTTTCCTGCGAAAGAATGGAGAAAATCATCGATATCGATCGTGAGAATCTCATGGTGATCGCCGAACCGGGCATCATCACCGGTGAGTTGCAAAAGGCGGTTGAAGCGGAAAGTCTCTTCTATCCTCCCGACCCTGCCAGCCTGGCAAGCTGCAGCATTGGAGGCAACGTAGCCGAAGGAGCCGGAGGAAGCCGGGCAGTCAAGTACGGAACAACCAAAGATTATGTGAACGGGCTGGAAGTAGTTCTTCCATCCGGCGAAACGATCTCAACGGGTGGAAAGGTGGTCAAGGATGTCACCGGTTACAATCTGACGCAGCTGATTACCGGATCCGAAGGAACTCTCGCCCTTGTCACCCGGATCATCCTCAGACTGATCCCTCTTCCCAAATTAAGAAAGGATCTCCTCGTGCCATACAACGCTATCGATCAGGCCGCTCGAACCGTTTCCGAGATTATTCGCGCACGGATCGTTCCCACCGCCGTTGAATTTATGGAGAGAAACAGTTTCGAATTGGCAGAGAGCTTTACGAAACGGGAGTTGACTCACAGAGACGCTGCGGCCCATCTCCTGATAACTCTCGATGGAAACCGGGAGGAGGCTCTGGAGGAGGATCAGAACAGGGTAGGAGAAATTTGCGAAAGAAACGGCGCGCTCGACATCCTGATAGCCACTTCTCCTGCATCCAGGGATAGAATGTGGGAAGGCCGGAAATGCTTATTTGAAGCGGCCAACCATTTCGGAGGCATGTACAAGAGCCTTGACGTCGTGGTCCCTCGAAGCTTTATCCCCACTCTGATCCGAAAGATCGACGAGATTTCACAAAGCTACCGCATCAAAGCGATGTCGTTCGGCCATGCAGGGGACGGCAATGTCCATGTGCTTCTTTTTAAGGGTGACCTTTCCGATGAGGAATGGGAGAAACGGATCGATCAGGCCCAAAGGGATCTTTACCGACGGACCATTGATCTCGGAGGAAAAATAACGGCGGAGCATGGAATCGGCCTTCTCAGAAAGCCTTTCCTCTCCATGAACCTCGATCCCTGCCAGATTGAATTGCTGAAAGGATTGAAAAAGGTTTTCGATCCAAAAAACATACTCAATCCCGGCAAAATTTTCGATCTCTGAGGTGGAGAGACCGGGCTCCATCCTAAACAAATATGCAGGCACCGCATATCTTCATATTTTTGTCTTGGTCCACCCACACCTGTCCGCCCCCTGGGCTTCAACGGATATGTATCCCTCCCTCGCAAGACTATTGAGCAGGAGGTGAAAATAGAGAAGCCCTGCAAAGGGATCCCATCGCTTGAGCATGCGTCTTACACCACTGAAGTCCAAGGGCTTTCTAATATTGAGCAACCGTTGAAGTGTGTTGCGGGCTCCGACGTCATCCCCGGGAAAAACTGACAATCGTCCCAGACCCCTTAGAGCAACATACTCAGCTGTCCAGCGCCCTATCCCTCGAAATTCATTAAGCCGGGTTAGCACCTCATCGTTGTCCAGTGTCTCAAGCCTGTCCAGGTCGATTTTTTGCTGAGCCACCAACCTTGACAGCTCAAGCAGGTACTGCCCCTTTTGGCGGCTGAACCCTAACGCTCTCAAGGCATCCAAATCCAAGGCCGCGAGCCTTTCGGGCAGAGGAAAACTGTGGCTTGTCTCTTTCTTGTCTTTAAACGGGTAACCACAGCCTTCGGCCAGCCGGTTGAGCAAGGTGATGCCCACGGCCAGCGAAAGCTGCTGACAGGCGATTCCGTTGACCAGCGCTTCAAAAAGCGAGGGGAAACGAGGGGGCTTAAGGCCGCGAAACTGTTGTGCAAGGATGCGCAGTTTCCGGTTCCCCTTGAGTAAATTGTAGAACTCCGTCATGTCGGTTCGAAGACCAAGCACACGCTCTACAAGAGCTTTAATCGTTTGCTTTGCGTTGGGCTTCCATACCGCGCAAGTGACGGTAACACGGAGGATTGGATGATCACAGGTCCCGAGTTGGATGATTTCGATCTCAGCAGGTTCGCTCTCCAGGACAACAACTCTGCGGTAGGTGGAACCATCCCATCTGTCGACGATATTGTTGGGGCGCCGCCTCAAGGCCCACACCGTAAGATCCAGTCGGAACGGAGGCACCGGCTTCAGAAGAAAAGAAATACCGTCAAACCGACCTTGTCGCGGTTGCTTCTTGCTCTCATTCTCTCCGATAAAAAGGTCTTTTGGAGCCATCGGCTGTTTCAAGGAAGAGGTTCTGCACCCCTCTTTTTAACAATTGGCTGTGCTCTCCTGCTGTCGGCCATATGTGATAAGGATAAAAGAGGATGCCTGTATATCATCCTTGGCCCTGAATATCGCATCACCTTTCGAATCCTCTCTCGCATCACCGGTTTGTAGCAATGCACCGGGCATTTAGCGCAAGTCGTCTTTCCTTCCCCAAAAGGGCATTTCTCCAGACGTTGAAAAGCATATTCAGAAAGCTCCTCGCACTCCGAGCACAACCGACGGTTGCCGCCGTGTTGCTTTCGGCAGTATAGGGCCATCATGATTCGCAAACTCTTGCGTTCTCGCCTCAGGCGCAAACCCGGAATACACTGTCTCTTAACTGCTTCGGAAATCAAAATCTTTGTCTCTCCGTATTCAATAATTTATAGTGTAGTGCGTCCAACGTCTCCACATGAGTCTCAAGGGATCAACTGCTCGAAACCACAAAAACACTGGTTTTCAGTGCTGGTCCATCGATGGCGTTGAGCACTTACACTTTTCCGTCAACGGTTCATATTCCTTTTCCAATAGCCACGAGGCTATATCCTATATTTGTAGACCATGGCCTTACTTCTCGATCCTGCTACTCTTTCGCTTTCATCCTTTTTTCACCAAGCCTAATCTTCCAACGGCGTTTCGTTCTCAGATCGTAGGCAGTGTCGCCTTGCCGAATCATTGTCGTGCCCTTGTACTTGAAACGGTTGGTAAGGTACCGAATCATCGAAAAGATAGAGAGGACCTCAAACCCCTGAATGACAATATTCCCCTTCCTCTCGCAGAATTGAGGGAAGATCAAATCCTTTTCCATCCCGTCAACCACGAAAGAACGGGCCTTGAGGAACTCTACCGAGAGTATTTCATGGTGGTTCCCGGTATCCACGGAAACGGATTGAATCCTCTTCGGAACAAACAGTCGCTTCTTATATCTCGTCCTCAGATAGTCTACGATGAATTCCCTTGGATCGATCACAAAACCCGTCAGGTACTTCTTTCCATTCCTGTGAACGTCAACTTCCAGATTCCCATAGTCGATCGGGTATTCCTCTTTCTTATCCAGGAATTGTTCCCTGTCGTACCATTCCATATTATAAAATTCCGCGACAGAGATCGTTAGTTTGTTCTTTTCAACTATGACATACATTTCCAAAGTCCTCTCAGATCGATTCAAAGCGGCTACCGACAAATTTCCTTGCCGCCTCCCTGCTCAAATGAAAGCGTCATCGAGGCCCCTGACAAATTCGTGGAGGGAACCCAAGAAGATTGGATTTGCCTAAAGAGTCGTCTTAGTGCGTATGAAAAGGAGAAACTCCCGCAATGCCTCGTCAGGAGAATCGCTAATCCGGCTTTCCGAAACAGCATCTTCGCTGCCGTCATGAAAGTGTTGGGGAAGGTGGCCACAAATTGCCAGTTCTTGTGGGGCGCGTTGTCGTGACGGAAGATCTTGCCGTCGATTCCCCTGCGTTCCCAATGGTAGCTGTACCGGTCCGGAAGCTTCAACGAAAACCATACGTCTAAAAAACTACCGTCTCTCAGGATAATGCGGAGTTCATTTGCGAATGGGACAATGGCCTCTTCAACAACGTCGGAGAATTCGACTTCAGCAATCTCCCTGAGTCGATCGACATCTACGCGACTCACGATACAGCCTCAAGAAGACTCAGAAGCTGGTCTCTTTTAAACTCAAGATGATCCAGTTTTTGTAAATCCGTCCAAGACTCACTCTCTTTCAGACTTCCATCCTTATAGCGCAGCTCCATTTCAGTAACATTCTTAACGCCATATCGCCCGCAGATTTCGAACATATCAGCATTGGTCTTCCTGATCTGCTGCTCCAGAAAGCAGCGCAACCCCTGTTTCAAGAGGTCATCTTCCGAGAGACCCAAATCCTGAGCCATCCTGTTAAGAATGTTCGACTGATCCAGATGTCGGCAGTTCGGAAATCCTCATTAAAGGGGAACTCGATCTCGGAAATCGCGTGATCAGATCTCGTCGGTAAGCCTCGACCAGAACACCTATTGTACCCCGAACAGGGAGGCCGAGACAACGCGCTTCATTCCGGGCGTGACCTCGTCGTCTGAACAAGCACCAGTACATCCCCTAGTGTCAAAGCGTACGCAAAAGTGGCGTGCTCACCAGGGTCCAGAGTAATCGTGGGTTGGTAGGATTCAAGAATGTGTTGCGGAACCGCCACGATAGGAAGCTTATGTCTTTGACAAAAAAGACGAATGATTAGTGCATCCGGAATCACCGGTGTGTAACCGGGCGTCGCTGCTTCCCGGTAAACTTCATCGGTTATCTGGATAACGTGCCATAGATCAACAAGGAGATGAAGCCGACCGATCTTTGCCAGCGCAATAAGAGGGCCTGAATCGCACAGAACGGTGGACACTAGCCCAACTCCTCTGCCAGAGTCTCTTCACCGAACCGGGGTTCCAAGCCGTGAGCGTAAGCATGTCTCGCCATCTCACTCTCTTTGATACCGGCGAGTTGGGCTGCGGCTCCCAGGGTCATCTCTCCTCGAGCGTATTGAGCAAGTGCCTGTTCGATCTTGCGAGTGCGCAGACCCAGTTCGATCATCTCGGCAATGAATTCCTGGCTGGCCTTTCCCAATTCCTTCGCCAGCCTGTCGGGCACATCAACGGTTAGGTTCGTCATCGATCCGGCTCCTGATCGTTCTACGAATTCGTGTTAACTCTACACCAATCCAATACCCATTTCAAGAAAATGGCCCTTTCCTGCTTTAATAATTCACCCCAGGAACGTCTTCGCACGATGATGATCCAGGTTGTCCTGGGCGGGCCAGTACCGGTCTTCAGTCGGCGTGAAGATGGGGCGATCTCGAAGAGTGAGGATGTGACCGGGAAGATTGTGCTCGGTCTGGATCCTCCCGGACACGAGCACCTCGTACTTGAGACCCACACTCATCAGGCCCTCGTCAAAGGACCAGTGGCACAGGCGGCAGAGGGAAAGGCCGTTTGAAGGCTTATCGTCGTAACTTTCGCTCCAGGGTTTGATGTGCGCCGCCTCGACGACCGTGTGGCCGTCGGGCGTGAGCATCCTGATCCCGCACAGGGCGCAGCGGTGATCGTATATCGTTACAATCGCTTTTCTGAACCCCTGGTCGCGAATCCGGACAAACGTGTCGGGTTCCTCCTGCTCAGCCCATCGTAAGCCAGCCTCTGCCGCTTCTCCGTGCGAGAGGAGCCCCCGGCTGTACTCGTAGGATGCGAGGTTCACTGTCCCCTGGTCGAGAAGGGTGAGCCGCATTTCAGGAGCGAAATACGTGTCGATCAAAGCCATCCTCAACCACTGCCTGGGCTCGGGTTGCATCATGAGTTCAAACAACTCATCGTCCAGTCTCGCGCCTGCACACACCTCCCTCAGTCTGCTCATGGAACTGAAGTCCATGTCGAGCTTTTCCTCGAAACCGGGATTGGGAATGAGGTGCCAGAAACCGTCGTTCTTGAGCCGTGGAAACGGATAGGCCATATTGCCCTTGGTGCCTACAGGCATGATCCTGGCCCAGTAGAGGTTGAAAGTCTCAACCAGTTCGAGGGATGGCTCTATGAAGTTCTCAGCGATCTGGCCCTGAACAACAAGGTCCATAACCGAGAGGAGAACGAAAGGCTTGTGCGGAGCCTGGAAATTCGTCAGTGCGGACCACAGCTTCCGGTTCTTAGCAGTACCGAGGTTCGCGAACATCCTGAGGTATTTCTCGATCATTACTATTCCTCTATACCTGCGATTCCGCGCATCTCTACCGGTATTCGGAACAGCTTCAGCCTCTCATGCCTGGAATCGACGAACGCCCTGTGGTTACAAAGGAACCGGCTTGCACCGAGTCTCCATGGAGTTGCTTATATATTTATGCCCGTCCCTCTTAAACTCGACCCAGCGCTGCCGGTTCAGCGTTTGCGGGGCTTGGCCCGTCTTGTTGGGACCGCTTTCCACGGGTCATCCGGCCAGGGATGTTTCGGGTAGCGCCCTTTCAACTCCTTCTTCACCTGCTGGTACCCGCTGTTCCAGAAGCCCTTCAGGTCTTGGGTCACCTGAACCGGTTTGTGGGCCGGAGACAGCAGATGGAGGAGCACCTTCACCCGCCCGCCGGCAATTTTCGGAGTGTCCGTCAGGCCGAACATCTCCTGCAGCTTTACGGCCAGGATCGGGATATCTCCGGAGGCGTAATCCAGGGTTACCCGGTGACCGCTCGGCACGAGGAGGGATGCGGGTGCGCGTTCGGTCAGCAGACGCTGCTGTTCCCGTGACAACCGGGCTGCGCAGGGACGGCAGGAGGTCCAGGGTTGCCAGTTTTTCCCGCGTACGGATTCCCTTTAGCCAGGGCATAAGCCATTCCTCGGGGACGGAGAGGAGACGTGTTTCCGAAAGGTCCGGCCAGTTCTCCGTAGGGAAGGTCCTTTTCATCAGGCTCACCCGGCCCTGGAGTTGACGGGCCTCCTCGCTGAAGACGATCCTGGCGGAGCCGGACCGAACCGCCTCGCAGAGAAGGAGGGCCGCTTCCTCCTCTTTGGGCGCAAAAGGCTTGGCCGATAATTGCAGTGCGCCCAGCTTCTCCTCGAGGGTAGCGATGATCCTCCCCTCCCTTTTGTCCCATTCCACCCGCCTGATGCTCTCGATGCTCCCGCTCAGTTCCTCCCGGAGGAGATCTTCGGCAACCGGCTCGGACAGGTGCACCATGCCTTCAGCTTTCTCCCCCGCATCCACATGCGCCGCGATGATAAAAGGGCTCTTCGCAAGGCGGCTCGTGGAAGGAAGCCGCACGCCCCGTCCCTGGCAGAGGATGAAACGGCCGTCTCCTTCTTCGCGCCTCTTCGCGATCCGGTCGGGAAAGGCGCGGAGAAGGAGACGGGGGATGGTCGTGCCCTGCTCTTCCCTGCATGCTATGAAATCCCTCCGGGCCATAACGCGCAGGAGTTGCTGCGACGCCCGGTCCACGGCCCGCAGGCGCCCAGGTATCGGTTCCTCCCGGGGCTTCTTTTTGCTTTCGCCATTGCCGCAGAAGGTCGAGTCTTTCGCTGAGATCGGATCCTTCGCCGTGCGCCATGAAGCCGGATACCTCACGCCGGAGGATGTCCCGCTCCGAAAGGATGGCCGCCAGGTCGGCACCGAGGCGAGGGCATCCGAGTTCGGCAGCCCTCTGCGACAGCCGCCCGAGCCGGGGATGGAGCGGCAGCCGTGCCATCGCCCGGCCGACCGGAGTCACCGAGCCCTTAGGGTCAAGAGCGCCTAAATCCACGAGAAGACGCCTGCCCGATTCCCAAGCGGCCTTCGGCGGCGGGTCCAGCCAGGAGAGTTCGGCCGGGTCCTTCACCCCCCATACCGCCAGTTCGAGGACCAGGGGGGAGAGGTCGGCTAAGAGCATTTCCGGCGGGGTAAAAGGGATCATTCCTTGAAAAGCGTGGCGGCTGTAAAGGCGGTAGCAGACGCCCGGACCGAGACGGCCGGCCCGGCCTTTCCGCTGCGTCGCAGCCGCCTTGGAAACCGCGACCGTAACCAGACGGTTCATGCCTGTGGCCGGGTCATGTTGAAGCCTTCGGGTAAGGCCGCTGTCAATCACCAACTTCACCCCTTCGATGGTCAGGCTCGTTTCGGCGATGTTCGTCGCGAGAACGATTTTTCGCTTTGCCGAAGGGAGAATCGCCCGCTGCTGCTCTTCAAAGGGGAGGTCTCCGTAAAGAGGATGAATGGAAAGGCCGCCCGCTCTACCTTCCAGAGTGGCCCGCAAGGATTCGCAGCAAGCGCGGATTTCGCCCGCCACCAGGCAGGAAGACGAGAATGTCGCCGGAGGTCTCCCGCAGAGCGGTGAGGACCGTTGCCGTAATCCTCGCCTGAAGGGGCCTATCCTGCTCGTCCGGTCGGTAGCGCTCTTCTACCGGAAAGGCCTGGCCCGCTGAGGAGATCACCGGCGCCCCGTCCAGCAGGGACGCTATCGGCCCGCAGTCCAGGGTCGCCGACATGACTAGAATCTTGAGGTCTTTCCTGAGGGTGCGGCGGACGTCGAGACAGAGCGCCAGGGCGAGGTCGGCCTGGAGGCTCCGCTCATGGAACTCGTCGAAGATGACCATGGCCACACCTTCCAGACCGGGATCAGCCTGGATGCGCCGGGTGAGGATTCCCTCGGTGACCACTTCGATCCGGGTCTTCTCCGAAACCCGGCTTTCGAACCGGATGGAATAGCCCATAGTCCCGCCGATCTCCTCGCCGAGGGTTTTGGCCATCCACCGGGCCGAGGAGACCGCCGCGATCCGGCGCGGTTCGAGCATCAGGATCCGTCCCTTTTCGCGGGGTATCACATCGAGCAGCGCCAGGGGGGTGCGCGTCGTTTTCCCGGAACCGGGCGGGGCCTGCAGAACCGCTGAAGGGCCGGCCAGCACCGTTTCCTTTATCGTAGGAAGGATTTCGTCGATGGGGTAGATTTCCCCTCCAGGACCTGTTTCAAAACTTTTATTAAAGCCCACTTGCAGATGTCTGGTCAAGTCTGCGTTTGACTCTAAGGATGGCTGCGCCACTTCACAACGAATTCCCGATCGTCTGAAGCGCTATCTTGGCGTTGACCCTGGATCAGTGACGATTCTTGCCGTCATCAACGACACGGAGAAAAGGAGGTGGTCTTCGACAGAGCCCTGTGGCGCTCTCAAGCCGTCCTCTGCCACCCCATCATCAATACGAGCACGTTGGCCATCTCAAAGCAGGGCATCCAGCGCTTCCTGGAATTGACGGGTCACGAGGTCATCGTCCTGGATGTGCCCGCGTCGAGAAGGAAACGCTGTCAGCTTTTGAGGTTGATGCCTTTTGGATATCGCGCTTGCAATAACAGCGTCTCACTTACCACGCACTCTATCGAGGTCGTACTTTGCAAGGATTTCATCGACAAACCTGGACGTTCTCTCAAGCAAACCAAGGCATCTCCGCTTCTCTCCGTAGTCCGCCTTGCTTGGGCAATAGGCATTCAGTTCACCCAGGAACGCCTGATGCCGCACGATGTCTGGTTCCAGTGGTGTGGCCTCGTCCAGAAGTTGGCCCAAATCCATCTCCCTCGGCGGTTGCATATTTTGTTTGACGAAAACGCCTTTTATCGCTCTTGCCGCGGCAAAGCGCATGAAATCCCGGCACCGAAATACATTCCCCTCTTCGAAATAGGCTTCCGCACGAGCAAAAAAGTCACGGGCCAATCCGGCGTATTCCCGCTGCAAAACCTCTTTTTTTCTTATAGCGTGCGGCTCGGCAGGAGCCTGCTGCGTGCTCCAGCCCGGCTTTTCGAACAGGATTTCCCCGTCCCTTATCGCGGAAAAGACGATCGTGCCGGGAATGTCCATCTGCCGGCGAAAAGTCTCCGGCGTTCTCACAATGACATGCTTTTCTTCTGCAAGATAGTTGAGTGCCTCAGCCATTTGCTCGCCCAGGTCCTTCACGTCGAGGTCTGTCTCCATAACGATCAGGAGATCCACGTCGCTAAACTCGTCGGCATCACCACGGCCAAGCGAGCCGAAGAGAATGACGGCTTCAGGGTCGTAGGCATCAACAAGGGCCTCCTTCAGAGCCATGGCCAACCTCATCTGCTCTGCCGTGCGTCCCGTTGTCGCTTTCCTCTCAGCGCTCTCTGTTTCTGCTCCCACGCTGCTCGACCAATCTACCTTTATTTCTATCCTTAGCTTCTCTACGCAATTCAGTAAAGATTTATAATCACGGACCTGCCCAACGACACAATCAAAAGACCAGTGGCAAAGGCGGCACTGAAGCCAGCCACCATTCTTCCCTGCTCATGAAAATTACAGGGAGCTGGATGCAGGGCGGCCCCAGGGGGAACCGCCCTCTTATGGTCAATCGAGGCAGTGTGTGGGGCAGTCCTCCTCTCGGATTGAGCAATCCCAACTCGCATCCTCGTTCTGTCTGCAAGTCTCAGAATCGCAGAGGCATCTTTCCAAACAAAGCTCCTGCTTGGGTTTCTCTTCCATAATCTCAGCTCCTCTCAATAGCACTAGCATTAATTTAAGCACCCTACAAGGCGGGGACAACGTCGCTTGATCCGGAACCCATCTAGGCTTTCGGGGATCTGAGTACACCCTAACGTTGCACAAAACCGGCCCATGTTTTCTCGATCGGATATTTCCTCTCGTTGATCGCGATCTTTTCCAATATGACCTCGGACGGGTCGAAGCCGAAGGCATGGCACATGTTTAGAGAGTAGATCAGAACGTCGCCAAGCTCTTCTTTGATCCTCCTACGACTTTCATGGTCCCTTTTGACGGCTTCCATTTCCTGAGGGTTTTTCCACTGGAAGATCTCAAGCAGTTCGGTCGCCTCCAGCACCAATGAAATAGCCAGGTCCTTCGGGTTATGGTATTGCTCCCAATCCCGAGCATCTCTGAATTCGATCACTTTCTTTTGCAGTTTTCTTATGTCCATTCCGGCTGCCCAGGCGTTTCTGTCTTTAGAATCCCATTTTTGGATCCGCTATTGCGGCCCAACCCCAGAGCACAGAGCATGTTAAAGACTTAGCAGCGTTGCCATATTCCCGAGATGCTTGAAGGCGAACAAGAAAGAAAACTTGAAAACCTTACAGCGTCCCCTTTTCATTTTCTTCTTGCCCCATCCGGTACTTGATTTTGTAGTTAAGGATGAAATCCAGTTCTTGTCAGCGGCGCCCTTTGAGCTACAGGGCGGCCAGCCACGAGTGGTCAGCCAATACACGCGCTGACCTTGTGTTCATTGCAGGTGTCCTACGTTTCTTATTGCTTCATCCAGTTTCAAAACATCGGGCTGCTTCCCGTCCTGGGGCTCAAAGTTCAAGATGGAAGTGCACTTTTCCAGGCATTCGTATACGGTTTTGAGGTACTTCTTTTCCGCAAGGGGCGGTATGCGGTCGTAGAATTTCCGGTCCGACGGCAACTGCTTGCTAAAAAAAACATATAGCCCCATGGTGCCCTTCTGGGAGTTGCACGACCTGCACGACCAAACTTGATTATGGATGGATTGTATGACATCGCACGCTGGGCACCGGTCGTTGATTCGCAGAGTCTTCGGGACCAGGTGTTCCCGGCTTAGATTATCCGATGAGCCGCAATAAACGCATCGCTTTTCGGCCTCCACCAACTGCCAATCTTCTCGAAGGATGTCCGACCATTGCTTCCTGCCGCGCTGGAGATCCCGCAAAGTTTGTTTCACGAAGCCATAATGATCCCGCTTCGCCTCACGCCCGAGGGCTCGTTTGGCGATGATTTTCGCATACTGATACCAGATCAAATCCCGCAGTGTTCGTACATCACGGTCGGGCATGGCTGAATCTCCTTTCAGCGATCTCCTCGCTCCGGGACCGGGAGCACGCCTTTGCATCCAGGAAACTTTGAACAGCTTCAGAATCTCTTGCCATCATATTTATCCTTTCTTGCCATGTTAATGAGCCACTCACTCTCGCACACAGGGCGCATTCTCACAGGCCTGAAAGGCGCAATTCTGAATTTACCTATTTACCTGCGTCCTGCTTCCCACATTACAGATAGGACCATAGTGAACGAATCGCCACTGCCAACCGGTAAGCGTTTTTGCCTTCATTTCTCCTGGCATAATAGAGATTCGCCAGACAGAGGAATTTCACCAGCCTAATGGGCGAAAGGGCCTCTTCCCGCTCACTGGCAAGCCAAGGTATGTACTGAACAAATTCCGGAAGGTTGACCACGATCTCCCGTTCAATTCTCTATCGCCCTTCCGCCCCCCGGTCTATCATCAACCCTGCATTCCAAGGCGTGCCCGGCAAAAAGTTAATATTTCACGGGTGTCCCTGTCTCCCCACGATCAACTTTTCCTAATCCGCTGAGGTGTTCGGTGATATATCTCAAGCCAAATACTTCATCGATAAAATGACTTACTGCGCTTATAATATACTACCAGTTTCCTCTATGGCCACTATCTTCGGCGCATGAACTCCGCGATTAGTGTCCCCTTCGGGGATGGTGGAAACCCCTCTCCTTCAGGCGAAGAAAAGTTTTTCGTTGTCGCGAAGCGGCTCGTCATTCCGGCGAAAGCCGGAATCCAGCAAACATGACACTTGGAATTTCTGGATCCCGGATCGAGTCCGGCATGACGGCTATAGCGGCCCGACCTCGGAGCACAGAACATGTTAGGGATATAGCAGCGTCGCCCTATTCCCGAAATGATTGAAGGCGAACGAGAAAGAAAACTTGAAAACCTTACAGCGTCCCCTTTTCACCCGAGGAACTTCTCGATCATTCTATTACGTGGGCCACTAATTCGCTCACTCCTTCACCGGCAAAAGGGTCTTGCACTCCGGATATCTGGAGCAGCCCCAGAACCGTTTGCCGGCATATTTCCCAGATGCAGCTTTCCGCAAAACCATAGGGGATGCACACTTGGGACAAACCCGCGCCCCTTCGACTTGCCTGATTTCACCTCCCGATCCAGCTAGCGAGGCTGGCGCAGCGGCAAGTGGTTGCACGTCCAACCCGATCGCCTTTCCAATTTCAGCCCTCACATCCTGGATACTATAAGAGGCTCTGGCGGTGAATCGGACCAATGGTATCGAGGCTGCATTCAATGCGTTTTCAAGAAAATCATCCCTGTTCTTTCGGTCACTCTTCTTGTGAGAGCTGTCATCAAGTTCAACGGCGCAGGCAAGAGACAAGTCGTCCTTCTTGCACAATGCGAAATCAACGTGTTTTGAGTTGATCCTGTTAAAAGCCTTTTGCCGGTCACTGCTCGATAAGCCTTTGGTCGTTGAAATGATATCAGCAAGCCTGATCTTGCCCAGGACTCTATATTCGTCACCGACAGATTTTTCAAGCACGCCGAAGAAGGAACGTTCGGCGGGAGTAAAAAAGGATGCCGGCCTTTTGATACGGATACTTGATCGTCTCCTGCTTGGGGCGGGCTTTGAGCAGAAAAACGATCACCCCACCGATTATCAAAACTATAATCGTAAGCCACAGCATCTATAACTCCTTCCTTCTCTTTCAAAATGCCTTGATGCATTCTTTTCCCCAGAAAAGCATTATGCAAACGCCCTGAATTGCTGGAACCTCCTGTCAAGTAGATCAGGATTTGGCCGCAACTCTGCAGACCTGGGAATAAGAATATGCTTGAGATGCAAGCCTTGAAGGCCGTGTATCAACATCGGGCCGTCTTTCTCTCTGAGTATGTCTTTCCGAACCTCGATGACGTAATCCGGTCTGACTCCAAGCAATAACCGGTCAAAGGCAGCATGATGGAATTTACAAAGAGCGATCCCGTTTTTTACGACCGGTAGACCGTCAGGCTCCCCATCGGGTATAATGTGGGCGGCATCCAAAAGTTCCAGATGTCTAAGGCGGCAGAACGCACATTGTTCACGATAGGCTCGAAGGACCCTCTCTCGAAAACCACGCTGGTGCAGGCGCTGCCTCACTGCTGTTGTTAGATAGGCTCTCCGTGCATCGGAGGCCGGTTCAGACAACATGCTATTCCTTCCAAGCTCACCCTGCCAATCCGACTCTACATAAGATAGATCATCCACCGCGACTTTGAATGTCAGTTTATCGGGATCGTCGCCGACAATGAAAACAGGCCATACAGCGAGATACTTGCCGGGGACGATTCCGTGGAAGTACACAAGTGGCGCTTTTCGGAAAAGAGCTATACGAAGACCCGCATTATCCCGGTGCTGCGGATCGGTTCCCCGGTAACGGTACATCAGCAAGCCGTCAGGACCGAAACTGTCATCATACGGGCCTTGCGGTGCGGTCGTGATAGATAGGGGAATCTGGGAAAGAAGCTTGGGTTTAAATATTCCTTGAGGCCCTACCAAAGGCACAGGTTGATTCTCGAATTCAAAACCTTCGGATAGGATAGTGCGGGGCAAGACGTCACCATGGATGCGCGTTTGCTCTTCCAGCCACTTGAACGCGGCAAGCCGCACTCTTTCATCAAGATCGTGCATGCTCATTTTTCATAGTTGAAGGATAAGACTGGTCTATCTTTCCCCACGAAATCTTATAAGGCACTTTTTGGGGTTGAAAATGAGCCTCTAAGCCATCTTTTGGGGCTGTTTTTCTGTCTTTCTGGTATGATCCATATGCTTCTCTTGGTCCGACACAGCCCCGTATCACGCGGCCCGACCCCGGAGCACCCCACTCTAATCTTGGCATGCGTATTCCCTGCAACATAACATTCACAAGGTCACGTTATTTATTTTCCTATGACCGTCCCCCTTTACCCCTAATACCAATCCCACAAATCCACATCCCGGCACTTCTGCTCAAGCTGGTGGCAGATCCTCTTAATCATGCTCTCTGAAAGCGCCGTTTCCTTCTTGGCATCCAAGTAAGCCTTGACTCCTTTCTTGGGGTTGAGGACCGGGACGCCGTTGGGGCTCTTTCTCTCGATAAACCATCCGGGGATCGTAACCATCGGCGACACCTTCACCGGGTCCCCAACAGCACCGCTGAGCCATTTGGACAGCCACTCGGCCTGGGCCTTCGCCTGATCAATGGGCTCGGTTGTGACCCATGACGGGAATCTCAAACGCTCCCCGTCGTAGATTACAGTCGCCTCGGCCTTGCGGCTGAGACTACTTCCCTTTGATCGAGCCTTTGTCTCGACAGCAAAAACGCCCGAAGGGCCCACCAGAATGTGATCGATGTTGAATCGATCAGCCGGGAAGTCATGATAGACGTGGTAACCATCCAGCATCAACAGATTCAGCTCTTGACTTACCGCCATTTCACCTGCTAAGCCTAGCCGTAATTCCCCCCTGTTCTTTATGAGTCTCATTCCTTTCCAAACAAAGAAGGCAGTGAATGCCCCAGAGGCGATCCAAAGCAGAAAGACACCCCTTCCGAGTACATCTATTGATCTCAAATACATCGAATAAAGCAAGAGAGGGTAAACAGCGGCGGAGCTCAAGTAAAAAAAGATGTCCTCGTTGATTTTTTCGATCTGCCTCCTCAGTCCTTCCCCTGGAGACCGCAAGAGAAGATCGGAAAATGGCGGACGTCTGCCTCGACGCTTTCTGCGCCATTTCGGGAACAGCATCGCAGCCCCTATAACAAGTATTACCACGGCCCATATGAATATTGGTTCAAAGAAGGACAATTTTGGCAAATGAGTTCCCCCCTAATTGTCATTTAACTACACCAAGTCGCGTAGTTCGTGGAATGCTAGAGAATTAACAACCCAAGAGCGTCCTTACTCAAGTCTCTGTATATTTCCTGGCGTTGCCTCTTGCTTTCTCGACCGGGTATTTCTTTTCGTTGATTACAAGTTTTTCAAGTACGACCTCGGACGGGTCAAAGCTGAAGCCATGGCACATGTTCAGAGCATAGATCAGAACATCGCCGAGTTCCTCTTTGATCCTCTTTCGGCTTTCCGGGTCGCTCCTGATGGCTTCCACTTTCCCCGCGTCTTTCCACTGGAAGATCTCCAGCACTTCGGCCGCCTCCAGCATCAAGGAAATAGCGAGATCCTTCGGATTATGGTACTGCGCCCAATCCCGCGCATCTCTGAATTCGATGACCTTCTTTTGAAGTTCTTCTATGTCCATGCCGGTTACCCGCGCGTTTCTGCCTTTAGAAGTCCCTTTTAGGGCTCCCTTTCGGAACTTTCTCGAACCATTTGAATTTGCTATCGCGGCTCCACTCCAGAGCACAGAACATGTTAAGGAGATAGCAGCGTCGCCGTATTCCCGAAATGCTTGAAGGCGAACGAGAAAGAAAACTTGAAAACCTTACCACGTTTTTTCACTACAGGAACGGTTTGCTTATATAACTGCAATCCAGCTCACTTTTTGCTTCATCAGTCAAGGCGGCATTCTCGCACTTGATGAGAAGTTCCTCTGCCGCTTCCGCCAGCTCAACCACTTCAGGCCATTTTCCAGTAATTATGTCCTGCGAATGAGCTAATTCATTACGGAGATTTTCCAGTTTCTGAAGCAGTTGACTCATCTCTTTTTCAGAAGGGACTCCGAGTGCTGACCGTATGGCTTCTGTCTTAGAAAGAATTCTGGCTTTGTCGCCAAATTCTAGACAGTCAGCAAGATCGATGGCTTCGTTTCTCCGCCTTCGATCGTCCAGAATATATTGTGCGTGCTTGAGGCGTGTTGACTTCAGCAAGCTCTTCCATGAATCTTCAAGAAATTTCAGGCGAATCAAGCGAAGAAAATTCATTTCAAGGAGAGAAATTAACCCGAAAAGCCACATCCTGACAGGTGCCTTTTGAAGATCACCTCTCGTGATTATCCCCCACACTTGATCCTTGAACACTACGAAAACCTGCTGGCAGTCACGAACCATTTTTTAGAACTTCCAGTAGCGAAGTTCGATCCGGGAGCTCATTACTTTCTGCAAAGTCAATGACGTGATTGGCGAGGTCACCTTTAACGAGGTCAGCCTTTCTTGCATAGCCGAAAATCTCGCCGTTTCTTCTAACTCCGACAACATCGAAATCTTTACTTTCTAGAATCTTTCTCACGTCAGAGGCTTGTTGCGATGAGTCGAAGGATATGATTGGCTCGGCTATATCTCGGACCTTGATGCTTTTTTCAAAGACCTCTCGTAACTCCTGCAGAGAGCTCTTGAGAGCTTTCATCTGAGTACGTCTCTCCTTTCCCTATTACTAACAAGAACACATTTCAATACGTGTAGAACCAGCTCGTTTATCACACGCTTTAGAATCTAAGCGAACAGACCACCCTTGTCGCTGATATGCTTATCCCTCATCAGTTCACCGAGACTCTTTGGTTTGAATCCATCGAACAAGATTTGATCTATGCGGATGTACTCCCATAGCTGGTCTTTCTCCTCGGTGATTCGAGAACACCAGTCATCTATGGCTTCGTCCTTGGCCGTCGTGCCTTCCCAGACGCGGCCCTTGGTCTCGATGATCCAGTTGACCTCGCCGGCCTCTGTTTTCTGCACGACCACCCAGTCCGGGTGATAGAAGCCGATCGCGCCGCTGGGCTTCAGGTAGTCCACGCGGAACTGCGTGCCCGATTCGCCCTGCTCGGTGGTGCCGAGCGCGGCGAAGCGCAGCACGTCCGGCGCCTTGTCCAGGAACTCGGCGAAGCGGCGCTCGAAGTCGTTGTAGGTGGCCACGTAGTTGAAGACGGTCTTGCTTCGCCACGAGCGGCGGCAGGTTGCGCCGCCAACTGAACGGCTTCGTCTCCGACAGCCTGAAGTCGGCCCGCTCGAACTCGATGGCGCGCCGATCGATGGTCAGCTCGGCGATCTTGCGGGCGAGGTACTTGGCAATGCCCTCCTGGATCTCGAGCCGCGAGAGGTGGGAGCGGATAGACTCGCTCTCCAGGTCGACCTCTCGGCCGAAGCAGCGAGTGGCGACGTAGTCTCTGCACAGCTGGGTACAGCTCGGCGAAGCGGTTGGGCAGCTTGGCGCGGTCGATGACCTTGTTGGTGATGCGAGCCGAGCAGCTCCTGGGCGGTGGAGAATTCGCCTGCGGCGATGTCGGCCTGATGGACCTCGGTCTCCGTGGTCGCGAACTCGAGCTTCAGCTTCACCCGGTAGACCTCCGCCAGCTCCTCCTGCTCGAAGATCGGCTTCGAGCGCCGCGACATCGAGCTCGGAGAGCTTGCGGATGTCGTGCACGAGGCTCGGCTTGGTGATCGGGATCGCGATGTCGTAGGCGAGGCGCTCCTGCACCGGCTCGATGATGACCGGCTTGGGCGGGTCGGTCTTGGTCGTCGTGACGCCGACGCCCTCGGCTTCGAGCTGGGTGCGCAGGACGTTGAGCAGGTTGCGGGTGCCGAGCACCTCCAGCGTCTGCGTGCGGTCCGGGCTCACCTGCGTCATCAGCCGCAGCCCGCGGCCGATGACCTGCTCAGGCAGGATCTCGGCCTTGGCGGTGAACGGGCGCAGGCCGAGCACCACGGTCACGTTCCGCACGTCCCAGCCCTCGCGCAGCATCATGACGCTGACGATGGCCTTGATCTTGTTCTCGGCCTTGTCGATGTCGCGGGCCGCCTCGCGCGCCTTGTCGAGGTCCTTCTTGGTGATCTCGCCTGCGGAGTCGGTGTGGATGACAAGCACCTCGGACTCCTTGAAGCCGAACTCCTTGGTCTTCCAGAGGTACTCGCCCAAGCGCGTCGGCGTAGACGTTCTTCTCCGCCATGATGAAGAGCACCGGCTTGCGTGTCGAGCTTCTTGTAGACCTTGTAGTGCTCCTTCCAGCGCTGCACCGCCGCGCGCAGCCAGTAGCCGTACTTCTCGGCGACGTTGTCCTTGGTGATGCTGTCCGGGTCCTGCTTGGGCTGCTTGGGGTCGTCCTCCTTGGTGACGATCAGCGGCGCCTTGACGATGCGGTCCTCCACCGCCTGGGCGAGCGGGTAGTCGCAGACGGTCCAGGGGAAGTACATCCCGTTCTGGTCCTTGGGCGTGGCGGAGAAGTCGAGCCAGAGGCCGAGGCCCTTGGGCAGCGCCCGGTGGATCGCGAGCAGCGACTGGCTCCAGGCGAGGTCCTCGTCGTGGACGTGGTGGGCCTCGTCGTTCAGGACCACGAGGTCCTTGAGCGACTTGACCCGCTCCAGCATCGAGCGCTGGCCGGCGGCCAGGTCCTTGGCCGGCTTCCTGCCGAGCAGCGCCTCGACCGCGTTCTGCGGGGTCCACTCCTGGTCGCGCGACTCGTAGAGCTGGTGGATGTTGGTCAGGAAGAGGTTGCCGGAGGCGTCCGGCTCGGTCGGCCTCGCCGCGCAGGATCACCTTCTGGCTCGAACGGTCCGCCACTCCGGCGGGACGAGCGGCAGCTCGTAGAAGATCCGGTTGCTGGCGAAGTCCTTCTCCAGCCGCTGGTAGACGATGACGTTCGGCGCGACGATCAGGAAGTTGGTCGAAAGCTCCGAGCCCGGCACCCGCTTCTTGTGGAAGTGCGACCAGACCACCGCCATCGCCATCACCCAGGTCTTGCCCGAGCCGGTGGCCATCTTGAACGCGAAGCGGCGCAGATCCTCCGGCGGCAGGTCCTGCACGCCCTCGCCGTCCAGCTCCGGCACGTAGCGGCGCAATACGTAGTCGCTCGCCGGCGGCAGCACCACCACCAATTGCTCGAC
>CAVUFY010000010.1:0-115159 GCA_963740905.1 uncultured delta proteobacterium
GACCCATTTGTGCTCATATGAAACTGACCCATGGGATGCGCAGTTGTTTTGTCTGTGATGAAGAAGAGGGGAAAGCCGGATAGATAGTGGGCGCGAAGAGAGAGGGGTTGGTAGAGGGGGTCAGGATTTGCTTTTGTTTTTCCCTTTGGCATGGGAAGCCACCCTTAGAGAAGGGCCGTTTATGCGTATGGTGATGCAGTGGTGTTTGAGGCGGTCCAGGAGTGCGTCTACAAGGGTTTTTCTCTGGAAGAGCTCGTACCATTCTGGGTAGTCAAGATTGGTTGTGATGATTGAGGATTTCCTGCCATAGCGTTCCCCCATAAGTTTGAAGAAAGCATTGACCTGTTCGGGTTTGAGGGTGAGGTAGCCCAGCTCGTCGATGAGGAGCAAATCATAACGGCAGAGATTTTTGATGAGCTTTGGGGTGGTGCGGTCGGCAAGAGAGGCGTAGAGGTCATCGATGAGATCCTGGGCATGATAGAACCGCCCCCGATATCCGGAGAGGAGGGCCTGGCGCAGGAGGCCGCTTGCAAGGCCCGATTTGCCTGTACCGGGGCCGCCGATGAAGACGATGTTTTCTTTTCGTTCCAGGAACGAGAGGCCGGCCAGTTGCTGGATCTGGGCCTTGCTGACGCCGGGCTGCTGATCAAAAGGGAAGGTTTTGAGGGTCCAGTCCCATGGGATTTTGGCTTGTTTGAGCCTGTAGCTTTGGCTGCGCTCCTGGCGGTAGACCTGCTCCTGGATAAGAAGCCGCTGGATGACCTCGGCTGCCGGGGGGCCCTCCTTTTCCGCTCGTTGAAGCTCTTGATCGAGGGCCTGGGCCATTCCCTTGAGGCGCAAGTCTGCGAGGAGTTGATGGAGTTTGTCGTTCATGTCTCGTCATCCTCTTTGATGTTGAAGAAGTCCCCTGCCACATGGGAGAGGATCATCTGCTCCAGCCGGGAAAGATCATACATCCCGTAGTGAAGGGCCTGCTCTATGGCTTGGAGGAAAGGGTTTTCAGGGTAGGTACGTTTGAGCGAGAGGAGTTTTCGCATCTGCCGCATGGCTCTTCCGGAGGAGCGTTTTTTGAGTCTCCTCCACATAGCGGTCCAAGGGCTCTGAGTGACCCAGGAGATCCATCTCTTCTTTGCAAGGACCCTGGCGGGCTCTTTGGCGATTCAGAGGGAGATGGTGTCCTTTGACGGTGCTTCTGGCCTCTCGTTTGTCGATCAGCCTTTCGTGCTCGGCTATCTTTTGCTGTTTCCAGAAGATCTCGATCCGGTCCCAGAGCTTGTGGACCTCCAGGTCTTTTCCGATGAGGCGTTCGGGGACGCTGTAGCGATTGGTATCGACGTGGACATAGCCCTCCACGTCCACCACTCGGTAGAGGGTTTGATAGACCGCAGGGATGTAGGGAGGAAGACTCTGGAGGCAGGGTTTTTCCATCACGTAGGCAGCCTCCGGACTCATGCCCAGGGATCTTTTTATCTTCTTGTTAGCCACCTCGATGCACCATGCTCTTGCCTGGGCGTTTAGGTCATGCCAGTCCCTGAAGGTGCGTCCTGCCAGGAAGTTTTTCTCTGCATAGGAGAAGTTTCTCTCCACCCCGGCCTTTCGGTCCGCATCGCCCACTTCATGGGGGATAAACCTGACCCCGAAGATCTTTCCAAAATGTTCCATCTCAGGGGCGATCACCGCATCGGGGCCGCTGCCGTGGGCCACGATCACAGAGGTATTGTCGATGGTGCACCGGGGGCAACTCCCATCCATGAAGAGGAAGGCTTCCCGGAGAAAGACCTTGGCCTCGAAGCGGGTGAAGTTTGGGTAATACTGGATAAAGAGCTTTCTGGAGTAGGCAAGGACCAGACTGGCGCACTGGGCCTTCACCTTTTTCCCTCCCAGTTGCAGTGGATGGGGAGAGGTGTCGTGCTGTGTCTCCTCCCCCAGGCTCAAAATGATAGGTTCCGGAACGCTTCTTTCTTGTCTCTTCCCTCAGCTCCAGATCCCTTACGACGCGGGTAAGCGTACTGTAGGGGATAACATGTCCATGGGTGTCCGTAAGAATCTCCTGCACCCGGACGGCATTGCCTTTACAAAGCTTTAGCGTCTCCTGGATGAGGGGAGCCAGTTCCTCGTAGCGGGAAGCCCTTTGCGGCTCTATCCGGCCCTTTGCCCCGAAGCACCCTTCGAACCGTGTTTCGGGAGACACGAAGGATCCGGCTGATTTCCCTGACCGCGATGCCCTTGTCCTTCAGTCTCAGAATGGCCTGCATCGATTTCCTGCTTCATCATGAGGCGCTCACCTCCTGGATGAGTTTTTCCAACGAGACAAAGGCACTGCGGGTATCCTCAAAAGCCGTAAGCAACAGGCGTCTGATCGAGATTGCCCTGCCCCGGGTAGATCACAGAGGGAAGAGCTTTTGTGAGCCGCACCAGGATATGAGCCTACCAGCTTCATATCCTTCAGCCACTTGCCCTCAGGGCCTTCTTTGAGGGAGTGGGTCCGGCTGTCCTCTTCCTTGGCTCGAAGCGCTTTGAGAAAAAGGATCGGATCGAGCGCCATGCTCTCCCTTTGCTTGCGATTGGCCTTTTGGTAATGACGGAAAAACTCCTCCAGAGCTCCCGGGTGGACAGATGCTCTTGTGAGAGAGTCCGGGTAAGAGCTTGGCGTGCTCAGGGTTGGCGCGCGCCAACGGCGCCAGGACCCTGCCGGCCGCCCAAGGGGACAGATGACCATTCCTGACCGAGTCCAGGATCTGCTCGGGGAGGGCAGAGAGAAGCGACAGCCTCCTGCACACCCAGCTCTTGTCCTTCCCTAAAAGACGGGCGATGCTCTCCTGGGAGAGCTCATGGCGATCGTGAAGCTCTCGGATCAGGGAAGCCTCCTCCAGCGCTTCCCAACGCCTCTCCTGCTCCCGGATCAAGACCGGAGCAGGGCCTCCTTCTCCCCGCAACGCCAGACTTCGGCCAAAACGATATCTTTTCCGCAACGCCTCAGCGCTTCTACCCTCAGATAGCCGTCCACCAGCACATGGCATGGGGGATCCGAAAGAACCACGCTCACGGGCCGGAGCTGGCCCCATTTCTCCAGGGAACGCATCAAAGGCAAAAGCGCCTCCGGCCTTCTGATACGGGTATGGGCATAGCGAAGATCAAGGTGCGCTATCTCCAGAGACTTCAGCTGAGTCAGTTCCGTCATGCTCCAGACTGCTAGCACCCAGAACTCCTTCAGGTCTATCAGGTGATCTGTTTGCAATCAGGAAAAAGATCCGGATCCTGAAGATAAGATCCTGGAATAACATCCAGTTTCACAAGGTACTCGTCGCTTTTTGCAATCCCCTCTCCCTCAGCCGGAATCAACCGGTAGTACCCGGATCTCATGGGAGAGCAGGTACTTGACTCGTCACTCTTTGCAATCACCCCCTGCCGTCTCTTATGGTTCCGATCTTGCTGAAGCGCTCGGTTTCTCTGCTCGTACTCAGGATGGGAAGTACGATACCCCCTCCAGTACTCCGGGTGCTTCTGTCGCCATCGCTTTTGTGTATCATACTGATTGAGACGGTAGTCCGGATCCGTGGCAAGTTTCCTCTTCCGCCACTGAGTTTTCCTTGCCTTCTGGCACTCGGCTTTGCAGCAGTATCCTTGATGCGCTACATTGGGGCGGGGGGTAAACGGATCTCCACAGTGCTTGCATCCCCTTTCCACTTGGCCCTCCCAGATCCATAATCTCTTCGGGAAGCATAATGCCAAAGGCTTCCAGGGATAAAACTTCCTACAATGATTGGCCCTCTCGGTGGGTCAGTTTTGATGGGTAGAAAGAAGAAAAAACAGTAGGTGGGTCAAGTTACGTGAGCAAAGATGGGTCAAATCTCGTGAGCGTTGAAGGATAAGCTGTTCCTTGGGTTTTTTTAGGAATCGGGCTGCTGATTCATTGGCATACGTATATCGCCAATCGAAGCTCACCCCAACGATCCCGTCGGTGATGCTGTCAAGAATCGCTGCAACTCTTCTCTCGGATTCACCGGGTGAGTTTTGGCCACAATCCAATTCCCAATTTCTTCAGCATGTTCTGGATTCATATTCTCTGTTCTCTTACCCCATATTCTTTGAACGTGAAATTTGGAACTAGTAAGGTATTATTAACAGAACCATTGTTCTCAACGTTTGTCGCTTTTGAGAGGACGGCATGTTGAGATAACCCCGGCATCGGCATGCTAACGGGCACTCCCTCCATGACCCTTGAGATACGAGGAACTGGGCGGCCGGCTTGGGCCATCAATATTGCTGTCCTGACCTCTTGGGAGGTTCAGGCTTCTTTTCTTTTGCCGGATCTGATCCACCAGGTTCTTCACATCATGGACCCCTCTCATGCCGCATTCCCCCAACTTTCGGGACTTGAGGACCAGGGTGCCGACCTTGAAAGGCGCCTCCAGGAGGCTTTGATTAAAGGAGACTTCGTCAAATTCATGGAATGTCAAATGGAAGTCTTTTCTCGTTAGAATCCCCGTAAAAAGGTGGACTCCATCCGCATCGATCTCGTAACAAGTCATTAAGTTCCACAGTGCCTTGCGCAGGCCGAACAAAACAAAGGGAATACTCAGCATCATTCCGTAGCCCATTCCCAGGAGAATATTTGGCGGGGTTGACATCAGGAGAGAAAATACTTGATCGTTCATCCACCGGGTAAGATCAGAAGATGAATACACGAGCACGAAAGACGCGAGGTAGCAGAAAAAATAGGTGGGAAGGAAAGAGATAAAGGCGGGTTTTCGCTTGTAGGATATATCAGGGTAAGTTGTGGTGTCATCCTCCTTCTGCTCCATGGGCATCAAGGCGAATGCGGGCTCAGGATGATCAGGCACGCTGCCAGAGGAAATATAGGTAGCCAACTGATGGTTGATCAGGACGGCAGCGGCATGATTGGTCAGGGTTTGAAGCACTGAGAGATCTTCCTGGCGGATTGCATGAGGTCCTTTGATTCCATCAAGATACAGAACCCCGTAGGTTCCACCGGAGGCGGCAATGGGAAAACACGCAACAGACTTTATTTCTGCTGTTCTCTTGCTGGAGGACAAATCATCCAACTCTTCATTTGAATGGCCCGTCAGAAACAGCGGTTTCCCTTCCTTGAGAGTCCGTCTGACAAGTTTCCTGTCATAATTCAACCCGCGGTAGTCTCCATTGGACTTGCTCCGGCCTGCAAAAAATTCAGCATCCCCATCCTTCTCCAGGGAAAGAAAGACCGCTGCTCTATCGACCCTCGGGAGGGCCTCGATAAGACCCTTGAGCATCTTCTCAATGAATTCATCTAACTCAGAAGTATTAGTAAGAAAACGGGATACAGATGAAATCAGATTCAGTTGGTTCATAGACCTGGATCTCTTCTCACCAACCGACTCCGACGTTAAGTGGGAAGGAAATTCATCAAGATCGGGAGTTGCGTCCTGTTTCTGAAAAAATCCTTTTCCTGCGGGGATCTCTTCCACGAAGATCTTGGTATCTTTTCCCAGCGATATGACGTCCCCCGGATCCAGTCTGAAGGCCCTCACCGGGTTGCAGGACTTCTCCGTTGACAGACGTACCATTGGAACTTTTCAAGTCTTCGATGAAGTAGGCGGTCATGATCCTGAATATTTTCAGGTGAATACTCGGAAACACCAGGATCAACGATTTGAACATCACATTTGGTTGATCTGCCCAGGAATAAGACGTCTCCGTCAAGGTCAAATGCCTTTCCTTTGGAGGGTCCTTCTGTGACAGTCAATTTCGGCATGGCTTGATTAGATAGCAGGAGTGGTGAGAATGTCAAGTCCGCGGACGCCTCGGTAGTGTCCTAATTTGCCAGCTCAATTAAGTCCCCGAAGAAATCGGAATTTCACCACTGAGGCACCGAGGACACAGAGAAGAGTTTTTGTTTCTCGGTATCTACCGAGAAACAAAAACATTCTGTCCCGAAATCTTCACATGTTGCACGGCGTGGATGTGTATTCCGGTCGATTCCGTCCACTGATTCCCGGCTAATGCGTGGACAAGGCCTTGAAAAGCAGACCCACTATGATTTGATTTGAGAGGTTCTTTTCGTCTATCGGAAAATACCGATAGACGAAAAAATCGGGCGTGTATTGTTCATGATCCCAAAAAAAATAGCTGGAACACCCCTTATTTTAAGTAAGAGTAAAACTACCGCTTTCCCATCAGCAATTATGGGCTAAATGAAAAGGAATATGCGCCTTAAATATAAATCTGTCTTTAAATTGTCTAACACGATGCACTGTTCTAAGAAGATAATAAATAACCCAATCTTGTACAGGGGCACGTCTTGACATCAAGCTTGGGATAGATTCCCTATCATTAGTGTCGAGAACTGTGTCAATATAACTTACAATCGCATCTGCCATTTTTGCTTTCAGTTGATAGGGAGAATCAGCTTCAACTGCGATGTTTAAGTCAACGCAAACACCTACATAAGGTCCTTTCCTTGAACGATAACCATAGCACCTTAAAATTAGCTTATCTGGTTTATAGTTTGCCATAATAATCCTCCATCATTTAGGTTAATGATGGTTGCGTAAATCTTAAAACAATAGCTTTAGGCGCCTTTCGATCTTATGATGAAGGATATTCGCCACAAGGCACCTCGTTCTATAATAGGATAATTACGATAACGCCCATTTTCATGCACACATCGCGGACACTCGCAATTCCCTACGATGCTCGCCCCCTTACATAAGGCTCGATGGTAATCTTTGAGCCAATTGTGGCATGCGGAATATTATTAACTCATACGTTGAAATCAAGTGTCAAGCGCTATTTTTTAACCAAAAAACCGCGGCTTGGCGTGAGACTTTCCTTTTTACTGTGCCGTCCACTTTGACGAACGAATCAAGTTTGACGGATTTTGAAGAATAAGAGCAAAGTTTGTCACTTACTTCGACTCCGTTTACCTCTTTTAAGTTATAACTAACTGAAATAATGTGAGTTATGTCCGGGCACATCCATGGCACAAATCATGCTTCCTGAAAAAATGGAATATGCGAAAAAAGAAGAGGACATAAGGCATAAGGCGATAATTTTACACGCAGATTAACCGAAGGCGACAGGGAGAATTCACGCTGCCGATGCGCGTTTTTGAGCAACCTGCCAGGAACAAAAGCTGATGGAGCTGCAAGAAAAGGGCATAGTCATTCTGAAGGAAATCCCGACCGCCGAGGTCAAAGACAAGATATCGACGTTCCTTTCCGCCTTAGTGAGCAATGGTTCTAAGGACAGAGTGAGGGCATCCCTCGATCAAGCCCCGTGCGTGCTCATAGAAAACGTCCCCGCAGACACCGGTCAACGGTTTGTCGATCGGCTCTATGAACTGGGCGCCCAGGCCGCCTTTCACGGCGGAAACGGGGCACCGGCAAAAACCCCAGCAAGAGACTGTTCTTCAAGACCTGTCGATGCCGGAAGGGAAGAGAACTTCAACGCAGCGAACCTGGCAGAAGGGCTCTTTCCTTCAGAAAAGAAGGCGCCTCAGCAAGCCTCTGCAAAAAACAGGATCGGCCGTGTGGCGGATGTGAACAAAGAGTTATGGCTGATTCTGAGCATGATACTCATCGTGGGCATCATGAACTACCTTCTCACGTCGCAGCACGTGCTTCTCGGGCTTTACACCTTGCCGACGGTTTTTTCAGCCTATTACTTTGGAAGGAGACACGCGGCCCTTACAGCGTTTGCAAGTATCCTGCTGGTCGGCATAGCCATGTACTCGAACCCGGCCATGCTCTTCGAGGCAGGAACCTCCTTGGGCGGGGAGGCTCGGTGGTATGAAATTATGGCATGGGGCAGTATCCTTGTGATAACAGCTTACGCGATGGGTACCCTGTATGAACGAAACACTGCACAACTAAACGAGCTCAGAGGCACCTACTATGGTCTTCTGATGATCCTGCGGCAATTCATATCGCAGGATAAGTACACTGAGAATCACTGCTACAGGGTTTCGATATATGCCGCAAAGATCGCCGCCAACTTTGGATGCAATCCTCAGCAGGTAGAGGATATTCGGGCAGCTGCTTTGCTTCACGACATCGGGAAACTCGATATCAGCAGGGATCTGCTTTACAAGGCGGCGAGGTTTACCCAGGAAGAGCGTGATAAGATGAAGCAACATGTGAGTAAGGGCGTGAATATGCTCGAACCTGTGGACGGGCCTCTGGGAAGAGTAATACCCATCATCTTGTCGCATCACGACAAATACGATGGGTCCGGCTACCATCCGGCGCGAGGGAAAGAGATACTACTGGAGGCACGAATCCTGACTGTAGCCGACGTGTATGATTCTCTTGTGAGCGATCGGCCTTACCGAAAGGCCATGTCCCCATGGGAGGCAAAGGACATTATTGTGGGGCAGTCAGGGTCCGAGTTCGATCCCGGCGTGGTGAAGGCGTTTCTTAGGGCATTCAAGAGAGGGCAGCTTGAGATTCCGGGTGTGATCGTTTGAGCAGACTTGTGGAGAGAGAAACTCTTATGGATTCGAATTATCGTGCCGCGATTGGAAATGAGACGTTGATAAGGGAGAGCAAAACACTAAAACTCAAGCTGGAAGAGGCGAGAAAATCCAAACCCTGTCTCGTCCTTGTCCTCGGCAAACCCCTGGGGAAAAGCTTTATCTTAGGTTCAAAGCCCCTGTCTATCGGCAGAGGCTCTGAGTGCGAGATACCAATCGTGGACACTTCCCTGTCCAGAACGCACGCGCAGATCCTCAGGGACAAGGAAGGGCGTTATTATGTGAGGGATCTTGGCTCTACAAATGGGACGTTTGTGAATGAGCGGAAGCTGGAACCACGCAAAGCAAGTGCTCTGAATGATGGCGATTTCATAAAGTCTGGGAATATCGTCTTCAAGTTTGTCGCAAAGGGAAGGATTGACAACGTTTTTCACAAAGACATGCTGAAGCTCGCAATGAGTGACGATTTGACCGGTATACCCAACCGCAAATCCATCATGGCCGTACTGGAGGAACAATTTCATAAAGCCAGGACAGCAAATCAAGCCCTTTCGTTGATTGTTCTTGATCTGGATGATTTCAAATCGGTCAACGACACATTCGGCCACGCGGCCGGAGATTTTGTGCTCACGGAGACTGCGAGAGTCACGCAGAAAGCAATCCGTAATAAGGATTATCTCGGGCGGTTCGGCGGTGATGAGTTCCTGGCAGTCCTGTGCGATACGTCGCTCGCCGATGCGTGCGTCATTGCGGAGCGAATACGCTCAAAGCTGGAAAAACACCGTTTCGGGTATGAGGGCACGGGTATCGGCTTGACTGCCAGTCTCGGCGTAGCCTGTCTTGATAAATCGATGCAGTCAATCGAGGGCCTTTTCAAGAGAGCCGACGCGGCTCACTACAAGGCGAAGAAAAACGGCGGAAACCAGGTATCCATAAATTAGTCTGAAGCAATCATCAATGAAGATCGTCTGCATTGAAGGAAAAGCGAAGGGTTCCGTGTGGGAACTCAACGGTCGTCGACTCGTCATCGGCCGGGATTCGGGCTGTGACATCAACATCGATGATCCGGGATTATCCCGCATTCACGCTGAGGTCATTCGCGACGAGGGCCGTTTCACGTTTGTCGATAGTGGAAGTCTCAACGGCACCCTCATCAACGGGGAACGGGTGAGCCGAAAGGTACTCTTTCCGGACGACATAATCAAACTTAGTGCTACTACGATAAAGGTCGTCGCCGGGGATCAGGGTCCTCAGTTCAGCTGGCAGGAGAATGATCCGTTCATAACAACAGCGATCCCTCTCGACCATTTCAACGCCCGGCTAAAGGAACTTGTCTCTACGTCCAGGGATTCAGGTCGAAAGAAAGCGGCCGGAGATTTAAAACACCCTCTCAATACCGCAAAATTAATCAAAAATCTGGATACGATTTACCGGATAGGGAATGCCATCAATTCTATCCAGAACGTGGACGAGATGCTGGAGCAGATCGCTGGAACTCTGTTGACGGTTTTTCGGGATACTGAAAGAGTCTGCATCCTTCTAAGGGGAAGCAACAGCGCCTCGCTCTTTGTGCCTAAGATCGTCAAAACCCAGCCAGATGTTCCATCAGGTCCGTTGCGGCTCAGCCGCAGTATCATAATTAAGTCGGTGAAGGAAGAGAAATGTGTTCTGGCGGGGGACGCGCACAGTGATGAGCGATTCCTGGCCTCTCAGAGCGTGATGAGCATGAAAATCCGGTCGGTGATGTGCGCTCCGTTACGCAGCCGGAACTCCGTTCTGGGTATCATCTATCTCGACAATCGCAAAGCACCGAATCGTTTTGACGAAGATGACCTGGATCTGCTTTCCGCCCTGGCCAACCAGTCTGCCGTAGCTATTGAAAACTCCCAGCTCTATGAGGAGGTGCAGAAGGGATACCACGAAGCAATCCTTGCTTTGATGAATACCGTCAATGCTAAAGATCCCTACACGCGCGATCACTCAAGGAGGACCAGCCGTTACGCCGTAGGGATAGCTCACGAGATGGGGTGGAGTACAGAGGAATGTGAAAAGCTCAAGACCGCTGCGGACCTCCACGATATCGGAAAAGTCGGCGTGGGGGACTTCATCATCAGCAAGGAAAGTGCGCTTTCGAGCACGGAATATAACACCGTCCAAGCCCATGTCCTCACAGGAGAGAACATTGTCAAGCCCATCAGGTACCTGCGATTCACACTGCCTATGATTCGGCACCATCATGAGCATTACGACGGTTCAGGATATCCGGATAAGTTGAAGGGGGACCAGATTCCCCTGGGCGCCCGGATCATCGGCGCGGCAGATGCCTTTGACGCCATGACGACTCAGCGTCCTTATAACCATCCCTTGCCTTTTCAAGAAGCACTGAAGGAATGTGTTCTGTTGAAAAGAAAGCATTTTGATCCGGAAGTCGTTGACGCCCTTGTCCGTTTCATCAACAAAACAGTAACAGGTATCGAGACTTATACGGCAAATCCTGAGAAAGAGTTAGTGGAGTTACACTCGACAGCTTCCTAGCACCGTGTCTCAAAAGTACTGCTTCTGATTTTTGGCAAAGTAAAATCATTATCTTGATCTTGCGGTTGACATTTGACCGACTTGCCAGAGACACGGAAATCCGAAATCCCCGGCCCAGACCGGTTTTGACACCGCGCAAGAACAATTCCTTCGTCCGGCTTCCATCCAAATTCCGCATTTCGCAAAGGCACTTCGTGATTCGAAAGTCCTTGTTCGATATTCGTTATTCAGTTGGAGAAGAAAAGAGCGAACCGCAGAATATCGAATAATGAACAACAAATGTCGAAAGAAAAGAAAAAGATTTATCTCACAGAGATCGAATAAAAGGGGCACTGAAGGGCAGCAATGCCGCGGACGTTATAGGACAGTGCATACATCTAGGTCATGCATCAATGTGTCGCTATCATAATGTGCCGGAATCACAAACGAAACCGGAAGGCTGAGTTGACAGAGGCTGGGAGGAGATTTATCGAATGATTATAAGAAGACTAAGCTTCTAGTATTTCTTTCGGGATGGTTGAAACCCGGCGCCTTTAGGCGAAGCAAGTTTCTGTTGTCGCGTAGCGACTTGTCATTCGCTGGCCTAACCGGGGAATCCAGAAAAGGTGATTTTGAGAACCGTGTGCTGCGATCAAGTTATGAAACCACAAAAGACTGATGCCGGATCAAGACCGGCATGACAAACCAGTTGATTTTAATCAACCGGATTTAGAACCCCTCGTCTTATAGACGAGGGTTGTTCGGTTCGGGTGAGTGGATGAGTGGATATGAACATTATACGCAAAATTAGACTGGCGGTTAAAAAGAACTCTGTGAAGGTCGCGGTCATCCTATTGAGTGGTGTGATTGGAGTAATCGCTAGCGGGCACCTTCTTACAGTGGCTCATCCGTCCGGTATGGAACGGAATGTGTTACCCGTGCGGCAGCATCAAACAAATTTATCTGGGATCCGGTTAGTGGACTTTACCATGAGGACCGTGACGGCCTACAGTGTGGGTGATTCGCTTCAGACGGACTCAAGACCTTGCGTCGGCGCCGGTCATAAAAACCTTTGCCATGCGCTTGCCCTGGGAGAAAAGATCTGTGCCGCTAATTTTGTTCCCTTAAACACCTATCTTTATATTCAGGATTACGGAATATACCGGGTCGCGGATCGAATGAACAGCCGGTTTGGAAACCGCGTTGATATTGCAATGGGAGCGTGGCAGAAGGAGAGGGCTTTAGATTTCGGCGTGAAAACTCTCGCAGTGAGCATCTTAAGGTAATTCAATGTTAAAAACAATTATCTCACACAGAGATCGCAAAGGACAGAGAGATGGAAACAAGTAACAAGTGACCAGTGACAAGGGACAAGAAACAATAACTCGTTACTTGTCAGCGAAGCGGACTCGTCACTAGCGAAGCGAGTTACTCTCAAGAAGAGCGGGCGTGAGGAAAGAAAAGAATTTGTCTCACATTCACCTTCAGCGGACAGTCGTTGACTTGAAGGTCCAGGTCTTGAGCGGTGCGGTGCGTCCGAAGGCGTAAGCTTCAACCGTGAATGAAGATCCGGACACGGTTACGAGGAAGAAGCCGAAGGTTGACCGGCACCAATCCGAGCGAGCGAGTTCACACCTGTACAAGCCTGCGCCGGCTCCGCCGGAAACGAATTCTTCAAAAGGGTGAGTAACGGTGGGAATACGTGTTGCATCTATGTGAACATAAGCCAGGACATGCTCGTGTCCGTGCAGGGTAGCGCTCACGATAGGGTGCGAATTCAGAACCGCGATCAGGCGGTCGGACACGGTGCTGGGGTGCCCGTCCACGTAATAGACGGGGGCATGGAATGCGATGAAAGCGTGCATCAGATGTCTGGATTCTGCTGCAGTCAGGTCCGCGTCGAGCCAGGCAATGGTCGCTGGGTCCATGGACGAAGTTCCGTCATTCGGCATATCTATCAGGACAAAATGGGAATTCCGGTAATCGAAGCTATAAGTCAGGTTTCTCCGATGGGATGAAAAATGAGTGGCACCTATGGATTCAGCGACTCCCTTGAAGTAGAAGTATGATTGCCACGTTCCGAGGTCGCCCACATCATGATTCCCGCGTGATGCAAAGGTAATGTGGGATAGACCGTTGTGTGTTCCTCCATCTATCGAATCTCTCCAATTGTCCAGGCATTGAAGTGTGGGGCCGCTCTCGCAAAGGTCGCCGGGATAGATCGTCATCACCGGGTCCAGTGCTTTTGCCTGGGCAGAAAGCAACGCAAGATCATGCAATCCGGTCTTGGTATCGGACCAAACGATAAAGCGAAAGGTGGAAGCTGCAGGAGGAGGCGATGCGCAATAGCCGGCAGCTGTGAAGGAAATCGCACTGAGGAGTAAGATCAAACTGATCGCGGCAAGAAGCTTTTTCACGTGTTTCATTCCTTCTCCTTTCCGAGGGCTCTCAAAGTACTTTGACGAGGGGCCGAGTCCTGAGAGATATGGTCCTTTCATCTGCAATGAAGTATAGGTGATATTGCGATAGCTTGTCAACATTGACGGCTTCGTAAACCCTCACGACACGGAGATCTTGTCGTCCCCGCGCATGAAAACGTGCCAGCACTGCGTCATTCCCCGGCTTGACCGGGGAATCCAGACAAAGTCAAAAACTGGGAAACTGGATTCCGGTGCCTGTCCTGGACCCCGATCCAGGATCCGCCGGAATGACAGAAAACACCGATATCCAAACTTTTTACGAACGCATCAAATTTGAAACAATACCAAAATCCGTATTAGTTTAGCTTTATGAAACTTCTATAAGGATCGTGATTCCCTTTCTCCCGTTCCGAGGCTCCAGACTGGTCTTTTCTTCGGTTTATCCACACCGACCTTCATCCTTTCTTCATGATCGATCGCTAAAATTCCAAGAAAATTCCGAAAGGGGTCTCAAAGTTCAGGGGAGAGCGTGGTATGAAAAGATCCGCCTTGAGCATTTTTGCTCTCTTTATCCTCCTTTACATCATCCCGCTCGGCTTCAGGCCGATCATTATTCCTGACGAGACCCGGTATGGGGAGATACCTCGGGAAATGATCGCCTCAGGCGACTGGATCGTTCCCCGTCTGAACGGGTTGCCGTACCTTGAAAAGCCCGTTTTAGGGTATTGGATCAACGCGCTGTCGATTCTATCGTTTGGCGAGAATGCTTTCGCCATAAGATTTCCCTCAGCCTTGGCAGCGGGCCTCATCTCCCTTTTGCTGTTTTTCATGGTAAGACGATCCGGGGAGGATCATCCCCTTGGGATACTTGTCTCCATCGTCTTTCTCACCTGTCTGGAAGTCGTCGGGGTCGGCACGTTTAGCGTGCTGGACACGCTCCTGTCCTTCTTCATTACAGGTGTGATGGTCACATTCTTTTTGTCCCATATCGAGGAAGACCTCAGAAGAAAGAGGGGATACCTAAGCGTGGCCGGTATTTTTTGCGGTCTCGCATTTCTCACCAAGGGGTTCGTCGCCGTTGCAGTGCCTGTAATAGCCATTCTCCCTTTCATGGCGTGGGAAAAAAGGTTGAAAATGCTTTTCCGAATTTGCTGGATTCCTCTTCTTACTGCGCTTGTGGTGTCCTTGCCCTGGGCCGTCATGATCCACATCCGGGAGCCTGATTTCTGGCACTTCTTTTTGTGGAACGAGCACATCCGAAGGTTCATGGCTGCTAACGCGCAGCATTCCCAATCAGCCTTTTATTTCCTTGGAGTTCTTCCAGGAGCGGCCTTGCCCTGGACTTTCCTTTCCCCGGCGGCGATCTCGGGCCTGAAGCTGGAAAACGGCAAAACAAAGCTCCTTCGGTTTGCCATATGCTGGTTTGTTTTTCCACTTCTCTTTTTCTCGGCATGCAAAGGAAAGCTGGCGACTTACGTTCTCCCATGCTTTCCTGCATTTGCCATTCTGACCGCCGTAGGGCTCCAAAATTACCTAAAAGGTGGGAGGGAAAAGGCCTTTAACGCCGGCGCTTCGTTGATGGCAGTTTTCACCGGCATCGCCGCAGCGTCATTGCTGGTGATTCAGATCGAGGGTTTTCATGGTTTCAAACCGTACACCGAGACATGGAAATGGGTTCTCCTGCTTGCCGGTTTTCTGGCGTTTATTGTATTAATGGTGTTTTCGGCTAGGACATCGGTACTTAGAAGAAAGATCATGCTCTTTGCGTTAGCTCCTGTTCTCTTGCTGTTTGTGTCAACCGGCGCCATACCCCAGCCCATTCTTGAGAGAAAGGCCCCCGGGGAGTTTCTTCTTGGTCAAGCTCATAGACTCCATCCCGGTACGATTCTTGTGTCAGAGGAAAGCCTTTTGCGGGCGGTCTGCTGGTTCTATAGGCGAAGCGACGTCTATTTGATCGGAGATGCGGGAGAACTGGATTACGGTTTTCGCCACGACGGCTTGAAAGACCGTCTTCTCGATTTCGAAGAACTCAAAAAACTGGTATCCGAGAACCATGGAACAGGGCGGGTGATCCTTATCGCAAATACTCGAGATTACAACCGCTGGAAGCTAAACCTTCCCGTCCCCATCTTTGAGGAAAGCAACGGAGATCGTCGCTATATATTCGCCCAGTTTTGACTCAGACAAAGGCGCAAGATCGATCGCTAGAATTTCTTGAAATTTCAATATTGACCAAGGAGGTTTTGAGTGCATGAGTGCTCCGTTTTCCCTATCCGTGGTCATCCCTGTGTTCAATGAAGAGGCCAACCTTGACGAACTGCTTCAAAGGTGCGTGGAGAGCTGCATCCGCATGGGAAGGAACTTCGAGATTGTTATGGTAGATGACGGCAGCAGTGACCGTTCCCGAGAAAAAATCGTCCGGGCGGCCGAACAGAATCCCGAGCGAGTGGTGGGAGTGTTACTCAACAGAAACTACGGCCAGCATACTGCTATTATGGCCGGTTTCTCTCAGGCCAAGGGCGACATCATCGTGACCATGGATGCCGACCTTCAGAATCCGCCCGAGGAGATCCCGAAACTGGTCGAAAAGATCGAAGAAGGCCATGATGTGGTAGGTAGCGTGAGAGTGCCCAGACGGGACCCCCTCTTCCGCAGAATAGCTTCCTTTCTGATCAACAAGGCTGTTCAGAAATCTACAGGCGTGCTCATGCATGACTACGGCTGTATGCTGCGGGCTTACCGGAGGCCCATCGTCGAGGCCATGCTTCAGTGTCGAGAGCACAGCACGTTCATCCCCGTGCTCGCCAACTCCTTTGCGCGACACACCACGGAGGTGGAGGTGCATCATGCGGAGAGATCTGGAGGTGACTCGAAGTACGGTATGTGGAGGCTGATCAAACTTCAGTTTGACCTGCTGACCAGCATGACCACCTTTCCGCTCCGGGCGCTGAGCGCGCTGGGCGGCATCATGTCGGCCATGGGGATAGGATTCGGCCTTTTCCTATTGATCATGCGGGTGGCTTTCGGTTCGAAGTGGGCCGCGGAAGGAGTCTTCACTCTGTTTGCGGTCCTGTTCATCTTCATAGGGGCTCAGTTTATCGCCATGGGTTTGCTCGGTGAATATATCGGCCGGATTTATCATGACGTGAGGGGTCGGCCTCGGTATTTTGTGCAAGGAATGGTCGGTGGGAGCAATATGGCGATGACGCGAGGCAAAACGTTTCGGGCTCGGGATGGACGGGTATCCCGCGAGTCAGCTCGACAAATGGGGGGGAAAGCCGGAGAACTTAGCCTTCCGGAGGGGATGGTATCTTGATGGCAATATTGCGGTCGTGTTATAGAATGTTCAAAACGGCTCTACACGGCTTGCGACGTCACATGATGAGGTCGGTCCTCAGTGGTTTGGGAATCGTCATCGGGGTCGCCGTCGTCATAGCGATGATGGAGATCGGGCAGGGGTCGTCCTACATGGTCCGGGAGACGATTGCCTCCATAGGAGCCAACGTCGTCCAGATCGATCCAAGCGACGCCGTTAAGGCGGGGGCGAGCACGGGCAGCGGGGGCAGGGTCACCCTTACTCCAGCCGACGCTGAAGCGATCGTTCGGGAGTGCAGCGCCGTTCGCCGTACGGCTCCCAGCGTGGACTGTCGCGGACAGATTGTGTACGGCAGCCGCAACTGGCGTCCTATGAACATCCTGGGTACGACCCCTGATTTCCTCGCGATCCGCAACTGGGCGAATCTTGCAGAAGGAGAGTCTTTTACCGAGGGCGATGTGCAGCGTGGCGCCCGGGTGTGCCTGGTGGGCCAGACGGTTGCCCGAGAGCTCTTCGGAGGCGAGTCTCCGGTTGGTAAACACATCCGCATCATGAACGTCGAGATGAAAGTGGTAGGGGTCCTCAGCTTCAAAGGGGCGAACATGATGGGCAGGGATCAGGACGATTATGTCGTCGCGCCATGGACGACTGTGAAATACAGGGTGTCTGGTTTGAGGCAGGCGAACACACCGAGTGAGGACTCATCCTCATCTGGAAAGGTCAACTCGGTCAGTCAGCTCTACCCGAGCCAGCAGGCACAGCTTTACCCGCAGGAATCCGCGCTGCAGGCAGCGGACACACCTCAGATGATTCGGTTTGCAGACCTTGACGATATCTGGGTATCAGCTGTTTCTCCACAAGAGGTGCCATTGGCCATCCGGGAGATCAGGAGTCTGCTCCGAGACCGGCACAAGCTCAAAGAAGGCGACCCCGACGACTTCAGGATCCGGGATCTGACTGAAATCTCCAAGACGCTGGCCTCGACCGGGAAGCTGATGACCCGTCTGCTGCTCTGCGTTGCGTTGATCTCACTGGCGGTCGGGGGGGTCGGCATTATGAACATCATGCTGGCTTCCGTGACCGAGCGAACCCGCGAGATCGGGCTGCGGATGGCGGTAGGCGCGCGGCCGAAGGACATTCGTCGCCAGTTTCTGACCGAGGCGGTGATTCTCTGCCTCCTCGGCGGAATCGCCGGAATCCTGCTCGGCCATGGCGTATCGCTGGCTGTGGCGGCGTTTTTGCACTGGCGCATCATACCGTTTTTGCCGGGGATTGTCGCGGCCTTCGCTATTTCCGCGATCGTAGGGATTGTCTTTGGTTTTTACCCGGCCTGGAGAGCATCGCGACTGGATCCCATCGAAGCGTTGCGTTATGAGTAGATTCATCACTGGAGGGACTTGCGGTGAAATTCCGGTCATATCATGTGAGGGTTCTTCCGGAGGATGGGGGAGCAGTCGTAGGCTGTAAATTCGCCCAGTTTTGAGAAACGCAAATGGTATGCTATATAAAAAGCAGGAAGCTCCCTGGAAGACTGGAACGCTCCTCCAGACACAAAGAGGCCGGATCGCCTGAAACTCGCGGGCATCAACGCTGATTGGTTAGTACGGATACCGCTATGAGAATTCTTCTGGTGGATGATGAAAAAGACATTCGCCAACAGCTTGGCCGTGTGCTCGTCGGAGAGCGTTATCTTGTCGATACGGCGGGCGACGGCGATGAAGCGCTGGACAGGATCTTCGACCAGGCTTACGACCTGATCCTTTTGGACATCATGCTGCCGAAAAAGGATGGGCTTACTATTTTGAACGAAATCCGTCAGTCCGGAATCGGGACACCTGTTCTTATGTTGACAGCCAGAGGAGAAATCGATGACAAGATCAGGGGGCTTGACCAGGGCGCCGACGACTACCTCGCCAAGCCCTTTTCCGTAGCCGAATTGCTGGCTCGAGTGCGGGCGTTGCTCAGAAGAGCCTCCGAACACGCCGTGCCCGTATTGAAGGCGAGGGGCGTCCAACTCAACAGCATATCCCGCGAGGTGAGATCCAGCGCGGGCGCCATCCAACTGACCCCGAAAGAATTCTCTATCCTGGAGTTTCTCCTCTACAACAAGGATCGGGCTGTGTCCCGCTTCAGCCTGGCTGAGCATGTCTGGGGCGAGGAGTTCGACCCTTTCACGATGTCCAACTACATCGACGTACACGTCAGGAATTTGCGTTGCAAGATTGGCGATATGGACGGTAGTCTGATCCGCACGATCAGGGGTGTCGGATACATCATCCAGGAGGAGGACCGTTGAAGATCCGGCACAAAATCACAATGTGGGTGGCGGGTGCCGGCCTCCTGACCAGTCTCCTGTTGTCCCTGGTCATCTTTCTGGAGATGCGGGAGCAGCCCTTCAAGATTATGGATTCGGACCTTGGTTCCACGGCGGCGGCTCTGGCCGATCGCCTGTCCAAGGAGCAAAGACCGTTCGGAGAAGGGCGAACAAATGCCCTTGCCTTTCACGGAAATGGGTACTGGATAAAAGTCTACAGTCCGGACCTGCATGCCGTTTATCAATCAGACCTATCCAACTCTGTAGACCTTCCGCTGTACCGCAACAAGGGAGATGACGGCTACACCGTCAGGGCCTATGTATCGAGAAACATCGCTCACTTTCATCAGGACAGAAAGGACGAGGTCCATTTCAGAGTGCGGTTGATCGAGGCACAAATCGGCGGAGCGACCTACCTGATCCAAATCGCGCGGCCCATGGAAGAACTGCAAGAGGAGATAGGCGACCTGGGTGCCGGTCTCGGCATGGGGCTGGCTCTTTCCACCATGCTGCTGGTGATTGTCAGTTATGTTTTTGCGGGCCGCATTGTCAGGCCGGTGGCCGACATCAACCGGCTCACCAAGGAGATCAATGAAAACACCCTGGAAAAAAGAATACCTCTCGGCACAACCCGGGATGAACTGTATGAGCTTTCAGCCTCCTTGAACCACATGTTCGACAGGCTGCAATATTCCTTTGCCAAACAGAAACAATTCCTCGCTAATGCCTCCCATGAACTGAAGAGCCCTGTCGCCATGCTGAGGCTCTTCTTTGATGAAGCGAGTCAACGTCAGGATCTGCCCGAGGCCTTTGAACACCAGTTGATCAGCCAAGGCGAGCATGTTTTGCGCATGGATCGTTTGGTCAAGAACCTGCTGGAGCTTTCGGTGCTGGAACTCAAAGAATCCCTGACGGTGGCGGAATTCAGCATGACGGATCTGGTCCACTCCGTGCTGGAGGATTTTTCGCTTATCCTCACTGAAGCAAGAATCCGACTGAAGACTCGCTTGCCCGAGAACCTGAAAATCATCGGAGACAAGGATAAGATCCGCCGGATGCTGATCAACATCCTGGACAATGCCGTCAAGTACAATGTGGAAAACGGCGAAATAGAAATCGAACTTGCCGAAAAAGAAAACCTCATCCGCATTTCATGCTTTAATACCGGTCCGGGAATTCCAAAGGGCGAGCGGGAAAAGGTATTCGAACAGTTTTACCGCGTGGAAAGATCACGGTCCCTGCAGTATGGCGGGGCCGGGCTGGGGCTGGCCATTGTCAAGCAAATCGTCCGGCTTCATCAGGGCAGGGTTTCACTTGAGAGCGAATCGGGTGCCTGGACAAGAATCGATGTGACCCTGCCGCAACGTCCGAAAGCTTGATCGGTCTTGGCGCCGTAGGGCTCGACCCGACTTGCAGGCAGACCCTCCGCTTCCGGTGGAAGACCCGGATAGTGTTGAATAATGAGGATGAGGCTCGAGGACAAAGTTTTTCTTACGTTCCGAGGCGGCGGGAGTGGTGGCTTTCGAGCGGCCAGGTGGCGGCATCATTCCCGTGGCGGCCGGACAGTCGATCAAAGAGGACCGGCATCAGGACGAGGACAAGAGGCATCTGAATCATCAGGCCTGAGATGATGGCAACAGCCAGGGGCCGCAGCATTTCCGAGCCCTGTCCAAGGCTCAGCGCAACAGGCAAAAGGGCCAGGATGGCTGCGATGGTTGTCATCGCAATAGCGCGCATGCGGTTGAGGCCTGCTTGAATCACTGCTTCGCCGTGGTTTCCGTCCTGATTGAACAGCATTCGGTACTCTGAAAAGTAGAAGATCGCCACCTCCGTGACAATGCCGATGATCATGGTCATTCCCATCATGGCCATGATGTTCAGTTCAATCCCCGTTACCCACAGGCCGATAAACACCGCAGCGATGGAAAGGAGGGGCATGAGGATAATGCTGAGGGCGATGAGGAATCGTTCATACAAAAAAAGCAGCAACAAAAAAACCAGCGAAACGGCTGCGACAAAAACCATCATTAGCCCCTGAAACGCGATTCGCTGCTGCTTAAAAAGCCCGCCCATTTCGTAATAGATCCCCTGGGGCAGAAACCCCTGTTTTTGCATGACCTTTTCCACGTCACGAGCGACAGATCCCATGCTTCGTCCACTGATGCGCGCGGTCACGGGCACCATGATCTTGAGGTCCTCCCTGGTAATTTGCGGGCGTCCGGTGACGGTCTCTACCGTAGCAATACGCTTGAGCGGAAAGTGGTGTCCGTCCGGCGCGCTCAGCAACAAACCGCTGAGCTGGTCTTCGCGCATCCTTAGCCCCTCCGGCACCCACACCCGGATGCCGATCAGCTTGATCCCTTGCTGGACTTTGGTGGTTACCACACCGGAAAAGTAAGCTTTCAACTGGGCCGTCACTTCTTCAGGGTCGATCCCCTCCAGCGCCCCCTTGACGGGATCCACTTTGATTTCAAGCGAATCTCCTGCAATAACTACTCCGCTCCTTACGCCGACAATGCCTTTCACCTTCCCGATAGCACCGGCCACCTTATGGGCCGTATCCATGAGCTGTTGAGTTTGGTCGCCAAAAAGCTTGACCTCAATGGGCTGAGGCACCGCGGTCAAGTCGCCGATAAGGTCCTCTATGAGCTGGGCGGTCTCGATATCGAGCCCCGGCACCTCGCGTTCTACTTTGCTGCGGACAGCATCCATGATGGACCAGACTGGGGGTCGAGGAGGAGATTTAAGGTCAATGAAGTAGTCCCCCTCGTTGGTCTCGGTGATTCCGCCCCCCAGTTGCGTGCCGGTGCGGCGCGAGTAGGTTTTGATCTCAGGGATGGTTTTCAGAATGGCGTCCACCTGCTGGAGGAGACGGTCGGTTTCGGCGAGGGAAGTACCGGGCGGCGCGCGGTAATCCAAAACAAACCCGCCTTCATCCATCTTTGGGAGAAAGCCGGAGCCGATCCGACTAAAGGCGAAGAAACCGCAGCCGACCAGAAGTAAAACGCCGATGAGGAGCAGCCAGGGGTGAACCAGGGATGTATTCACAATGCTCTCATAGCGCTGCCGAAAGATATGGCTGATCCGACCGCTCTCTTCAGGTTCGGTATCCTTGGCGCCGAGCAGATGCTCGGACAGCAGGGGAATTGCCAGCCATGCGACCAGGAAAGAGACCGCCAGAGCGCTTGCCATGGTGAGCGACAGGGCCTTGAAGAAGGCACCGGTAAGTCCGGTGAGAAACGCCAGGGGCAGGAAAATGATGACGGTAGAACATGAGGAACCGGAGAGCGGGTGGGTAAACTCTTTGGCCGCCTCGCGGATCAAGTCGCGGTGAGAACCGGCGCCGCCTCGGAGACGCCGGGTGATGTTTTCGATCATGACGATAGCATCATCAATGATCAACCCCACTGCCGACGCCATGCCCCCCAGGGTCATGATGTTAAAACTCATGTTGAGCACGTACAGCAAAAGGATCGTGGTGGCCAGGACCGCCGGGACCACCAGGATGGCGATCAGGGTGGTCTTGGCGCTGCGCAGAAAAAGGAAAAGAACCAGCGCGGCCAGGCCGGCGCCCAAAAGAACGGCGTCCCTTACACTGCGGGCGGTCTCTACTACCAACTGACTTTGGTCATACCACGGCTTGATCTCGATGCCGGCGGGCAGCCGGTCATGAAATTGCTTCAGCTTGTTTTTGACCTGGGCCACGATATCAACAGTATTGCCGCCGGGCTGTTGAAAGACCGGCAGCAGGACCGCGTTTTTGCCGTCGGCTATGATGGTGGTCCAGTTCGGCACACTGGCTTGCTGTACTGTCGCGATATCCTCCAATCTCACCAGCCCGTTCTCGCCGCTTCTAAGCACGATGTGTCGAATCTGTTGCAGATCATGAAAGCGAGTATCCGACAGTATGAGGAATAGTTTGTATTGATCCTGGAGACGGCCTACGGCCTGGAGCACGTTTGCCGCTGAGACGGCCTTGATGACATCGTCCAGGGTCAGCCCGTAAGCCTGCAAACGCGCAGGGTCCGCGGAAACACGGTACTCCGCCTGTTCGCCACCCATGACTCCGACCTTGGCAACACCCTCAATCGCTGAAAGCAGAGGTGAGAGCTGATACTGGGCGAGTTCCCGCAATTCGATGAGAGTGTGGCGGCTTGATGTCAGGCTGTACGCGGCTACAGGGTAGACTGTGGCATCCATGCGGCGGGCGCTGAAGGAGGTTCCCGAAGGTAGAGAGGACAGTTTCTGGTTCACAGCCGATTCGACCTGGAGCAGCGCCACAACCATGTCACGGCCCCAGGAGAAGTCGATGGAGACGTCGGCGCTGCCTCGACTAGTCGTGGATCGGATGCTCCGGACGCCGGGAATGGCGTGCAAAGCTTCTTCGACCGGCCGGGTGATTGTTGTGACCATCTGGGTCCCGGGACGATCACCTGCTTCCAGCATGACCTGGATCCGGGGATAATCGACGTGGGGAAACAAGGCCACGGGCAGCCTGAAGGCGCTCATTCCGCCTCCCACGACGAGTAATGCCAGCAGAAACAAAATGGATCGACGATGGCCGGGCACCCATGCGGAGAAACTCACGGGCTTACCTCCTGCACCGCCATGCCGTCTTTGAGTTCGTAGTTGCCCGCAATGACCACCGGTTCGCCGAGCTTCAAAGGTCCCTGGACTGCAACCAGGTCACCGTCGTCCATTCCGGTGGTCACGTTGACACGGCGGGCCAGACCCTCTCGAATGACGAATAGATAGGTCCCGTCGGCATCCCTTAGCACGGCGCTTCGCGAAACGGCCGGACTTGTTTCCCGCCGTAGGGTGATGAACCCCTTAATCCTGTTGCCAATGACCAGGGGAGCAGATTTGGAAGCCGGCACCCGAGTCAGGACGTCAACCAGCCTGGTGCTTGGGTCCACCATGGCCAGCACCCCGGTTATCTCCGCCTCCACATGCCAGGTTTCTTCAAACAGAGATTCGAGAATCACCGTCATTCCAGGCTTTATGCGGCGTGCGTCCTCCGGTTCCACTCCCAGGGGCACGATCAGGGTATTGCCGCTGGCAAGCAACATTGCTTCGGTATCTGCCTGAACCCGCTGCCCCTGGCTCACCTTGAGCTGGGTAATGATCCCGGCAAAGGGTGCGCGGACAACGACTTGCCTTTTCTGGCTGCCGAGCTTCTTCAGCGCATCCAGCGTGGCCTGCGCATCTTTGAGATCGCGGCGTGCGCCGGACACCTGATCGCGCGTCGCGAGTTGTTGCGAGAACAAGCGTTCTGTCTGATCCAGTTTGTTGCGAGCGTAATCCACCGCTGCCTCGGCCTGCTGATAATCCATTCTGACCTTGGGGGCGGTATCGAGTTCCAGCAGTTCCTGGTTTGCGACTACCCGCTCCCCAAGGCGGACAAGCAGACGATCGATTATCCCCGCTTGAGATAGGGAAATGCTGGAGATGTGCTCCGGGTCGGGCTGAACCTGACCATAGGCCAGGATGGTTTCCTTCAGGGTATGTTCAGCCAGGGGTTTGGTTTGAACCTGGGCTTGGGGCTGAGCCTGGCTTGAGCCGGAGGCCAAGCCCAGCGTGATGAAAAATAAAGTCAACAGGAACATCTTCGAATGTCGAGCAGCGCTGATCATGGTTGACTCTCCCCGGCAGGCAAAGCGGAGGTCTCGTCGGGCCAAGCCAGCAAGGTGTCCAGGGCGATCTGGATTTCCCATAGGGACTGTTCCAGGTCCACGGCCTCCAATCGTTTGTTGAGCAACGTATTTGCCATATTTACGTAGATCAGTGAGCCTATGTTTCCAGCCTCGTAAGCGGAAGCAGCCTTTTGCACCATCCTCTCCAGGATCGGCAGTTTCTCACGGAGAACGGCGAGTTGCCGAGAGATCAAATCCTGCCGGGTCTCCAGGAGACTGACGTCATTGTAAGTCTGGTCCAACCTGGCCTGGTAGGCCTGTTTCAGTTGGTCGCGGGTTGCACGCTCAATAGCGATCTGGCCGCGGTTGCGGTTCAAAATCGGGAGGTTCAGTGTGATGCCGAGCCCTATGCTTGTCACCTCTCCGGTATCGCGGCCCTGGTTGATCCCTACGCTCAGGGAGGGAAACTGAGACAGAACCGCACTGTGGACTTTGGCCTCCTGGCTGCGGTATCCGGCCTGCAAAGCGAGCAGGTCCGGCCGGCGTTCGGGCAGACTTGACATCGCCTGCCGCAGAGCAGCCCGATCCAGTGGCCGGGGACTCGATAGGGGCGCAAGATTCAGCTCAACGTCGGGGTAGAGTCCGAGCAACCCGTTGAGATCATGGCGGGTTTTGTTCACATTCTGCTGCATTTGACTTACATTGGTATCGGCGTCGAGCAGAGCGGTCAAATCGGTGCCCGTCACATCCAGAGTGAGGTTCCCTTCCTGAAGGGCCTTGAAGGATCGGGCATAGCGGTTTGCATACAGACTCTGCGCCCCACGCAGCAGCGCCAACTTGTGGGCTTCCAGGATGCTCTGCACAAACAAAATGCGCGCCTGCTGCACAACCTGCCATTCCTGCCACAGAATTTCCAGATCCACCTGGCGGGCGGCCGCCTGCGATACGGCAATCTTTACATCACCGAACACCAGGGCCATGAGATCGTAGTTGAGTCCGAAACCAAATGCGTCGGAAAGAGGTGGCGGTCCTGAAGTGGGATACGCTCCGTTCAGGGATATCTGGGGGTCGGGGAGCAGACCGGCATCAAACAACTGGGCCTGCGCAACTTCCGCCTCACGGCGACGGGCCTTTAGCTCCGGGTTATTGATCACCGCCAGGATGGCCGCCTCGGTCATGTCGAGGCCGTTTTCAGGATCGAAGGGATAGGATCGCAGAAGGGGCAAAGGGAGCTGTCGGACATCTATCTTCAGTCGAGGGACTTGCGTCTCCAGGTCCGCTCCTTCGGGTAAGGGTTGGGGTTTATAGGTAGCGCAAGCGCCCACCAACACCAGGATGACAAGCATGGTGAACCCTCTGAGGATAGAATAGGCACATGGTTGTGAGGGCTGCATCATTAGACTGGCACTTGATTCTGTGTTTAGCATGTCAACAATAACAATCTGTGCTACTCGACACCGCAATACGCTGAAGTATGTATTTTATGCCAGTGAGCGATGTACTTTTTGATACCCGATAGCTTGGCCGCGGCGAAGTTCACCAGTGCGCCGGTTTTACCGGCGCACCAACGTTGACGAACTCGTAAAAAGTCGCCCAACCCGTCACCCCGGTCCCGGATCAGGTCCGGGATAAACTCCAGCCGGGGTCCAGAAGTCCTTGGTATTCCTCGATTCCGGCGCCTGTCCTGGACCCCGATCCAGGATTCACCGGAATGACACAACTAATATTTAACCCAATATGAACCACCGCATGCATTTTCACGGTAAAAAGTCGTCAACGTTAGGGTTCATTAACCGCCCGGTCAATTCGCAGTTTATACGGAGTCTTTGATGAAGAAATGATGAAGCCTGTCAGGGGAGCGTCTCGCTATACCATTATAAGACTGCCCGCTGCTTTCAGAAGAGAATACATTTACCGTCCTTTCTTCCCGAGGGAATACTCTTTGGCAGAAAGGAGGCAATCTCAGGCGGGAGAACCCGAAACTGAATTGAGCACTTCATAGGGGTGTGTCGAGTGACATTCTGGGTCATGAAGTTTGAGGTTTATTGCTTGAAAACGGGAAGTTTTGGGATGATAATCCCAAAAAAGGAAGCATCATGCACTCATGACATTGAAGAAGAAAATACTGCTCGGTTACAGCGCCGTCTTTCTCCTCATGGGGCTCGTAGTCGCATGGGCGGTGTTAAACCTGGTTTCTTTGGGAAAAGCGAGCGATGCGATCCTCCAGGAAAATTATCGAAGCATTCTTGCCGCAGAGAACATGGTGGATGCGCTGGACCAGCAGGACAGCGGGATTCTACTCATGTTTCTGGGGGATATCAAACAGGGGACGACGCGCTTCCGGGAGAAGGAGGGCTTTTTCTTTCAATGGCTGGCCAGGGCTAAGGATAATGTCACTATTCAGGGTGAAGCGCAAATCATTCACTCTATCGAGACGAACTATGCGAAGTACCGCAGCCAGGTCTTTAGCCTCACGGATTTAAAAGGCCCGGAGCAAGCGCCGGAGACGTTTTCAAAGGCAAAGTACCAGGACTCGGTTTACCCCTTGTTTCTTCAGGTCCGCGAGGCTTGCATTCGACTGCGTAACCTGAATGAAGAAGCCATGTATGCAGCCAGCGTGCGCGCGGACCAGGTCGCTAAACGGGCCATATGGTCCACCGTCATCGTAGCGGCTTGCGCCTTAATAGTCGCGCTGATCTTCAGCTTGCTCCTCTCAGAGCGAATTTCCCGTCCACTCCGGCGTTTCACGGATGCTTCCCGTAAGATTGCCGCCGGAGATTACACGATCCAAGTCCCGGTCGAAACAGGGGACGAACTGGGCCATCTCGGTCAGGAGTTCAACCGGATGACGTCCCAATTAGCTCGTTACCATGAGATGAACATTGAGCAAATCATCTCCGAAAAACAGAAGGGCGAGGCTATCCTTGCCAGTATCGATGACGGTCTGGTTGTTTTGGACAACGACCTGAGGGTGACAGGCATCAACCCTGCGGCCCGTCGGATGCTCGGTCTCGCATTTGAGGAAAACAAGGCATGGACTTGCTCTGACATCCTGAGAAAGCCGCACATCTGCGATTTCATCAAGAAGACCGTGGAATCAGGTGTTCAGCCCAGGGTCAACGAAGAAGACCGGATCCTCACCGTGTCGTCGGGAGACTATCCTCGACACTATTTGTTCTCGGTTACGGCGATACCGGGTAAAGACCAAAGCCCATCCGGGGTTGTGCTTCTGCTGCGGGATGTGACTCGTCTCAAAGAGGTCGAGCGTCTCAAGAATGAATTCGTTATGGCTGCCTCCCACGAACTGCGCACGCCTCTGACCAGCATGGGGATGAGCATCGATTTGCTCCTGGAGCGTGCGGCCGGAAGCCTCGATAAAAAGGATCTGGAACTTCTGGAGGCGGCACATGAGGAGTTGATCCGCCTCAAGGCGTTAGTCAGCGATTTGCTGGATTTGTCCAAGATCGAGGCGGGAAGGATCGAACTGGAGTTCGAAAAGGTCTCCGTGCCCGCGTTGGTGCAACATGTGAACGCGGTTTTCAAAGGCCAGACCGAGAAGAAATCCGTCGAACTCTCCGCACAACTGGAGGATGATCTGCCCGAGATTCGCGCCGACGCAAATAAGATCACCTGGGTGCTCATCAACCTCGTGTCTAACTCTCTCCGGTACGTGAAGGAAAGCGGCCGCATCCAGGTGCTGGGAAAGAGGGTGGGCGCACAAGTTTATCTCTCTGTGCGCGATGACGGCCCCGGCATCCCGGCCGAATACCAGACAAAAATATTTGATAAGTTCGTGCAGGTCAAAGGACAAGAGGCCGGCGGCACGGGCCTGGGGCTTGCGATCTGCAAGGAGATCGTGCGCGCTCACGGAGGCACGATCTGGGTGGAATCGAGTCCGGGGAAAGGAAGCACATTTACTTTCACCGTGCCGGTGGCTGGATAGAGATGAAAAAGGGGAACCGCAGAATATCGAATAATGAAATCTGCTGCGCATATTTCATGAAACGCCTTGCTGCGCAAGGCTCTCAAGCGGTAAGCCCACGCTGTATAAAATCGTGAAACGATTTTATCGCATCAGGAGGAAGACCATGGAAAAAGAGAATCAACAAGAATACCTTCATACTCAACTTGGGGTTCTTGAACAAGCTCTCAAGTCCCTCAGAGAACAAAAGGAACTCGCGGAAAAGCTCAGACGAGCAAATGTGAAAGCCGCTAGAGCAGCCAACCAACCGGACGAGATCAAGGCGGTCGAAGAAAGATACCAGGAGGAGCGAACCAGGCTGGATACGGCCATAACAAAAACCGAAGGGCAGATAAAGGATCTGCAAGCCAAGAAGACCGTCAAGAAAAGGCCCATTCTCCTGGTGGATGATGAAAAAAACATCCGCCTGACTCTTTCTCAGTCTCTGGAACCTCTGGGCCTGCCGATCCAGACTGCGGTGAACGGAGAAGAGGCTCTGCAGAAGATTCAGGAAGCTGAGTTCGGCTTGTTGCTCCTGGACCTGAAGATGCCGGGAATGGACGGCATGGATGTCCTCCGGCGGGTCCGGGAAAGATGGCCTGCGATGCCGGTCATCATCATCACGGCGCATGGAACCATCGAGTCCGCGGTTGATGCCATGAAGATCGGAGCGGTCGATTTCATCCAAAAACCATTCAGCCCCAGAGAGATCCGCGAACTGGTGACAAAGGTGCTCCAGCGGGAGAGCCTTCGCTCCTGTTAAGAAGAGACAGAAAGTTGCGAACAAGCTCTGAGGCGAGGTCGGGAAGAGTGCTTGGCGTATTGATCCGGCGCTCAAAATGAAGCGAAGCCTGATGACGGAGTTTAATTGGGAAAGGCGGTCGTTTTGATGGATTGGGTTTATCTAGCCTTGATTGCGGGGATGTTCTGCGTTTCCTGGGTGTTCGTAAAGCTCTTGGGAAAGATCTAAAAGGTTTTTGCATGAATTTCTTTTACTGGGCAGGCGTAGTTGTTGCTGTCGGATTGCTGATCTACTTGGTGGTAGCGCTTTTGAAGCCTGAGATTTTTTCATGAGCGGAAACGGCATCTTGCAGATCCTCATCTATCTCGCCGTGCTGGCGGCGCTCACAAAGCCTCTGGGCGCTTACATGGCCAGAGTCTACCAAGGTGAACCCTGCGGTCTGCACAGAATCCTAAGTCCTATTGAAGGGCTCATCTACAAAATATGCGGTATCAGCTCCAAAGAGGAGATGAACTGGCAGAAGTATGCCGCCTCTGTCCTCCTGCTCAGCTTTGCGGGATGGGTAGCCCTGTATGTGCTCCAGCGAATTCAGGGCGTGCTTCCGCTAAATCCGCAAGGATTTCATGGTGTTTCGCCTGATTCGTCGTTCAACACGGCCACGAGCTTCGTGACAAACACCAACTGGCAGGCATACTCCGGCGAGACGACCATGAGCTACCTGACCCAGATGCTGGGGCTGGCTGTTCAAAATTTTCTTTCCGCCGCCACCGGAATGGCTGTCCTCGTTGCCCTCATCCGTGGGTTCGTGCATCGAACCAGCCAGAACCTCGGCAACTTTTGGGTGGATGTGACCCGAACGACGCTCTATATCCTGTTACCCCTGTCACTGGTGTTCTCAGTGGTGCTTGTGTCACAGGGAGTGGTGCAGAGCTTTGGCCCTTACAAAAAAGTATTCGTTCACCAAGAGAACTCCCGCGAACAGTCAAAAACAGACCTTTCAGGCAACACCCTCAAAAGCTCCGATGATAAAAAGGGGGCCGAGAAGGTCACAGTAAGGGAGCAGTCTCTTCCTCTTGGGCCTGCCGCATCGCAGATCGCGATAAAGCAGCTCGGCACGAACGGCGGGGGCTTTTTTAACACCAATTCAGCCCACCCTTTTGAAAACCCGACTCCCCTTTCAAACTTCCTCGAACTTCTGGCTATTCTGCTCATCCCTGCAAGCCTTTGCTACACTTTCGGCCGCATGGTGAGTGATACTCGCCAGGGATGGGCGCTTCTTGCAACCATGATGATCCTTTTCATCCCTCTTGCGTTCTTCTGTTATTTTTTTGAGCAGCAGGGGAACCCGCACTTTGCCAAGATGGGCATAGAACAGACGGCAACCGCGCTTCAGCCGGGAGGAAACATGGAAGGCAAGGAAGTGCGTTTCGGCATAGCTCCCTCGGCTCTTTGGGCCACATCGACCACGGCAGCATCAAACGGCTCGGTCAACTCGATGCACGACTCCTTCAGCCCCCTTGGGGGGATGATTCCCATGTGGCTCATTCAGCTTGGCGAGGTCGTCTTCGGAGGCGTGGGTTCTGGACTTTACGGCATGCTCGTATTTGCGATCATCTCCGTCTTTGTGGCAGGCTTGATGGTGGGACGAACGCCGGAGTACCTCGGCAAGAAGATCGAGTCCTTTGAGATGAAAATGGCGACGCTCGTGGTTCTTATCCCTGCCGGCCTGGTGCTTGTGGGAACCGCGGTAGCGGCGGTGGCAAAGCCGGGCGTTTCCGGGATCGCGAATCCGGGACCGCACGGATTTTCTGAGATCCTTTACGCTTTCTCCTCTGCCGGCAACAACAACGGCAGCGCTTTCGCCGGGCTGTCCGCGGATACACCTTTTTACAACACCCTGCTCGGATTGGCTATGTTCTTTGGCCGCTTCTGGGTGATCATCCCGGTCCTGGCCATGGCCGGCTCTTTGGCCGCTAAGAAGCACGTGCCCGCCACGGCGGGGACTCTCCCTACCCATACTCTCCTCTTCGTGCTGCTTTTGGCGGCTATCGTCGTTCTCGTCGGGGCGCTCACATTTTTTCCCGCATTGGCTCTCGGGCCTCTGGCGGAATATGTGCTCGGGATTTGAACGGAAATTGGCTTCGATGACAAGAAAGACGAAAGGCAGCCGTCTCTTTCAGCCTCAGATCATGAATCGGGCGCTTGTCGATTCTCTCTTGAAGCTCAACCCTGTGCACCAAATCAGAAAGCCGGTTATGTTCGTCGTGGAAGTGGGAAGCATTTTGACCTTCCTTCTTTTTATTCATTCTCTGTTTGTCCCGGGCCAGGAGAGCCCGGGCTATATTTTTGGAGTTTCTCTCTGGCTTTGGTTCACCGTGTTTTTTGCCAATTTTGCAGAATCCATGGCCGAGGGTCGAGGAAAAGCCCAGGCCGAGAGCCTGCGCAGGTCCCGGAAGGAGGTGAAAGCCAAGAGACTCTCAAAGCCTGAGCGCGATTCCGAATCCACCTTAGTGCCTTCTTCGATGCTGAAAAGAGGGGATATTGTTCTGGCGGAAGCGGGGGATATCATTCCTGGAGACGGGGAGGTGGTCGTCGGGGTGGCTTCAGTAAACGAAAGCGCCATCACAGGGGAAAGCGCACCCGTTATCAGGGAAAGCGGAGGAGACCGAAGCGCCGTGACCGGAGGGACGCTGGTGCTCTCCGACTGGCTTGTGGTGAAGATCACTGCAAATCCGGGCGAGACTTTTCTAGACCGCATGATTGCCATGGTGGAAGGCGCCAAAAGACAAAAGACCCCCAACGAGATCGCCCTCGACATTCTGCTCGCGGGTATGACGATCATTTTCCTGCTGGCTACGGCGACCCTGCTTCCTTTTTCCGTGTTCAGCGTTCACGCCGCTGGACAGGGAAGCCCAGTGTCGATAACCACCCTGGTAGCACTCCTTGTATGTCTCATCCCCACGACTATCGGTGGTCTGCTCTCTTCCATAGGCATCGCAGGGATGGACCGCATGGTCCAGGCCAACGTCATCGCCATGTCCGGCCGTGCGGTGGAAGCTGCAGGTGATGTGGATGTGCTCCTTCTTGACAAGACCGGCACCATAACCCTTGGGAACAGACAGGCAACAGCCTTTATCCCCGCCAACGGGGTCGATGTCAAAGCCCTTGCCGATGCGTCCCAGCTTGCCTCTTTGGCGGATGAAACGCCTGAGGGACGAAGCATCGTGATCCTCGCGAAAATGGAATACGGCCTTCGGGAGCGAGACATTCATGCCCTGGATGCGAAGTTCGTCCCTTTTACCGCTCAGACAAGGATGAGCGGTGTCAACATGGGCGCACAGGAGATACGAAAGGGCGCTGTCGATGCCATAGAAGAATATGTGAACAACCACAATGGAATCCTTCCCCAGGATGTGAAGGATGTGGTAGGGGAGGTGTCACGGGAGGGAGGGACTCCGCTCATTGTTGCGAGGGGGAAGGAAGTGCTCGGTGTCATCCGCTTAAGCGACGTCGTCAAGGGCGGCATGAAAGAAAGGTTTGCCGAGCTCAGGCGCATGGGGATTAAGACTATCATGATAACCGGAGACAATGCCCTCACCGCAGCAGCCGTTGCCGCGGAAGCGGGAGTGGACGACTTTCTTGCCCAGGCCACGCCCGAGACGAAACTTAAACTTATCCGGGAGCATCAGGCAGGCGGACGACTTGTGGCCATGACAGGCGATGGGACTAACGACGCGCCTGCTCTTGCCCAGGCCGACGTGGCCGTGGCCATGAACACAGGGACTCAGGCGGCCAAGGAGGCAGGGAATATGGTCGATCTTGATTCGAACCCCACAAAGCTCATAGAAATCGTCGAGATAGGCAAGCAACTGCTCATGACCCGGGGCGCCCTGACCACTTTCAGCATATCCAATGATGTGGCAAAGTACTTCGCCATCCTGCCTGCCGCCTTCCTTTCCTTCTACCCCAGGCTCGGTATGCTCAACATCATGGCCCTTTCCACGCCACAGAGCGCCATCCTCTCTGCGGTCATCTTTAACGCGCTCATCATCATTTTCCTCATTCCTCTAGCTCTCAGGGGCGTCCGATATCGCCCTTTGGGCGCGGCAACGCTTCTTCGCAATAATCTCCTCGCGTATGGGTTGGGGGGTCTCGCGTTGCCCTTCGCCGGTATAAAACTGATCGATATGCTGATAGGGTTTTTGGGGGTTCTGTGAGGGAGAAAAGAATGGTTGGAATGGTAAGAGCAGCCTTCGCGATGCTTGGAGTTTTCATGATGATAACCGGCATCCTTTATTCCTTTGCCGTGAGCGGAATTTCCCAGGCCCTTTTCCCGTTTCAGGCAAACGGCAGCGTCATCGTGAAGAATGGAAAGCCCCTCGGATCAGAATTGGTAGGTCAGACGTTTGATGACCCTAAGTACTTCTGGGGACGTCCTTCAGCCACACAACCCTACCCCTACAACGCCTCCGCCTCATCGGGCTCGAATCTGGGGCAGAGCAACCCGGATCTGTTTCAAGCAGTCCAAGAGAGAGTCCTGCGGCTTCGATCAGCCGATCCGGGGAATGACTCGCCTGTGCCTGTTGACCTTATCACGGCATCAGGAAGCGGCCTTGATCCCCACATCAGTCCGGCTGCTGCGGAGTATCAGGTGCCGCGGGTAGCCGCTGTGCGAGGCGTAGATGAAGCTCGGCTCCGTGCTCTTGTTGCGGCGAACACCGAAGGCCGGCAACTTGGAATTCTCGGCGAACCCAGGGTAAATGTTCTCAGGCTCAACCTGGCGCTGGATGAGATGAGGTGAGACGCAGAAGTGGAAGAGAGGCGACCAAGTCCGGATCTCCTTCTGGAGCATGTGAAAAAAGAGGAGGAGCGTAAGGGCGAAGGCAAGCTGAAAGTCTTTTTCGGCGCCGCCCCGGGAGTGGGGAAAACCTTTGCCATGCTCGTTGCTGCAAGACAGAAGCAAGGGGAGGGCTCCGATACCGCTGTGGGAATCGTGGAGACCCACGGCCGGCCCGAGACAGAGGCTCTGCTAGAGGGTCTGGAGGTCATGCCTCGTCGAGAGGTCGAATATAGAGGAACAAGGATAAGGGAATTTGACCTTGACGCGGCGCTGGTCAGGAGGCCTGAAATCGTTCTCGTCGACGAACTGGCTCACAGCAATGCTCCGGGAAGCCGCCACAGGAAGCGCTGGCAGGACGTTTTCGAACTCCTGGAAGCGGGGATCAATGTTTACACCACCCTGAACGTCCAGCACCTCGAAAGCCTCAATGACGTCGTCGCTCAGATCACCGGGGTGATCGTTCGGGAGACCCTGCCAGACTCTGTCCTAGATCGGGCGGACGAGGTAGAACTCATAGACCTTCCCCCGGATGAGTTGCTAAAGCGACTGAAGGAAGGAAAGGTTTATTTTGGAGATCTTGCCGTTCAGGCGGGGGAGAATTTTTTTCGCCGGGGAAACCTGCTCGCTCTAAGAGAACTCGCCCTGCGCCGCACGGCCGAGAGAGTGGACGAGCAAATGCTCAGCTACCGGATCGGCAAAGGGGTCAAGGCCGTGTGGCCCGCTACCGAAAGAATCATGGTGGGCGTCAGCCCGAACCCCCGCTCCATCCGTCTGATCCGCGCTGCAAAGCGCATGGCAGCAGGTCTTCGCGCGGACTGGATCGCGGTGCACATTGAGGCCCCTTCCACGGTAAAGCCCTCAGATAACGATCTAAGGCAGCTTACCGAGCATATGCACCTTGCCGAGAGTCTGGGCGCGGAAACGACAGTGCTTTCAGGCCACAAGGCTAGCGACGAACTCCTCAACTATGCTCGCTCCCGCAATGTGACCAAGATCATCATCGGAAAGCCCGCTCATCCGCGCTGGAAAGACAAGGTTTTCGGTTCTCTTCTTGACGAGGTAGTCAGGGGGAGCGGTGACATCGATGTGTATGTTATGACAGGCGATTCAGGGGAACCCTCGCCCGGTCTGGCTGCGAAAGGGAGAGGGCAAAAGGTGAGGTGGAAAGAATGGATCATCAGTATCGGGACAGTGGCTTCGTGCACGGTGCTGGCCGAGCTGATGTACCCCTATTTCACTCTGGTAGACCTGGCCATGGTATACCTCCTTGGCGTCGTTCTGGCAGGAAGCCTTACGAGCAAATGGCCTGCTCTTCTGTCAACTGTGTTCAGCGTGGCGGCTTTCGACTTTTTCTTCATCCCGCCCTTCTATACGTTCACGGTCCACAACGTACGGTACTTCTTCACCTTTGCCGTCATGTTCGTAGTTGCTTCCGTGATCAGCCGTCTCACTCTCAAGATACGGGAGCATGCGAATGCGGCGCGACAGCGGGAAAGAAGGACAGCGGCCCTTTATCATCTCAGCAGGGAGCTGGTGCACGAAAGAAAAATTTCCCTGTTGTGCGGCGTAGCGGTAAAGCATATCAGCGAACTTTTTTCAAGCAGAGTGGTCATCCTCATTCCCGATGAAAACGGAACGCTGAGAGTGTCGGCTACAGGCCCTGAGACCTTCGAGCTTGGGCAGAACGAACTCAGCGTGGCCCAGTGGAGCTTTGATCACAGGCAGCGGGCAGGTCTGGGAACGGATACCCTTCCCGGGGCAAGCGCTCTTTACCTGCCCCTTTTCACCTCTTCGAGAACGGTAGGAGTGATGGGACTGCTGCCCGGCCCTGAGCTCTCTGTGATCGAGCACGAACAGATCCATGACCTTGAGAGCTTCGCCAACCAGGTAGCGATGGCCGTAGAAAGGGCTCTGCTCGCAAGGGAAGCACATCGTGCGGCAATAAAATCGGAAACGGAAGCCCTGAAAAGAGCGTTTTTGAAAAGTGCGATCGTCGATGGTAAGATGAATAGATTGGATTGAATCGGTCGCGCAATGCCGGAGTTCGGTGGTCCTGTCCAGGCTGAAAAGCAGGGCCAAAGAGGGATGCCATTTTCAATCTCATTGTGTCGGTAAAAGAGCGAGAGCGCGTGTGAAGAGGGGATTTCGATGAAAAGCAGCCTTTATATCGTGATCGTCGGCTGCGGCCGCTTGGGATCGCACCTGGCGAACCAGTTAAGCCGTGTGGGACATTCCGTTGTGGTGATCGACAAGAACAATTCCACCTTCGAAGACCTCTCCGCTGAGTTCAGCGGGTTCCGTGTGCTGGGGGATGCCACGCAAATCGCCATTTTGAGGGAAGTCAAATTGAAAAGTGCCGACGTCTTTTTTGCCACAACACACGAGGACAACGTCAACCTGATGGTGGCCCAGGTGGCGAAAAAGATCTTTGATGTTCCCCATGTGTTGGCCAGGGTTTTCGACCCGAGGCGGGAAAAGATCTTTGACCAGCTCGGGATCGAGACCATTTGTCCCACATCGGTGGCTGCGGAAATGTTCCTGATGGCCGTTGCGAGCGGCATAGCCGGCCAGGAGGATGCAAAACCATGAAGGTATTCATCGTAGGTGGCGGCAATACGCTGTATTTCCTTTGCCGTAACTTCACGGCGAAGGGATACGAGGTCGTCATCATCAATGAGGATCGAGAGGAATGCGTCCATCTGGCTCGGCAGCTTTCCGCCACGGTGGTCTGCGGCGATGGAAGCGATCCAAAGATTCTGAAGGAAGCAGGCGCCATGGGCGCAGACGCGCTGCTCGCCATCACGCCGAAGGACCAGGACAATCTCGTAATCTGCCAGGTTGCTTCGCTCCTGTACGGCGTGCCCAGGACCCTGGCGCTGGCGAACGATCCGGACAATGCGGAAGTGTTCGAAAAACTGGGCGTCCCCGCCTTTTCCACGACCCATATCATCGGCAGCCTGATCGAGCAAAGAGCATCGCTGGAACAAATCGCCAACCTTCTTCCGGTGGGCGAGGGCCGCGTGAACGTCACGGAGATCGTCCTTGATTCCGGGTCTCCCGTGGCAGGCAAGCATCTCAAAGATATTGATCTTCCGGACAATGCGCTGGTAGCCGTTGTGATCCGGGAGGGCAAACCCATTATCCCCCGTGGATCCAGCCTGCTGGTCCAAGGCGATCGCGTGGTGCTCATCACCTTGCCTGAAAACCATGGCCCGGTGCTGAAGGCATTCACGGGCGAAAGAGGGTAGAGTCTTAAGATTAGAAGTTGCATGTTGCCGACCCATGGGAAGGTCTCTACAGAGTCCGCAACCGGAAATGGGCTCGACGCTTTTAATCGCCCCTGGGTTCTGAAGTCATTTTAGGAGTAGGCGCATCACACCAATCCAACCGGAGACGCTACCCTGTGGGGCTACCACCATAACCCACTGAGTTTTCGGCGCCGGTTGACGCCTCGGTAAAAGTGGTTGCGGCTCTGAAGAGACCTCCCCATCGGGTCGGCTTGGGATAAACGTTTGGTTGCGGCCAAAGGCCTGCATTGGGAATCAGAGCTTGCGGGAAAAGGAATTCTTAAGACACCGTTACCGCGCGATCCTCTCTCACACCGGAGCGATCCTCTCTCTGTGCGCGTTATTGATGCTCACGCCGCTTCTGGCGCTTTTCGCCGAGCCCCAGGAAGCCCGGTGGGCGTGGAGCTTCGTCGTTCCTGCGGTCTGCTTGGGAGTTCTAGGGGTTTCGGCATGGCGACTTTTTCGTTCTTCCCTGAGTATAACCCTCACCACCGAAGAAGGCGGCGTGATCGTTCTCGTGAGCTGGATCGTGCTGATCCTTTTTTCGGCCTGGCCTATCGCGGCCGGCCTGAAAATGGACTACTCAAGGGCTCTTTTTGAAGCCGTCAGCGGGTGGACCACCACAGGTCTCTCAGTGGTGGACGTGTCCACCGCGAGCCGAATGATTCTCTTGTGGCGAAGCGTGATGCAACTGGCCGGCGGCGCAGGTCTGGCCATCATCATGATGTCTGCCATTGTCGGGCCGACAGGCGTTGGCATTTCGGCGGCAGAAGGGAGGAGCGATCAGCTTGTTCCTCAAGTGCGACGGTCGGCGAGGTTGGTATTGATGATCTATGCCGGTTATGCCGCCGCCGGGGTTGTGGCCTATCGACTGGCGGGGATGAGCCTCTTCGATGCTATCAATCATTCCTTTGCCGCTGTGTCCACGGGTGGCTTTTCGACGCGTGTGGAGAGCATCGGCTACTGGAACTCCACTGCTGTCGAAGCCGTGACCCTTCCGTTGATGTTTCTCGGTAACCTCAGTTTTGTGACCGCCTGGTTTCTATTCCGCGGGGAGATACGCTCTGTTGTGCGCAACGGCGAGGTTCGGCTCATCACCGTGCTTATTCCCGTATCCGTAGCGGCCCTGTTCATTTTCACTTGCGGCAAGCTTTATCCTTACCTTGGCAAATCCTTTCGTGTCGCCTTGTTTGAGGCGGTTTCCGCTCTCACGACCACGGGATTTTCGACCGTGAGCTACGGGAACTGGAACTCTTTCGGCGTGCTCATGCTGACGGCGCTCATGCTCATTGGAGGAGGAACATGCTCGACCGCCGGCGGAATCAAACAATTCCGTGTCTATGTGTTCTGGAGGCTCCTGGTCTGGGAATTGAAGCGGCTTTCGTTGCCCCGGACGGCGGTCATGGAGCGATCCATATGGGAAGGCGATCGACGCGTGTTCGTGGAAGACGCGCGGGTGCGCCAAATCGGCGTTCTTGTTTTTCTGTACCTGGCCACCTTTTTAGCGGGGGCCATGATTCTGTGTGCATGCGGCTACTCGATTCGCGACTCGCTTTTCGAGTTCTCATCGGCCATCGGAACAGTCGGCTTGTCAATCGGCGTGACCTCAGTCTCCATGCCCACCCCTGCACTTTGGGCGGAAATGCTCGCCATGTTCTTGGGGAGGTTGGAGTTTATGGTGATCATCGTCAGCATCCTAAAAGCAAAGAACGATGCTTGGCGCATGTTCCCATGAAACGCGGTCAATAGTCCTGCATCTGCCGTCGGAATCTGCTGGCTCCCGTCTGAGAAAGATGGTAGAGCTAAAGCAAGCCCGAGCTTATTCTTCGTGCAGATAATGCGCGCCGAGGCTCGTCCCGCTCTCAAGCGCGGCTTGAGCCACAGCAATTGCCGTCTGCACTCCGTTGCGAAGCTGTATCATCCTTCTCGTCATCTTCGCTTTCTGATAAAACTGCTCAATTTCTGACTGGAGGTGGCGAAGAATCGTTCTGGCCCGTAACAGGCGCTGCCTGCTGCGTACGAGTCCCACATAGTTCCACATCGTGTTCTTGATCGTCAGCCAGTCCTGCGCGATTAACGCGGGGTCTGTCTTCTCCTCCTGGTCCTTCCAGGGGAAAATCTCCGGGAAATAGTCATCTTGGTCAGTCAGTTGCGAGCAGTCTATCCCAGCCATGTAACCCCAAACCAGCCCTTCGAGGAGAGATGTCGAGGCGAGCCGGTTGGCCCCGTGGATGCCCGTGCATGACACCTCGCCGACCGCATACAGCCTCTGGAGCGAAGTCCTTCCGGGCAGGCTCACTCCTACCCCACCGCAGGAATAGTGCTCGGCCGGAACGACGGGAACCGGTTCTTTGGTGATATCGATTCCAGCTTTGAGGCAGTGGGTATAAATGGTCGGAAAACGGTCCTTGATCCATCCGGAATTCCTGAAGGAAATATCGAGATAGACACAGGCGCTGTCCGTGTCGAGCATTGTCTGGTGTATTCCGCGCGCCACGATGTCCCTGGGGGCCATGGAGCCGAGCTCATGTGAGTCATTCATGAATTCCCTGCCGAACTTATCCACGAGCTTAGCCCCCTCGCCGCGCATGGATTCGGAGATCAGGAACCAGAATCGCAATGACAAACAGGCCCTCTCCCTTTTCGTTCCAATGAGAACGAGTATGTGCTCTGAAGACTTCTGATGCGGTCCTCCATAAATGGATTGAGATATAGTAGCCTTTCTTGGAGTGCCAACTTCATCGCGGAGGGTTTCTGTGGGGCTGTTACTCGACCTTGACCTGAAGCTGAAGATTTGCCTCAGATGCAGGGTTCCTAATGGTTTTGACTTGGGGCGACCTGCCGGACTCTGATTGACCTTGCTGCGATCAAAAATCTTCCGGGTTCCTCACATGACATCAGCGGATGATGGTAGATGCTTTTTGTGTATCCACTTAAGGCAACCGTGACTATCAAGCGAGAGGCGCTGCCATGTTTACCGTCCTGCCGAAATACGTTATTGTATCGACGCGAAGTATAAACAACTAAATTGTATTATGCTCTTATAGTTGACACATAAATGTAGTTTTTCTAACTCACCTATTTATTGTCCATTCCAGAAATAATCCGCAATTACATATAGTTACTGCTTACACTTTTAGCCGCTTTTTTTGGCATGTGCCTTGCTCTTCCCAAAGTTCACTTAGTCAATTCAGGAATTTTTAGAGTTCGTAGCGCCCCGACGGAGGTTGAAAGAAGGATCATGAAGAAAATTGAAGCGATTATCAAACCATTCAAACTGGATGAGGTTAAAGAGGCCCTTGCAGGCATGGGCATCAAGGGGCTCACCATAACCGAGGTTAAGGGATTTGGTCGGCAGCGCGGACATAAAGAGATTTACCGCGGCGCCGAATACCAGGTGGACTTCGTTGCAAAAGTAAAGGTCGAAGTGGTCGTAGACTCATCCCAGTTAGGAGAAGCGGTCGCCGCTATACAAGAAAAAGCGAGAACTGGCCAGATCGGGGATGGGAAGATCTTTGTTTTGCCCGTGGAAGAGACTATCCGCATCAGAACGGGAGAATCAGGCCGTGAAGCTATTTAGTTATCTGAAAGGAGGCGTGAATCGATGAAACAGCTTTTTCTAATTCTTTTGGTATTCGGTATCAATGTTTCCAGGGTCTGGGCCGGTGACAACCCACCAACGCCTGAGTCCAACAAAACGGCCATCGAGCTTGTCCAAACCCACGCCGACTACGTGTGGACCCTGCTGGCAGCAGCCCTCGTGTTTTTCATGCAAGCAGGTTTCGCGATGGTGGAAACCGGATTCACTCGGGCCAAGAACGCGATCAACATCATGATGAAGAACCTTCTGGATTTTGCCATCGGCTCCTTAGCCTTCTGGGCAATCGGATTCGGTCTGATGTTCGGGGCCACGACAACAGGTTGGTTTGGGACAAACGGCTTTTTCCTAAGTGACTTCAAACCGGGCGGTGATCCCTGGGTCCTGGCCTTCTGGATGTTTCAGGTCGTCTTTGCCGCCACTGCAGCCACCATCGTGTCGGGTGCAATGGCGGAGAGGACCAAGTTTTCCGGTTACCTGATCTACAGTTTCTTTATCAGCCTGATCATCTATCCCATCTTCGGAAGTTGGGTCTGGGGAGGGGCATACCACGGTGGCGGCTGGCTCCAAAAACTGGGCTTCATAGATTTTGCCGGGTCAACGGTCGTTCATTCCGTAGGCGGCTGGTCTGCCTTAGCCGGGGCCATAGTGCTCGGCCCCCGTACTGGAAAATATGCGGAAGACGGCACCGTGAGACCTATCCTGGGTCACAGCATGACATTGGCGGCTCTGGGAGTTTTCATCCTCTGGCTGGGTTGGTTCGGCTTCAATCCGGGTTCCACCCTTGCGGCCAACAAGGACACTGCGATGATCTTTGTCAATACCAATCTGGCTGCCGCCGCCGGTTGCATTTTGGCCATGGCCACGTCATGGATCAAGTTCGGGAAGCCTGAGATTGGGATGAGCCTGAACGGCGCGTTGGCCGGGCTTGTGGCCATCACCAGTCCTTGTGCCACGGTCACGCCTTTGAGCGCGGTGATGATAGGGGCCATCGCGGGGGTTATCGTGGTTTTCTCTGTTCTTTTCTTTGATCGACTGAAGATCGATGACCCGGTTGGCGCCATCTCAGTTCATGCCATCAACGGCGCGTGGGGAACCCTGGCCGCGGGCATTTTCAACATGGGAGGGACTTCTCTCCGCATCATCGGGGTTCAGGTCCTCGGCATTGTCACCTGCTTTGTATGGACTTTCGTGACCGCCTTTGTCTTGTTTAAACTGATCGATAAATTTATCGGTCTGCGGGTCTCACCTGAAGAAGAACTGGAGGGCCTGGATTTGGCCGAACACGGCGGCACGGCCTATCCTGATTTTGAGGCTTCGACCGCTTACGCACAGAGGTAGGGGAAGATAAGAGTCCTTGTCGAGTTGATCGAGCATGAATATGAAAGCTGCATCTTATTGCCGTCAAACCAGAAGAGAGATTCTAAATAAAGAGAACCGATTGCAACTCATATTAATTTAACCGACAGAAAGGAGTTTTCCAAATGAGAGGGAGATGGATTACGGTTTTTGCAGCATTGCTCATCCTGTCAAGTCCTCTGGTCGCCATTGGAGAAAACATGGCTGAAGATACCGGTCTGCTGGCCAAAGGCAATTTCAGTGGAACTGCGACGCTGACCTCGGATTATGTGTTCAGAGGGCTGTCTCAAACCAACGAGGATCCTGCTGTTCAAGCCAGTTTCGATTACAACCATCCCGTGGGCGTGTTCTTGGGCGCTTGGGCGTCCAATGTGGATGAAACGATATCAGAAGGGAATGTCGAGATCGACCTCTATGCCGGGTATAGACACAAGCTTTTTCAGAACCTGAGCTACGAACTCTCTACCATCTACTATTGGTATCCCGGAGGGGAACGCGATCCTGACTTGAATTACTGGGAGTTTCACGGAGGTCTGAGTTATGCGTTTGCGAACCTGCCGCTGAAACCTAACGTGGGAGTGGGATTCAACTACTCGCCCGATTTCTATGGCGAGGACGGGAATGCTTACTATTACAGTGGAAATCTCCGCTTCACGCTTCCGTATGGTTTCGGCCTTGGATTCGAGCTTGGTTATCAGGATGTGAAGGGAGACAAGACGACCGGAAACGGTCGGGGTCTTGACGGCAAGGATGGCTACGACTACTTGTCTTGGAGAATCGGGCTTTCCAAAGAGGTCTTAGGGTTCAACCTGGACGCGAGTTACTACGATACCAATGAGGAGGAATATTTCGGTCCTATCGGTGACAGCCGAGTGGTCTTCAGTATTTCTCACTCCTTTTGATGATACCCCATAATATACTCCAGGTGGCATACAAAGGAGTCGATAGACAACATTGTTCAAAGACGGAGCTTGCGAGACAATCAAAGGAATTGCGGCCGGATCTGAAGTTTCTTTTTATGTCGGGCTATACAAACACGGCCTTCTGAAAGAAGGGATCGTTCTTATCCAGAAACCCTTCACCCGTCAGGGCCTGGCATTGAAGGTCAGGGAGGTGTTAGACAAGTGAAGCCGGATTTCCGTCCGGCAAGCACTCCCAGGCCGAGTTCGGATAGCGAGAAAATCGGCAGGCGTCCGAGTCGTTCAGATTTGTCGGCTCGATTGCCGATCCTTTTTTAGCTATTTGTCATTAAGGGAGTTCATTATATCGACCCACTGGCTGAAAGTTGCCGGTTTGGTAATGAATGAATCCGCCCCGGCTTTCATGCTGAAGGTTCTATCCTCTTCCTCTTCGGATGTGGTCAGAATAACGATGGGAATCCTCTGAAGAGCGGGCTCTGATTTGATTTCGAGGAGGACCTCACGGCCATCCTTTCGGGGCATGTTCAGGTCGAGCAAGAGTAGATCGGGCAGACCGCCTGCCTCAGAATGTGAGCGCTCCGAAAGATAATTCAGAAGCTCGATCCCATCCTCGACACAGGAGAAGGCAGCAGTTCCCCGGCTTGCCTCAAATGCCTTTTTTGCCAGGAAACAGTCCTCTTCATCGTCGTCAGCCATCAAAATAGTCTGTGGATCACCGCTTGTCATTATTGCCTTCCTTCGCTGTTGCGTCTTATTGGCAGACTGATCACGAATCTCGAGCCCTTTCCCTCTTCGCTCTCTGCTGTCGAGAGACTTGGCGCTCTGCATTAGAGTGTCAACCTGTAAGCTTCTTCGCAAGCTGCGCAGAGGTTGGAGGTTGGGGAGGAGGTCGGATCCTAGTTGGTGCCGAAGGCTCGTGTTAGGTCCATGGTCAGCGTAAACTGATTGGCCGCTTCGCCCCTGGTGACCTGAAACCCGACCTTGCGGGCCAGAGCGAGCATCTCCCTGTTTTCCGCAAGAACCGAGCCCTCAAGGATTTCGATCCCATATTCTTTGGCGATTCTGATGCACAGTTGGGTAAGTCTGGCACCCACTCCTTTGCCCTGCCAGGGATCGCCCACAGCCACCGCGTATTCCGCTCTCTTCCTGTCAGGATCGCTGATAGCCCTGACCACACCGATCATTCTTTCCCGATCATCTTCTTTTTCCATGGCCACGAGGGCGATCTCACGGTCATAGTCGATTTGGGTGAACTTTGCGACCATGCTTTCGGGAAGAGATTTGAGGGGACTGAAAAACCTGTAATAGATGCTCCTGGATGACATGGCGTTGAAAAGCTCCACCATGAGAGGAGCATCCTCGGGTTTAATGGGCCGCACAAACATCGTGAACCCAGCGGGGGTGACCTCCCATGTCTCGTATTTTTCCGGATAGGGACTGATGGCCAGATGGAGGGGAGCAGGGGTCCCGGATCTTTCGAGGCGCACCCTGGCATCCACGATCCATGGTTTGCCGTTTTTGACCAACACGGGATTGAGGTCCAGTTCAACAACCTCGGGAAAATCCACCACCAGATGGGACAGGCGGACCATCATATCCTCCAAAAGCGCCAGATTAGCCGCAGGGCGGTTGCGGTAGCCTTTGAGAAGGCGAAAAAGCCTTGTTTCCTCCATGAGCATGCGCGCGAGAGATCCGTTCAAAGGAGGAAGGCCGATGGCCTTGTCGCTGAGCGCTTCCGCAAATATTCCCCCCATGCCGAAAAGAATGATGGGGCCGAAATTTTGGTCGCGGGTGCTGCCCAGGAGAATTTGGTAATCCGGGTCCTTGATCATGGGCTGGAGGGTGACGCCCAGGATCTCGGCGTCGGGCTTAAAAGCCTTTGCCCGTTCCATGATCGCGCCAAAGGCTTTCTGCACTTCGCCCTGACTCCGCAGGTCGGTGTGAACTCCGCCTGCCTCAGTCTTGTGGGAGATGTCTCTCGAATGGATCTTCATCACCACCGGATACCCCATTTCTTCTGCAAGGCGGACCGCCTCTTCCACGGACCTGGCGTTACCGGCGGAGTTCACCGGCATTCCGAAGGTGGCGAGAAGTCGCATGGATTCCACCTCGGTGAGAAAGCCTCCCCGTCCGAGCCCTTCGTCGATCGCGCGACGCGCCGCGGCATGGTCAGGCTCGACACCGCTCTGGAGCCTGGGGGGAATTTCCTGGAGCATCTTCAGGTTGCGGGCATATTCGTGGAGATAATAGAAGGCGCGAATCGCCCTTTCCGGAGTCTCGTAGGTCGGGATGCCTGCGTGGTTCAGGACTTCCCTCGCTTTTTCCGCGTCCACGCCGCCCATGACCGAAGTCACCACCAGATAAGGCTTTCCCTTCAGGTGTTCTGCCACGTCGGCGGCAATAACCGCAGGATCCGTCATCGCCTGGGGGTTGAGGATGACGAGCATCCCGTCCACCTCTTTTGCGCGGAAACAGCAGTCGATGACCTCTACGTATCTTTCAGGCGTCGCGTCACCGAGAATGTCTACCGGGTTCCCACGGCTCCAGTAAGAAGGCAGGATGCGATCCAGCCGCTCAAGACTCTGCGTTTCGAGGGAACTGAGTTCAAGGCCAAAGCCGGCGATGGTATCGGCCGCCATCACCCCCGGCCCACCGGAATTGGTGATCACCACCATGCGCTTGCCGGAAGGCCGGGGCTGTTTGTCCAGAAGCTCCGCGCAATCGAAAAAATCTTCCAGCGTGTCCACCCGCACGATGCCGGCCCGCCTGAAAGCGGCATCGTAAACGGCATCCTCTCCGGCCATGGCGCCCGTATGAGAGGCGGCGGCTCTTGCTCCGGCTTCGCTTTTCCCCGCTTTGAGCACCAGGATCGGTTTCACCCGTGACACGGCCCTGGCCGCGCTCATGAATTTGCGGAAATTGGACAGGCTTTCCATGTAAAGCAGGATGCTCTTGACCGACTCATCGTTTCCGAGGTAGTCGATGAGATCGCCGAAGTCCACATCCAGCATCGACCCGATGCTGACAAAATGACTGAATCCGATATCCTCTTTGAGAGAAAGATCAAGCATGGCCGCGCAGATCGCACCGCTTTGGGAAATGAATGCCAGTTTCCCGGGCTTGGGCATGTGGGCGGCGAAGGTGGTGTTGAGATGCTGTTCCGGGCAGATTACCCCCAGACAGTTGGGCCCCATGACACGGAGGTCAGTCCCCTTCATTTCTCCCCGAATTTTGTCTTCAATTTCGCGCCCCTGTTTCCCTAACTCCTTGCCTCCTGCCGAAATGATGATTGCCCCGCCCACGCCAATGCGGACACATTCTTTCATGATGGAGGGGACCGATGCTATGGGCGTGGCAATGACCGCAAGATCAACTGAGCGGTCGGCCGACGAAAGGGAAGGGTAGGCCTTGATCCCCTCCACCTCGGCATAGCCGGGGTTCACAGGAATAATGAGCCCTTCATACTTCGCCTCTATCAGGTTCCTAATGATCGCCCATCCGATGGTGCCTTTCTTCGGACTGGCTCCGATTAGGGCGACCGAAGCAGGCTTGAAAATCATGTCGAGGTTTTGAAGACTCATGAGCGCCCCTCCTTTGGAGCCCAAACGACTCTAATATCTCACGCCCGCTCTTCTTGAGAATAACCCGCTTCGCTAGTGACGAGTCCGCTTCGCTGACAAGAGACGAGTTATTGTTTCTTGTCCCTTGTCACTCGTCACTTGTTACTTGCTTCCATCTCTGTGTTCCCTGTGAACTCTGTGTGAGACAAATCTTTTTTTTCTTCACGCCCGCTCACTTCGTTCGCTAGAGTCCGCAGAGTTCGCAAAGACTCTAATGATTTCTTTACGTTAAAGCGAAATGTCATTTTACCTTGTGTTCCTGGTACTGTTCACTGTGTGAGACAATTCTTTCTTCCCTCACATTTCGCTAGAGTCCATAGACAAGATACTAGCAAACGACCTTATCATTCCTCATCTTCATGATTTCCTCTTGGGAGTACCCGAGCGCTCCGAGGATCTCATCCGTGTGTTCTCCAAACCCAGGGGCTTTGCGCTGCCAGGACGCAGGGGTTTCACTGAAGTCCCAAGGAAATCCCGCTGTCTTCATCTTCCCCCAGTCGGGATGATCCACTTCGATGAAGTACCGGTTGGCCAACGCCTGGGGATCGTTGGTAACCTCCATGAGGCTCTGAACAGGGGTGAAGATGCATCCCTCGCGCTTGAGAATGCTCATCCATTCATCCCTTGTTTTGGACGCGAACCGTGAATCCAAAACGGCAACGAGTTCTGCGGCATTCTTTCCCCTGGCCTCTATGCTGTTATAACGCGGGTCGTCCCGGAGTTCCGGGATGCCTAAAGCATTGCACAACCTTGGCCAATACCTGTCAGGATCCAGGTGCGCTATGGCGATCCATTTCCCATCCTTGCATCGGTAGTGATTATACACAGGGTTCCCTGCCTGCGCACGAATCTCTCTCGGGAATTCCTGGCCCAGGATGCAGGCAGGCGCAAGAACGAATGCGAGAGCGGCAATCACGCTTCCCATCAGGGATGTGTCCACAACTTGTCCTTTTCCCGTCTTCTCTCTGGCGTAAAGGGCAGCGGTCACGCCCCAAGCACACATGAGTCCGCCGAGTTCATCGCCTATTCCCGGCAAGATTTGAGTGGGGGGAGCATTCCGTTCCCCGCATGCCATCATGAGCCCTGAACGGGCAATTCCGGTATAGTCAAACGATAGTTCCTGGGAATCGGGTCCCTTGCGCCCCCATCCGGAGGCGTGCGCATAGATAAGCCGCGGATTCCTCGCCAGAAGAACCTCCGGTCCGATGCCCATCTTGAGCGGAGCGCCTATACTCATATTATTGAGAAACACGTCTGCCTTGTCGATGAGTCGGAGGAAGATCTCCATGCCTTTCTCGCTCTTGAGGTCGAGAACCATACCTCTTTTATTCCGGTTGTTGTGTTCATAATAATAGTTCCTGCCCCTGAGTCCTGCCATAGCTCCGATGATTTTCATGAAATTTCTCGCCGGATCTCCTGAAGGGGCCTCAATCTTGATGACGTCGGCGCCCAGGTCGCCGAGCCTCATTCCAGCTACGGGCCCTTGTTGGAACATGGAAATCTCCACTACTTTCACGCCTTCCAGTGGTCCTGCCATTTGTCATGTCCTCCTTTTATTGTCCTTCTTCAGGGAAGGGGAGAAAAACCTCCGCCTTCAGTATGCTTCAAAGGGAACGAAACCGCAGAATATCGAACAAGGAATGTTGAATGTCGAAGTGATTCCTTCGTAATTCTGCGGTTCCTTGTTCAATATTCGATATTCAATACAAAAAAAGCCATGGGCTGATGCCGAGCCCATGGCTTCAAAGACTCTCCAGCCACGGGCGGCTTTCCAGCCTGCCCGTAGCCTTTTCTTCTTATTATGTCCTCAAAAGGAGCAGGGCAGACCGGGGCCTAAAGCTAAAAAAGCAAAAGCTCAAAAACCGGACCTGCCTTGTTGTCTCCATCAAGATCTAAATCCTCCAAAGCGCACTCATAGTTACCTGCTCCGTTTAACCCTGTCAAGGAGAATCTAACCATCAACGTAAGGATTCAGTCTTAGTGTCTTAAGAATTGAATTTCGCGCAAAACGGCAACAATTTTTTACCACAAAGGCACGAAGAGACAAAGTTCACAAAGAAATCGAATGAATTTCTTCGTGTCTTGGTGTCTTTGTGGCAGGCTTTTGGGTCCGCTTCATTGGTGGGTAAGAATTTTCTATTTTTAAGAAACCTTCTTCCTGGACAGGTTGCAATGTTCTACCCACATCCCCGCACTCCCTGATCGCCTCTTCCTAAGCTATTGAGAAACCGTGGGAATTAAGACTCGCCAAAGGGTTCCCTGCTTTGGCACCATCATTGCTCTTACTCCCGGTCATGACCAGGGTCAAAGTTAGAGAAAGACTCTCCGGTGATCTGAAAGAGCCGGAGTGGTCCGGCGGAGAACATCAAAGATCGTATCATGTTATAGGAAATGATAGGGTCAGAATATTCATGAAATACACAGTTGATCCCATTTACGGGGAAAGCGGCTGGAAATTAGGATTTTAAGAAGAAAAATCGGGATATTTGAATAAGGAGGGCATTTCTATGGATGCTTTGATAGAGAAAACGCTTAAGATTGTTAACAGTTGTGTCACCCCCCAGCAGCTGGAAATTGCTGAGAACTTTGCGGAACGCGTGAGAACCCAGATAGACAGAGAAGAGTGGCTGAATATTGCTTCCGCCATCCAGGCCAAGAGCGGTCAGGTTCTCTTTTTCGATGCCGAGGATTGGAGCGTCTTGAGGAGAGCAGCCGCCTGACCGCCCATGTTCAGAAGCACATCCACCTTTTTCACGGATTACCTCTCCTGAACAAAGACAGGGAGCGTATGGAACCCGGCCCTTTTCTCGATGCGGACGACATATCGGAGGAGCCGCCCGGTTTTCCGGACCCCCTGTCGCTTTCCTTTGCCTGGAGTCAAGAGAACATCCTCAAGTTTCCCCTTTCGTAGCATTTTAGCATTTGTACCCCGGCGCTTCGCCGCGGGTGCGTTTATGAAAGAAACTTGCTTTGCAGCCGGAGAAGTTCTGAGGCCAAGCGCGGGGGATGGTCTCTGACGAGTCCGCAACCGGAAATGGACTAGCCCATTTAATTGCCCCAGGGTACTTAATCTTCTTCCGGGCAGATCACACCAAGCCGACCGGAGAGGTTATCCTGTGGGGCTACCACCATAACCCACTGAGTTTTCGGCGCCGTTTCAGGTCACGGGAGAAATGGTTGCGGCTCTGAAGAGACCACCCCCCGAGCTTGGCTGGCACGGAGTCTGGTTGAGGCCCAAGGCCTGCATTGGGTGGCTGAAACAGCAAGTTTCTTAGGAGCTCTATGTAATTATGGTAAGGATCATGATTCCCTTTCTATCATTCAGGGGAACGATGGGGAATCGGAGTTTTGTGTTGACACTTTCCCGCAGTGCTATATAAATAGTGTAGATCACCGTTTGTCAGCTGCTTTCAATTTCATCGCTTACCGTTGATAAAAGACAAAGACTCATTTCTTAGGGCTGTGCAGCCCTTGATCGAGGTCTTTTTCCTGTTGGTATTCACCTTAGTGACATCACCTTTTATGGAAACGCGGCAGGGAAGCCCGCGCGTGTGGAATGTGCCGTCGGTCGTCCGAAGGATCGGCAAAACCATTCGTTTATCCCGGAAAGGAGAATAGGCTCATTGGAGACAAAAGTATGGAGTGAGAAGAAAGAAGTCGTCATCAGTGATAAAGGACCCACGGTTCTGATCGGCGAGCGGATTAATCCCTCAGGAAAGAAGAAACTTGCCGAAGCGTTGAAGAATAACGATTTTGCGTATGTAGTGAGAGAAGCTGTCGCTCAGGTGGAAGCAGGCGCCGACATCCTGGATGTCAATGTGGTCGCTTCCGGTGTCGATGAAGTCACTGTCCTGCCCAAGGTTGTTCGCGCGGTGATGGATGCCGTTGGTGTGCCCTTGTGCATTGATATCAACAGAGCGGAGGCTTTGAAAGAGGCGCTTGCAGTTTACAAGGGCAAACCTGTCGTCAATTCCGTGACGGGAGAAGAAAAATCACTTCACGAGATCCTTCCCGTGGTCAGACAATACAACGCAGCCGTGATAGGCCTTACGATCGACGACGAGGGTATCCCGAAAGATTCGGGAAGGAGAGTGGCCATTGCCCGGAAAATCGTCGAGAAGGCTGAGTCGTTCGGCATTCCTCGCGAGGATGTGATCATTGACTGTCTTTGCCTCACACTGGGAGCAGACAGCAACGCCGCCCTGGTTACGCTTGAAGCGATCCGCAGGGTGAAAGAAGAGTTGGGCGTGAACCAGACGCTTGGCGCAAGCAACATTTCCTTTGGCCTGCCTGACCGGGCGGTGGTCAACGATGCATTTTTGGCGATTGCCGTTATGTCCGGGGTGACTTGCCCCACGGTTGACGTGGCCAAGGTCCGGCCCGCTGTTTTGTCCTCGGATCTCATCCTGGGGCGGGACCGTTTCGCCCAGCGATACATACGAGGCTTTCGTGATCGCGAAAAAATGGCGGGGCCTAAAGTGAGCTGAACTATCATTTTAGCACTTGTGCCCCGGCGTTTCGCTGCGGGGGCGTTTATGGAAGAAACTTGCTTTGCAGCGGGAGAAGTTCTGGGGCCAAGCCCGGGGGGTGGTCTCTGACGAGTCCGCAACCGGAAATGGACTAGCCCATTTAACCGCCCCAGGGTACTTAATCTTCTTCTGGGTAGGCGCATCACACCAAGCCAACCGGAGAGGTTATCTTGTGGGGCTACCACCATAACCCACTGAGTTTTCGGCGCCGTTTCAGGTCACGGGAGAAATGGTTGCGGCTCTGAAGAGACCATCCCCCGAGCTTGGCTGGCACGGAGTTTGGTTGGGGCCGAAGTGCATTGGGTGGCTGAAACAGCAAGTTTCTCAGGAGAATGATGAGAATCATGATCCTCAAACCAACCAACATGAAAGAATTAAGCTGATACGCTGAACTTTATATTCTCTGTCTTCCGATCAATAGGCAGCTGCACGACAACTTTACACAAGGAGGCTTGTTATGTCCAAGAAACTGGTCGAGGCCATGGTGAACATGAAAGAAAAGGAAGCGGTGGCGATTGCCAAGGAACTCATCAACAAAGGGGAGGACCCCGTCAAAGTCCTGGCAGCCTGCAAAGAGGCGATGGATACCGTGGGGAAGCGTTTTGAGAAGGGAGAGTATTTCCTGCCGGAACTGGTGATGGCCGGTGAAATGCTTCGGCAGATATCCGATGTTGTTAAACCCGGGATGACCGGCGCTATTGAATCAAAAAAGCTGGGTAAGGTCATCGTCGGCACGGTGGAAGGAGACATTCACGACATCGGTAAGGACATTGTGGTCTTCATGCTGGATGTAAACGGCTTTGAGGTGATTGATTTGGGCATCGATGTGGCGCCTCAGAAGTTCGTGGATGCGATAAAGAATTCCCAGGCGCCGGTTGTCGGTCTGAGCGGATTCCTGACTCTTGCCTTCGATTCCATGAAGGCAACGGTGGATGCCATCACAAAAGCCGGGCTCAGAGACAAAGTGAAGATCATGATCGGCGGAGGTCAGATTGACGATGAAGTGAGGAAATACACGGGCGCCGATGCCTATGGTTCGGATGCCATGGCAGCCGTTGCGATGGCCAAAAAGTGGATTTAACACGGTGGGGGATAAGACTGGAAAATCCCGGAAAGGAGGCCGGCGGGGAGAGGAAGAAGTTTCAGCGATTGGGCTGAAGAGGATGAGTTCTTAGTTCTCCATATTTTCGAATTGAAATAAAGGAGAAAGCCATGAAGACCAAGAAGGGAATCACTCGACGGGATTTTGTCAAAAAGGTGGGTAAAGGCGCGGCGGCCATCAGCGTGGCGTCATGGGCGCCGGCTTTGATCGGATCGGTGAAAGCCGCGCCGCGAGATCACATTCTTATCGGTCATCCGAGCTCTCTGACGGGTCCCTTGGCAGGACTTGGGGAGCCCACAAAGTGGGTGACTGACAGGGTGCTGAAAGATATCAATAAGGATGGAGGGATTTACATCAAAGAGGTCGGAAAGAAGCTCCCTGTCCAAGTGAAGATTGTGGATACGGAAAGCGACCCCGGTAAATCGGCTGAAGTCGCCTCCAGGTTGATCCTCCACGACAAGATTGATCTCATGCTGGTAATGTACACGCCTGACGTGGTCAACCCTGTTACAGCCATATGTGAAAGGTCGGAGATGCCTTGCGTAGCCCTGGGCGCTCCGGTGGAAGCCTGGCTGACCGGCGGCCCCTATAAGTGGAGTTATCAGGCCTTTTGGACGGTCGATACCCTGACGGATCTTTTCATAGGGATTTGGGATTTAGAGGCCGGCCGGACCAACAAGGTCGTCGGAGGCCTATGGCCGAACGACGCAGATGGAACGTCGTGGGCAAAAGTAATGCCGGAGAAACTCGGGCCCAAGGGATATAAAGTCATCGATCCCGGCCGTTTCCCCTATTTTACCAAAGACTTCACTTCTCAAATCAATCTCTTCAAAGAAGCAAAAGTGGATATCCTGACCGGCACCCTTATTTCTCCTGATTGGACGACGGCGTGGAGGCAGTGTCACACCAATGGATTTTTCCCGAAGATTGCGACGATCGCAAAAGCGCTTCTCTTCCCATCGGCGCTGGAAGCACTCGGGGATATCGCACAAGGTTTGACCACCGAAGTGTGGTGGAGCAAATATCACCCCTATAAGTCGTCCCTCACCGGAGAGATGCCAAAAGAACTCTGTGATGCCTGGGAAAAAGAAACGGGCAGGCAGTGGACTCCCTCCATCGGATTTAAGCATGGAGGGTATGAGATGGCCCTCGATGTGCTCAAGAGGGCACAAAGCCTGGAGAAAAATTCCCTTCGGGAAGCTATCGGGAAGATGAATTTGGACACAATCATAGGTCATATCCAATTTAACGAAAAACATTACAGCGAGACGCCCCTCGTGGGCGGACAGTGGGTCAAGGGGAAAAAGTGGCCGTGGGAACTCGAACTCATTTACAGCGGCAAGCATCCTGAAATACGCCCAACGGCTAAAATGATTTTTCCGCTCCCCAAATCCTGACGGCTTCGTAAAAGTCATATGCCGTCATTGCGAGGCGCAATCGCCACGGCAATTTTCTTCTAGTCTGTGCGGTTATGAGATTGCTTCGCTTCGCTGCGATGACATACCGGCCCTTTTGGGACTTTTTGCGATTTCTTATACCAGAGGAGGTAGAATACATGGCAACGACGTGGGAAAACATGTCGGCAGAGGAGAGACAGGAAGCGCGCTTTGCGCGCTGGCTATCCGGAGAAGGCCTTCAGTTCAAGAGCGCGGATGCAAAGACTAAGTTTCAGAGGAGAGTCACTCGGCTCAAGGATGCCATTCAGTTGAAGACAGCTCCCGACCGGGTGCCCATTTTTCCCTTCGGGACTTTTTTTATGCCTCAGCTCGGCGGTGCGGACTACAGGGAGGCCATGTATGACGTTGACAAACTGAATAACGCGATGATGACCTACCTGAACGAATTTAATCCCGATTACTATTCATCGGCGATTATTATCGTTCACGGCGCGGCTCTCGAAAAACTGGGTTACAAGCTCTACAAGTGGCCGGGGTTCAACCTGCCCGATAAGTATGTGTACCAATGCATTGAAAGCGAGTACATGAAGCCGGAGGACTATTCGACTCTCATCGACGATCCTACGGATTTTTTTCTGAGGACTTACATCCCGCGCATCATGGGTTCTCTGGAACCCTTGAAGAACCTGCCCACACTCATGAGTGTTATCGAACTGCCCATGACGTGGCCCCTGCTTTTCCTCCTGGGGCTGCCCGAGGTGCAGGAGGCTTTCCGGAAAGTCATGGAAGCCGGCCGCCTGAGCTTCGAATGGGCAGGAAAAATTGCCGCCTTTGACAAGAGCGTGCAGGAAATGGGGCACGTTCAATTCGTCGGCGGAATCTCCAAGGCGCCTTTTGATGTGCTTGCCGACACCTTGAGAGGCACACAGGCCATGATGATGGATATCTTCAGGCGGCCCGAAACGGTTCTCAAAGCCATTGTTAGGCTCACGCCCTTGCTTATCAAATGGGGGCTCAGCGGTCCTGAAGTCTCCGGAAACCCCATTGTTTTCATGCCCCTGCACAAAGGGGCCGACGGCTGGATGTCCGACGAGCATTTCAGGACTTTCTACTGGCCTTCCCTCAAAGCGGTCATCATGGCACTAATTGACCAAGGGTGTGTTCCCTTTCTTTTCGCTGAGGGCGGCTATAATTCGCGGCTGGAATACATCAAGGAACTTCCCAAGGGGCGCTGCATCTGGATGTTCGATCGCACCGACATGGCCAAGGCCAAAGAAGTCATCGGCAACACCACGTGCATTGCCGGAAACGTGCCCATCTCAAAGATCGTGACGGGGACGCCGGAAAAAATCAGGGAGATTTGTAAGGAGTTGATTGATACGGCGGGCAAGGGCGGAGGGTACATCATGGCCATGGGGTGTTCCGCCGACGAGGGAAAAGCAGACACCGTGAAAGCCATGATCGAGTTTACAAGAGAGTACGGCGTTTACAAGTGATATCGCTGCCCCGATAAGAGCAAAAGAGAAAGGGTCGTAATGAACAAGAGTCCCGTGGAACTCTACAAGGAGAGACTGAGAAGAGTCACTGACGCCATTGAGTTGAAAACGCCCGACAGGGTTCCCTTCACGCCGTTTTCCACCTTCTTCGCGGCCAAGTATGCAGGGATCTCCTTTCAGGAAGCCATGTATGATCTCGAAAAAACGGAAAAGGCGATCGAGACGCTCACACTCGACCTTCAGCCCGATATGTGCCCGGACACCTTTCGAATCCTGTCCTGGGCCTCCACGCTGGAGGCTCTCGATTACAAGCAACTGAGGTGGCCGGGACACGGGGTCGGCGCCAACACGACCTATCAGTTTGTGGAAGGCGAGTACATGACCGCCGATGAGTACGATGATTTTATCCTGGATCCCACCGGATTCCTTTTGAGCACCCTGTTCCCGAGAATATGGGGATCCCTGGCTCCGCTTGGAAATCTGCCCAGCGTGCCCGCGGCTTATTACACTCGGGCAGTCCCTTTTGTTGCCACCCTAGCCGCGCCCGAAATGGTCGGCGCCATCGGGTCACTGTTGAAGGCAGCCTCGGAGGCTCAGAAAGTCCTAAAGCGGGGTGCCGCGTTCTCAAAAAGGATGGCCGAGCTTGGATTTCCTCCTCAGTTCGGGTCCAGCGTGTATGCTCCCTTTGATTACATCGGTGATTTCATGAGAGGAACGAAAGGCATCATGTTGGACATGTACCGATGCCCTGACAAATTGATCGAGGCACTCAACAAGGTGTACAGGCTCTTGATACGTTCAACCCTTAAAAGCCCCAAACTGCCGGGGGTTCACCTGGTCTTTATTCCGCTCCACAAGGGGCTCGACGGTTTCATGTCCCAAGAACAGTTCAAAATCTTTTTCTGGCCTACTTTGAAACAAATCATGCTGGATCTCATAGAAGCCGGCTTTACCCCCTGTCCTCTGTGGGAGGGTAGATGCGATTCCCGGCTGGAAATCATCGCCGACATGCCCAAAGGCAAGGCGCTTTACTGGTTCGAGCAGACCGATATGATCAAGGCGAAGGAAGTCCTGGGAGACAAAATATGTATCAGGGGCAATGTCCCTGCATCGCTGCTAAATTTGGGGGCACCGGAACAGGTGAGGGAATACTGCAGAAACCTGATCGAGAGGGTCGGCAAGGGAGGCGGCTTTATTCTCGACGGCGCCACGGGCATTCCGGACGAGGCGAGGCCGGAGAATGTGAAAGCGATGGCCGAAGCGGTTAGAGAATTTGGGGTTTATCGGTAAGACCGTCGGGAACGCTGCGAATGGTTTCAGGGAACGAGATCCGGTTAAAGGTTCTCATAGGAAGGAGGTAACAGTGATGGATCTCTACGAAGCGATTGAGAAAAGAAGAACTATCCGGGTTTTTAAAGAAGGAGCTACCCTGGATCAACTCAAGAAGATCATGCTGGCTGGAACAAAAGCTCCCTCAGCCGTAAACCGCCAGCCCTGGGAGTTTGTTCTCGTGGAAGATCAAGGAATTATCGATCAACTGGCGGAAGCCAAATTTGATCAGACCAAGAAGAATCCGCCGGAAAGGGTAAAGGGGGACCCGACCGCGGTAGAAAAACTGGCGCAAGCCCAGAAGGATTCTTTTCGTAACGCCAGTATTGTCGCCGTATGTCATCTGGTGGATTGGGAGAAGAGCGTGTGGATGTGCATGGAGAACATCTCGCTGGCGGCTGTGGCGGAGGGATTGGGAACAGGAATCGTGCTGTATTGGGGAGACGGGCGGAAGGAGGCAGGAAAAATCCTCGGACTTCCGGATGACTACGAAGTGACGGCGGTGCTAAAGATCGGTGTGCCCGGAGAGGAGGGCTATCCGAGGGAGAGGAATCCCTATGCGCCCATACGCCCTGACTTCAGCTGGCTTCATATGAACCGGTTTTAGACTCGACTTCTTAAGTCACCTCTTTCCTCCTCGTGAATCGCGTTGATGATCTTGTCAGGAGTCAGGGGTAGGTCATTGAGCCACACTCCTGCCGCGTTATAAATGGCATTTCTTATGGCCGCAGGAGTGGGCGCGTTTGAACATCCTCCTCCTCCTCCTTTTGCGCACAGAGCCGCCTTTTTTTCTTGACAACAGGTTCCCTATTTGACACCTTGTTCCAAATAGGAAACAGTGGGCGCGATGATCGTAAAAGGCGTTGATAGAATTACCCGTATTCTGCGCGCGATCGGAGAGACGAAGGAAGGTCTCACCAACTCTGATCTGTCGAAGTCTCTCGACCTGCCTAAAAGCACCCTTTCCAAACTGCTGAACAGTCTCGCCTCATTCGACTGGCTTGCTTTCGACACGGTGACGAAGCGATTCAAGCTCGGGCCGTTGCTCCTGTTCCTGGGTGGCCGGTACCTGGAACATCTCGAACTGGTACAGATCGGTCAGCAGTTTCTGAAACAACTTAAGGAAGATACGGGTGAAACAGCGGCGATGGAAGTGCCCAACGGGCAAGAGGTTGTAATGGTGGCCCGGGTGTTCGCTGAAGATATAAAGATCAGAGATGAGAGATTCTCGGGAGAGGTTCAGCGACTGACCGAACTGGGGCAGCGAGCCCCCTTTTATGCCACGGCCGCTGGAAAATGCGTTCTGGCTTACCGCACGGATTCGGAGATTAAGAACTATATCCAATCCATAAACTTTGTGGCGATCACGCAGGATACAATAACGAACCCGGAACAACTGATCGAGGAGCTGAAGAATATTCGGAAAACCGGATTGGCTTATAATTTTAAGGAACTTAACAGTCACACCATTGCGATTGCTTCGCCCGTCTTTGATCTGTATCGACGCGTCATTGCGGCGCTGGCCGTGGTCACCCCCGATTTCCGTTTTGACAAGAAGAAGAGGCAAGAGGTCCAGAAGGCGGTGCGCCGCGCTTCAATCGGCTTTTCCAAGCTACTCGGGTATCAGGAATGATATTTTGAAGCGTGAATAATGTCCCGTTTTCTCTGTTCGTGGTATGCGTTGCATTTTGACAATCTAACGTTTTTGGGAAAAAAGGAGGAGAAGAGAATGGTAGATTATGGAAAGAAGTATGACCGGCTGTATGTCACGATCGTCACCCCTTACAAGGACGATGGTTCTTTAGAGGTGGACGAAGGTCAACTGCGAACCTTCCTGCAGTATTTTCTGCAGCCAAAGTTTCTTGATGCCGGTGTCGGTATCATCATCAATCCTGAGGCAGGAGAAGTATTTTATCTTAGTCGGGAGGAAAAACTCAGAAACCTTCAAATTGCCTTGGAAGAAGTCAATGGGCGCGTGCCGGTGTTCACCGGTGTTTGCCAGCCCACAACGGCCGGCACGGTACAGGAAGCCGTCGATGCCAAAAAGGCCGGCGCAGACGGCATTTTCAGCATGCCGGCCATCGGCGCTATTGATGTCACCACTGCCTGGGACTCTTCGAAATATCCGGAGGTTTGGCTTGAACTGGTGAAGGCTATTGCCAAGGGCGTGGGCGACATGCCGATTATCTGCCATCCCGTCGGTACCCTGAACATCCGCTACGGAGAAGGGCTTCCGGTAGAAGTGGCGGTTCAAACCTGCAAGGAGATTCCGACCGTGGTGGGATGGAAAATGACTTACAACTATACCGGGTACAGGATTGTTTCCCGGGCTCTGCGAAAACTCGATCGCCATGTAGGCATATTGGGGGCGCCGAGCGTCAATTTCCACGAAAACATGGCCAACGATTGCTTTGACGGGACGGTGACAGGATCTTGGAACTATTCTCCTGAACCAATGCTGGAACACATCCTGGCCTGGCGGAGGGGTGACTGGAAGGAAGCGCTCCGGATATGGCAAAACGGCCTGGCCGAACTTCAAGAGTACATCTATTCCGATTTCGCGCGGCTGCATATCAAGTACAAGACGGCCACGTGGCTCCGCGGTTTCATTTCGAATCCCTTCATGCGACCGCCCTTGCCGAAACCGCGAAAAGAAGAGGTGCAGAAGTTGCGCGAGCTCCTCAAAGGCGCGGGGCTGAGCGTTATCGACGACCAGAAACTGAAGAAGGTCACGAACGCGCTCCCTCTATGAGGAAGGCATAGTCCTCCATGGCCGACACGTCGCGAGGTCTTCGAAAGCCCGCAATGAAATCCGGCAGGACAGATTTGTGGAAGGCAGACCTAAAATAGCCTCTAGGATGCCGAAAGAAGGTTTTTAAGCAATATGACCGTGCAAATTGAAATTCCTGCTTTTCTGGGGCATCTTACCCGCGGCGTGAAGGCGGTCGGCGTTAAAGGGGAGACGGTGGGCGAATGCCTGAACTCGTTTGTAAATCAATTTCCGGGCACAAGAGAACTCTTGTTCGATAAAGATGACGAACTCCTAAAATATATTGATATCTATATCAATGGCGCCAGTGTTTATCCCGAAGAATTGAGTAAAGCGGTTCATTCGGGTGACACCATTTCCATGCTGTATCTTATCGTGGGAGGTTAAAGCGGCCTTTAGCCTCCTTCATCTCCGGAAGTTGGGGAGTTAACAATGGGTTATGCTGTTGCGTTTTAGGCGACGTGTTCGTAGGAAGGAAAAAGGATGACAGAAAGGGATAGACAATTTTTGCGGATAAACCTGTCAACAGGAAAAGCAGCAACGGAATCTATTCCCCGCTCGATTCAACAGAATTTCATCGGCGGCAGAGGTTTTGCCAGCTACTACCTTTACCGGGAATTGTCTCCTGCCACAGATCCCTTAAGTGAGGATAATAAATTGGTGCTGGCCGCCGGCCCGCTGGCGGGAACAAAGGCTCAATCCGTATCGCGATGGCTCGTGTATACCAGGAGCCCTCTAACCGGAGCCATAGCCCGGTCCTCGGCAGGGGCCGATTTCGGCGCGTGGATAAGGTTTGCGGGCTATGATTTTTTGATCATCGAGGGCAAAGCGGAAGAGCCGGTGTATATCCTGCTGTCGGCGGACTCATGTGAGATCAAGCCGGCCGGTGGATTGTGGGGTAAAGAGACAGCGGAAACGCAAGAGAGGCTGCGCGAGTTCCATGGGGATCATATTCGAGCTGCCTGTATCGGCCCTGCAGGAGAAAAACTTGTCAAATATGCGGCTATTGTCAGTGGTGTAAGGTCTGCTTCTCGCTGCGGCGTCGGCGCGGTGATGGGATCGAAAAATCTCAAAGCTATAGCTATCAAGGCGAAAAGGCAGGTACTGCTTCATGACGCGGATGCGTTCGACGATCTTGTGCGGCAGCAGATTGAGCTCATGCGAGCCAGCAAGGGCTATCACCATCATTCTGAAGTGGGGACTACGGATACCCACGATATCACAAATCCACTTGGAATATATCCGGTAAAAAATTTCCGGTACGGGCAACAGAAGGACTATGAAAAATTGTCCGCGGACAAATACCGGAAGATCAGGTCAGGATCTTTTGGGTGCTACAGTTGTTCGGCTCGATGCGGCAAGAAACACCATGTCACCGCCGGCCCTTACTCTGGCGCACACAGCTACGGACCTGAATATGAGACCATCTGGGCGTTTAGCGGTCCTATGGAAAATTCCAGTATTGAAGCCACAGTTGTTGCGAACCTGTTGTGCGATAACCTGGGACTGGACACCATCAGTACCGGGAATACGATCGGTTTTGCCTATGAACTGTACGAAAAAGGGATTCTCACCAAAAACGACACTGACGGGCTGGATCTTTCTTATGGAAACCATTCTGCCATGGTCACGCTCATCAAGAAGATTGCTCAAAGGGAAGGAATAGGCAACCTGCTGGCTGAGGGTACCAGAAGAGCGGCAGCCATCATAGGAAAAGGCGCTGAAGCATACGCCATGCATGTAAAGGGGCTGGAATTTGCCGCCTACGAACCACGAGGGGCAAAGAGTCTTGGGTTCAACTTTGCTACCAGCAACATCGGCGCCAGCCACTCCTATGGCTATGCCGCACAAGAAGTCTTCGGCAGCCCCATACCGAGAAAGGTCGATCGTTTTGCCGAAGAGGAAAACGCGGATATCGTCGTCTACAACCAGAACAGCCGGGCCATGGGCGAACTGGGTGTCGCCTGTTCCTTTTGTGCGCTATTTGGATGGATGCCCCAGCTCTACCGCAAAATGTTGCTTGCGGCCACCGGAATCGCCCAGATTGAGGATCCCGATTATCTGGGAATCGTTGCAGAAAGGATTGTCAACATCGAACGAGCCTTCAATGTGCGAGAAGGATTCAACCGGGAACATGACATGCTTCCGGAGAGGATGTTGAACGAACCCCTTCACACAAACGGCGCGCCGGGAGAGGGGCAAATGATCAGGGGCATCAATGAATTCCTGGATCGGTATTATAGGATTCGAGGATGGACCCCCGAAGGTGTCCCTTCTGCGGAAAAGTTAACCGACCTGGGCTTGAGCGTTTTGCTGAAGGATTTAACGAGAGCCTAACCCCAAGCCCGGGCGCTTATTTTGGAGGGAATGATTTTTGAAAGAGCTCTCTGAAAGAAAGATTGATGTCTTCACGCACATCCTGCCACCCAAGTACAAGGCGGCCCTTGAAAAAAAAGCCAAACCCAGCATGTACATGAATGCGAACAATGCTCACAGTGCCCTGTGGGATCTGGACATAAGGTTTGCCGCCATGAGCCGGTTTGAAGGGCTCGCGCAGGTGCTCACTCTGGCTCCTCCGCCTCTCGAGTACGCATTGAATCCAAAGGACGCTTCCGACCTGGCGAAAATGGCCAATGATCAACTGGCCGATCTGGTGGCAAGGTATCCTGACCAATTTGCCGCGGCAGTGGCCTGTCTGCCTATGAACGATGTGGACGCGGCTTTGAAGGAGACGGACCGCGCCATAAAGGAGCTTCATTTAAAAGGCGTTCAGATTTTCACTCCGGTAAACGGCAGGGCCGTCGATCGTCCTGAGTTCATGGCGCTGTATCAAAAGCTGCAAGAGCATGATTTGCCCATATGGATTCATCCGTCAAGAGATACGAATGTCCCCGACTATTGCGATGAAGGATTTTCGCGATACATGTTATCTACGACGCTCGGATGGCCTTACGAAACGTCCCTCGCCATGGCGCGACTTGTTTTCAGCGGAGTATTGGAGAGATTTCCCAATCTCAAGTTCGTCACGCACCACGCCGGCGGCATGATTCCGTTTTTCGAGCAGCGCATCGCGAGGCGAGTTGTCGCCAGAGATGATCGCTCCAAGCCTGAGCACACAGAAAAGCTGGAAAAGCCGCCGATAGAATATTTTCGTAAATTCTACGCTGATACTGCAATTGCCGGAAATACCGCTGGACTGACGTGCGCCCTTTCTTTCTTTGGGCCCGCCAACCTGGTTTTCGGCACCGATTATCCCTACGGCGAAAACAACGGCTTGCTGAAGGTCGAGCAAACCATCGGCTCTGTAGAGTCGATGAATTTGTCCAGTGGAGACCAAGCAAAGATATTTCATGAAAACACGGAGAGGATATTGCGCTTGCCTAAGTGAAGATCATTGGCGGTGCCTGTCGAAGAAATGATCGGAGGGAGTGATGTTCAGCCTGACACTGGAAGAACGGGATAGACGGTGGCAAAGGGTTCGCGGATCCATGGAGGAACGGGGACTCCAATGCCTGATCATATGGGGATCCTACGGCCGGTTCCGGCACTTCGGGGCCAATCTGAAGTACTTGTCTAACGTGTCGGCGGAAGGCTACCTCGTATTCCCGCTTGAAGGGGAGCCAACACTCGTTTTGTTCTTTGCGCGGCCGGACCCGTCTGCCTGGGTAATGGATGCTCGCACGGGTCATCCTCACTATTCTGAAGTGATTTCCGAAAGGCTTCGCGAATTACACCTGGATAAGAGCCGAATAGGTTTTGTAGGACTCTCAGGTTATGATGGGGAGATGGGATTTCCGTATGCCACCCGGGAATCTGTAATCTCTGCGCTCGGAGGAGCTGAATTTACAGATGCCACGGATATTCTGACCGGGATTCGAATGACCAAGAGCGCCGAAGAGATCCGGTGTTTGGAATTGGGGTGTGAAATAGGGGAAAAGGTTATTCAGGTCATCATGGACACGGCCCGACCCGGCGTCAGTGACATGGAAGTCAGAGCCCGGATGATGGACGCTCTGTTCCGAGAAGGCGGCGAGCCGGGTGGTATGGTTCTTTATCACTCGGGGAAGCAAATCCTCCATGGTGGACAAGGAGGCCAGTATAAGCCGTCGGGTTCGAGAACCCTGGAGAAGGGTGACATTATCCTCACTGAATTTGACTCTCCGTACCAGGGTTACTTGGCCCAGTATAACCAGCCGTTTTCGGTGGGCGAACCGGATGACGAGTGGAGAGCTATTTTCATTTTGGCCAGAAAGGCTTTCGAGAACGGACTTCGTGTTCTGAAGCCCGGGATCTCAACCGGGCGGTTGTATGACGCCATCCTTTCCCCCATAAAAGAAGCCGGTTATGAATCTACAAATCCAGCCTTTCACGGCCTGGGGTTAGGTCTGGAGGAACCGGTGAGCATCTTTCCAGCCCAACGCAGGTACAAGCCCGACACCTTGTTGAAAATGAAGGCGGGCATGGTAATTGAGTTTGAACCGCATGTCGTTAGGCCGGACTTCAGGAAAGGCGCCAGCCTTGGGTCCCCTGTGCTGGTAACCGATACGGGTTGCAGGCTGCTCAGCAAGAACTGGGCGCCCGACGTAAAGATCATATGAACGCGATGGGCAAGTGAGCCGTCCTTCCGGGACCATGACTTGTTTGCTCATCCCGGAATCACAGGCTTCCCACGCAGACAACGCCATAGCCATGCACCATCCGTCTTCTGAAAGAGAAGTATACGATGAAAGGAGGTGGGTAAACGCAAGAACCGGGTCGAATCGATTTAGAAAAAACTGAAAAGGAGGAAAAAATGAAAGGAACGACATTGGCCGAGAAAATGAAGCACATGATAGCTGTCGTTGGATGTCTGATCTTCACCCTTGCTCTAATGGGCGCTCATCCGGCGCTGGCCCAGTCAAAAGCAGAAAAAGTGAAACCCATCGTGATCAATTGGGCGGCTTTCATTCCCGCGTCTCATCCTGAAATCATAGGTTTTAACAAAGGGTTTGTGAAAAAAGCGGTTGAACTGTCCAAGGGCAGACTGTCCTTCAAGTTCCGCGGCGGCCCTGAAACGATTGCAACGATCGATTTGCCCAAAGCGACGCAAAGCGGCATCGTCGATTTTTCCATCAATCTGGCTGGTGTGGCGGAGACGGTGTGCCCGGGTGTAGGAGCCACCATCTTGAGCCGGATTTCCGTGGCCGAAGAACGAAAGAATGGCACCTATGCTTATATGGACGAACTCTGCAATAAAGGCGGATTGCATTATTTGGGACGCCTCACACCGGCCAACGATCTCCAGTTCTTTAACTTGTTTCTGAACAAGAAGGTCGAGAAACCGGAAGACTTCAAAGGGCTCAGGATAGGAACGGCTACGGCCGCTCGCGCGCTTACCGAAGGATGGGGCGCTGCGCCGGTGAACCTGAATATGACTGATTACTACACAGCAATGGAAAGGAAGACGGTCGATGGTGTGTCTGGTTCGACGTTAACGAACTGGGTGAATTCGGGTTGTCAGGCGGTAACCAAGTATATGGCCCTTCCCGGTTACTTGCAGAGTTCAGGGTTTGTCGTAATGAACCTCAAGACCTGGAATAAACTGCCGCCTGATCTGCAGAAGGCAATTACCGATGCGATGATCTACTCAGAGAAAACCAATGCGGATATCTGGCTTAAGGACAAGGGCAAATCCACCCAAAAGCTGCGAGACGCAAAGGTGGAAATCTATAATCTTCCGCCTGATACCGCGAAGTGGCTTGTTGAAACGGCTTATGCCGCCAGTTGGGATTTTCAGCAGAAGAGATTCCCCGATGTCACTCCCAAGCTGAAACGCTTGTTGTCAGGTGGAAAATAAGGATCTAAAGCTGCGGACAGTCTCGTGAGGGTTGTGTCGGCTTACAGGAATGATTCCTGTAAGCCGACCCTCCTCCCATTGGAGAGTTGCCCTGGTGCCCGGAAACAGGAGGAGAACCTGATGAAGGTTTTGGCATGGCTGGGAAAACTATTCGACCTGATCAACATCCTTATGGTCATCGTTACCGCCATCCTTATTGTTGGTCTGACCTTCATTGTTGCGGCAGATATCACTCTGCGATATTGTTTTGCCATGCCTCTGGGATGGGTAAAGGAAATTAGCGAGTATATCCTGGTTTTTCTCGGCTTTCTTGTGGCTCCATGGATATTGAAACAGGAGGGACATGTTAAGATGGACCTGGTGCTGAACCATCTAAGCCTCAGGTCGCAAAGAATCATGAATATCATAACTTCCGTAATCAGCATGATGGTTGTTCTCACTGTGGCGTGGTTCAGCTTAAGGGTCATCGTCGATTTCTACCGGACCGACCTCGTGACGCCTTCAGTTCTGGAACTTCCCAAGTGGATTCTGATGACTCCCATTCTGTTGGGCGCGCTCCTGCTTGCGATTCAATTCATGCGCAGGGCATACGGCTTCGTAAGAATGGGCAAAACGCTGGACCGCCAAGAAGGCCGCCAATAGTTCCGGATCATGACTTAATCCAGGCCTTCGGCCGCAACCGGACACTGTGCCCCCCGACCTGGCCTGATAACTTCTCCGCAACTTGCGAAGAAGTTATATTTTAAGACTAATAGCGAAACGAACACTTATGGAATGGCAAATTTCAGTATTGATCGTGTTTAGCAGCCTGGTCCTGTTGATGATGACCGGCATGCCTATTGCGCTCTGTTTTATACTGATCAATATTGTCGGCGCTTTGCTGGTTCTCGGATACCCCGCCGGTTTGGACTACATGGTGCAGAGCATGTGGAGTTCACTGGCAACTTTCACCATTGCCCCCATTCCGCTCTTTGTCCTGATGGGCGAGTTGATGTTTCACTCTCGTCTGGGAGGAGATGTCGTAAAGATCGTGGATCAGTGGCTCGGACGTCTGCCGGGAAGGGGAAGCTTAATCGCGATCACATCCGGGGTTATCCTTGCCGCGCTCACAGGCGTAAGTATTGCGAGTGTTTCTATTCTGGGTTCCGTCCTGCTGCCGGAAATGGAAAAGCGCGGCTATCATAAATCAATGATAACAGGCCCCATCCTGGCTGCGGGCGGCTTGGCGGTGATGATTCCTCCGAGCGGATTGGCCGTGCTTTTGGCCGCCATAGGAGAGATATCGGTGGGCAGGATCCTCCTGGCTATCATAGGTCCGGGGCTTCTGCTGGCGGTTCTTTATGCGGCTTATATCGTGCTGAGGTGCGCTGTTCACCCTTCTCTTGCGCCAGTGTATGAGGCGCCGGCCGTGCCCCTGAAGGAAAAGCTTCTCAATGTTACCACGAATATCCTTCCGGTGGTCCTGATAATTTTTTCGGTGATAGGCCTGATGGTCCTGGGTGTTGCCACACCGGAGGAAGCAGCGGCGACCGGCGCCCTGGCCACCCTGGTGGTGGCCGGGGCCCAGAGGCGCTTGAATTGGTCAGTGATCAAGAAGACTCTCGTCGGTTCGCTGAAGGTCACGGGCATGATCTTTTTCATCATAGCGGGAGCGAGGGGCTTCAGCCAGGTCCTGGCTTATGTCGGGGCTACTCAGGCCATGGCGGAGTTTGTCCTGGAGTTACCCGTGCATCCTCTGATTATCATGGCCATCATGCAGGTTGTCATATTGCTGCTGGGTTGCTTCATGGATTCTGCTGCCATCATCCTCTTGACCATGCCCATCTTCGTCCCTGCTATCATTACGTTGGGATTCGATCCGGCCTGGTTCGGCGCCGTCGCTTTGCTTAACATAGAGTTGGGTCTGATCACGCCGCCTCTGGGGGTCTCTCTGTATACTATGAAGGCAGTAGCCCCGGATCATTATTCTATGACTGACATTATGGTCTCGGTATTTCCTTTCATCATCTTGCAGCTAATGGCTATAGCCTTAATCATGATTTTTCCGTCTATCGCCCTGTGGCTGCCGGGCGAATGAAAGTGTCATCGAGGAACTCTTGTGCCATGGAATGATAGGAAAAGAATGATGGTTATTCGGAGGATATGAAGAAGTGAAAGGAGAGAAGAATGAAAAGGATTGATTTCGAGGCACATTTCTACACGAGAGAATACATCAAAGCACTTTCGGAAAACACCGGCTATCCCCGCATTGAGGAGGGCACGAAGGACCGTAGCCGTCGTTTGTGGTATGCCCCTGAGGTGGGGCAACCCTTTGCGGACGTTCTTCTGCATGCGCTCCTGAATCTGGGCAAGGAGCGACTTGAAGCCATGGACAAGTCGGGAATCGACGTCCAGGTGCTCAGCCTCTCGGCTCCTGGCCTGGAGCAGCTGGATCCTTCCAGGGGCGTTCCCCTTGCCAGAGAGTCCAACAATGCTCTTGCAGCGGTGATCAAGAAATATCCGGGACGCTTTATGGGGTACGCGGCCCTCGCGCCTAAGGCTGCTGAGGATGCCGCCGATGAGCTAGAAAGAGCGGTGAAAGAGCTCGGCTTCATCGGGTGGAACACCCACTCGAACTATGGGGATTCGTACCTCGATGACGAGAAGTATCGGCCTATACTCGAGAGGGCGGAACGGCTTAATGTTCCCGTTTATCTCCATCCGACGGTGCCGGCCATCCCCCAGGTTAGAACGTATGGGTTTGCCTTGGCGGGATCGCCCTTCGGATTCGGTATGGAAACGGCCATGTGCATGATGCGTTTGATCTACAGCGGAATTTTTGACCGATACCCCGGGCTGAAGATCATTCTCGGACACCTGGGAGAAGTCTTGCCGTTCCTCATGAAGAGAATCGACTGGGCCTACGTGAGACCCTACGACCCCGCGGCGAGGCCGGCCATATCCAAGAAGCCCAGTGAGTACCTCAGAAGCAATGTGTTTGTGACCACGAGCGGCAACTACTACGAACCAGCCTTCATGTGCACCCGGGAAGCTTTTGGGATCGAAAAGATCATTCTGGGAACGGACTATCCCTACGAGGATACGGAAGAGGGACTTCAATTCATCGAAGGCTTGCCCATAGGGCGGGAAGAAAAAGAGATGATCTATAATCAAAATGGTCGCAGGCTCGGAATTACGGCGTAAAGCCTGCCTTTTCACGCAGCGTTTTAGCTTGACAGGGCAGGGGGTCGCGAATAGTCTCCCCTGATAAAGGGGGTCGCACGTATGCAAAGATTGGGCGGATCACAAAACCTTATTTTGGTGTCCCGCGAAGGGAAAGAAGAATGGAGGGTACTATGAGACTGCGTAGGTTTATGGTTGCAGCGGCTTTGGTTTGCCTTATCCTTTCACCTTTTTCCGTGTCCATGGCGGCGCAGGAGCTGCACTTGGGCACCTCTACTGTGGGCGGTATCTATTACAACCTGGGCGTGCCCATTTCCCAGGTTCTGAACAAGTACATCCCCGAGATCCATGTGACCCCGGAAATTACCATCGGCACCGTTGAAAATTTGCGCCTCATCGGCCAAGGGAAGATGGAACTGGGCATTACCCTTTCCTTCGTCGCCCACGAGGCTTTTGAAGGTGTAGGCACTTTTAAGGAAAAGATCCCGGTCCGGACGATCATGCACCTTTCACCTCTGGTTAACTTCTTTGTCTCGCTGGAAGGCAGCGGTATCAAAACCCATGAAGATCTGAAGGGGAAGAGGGTCAATCTTGGCCAGCCGGGGGGTCTCGACAAGAACAGCATCAATCTCCTCGCCGCCTACGGGATCACCCCTAAAGACATCAAACCGTCGGTGATGGGCGTGGGGAAAGCCGTCGACGCGCTGAAGGACGGGAAGTTTGATGCCGTAATCGTAACCGTCCCCTTGTGCAATCAGCTCTTGGCTACGCACAAAATCAACATCATCTGGCCAGATAATGCCCATCTCGACAAGATGATCAAAGCGACACCCGGTTACTCAAAGTGGCTCATGCCTGCAGGCACCATCAAAGGAATCGACGAACCGAAGTGGGTTCCCGATTTCGGGTGCATCCTTTCCTGCGGGGAAAAGATGGATCCCGCGCTCGTGTACAAGATGACCAAGACTCTTGTCGAACACCTGGATGAACTCACAGCGATGTTCTCCGAGTACCGTCACGTAACCAAGGAATGGGCTGCCAATCCCATGGGCATTCCGCACCATCCGGGCGCGGCCAAATATTACAAGGAAGCGGGGCTCCTGAAGTAGTCCTCATCCGGATGGATATCGGAATCCTCATTTCCTCATGGAAATGCCGCAGCTTCGTATGACCCGGGCGTCGCGACACCCGAGCAGAGGCGAGTCAGAACCATGGATACAAAAAAATTCAGAAGAATCACTGCGCAATGGATGGGCCTGATCCTGTCACTATTCGTCATTTTCAACGTGTGGACCGTCTATTTCCAGCCCATGGAGCAAGTGATTATCTTCTTTGCCTTGAGTTTCTCCATCGCCTTCATGACACGCCCTCTTTTGGGGAAAGAGAAGGAGGACGAACCCTGGTGCTTGGCGGTGGACATAGTCTTCTGCCTCCTGCTCCTCGCCATCGCGTTCTATGTCTGGGTGGATTACCTGAGCCTGGTTTACCGGGCGGGAATGCCCACAGACCTGGACAACATCGTCTGCGTGGTCGGAATCCTCCTGACCTTTGAGGGAGCGAGGCGTACCGTGGGATGGGCGATGATCTATATCTCCGGGTTCTTCCTGCTCTATGCATTTTTAGGGCAGTACTTGTTTCCCCCCATTTCTCATGGCGGGTATGACGTAGTGCGCATCATCAACAGCCTGTTCCTCTCCGAGAACGGCATCCTTGGCGTACCCATGAACGTCATGTTCAACTTCATCTACCTCTTCATCGTCTTCGGCGCGTTATTCGGAGCAGCGGGAGGAACCCGGTTTTTCATCGATCTAACGAGGAGCTTGTTTCGTGGGGTGACCGGAGGTCCGGCCAAGGTGGCGGTGGTCGCCAGCGGCCTCATGGGTACCATCTCGGGCAGCGCCGTGGCCAATGTGGTTACCACTGGCACGTTCACCATACCGATGATGAAAAAGGTGGGGTTCGAATCCCATGTAGCCGGAGCGGTCGAATCCGTTTCTTCCACGGGGGGGCAGTTGATGCCGCCCATCATGGGTGCGGCGGCTTTCGTGATGGCCGACTATCTGAATGTGCCTTATCTGGCGATTGTGAAGGCGGCCATTCTTCCGGCAATTGTCTTCTATCTGGCGGTGTTTGCCTTTGTGCATTTCTACACCCTGAAGCTGGGCATCAAGAAAGAGGCGGATGAGGGCCTTCCGCCGGTCCTGCAGGTCCTTAAGGAACTCTGGATTTTTGTGCCTCCCCTCATCGTTCTTGTGTATTTCCTCGTGGCGGGCTACTCGACCTCGCTGGTTGTGATGTACACCATCATCGTGGTCGTGATCATGAGCCTTTTCAAAAGAGAATACCGATTGGGACCTCGTAAGCTCTTTGCGGGTTTATCCAACGCGGCCGCCGAATCCGTTACGGTGACCGGGGCCTGCGCGGCAGCCGGTATGGTCATCGCCGTGGTGTTGCTCACAGGCCTGGGCGTCAAGATCGGCAACTTAGTGATCTATTCTTCAGGGGGCCGGCTTTTTCTGGGTCTTATTTTCATCATGTTCGCCTCTCTTGTACTGGGCATGGGCATGCCGACCCTGGTGTGTTACATCCTGCTGGCCGTGACCACCGCTCCACCCCTGATCCAGTTGGGAGTGCCGCCCATTGCGGCTCACCTTTTCATCTTCTACTTCGGCATGCTTTCCATGGTTACGCCCCCTGTGGGCATGGCCTTTTATGCGGGAGCGGCCTTGGCCAAAGCGGATACAATGAAGACGGGATGGGCCGCATGGAGGATTGCTCTGGCGGGGTTTCTCCTGCCGTACATGTTTGTTTACAACCCTGCCCTGTTGCTGATGGGAAATGCCTCCCAGGCTATACTGGCATCTGTCACCGCAATCCTGGGGGCAGTATGTCTTTCAATGGCCGTGGTGGGTTACATCAGAGCTCCCTTGAAATGGATCGAAAGAATCATAGTCCTGGCTGCCGCCTTGCTGCTAATCAAGCCGGGAGTAATCACAGACCTTGTCGGGGCAATGCTCGTGGTCGGTGTCCTACTGCTCTCATCATCCCGCCGAGGATCTCCTTTGCGGGCTGAATAGAAAATACACCAATGAGGTGAAACCATGATAGGCGAAACTAAACGTATCAGTGCGGACGTAGCGGTCATCGGCGGCGGTACCGCAGGGCTCAACTCTGCCATGGCTGCGGCTGAGGCAGGCCTCAAAGTCCTGGTGGCCGACAAGGCGTGCATCGAGCGGAGCGGGGCCATTGCGGGAGGAATAGACCACTTTCATACCTTTATGGACAGCGGGGAGCCTTGGGACACGCGTGAGGGTTACCTGGGATGGGTCACCAAGATTTCCAAGGGCGCAACCAACCCAAAAATTCAAGAAAAGGTCTTCTGCGATGAAGCCAAGGCAGCTGTCGAACGGATCGAACGCATCGGCGTCTCCATGCGCGACCCTCGCAACCCCGGGGCGGACAAGTTCCTTCGGGTGCAGGCCCTTGGCCAGCCCGGTCCCATGGCCATCAACTTCAACGGCAAGCTGCTCAAGCCCAAGATGGCCAAAGAGGTGAGGCGTCTGGGCTGCAAGGTGATGGACCGCATGCAGGTAACCAAACTCCTCCTTCATCAGGGGGAGTTCGCGGGGTTCACCGGGTTTGACATCCGGACGGGCGACTTCTACGAGGTGCAGTCAAAAGCGGTCGTGATTGCAACAGGCAACACCAATCGCATGTTCAAGGGCCAGACACGGAGTCCCTTCAATCTCTGGTATTGCCCCGCCTGCACGGGAGATCTCCATCGAGCGGCTTTTGACGCCGGGGTCGAGTTGGCGAACATGGAGTACATCCGCATGACCATCGTGCCCAAAGGATTCAGCGCACCGGGATTCAATGCGTTTCTGGGACTGGGTTCCCACCTGGTCAATTCCCTGGGAGAACGATACATGGATCGCTACCATCCCATGGGGGAGAGGGCTCCGCGAAACTTCGTGGTGTGGGCCACGTACCGGGAGGTGAAGGAAGGCCGGGGCCCCATTTTCATGGACTGCCGGCATCTGACCCGGAAGGATCGGGAGGCCCTCTTTACGACCCTGGGGTATGACAAGGACACCTTGCCGGATTTTTTTATCAAAAAGGGGTACAACCTGGAGGGGACCATGATCGAGATGACCGTATCCGAGCCCATGCAGGCCCGAGCCTCCGAGGTCAGCGGCAGTGGAATCAAGATCGACGAGGACTGCCGATCCAATGTGCCCGGGCTGTATGCGGCAGGCGACGCCTCCGACCAGATGGGATGCCTGCACATCTGCGTGGCCGGAGGGTATGCCGCGGGAAAAAGAGCCGCAGAGTATGCCAAGAAACAGGCGAGGCTGAAACCCGTAGACCCCAAGGAGGTCGAAGAGGAGAAGGCCAGAGTGTATCGCCCCTTGGAGAGAAAGAAAGGGGTGCGGTATGAGGAGCTCGAGGATGTGGTTCGAACCATTACTACAGATCACTTCGGTCCGGTGAAAACGGAGATCAGCCTCAAAAGCGCCGTGGGGAAACTGAATAAGCTGGACACCGTCCACGGGGAGATGAGGGCGGAAGGCCTGCATGACCTGATGCGGGTGCACGAGGCTATGAACATCCAGCAGGTGGCCAAGATCACGGCCTCGGCCGCCCTGGAGCGTAAAGAAACGCGATTCCAGCCTTATCATTACAGGGCCGACTATCCGGAGACGGACGACAAGAATTATTGCGGACTGATTGTGGTGAGGAAAGGCGATAAGGGCGAGGTGGTCACCCGGTTTGAACCGATCAACTATTGACGGCTTCGTAAAAAGTCCATCTGCTGCGTTGCGCTTCATCGTTCCAAGGAAGTGACAAGAGACAAGTGACGAGTCACGAGTGAGAAGGTAATGTTTTGATCTCGTTACTTGTTTCTCGTCACTCGTAACCAAGATTTGCGCCTTGCATCTGGAGCTTTTAACTGTGCCGCCCACTTTGACGACTCTTTACGAAATCATTAACTATTGAGAGATGAAGGGAGGAGGATCAAGATGCCGCCGGTAATCGACATGGAAAACTGCACGGGATGTGGCATCTGCGACTTGCATTGTCCCCTGGATATTATCTACATGGAGGGGGATACTCCGGAGGTCCGTTATCCGGACGAATGCTGGCATTGCGGAGCCTGCCGACAGGACTGCCCTGCCGGTGCCGTGGAAATCGTATTCCCGCTCAGCATGCTGGGAATTTGAAGATGGAGAAAACAAAGTCGCAGGGAACTGTATGAAGATCGACATATTCAATCATGTGATGCCGAAGAAGTATTTTGACAGGCTCAGCCAGGTAGCGCCCAATCTGGGCGATTTGGACAGGCGGATGCGAAGCATTCCCACCCTGATGGACCTGGAGGCTCGGATGCGGGTGATGGACGAATTCGGTGACTATGCGCAAGTCATCTGTCTGGCCGCTCCTCCTATCGAGGTGGTTGCGGGAGCTGAGGTATCTCCGGAACTTGCTAAGGTTGCCAACGACAGCATGGCTGAGATCGTTGCTCGCCATAGGGACCGGTTTCCCGGGTTCGTCGCCTCGCTGGCCATGAATAAGCCGGAGGCGGCGGTGGAGGAGATAGACCGGGCAGTCAAGGATCTTGGGGCGTCGGGCGTTCAGGTATTCTCCAACGTCAAAGGCAAGCCCCTGGATCTGCCGGAATTCAAGCCTCTCTTTGAGAAAATGGCTGCTCATGATCTTCCCATCTGGATACATCCTGCCCGGAATTCCGGTTTTGCGGATTATAAGACCGAAGACAAGTCCAGGTACGAGATCTGGTGGGCCATAGGATGGCCGTACGAGACGAGCGCCGCGATGATCAGGATCGTTTTTGCGGGTTATTTCGACTTGTGGCCCAATCTGAAAATTATTACCCACCATGGGGGTGGCATGATCCCCTACAACGAAGGCCGTGTGGGTCCGGGGTACGACGATCTGGGAACGCGCAGCTCAGGAGAGGATTACGGGAAAGTTCTCAAGAGTCTCAAAAAGAAGCCTCTTGACTACTTCAGGATGTTCTACGCCGATACGGCCTTGTCCGGTGCATTTTCTGCTACAAAGTGCGGGCTGGAGTTCTTCGGCCCGGAGAGGGTTCTTTTCGGCACCGATTGCCCGTTTTCTCCGGACAAGGGCGCAGCCTTTATCCGCGACACCATACGGGTGGTGGACGCCTTGCCCCTAAGTGGAAGTGAAAGAGATCTGATCTACGAGGGGAACGCAAGGAGGTTGCTCAGGATCTGAAAGGCTTTCCGGCAGAACACGATTTCTCTATTGACAGACTGACGGAATATTCGGATGATACAACCGTCAAGTTGTTCACCGCTTGCCAGGAAAGTATTCACATCGGTTTTTGTGTCTGCGTCGTTTGCGGGGACTGCCTGAAAAAATATGGAGTCAACCTTTTGCCGCCACGACTTCACCTCAATTCACCGTGATTCTTCGCGAACTCGGATGGACTGGAAAGAGAGTGCATCGTGCGAGTCTTGTTCAAAAAAATACCCTGACCAAGGAAGAGTAAGATGAACATTCTTTTAATCTGGCCGGAGTTCCCCGATACGTTCTGGGGTTTCAAGCACGCCCTTAAATTTATCCACAAGAAAGCCGCCTATCCACCACTGGGCCTCCTCACGGTTGGGGCGATGTTGCCGAAAGAATGGTCCAAGCGGCTGGTTGACATGAACGTGACGAAATTGAAAGACCAGGACCTGGAGTGGGCCGATTGGGTGTTTATCAGCGCCATGGCTGTGCAAAGGGATTCAGTCCCTGAAATCGTCAAAAGGAGTAGAAAGGCTAGCTGCAAAATTGTCGCGGGTGGACCACTTTTTTCCAGTGAATACAGGCAGTTTGAAGGTATTGATCACTTTGTGCTTAATGAAGCGGAATTAACCCTCCCGCCTTTTCTTGCTGATCTGGAATCAGGGAAGGCCAGGCAAGTCTATGAGACCGCAGATTTCTGCGATATCAAGGAAACGCCCATTCCTGCGTGGGATTTGATCGATTCCAAGCAATATTCCGCCCTGAGCCTGCAGTTCTCCCGAGGTTGCCCATTTGCCTGCGAGTTCTGCAACGTGACCGCCCTTTTCGGTCACCGGCCCCGCATCAAGACCACCGAACAAGTGATCGAGGAACTGGACCTCCTCTACAACCTTGGATGGCGGGATCGAGTCTTCTTCGTGGATGACAACTTTATCGGCAACAAAAAGTATCTCAAGAACCGACTCCTGCCCGCCCTGATCCAATGGCGTAAGTTAAAGAAAGGCATGCCTTTTGTGACGGAGGCTTCCATCGATCTCGCTGACGACGAGGAGTTGATGGATCTGATGGTTGATGCGGGGTTTGACTCCGTCTTTATTGGAATCGAAACGCCAAGTGAAGAGGGCTTGGCTGAGTGTAACAAGAAGCAGAACATCAACCGCGACCTGATCAGCAGCGTGAAACGCATCCAGCGAAAAGGTCTGCAGGTCCACGGCGGCTTCATTGTAGGATTCGACAGTGACACGCGATCCATATTCCAGCGGCAGATCGAGTTCATCGAAAAGAGCGGGATTGTGGCCGCCATGGTCGGGCTCCTGCAGGCTCCCGCAGGCACGAAGCTTTACGAACGGTTGAAAAAAGAGGGCCGGCTCCTCGGGCACATGTCAGGCAATACGGACGGAACGACCAACATACGGACCCGCATGGACTCCAATGTCTTGTGGGAAGGCTATACGCAAATCCTGTCCTGTATTTATTCTCCCAGGCAATATTACCGGCGCATGAGGATATTCTTGAGGGAATACAATCCGCCGAAGGTTGTATCCCAAGTAGATTTTCAGCATTTCCTCGCTTTTTTCCGCTCCGTTCTCCGCCTGGGTATTTTCGGAAAAGAGCGATTCCAATACTGGCGCCTCCTGTCCTGGACGCTTTTCCGGCGTCCCCGCTTATTCACGCTGAGTATCACTTTTGCGATTTACGGCCACCATTTCCGGAAAATCTGCAAATCCCTTTCCTCTTGAGGGAAGGGATGAAAAAGGAGCAGCTCTGTGAGGGACGAGACAGGCGTTTCTTAAGCGAGTCCCTGCTTTGCGAACGGCGGCGAGACCTGAAAACGAGGGGCGAAGGAAAGGAGAAAGGAGAATCATGCTTAGAGCATTTTTTCGGTTAATGCTTCTCGTGTCACTGATTCCCACTCTTTCCGGTTGCTGGTACGTCGCGGCCGCCGGGGTCGGTGCCGCGGCAGGGTACTATGCGTCCCAAAAGGGCTATAAGGCACAGAGCCCGGTTACCTACAAGACGCCCGAAGAAAGGAAGGAAAGGAAGTAGCTCTTCAACAGGGCAGGGGTGTCGGCCTGCCGCTGTCGGGCGCTTCATCGGATGTAGCTGTTGAGCCAAGCATTCAGACCATCTTCCCGGTTCCACCAGAGAATCTCGCCTGCTGCGTTCTATTTCCTCTGTTGATCCCTCGATACGGAATCTTCTTGATCATACCCATGAGACAGGCGGCCGTAAACAGAGCTCCCGCGCCGACCATGAAGGCCGACGAATAACGACCGCTCACGTCGAACAGATACCCACCGAGTGCGGGGCCGATGGCCGCTCCAATGGCCCACCCGCTCGACATCATTCCCATGATGGCCCCAAGACTTGGTGTTCCGAAAATATCCACGGTCAGCACGGTGATCACGGTGGCGGAACCGCCCCACAGGAAACCATAAACCAGGGCGAAGACATAAAACATCCAGAGACTGCTGGACCCCATGAGCCAGATCAGCGCTCCCAGTTGAATTAGGGCACAAGACACCCCCAGACTTTTTGTTCCCATCGTGTCGGAGAGTTTCCCCGCGAGCAAACGGCCCGGAATGTTTGAAAGACCCATCATACTGAGTATGAAGGCTGCATCCATCGGTGAAATGCCCATGTCGACGGCATAGGCAACGACATGGATAAAGACCATGTGCAGGGCCACGGACAGAAACAGCCAGCTCAACCCCAGGAGCCAGAACTGATTCATTCTCCATGCGTGACCCAAGGTCACACCGGGTCGGTCGAGGTTGTTCTCCTTTGCGGGAATGGGGTTTTTCTCCGGCGCTGGGTCCATTCCATAAGGGAGATAGCCCATAGCCTCCGGTTCCTTTATAAGGAAAAGAGAAGCTGCGATCATGCCGATGCCTGACATGAATCCCATGACAACGAAGGCTGTGCGCCAGTCAAAATTTGAAATCAAGTACGTGGCAAAAGGCGCAAGGGCGATCGCTCCCACTCCTCCGCCTGCGGAAGAGATGCCTACGGCCATTCCCCGCTTCTTCGCAAACCATCTGGAGGTAGTGGAGTTGACCACTCCATACGCGGGACCGGTCCCGAGAGAAAGGAAGAGGCTGTAGGTGATCAATAACTGCCACGGCGCCCGGGCCCGGCTGGTCAGAATGAGACTAAGACCCGTAAAAACTCCCATGAAAATGCCCACTTTTCTGGGCCCGTATTTGTCCATGGCCCATCCACCCATGGCGGCGAGAAGGCAACAGAGGAGCATGTAAGCAGAGAAAATCCCGGAGGTTGCCGCCCGAGTCATGCCGAACTCTGCGTCCAAGGATTTTACGAACACTCCGTAGGAATAACGCGCACCGATCCCGATGAAGCTGATGAGAAATCCGGCTCCCACGATATACCAGCCATAGAACCATCCGGTTTTCTGAAGGGAACGAATAATCTTTACCACCTCCGCCGTAAGCCGAGGAAATTTGCCCAGCCGGATTTCATCGCTGACTTAGGCTCGAAACGCTGATCCTACAGAATGTCATCATACTGCCGGTGGAGGAAAAAACAGAGCATTTTCTTTTCCGCTTAGGAATCGCGCAGAATCACCGTTGTCTGGCTCGCCGCCAGAGAGACTCCATCGGTCCCTAGATAGGCGGCATGTCAACTTTTTTTCCATTTTGTCTTGATCGCGATTGGAACTTCGCTTAAATAGTAGAGTTATGTCACCGAAGACATAAATCGACACTTGTCCGCCCTGAAGTCGGGAATGGCGGACGCTTCGACTTGATAAAGCAAGGGCGGATCGCTCGTCTGAGCTGGAGTTACTGGGGAGAGGGGAGGCTCGAATGCGCATTTACGTTGGTTTTGATGACACGGACAACCTGGACGCGGATCGTGGCACCGGGAAAGTAGCGCGGTGGTTCAAGGATGAACTTACCCGGGGACTGTCGACTGGAAGGCGTGGTACGGCAACAACTTCTTGTTCATGAGGAGATTCCTTACACAAGCCATAACAGTTCGGCGTGCGCTATCATTGATGTGCCTGACCCCTCTTTTGTTGAGTCGTTGGTCCGAAAGGCGATAGCGCATGTTAAAAGATATTCTTTAGAAGGGAGTGATCCGGGGGTATGCGTGGCGTGTGAGGAGGCGCCCTCATTAACGCGGCTCATGGAGTTCGGTCAGGCGTGTACCAGAGAGATAGTCACCCAGAAGGAAGCTATGGCGGCTTCGGTGGATGCTCACCTCTCCGGTCACGGAGGCACAAACGACGGGATTATTGGAGCCGCAGCGGCAGTGGGTTTAACGGCTTCGGGCTGGAGCGGTCGCTTTATCGAATACGGCAGGTTGCGCCATTTCCCGGACCCAGTCCGTGTGACGGACCTGGAGGATTCTCATATGCTTATGGTATCTATCGATAGAGATGCCGGAATACCGGCGCCGGAGCACCTTGTTTATACGAAAGGCTGGCTCCGTCCCAGACTCCTGGGCAATAGAGCCGTCGTTCTAGTATCTCCGAAGGGAGAAGGCGTATGGGAAGCCGTGGGCGAGAAAAGGCATAAGCAAACCGAAATGGAAAGGAGTCTCTCTCGGGGAATAGAGGAAAAACCCTCGCCTTTAGACAAAGACTTCCGCGTCGCTTCAGTTCGATGAATACGAGATCCGAATATCGAAATCCGAATGTCACAAGCTGAGAAACAATCAAACAATCAGGGACACGGAGAACTCGGCGCAAGTGGAGTTTGGGTCATTGCGACTTGGGTCATTGGGGTTTGTTCCGTTTCTCGGATTTCCTGCTCCTGATTTGAGACCCTTGGCCGGCTTGAGGTCGGCGACCTGAAGCCGGCGACTTGGAGGCGGCGGAGCTTTCGCTCCCCTTTCTCAACTTCCCATAGTAATTGACGAAGGCGTTGAGGGTTTCCGCTTGTTTCTTCATGTAGCCGATCCAAAGTGCAAGCACCTCTTTTCCTTCCTCGGTTATGTGGTACATCCTTTTCGCGGGACCGGTGCCCTCGGTTTCCCACTCGGAGAAGACCAGGCCGTCTTGCTCCAGTTGACGTAAGTGGCGATAGATCATCCCCGGTGGCGCCTGCCCTTCGACAAACCCGAACCGATGAATATTCTGAATCAGCTCATATCCATAGGATGCGCCAATAAGCAACCCCAGTAAAATGGACGGCTGGACGTAACGTTCCTGCTTCCCTTGAGGTTGCCGCGATGGTTTCTTTCTTGACGTAGGCATGCTTTTGCTTGACATATATCCTAACAGGATATATGGTTACATTGAAATTGGTCACTTTTTTTATGGTTAGCAGGTTACCAGAAAGGGAGACGCCATGGCATTAAAAATCTTTGTCCGAGAAAGACGAAAAGTGGAAAAGGGCGAGAAAAAGCCGCGGTTCAGGGTGCTGGGGGTCAGCGGAGGCGATCTGAAGATCTACGCGAAGCACGTTCGCAAGAAGGAACTGGATGAGCTCGCCAAGTCGGTCGGAGCGGAGATCGTCTACATCGAAATTGAGAAGAAAAAGGATTAATAACCCGAGCACACCGCCAGCCCGGATCGAAGGAGTGATCCTGCAGCCCGGCGCTAGGCTTTGTAGATGATGGTTCCGACATGCTCTCCGTCCAGAGCGGCCAGGATATGTTCAGGGTGATGGAGCGCATCTATGATCTGGAGTTCTTTAAGGCACTTGGCTCGCTGAAGAAATGTCAGGATAGGGCGTTCGATGATGAGATCGTCAAGATCCAGATTGATGAGTTCCTCCGCAGATATCCTGTCGTAAAATTTCATGTTCTTGCGAGCGTTCTTGGTTGCTTTCTTGGGGTCGCGATCGAAGAGGCCTTTTTCGTCTTTCAGGTAAATAAGGGACCGGGCTCCAATGTTTTCGGCGAGGAGAAAGGCGCCGCAGTCCGTCCGATGGGGAGGGATGGATCCAATTTCAGCCGGGTGTTCAAAGTAGCCGTAAGGAGGAATCCCATAGGTGATGGGAAGGTAGCCGAGTCGACAGAACATCGTCAGTTGCTCCAGGTTGTCACCATGCCCAATCTTGACACCGCCATGCTTGGCAAGCAAGACAGTCAGCATTTCAGCGTTTTGCCAGGAGACTTTATCGCCCAGCTTTGAAAGAACGCCGGTGGGCATCCCTAAATCGACGCCGATGCTGTAAACATGCCGGGCCCGTGTACCTCCACCGGTCATCAAAATGATTTTGTGTTTCTCTTTTGCCTGGATCAATATGTCCAATATAGGCAGAACAGCTTTGGACCCGCGGTCGATAATGCTTTGCCCACCGATCTTGAGCACATTGATATCGGGCTGCATCCGGAAGTATTCCTTGGCCTCCGTTCTTTTGAGGAACTCTTTGCTCACAAGAGATTCTCCCATCAGGGGAGTCTGAATATGAAGCCTTCCCTTTTCACCTTTTTCTTTAATCAGTTTTGCCACTGTCCGATCCCCTTTCCTTGTCGGGTGCTGAAATATACAAGGAGATTGTTTTTCGTGTCAAGTGTTACCGGGCGACACTGCTTATCTTCTTGACACTCGGCCTTTTTTTTGGTTATGGTGCCTCACGCCTTTGCCACTCCCTAAAGTGAACTGAAGATTGGGTGATAAAGGCTGAGGGTTGCCTTATGAAGATCAAATCGTTGATGATACCGGATCCTATCACGATCACGGAGAGCGCCTCTATCAAGGAGGCTATCGAGATCATGAAAGCCAACTCCATTCGCCACCTTCCCGTGGTAGCAGGGGACAATTCCTTGGAAGGTTTTGTGACTTTGGCCGATTTGAAGGTGGGGCTGATCCCGTCCATGGTCGCAGGACTTACCCTGACGGACCTCATGATCAAAGACCCTATCACGGTAGACCCTAACAGTGATATCGAGATGGCAGCCCAACTCATCTATAAATACAAGATCAGCGGCATTCCCGTGGTGAGGAAAGGTAGACTCGTGGGCATCATTACCGAATCGGATTTGCTGCGGGCATTTATTGATATGATGGGAATCCTCAACGCCAGTTCGCGGATCGATGTGGCGCTTGGAGCTGAACGCGGCGTGATGCGAAAGGTTCTGCAGATTATCGAAGAAAACGGTGGGGAGATTATCAATGTAGGGATGACACCCCAAAAAACGCGAAAGAAAACCTATTCTTTCCGTCTCACACCGTGCAAGACCGACGTGATCAAGAGAGCCCTCGAAACAGAGGGTTTGAAAGTGGTCGCCGCCATGGATTAGAGTCTCGGCCTGTGCCTTTTCGAAAGTTGCGGAAAAGTTCTAAGGCCCGGCGGACTCGTCAGAGACCTCCCCACACCCTGGCCGGCACAGAGTTTGGTTCGCATTAGGTAGGGTCTTCATTTAAATCTTTTTCACCTTGAGGTCCATTGCCTCTTTCCGGAAGGGAAGGGGTCTCATCGAGCCGGACTGGTGTCTCCAGTTCATTCCCTGAAACGCCCAATTCTTCAAAACGCCGCGCAGCGGGCATGAGGCGTCTTTCGAGAGATCCGAGGGCAACATTATAGCGCTCGGCCGCTTTTCCGATAGCTTGGCCTACCTCGGCAAACCTCCTGACGAAGAGTTCGACCCGCCCATACAGTTCTCGACCTTCCCTCACGATGCGGACCGCATTTTCCGTCATGCGGTGCTGCTGCCACCCGTAGGCCACGGAGCGCAGAAGCGCCAGAAGTGTGACCGGAGAACTGATCAGGATTTTTTTGTCAATCGCATATTCGAGAAGCCCCGGATCATACTCAAATGCGGCTCCCAGGCATGCCTCATTCGGTACGAACATGACAACGAAGTCGGGAGAGGTCTTGAACTGGTCCCAGTATTGTTTCTGGCCGAGGTCCCGGATCCTGGCGCGCATCGCCCTGGCATGCTCCAGCAAGTGTCGCTTGCGGTTTTCTTCATCGGGTGATTCCATGGCCGACAGGTAGGAGCCCAGGGGAACCTTGGAGTCCACTGGAAGGACTCCTCCGTTTGGGAGATAGGCCAGCATGTCGGGCCGACCAAGGTCGGTGACGGCTTGCTCGTCGAACGCCACATGATTCACCATGCCGGCCATCTCAACCACCCGGCGGAGCTGGATTTCACCCCAGCGGCCTCGAACGGTGGGAGATTTGAGTGCCTGGGTGAGGGAGACGGTGCTCTCCTGAAGTCTGCTGTGGCTTTGTTGAAGCAGGACGATTTGTTGTTCAAGTGACTTGTAGGCTCCCTGCCTGGCCTTTTCCAGTTCTCGAATGTGGGAGTCCAGAGAAGAGAGATTTTCCTTGATGGGCTCAACCACTCCCTGGAGATCTTTCTTTGCTTGGGCCGTCAATAAATCGGCATTTGTTTTGAGGGCGTCGCTTGCAAGGGCTTTGAAAACATTCCTGATCTGTGCTTCGGCCTTTTCCGTCCAGTCCAGCTTTTCTGTTTCAGTCTCGCACTCCTTCTCCGCGACGGCGAGGCGCACTCTCAGGTCACTGTTTTCGCTGTCCAGATGCGACTTGGCTCGGTGCCAGAAGACCAGTCCGATAAGAAGGCCCAGCATGAAGGCCGCAACACTCATGTAAATGAAATCCATGTCCGGCGTCTCTTCGCACTCACCCGGCTCTGCCCAGCGAGGACAGAGCGTTTGTGAATGCTTTCACACGCTCTTCTTCAACCAGGTTGCCGCCCCTGCCGTCCTTCTTGAAATAGCTGCCTACGATAAGCCCGTCCGCCTTGGTATAGACCCTGTGGACATTTTCGGGGGTTGCGCCGCTCCCGATGAGAATGGGCAGAGTCGTGTTTTCGCGAACGACATCAACATCTTCCGGTTTGGTTTCTGAACCGGTGAGTTCCCCTGAAACGATGATGGCATCGACTAATCCACGGTCAGCCAAATCTTTCGTCTCTACGGCCAGACCCCTGTCAGCCAGGGGTGCGGCGTGCTTTACGCCCACGTCGGCAAAAATCAGCACACTCGAACGAAGTGCGGCCCGAAGCCGGAGAGTGTAGTGGCTCGAACCCTGTATAATACCTTGTTCGGAGACGACGGCGTTCATATGGATGTTGACGCGAATGAAGTGGGCCTCTGCCGCGGTGGCAATCGCTATGGCGGCCTGGGCGTCGTTTCGCAGGGCATTGACCCCCACCGGGACGTCCATAGTCATCACTGCTTCACGAGTGAGAGCGGCGAGGGCGGAGATCGTCTCCGGCGGAATTCTGTCCGGGTAAAATGGCTTATCCCTGAAATTTTCGACAATGAGGCCGCCCACAGCATAACGCTTGAATATCTCCATCTCCCGGAATGCGGTGTCATACACTTCCCGCATGCTTCCCGAATAGAAGGGCGAGCCCGGCAGAGGCATCAGATGAAGGCAAGCGATCAGAGGTTTCTTTCCCAGGAACAGTTCTGTGAATGTCATTCTTTTCTCCGTTGATATCATCTTTACACCATGGTAAAAAAATCTTTTGTTGAGATTTGATGACTTCGCAAAAGGTCCATGTCATCACAGTCATCACATATCAATCTGGAAGACAGGAAACAAGCTGGTGGCATTGTCCCGGGCTCGCATTATACGAGCCGGAGAAATGAAACGCAAGCCGACAGGGCGGCTCGAAGGGACACTTCATCAGGTTTTTCCCCTTTCTTCGGTTGAAGAGACCTCCCCATGGGTCGATTTGAAGAAGCATTCGGTTGCGGCGGAGGCATGCATTAGAAAATGGAAATGGAGATCCTGAACCCTATAGCGCTTTCTGTTAAGATTGCAGAAGCAGTGAAGCACATTCGAGTCAAAGATGAAGAGAGTAAAGAGATGAAGCTTCTGCTTGAAGATGTAAACTCGCTGATCTCGGCAAAGGCCGCATACAGAGTCTCCTTCGTGGATTCAAGGAGCGAGGATACTGTGACCCTGGATGGAGTCTCGTTCAAGAGCAGGGTACTTAGGAGGCACTTGGACCAGGTGCAGAGGGTGTTTCCCTATGTCGTAACCATCGGGCGTGCACTGGAGGAAAGGGGACGACAAGCATCGAGTCCACTGGAGAAATACTACATCGACGAAATCGGCAACATTGCTGTGGTGAAGACGCGAGCTCACCTCGAAGCTCACCTCAAAAAAAATTTTGGAATAGAGAAACTCTCCACCATGGGTCCAGGACAACTCAGGGATTGGCCTCTCGATGAGCAGCAAAAGCTTTTTTGCCTTCTTGGCGATGTACAGAGTTCTGTCGGGGTATTCATAAAAGAGCATATGTTCATGTCGCCCCTTAAGTCTTTGTCAGGGATCTATTTTCCCACCGCAGCCGACTTCTTTACCTGCCAGCTGTGTCCCAAGGAGAAATGTCCGTCGAGAAGGGCCGAGTACGATGAAAAAATGGCCGAGGAGTACGACGCAAGATAGAAGGAACGGAGAGGACAGAGTAAAGATCATAGAGGAGAGGGCGCAAGACGCCTGGAAGGGAACTTCGAGCGTGACGAGTCACAGGATTCGAGTGAGTGAGGGGAAAGACACTCGTGGACAATCCGGATGGACAAAAATCGTATGCGCGAGTTCAAAGCGAGAAAGAGGAGGGATTAACGTGGCTGAACTAATGGAAATTATAAAGGGAAGGCGAAGCATTCGCAGATATCAGGAAAGGGAGATCCCCGAAGGAGACCTGCAGAAGATCCTCGAATCCATTCAGTGGTCGCCTTCGTGGGCGAATAGCCAGTGCTGGGAAGTCGTCGTCGTAAAGGACAAGGAGATGAAACAGAAACTGAGCGAGACCTTGTCTTCAACGAATCCGGCAAAGAAGGGGCTTCCTGACGCGGCTGTGGTGCTGGCCCTTTGCGGCAAGGTGCAGAGCTCCGGGTTCTATAAGGGACAGGCAAGCACCAAGTTCGGAGACTGGCTTATGTTCGACTTGGGCCTTGCCACCCAGAGCCTTTGCCTCACGGCCCACAGTCTGGGGCTGGGCACAGTCATCGTGGGCTCGCTGGATCATGACAAGGCGAAAGAAGTGCTTGGAGTGGAGGATGGTTACGAACTTGTTGCGCTTATCCCAGCGGGGTACCCGGCGAAAGATTCTTCGGCGCCGAAGCGGCGTGAGATCAGCGAGTTCACTCATTACGGAAAGTTCTAACACAAACGCGATTCTTCATTTCTCAAGGACAAATTCGAATTCGGCGGTGGACGTTGGTTCCGGGTGGGAGTTGAAGGTCCTGTCCATGAAGGTCACTCGATCCTCCCTGTCGATCAGAACAAGGGTGGATGAGCGGGTACCGTAGGCAGGGCTCACAATAAAAATGGGCGAAAGGATTCTTTCCCACTCGATACCCACCCCGGTTTCGGGCAGCAATTCATCGGGCGCAATCGTCCGGTCCTGGAGCAACCGGAAGAGCGATGAAGCGGAAGGGTTATCCCTGCTCAGCGCCTGTTCAAAGGAAGACTTGGCTCTGACGATCTTAGGCCACGGCAAATCGAGGAATCCATTACTCAGGCCATAAACACCGGCTTGAAGGGATCGCACCTCATCTTTACGATTTGAATACCAATACAGGTCTTCTTCATTTCCCACAATAAGATTAAACCCGTTGTACCGAGCCTTGTCTATGCGGACGTGTTCAAGGTACGCCCTCGGGTCATGGCCGCTCCGCAGGAAGTCAATCACCAATTTGCCTCGGGAAACGGCGTCTTGCCTCATGCTCGAAGGATCACGATAGTTGGTGAGTGCTGCGATCCTTCCTTTCCTGGTGATTCCCATCCAAGTGCCCCCGGCGACGAGGTCCCGGCCGGCAAGAAGATCGGGCGGATCATCCCAGAAACGGGGCGGAGCGGAGGGGCGGGCATAGTACTCATCCCGGTTGGCGGCAAGGACAAGCTTAAACTTTGCGTGTTTCTTTATGGCAAGAAGAATCAAACACATCATCCGGACCTGAAGGCGAAAATGGTTGCGAACATGCAAGCCTAAGAGCTTCGTTCCGTAGGAGTGAACCACAGACCCGCACAGACAAAATGGGACAATAAACGAAAAAATATTTCTTTCGATCTAGATGAGTCTGTGTGCGTCTGTGGCTAATCCTGTAAGACTTCGCAGGTGTTCACCAGACGACCGACTTTTTCGATTTCGATGATCACTTCATCGCCGTCCTTGAGATAGATGGAAGGCTCTCTGAATGCGCCTACACCATGTGGTGTGCCGGTAAGGATCACATCCCCGGGGAAGAGGGTAAAATGATCGGACAGGAAACTGATGATCCGAGGGATCTTGAAGATCATCTCGCCGGTATGGCTGTCCTGCATGACCTTCTTGTTGACCAGCGTTTTGATACCCAGGGAATGGGGATCCACGATTTCATCCTTCGTGACGATCCAAGGCCCAAGGGGACAGAAGGTATCCAGCGACTTCCCGCGCACCCACTGCCCGTCTCCGAACTGGAGATCCCGAGCGCTCACATCGTTGGCACAACAGTAACCAAACACGTGGTCCAGAGCTCTGTCTTCGTGGCACCGGTGGGCTTTTTTGCCCAGTATCACGGCGAGTTCCGCTTCGAAATCAACCTTTTGCGTGATCTCCTTTCGCCACTGGACAGGCTCCATATGAGCACTCAGGCTGCTGGGAAATTTGGCGAAGATCAAAGGAATCTTCGGCACAGTTCCTTTGCTTTCCCTGATGTGGTCCATGTAGTTGAGTCCCATGGCAATGATCTTGGTGGGACGGGTTACCACAGGGGCGAAGCGGACCTGCTCGGGCGAAAGAGGTTCCTCGGAGGACTTATCGGGCGCTGCCCTCAAAGTGATGAAATCTATCATGGTGCCCTGGAAACGAAGGGGAAAAACAAGACCCCTTTCCAAGAGCCCGAGGCGCGTCCGGTCACCCTGGAAAAACTGTGTTACTTTCATCTCATGAAGCTCCTTTCTGATGCAGGCCTTTAGCGGAAATCCAACGTTCCTAAGATGACTTTCTAGGAAAGAGGCGTGAAAGGCTACTCAACATCAATATAAGCGCTGTATTCTTCTTTCAGATGGTCGGAAGGCACCGCAAAGCCAACCCCGCTGATGGGGATTCCTTTCTGAGTCAGAAACTTCTGGCTCACCACCCCGATTACCTTTCCGTTCTCGTCTACCAGAGGGCCGCCGCTGTTCCCAGGGTTGACGGGAGCTGAAAACTGGATCACTCCTCCCTGTCCTCCTTCAGGCTTCCGGAACGCCGTAAAAACTCCATCTGTCACAGTGGACTGGAGCCCCGCAGATGCTCCCACGGCGAAAACCCGTTCTCCAGGGATCAGCGACCCCGCGTCACGGAGAGAGAGGAAGGGAGTCTTCTGTGAAGCCATCACCTGAACGATAGCCAAATCATATTTGCTGCTCATGGTGATGAGGTTGAGCTGATATTCGCGCTGGTCGCTCATAAGGGCGACCAGGTCTCCACTCTCCTCAACGACGTGCCTGCAAGTGGCTGCGTAACCTGTTGAAGAGATAAGAAAACCTGTTCCCACTTTTGTATGGCCCTTGATGGTGAAGGTGCATTTGATGGCAAACTCAATCGGGCTCCTGGCAGGGGTTTTTTGAACGGAAGTGTGATCGTTATCGCTTCTGTTTTGGTCCCTTATCTCCCTTTCCTCAACCGTATTTTCAAGTTTATCAGGGAGGTCTGGCGGTTGATCAGAGAAATGAACGATCCCCCGCTCGTCAACCCATTTGTAGATCTTTCCTGCCGAGAGAGGGCCACTGCAAAAGAAACAAAACGCGACCAAGGAAAAAAGCAAGATCGACCGGAAATTCACTTTTTTGTGCCGCCGGCACTGTTCAGTCTCGTTCCTCAACCCTTACATCCCTGCCGGAGTGTTTCCTTGTTCGCTTTTGCAAGTCTCTCCAGGAACTTTGTCCACCATCCCCGTCGGGTTCGCTCCGGGGAAGAGCAAGTATCTTTTTCCATCCTTATAGGCCTCCTCTATGGATATTCTACTACCAGACCGGGTTCCGTGGGAAGGGCAAAAACGGGGACTAAAATCCGTTTGACCTGTGTCGGAGTTTTGTTGTACAAGAATGTCTTATTAAAGCAGGACGCCAGCAGGGAGGGAGGATATGACGAAAGAAAGCCCTTTGAAGGACAAGGTTATCCTTGTTGTAGACGATGAACCGGATGTCCTCGAAACAGTGGCCGATGAACTTGATATGGCTATCGTGCATAAAGCCAAGGATTACGACACTGCGCTCCAGTATCTTCTGGGCTACACCTATGATGTGGTTATCCTGGATATCATGGGTGTCAACGGCTTCGAACTGCTGAAGACCTCAGTGGAAAGGGGCTTCCCAGCCCTCATGCTCACGGCTCACGCATTGACCCCGGAGGCCCTGAAGAAGTCTATCAAACTGGGGGCTGTTTCCTTCCTCCCCAAGGAAAGAATCTCTGATCTACAGGAGTTCTTGGAGGAGGTCGTTCTGGGAGAAGGTAAGCCTCTTTGGATTAAATTTTTTGACAAATTAGGCAGTTACTTTAACAAACGCTTCGGCCCCGATTGGATGGAGAGAGATAGGTTCTTCAAGGAGTTTGAGGAATCCCTGCGAAAGAGCGAAGCAGACTAAGGGTTTTGAAGGAGCTGTTGCCCCAAATACAGGATACCCGAGCCCATCAGCAAAGCTCACTCGCTGGTTACCGAACTGGGAAGAAAGGGTTAGCTCCCAACGGGCGGTTGTTCTGCGGTTGCATTTTCCTCGACGGTTTGAAGCTGCGGCTTGTAACCTTCCTCTACAGGAGTCCCGTCGAGTTTCTGAATGACAGGCAGGGGATGTGCTTTTTCATGCTCTTTCAGCTTTCTCTCCCACTTTTCTCTCGTTTCCGGATCAAGGGTGTTCCAGCCTAATCTTCCCCGGCACTTTGGAAAAGCGGAACAGCTGAGCCAGGGGCCTCGAGCTCCGCGGCGCAAGTTCATGGGCGATTGACACTTGGCGCATTGCAGGTTCATAGGGAGAGGCGGCACTTTCGGAGCACTGATGCTGTCTCTCTTATCTAGGTTGACTATCCCCGTGCACTCCGGATAGCGTGAGCAACTGAGAAAGGCTCCATAACGGCCTCTGCGCAAGAGCATGGCCGACCCGCAAAGAGGACAGGCAATGTCAGTATGTTCGGGGGAGAGAATCTTTCCTTCCCGGTCAAGAGGCGCTGCGAACTTGCATTGGGGGTAATTGGCGCAACTCAGAAAGCGTCCCTTCCGGCCGAAGCGATAGACCGTGGCTCCTCCGCATTGGGGGCAAGTATGTGGAGCGGGTTGAGTCTCGGCCCGTGCGTGGCCCAGGAGGTCATAGGCTGAGTCCAGGCTTTGCTTGAAAGGTCCATAGAACTGACGCAGCATGCCAACCCAGTCGGCTTGCTTCTCTTCGATATCGTCCAGCTGTTGCTCCATATCCCTCGTATAACCAACCTGCATGATCTCGGGGAAGGCTTCCACCAGTTTATCGGTGACGACTTTACCCAGGTCGCTGGCGTAGAAACGGTTCTTGATCTTCTCCGCGTATTTCCGATTCTGGATGACCTGGATGATCTGCGCATAAGTACTCGGTCGGCCGATGCCTTCTGCCTCCAGTTTCTTCACCAAAGAAGCTTCCGTGTAACGAGGAGGCGGAGAAGTAAAGTTTTGGGAAGGATCTATCTGAAATGGGGCCACGGCCTGGCCTTGTGTCATATGGGGGAGCAGTCCTTCCTCGGAGCCGTTCGACATGCCCGCCACCTTGTGATAGCCGTCAAAAACAAGAACGCGTCCCGAAGCGCGGAAAAGAAGCTCTCCATTTAGATCCTTTCCTGAGATAAGGGCAGTGGTTAAATCCCACTGGGCATCGCTCATTTGAGAGGCCACAAAGCGCTCCCATATCAGTTTGTAAAGTTTGTAGTGTTCCGCCTTCAAGGAGGAGCGAACGAATTCCGGTGTGAGACGCACGTCCGTAGGGCGAATGGCTTCATGGGCTTCCTGCGCTTCTTTGTTGGAAGAAACAAAGACGTTCGGTCTTGGGGCCAGGTAGTCGCTCCCGTACTCGGAACCGATGAATGCTCTTACCATGCGTATGGCTTCATCCGACAGGTGCGTTGAATCGGTCCTCATATACGTGATGAGTCCTACCGATCCCATGTCTTTAATGGACACGCCCTCATAGAGGGACTGGGCCACACTCATCGTGAACTGCGCGCTGAAGTCGAGTTGGTTGGCCGCCGCCTGCTGAAGAGTACTGGTTATGAAAGGGGCGTAAGGCCTGCTTTTGGTTCTTTTTGTTTGGATCGATTTCACAATCCATTGAGGCCCTCCATCGAGATGACCCTTCAGTCGAACCACATGTTGAGCCGGTCCTTTGGCTCCAGGATTTTCCGTCACCGTCTTTTCATCCAGCTCAAATCCGGCGCGTTTTGCCGCGCTAAGCGCTGATCCTGCGTCCCTGGGCTCGAATTTGATCCCGTCTATTTCCACCAGTTCAGCGTAAAAGCTATCGCGTTCTGAAAGCCAGGAGCTTTTCTCGTTCACGGTCCGAACGTTAGGTCTTCTTCCATTTTTTCTTTCTCCGGCCTCCGCGATCCACGCGGCCCAGCTCTTTGCGAGGGAGTCTGCTTCCTGGAGTCGTGTGGTAAAGAAACCCATGATTTTCCAGTATTCCTCAGGAACAAAACCCTCGATCTCCCTTTCCCTTTCAACCACCAACCGTACGGCCACTGACTGGACGCGGCCTGCGCTGAGCCCCCCGGCCACTTTTCTCCAAAGCAGGGGGGAAACCTGATAGCCAACGATTCGATCAAGAACTCGTCGGGCCTGCTGTGCATTGACCTTGTTCATATCGATCTTGCGCGGGTTTCGGAAGGCTTTTTGTATTTCATCCTTGGTAATGGCATTGAATACGACACGTTTTGCGGTTTCTGGTTTGATTTTAAGCGCTTCGGCCAAATGCCACGCAATCGCCTCTCCTTCCCGGTCCATATCCGTGGCCAGCCATATGCCTTCGGCTTTTTTTGCGGCCTGCTTGAGATGCGCCACCGTGGTAGACTTGCCTTTAATGATCTCGTAGCTGGGCATGAAATCGTGATCCAGGTCCACACCGGGCACTGGATCCTTGACCCCTCGCGGATTTCTACCGGGCAAATCCCTAACGTGTCCTACAGAAGCCATGACCACATAATTGGTTCCCAGATACTTGTTGAGCGTTTTTGCCTTAGCCGGTGATTCGACGATAACAAGCTGTTTGCCTTCCGCATCCGGCTGAGGAGACGGACGTTTTTTTTGTGCCGTTTTCTTATTCTCTGCCATAATCCTATGTCTCAAAAGAAAAGATCAATTCTTATATGAAATCTGCTGTCGCAGATTTCATCGAACGAAATATTTGCCCGGCAACTGCCGGATGACGCCTCTCAGCTCCATTCTCATGAGTGTCGCAGATACAACCGCAGGCTCCAGGTTTCCTTGCCTAGCAATATCATCAATATGAATGGGGTAATCCCCGATAAGTTCATAAATCTTTGTTTCCGATTCTTCAATGGGAGGCGAAGGCGCTGCTTTAAAAGTGTCTGTTTTGGGAACAAAAGTATAATTCAAGCCCAGTTCATCCAGCACATCGTCCGAGTTTTCAACCAGCTTGGCTCCCTGCTTAATCAAAAAATGAGATCCCCGGCTCTTGAACGATTGAATGCTTCCGGGGACTGCGAAAACCTCCCTCCCTTGCTCAAGAGCCACGGACGCCGTGATCAGAGAGCCGCTGTTCATTGTTGCTTCCACAACGATCACGCCTTTGCCGAGGCCGCTGATGATTCGATTCCGGATAGGAAAATTTTTCGGCTCCGGCGGCGTGCCGAGGGGAAACTCGGAAATGATCGCTCCCATGCGAACGATCTCGTCAAAGAGCTTCTTGTTGGATGACGGGTAAATAGTATCGATGCCCGTACCGAGCACGGCAACAGTAAAACCATGTCCGCTGAGACAGCCCCAGTGCGCGGCCGAGTCGATGCCCCGCGCAAGCCCACTGACAACGCCGATACCGCGCCTTGCCAACCCCTGGGAAAGATTCTCCGCCGCTTTCATGCCATAGGGCGTTGGGTTTCTGGACCCCACCACCGCCACAAAGGAAAAATTCTGGGGAATCCCGCTACCCCTCAGGTAAAGCACCATGGGAGGATCATGAATCGACTTAAGAGACTCGGGATAGGCGGGATCTGCAAACGTGAGAAGTTTTCCTCCCCATTTCTCCAACGCACGCAATACCTTGGAGGGATCAGTGGAAAATTCTTTCCTAACGATCCTCCCGGCGATCTCACTCCGGAGGCCTTCCACCCCCAATAGTTCCCGCTTTCTTGAGCTGAGAATTTGGGCCGGGCTCCCGAACCTATCCAAAAGCTTCTTGAACGTGAGGTTCCCGAGTCCGGGGATGAGGTGGATAGCAAGCCAATCCTCAAGTCTGTCGGGCTGACTCATCATGGTTAGCGACGGCAAAGATGGCGGGAATATACAACAGAGGCTTTTCTAATAGTCAAGCTTTTTCTGTGTGAGGATTCTCCTCATTCCGACGAACAGGGAGGTAAGTCGGCAATATAATCTGGAATTTCGGCCCAGGAGACTCCCTTGACAAATGCACCCGTAGACAGATCCCGGGAGCAGGAGAGGACGACTGCCGTGGAAGTGTCAGGTCGCGCTTCCACGACGATGATCTTCCCCACGGAATCTTCATAGAGTTTTTCCCCTTCCTGAAGTTTTTTCCAGAAATCGGCAAGATACGCTTCTTTCGAAAATCTGTTTGCCAGCTCTGAGGCAGCCGTCCCAAAGGATTCCTTCTGAAAGTTCACGGCGGGCACGTTAATGATCTTGATCAGATCAAAGATACTACCTCTCCTCACACCGTCCTTGAATCCGGCGTCGAGGTAGACCACCGCAAACTGACCGATCACCTGCTGGTTTTCCTTCAGGGCGACGATGTTCCCATAGAGCTTTGGATCGGTCGCCGTAGGGAGGACACAAGAGGAGGAGGGCGCTATCGGCATCACGAGACTCCCTACACCGACCTCCGAATAGACGGTCGAGACTTCGGCGCGAAAATGAGAATCTCTGATATGTTCTTTAACCACCAGCCTGCCGCGAGTAGACACGATGTAGCCGACGGGTTTACCCGTAAGAGGATGCCGGATCAAGGAAGAGCAGGTGGCGATGGCAAATTCCTGCCCCTTGCGAATGGTGTCGGCATTTTTTTCGAACCTGACAAAAGCCGTTTCTCCAACGCTCAGGCCGAGGTTCGAGCCGGTGGTGGCTTCGACAAATCCCCAACCCTCCACCGGTACCGTCGAAAAATACCCCATAGCCTCGGGCTTGGTCAACCCGGATACGTCGATTCCCTTCATCTGCGGCTCTGACGGAGCTGAGGTTTCAGGCGGCTTGGCGACCTTTGCTTTCTCAATGTCAGCTTTTTCAAAGAGTGTTAAGAGGTCCCCCGGCTTTAGGAGGTGCGGGTTTGTAACAAAGGGATTCATTTCCCACAATTTAGGCCAGAGGTTCGAGTCACCGTAGAACTTCTGGCAGATATCCCATAGAGTATCCCCTTTCTGCACGGTATAGGTGTTAGGCTGTGCACCGCCATAAGAGATCCCGAAAAACAGGGCTAACAAAAGGGTTAGGGACAAGAAAATAATACACTTTTTGCTTGATTTTTGATTCCGCATAGCACGCCACCTGGAAATAAGATGACATATAAGCTACAGATTTTATTGATATTTGTCAAGCTCTTTTTCTGCGTCTTGCTCTCGAGAGGTGAAGAGGGGCAGGGCGTACGGCAAAAGGGTCACGACTGCCAAAAAATCCCTCTCAAAAATCAAGCAGGAATCCAGACACCTAGGCAGCCATAGGAGTGTCTTCCTCCTCTTGACTGAATGCGGATGGACCGTCGGCGATTTTGCTCCCGAGGCATGACTTCGAGAAAAGCAGAGCGTTCGGCGGGAAGAGCAACTTTCTCTTGACAAGAAAAAGGAAGTTGTTTACCTGTCGAACAGCTCAAACGTTTTAACTCTAAGATCTTCGCGTGTCGCGGAGAAATGGTGGGTGGGGTTTGAACAGACATTGGGTTGTTTCGGGAGAACTGCATGAGGTCATCTATCGAATGAACAGAGGAGGGTAAGAGAATGAAAATCGACATTTTTAACCACATATTCCCAAAACGTTACTTTGACAAGATGGTTGAAGTGGCACCCAAGGGCAAAGACATGCACAAGAGGGTGAGGGCCATCCCCTGTATCGTCGACCTGGATGAACGGTTCAGGATCATGGACAAGTTCCAGGACTATGTCCAAATCATCTGTATTCCTAATCCTCCCATCGAGGTTTTTGGTCCCCCGTCCGTCACCAACGAACTGGCGCGTCTTGCGAACGACGGCATGGCAGAGTTAGTGAACAAACACCCGGATCGGTTTCCAGGTTTTATCGCGTCCCTTCCCATGAATGATCCCGACGGCATTGTCAGAGAGGCAACCAGGGCCGTCAAGGAGCTTGGCGCAGTTGGCGTCCAGGTATTCACAAACGTCAACGGCAAACCCCTAGACAAGCCTGAATTCATGCCCCTTTTTGACGTGATGGCAAAATTCGACCTGCCCATTTGGATTCATCCTGCGCGAGGAGCGGACGTGCCTGACTACAAGACGGAACCCAAGAGTCACTATGAGATCTGGTGGACCTTCGGCTGGCCCTATGAGACCAGTGTTGCCATGGCCCATCTCGTCTTTGCCGGTCTCTTCGACAAACATCCCAACATCAAGATCATCACCCACCACATGGGGGCCATGGTTCCGTATTTTGAGGGCAGGGTAGGACCAGGGTGGGACCAACTGGGAACCCGTACGTCGGATGAGGACTATACGTTGCTGTTGAAGAAGCTCAAAAAGAGGCCTCTGGACTATTTCAAGATGTTCTTTGCGGATACCGCAGTCTTCGGCTCAAAGCCGGCGACAATATGCGGCCTTTCATTCTTCGGCCCGGACAAGCTCCTTTTTGCCTCGGACTCTCCGTTCGATCCAGAGAAGGGATCAGCGTACATCCGATGGACCATAGATATCATCGATGGTCTTGACATCACCCAAGAGGAACGACATGCGATCTACGAAGGCAATGCACGGAAGCTCCTCAAGCTGAAATAGAGAGCGAGAGTATAAAGGGTGTGTATCCGAATTCCGCTCTCTGTCTTCGAGGGATGAAGGCAGAAAGCGCTTACAGGGCGATGTCGTTTTTCTTCCTTTCAGGCTTCAGGGAGAAAAGAGCTACGATTGCCGCCATCAGAATCACTATGGCAGCAAGTTGCGTGAGGGTCATCTCCGTTCCTGGGATGAGGCCCCTTTCATCTCCGCGAAAGCGTTCGATGAAAAGACGGGCTGTGCTATGCAGAATCAAGTACCAGAGGAAAACCTGGCCCGGGAATTTCCTTCTCTTGTATAGCACAAGAAGAATGAAAAAAATGGAAAAGCCCGCCAGAGATGAATAGAGCTGGGTGGGATGAAGCGGGATATTCTGGGGGGCGAGTGATTGGGGATGGGCAAAGATCGCTGCCCAGGGCAGGTCCGTGGGTTCTCCGTAGCAGCACCCGGCCATGAAACATCCTATGCGACCAATGGCTTGGCCCACAGCCAGGGAGGGAGCCCAAAGGTCGCCCGCAGCCCAGAAGGAAAGTTGTCGGCGCCGAAGATAGAAGGCCATCGCGGCAGCCACAGCGACCAGGCCACCTGAGAAGACTAGTCCTCCTTGCCATATCTTAAGGATATCTATGAGATGAGTCTTATAGTAAGAGAAGTTGATGAGGATGTAAAGGAGCCTTGATCCCACGATGGCCCACAGGATCATGATGAAGGCCATGTCCATGACCAGCTGGGCCGGGAAGCCTTGCTTCTTCCCGAGCCTCACGGCAACCAGGATGCCCGTTACGAAGCCCAGGGCTACCAGGAGGCCGTAGGCATGTATTGTTAACGGGCCGATGGAAAAAAGATCAGGATACATGAGATCTCCAGGCGTACAAGGCGTAGGAAAATCGGCAACTTTTTTCACGTGTGATGGTGAAAGATCATGCTCAGGATCACACAGAAGGTTCCGACCGTTACCGCAGAGTCGGCAATATTGAAAGCCGGCCAGTGAAAGGCCCCCACATAGAAATCCAGGAAATCAACAACCTCTCCCAGCCTGATCCGATCAATGAGATTTCCCACGGCTCCTCCGATGATGAGGGAAAGACCAAACGCCATCCAACCCTCGTCATCCCTGAGCCGGGTAATCCAGAAAACCAGGAGAAGGATCGCCACAGCCGTGACCGCCGACAGAATGATGGAACTCCAGATGGTGTCGAAGTGGTTCAAGAGACCAAAGGCAATCCCCCGGTTTCGCACGTGCACCAAGTCAAAGAAACCGGGTATGACGATGACGGATTCATAGAGACGAAGGGCATGGGTGACCAGAAGCTTGGTGAACTGATCCAGCACAATCACAAGCCCTGCCGACAACAGGAGAAACATTGTCACCCTTCGAACGCTCATTGCCCCATTGTCCTCAACGCCTCGCCGCATCTGGAACAAACGCCCGGATGTTTCGAATTCTGTCCTATCGTGGCATCGCGCACCCAGCAGCGCTCGCATTTTGGATCTTTGCTGGCCGTCACGACCACTTTCAGGCCTTTCACCTCTTCGCTTTCATAACCCCCTTCCACGGCATCCGATGGGACCAAGGTCACGGATGATACGATGAAAAGATCGCGGAGGTAATCCCGATGAGAGTCTATCTGCACGAGAAGATCTTCGGGAAGTGCGAGGGTGACCGCTGAATCAAGGGAATGGCCTATCCTGCCTTCTTTCCTTTCTATTTCAAGAGCCTTTGTCACCTCTTTCCGAACCTTGAGCACGACTTCCCATCGTTCTGCAAGAGCCTGATCTTTGTACTCCTCCCTGACCGGCATGAACAGTTCCATATGGACACTGGGAACTCTTGCTTCTTTCCTCATATGCTGCCAGATTTCATCCGCCGTGAAGGAGAGAATCGGGGCCATGAGCCTCACGAGAATCTCCAGGATTTCCTGCAAGGCGGATTGGGCCGATCTGCGCGCGAAAGACTTTTCCGGAGAAACGTAAAGTCGGTCCTTGATGATGTCCAGGTAAAAGGAAGAGAGGTCAAGAACACAGAAGTTATGAATGCTGTGGAAGACGGGGTGGAATTCAAACCGATCATAAGCCTTGAGGACCCGTTCGTTCAATTCCTGGAGACGATGGAGAATCCACCTGTCCAGTTCCTGCATCTTCTCATAAGGCACACTGTCGATAGCAGGGTTAAACCCGCTCAGATTTCCCAGAATAAATCGACAGGTGTTCCGGATACGGCGGTAGGCTTCGGTCAGGCGCTGAAGAATTTCATCGGAAAGGCGGATGTTATCCCGAAAATCCTCGCCTGCGACCCACAGCCTGATGATTTCCGCGCCGTAGTTCTTGATGAGATCCTCGGGTGCGATCACATTGCCTGCCGACTTGTGCATGGCCTTTCCTGAGCCGTCCACCACGAATCCGTGGGTGAGAACGCTTTTGTAAGGGGCTTTTCCCCGGGTTCCGACAGAGCAAAGGAGGGAACTGTGAAACCAGCCTCGATGCTGGTCGCTCCCCTCGAGATAAAGGTCAGCGGGGCTCTCAAGATACGGCCTGGCCTCCATCACCGCGGCATAACTCACCCCCGAATCAAACCATACGTCAAGAATGTCCGTCTCTTTCCTGAATCGGGTCCCGCCGCACTGGTCGCAGCGGGTCTCGGGCGGAAGCAGCCTTTCTTCAGGCTCCATAAACCAGACGTCGGCGCCGGAATGTTCCACGAGCCCGATCACATGATCTATAATCTCTTGGGACAGAACGACTTTTCCGCACTCTCCGCAGTAAAACAGAGTGATAGGCACGCCCCAGGCTCGCTGGCGCGAGATGCACCAGTCCGGCCGGTTCTCAATCAGCCCGTAAATACGATCCTGTCCCCAACCGGGGATCCATTTGACTTCCTTGATGGCCTGGAGTGCTTTCTGGCGCAGACCGTTCTCATCCATGGAAATGAACCATTGTTCAGTAGCGCGGAAAATCACAGGGTTCTTGCAGCGCCAGCAGTGGGGATATTCGTGTGTAATGGCTTCTTCTTTCAGAAGCGCGCCCACTTCATCCAGCTTCTGGTTCACCAGCTTGTTTGCTTCAAAGACTTGGTGGCCGGCAAAATATCCCACCTCTTTCGTGAATCGCCCTTCATCGTCGACCGGTGAGTAGACATCCAGGTGGTATTGCAACCCCGTCTCGTAGTCCTCCCGTCCATGGCCCGGTGCCGTGTGAACGCATCCCGTTCCGGCATCCAGGGTAACGTAAGGGGCAAGGACGATCACCGATTCCCTGTCATAAAGGGGATGCTTTGCTTTAAGGTGTTCGAGTTCCGAGGCTTTGAGCTCTGCCAGGACCTCGTAGGATTCGATTCCGAAAGTATCCATACAAATGTCCATGAGATCCTTGGCCAGGATGAGCACCTGGTCGTTGCCCGTGTCCACGGCCACATACTCAAAATCAGGATTAAGGGCGATCGCCAGGTTGGCGGGTATGGTCCATGGCGTGGTGGTCCAGATTACTACCGAGACCTCTTTTCCCTTAAAAGCGGGATGGGCATCGGTGAGATCGGAAATAATGGGAAATTTGACAAAAATGGAAGGGGAAGTGTGGGCCTCGTATTCAACCTCCGCTTCTGCCAGTGCGGTTTTGCAGGAGATGCACCAGTAGATCGGCTTTTTGCTCTTGTACACGCCGCCGTCCAAAGCGAATCGGCCGAACTCGCGGACAATGGCCGCTTCATAGGAATAGTTCATGGTGAGGTAGGGATTGTCCCATTCTCCGAAGACCCCCAAACGCTTAAACTCCCTTCGCTGGATGTCGATGTATCTTTCCGCATATCGTCGACAATATTGTCTGATATCCACCTGGGTGAGGTGGGCTTTTTGGGATCCCAGTTCCGTATCCACCTTATGTTCGATGGGAAGCCCGTGACAATCCCAGCCGGGAACATATGGAGCATCGAAGCCTGCCATTTGCTTTGATTTCACAATGAGGTCTTTTAGGATTTTATTGAAGGCGGTTCCCATGTGAATATGGCCGTTTGCATAGGGGGGTCCGTCGTGAAGCATGTATCGCTTTCGTCCTTTCGATGACTCACGAATCATGCCATAAATATTTTCCCGTTCCCATTTGTCGATCATCTCCGGTTCTCTCTTCACCAGATTCGCTTTCATGGGGAACTCGGTTTTGGGCAAGTTTAGAGTACTCTTATAATCCATTCGCTCCCTCCGGGCCGAAAAATGATGCTCTGATTACCAGATAACCCCTGGCAAGTCAAACTTGAAAAACCGTAACATTTTAGCTTTTTGAAATCATGATCTCTGGTGCCAGGCATGGGGATCCCTCTCAAAACTGAACAACGAAGACGCCACACCACCCGTGTTCAGCGTTAGGCAACCGGTGAGGCGGGCGGAGACTTTCCGGGGCGGGTCTATGCAGGATCGGCTCTCGAACAGGCTGGGAAAACTCGCCGCCCGCCTTTGCTACCGGGTGTCTGCATGCGCTTTTCCGGATTCTCTTCGTTTTCAGTTTTGAGAGGGACCCCCATGCTCGATGCCTCTAGGCTTTTCAAAAAGCTAAAATGTTACGAAAAGCCCAGCTTCCATGCCTCCAAATAGTCTGGGAGAAATAAAAAGGAAGATGGCTGGCAGGATAAAAACCTACTTCAACAGCGAAATAGGATCAGACGTTCCATCACCCCTTATTCTTGGAGTCTTGCGCCCGACCTTTCAGAAAAGCATCCGCAACCGAGTAGAGCCATAGGACAATGAAAGGCACCATGATGACCGATAGATCGATCCTTCCTATGAGCATAGGAGGTGTAACTGCGCTGATTCCCGGTTGACTGACCATGGATTTCACGATAAAGACCATCTTAACGGTAGCGGCGATAAAAAGCAAAAAGACGGCGCACAGGATGAACGCCCCTTTTTTGAGGTCCTGATTTACTATTTGACCGAGGCCCGGGACGATAAAGGCCGAACACAAAGGAGCAAGAATGTACTTTTTCATGACAGATCCCGCAAACGGTGGAAGCTCTCGAAGAGTACCCGGTTCTTTCGTCGGCAGAGAGGCGATCTCTTCTCGTTGCTCCGCCCCTTTCACATTTCCCAGTCGGGAAAAGGCCCTTGACTCTCGACAAGAGTCGATCATATTTCCTGATATAGCGAGATGAGAGCGCAATGTCAACAAAGGGACCGTTTTTCGAGGATCCGGATTCTGGAGCATGTGCATGTAAACGTCCCCTTTGCTATGCTCAAAGAGACCTACCTCGCTCGCTTTGTCGGCGCGAGCATGAATCCTGAAATCGGGTTTGATGCGGCAGCTCTGGAGACATTTTCAGCGACGGACTACCAGAGGGTCGCCGGACAGATTCGTCATCACGGCCTGAGAGTCACTTTTCACAGCCCCTTTATGGATCTTTCGCCAGGGTCTCCCGATCCCTCAGTGCTGGCCTTGACGCGACGCCGGTTCGAACAGGTGCTGAGAATCGCCGAGTTCTTCCACCCTCTAAGGATCGTCTGCCATGCGGGATATGACTGGAAGCGTTACGGCCATCTGCGCGAGAAATGGCTCGAAAACAGCGTAAAAACCTGGGAATGGATGGCCAGTGGAACGAAGGACGTAGGAGCGGTCCTCATGCTGGAAAATGTGTACGAACGAAGTCCAGAAGAAATGGCGCCGGTTCTCGAGTCCCTTCGTGCTCAGGGTGTGGGCCTTTGCCTTGATACAGGCCACCAGGCTGCTTTCGGCACGACGCCTCTTCCCGAGTGGACGGAAGTTCTGTCTCCCTACCTGGGACAGCTTCACCTTCATGACAACTTGGGCGATCGGGATGAACATCTGGCGCTCGGTGAAGGGAACATCGATTTCGAAGGTCTTTTTCGAGCATTAAGGAAACTCACCGAATATCCTTTGCCCGTCACGCTTGAACCCCATCGGGAAGAAGACCTGGGGCCAAGTCTGAATTACCTAGAGAGAATCTGGCCCTGGCCCCTTTAGGATGACTTGGATGGACAGTCCAAAAAAGGCAGCTGACTATTCAGAGTCCACCGATTCCGGTCTCCTTCTTTATTGAATTTTAACGGTATGTGGAGTAGATTAAAATTTCCTGATTTGCCTGGAAGCGGAATATTTCTGTGCCAGAACCTGATAAGAAGAGAGATCTGAAGAATGCCTGCGACCATGGAACATCCTTTTCCCAAGTCCATCTCCATTGCCGAACGTTGCAAACGGCTGCTTGAGGTCCTTTCACCGGAAGACACACTTGCCGTCATCATCAATGCAGATCCGGATGCGATGGCAAGCGCGCTTGCTTTGAAGCGGCTCTTCTGGCGCAAAGTCAAGAAGAGCATGATTTTTCATATTAACACCATCAAGAGGGCGGACAATCTTGCTTTGATCAAACTGCTCAAGATCAAGCAGTCTCACGTCCGGAGCCTGAACCCTAAAGAATTTACCAAGTGGGCGATCGTTGATTCCCAGCCCGGGCACAATGAGCTGTTGAGTAAGTACCCATTCGACATCATCATCGATCACCATCCGCTCAACAAGAGTTCGACCGCCGTCTTTTTGGACATCAGGGAAGAGTACGGCGCCAACTCAACGATCATGACCGAATATCTTAGAGCCGCCAAAATCAAACCTTCTCCCCGTCTTGCCACCGCTCTTTTTTACGGGATCAAGACAGACACGGACAATTTCGCGCGGCCTTCTATCCCTAACGACATCAATGCCTTCCGTTATCTCTACCAGTTCACCAACATCAACATGATCAAGAAGATCGAATCCTCCGAAATGACGAGAGATACTCTCGCAAGCTTCCGCACAGCCCTTGAAAACCTTACCTTTATCAAGGACCGGGCTTTCATCAATATGGGGAGAGTGAATGACCCCGATATCCTTGTTATTGTCGCCGATTTCTTCTTGAAAATGGTTGAGGCGACCTGGTGCATTGTTTCAGGGGTTTATGGGCAGAAGCTCATTGTCATCTTCAGGAATGCCGGATTCCGCCTGGACGCGGGAAAAACAGCCCAGCGGCTCTTCGGCAAATGGGGTTCTGCGGGTGGGCACCAGAGTGCTGCTCGCGCTGAGATCCCTACCAATGAAATCAAGCCGTCTCCCCAAGATCCGGAATACAAACAGTTTGTGTTGGGCAAGATCAAGAGTATGTGAGATGCAATGGACGGAGGTCCATGGAGGCCCGTTAATATTGATCTTCGGAACCGAGCTAGTATGCCTCATATCCTCAACGAAGAACTGATTGAACTGGTGAAGACCCTTATCAGGGAGAAGCGCCGGCCCGCCCTCAGAAAACTGATTGATGAAATGCAAGCCGCGGACGTGGCCGACTTGATCGAGCACCTGGATCACGATGAACGCCTTCCCATTTTCGAACTTCTCAAACCGGAAGGCGCGGGCGAAGTGCTCCTGGAGATTGAGCCACCGGTTCAGGAGCGCATTCTGAGCGATCTTGACAACAAGGCCATCGCGGAGATCGTGCAGGAAATGGATTCCGACGACGCCGCCGACCTCGTTGGGGATCTTCCTGCTGCGCGGGCTAAGGAGATCATCGAGAACGTGGGGGAGGATGTCTCCCAGGACCTGAGAAAACTCCTTCCCTATCCCGAGGACTCCGCTGGCGGCATCATGGCCCTCGAATACGTCGCCGTCCACGCGGATTCGACCGTCCAGGAAGCCATCGAAACGATCCGCGGCAAGAGGCAGGAGGTTGAAAACGTATACTATCTCTTCGTGGTTGACGAACACCAGCGACTCGCCGGAGTAGTATCGCTGAAGGACCTGGTTCTCGAGCCGCCTTCCCGTAAAATAAAAGAGATCATGAGCACCGATGTAATCTCCGCCTATGTGTACAATGACCAGGAAGAAGTGGTCCGTCTGGTGAAAAAGTATGACCTCGTTTCCATTCCCGTTGTGGACGAGCATCATCGTCTCGTGGGCCGCATTACCCATGATGATATTATGGACGTCGTCGAGGAAGAGACGGATGAAGATATCTCCCTCATGGCTGGTGTGATCAATCAGGAGATTGCGGAGGAATCCCCCTTCAGAATTTCCAGGGCCAGACTGCCCTGGCTCCTTGTAGGCCTTTTTGGTGAGATCCTTGCCGCCACGGTGATCAGCCGATTCGAAGCTTCCCTTGCCAAAATCGTCGCGGTATCCTTTTTCTTCCCGGTCATCATGGCCATGGGCGGCAACACGGGAACGCAAGCGGCCACCGTGGCTGTGAGGGGGCTGGCAACGGGCGACATCAGCATCATGAGAATTGGAAGACGAGTCTGGGTGGAAATGAGGGTGGCCGTCTTGAATGGGGCGATTTGCGGGATTATCCTGGGTTTGATTATCGGCTTCTGGCTTTCCGACTACCGTCTCGGGGCAGTGGTTTCGATCTCTCTGGTCATTGTCATGTTTAATTCAGGCTTGGTAGGTGCAGCGGTGCCCCTCATTCTCAAGAGGTTGAGTGTGGACCCCGCGCTGGCCACAGGGCCTTTCGTGACGACATCCAACGATGTGCTGGGGCTGATGATCTATCTATTAATCGTGACCATTTTTCTGCGCGGCGGCGTTTGAGGGGAATGCGGACTCCCGGCGCACGGCGGGCGGAAAGTAGATGGAGAAGATGGTTCCTCCTGAGTGGTGGCAGTCTTCGACTCGTGAGCAGAAAGGACATTGACTGATCCTTCCCGGGCAGACATCGGTGTCCCTGGGGATATGTTCGCACCTCGTCGAGGCCATTTCGATTTCGAAGTGGTGCCGCTCTGAGAAGATCTTCATCCTGAGAAGGTCGGCTCCCTTGCCTCCGGCATTAAAGTCAAAAGGCCTTTTGGATGAATAGGACATCGTGTCGCGGGCTGGGGAAAAGCCCTCAAAGATCCTCTTCCGTGCCTCTTCCGGGATACCCACCCCGTAATCGCGAACAAGAAAGGTCGATCCTTGACCTTTTTTCATGACCGCCACCTCCACTTTTCCCTCGTCAGGGGTGTTCTCCACAGCATTCTTGATGAGTCCGTCGATGACTTTGTAGAGAACATCCGGAGGAATATGAATAACAGGGCTGACTTCAAGGCGTGAGAGGATTCCCAGTTCGCGATGCACGAACAGGTGTTTTAGGTGCTCCAACCGCTCTCCGGCGATGCGGTCCAGTCTGACCTCGGCTGGCATGGAGACTTTGGGCCGATAGATCTCGTCGATGCGTCCTCGAACCGTTTCCACCACGCTGCCTTCACCGCACTGTTCGGCCACCAGCCCGGCCAGCGCATCGGCACACTGCGCGAGAAGAACATGGAGCAGTCCGAAAGCCTTTTGGTGTTTGTTTTCGATGATGTCGTCCACCTCGTACTGAATCTCCAGAATTCGATCCAGGTTTCTTTTTATCCTCAGCATGGTAGGCTTCCAGACTTCGTCGGACAGGTCTTCCAGGAAGCGTTTCGATAGGATGTTAAAAGAACTCGTCAGTATGGCGACCGGCGTTTTCAGTTCGTGGGAAAGATGATTAATAGCCTTGTCCTTGGCCCGGTTGAGACTGCTTACCTCCCGGTAAGCCTTTTTCAACTCCTCGGAAAATTTGGCGTTTTCAATGGAGAGGGCCACAGTTCCGGCAATTAGACTGAGCAATTCCTGATCCTTTTCATCAAAATCGCCCTCTTTTTTGTTGGTGGCGCTGAGCACGCCGATGATGCGGTCTCTGCTTCTCAAGGGCACGAGGATAAGGTTCCTTGTTTTGTACCCCAGTTTCTTGTCCCTTTCTTCATGAAGATGGGGTTCCCTGGAGGTGTCGGAAACGATCATGGGCTGCCCGCTCCTGAGGACTTTTCCTGCCACGAGTTGATCGATAGAAAACCGGACTTCCTTTACCCTAATTTGAGTATCCATGACATCATAGGCAGCACCGAGGACATAGAACTCCTTTTTCTCTTCATCCAGGAGGAGCACCACCGAGCCCTCAGTGTCGAGAAGCCTCTTCACCTCGTCGTTCACATAGTCCAGCAAATCCTCCAGAGCAGGATACTTGGGCAGGGCCATACTGATCCTAAGAAGCGCGTCATTGTTTCGGTACGCTCGCTTAAGGTCCTCTGCGAATCGGGCATTCTCCACGGAAAGCGCCACCGTCCCTGCCATCATGCTGAGGAGATCCAAGTCGATGTGACCGAAATCGCCTCCCTTCTTGTTAATGGCGCACAGCGCTCCGATAATGCGATCGCTGCTTTTTAACGGAACCAAGGCCAGGTTTCTGGTTTTGTACCCGAGCCTTTTGTCCCGCTCCTCATGGATTTCTCGATCACTGGAGGTATCGGAGACGATGAGCGGTTCTCCTGTCCTGATGACTCGCCCGGCGATCAACTGATCCATGGAAAAACGAGCTTCCTTGATTCTTTGCTGCGTGTCCGTGTTGTCGTAGGCGGCGCCCAGGATAAAAAGGTCTCCCCTGATCTCATCGTGTAGTACTGCCATGGCTCCTTCTGTGCTCAGGAGCCGTTTGACCTCCTGATTGATAAAGAAGAGGAGGTCTTCCAGATCCGGATATTCAGGAAGGGCCATGCTGATCCGTATCATGGTCTCGTTGGTGCGAGTGATTCTTTTCTCTTCGGTCACGTCCCTCAGGATCAGGATGATCCCCGCAGGCTCCTCTCCGGATTCTGCAAAGACAGCCGCCCGGATCACCACATCCAGAAGCCTGCCTGCCTTTGTCAATCTCTGCGTTTCATCACGCTGTATGACCCGCTCCCGCATGAGCCTCTCGATTCCTTGTCTGGTTTCCTGTTCGAGTCCGGAAGGGACAAAGGGAATTCTCTTCCCCTCCAGTTCCTCCAGAGTCCAGCCGAAAGTCTCTGAAAAGGCGGGGTTCAGGTAGGACACGATGCCGTCAAGGGTGAAAACAACAATCGGATAGGGTTCAAAGTCAAGCCAGGCCCTGAGGCGTCTTTCAGACTTCCGGAGGCGATGCTCGGCCTGCTTTCGATCCGTAATGTCCTGAAGCGTTTCGATTGCGCCGGTAACATTCCCCTCTTCGTCGATAAGGGGCGCGGCTGTGAAAAAAAGCCATTTTCCCCCACCACTGAGGTGGGCATAAAAATCCTCAACCTCGTAGGCGCCCTCTATAAGAGGGGATCTCTTGTACTTGTGGGGGTAGTATTTTGCCAGCTCTTCTTCAGATGCCTGGTCAACCACAAAGTCGGCAAGGGTAGGCCTTTCCGCCGGATAAAAAGTCTTCCACTGATTGTTGGTGCCGAGCAGAGTCTCCGCGGAAAGGCCTGTGAGATTCTCGAATGCTCTGTTGCAGTGTGTAAGGATGTGGCGCCGATCGATGACAAAGGCTGCGATGGAAAGACCATGCAGGATTTGAGAGAGCCTTCTTTCACTTTCCCTGAGTGAAGCTTCTCCGTGGCTCCGCGAGACCACTTCTTTCCTAAGGTCCTGGAGTTCCTGTTTGAGGGCTTCGTAGGTCGCTTTCTTGGTCACCGCATATCCTTACGCCGATGCCACAAATCCGATGAATCTAATCAAGATAGTATAGGCCCCTTGAAATCTCAACAGCATTTTGCTATTTCGAGCTTGCTTACTGGAATCATATCCTCTAAGAAAAGTCAGAGGTCACCGATTTCAATAAGATGACCTGGCGAGGAATAGCCATCTCCTGGAGGCGAAGATCGCAAGGTGGAAAAGAAACAAGAGATCATACTGTTGAGGAGGGTTCTCGATGCGTTTTTTTAAATATCATGCCCTGGGAAATGATTACATTGTACTGAATCCCTGCGACTTGCGAGATGAGTTGACGGCCCAGGAAATACGGATCATTTGTCACCGGAACTATGGCATCGGATCAGACGGCATCCTCTTAGGACCCCTGGATGCCAGAGGAGCGAATTTTGGGCTCCGTATTTTCAATCCGGACGGAAGCGAAGCGGAAAAAAGCGGAAACGGGCTCCGGATTTTTGCTCGTTATCTGTGGGATCAGGGAATAGTTCAAGGGGAGCCTTTTACGGTTCTCACGGCGGGTGGTGTGGTGGAATCGAAAGTCCTCCCGGAAAGAGGGCTTGTTACCGTAGAAATGGGGAAGGTCAGTTTCGACAGCACGAAAATCCCGGTCCAAGGAGAGCCAAGGGAGGTAATCAACGAACTGATGGTCATCGAGGGCCAGCCTTTTCAATTTTGTGCGGCCACCATCGGCAATCCTCACTGCGTCATTCTGCAAGAGGAAGTTTCCGAAGAAGTGACAAGAAAATGGGGGCCCTTGATCGAGAGGCAACCTCGGTTTCCTAACCGAACAAACGTCCAGTTCATGAAAGTTCTGGACCGCGGAAACATACGCATCGAGATCTGGGAGCGGGGGGCAGGCTACACGCTTGCTTCCGGGAGCAGCAGCAGCGCGGCCGCAGCCGTGGCTCGACGGCTGGATCTGTGCAACGGAGCTGTCACAGTCCATATGCCCGGAGGTGTCCTGGATATCAAAGTCGCCGAAGATTATTCGATTGTTATGAGCGGTCCTGTCACCCGAGTGGCCGAAGGGGTGTTCTCGGAGGAGATCTTCACAGAGTCCCATCGGAATCCTAACCCGTAATCCCTTTTCGAAGAAACGTTTGGTTGCGGCCAAAGGTCCGCATTGGGCGCGTGTTGAAGGGGAAATCATGGCTGAAAGACTTACGGATGTGGGTGAATTCGGACTCATCCGAAGAATCCACGAACTTCTGAAAAAGGAAGGCGCGGCATCCCCTTCGGGACTAAGTGTGGGCGTGGGGGATGACGCGGCCGCTTTCAGGCCGCGGCCCGGGTTCGAAATCCTTGTCACTTGTGACTGTGCTGTACAGGGTCGCCACTTTTCTGCCGAACATGTTACGCCCAGGGAGGCAGGGCGCAGATCCATGGTCCTCAACATCAGCGACATCGGCGCCATGGGTGGGCGTCCTCTTTATGCGCTTGTTTCTCTAGGCCTTAGGAGAGACACAACGGTCGAATACGTGGAGGAGATGTACCACGGCTTTCTCGAAGAACTCAATCCCTTCAGCGCTCTTATCATCGGGGGTAATCTTACGGAGAGCGGCGATGGTGTCTTTATCGACATCACCCTGATCGGCGAGGTGAAGGAAGGAAGACTGGTGCGCCGCTCTACGGCACGGCCTGGAGATATTATCCTGGTGACAGGGTATCCGGGGCAGGCGGCCGCAGGGCTTCAACTGCTGCTTCATTCTCTGGCGCCGAAGGAACATTCGGTGGTCAGGGCCTACATCCACCCTTCTCACCGGGCAAAAGAAGGGGCGGGGATTGCAGAAACCGGTTATGCCACAGCAATGATCGATATCAGTGACGGTTTCCTTGGGGACCTCAACCATATTTGCGAGGAAAGCGCCGTGGGTGCCCGGGTGTTTCAAGAAAGGCTCCCCATGAGCAAAGGCTTGATGGAAGCGGCGTCTGTGCTTAAAAAAGATCCCTTGGACCTTTTTTTTCGTGAGAGCGATGACTACGAACTCATCATCACCTGTGCAGCCTCTCATGAAGCGCTCATTCGCTCAGCCGTTGCAGCAACATATGACGGCCCGGTAGTGGAAGTGGGCAGGATCACGGAACGGAACGAAGGCATCCGTCTTATCCTGCCTGACGGGTCCCATAAAATCATGGCGCCCTCAGGGTGGGATCATTTCCGCTAACCGGATCGGTGTTGAATCCACCGTCGTATGGAGAGAAGCATGTTTGATAAGTCGATGGCTGAAAAGGCCGCTGAAAATCTGAGGCTTGTCCGGGAGAAAAGGCCGCTTGTGCACAGCATCACCAATGACGTGGTGATGAATTTCACCGCAAATGCGCTCTTGGCCTCCGGAGCTTACGCGGTGATGGCATATGCGCAGGAAGAAGTAGAAGAAATGGTTTCCCTTGCCGATGCCTTGGTGCTCAATATGGGAACACCGACACCGGCAAAGGTGGATGCCATGGAAAAGGCGGGCAATCGAGCAAACGCGTTGCGCATTCCGATCGCTCTCGATCCCCTGGGCGCGGGGGCCACATCCTTCCGTACTCTCTCTGCGACGAAACTCATCGACAAAATCTCCCCACGAGTGATCCGGGGCAATCCGTCGGAAATCCTATCCTTGGTTCATAAGGGGTCCGGTACCAAGGGTGTGGAATCCATTCACCGTGTGGATCAGGCAGTGGATGCCGCTGCGAGTCTGGCCAGGGAACGGAGCCTGACTCTTGCAGTTACGGGTAAAGAGGATGTGGTTACCGAAGGATTCAGGGTGATGAGGATACATAACGGTCATCCCATGATGGGGTATGTAACCGGCGCAGGATGTGTAGCCACAGCCATGATTGCCGCTTTTCTTGCCATGGTTTCTGATCCGGTGGAAGCCGCCGCATCGGCACTTTCCTATTTGGGGCTGGCCGGGGAGAAAGCGGCAGAGGGTGCTGACGGTCCTGGAACCTTCCAGGTCCGCCTGCTGGATGCGCTTTACTCGATTTCTGAGGATGAATTGAGGGAAGGCGCCAAAATCGAGATCGGGGCTCCTCTGAGTCAAACAAGAGCCTTTTGACGAAGGCTCTTGTTATCACTATGCCGAGGAGCGAAACCAGACAAGTCGCGGTCTCAGGGACGATATTCCGTATAGCTCAGGCCAAAGGCGTCGGCCACCGGCTTGCAGACAAGCTTACCCTCACACACATTGAGACCTCGCCTCAGTGCAGGGTCTTCCGCCACCGCGTTCTGCCAGCCTTTTTCCGCCAGGGCGAGCACATAGTTGAACGTAGCATTTGTCAAGGCAATCGTCGATGTCCTCGGCACAGCGCCCGGCATGTTGGCCACACAGTAGTGCACCACACCTTCCTCAATGTAGATGGGATCTTCATGCGTGGTCGGCTTTGAAGTCTCTGCACATCCCCCCTGATCGATCGAGATGTCCACAATGGCGGAGCCGTTCTTCATCCTACGCACCAGCTGGCGAGAGAGGAGCTTCGGCGCCTTGGCTCCGGGAATCAGAACGGTGCAAATGACCAGGTCGCTGTTTACACATTCTTCTTCGACATTGGCCGGGTTGGAATTGATCGTCACCACCCGACCCTGCATCACATCTCGGATGTATGCTAGTCTGGCCGGATTGACATCCAGCACGGACACGCGGGCTCCGATGCCGGAGGCAACGGTGGCCGCGGCCATCCCAGCCATCCCCGCGCCGATCACCGTGACTCTTGCCGGCCTCACTCCGGGCACTCCGGACAGGAGAATGCCCATCCCGCCGTTTTTCGCCTCAAGGCAATAAGCTCCCATTTGGACGGAAAGGGCGCCTGCGACTTCACTCATGGGCGCCAAAAGAGGCAGGCTGCCGTCCTGAAGCTGAACGGTCTCATAGCCAATGCCGACGATTCTCTTCGCGAGGAGTTGCTGTGTGAGTTCTGCGCTGGCGGCTAGATGGAGATAGGTAAAAAGAATCTGGCCGGGCTTCATCCATCCGAATTCCGGTCCAATCGGTTCCTTGACCTTGATCACCATGTCCGCTTCTTTCCATATCTCATCGGCGCGGAGAAGCATTTTAGCCCCTGCCTGAGCATAGGCTTCGTCGAGAAAACCCGAACCTACGCCGGCGGAGACTTCGATGAAGACCTGATGTTTGTGATCCGCTAGGGCCTTGACACCGGCAGGCGTCAGGGCGACCCTTTTTTCCGAAGGTTTGATTTCTCTCGGAACTCCGACTTTCATGGACCTTTCTCCTCGCAGCCGGGCGTCCGGTATAGAAAAATTCAGTAGAAGGGAAGGGGGTAGCCTCCATGGGGCACCCCCCCCTGCCTTATCCCTTGATGATCCTGGGGATCATCATGTGGTGGTGAGGACAGATAGAAATGGGATTCTGGTAGGCACATTCCACAAAAGCGGCAATGTACTTTCTCATGTCCGCGAATGAAACGATCTCGTCCACAAATCCTCTGTTTGCGCAATAAATGGGCCGGGATTTTCTGTAGTATTCGCGGGCCAACTCGTTCATCTTGTCAATGACGGGCTGGAGCGGCTTTTCCGCGTCCTTCTCTTTCACGAGACGACGGGCGAAAGACGCCACGGAGGCCGTCTCGCCGTGCATAACGTAGATTTCCGTGGTGGGGGTGCCCAGAGTGAAGGCGTTGTGGTTGTTCGCCGTGGGACCGCCCATGATGTAATGAGCCGCCGCAGTTCCTTTCCTGAGGACGATGCACATCTGGGGAACATCCGTCTGCTCGATGGAGTAGATCAGGGACTGGCCGAGTCCGAGAAGTTCGGCCTTCTCTGCGATATCGCCCACGTCAATGCCTGAGGTATCCTGGAACCAGACGATGGGAACCCTGTCACGCCCGCAGAGGGTGACGAACTCATTCATCTTGATGAGTCCTTGACGGTAGAGTTTTCCTCCGATACCAGGGTAGGGCGCATACTCAGGATAATTCTGACCCAAGAACCCCTGGATGTTTCCGATGAAACCTACCACGAGGCCGTTGATTTTGGCAAGCCCGGTGTAGACTTCCGGACCGTACCCCGGCCGGAATTCCATGTGCTCGCTGTTATCGAAGATGCGAGCCAGAACTTCCATAAAGTTGTAACTCCGCTTCTGATTAAAGGCCACGAGGAAGTCGAGATCCTCCCCGGAGAATCGCGGCTCTTTGGGTTCGTCAACCCGGAAGAAGTGGGGATCATAGGCGGGACACATGTCCACATATTTTTTCAGAGCATCAATGACTTCGAACTCCGAATCATAGACTTCCTTGAAAAAGCCGGTTTCCTTGTAATGAATACCCACGCTTCCCGGCGGGACTTCTTTGAAATGCCGAGTGGCCTCGATGATCTGCTCAGCGCCTTCTTCGTCAAAAGAACCTTTCGGGGTCATACCGCTCACAATCCCGCCGCCTCCCACCGCGATGTTGGCGTCCTTGTGAGCAATAAGAATGGTTGGGCTGATGCCCTGATAGCCGCCACCGGCAGGGTTTGTGCCGTAAATTCCCGCGAGCACCGGCACGCCGAGCTTCTCCAGCTCTGCGTGGCGGAAAAAGGTGGTGCCGTTCCCTCGACGGTTGGCGTAAACCTCTTCCTGCTGGGTCAGCTTCACGCCGCTGCAGTTCACGAGCCAGACCAAGGGCACATGCAGTCTCTTTGCGAGATCCGTCACCCTGAGCTGATTGTCCGCCTGGCCCGCAATCCACGCCCCGGCCATGACCTTGTTGTCAAAACCGATGACGACACACCACTTGCCGTTGATTTTGGCCAATCCGTCAATGACGCCTGTGGTGCCTTCCTCATTAGACTGTGGGTTGTAGAGAGTGTGGAGAGAGCACCACGTCCCCGGGTCAATGAGATGTTCGAGTCTTTCCCAAACCGTGGTTTGTCCCCTCTTCTTAATCGTTGCAGAGGGAATCCCTGCGTTCTTGACCGCCTCGACAGCTTTCGCCACTTCTTCTTCCACCGCTTTGATGTCGGCGACATTGCCTTCGCCGGATTTCTTCTGGCTGTCGGTCAGGGCTTTTCCCACAGGGGTCATCTTTTCGAAATAGGGTCTCATTCTCGTCTCCTTTCTGCGCCTGAAAAACTCTCACAGGCAGTCGCTGAGGCCGCCTGTGAGGTCATTGGACAAATTGTTTACTTATTCGCCTTGCGGATGTCGAGCTGGTCCAGGGCGGTGATCCACTTGCAAATGTTGGTGGACCCCTCCACGATCTGGTAGGTGGGGGCGTCACGGTAAAACCTTGCCACGGGGTACTCCGTGGAATAGCCGTAGGCTCCCAGGATCTTCATGGCCACCTGAGAGGCCTTCACCGCCACCTCGCCTGCCAGGTACTTGGCCTGGGCCACTTCAAGCGTGTTGTTCAGGTTGCCCCGGTCTTTTTGCCACGCCGCCTTGTAGACCATCAGCCGAGCCGCCTCGATTTCGCAGGTGATCTGGGCGATCATGTCCTGATTCATCTGGAACTGACCGATCGGTTGGCCGAACTGCTCCCTTTCCTTACAGTAAGCCGTGGCCGCATCCAGGCACGCTTGTGCAACCCCCACACCGCCCGCGGCCGCGGACAGGCGGGTCTGGTTAAGGGAACCAAAAACGATTTTTGCGCCGTCCCCGGGTTTACCCAGAATGTTCTCTTTGGGCACTTTGCAGTCTTCAAGGACGACCTCGCCGGTGGGCGATGAGCGGGATCCCATTTTAGGAAGATCCGTGGTCGTGATGCCCTTGAAATTCTTCGGCTCGATTACGAAGGCGCTCAAGCCTCTGCCTTTCGCAGTCCTGTCCGTATAAGCGTAATAGATCAGAACATCGGCCACATTCGCGTTGGAAATCCAGGTCTTGGTGCCATTGATAAGCCAATGGTCCCCCTTGTCTTCTGCGGTGGATTTCAAGGCCATCACGTCGGAGCCGGCATTGGGTTCGGTGATCGCAAACCCTCCCATGTATTCCGCACTGACAAGCTTGGGAACATATTTCTTTTTCAGCTCATCGGTTCCGTAACGGCAAATCGTGTAAGCACAACCCAAGGCCTGCATGTTGACCTGCACCCTCAGGGAACTGGATGCCCTGGCAATCTCTTCGGTGAGGATCATGGCCGCGAGCCAGCCCATCATGTTTCCCCCGAATTCCTCAGGGATGACCGTGCCGAAAAAGCCCAGCTCGCCCATGGGCTTCATGGCCTCTTCATAGGGAAAGTAGTGTTCTTCGTCCCACTTGTCTGCGAAGGGGGCGATTTTTTCCGCTCCAAAGTCGCGAACCGTATCGCGGAGCATCTGCATGTCTTCGCTCAATTGAAAATCCATCTCTCTTCCTCCTTGTTCAAGTTGGTGGCGACCGGCAGCCCCCGGCGTCACTTAGCCGGTGACCCGCGAGTGATAACCGAAGCACAATAACCGAAACGCGATATTGACCAGAGCCTTCCGGGCTTATATAATCGATCATTCACGGAAGTGCAACTAAAATATTCACATTATAGCTATATCTTAACTACGCCTCAGCGTGATATTCACCCTTCCTTGCGGCAAACAACAACCCGGCTGGAAATAATAAGTCTCAGGAAAGATCTTGTACGGCTTAGCCCTGGTATATGGAAACAGCTTTTCCGGGCTTTTTTCTTGCGCTGAATTGTCCTTCCGTCTATACTAAAATTATACGAAACTTGGAAGCAAGATTCGAAAAATCCTGGACTTTCTTGACAATTCGAATCCCGCCAGTTAGAAAAGCTATTCATTTGTTTTGAGTGAAAAAGGAGAAATTATGGAGCCGATAACCATCAACCCTAAGCAA
>CAVUFY010000011.1:0-276479 GCA_963740905.1 uncultured delta proteobacterium
CAAATCTCTTCTCAGTGATCTCTGTGGTGAAACATTTTTGCCCTTTGCGCACTTTGCGATCTCTGCGAGATACAGATTCTTGCTCCGTTTCGTCCGGAAACTGACCAATGCAACCAACAATCATCTTGTCATTCCTGGAAATCCTGTCTAACTCTTTCCTCAGTGCCCTCCGTGTCTCTGTCGTGAAATTCGTTTTCTCCTCTCTGTTGACTCCAACAACCATCCTGTCAAACCCCGTTCTCTGTGACCCAGATTTGACTGTTGCGCACCGTTCGGAAAAACTGTAGAATTCCAATAAGCTGAGGCGCGTATGTGTGAGGCCCCTCAGGAGGCGATGTGATATGGAAACCAGGCTCGACAGAATTGAGAAGGCCCTCGAAACCCTCCTTGTCGGTATTGCCGAATTGAAGGAGACCCAGAAAAAGACCGATGCACAGCTTTCCCGCACCGATGCTCAAATCCTCGATCTAAAGGAGTCCCAGCAAAAGACCGATGCACAAATCCTTGATCTAAAGGAGTCGCAAAAGAAGACGGATGAGCAGATGCGCAGGACGGATGCGAAGCTTGATCGGGTCGGCAAGCAGCTTGCGGACCAGGGGTTGGTTCAGGGTGAAGTGGCAGAGGAGCTCTTCTATCGAAACCTTCGGTCGGTGTTCAGGAAGAGGAAGGTTCGCTTCGAAAAGGTCCGGCGCAATGTCAAGAAGAAGGGGGAGGGGGAATTTGACATCGTGGCGGTGGACGGAGGCCGAGTCCTGGTGGTTGAGGTGAAGAACAAGCTGGAGAAGAGGATGGTGGATGAGTTTGTCGAGGAGAGACTGCCCCGGTTCAAGGAATTGTTCCCGGAGTACGCGCGCCTTAGGGTAGAGGGGGGGATCGGCGCCCTGGTGGTGAAGGATGATGTGGGGCGGTATGCGGAGAAAGCGGGCTTGTACGTCTTGACGCAGACCGATGAGGGCGGGGCGACCCTGCTCAACCGCGAAGACTTCGAACCCAAAGCGTTTTCATAGACGGGATTGACAGAGGCCCAAAAAACTCCTCACCTCTAGCTCCTGCCATCTTGCCGAGAAGATATCTCTCTCGCAAAGCCGCAAAGGGATTAGATCCAGGACAAGGCATCTTCACCAGGCGTACCGGAGGACACAGAGAAGTCTCATATTTTGCTCGGAGTGAGAGATAACACTTTCTCCGAGCAAATCTCCAGCCCTGCCGGGCAGGAGATAGGACAGTGAGTCAACGCCGCCATCATAGTCACTCGCCCGCCCTATTCAGTTCGCGAGCTGATTTTGGTTTGTCCATCTTTCTCGGGACAAACCAAAAAAACATCCTCTCTCTGCGTACTCCGCGTCTCTGCGGTGAAACCTGATTTCCCCGCCGCGCCCTGGTTAGACCAGTTGTCAAGATCAAAGATTTGACCCCACTCCATCCATAAGTGAACTCCATTTGCATGTATTTGGACAGCCTTGAGTCCTTAGCCCTATGTTCTCTTGACAGAACAGCTGGTCCAATTTAAGATGTATGCATTCGGTCCAATCGCATACACCCATTTTGGAGATCCTATCTATGGCTCGAACGGTGACGACACGGCTTGAAGAAAAGTATTTGAAAAGGATCGACGAACTGGCCGCGCAGCGAGGTGTGGATCGTTCGGCTCTTGTGCGTTCTTTTCTCCTCTACGCTCTGAAGGAAAGCACCATCCAAGATGCATTGGAAAGCTGTGAAGCCGGCAAAATAACCCTCTGGCAGGCAGCGGAGAGGTGCGATATGTCCCTCTGGGAGATGATTCAGGAGGCCAAACATCGTCACATTCACATTTCATACGACATGAAAGAGTTCGAGAAGGACTTGGCGGCTCTTCATGCTGAGTAGGGTGATATCCAATGCTACGCCATTGATCTATTTGGCAAAGGCCGACAGACTGAGCATTCTTTTTTCGCTCTTTGAAGAGATACTTATTCCCGGAGCAGTCTACGAAGAAGTCGTATCAAAAGGGAAACGATCAGGTCACACAGACGCTTTTCTTGTTGAAAAATCCATCGAAGAAGGTCGAATTTCGGTCCGCCGCATTCAAAGAACTCACCCTGTCTCCGTGCTTCTCCACCCGGGTGAAGTCGAGGCGATCTCACTGGCTGTAGAATCGGGGATAGAAACTCTGCTCATGGACGATTCTAGAGGGCGCGCTGCTGCGGAGATCGCCGGGCTCAAACCGCGGGGTACGCTATGGCTTATGCTCAGAGCGGTAAAAGAAAACCTGCTGCCTTTCGACGGTTTCCTTGTAACACTTGAAGCCATGGCGCATCACGGTTTCTACCTCCGTGAAGATCTTTATCTGAGAGCCATAAGAGAAGCTAGACGTTTGTCGGTCGAAGGCCTAAAAACAGGAGACTGAGGGACGGCAGCTCATCTCTCGCCCCTCTGCTCCCTCTGCGAGAACATCCATCTTTTCTCTCGCCAAGCACGCCATGAACGCTAAGAGGTAATTTTCATTTACCAACCAAAAACTCTTCGTCTATCTTTGAGGCCTTTGCGATCCCTGCGAGAAACAAATTCTTAGTCCGTTTCGTCCGGAAACTGATCAATGCAACCAACAATCATCCTGTAAATCCTGTCTCTTGTCATCTTGGCGATCTTCTCGTCTTGGCGAAAGGAAAAATCACCCTCAGCAGTGGTCTTGGCATCTCTCTCGTGAAACCCGTTTTCTCCCTTGCCCGCCATGTGTCTGATCGGATGAGTTCGGAGACGCGGAGCCATCCAGGCTATGTTTCTCGTATGCTGAGTCTGCTTTGAAGTTCGGTGTTTGAGGTGTAATGCTTTTCCGGACCAGTGAGGTGTTCAACCCCCATAATGTATGGCTCTCTCAGTGGCCCGCGCCGTTTCTGAATTTGTGTCCCAAAAGTGGGTTTGAATTACGCTACATGGTATGATACTGCCGGACGGAGAACGGAGGGAGCCCGTAGGGCGACCGGAGTTCTCCGTCCGCGGCGACTCGAAAGGAGCGTGCCATGAGCGAGATCGACAAAAACCAACCGTCCTCATCTGCTGGGAATTCAGGGAGAAAGAAACGCCGGTTTCTCTCCCCTGAGAAGAAATACCAGGTATTTCTGGAGGCCCAGCGGGGCGAGGTTCCCGTGGGGGACCTGCTGCGCCGTGAAGGGCTTTATTCAACCGACTTGGCCAGGATCCAGAAGAAGGTGCAAGAAGGGGCCCTTGAACGCTTGGGCGATCGGCCCGGAAAACGGAAGAAAACCGTGTCGGACAGTGAGTATGCCCGGCTGAAGAAGGAGCTGGAGGAGAAGGAACGGGTGATGGCCGAAATGGCCGTGGAACTGGCGATCCTTCGAAAAAAAACGAATGGGGGCTCGTGGGAGAGATGAAGGGCGCCTGGCTGGAGGAGGAAAAGAAGGTCGCTATTCTGGTGACCATCGAGGAGGCCAGGGAACAGAGCATCACCAAAAGCCGAGCCTGTGCTATGTGGCGGATCAGCCGCAGGAGGGTCACCAGATGGGCCTCAGCACGCAATCGAGGCCAGGGCCTTGGCAACGGCAAGCCTGGGCCCACCAAGCCCTGCCACAGGCTTCTTGAGGAGGAGCGAGCGGCTGTGGTGGCTGCCGCCAGGGAGGAGTCGTACGCTGACCTCTCCCACAGGACGCTGGCCGTCACCGCCTGGGACGAGGGGTTGTTTTTCATGTCGTTTTCTTCAGTGTACCGGATCATGTCCTCAGAAGGCCTCATGAGCATGCGGGGACCCAGTGGTCCTCACAATGGGCGAAGCCTGCCTCCGGAGCGCAAGGAGATCACCGGAGCGAATCAGCGCTGGTGCTGGGATATCAGCTACCTGCTGACCTATGAAAGAGGGCTGTTTCTTTATCTGTACCTGCTCCTCGATGAGTTCTCCCGCAAGGTCATCAATTGGCTGGTCAGCTGGCACCAGACGGCCGAAGAAGCCCGCATGCTTCTCGAAGGCGGCCTGATCGCGGAAAACATCCTGGATTTGCCCGAAGACCAGCGTCCCGAGATTATCAATGACCGAGGCCGGCAAATGAAGGCACGTTCTATAAAGAAAATGTTCGAGCTCCACGGCATGCCTCAATTGTTTGCCCGGCCGCGAACCCCCAATGACAATCCCTTTGTGGAGTCAATTTTTGGCACCGTGAAGACTGCTCCTCAGTACCCGGGCCGGTTCCTGGACCACACCGAAGCCATAGGGTACTTCGAGCGGTACTTCCCTTGGTATAACACCGAACACCTGCACTCCGGGATCGACTATGTGACTCCCGATCAGTGCCACCGTGGCCTGAGGGATCAGATCGTGGCGGAGCGCAAGAAGAAATTGGCCGCGCAGCAACAACTGCGCAAAGAGGTGAATCGTCGCGGGACGGACCCTTCCCTGGTCCTGTCTCCGTGGTCCACCACAACATCAACCTTGTACCGTGTAGCGTAATGGATCTTCTCCTTGAGTCATTGATTCAGAAACGCGTCGGCTATTCGCTCGTTCCAGTGTACTGATGGGAAGATAAATGATGGCAAATGATTTTCCACCTGGGTTTCAGGATCTGAGTTCCTTCAGTTTCATTGAAGCACTTCTTGGCAGGCGTTCAATAGTTGCTCTGAAATCAAGATGTGAAGATTCGATTTCAAAAAGTCAGTGGAGCCCAGGACGTAGTAATGCAGGGTTCAATCGGTCCGCCAATCACTAAAAGGAGGTTATCATGGGAGAGTTGACAAAGGAGAAGCTTAACGGAATTGATACTGAAGCCTTGAAGTTGGTTATGGAACAGGTTTCAAGGGACCCTTCGGTCGGGAAGCTGAAGTTTCAAATGACTACCACCTGGAAGGGGACAACCTTACTTCTTGAAGGTCCGTAACCCTGTGCTAGGAAAGGAGGAGCAACCGAATCAGGGATGGTGTTCTCAAGGCCTACGGTTGGCAGTACATCTTCTCCTGGGTAGGCCATCCTAGATTTCAAAAGCTTTTTGGTGAACTGACTACAGAGGAGCAGCAGAAGCGCGTCTCTCAAGCCCTTTCGCCCTTGATGTGATCGTTCGGGGGTCTTCAGTCCAGCGGATATGTGGTGCTCTGAAATTTAGGGGTCACTTGGGAGTCAAAACCTCGGAAGGAGGGGTTCCAATGGATAAACCGTATCAAGTCATGCCGGATGTCATGGTCCTTCCCGCCCATTTCCCGATCCCCGGCATGGGATTCCTTCCGGTCAATGCCTTCGTCATCAAGGCTAAAGAGCCGGTGCTGGTTGACACGGGAATGGGAATCGAAGCCGAGGAGTTCATGAAAGCTCTAGAGTCGATCATTGATCCTCAGGACTTGAGGTGGATATGGCTTACTCACGATGATGCAGACCATACCGGTAACATTCAGAAAGTTCTTGAAGCGGCCCCCAACGCGCGGCTTGCGGCGAACTCTTTAGCGGTGCTGAGGATGAGCACGGCTTGGCCGGTACCCATGCATCGGGTTTACTGGCTGAATTCAGGGGAAGGCATTAAGGTGGGTGACCGTAAGCTGACCGCCGTCAGACCGCCCATGTTCGATAACCCGACGACTATCGGTATCTACGACAGCAAATCGGAAGCCTTTTTCTCTGCTGATTTCTTTGGCGCCATCATCCCGACGCCGGCGCAGGATGCCGATGATGTTCCAGAGGGGGATCTGGCTCAAGGCATGATCAGCTGGGCCAGCGCGGACACTCCATGGGTTCATATGGTCGAGTCGCGAAGTATTCGGCCAGGCGCTGGACAAAATTCGTCAAATCGCCCCGAAAATGGTTTTTTCGGCCCACCTCCACCTGCCCGAGGGAATACCGCGGAGCTTTTGGATTTGCTTGAAATGCTCCCCACTTCGACGCCTTTTGTTACTCCCAACCAGACGGCACTGGAGCAGATATTGGCACAAGTTAGGTGAGGAAAATGACCAAATTAGAAAGGCAAGCATAGCGGCAATTTAACAAGGAGTAGATAAATGACAGGGGAGTCTATAACGCAGGATCCTGTTGTAACGGATGGGGACAAGTATTCGGTTGTTCTAGAAAACGAACGGGTTAGGGTGCTCAGGTATCGCGATAAGCCTGGGCACAGAACTTTGCAACATGCCCACCCTGAAAGATAGTGCTGAAACTAAACAGATGACTGCATCGGGAAACGAAGGCTCCCGGTCACCAAATCAAGGTTACTTATCGGAGGCTGTTGCACCAGTCGGTAAACACCTCTGCTCACCTGTTCTATTATGCCCCGGTTCTTGAGCGAGTAAAGTGTATAGCGCGTGATTCCATGCCTGATGGCGTCACTCATGCGAAGGCGCCCACCGTGCACGCGGAAAATTTCTTCAGGTCGTCTTTTCATGCCAGACAAAACGTCCCCACTTATCTACAAGTGGGGACAATACGCCTGAACTTCCTCTCAGAGTCAAGTGCAATGTGGGGAACTCCCGAGTCAAGAGGGCAGACGAAAACTGGAGGTGATGGCAAGAGGTTCCAGGGTCTCATTTTTACGGACTATCACTCTCTATGGCGACCGGAAGAGATCCGCCAAATTTTAAATTGACCCCGGCAGGGTCCTGAAAAAGTTCATGTGCGGCATGGAGTCCCTTCTCCGGCTATCTCATGGTTATTCGGAATCTTGATTCGCCGGCTTCGAAGTCAACATAGTCCCTCCCGATTTCAGTCACCGTCGCTCCTTCTATGTAGTCACCAACCCTCACTTCACTTCCATTGATAAAGGCGAACGAATTGAGCTCTATCTGAGGACCAGACAATGGCTTCGACATTAAGGTCTGACGGAATGGTGTCGATATCGGGCTTGTCCTGGGTATCCGGGCTTCGTCCTTCCGGGGATGCAGGAGGAATCGGAGCTTCGGTTGCGGGAGGCTCTTCTTCCTGCACCTTGCCTCGGTCGTTGGTTACCACAGCATGATCGTTTTGTCTCGGCTTCGCCAAGTGATCCAGCACCTTGTCATTCCACGTGAGCAACGCAAAAACGCCGATACCTGTCAGGATAATAACTGCGACAGATGCCAGGGTCACCTTCAGGAATTTCTTCGGACTCGGGGCCGCACCCAAATCCACGACCTGCAAGTTCTTCGGAGGGCCGGGCACCGAAAAATCCAGTTGTACGTCGAGCCTGGCAATGTCGGATTCGTTTCCCGCCTCGTTGATCGCGCTGATACCGATCTGAATATTCCGGCTTTTCATCGGAAAAGGCGCGACATCATCCGGGAGAATGATCTCTGTCACGTTTTCCAATTCTATAAACTGTGAGTCGTACCCTACGCTTTCGCCTACGGACCAGTAAAGCCTGTATCTCAGACCCCTTGAGCTATCCGGACGCTCCCAGCTGATCTTCTTTTTTCTCAACCTCGCCATGCTTCGCTTCTTTGTCTCCTTCTTTAAATAACAAATAGTCTTTCGGCGCCCGGTTTCAAGTTACCCCCAGGATGTGAACCCCTTGCTCACCCTACCCTTCCCCCATCATGAGGCTGTACCGTAGTGCCAACAAGCCGTCATTCCGGACGAGCGATGCTCTGCATCACGAGATCCGGAATCCAGTAAAAAGTCGGATATCGGTGTTTTCTGTCATTCCGGCGGATCCTGGATCGGGGTCCAGGACAGGCGCCGGAATCCAGGAATATACTTCTGGACCCCGGCTGGAGTTTATGCCGGACTTGATCCGGGGCCGGGGTGACGGGTTGAGCGACTTTTTACCATGAAAATGCATGCGTTGGTTCATATTGGGTTAAAATATTAGTTGTGTCATTCCGGTGAAAACCGGAATCCAGTTTCCCAGTTTTTGACTTTGCCTGGATTCCCCGGTCAAGCCGGGGAATGACGCAGTGCTGGAACATTTTCATGCGCGGGGGCTACAAGATTACCGTGTCATGAGCGTTTACGAAGCCGTCAATTTTGACAGTCCGGGCGGACACGAGTCGGTAGAGGGGACGGTTCCTGCCCGGGATTCTACGGAAGAGTCAGCCTTTTCTTTTTCTCGATCGTCAAATCCACATTCTTAAACTTGGCCATCTGAGCTTCCAGGTCCATCACACGGCTGTTGATGTGACCGAGTTCGTCCTGCATTTCATTGAGCCTTTTATCTCTTTGTTCAACCTCCTCCATGAGGTTCTTCACTTTCTTTTCCTTTGCTTCCGCCGCCTGCTCCAGCGTCTTCATTTTCTTTCGATGCTGCTCCGATTCCTCCTCCCTGCTTCGAAGCGTCAGGAGCCAGATGCGAGCCTCCTCTTTTTTTTCGCTCAGCGGAAATTCTTTGAGAAGTCTTTCAAAATAGTCGATGGACCTGCCATAGTCCATGCTCGGATTTTCAGGATGCGCATACAGTAATCCGAGCTGGAACAGCGCCCGGTCTCCGTAAACCCCGGGGTACTCTTTCAACACCATCAGGGTTTCCTGCCGTGAGGTTTCGTAATCGCTGCGGCCCATCCTGGATTCCGCGTCCTTCAAGGTTTCCAGCGCCGAGGTTTCATATTCGGCGCTACCCGTCATTAATTTCGCCTCCTTCAGGTCCTGCTCGCCCTGTTTCTGGAAGGTCGGAGGGATGCAACCCACCAGGCCCCACGTCATGATTAAACAGCAGGCAAAGCAAAGGAGAAAACACTTCCTTTCCCGGAAGCTTTCTTGACGATTCATATCCTCTCTCCGCGATTCTGGATAATGTGTTTAACGGTAGAGCGGCCGGCCCTTGCACTGGTCGTCTCTCCACTCACGCGGATTCAAGTATACCGGACGATAGAAAAAGATCAATCAGAATTCACGTCTTGAGAACCTCTGCATCTCGCCCGGCCGATTTCACCAGATCTCTTAGCGATTCATTTTCTTTTATTGCTGTGCTATGTATAAAAATCGGCTGAATCAGACCCAATGCCGTTAACTTAACGAGAAAACGATTTCAGCGCAGTCACCCCGGCGAAAGCCGGGGTCCAGAAAAATCAGAAGAACCTGGATTCCGGCTTTCGCCGGAATGACGCCAAGATGACAAAATCTCATCAAAAAGGCTTAAGTTAACAGCATTAAATCAGACCAGGAGCAACCTAAGAGCCCATTCTTTTACCCGGTTTATGCTTTGCCCCTGTGAGCCGGATTGAGTTCAGGGAGGTCGCCATGGCCAAAAACAGCAAGAAGGCTCCTAAAAGAAAAGACCGGAAGGAAAAGACCGGGATTGAGGAAGAGTTTCACCCGGATCAGAAAGCCGCCGAGCGTGAGGAAGAAAAGACCCGGGAGAACCAGGAACAAGGAATTCCCCCGGCCGAAACTGATGCCGGCGATGCGGAGATCCTCGAGGAGAAAGATTCTTCCGGCGGAGAAAAGAACAAGGAGTTTCCTGTTATAGGCATCGGCGCGTCTGCCGGGGGACTCGAGGCGATCGAGGCTTTCCTGTCCAACCTGCATGAGGAAAGCGGTATGGCCTTTGTCGTCGTCTCTCACACTGACCCGGGCAGAGCCAGCATGCTACCCGACATCCTGAAGAGGAAATCAAGATTGGAGATCTTGGTTGTAGAAGAGGGCACTCGTCCCGAGGCGAACAGGATCTACCTGCCCCCCTCGGACAAAGACCTTACGATCAAGGACGGAAAATTTCATCTGAGGGAAAGACTAATAAGAGATGGGCTCCACATGCCCATAGACCGCTTCCTGAAATCCCTGGCCGAAGATCGCGGCGAGCGGGCCGGCTGCGTCATATTATCCGGAACCGGGACGGACGGCACTCAGGGGCTTCGGCTGATAAAGGAGAAGGAGGGAGTGGCTTTCTCCCAGTCCACGGGATCGGCTCGCCACTCGGGGATGCCCCAGAGTGCGATCGATACGGGCCTTGTGGACTTTATCCTTCCGCCGCAAGAGATGCCCGACGAACTGATCCGGTACTTTAAGCATCCCGGGCGGATCGGAGTTGAAGGAAAAGTGGAAGAGCGCCCTCCGAGAGTATTGGAAAGCATACTGACCTTTGTCGCCAACCGCACCAATCACGACTTTTCGCTGTACAAGAAGAGCACCCTGATTCGGCGGATCGAACGTCGCATGAGCATCACAGGCGCGCGCAACGGGTCGGAATACCTTCAGCATCTGCGCAGCGACGGCAGGGAGGCGGAGGCTCTTTTTGAGGATCTGCTCATAGGAGTGACGAACTTTTTCCGGGACTCGGATGCGTTTGCCTATCTCAAAGAAGCCGTTATGCCCGGCCTGATCGGTCGCAACAGGCCCAGGGAACCATTGCGAATCTGGATTCCGGGATGTTCCTCCGGAGAAGAAGCCTATTCCGTGGCCATGGTCGTACGGGAGGCCCTGGAGGAGGCGAACGCCAACCGGCAGATGCAGATCTTTGCCACGGACCTGGACAGGAAGGGCATTGAAAAAGGCCGGCTTGGCGTCTACGTCGAGAACATCGCAGCCGATGTGAGTTCCGATCGTCTGAGGAAGTTTTTTTCCAAAGAAGACCATGTTTACCAGGTCAGGAAGGAACTCAGAGAACCTATCGTATTTGCAGTGCAAAACGTCATGAGCGATCCTCCGTTTTCGAATCTGGACCTTCTTGTGTGCAGAAACCTCCTGATCTATCTCGAGGCTGAGGCGCAGCAGAAGCTGATCCCTCTTTTCCATTATACCCTCAAGAAAGACGGAGTCCTTTTTTTGGGAGCTTCCGAGAGCGTGGGCCGCTTCATCGAGCTTTTTGAGACCATAAACAAGAAATTCAGCATGTACCGGAAAAAGGAGGTCACGGGCGGCGTTCGTCCGATGGTCGACTTTTCTACAAAGGGTCACAGGTTGGAACCTGCGCGGGACAACAGTCAGGCAAAAGTGCGGGCTGACCGCACGGAGGGATCCGGGATCTCCCAGGCCACTGAGACAGTGCTCCTAAAGAGATACACCCCTGCCTGCGCGGTCGTGGATCGGGACGGCCGTATTCTCCACATCCACGGCCGAACCGGGAAATATCTGGAACAGCCGGAAGGAAAGCCCAGCCTCCAGATCGTGGACATGGCTCGGGAGGGGCTTCGCTTTGCCCTGATTTCGAGCTTGCGAAAGGCGGTGACATCCGGAGAGGAGATTCGGCAGGAGCGGATCCGGGTCAAAACAAACGGCGAATATCAGGAGCTGAATCTTGTGGTAAAGCCTCTTTCCGAACCGCCGGCCCTGAAAGACAACTTCATGGTGCTCTTCGAAGATTTGGAAAGCCTATCCGAAAAAGAGAGCGAGGAAAGAAAAGAGAGTGCTGAGGGTGAAAGCGGCCGGGTCATTGAGCTCGAGCAGGAACTGGCAAGGGTCCGGCAGCAGTACCAGGGCGGCATGGAGGAGCTTGAGAGCTCAAACGAGGAACTCAGGTCGCTGAACGAAGAGATTCACTCCTCCAACGAGGAACTCCAGAGCACCAATGAGGAGCTCGAATCATCCAGGGAAGAGCTCCAGTCGCTCAATGAAGAGCTGGCCACGGTAAACAGCGAGCTTCAAAGCAAGATCCAGGAGCTTGCCGAAGCGTATGGAACCATCACCTCCGTGCTGGACAGCACGCAGATCGCCATTCTCTTCTTGGATAACCGACTTTCGGTCAAGCGGTTTACGCGGGAGGCCTCCCGGCTCATAAACCTCATCGATTCGGACGTCGGCCGGCCCATCGATCACGTCTCTCACCATCTGGAGTATGGAGATCTCACCAAGAAGATTCGCCGGGTTCTCGATACCCTGGCGCCTTTCGAGGATGACGTGCGGACCGAAGACGGGCATTGGTACCGCATGCGGATCATGGTCTATCGCACTGCTGAAAACATCATCCAAGGGGCGGTGGTGACTTTTGTCAACATCGACTCCCAGAAAGAGGCTCAGGCTCGAATCGAAGAGATGAGAGCCAAAGACCTGCAAGAGGAAAGGCAATTCTCCCGGAGCATTGTCGACACGGTTCGCGAATCTCTTCTGGTGCTGGACAAAGACTACCGGATTGTCTCGGCAAACAGGAGTTTTTACGAAACATTTAAGGTCGCTGCGGAAGAGACGGAGGGGAAAACGCTTTTTGAGCTCGGAGGGGGCCGGTGGGACATCGAGGAGTTTCGGGAACTCTTGACTGGACTCAGAGCCGAAGGCAAACCGTTTGATGACTATCGGATCGATCATACGTTTGATACCATCGGTCTGAAGCGGATGGTGGTTAATGCCAGAATCCTGCGCCAGGGATCGAAGGAAAAGATGAAGATACTGGTTGCCATAGAAGATGTTACGGAGCGGGGACGTTGACGGCTTCATGAGAAGTCACCAAAGTGTCACCCCGGCCCCGGATCAAGTCCGGGATAAACTCCCAGGATCCGCCGGAATGACAGGAAAAGGGATTTTCGAACCTCGGCTGTCCGAAACAGTCCGTACCCCTGCGGACTCGCGCCGAAGGGGGGAACGGCAGAATATCGAATCCGGAATGTCCAATGTCAAAGGGAAGACTTCCCGGAACCCGGTTCGTCATTCGATATTCCTTGTTCGATATTCGTCATTCATTCAGGGACTGGTTGCGGCCTGAGGAGCATCACAGGAGCAGTGAAAAATGAGTAAAAAAAAGGATGACCCTTTCGTCGAACTGCGGAAGCAGGCAGAGAAGATTCTTAAGGGCCGCAGGAGGGAAGAGGCGGACCTGGATTTTGCGGAGCTGGTCCACGAGCTTGAAGTCCACCATGTAGAGCTCGAATTGCAGAATGAGGAGCTCAGGCAAACACAAAAGGAGCTTGAGGCCTCTCGAGACGAATACTTTTCTCTTTTCAATTCCGCCCCGGTCGGGTTTGTGACCGTGAGCGCAAAAGGGATTATTACGCGCATCAACCACGCGGCCGAAGAACTGCTCGTCGCCCAAGGAAGGGGGCTGATTGGAAGGAATTTTTCGAGCCTGATCTATCCGGAAGATTCCTCTCAGTATTTTTCGTTCCTGACAAACACCTCCCGCCACAGGGAGAGAGATTTTTCTGAACTTCGAATGGTGGGAACCCACGGTCCTGTTTTTGTCCGGATCGAAGCGACTGCCAGCCTGGATAAAGGGGGCTCATTTTCGTCGTGGCATTTTGCCATAAGCGATATCACGAAACAGAAAGAGGCCGAAGCAGAGCTTAGAAAGGCCCGTGACGACCTGGAATCGCGAGTGCGGGAGCGCACTGTAGAGTTGAAACTGAAGAACCAGGAACTCCAGGACTTTGCCTTCGTTGCATCGCATGATCTGGCAGAGCCGTTGAGGAAGATTCAAACCTTCGGGAGGATGGTGAATGACCGATGCGGCGGCGGGGGGGTCCTTGATGAGGTTTCCAGGGACTATCTAGAGCGTATGCGGAAGGCCGCGGCGAGGATGCAGGACCTTCTCAATTCTCTGCTGTTATACTCTCGCATAACCACCAAGGCCGAGCCGTTAAAGGAAACGGATCTGGCCAAATCCGTCGAATCGGCATTATCCAACCTGGAGATCATGATCGGGGAGAAGAATGCCCGTGTGGAGGTCGACGCCCTGCCGACCATAAAGGCGGACCGGGTTCAGATGATCCAGCTTTTTCAGAACCTGATCGGAAATGCCTTGAAATTTACCGGAAATGATCATTTACCTTATGTAAAGATCTTTGCGCATGAAGCCGAGGATGCGAACGGAGTTTATGAGATCTGCGTCCAGGACAACGGCATCGGTTTTGAAGAGAAGTATCTCGACAGTATTTTCCTTCCCTTCCAGAGACTACACGGGAGAAGCAGCGAATACGAAGGAGTGGGCATGGGGCTTGCGATTTGCAGAAAGATCGCGGAGCGGCACGGTGGCAGGATCTCTGCGAGAAGCGAGGTGGGGAAGGGGTCTACTTTTATTGTGACACTGCCGGCGAATAGGAAAACGCGATGATGGAAGATGAGAATATGGCTTTCACGATTCTCATGGCTGAAGATGATCCTGATGACAGGTTTTTGATGGAGCACGCCTTAGGGGAAATCGGAGCTTGTACGGATTTGCGTTTCGTCGAGGACGGTGAAGAGTTGATGCGCTACCTGCTTCGGTCAGGAAAGTATGCCGATGCCGCACTCTCTCCGCGACCGGAGCTGATTTTCCTGGATCTGAACATGCCCAGGAAAGACGGTCGTCAGGCTCTTATGGAGATAAAGTCAGATCCTGATTTGCAGAAGATTCCCGTCGCTGTCTGGACTACCTCTGACGAGGTGGAAGACAGGATTCAATGCGAGATCGCAGGCGCCGATGTCTTTGTGACCAAACCCGTGAGCTATACCGAATTGGTAAATAGCGTGAGGAAAGTCATCATAAGATACGCTTCCCAGGGATAACGCGATGACTATCGGATCCATGATGCGTTTCGTTCCGTGTGTTCGGTGTTCAGGCACCAGTTCTGCCGCACAAGTCTCACAGGAGCAGTGAGAGATGAGCATAAAAAGGAATGATTCTTTTCTTGGCCTACGGAAGCAGGCCGAGAAGATGCTTAAGGGCCGCAGGGTGGAAGAGGCGGATCAGGATTTTGAGGAGTTGATCCAGGAACTAGAAGTTCACCATGTGGAACTCGACCTGCAGAATGAGGAGCTCAGGCGAACACAAAAGGAACTTGAGGCCTCCAGAAACGAATACTTTTCTCTTTACAATTCCGCCCCTTCCGGTTTTGTGACCGTAGGCGCAAAAGGTCTGATTACGCGCACCAACCGTACAGCTGAAGAGATGCTCGTCGCCCAATCAGGGGGGCTGATCGGACGGCCATTTTCGAGCCTAATCTGCCCAGAAGATATTCATAAGTATTCTTCCTTACTGATAAGTCTCGGCTGGCACCATAAAGGCGATGCAGAACTGCGAATGATAGGAAGCCACGGGCTCATTCATGTCCGGATCGAGGCCGTCGCTTACCTGGACGAAACAGGCGGATTCTCTTCGTGGCATTTTTCCATAAGCGATATCACGAAACGGAAAGAGGCCGAAGCAGAGCTTAGAAAGGCTCACGACCAGCTGGAATCGCGCGTGCGGGAACGAACCGCTCAACTGGAGAAGGAAATCGAGAAGCGCGTGAAGTTCGAGGAAGCTCTGAAGGCGTCAGCAGAAAAACTGGCGAGTCTATACCTGCAGCGCAAACACCTGTCTCAGAAGCTGGTGGAACTGGTTGAGAAGGATCGTCGGGAGATAGCTATGACCCTCCATGACGAGGTGGGCTCAATCCTGACGGGTGCAAAATTGGAAATAGAAGTCATGGAATCGGAACTGGCCGAGAGCCCCGCCCTGGATAGAATAATCAAAGTGAAAGAGACCGTGACCGAAGCCATGGAGATAGTCAGGAATATTTCCCATCACTTGCGTCCGAGCGCTCTGGATCGCTTCGGACTGGTTCCCGCGATCATGTCTCTGGCTGAGGAGGTCGCGAAACGATCAGGCATTAAGATCAAGGTCTACGGACCCGAGGAGGGAATGCCGGATGGAGTTTCCCCTGAAAAACAACTGGCCCTATATCGCATCGTTCAGGAATCTTTGACCAACGCTTTAAAACACGCCGAGGCCAAGGAGGTGTTTATTACTCTCAGTTGCAGGAACGGCACCATCTACCTGTCAGTGGAAGATGACGGGAAGGGTTTTAACTATGATTCGCGTGACGAGAATGGTGTCCGTCAGGGGCATTTGGGGATTTCGATCATGAAGGAAAGGGCCTCGGAATTCGATGGAGAGTTCAGGTTGGAGGCGAGCCCCGGAAAGGGAACACAGACTATGGTAGAGGTGCCCGTTCAAGAGCCCGCTTGATTATCTCGTTGAAACCCTTCCCGATTGGTGCTAGGTTACAAGCGATGGATTCTCGATCCCGCAAGGGGCCGGGGATAAGAATCTGTTTGGCCGGGTTTCATTGCGGAGAGATGTCCGAGCTGGCCGAAGGAGCGCGACTGGAAATCGCGTGTATCGCCTTAAAAGCGGTACCGAGGGTTCGAATCCCTCTCTCTCCGCCACAATTTTTTCCGGAACCCTTCATACAACTAGCCAAAGATATTTGAAATTTCGAATATCGAACAAGGAATTTAGACCCGCAGAAGTGACTGTCACACTTCGAAATTCGATATCCCTTGTTCGATATTCTGCGGTTCAAAAAGCATGTAGAATTTCGGTAACTTGCTGATGTGAGAGATAATCTCTCAGAATGAAGACGTAAGAATCTAACGCGGGCGAAGGTTTGCCATGGTCTATGAAGTGCTGGCCCGAAAGTGGCGTCCGCAGGTTTTTCAGGACGTCATAGGGCAGGAACATGTCACCCAAACGCTGATCAACGCTTTCAAGGCGGAAAGGCTGGCTCATGCCTATCTCTTCAGCGGTCCCAGGGGAGTCGGCAAGACTTCCGTGGCCAGGATTCTTGCCAAGGCCATGAACTGTAAGCAGGGGGAACCCGGAACTCCCTGCAACGGCTGTCCTTCCTGCGTCGAGATCACCCAAGGGTCATCCGTGGATGTGCAGGAGATCGACGGCGCATCCAATCGGGGCATTGATGAGATCAGGGAACTGCGAGAGAACATCCGCTACATGCCTTCATCAGGCACTTACCGCGTTTACATCATCGACGAAGTGCACATGCTGACCCTGCAAGCCTTCAATGCCCTGCTCAAAACCCTCGAGGAACCGCCTCCCCATGTAAAGTTTATTTTCGCCACGACGGAACCCCATAAGGTTCCAGTGACCATCCTGTCCCGGTGTCAGAAATTCGACTTCAAACGCATCCCTCTTCAGATGCTGGTCGAACAACTGGAGAAGGTCACCGGGCAGGAGGGAATCGAAATCAGTCGGTCCGGTCTTGCCCTCATCGCCAGAGAGGCGGAGGGAAGCATGCGCGATGCCGAGAGCCTCCTGGACCAGGTTATTTCCTACACGGGCTCCAAGGTTGAGGACAGGCAGATCACGGATATCCTGGGGGTCATAGACCGTACCCTTCTTTTCGAGACGTCCCAGGCCATCCTGAACGGGTCGGTGAAAAGATGCATGGAAATCGTGGACCAGATATACAACTACGGATACGACATGAAGGAATTCTATCGGGGCCTCATGGACCAGTTCCGAAATCTGTTGGTGAGCCTCGTGGCGCCCGATGAGACCCTTCTGGACATGATCGACAAGGACAGGGATGAGCTCAAGAGCCAGGCAGACCAGGCCGGCGCCGAAAAGCTGCACTATATCCTTAATCTCCTCATCGCCCGTGAGGAGAATTTGAGGCAGGCCTCCCATCCGAGGCTGGTTCTGGAAACCGTCATGATCAAGCTTTGCCAGCTTGGAGAGTATCTCTCCTTTGAGGAGCTTCTGCGGAAGATAGAAGGTTTGGAAAAGAGGCTTTCTTCCTCTCCTCTTCCTGCTGAACCATTGCCTGCCGGCGGCCGGCTCTCCGATCCGGGCGTCGATTGGCAGGCGGAGAACTCTCGGGCGCCGACGGCCGGGGATTTGGAGAATCCCGTGGGCCGGGAAAGCTGGAATCAATTTCTGAAATTTCTGTCTTCCAAGAACAGAGCAATGGCCAACGTCCTTAGAGAATGGCCTTTATTGCATGCCGGCGCCGATGCAGTCGAAATCGGCAAAGGAAAGAGCACTTTCTCTTCGACCTATTTCGATGAACCTGAAAGGTACCGGAAACTTGGAGAGCTTTGCCGCCTTTTCTTCAAGAAGGACCTGCAGATCAGACTGGTCCCTTACCGGCAGGAAGAGAAGCAACCCGAACCCGGCCGGACGGAAACCAAGCGGGATCCCATTCCTCCGCCCGTCCAGGATGTTCTGGACATTTTTCAGGGTGAAGTGAAAGGGGAATTCGCCGCCGCTCCGGATCACGACGAGAATACGAGGAGGGAAAAATCATGAAAGGGATTCCGAATATGGGAAATCTCCTCAAGCAGGCTCAGCAATTCCAGGCAAGGATGGCCAAGCTTCAGGAAGAGCTGGGAGAAAAGACCGTCGAAGCTTCCTCTGGAGGCGGGATGGTAACAGTGGTGGTCAACGGCAAGCAGGAGCTCTTGTCCGTGAAAATCGATCCTGAAGTCATTGATCGGGACGAAAAAGAGATGCTTCAGGATCTGATTGTGGCGGCGATCAATGACGCCCTGAACAAAGCCAGGAACATGGTCCAGGAAGAGACGAAAAAACTGACTATGGGGCTCAACCTTCCCAATATTCCCGGCCTTATGGGATAACCATGAGCATCTATCCGCCTCCCCTGGAAAGCCTGATCCGCCACCTCTCCAAGCTCCCGGGCATCGGCCAGAAATCCGCAACCCGTGTGGCTCTCTTTATCCTGAAAAGCCCGAAAGAGCTGGCTGAAAATCTCTCCCGGAGCCTTGTTGACGTAAAAGAGAAGATCAGGTTTTGCTCGGTGTGCTTCAACTTTACCGATGAGGACCCCTGCTCTATTTGCCGCGACGAGAGCCGGGCCAACGGGGTTATCTGCATCGTGGAAGGGCCCGGCGATCAGCTCGCCATCGAGGAGTCGGGAGTTTTCAGAGGCAGGTACCACGTGCTTCACGGCGTTCTCTCTCCCCTGGACGGAGTCGGACCCGAGGATCTCAAGATCGGGGAACTCCTTGCTCGTCTGGAGAGGGAACAGGTCCGCGAAGTGATCCTTGCCACAAACCCCACCACAGAAGGAGAGGCAACCGTGTCTTTCCTTGCCAAAGTCCTCTCGGACAAAGGGGTCACCCTGACTCGCATCGCCCTCGGCATCCCCATGGGAGGAGATCTGAAGTACATGGACGCCGTCACCCTCCGCCATGCGCTGACGAGCAGGACATCTTTGAAGCCATGACTTCGGAGAGGATTCTCAAGAAACTGTCGCGCATCGTCGGACCGGACCGAATGAGCACCCGGCAGGACACTCTTTCGGAGTACGGCACAGACGCGACCAAGCTTGCTTACCTGCCTGATGCAGTGGTCTTTCCGGAGCGGATCGAAGAAGTCTCGGAGATCCTTCGCCTGGCCAATGAAGAGAGATTCCCGGTGGTCCCCAGAGGCGCGGGAAGCGGAAAAAGCGGAGGCGCCCTGCCTGTGCGGGGCGGGCTCGTGCTTGCCATGGACCGGTTCAATCGTCTCCTTCATATCGACGAGCATAATCTCGTGGCCAAGGTCGAAAGCGGCGTCATCACGGCCAGGCTTCAGGAAGAAGTGGAAAAGGCGGGACTCTTCTATCCCCCGGACCCGGCGAGCATTCACATATCCACCATCGGGGGTAACGTTGCGGAGTGTGCAGGGGGGCTCCGGGCCGTCAAGTACGGGGTCACGCGAGACTACGTTCTCGGCCTCACCGTCGTCCTGCCCACGGGAGAAATCATCAAGACCGGCGTGGAAACAGCCAAAGGCGTGGTGGGCTACGACCTCACCCGTCTCATCGTAGGCTCGGAAGGCACTCTTGCCGTGATCGTGGACATTACCCTTCGCCTGCTCCCTAAACCGGCCTACACAAGGACCATGATGGCCTTCTTCAGAGACCCCTCTTCCACGGTGACGTCGGTTTCAGAGATCATTCGGAGCAAGATCATTCCCGCGGCCCTTGAGTTCATGGACAGGGCCTGCATTGACTGCGTCCGCGATGAGATCGGCCTCCCCATCCCACCGTCGGCGGGAGCTCTGCTGCTGATCGAGGTAGACGGAGATCAGGCCCTCACACGGCGAGAAGCAAAAAGGATCCAGGACATTTGCACGGCGCACGGCGCCCTCCGATTCCAGGCGGCCTCCGGCAGGAAAGAAAGTGAAAGGCTCTGGGAGGCAAGAAGGAATGTCTCCCCCGCGGTTTACAAGCTAAAGCCGGACAAGGTGAGCGAGGATGTGGTCGTGCCCAGGAACCGCATGGCCGATCTCGTCTCCTTCCTCGAACGGCTGAGCGTAAAGCATCAACTGCCTATCCTCTCCTACGGTCATGCAGGAGACGGAAATATCCATGTCAACATCATGCTGGACAAGGGAAAACCGGAAGAAGCGGAAAGAGCCGGCAAGGCGGTGAAGGAGTTGTTCCGGGAGGTCTTGGAAATGAAGGGGACCCTTTCCGGAGAACATGGTATTGGAATAACCAAGGCTCCCTATCTCGGCATGGAGGTGTCCGCGTCGGCCCTCGACCTGATGTGGCGTGTGAAGAAAGCCTTTGACCCTAATGGAATTCTCAATCCGGGAAAGATATTTCCATGATGAAATATGCGCAGCAGATTTCATTAAAGCACCCTGTCTTTGCTCCTGTAGTACATGGTGTTATAATATTTTTCTACGTCCACCAGGCTGAGCTGCTCCAGGGCTTTTTTCAGCGGCACCGAGGTAATCTCCCCCTGCTTGAGACTCACCATCCGGCCGAAGTCTTCATTGGCGATCATATCCACGGCGGCAATGCCGTACTTTCGACCCATCCGGCGATCATAGGCTGAAGGCGATCCACCCCTCTGCAAATGCCGGAGCGCCACATAACGCACTTCCAGATTCGTCGTCTTCTCAAGCGTCTCAGTGATGAAACCGCCGATGCCGCCCAGGTAGACACGGCCGAACCCGTCCTGCCCTCGCCTTTCGAGAACTTCTGGCAGGCCCCGCGGTTTGGCCCCTTCGGCCACCACGACGATACTGTAACGTTTGCCTTCCTTCTTTTTCTTAACCAGGATCTCGGTCACCCGTTCGATGACGAAGTCATGCTCCGGGATGAGCGTAATCGCAGCCCCCGACGCTTCTCCTCCCTCCAGGGCCAGCCACCCCGCTTTCCTGCCCATGGTCTCCACCACAAAAATCCTGCTGTGGGAGCCCGCGGTGACACGAATCCTGTCGATGTCGTCCGTGATCCAGTTGACCGCTGAATCGAATCCCAGTGTGTATTCCGTCTCCGAAAGGTCTTTATCGATGGTCTTGGGAACACCCACCACCTTCACGCCTTCCCGGAACAGTTTATACGCGACACCCAGATTGTCGATGCCGCCGATGACCACCAGGGCTTCGAGGTCTAGCTTCTTCATGTTCTCGATGATTAGGCCTGATTGATCCTTCTTGGGATCAAAGGGGTTGACCACCGTTGTTCCGAGTCGGGTCCCTCCCGATCGGTCCCATGTGCGAACGAGATCCGGAGTCAGCGACACCGTCCACCGCTTCAGGCTCTCCTTCTTCTCAGGCTTCACCTCGATAAGCCCTTTCCAGCCGTCGATGATGCCGAGCACATCGAACATCATCCCCCTGACGGGCACAAGATCTTTGTCCAGGGCGGAGTAAGTGATCCACTGAATCGCACTGTTGATGCCGGCGCAATCCCGGCCTGCCGTCAACACTCCAATCTTCGTCTTCATATCCCGCCTCCCGTGGGTTAGTGGTGCCCAATTTTTTGACTATAGAATAAGGGAGTTAGACTGTCAAGGCGTGTTCGCCCCGGCAGTTTTGACTTGCCAGGTGACTTGCCTTTGCTGTATGGGAAACACTTGAGGAAACCAGCCCATGAACATCTTTTCGAGTATTTTTCTCGGTGCCGTGCAGGGACTCACTGAATTCCTGCCCATCAGCAGCTCGGGCCACCTGGTTCTTTTCCAGAATCTCCTCGGCTTCAAAGAGCCGGAACTGCTTTTTGACGTCAGCCTTCATCTCGGAACACTGGTCGCTGTTTGCCTTTTCTTTCGTCGTGACCTTCGGGCCATGTTCCTTGAGGCCGTTGAATTCGTCGCCTCTCTACTCGCCGGACGAAAGAACCTCGGCCAAGTGAAAGAATATCCCCACGCCTTGCTGCTCTTCTGGGTCCTCATAGGCACCATTCCTACCGGCCTCATCGGTTTCTGGTTCAAAACACCTCTCGAGAATCTCTTCGGCTCAGTCAGGGTGGTAGGGCTGATGCTTATCTGTACCGGCCTGATTCTTGCCATTACGAGAATGCTTCCACAAGATTACACCAACCGCAAGGAGGCGGGGCTCTTCACTTCTTTGGCTGTGGGACTCGCCCAGGGCATTGCCATCATTCCCGGTATTTCCAGGTCAGGGTCGACCATCGTCTGCGGCATGCTCTGTAAGCTCGAAAGAGAAACGGCCGCTCGCTTTTCCTTCCTGCTCTCCATTCCCGCAACACTGGGGGCCATGGTGTTGCAGCTCAAATCAGAGGCTTTGACCCGGGCCCACGCGCCCGCACTGGTGTTCGGCTTCCTGGCCGCCGCTATCGTCGGGCTTCTGGCACTCAGAATACTGATGGTCATGGTGAGGAGGGGGCATCTCTACTATTTTGCTCCCTATTGCTGGGCGGCAGGCTGCCTGGTTCTCTGGGTGTCATTACGAACTTGATCACATGCTTCCCAGGTTTCCCAATCCCAGAAGCCTGAAGAGCACCACGAAGCTGTTAGTGCCCTCCAGGCTTTCGGCAACCACCCTGACTCCCCAGCACTGTGACTGGTAGTCCAGGTAAACCGTTTGCTGCACTGATGTGTTGCTGCTCAAATTCTGGCTGAGGGTCCCGCCCACGGAGAATCCGTAAATCAGGTTCACCTGGCCGTAGAGGTACAGGCCTTTGGCTGCGTCTTTCGTATACTGATAATCCAAGCCGATCATGTCCGATCTGCCGCCGCTGCGTTGGATGGCCCATGACAGAGAAACCTCTGCCAGAGGAATGTCACTCTCGTAGTAATCCCACTGCACCTCGGCATCCAAGTAAAGGGAAGGGTAAGGAGTGAGCGTAAGCATTCCTGTCAACGGTTCGAAGGACTTCTTTTCTTCCGCAGAATCCTGATCGCTTCTGGCTTCCCTTAGATTGTATCCTTGTATGAGGCTGAAGTAGACCCACTGTTCGTAGCTCACGTCCCCTCCCTTCGCTTTCTCCTTGCGAGCATCCAGGAAGTTTTCCAGGGACAGGGAAACCCGGTTGATTCCATCCTTGTTATCCAACGGGTCAAACCAGGGACGGGACGGATCGGAATACCCGTTCCCGTGGTACTCATACGTGAGAGAAGGCTGAAGCTTGTGCCGCAACTTCGTCGCCTGACCCCACTGAACGTCATAAACCTTGTCCAGAACAGTGCTCAGCCTTGTCTGATAGTCGAAGGCGTCTTTTGAGATGATCCCTGTCCTGCCCGTGGGGTCATCCGAGCGCTGCTCGGTTCTTCGGTAGCCCACGGACGGTTCCAATTCCACGTACCGCCCGAGCCACATAGGATAGGACGCGTTGGGCGCAACCGAGATCTTTTGACCCCCTGGCCCGTCTTGTCGCCAGACGTAGTCAAGGTCCGAATCGAAGCGCACAAAGACCGGAGAGCGGGCGATGGGCCTGGGGAGGAGGGAGAAGTTGAGCGCTCCCAGAGGCTGCGGCGTGGAATTGACGAGAGGATTTTCAGGTCTCTCATAATAGGCGGAGAGCGCCTGGAGGCTGTAGTCCGGCTGATCTCTGTCCAGCCTGAAGGCCGACCTTCTCGTAGGGGACTGGATCTCTTCCATGGGACGGCCGAAATCACTGACCAGATCAGGTCTTCCTTTGTACCCAAAGAGGCTTCCCTGGAATTCCTTCAGGTAATCCTGGTCGCTCACATAATCCGTATCCAGTTTAGCCCTGATTCCCAAGGGCAACTGCTGGTCGGTTCTGCTTCTCAGCCAGTACCGGGTTTGGTTTGTCCTCTCAAAAGGGCTGAGTTCGATATCATCAGGGTCATTCAAGTTCTTTTCTTTCATGTCGTGAGGCAAAATGTCGTAGAGGTACACTCCCTTAGAGTCCTCTTCAGCTACATAGCGGTACTCCAGTCCCTGCATGTAACCCCGCTCAGTCATGTATTGCTCGTAGAAGGTGGCATCCATCTGATCGGAGATGGCCCAGTAGAATGGTATTTCCAACTGAGCGCCGTTTCGATTGGAGTATCCCACAGCAGGGGGAAGGAGGCCGGTTTGGCGCTTCGTCTTGGCGGGAAAAAGCACGTAAGGGAGGTAAAAGGCCGGATAGTTGCTGATCCTGAAAACGGCGTTCTTTACCGAACCGTAGCCCTCCACGGTAATATTGACCTCCGATCCCGTGATGCTCCAATCCGGTGTTTTTCCGTCGCAGGTTGTGATCCGACAATTCTTGAGGAGGTACGTATTCGGCCCGGTCTTTTCCATGGTTTCGCCGGTGACGTAGTAGTGGTTCTGTTTGAGGAAGAGGTGGCCGCCCGTGATCTGTCCGGTCTGACTCTGAAGGTCAAAGACGGCCTGCTCTGCGTTCAGGATGTCCCCGTTCGACTGAAACACGACATGACCTGTGACTTCGATCATCCCGGTCTTTTCGTTGTACTTGGCTCGGTCGGCTGAAAGGACCTGGCTTCCTCTTTTAACGACCACATCCCCCTCTGCCACATAGAGGCCTTCATGTTGGAGGTAGCTCAGCTTCTTTGCCGTAATCTCCCACCGGGCCTTTTCATCTCCGAAAAGTCTTTCCGCAGGGTTGCCGTCCGAGCCCCAGGACCAATGGACCCACGGGACCAGGATGAGGAGAATGGTCAACAAGAGGCTGAATCTCTTCATAACTCACCGGATAGAATCAGGCTGATATCTCTCTGGATCGATGGACGCCATGGCCTCGCCTACGGTGAAAAGGGAGCCGGTCACCAGGATCAAATCCTCCGGCCCACCGAGGCCCCTCGCCCTTTTCAGGGCATCCGACAGGACCGGCACGACTTCCCCGGCCTTCATGAAAGGGGCCGCTCTCTGCATGAGAGTCTCGGGGGTCGCCGCCCTGTGGTATTCCGGCCGGGTGAAGATCGCGTAATCCGCGACAGGTACTATTTCCCGGACGATTTTCGCGATGTCCTTATCCGCCATGACTCCCAAGACCAGGATGAGGCGCCGGTACGAGAAATCCCTGTTGATGCTCTTTACCAGGTTGCTTGCGGCAGCGGGATTGTGGGCCCCGTCAAGGATCAGCAGCGGGTTTCGAGACATGATGTGCATTCTTCCGGGCCAGCGGACGGACTTCAGTCCCTCCCGCATCTGCTCCTCGGATATCTCGAAACCCTTCTTTTGCAAGAGCTCTATCACTGCCAGGGCCAGCGCGGCATTTCGAAACTGGTATCTGCCGGGAAGCCCGACCTCAAGACCTCTCAGACTCCGGCGCAGGCCGTGGTAATCGAGCCTGGAGTTCCTCACCCTGATCCACATGTCTTTTCCGAGCATCAGAAGGCGCGCGCGCCTCTTCTCACAGACCTGCCGGAAAAGCCCGACCACCGAAGGTTGCGTCGCACCGGTCACCAGGTCAATCCCGCGCTTAATGATGCCGGCCTTTTCACCGGCGACCTCGATCAGACTGCGTCCCAGGAAGGCCTGGTGCTCCAGGGAAATGTTGGTGATGACGGAAACCAAGGGCCTGATGACGTTGGTGGCGTCCAGGCGGCCTCCCATGCCCACTTCCATGATCGAGATGTCCGCCTTTTCCCGGGCAAAGTGCACCAAACCCATGGCGGTGGTGAATTCAAAGAAGGTAGGCGGTTCCCTTGGGTCGACGACTTTCCTCACCTCCCTCACCAGGTCGGCTACTTGTTCAGGGCCGGCTTCCTGACCGTTCAGTCTGAAACGTTCGGTGAACCTTACCAGGTGGGGAGAGGAATAGAATCCGACCTTGAGGCCCGAATTCCTCAACATGGATTCCACCATGGCAGCCACAGAACCCTTGCCGTTGGTCCCGCCGATGTGGACATAGGTCTGCCCTCGGTGCGGATTTCCAAAAGCTTTCAACAGATTCTTTGTTTTGGAAAGACCAAACTTGATGCCATACTTTTGAAGGCTGTAGAGATACTGAACCGCTTCCTCGTAGGACAACCGTTTCTTCTCCATGAGGACAATCCTCACTGCCAGGTTACGGCCCAAGGCGCAGGGCACAAGTCGCAAGGAACTCCCACTATCGATCAATCCCCCAGACTCATGAAGCGATTTGCAAAACCAAGCTTGATGCGTTCGTAAAAAGTCGGATATCGGTATTTTCTGTCATTCCGGCGGAAGCCGGAATCCAGGAATATCAAGGACTTCTGGACCCCGGCTGGAGTTCATCCCGGACTTGATCCGGGGCCGGGGTGACGGGCTGGGCGACTTTACGAGTTCGTCAAGCTTCGTAAAACAAAGGGCTGGGGCCCTTTCCACTTACTCTCCTCTCGTGCAAACACTCTATTCTTTTTGTAAACTTGTGTACCCCAGGTGCAGGAGTTTTCGGCCCCCAGCCCTGAAAAGAACCTCCACCTTCTCACTGCCCACCAGCTTGGAAATCACGCCCGGTCCGAAGGCGGGATGGCGCACGCGGTCTCCGGGTCTAAGGCCCGAGGGATGGTCCGAAACCCGGGGAAAACTGCCGGGACGGACTCTTCCCACCAACGGCCTCGACCGGGCTCCTCTTGGTCGCTCCCAGGCGTTGGCTGAACAGTGCTCCAACAGGTCGCGAGGAAGGCTTTGGATGAATGAAGAAAGGCCTTTGCCCTCCGAAAGGACCCAGGATCGGCCGGGATCCTGGCCGGGATAGCATAGAACGAGCCGGTCCTTGGCCCTGGTTGCGGCAACATACATCAGCCGTCTTTCTTCCTCAACGGCCTCCTCGTTCGTACCGGCCCTTGCCGGTGGAAAATAGCCTTCCATCACCCAAATAATGAACACAACGGGCCATTCCAGGCCTTTTGCCGAGTGCACCGTGGACAATGTCAGGCATTCTGCGGTCTTCCCGGTACCCAGGTCTGCGGCGCTGGCCGGCGGCTCCAGGAGGAGATCATCCAGAAAAGGCCTCAACTTCCGATAACGGCCGGCCATGGGAATCAGTTGCTCCAGGTCTTTTTCCCGGCGGGGAAAGTCATCGAATTTCTCCTCCAGAAAGGGCTTGTAATATTGGATGACCCGCTCCACGGCCTTCTGTGGCGGGAGGTCCTTCACTGACAGGTCCAACAGGAGCGCTCCGAGAGACTTCAACCCGTCATCCTCCTTGCCGGTCCCCGGCCATTCAGCCACCTGGCTCGGCGCACCCCCGGTCTCCTTCATCCGGTTGATGATCGTCTGGCTCTTGGCCGGGCCGATCTTCTTGATCATTCTCAGAATTCGTCCCCAGCTCACACCGTCCTCCCTGTTGACGACGACCCTCAGATGAGCAAGAACATCCTTGATGTGCGCCGACTCCATGAACTTGAAGCCGCCGTACTTAACAAAGGGAATACCCTGGCGCGTCAGTTCCACTTCCAGCTCAAAAGAGTGGTACGCGGCTCTGAAGAGCACGGCAAAATCCTTGAGAGAGCGCCCTTTGGAAAGTTCATCCTTGATCGTCCTGCAGACAAACAAGGCTTGATCCGGCTCCGTTTTGGTGTCCACCACTTTCGGTGTTTCGCCGTTCTCCCTCTCGGTGAAGAGGCACTTGGTGAACTTTTCCCGAGCCTGCCCCATCAGGGCGTTGGTCAGATTTAGAATGGGTTGAGTGGAACGGTAATTCTGTTCCAGCTTGATGATCTTTGCCTCCGGGAAAAGCCTGGGAAATTCGAACATGTTTTTGTAGTTGGCCCCTCGGAAGGAATAGATCGACTGAGCATCGTCTCCCACGACCATGACGTTGTGGTGAGACTGAGAGAGCAATTTGACAATGTCGGATTGAATGGTGTTCGTATCCTGGTACTCGTCCACCATGATGAAACGATACTGCTCGCTTAACAGCGTTCGGATGTCCTCGTGGCTCGAAAGGAGTTCCCTGAAAAAGAGGATCAGGTCATCGTAATCCATGAGCTGATTCTCTTTCTTGTACTCCGCATACAGCTGCTGGAGCCTTTTAACCTGGGGGGCATACTCCAGGAACTGACCGTATTCCTCTTCCATCAGGCCTTCGACGCTCCGCTCGAGGTTGGCTGCCTTGCTCACGATGTTGGTCAGCGTAGAGCGCTTGGGAAACCGAATCGCACCCCTGTCAACATGCATGTCCTGGACCAGGGACTGAATCACTTCCTCCATGTCCGCCCGGTCCAGGATGGTGAACGTGCTCTCAAAACCGAGATGGTGAGCCGAGCTGCGCAAAACCCGGTGGGCGAGAGAATGGAACGTTCCCCCGGAGACGAACCTGCACCTTTCGTCTGCCAGATCAGCGGCCCGTTCCAGCATCTCACCCGCCGCTTTGCGAGTGAAGGTGAGCAGAAGGATACTCTCCGGTGATGCTCCCGTTTCCACGAGCCGGGCCACTCTGTAAACCAGGGTTCTCGTTTTCCCGCTTCCGGCTCCGGCAATCACCAGGAGGGGTCCTTCCCGGGTCATCACCGCCTGGAGTTGTGAAGGATTGAGAACGTCTTCATAACGGATGCAATTGGTCAACTCCTCGCTGTCCTTTCGTGTTTTAGACGGAAATCAAAAAAGGGATGAGGACCGCCGTAACGACCATGCCCATGAGGATAAAGGGGATAAGAATGGCGAAAATCACCTTCGCATAGGAGATTCCGTGAATCTCCCTGAGACCGATGACTTGTACGACCACGATCCACAGCCCTGCCAAGAGGCTGCCCACGAAGGGGACAATAGCCCAGATGTGCGTTGATTGAGCATAGCACACCGCCCTGAACGTCGCCTCGAAGCGGTTTTTCCCGCCCCTTACCACCACCAGCAGGAAATGCACCACAAGACTGGTGATGCAAATGAAGAGGGTGACAAGAACAGGGCTCAGAGCCATCACGCCCGTAAACACAGGTCCCCACGTCAACTGGCCGAGAGGCCGGTTGCTTAAGGAGGGAAGATCGCCCAGGTTCAGCAGGCCATGCCAGAAGATCTCGAATATCATCCCGAGAGAACCCGTCAGGATGCCGAAGGCCAGGGGTTCTCCGACGCCTCCCCCCACCGCCGTCGTCCGGAAGAATTGAACGGGAGAAAAAAGGACTCCTTTTACCGTGTCCGCGATGCTCTTTCTCACACCCAATTCTGACCTTCTTTCCCATGGCGGAAGCATCCGCTCTTTTTCCTTTAAAGAGCTTGCCTTTGCCGTTGGCTCCAGGGAGGAAATTTCGAAGCGCTGCTTGCACAGGGGGCAAATGGCCGATTTCACCCCGGGAGGAATCCTTTCCTCCGGGATCGATTTTGAAAACCCGCAATGAGGGCAGGCGACTCGCACGCTCATCTTGCCTTTTCCTCTTTGGCCATCCGGCTGAGGTACTTCTTCTGCGACCACCTGCGAACCGCTCCGACAAGCCCTTTCCTTTCCGCTCTCATCAGGCGTTGAACCCGCATCTCCAGTCCCTCTCTTGTCTTCAGCGCTTCCCTCAGACAGGAGGTCTTGTCCGGGCATTCGGAACACTCAGGGGGCGCTTCTCTCAAACCCCGCTCTCCTTCCGGGAATACCCTGTCCAGGATGGCGAAACAATCTTTCTTGTCTATGAGCTTCATGCTGACCTTGGCCGCAAATCAAATGAAATCCGGCGCCGTTTCAAGTCACGGGGGAAATGGTCGCGCCTCTGAAGAGACCACCCCCCCGGCTTGGCCGGACAATTTCTCGGCAACTTGCCAAGAAATAAAGATTAACCGACCCCGCTGCTTATACAATACTATTCGTCTTATATAAAGCTTAAATACGAGCGTTGCGCATGCATGGGGGGGCTGCAGCGAAACTCCGATAGCGGCATTTCAAGAGACAACCAACCAGGGACAACGATCAACGAACTGCTTAGTCCATTGACTTCGAAGCGCATCCTCCCTATCATGCCTTTCCATGGAAAAGGGCAGTCGATTGTATTTGGCAAGGCACGGGCAGGTCCAAGGTTACGAGAGAGTTCCCGTTTACGGCCGTACGGATGTGGGTCTCACCGAGGTGGGTTTGCTCCAGTTCGAGCACATTGCTGAGAGGCTGCGGTTGACCAGACTCGATGCGATCTACTCCAGCGATCTCAAACGAAGCCTGGAGGGAGCCCGCATCATCGGCCGATACCACGACGTTCCCCACCGGGTTCGTCCTGAACTCCAGGAAATCGGCTTCGGCGACTGGGAAGGGCTCGGCCTCCAGGACGTGCGGGAGCGATTCCCGGAAAAGCTCCGGAGTCGTATGGTCGACCCTGTCCATTTTCGGACCCCCGGTGATGGAGAGACTATCGCCGAACTCTCAAAAAGGGTGATGGCCTGTGTCGCGGACCTTCTGAACGCTCACGACGGTCATGATTTTCTGATTGTGGGTCATGGGGCTGTCAATCGTGTCATCCTCTGTGACGCTCTCGGGCTTGAGCTCCGTTTCATGTTTCGGCTTCAACAGGACTACGGCTGTCTCAACATCGTCGATTATTTCCCCGATTCCACGCTCGTGCGCCTTGTGAATGGATGAACCGGTACAGGAACCAAGGTGCTTGTTTGGCATTTGAGATTCTCAGGAGAGAGCTGATCTGTGAGCACCCTTACCTATCTGGCCCAGATTCCTCTTTTTGAAGGTCTTCCGGCCGACCAGATCAAAGACCTGGCTGCGATCGTAACGAACCAGGTCTTTAGACGAGGCGAACTTATTTTTTCCGAAGGCGAAGATGGAAGCGGTTTTTACGTGGTGAACACCGGCCGAGTCAAGGTCTACAAGCTGTCATCCGACGGGAAGGAGCAGATCCTTCATTTCTTCGGGCCCGGAGAGCCCTTTGGAGAAGTCCCGGTCTTTACGGGTCAGAGATTTCCGGCCAACGCGGAGGCCATGGAAGAAAGCCGGGTTTTCTTCTTTCCAAAACGCTCTTTTGTGGACCTGATCAAGCAGAACCCCTCCCTTGCACTCAACATGCTCGGAATCCTCTCCGGGCGCCTGCGAAGATTCACCGCCCTTATAGACGATCTCTCCCTGAAGGAGGTACCCGGTCGGTTGGCCGCTTACCTTCTCTACCTCAGCCGACAGGAAAAAGGTTCGGCCGACCTGGAGCTTTCTGTCACAAAGGCCCAGCTGGCAAGCCTCCTCGGCACTATCCCCGAGACCCTCTCCCGGATCCTCGGCAAGATGGCGGCCCAAGGGTTGATCGAAACGGAAGGCCGCAGGATCAGGATCCTCGACCCTGAGTCCTTGCGGGAAATTGTCGAATCCGGCGGCCGGCTGTAATTCTCGGATCTTCGGAGAAGTTAGAGGTTAGGCAGGCCGGATTTTGGTTGCGGACAGAGGCCCATACTGGAAAAGAGCGACAAAATAATGGACAAAGAACTATTTTTGATGTAAATTATGCATCATTATACTTACTGTTTAGCATACCTTTTACCATATGAGCAAGATACGCCAAATCGGTTCCAGAGGAAATGTCCTCAAATACAGGAAAGGGGAACAAATCATCAAGCAAGGAGACTATGGTGTCTCCATCTACATTATTCTCCGAGGCAGAGTCGAGGTCTTTCGAGAGTCGGAAAGGGAGGAAGTGCCTTTAGCCTCCTTGGGACCCGGAGACATCATCGGCGAAATGACCTTTCTTAGCAGGAAGGTGGAGATCCGTTCCGCTTCCGCAAGGGCGACCGAGGATTCTGAAGTGGAGGTCTGGCACCCCTCCATGCTTGCAAAGAAGTATGAGGAGGTCCCTCCTGTTCTTAAGATCATGATTGATCAGGCGCTGGGCCGATTGACGAGAATGAATAAATTGTTGGAGAGACTGGATCTGAGTTTGCTGGAGGCCAAGGAGACTGCGAAGCGCAAAGCCCCGAAGAAGGAGTCCCGGGCCTTTTACCGCAAAGAAGTGGAACTGGAGTGTACGTACGCTTCCGCCAACCCGTCGAAAGTCACCTATGAGAACCTGAAGGGCATGATCAGGAATATCAGCATGACAGGTCTTCGGATGGAAATCCCATCAAAGGATCTCGCAGTCGCCTCCTTTGACGTGGGGGATTATTTTCGCGCCCATACGGTGCTGCCGGACCAACACTCTCTGACGGTTACGGGAAAGATCGTGTCTGTAGAGAGAGAAGACGGGAAAACCCTGCTTGGCGTTTCCTTTCTCGACCTTCCGGAACATTCCCGAAAGACACTCTGGTTTTTTATGCTCCCTGCTTAAGGAGGCTTTTCTGATGGCCGTTGATCCGCGACTGCATGAATACCTGGCCAACGAAGAGTTGTATGCCGACGGAACGGTTATCGTTGAGGAGGGAAGCGTCGGCAACTGGGTCTACGTCATTCTCGAGGGTTCCGCACGGGTCGGAAAAAAATCTCCAAAAGGAATCCTCACCCTGGACGTCCTTAAAGAAGGGGACCTTTTCGGCGAAATAGACTTTCTTGAAGGAGTCCGAAGGCCCCGAATCGCATCCCTGGTGGCATCAGGGGACGTATGGGTGGGCATTCTGGACGTGGAGCGACTGCTCAAGGACTATGAGCAGGTTCCACCAAAACTCAGGGTCTTGATCCGATCCCTCATGGTCAAGTACAAAGAAGCGACATCGAGACTATGCGGCATGGTCGAGACCGGGAAGCGCTAGCCAGGCTGAAGTTATTTCCCCATGCGCCGTGTGCCTTGAGCCTTGCGCCTCTGTTCTTTACCCGTCAGTTCTTGCTCATTATATGCTTGACGGCGTTTTCCAGCCCGTCAAGGGTGAGTTCGAACATGGGGAAAATATCTCGGATAGCTTGGATGGTTCGGGTGTAGGGCCACTCTATTTCCATTTTGGGGTTCACCCACACGGCATGTCGGAAAGTACCGGCGATGAACTTGAGCCTTTCATAGCTCGGCTTGTTGGTTCTCTCTTCGATGTGGATGGATCCGTCCGTTGCCATGAGCTCATAGGGAGCCATGCTTGCATCCCCCACGATGATAAACCGGGTTTCCGGGTCCTGACGGACCAGGTCGTTGACAGGGAAAGGCTTGTATCGTCGAGGAGGGTCCTCCCAGAGACTGTCGTAGATGGTGTTGTGGAAGAAAAAAGTCTTGAGGTCCTTGAACTGAGCCCGCGCATAGTTAAAAAGTGTCTGGACCATCTCGATGTAGGGGTCCATGGACCATCCGCCGTTATCAATAGCCAGGATCACCTTGAGCCGGTCTCTGAGACTTCGGTCGAACACGATTTCGATCTCCCCGGCGTTTTTCATCGTCTGGTAGATTGTCTTCTCAATGTTGACCTGGTCTTTCGGACCCACGGGTATCATATTCCTTAGCCGTTTGAGCGCCTCGGCCATCTGGCTCGGAGTGAGAGGACCGTCCTGGGAGTAGTCTTTGTACCTTCTGTCAAGCGCGACCTTAACGGCCGATTTGTTCCGGGATACTCCGCCGACCCTCATTCCGCCCGGATGATATCCCGAATGCCCCACCGGAGAAGTGCCGTGGGTGCCGATCCACTTGCTTCCCCCGTGATGAGCCTCCGTCTGCTCCTTCAGACGATCAAGAAAGTACTGGATCAACTCCTCGGGACTGAGCTTCGATATCTCCTTTTCATCCACCCCCAGAGCCTGGGCCAGGCCTTCCGGGTCCTTCAGCCACTGGTCCAGCAAAGTTCTGGCCACTTCCGCCAATTCGACTTCCGTCGGATCTTTCAACTCGGCCCCTTCAAAATGATGGGCGAAGACCTGATCGTACAGATCAAAGTACCTTTCGCTCTTCACGAGGATCGCGCGAGCGGCGGTGTAAAAGTCCTCGATGGAACTGATCAGACCCATGCCCAGGGCTTTCTGGAGCCTGAGAAAAGACGTGGGCGATACGGGAATGCCCACCCTTCGAAGCGTATAGAAAAATTCAGTAAACATAATCTAAAGTCTGAATCTGGATACAGCGCCCTGGGCTACCGTGTAATCAGGACTCTTCTTGAAGAGAACCCCGAGATAGGGCACCTCCCCCTTGGTCAGATCCTTGATTTTGAAATCCGGATCAGCCTTCAAGGCGCGGATCCAGTTAATGAGTTCCCGGGTGGCGGGCTTTTTCTCAACCCCTCGGATGTCTCTCAGGCGATAGAAGGTCCTGACGGCGTTTTCCATGAGATCCTTGCTGATGTCCGGAAAATGAACGGAGACAATGGTTCTCATCATGTCCGCATCGGGAAACGCGATGTGGTGAAAATTGCACCGCCCGAGGAACGGATCGGAGAGATCCTTCTTGGCATTCGACGTAATGATCACGACAGGCCTGTTTTTTGCTTTTAAGGTCTTGTCGATTTCAATGATGTCAAAAGACATCTGGTCCAGCACATCGAGCATATCGTCCTGGAAATCCGTATCCGCCTTGTCGATCTCATCAATGAGGAGAACCACACGGATGTCTGAAACAAAGGACTGCCCGATTTTGCCCATCCGGATGTAATCCTCAATGTTGCTCACATCCCTCTTCGAATCCCCGAACCGGCTGTCATTGAGCCGTGTGAGCGTGTCATACTGGTACAGGGCTTCCACGAGTTTCATACTGGATTTCACGTTGAGAACAATCAGAGGCATGTCCAGCGCCTCCGCAATGGCATAGGCAAGCATGGTTTTCCCTGTGCCCGGCTCTCCTTTCAGAAGGAGCGGCATCTCGAGCGCCATGGAAATGTTGACGATCTTGGCGAGTTCCTCGTCCAGTACGTATTTTGAGGCACCGGTGAACCTGGTCAAAGAATTTTCATCGTGCATTTCATCACTCCTTGGCATAGAATGCGATTCCGTCTTTCCAGACGAGAAGAATTTATTGCGTAGTCGAAAGATCCGCATATCCGAGTACGTCATTTTTGCATCGAACAAATTAATATACAGACCTGATCTCCTGCTGTCAAACCCAATCTGAAAAGGACGGGCAGCCAATCTCCGAATTCACCACCCGAAAATCTTCAGCACTTCGGCGCTCAAAGGCCTCTGGAGCCAGCGTTTTTGTTTTGCCGCGAGCGGGCCCGTGTACTTCTCGATCCATTCGATATCACCCGTAAGTAGAGCGAGCTTCTCTGGGCCCGTAAGTTTGTACCCCTCAAGAGCGTCCGCCCAGTGGTGGAGCAGGTCATACACAAAATCGCCGTCCACTGCCGCCCGGTCCAGGATAGCCAGGATTTCTTCCTTGTGAATCAGGATCTGCTTCTCGGGCGTCGAGGTTGTTGCATGTTCAATGGCAAGCGTTACGGCTTTGAGCAGTTGATCAGGCGTAAACGGCTTTTCCACATAGTCCGCTGCGCCCAATTTCATGGCTTGCACAGCGGACTGCACATTGGCATAGCCTGTGATGATCATCACGGGCACCTCGGGCTTAGCCCTCTTCATATCCCTTAGGACGATCATGCCCCCGATGTCGGGCATGCGGATGTCTGTGAGCACGATGTCGTAGGTCTTGTTGAGAGCCCATTCAAGTCCTTGACGGCCGCTCAGGGTTGTTTCCACGTCGAAACCTGCCTGGCCCAGAATCCGACCTATGCTGTTAAGCACAATCTGTTCATCATCGATGACCAGCACCCTTTTATGCTCCATGGTCGCCCCCTTCGGGATCGTCTGCGGGCAAAGTAAAGCGGAATCTCATCCATTGTCCCGATTCTGAATCGGCCCAGATACTTCCCCCATGTCTGGCGAGGATATTCCGTGTGATAAACAAACCGAGTCCGGTGCTTCTGGATGATTCCGTCGGGGTATCGAACCTCACGAATTTCTCGAAAAGCCGAGGAAGCTGCTCCTTGGTCAAGCCCTGTCCTTCATTCCAGACCTCGAACCGAAGCATGCCGTCTTCTTCTTCAAACCCGAGGCTCACTCTTCCTTCCTGTTTGCCGTATTTGAGAGCATTATCCAGAAGGTTACGATAGGCGATCTTAAGAAGAGCCACATCGGCGTAAACCGGAATCGACACAGGAAGCGCTTTTTCGATCGTCGCCTTGCGCTCGTTGATCATGGGTTTCAGTTCTTCGAGCACAGGATTGACGATGTCCTTGATCATCTCTGCTTTCTTGAGGCTGACTTTCAGTTCTCCTTTTTCGATGCGAGACAGGTCCAGGTAGTTTCGGGTCATTTTCACCGCACCGTCGATGCTCCTGGCTATGTTTCTCGCGAGAGCGGCCTGAGATTCGGTTAAGGACCCAACAAGACCCGTATCGAGAGCTCGTGCGGAGGTGTAGATCACGCCAAGGCTGTTCTTTAGCTCATGAGAAACAAACCCGAGCATGTCCATATAGTTTCTGTTCAGTTCCTGAAGGGAATAGTTGGTTTGCTCCAGCGCGGCGTAGGCATTCCTCAGTTTTTCATCCCTCTCCTTCAGCCGGACGGCCATGACGTTGAAAGCGCGGGTCAAATCCTTTACCTCATCGTCAGCCTTGGGCTCTTTGACATTCAAGTCGAGGTTCCCGCCTGCGATGGTCCTGGCTGCGTCGGCCAACCCACTGATCGAGCCGGTCAAACGCCTCGCGAAGATCAAACCGACGGCGAGCACAAAGATCCCCACGCCCACGGAGATTGTGCCGTAGACTTTCCACAGGGCCCACTTCAGATCGTCATACTGCTGAGAGAGCACACCCACGTAGAGAATCCCGATCACCTTTCCTTCCACATCATGGATGGGATCATACGCGCTCAGGTACCAGTCATTGACGACAAAGGCCCGGTCGTACCAGGGCAGACCGTTTTCAAGGAGTTTATCGTAAACTTCTTCGCTCACCCTTGTCCCTATGGCTCTGTTGCCGTTAGGAAGGATCACGTTGGTAGCAATGCGACAGTCCCATTGAAAGATCGTCACCGTGCCCAGCTGCCGGCCCTGATAAAGCTTGTCTTCAAAGACAATGGACCGGATCTTGTCCACGAGTCCGTGGTTGCGATTGAGGAGGCATCCCGCGTAAAGGGCGCCCATGATTTTTCCCCCTCATCGAAGACGGGAGCGGCAGCGATGAGGGCCATTCCCGCGGTCTCGGATGTCTTGGCCCGGATTTTTGACTTCGGCGTGGGTTCAAAGACCATGAAGGCGCGCTCCTCCAGATCGCCTCCCTCGTCACGAAGCCTGCCTGGGCCAAGCAGGGCGATCCCTTTTTTCGTTTCTCCCTTGAGAGCAGCCGCAACAAACGGGTCGTTCGACAGGTAGTCCCCGATCTTGTAGGGCTGCAAGGTCCGGATCATAACCTTTCCCTTGCTGTCCGTCAGACACAGAAAGTCAAATCCGCACTGTCGCCTCACCGCCTCAAGAGCCGTCCTGTTGGCCGGTGAATCCGGCGTGGCACAGGCCTCGTCAACCCGCCTCCCCGTGCTGAGAACGCGGACAAAGAGCTGAAGCCTGTCCTCCTCGTTGTAGAGGATGTTCCATGCGGAGCGCAGGTCGAGACTTACCCGGCGCTGAGCTTCATCCAGCGTGGTCCGGTTGATGAGGAAAGCGCTGACCACCGCCCCCAGCACACCGAAAAGTGCAATGACCAGCACGAAATTGAGAAATATGCGTTTATGCAGCCTGATTCGCACGTCTCTTTACCTCACCGATTCATATGGGCGTCACGTCCGCTGTCAGTTGCACCCGTTTGGCTGTTCATTGGAGACCACCCCCGGGCTTGGCCTCAGAACTTCTCCGGCTGCAAAGCAAGTTTCTTTCATAAACGCCCCCGCAGCGAAGGGCCGGGGTGCAAACGCTGATCAGTGATTCTCCTGGGCCACAGGAAGAAGACAGGTGAAGGTGGTCCCATCGCCCACTCTGCTCTTGACCGAAATGGAGCCCCCAAGAAAATCCACGATCTCCTTGACGATCACGAGCCCTAGACCCGTCCCCTCCTCTGCAAGCGCTTTCGCATTCTCGGCACGGAAAAACTCCGTGAAGAGTCGCGACACGTCTTCTTCCGGTATTCCGATGCCTGTGTCGGAAACCTGGAACTTGACACGGTCCCGGCTGAGGGGTTCCAGGACAACGTTCACCTTTCCTCCTGACGGAGTGTACTTCACGGCATTGGAGATGAGGTTGGTAAACAGCTCGTCGATAAGTTTCTCATCACCCATGACCTGAGGCACCCCGTCCCCGATCTGAAAAGCGATCTGCACTCCCTTTCCTGACGCGGGGGACTCAAACAGATCGGCGAGAGAAGTCAGGACCCTTCCGGCGTCCACCGCATGGGGCGTGACTCGATCGGAGCTCATGCGCCGGATTCCCAGCTTCAACAGGTCACTCACCAGCGATCCCAGCATCTCCAGCCGCTTCTCGCATCGCAGGAGCGCGTCTTGCTGCTGTTCCGTCACAGGACCCATGTACCCTTTTCTGAGCACCTTCATCAGGCTGTAGATGGCATTGAAGGGAGACTTGAGCTGGTGCGCAGCTTTTTGGAGAAACCATGTCTTGCTGATCTCCATCTTGAGAGTCTCGATGGCTAGGGCCGTCAAGTCGCTCACCAGGGAGAAGAACTGGATATCACCGTCATTGAAGTGGTAGGACACGTCACTGTAGATGCAAAACACGCCGAGGGGCAATTTCTCTATTTTGAGGGGCAGGCAGACCATGGAGGCAATGCCTTCCTTTCGGATGTCTTCAGGGTATTGAAAGTAGTCCGCTTCCTCGATCCTTCCTACTGCCACATAGGATCCATGAATAATGCGCCGGTTGATGGGACTCTTATCGATGTCCACGGCCCCTTTGGCCAGGTAGTTTTCACTCAGGCCAAAGGTCGAAGCGAACACCAGCTTCTGGCCTGTTTCATCCAGAAGCTTGATGGAAGACCCTTTCACCCCCATGATGCTCGCCACGCTGCGGGTTGCCAGGTCCATGAGTTCCTTAAGGTCCGAGCTCATGCCCATCTTCTTGACCACGTCGTAGAGGGCCGTGAGTTTTGCGTTGCTCACGTCGAGTTCTTTGGACACTCTGAGTAGATCCCGGCCCTTTTGCCACAGGCTCTTTCTCACGGAGGTAGTCAGATAGGCGGTAATCAAGACGGCGGCCACAAAAAAGGCGAGCAGGATCATAATGTCGGTCAGACTTCGCCCAATCGTCACGAAATGCGGGAAGGCGGGGCTTTGGAGCAGGCCAGGTTGTTCCGGAAGGATGGTCGCCTTCTGAAGCCCAAGGAGACATATCATGGCGGCAAGGACGCAAAGGCTGTAGACATAGCAGCTCACGGGAGAAAGCAAAATGCCCGCAAGGATAATGTGGAAGATGACAAACATAAGGAGAGGGCTGTAAATCCCTCCCGTAAAATAAATCATCACATACAGGGCGAGGAGATCCAGGGAAATCTGCACGTGCGCAAAGGTGAGGAAAGGCCGGGTGTCTTGGCCTTTGAAAACATCGAGCCTATGCCAGGCGTAGAAAAAGATCAGGTTGTATAGGAGAATCCCCAGAGCGATACAGGTGATGGGATAGGCCGGGAATCTCGGCTCCACATAGTGGAGAATCCAGGCCCCCCCCGCAGCGACGCCTACGGCGATCCATCGAATGTGGATGAACCAGTGAACTCTTTCTGTGAGTTCTTTGCGAAAAAACAGCTGCTGCTTTACTAGCTCATATCCCGGCTCCTGGGAAGCTTCTTTTGCCCCTTCGGGAAGGGTCATAGCTCATTCCTTTGCCGTCTCCCTGAGAACATTTTCGATCACGGAAAGCAGTTCTTCAGGGTCGAGGGGCTTTTCAAGGAAGTGGGTTACGGGCCAGTTCTCCCCCATCACGTGCTGAAACTTCTCCGGCCCCTCTTCGGCCATCTTCTTAGTGAAACCCGTTGCCATGATAATAGGGATCTGACGATAGGCCGGATTGTTCCGAAGCTTGTAGGCAAGACTAAAGCCTTCGGTGTCCGTAGCCATCATCACATCCAGGATGATGAGATCCGGAGCCTTTTCCTGAATTTTCTGGAAACCGTCCTTTCCGTTGTAGGCCTCGCGGACGTGGTATTGCTTGCTTTCCAGAACAATGCGGATGGATTCGACGAGGTCGCGGTCGTCATCGATGATGAGTATCTCTTCCCCGGTAGTCATGGTTCGCTCCCTTTTGCTTTTTCTATATGGATGGATGCCCTTCCTTTGTCAACCGGTTTTCGCCGAGATGAATCCTGCGATTTCCCGGCATGCCTTAAGAGCCCTTGCTTGTGCTTCTTCGGTCAGCCCTTCTCCGTGACCGAAGTCTTCGCCCTGAACGGAGACCAGCCACGTCTCCGGTGCCTTATGGTAAAGCGAAGAAAGAAGGCTCAGGAACAAAGAGGGCCTGAAATGGTGGGTCGTGTGGGCGAAGCCCCTTGTCTCAGGGCTAACCTTGCCCCACTGCCTCCCGTTCACCAGTTGTTCTACGGTTGCATCCACAAAAACGACGAGATCACTGTCTTGGACTTCATCGAGCAGCACAGGATCAAGCTGGTGAAACGCAAGAATCCGTGTTCCCTGGCGAAGTATGCCCCGCAGCCTTTCCGCCACAAAAGCGCCGATCCCGTCGTCTCTTCGGAACGGATTTCCGTAGCCGATGATGCAGACCTGACATGCTTTGGATTCCGCCCCGTTCACGGATCAATCCCTCTTCAATTCTCTCAAGAGGGCCCCTTCGCGGCCGTACAGCCTGATTATCAGGGGCATCTGCCCGAGAGCATGGGTTGAACAGGACAGGCACGGATCATAGCAACGGATGGCTCCTTCCACCCTGTTGAGAAGACCTTCTCTCACTTCTCCGGCGTGGATGTACTCCTTTGCAACGAGTTCCACAGATCGATTCATGGCGATGTTGTTGTGCCCGGTGGCTACGATGAGATTGGCCTTCCGGATGGCGCCGTGCCTGTCCACCTGGTAGTGGTGAATCAGGGTCCCTCTCGGAGCTTCGATCACGCCCACGCCCTCTTCGCAGGAGGGATCGGCGGTGACCCGGACGTCTCTGCCGCAAATTCCCTTGTGTTTGAGCAGCGCTTCGGCCCTTTCCAGGCAGTTAAGGAGTTCGATCATACGCGCGTAGTGGTACATCAGGGTCCCGCCTTCAAGACCTCCTCGAGCCTTGGCCCTGTAAACATCCAGCGCTTCATCGGCTTGGGGCGTGCTCATGCCGTCCGCCGCGTTCACCCTGCCGAGAGGTCCCACGCGATAGCACCCCTGAGGATAACCTTGAGGCTTGAAAAAGGGGAACTTCAAATAGGACCAGGGCTCCACGTGCTCGCCGATGAAATCCAGATAACGGGCCGGGTCGAACTGGGCAAGCACTTCCCGGTCCGGACCCACGACTCTCAACTGACCGTCGTACATGTTCGGCCTGCCCTTATCATCTACCAGTCCGGCGTAGTTGGATCGGTAGGTGGCGAATGTTTCCACCTCTCTCAGGTTCTTCGTTACCCAGTCCTTGATGACGTCGAGCCCGATTCGGGCCGTCTCGTAAGCTTCATCAAGACCGGAGACCAGGCGATCCCGGTCTTCCGGGGCCAGAGGGTTCATCACCCCGCCGGGGACCGCAAAAGCGGGATGGACTTTCTTTCCTCCCAGGGCCTTGATGATTTCCTGACCGTACTTCCTCAGCCGGATCCCCTTCCTGGCTACCTCCGGAAACTCGCCGATGACGCCGATAACGTTTCGCTTCGCGGGGTCCGCATCCCACCCCAAAAGGAGGTCGGGGCTGGCAAGGTAAAAGAAATGCAGGGCATGGGACTGAATGAACTGCCCCATGTGCAGCAGATCCCGAACAAGCTTTGCCGTTTCCGGGATCTCAACTCCCAGGATCGCATCACATGCCTTGGCGGAGGCCAGTTGATGACTGACAGGGCAGATTCCGCAGATGCGCTGCGTGATCACCGGCATCTCCTCAAAGGGCCTCCCTTCGCAGAATCGCTCATAGCCTCTGAACTGGGTCACATGAAATCGTGCTTCTTCCACCTCGCCCCTGTCATCCAGGCGAATGACCACTTTGCCATGTCCTTCCAGGCGGCTGATGGGATTGATCGTGATTTTTCTTGGTTGAGCCATGTCTTCGTCTCCTTTATGAAGAACCGTTCATCCCCCTCACCCCCGTACCAAGTACGGGGCAAGCTCTGTCCTCTGTCCCAACCGCAGAGAAGAGGGTTGGGGTGAGGGGGCGGTCCCGTCAATCAATCAAAGTGCATCATCTCCTGGGGCAGGATGGGCACTCTGCCCTTGAGGATCGATACCAGGCTGTAGCCAAGCGCCTCCGTAGAGGGCGGGCATCCCGGCACATAGACGTCCACCGGAACCACCTGGTTTACGGGCAGAACCTTGTCCAGGAGAGGGGGGAGTTCCTCGTGAATCGGCAGGACCCCGTCCACGGTGCTTTCCGTTTCCACGTACCCTCGCCGCAAGACTTCTTCCTTGGGGATCGAGTTGCGCAGTGTGTTCACGCCTCCGAACACCGCACAATCTCCCCATGCCACCAGGGTCTTGCAGCTTTTTCTAAGCTTGTGTGCGACCTCCAGGTGTTCCTCGTTGCCGATGCCTCCTTCAATGATGCCAACCTCCAATTCAGGGAAAGCATAATCCTTGAAATCAGTAATCGGTGTAAAGGTCAGTTCCACCTGCGAAAGAATGCCCAGGAGGTCTTCGTCCATATCCAGAAAGGCCATATGACACCCTGCACACCCTTCGAACCATACAGTTGCTACCTTAGGTACTCCCATGGGTTCCCTCCACGTGTCGCCGGCAAGAGTCGCTCACTTCCGCTGACCCCGGCCTTTAATTGCTTTTTCCGCTTTACCAGACAGGTCATCCAAACTGGGGAAAGTGTGACGGTACCCCGCATGCTCCGCCAGGGATTTCAGGACATCCCAGGAAGTCATGACCCCTTCAGGGGGATCGAGTATCTTTTGCTTATACGTCACGTCCCTTCCGTCCAGGGATGTGAATGAGCCATGCTCTTCTGTCCACAAAGGCTTTGGAATGACCGCACGAACTTTTTCGGCCAGGCTCTCCGGAAAATAGGGGCTGATGACAGCAAGGAAATCCGGATCCCCTACACGGGCCAGAGCAGGAGATTCAAGATCCCTGGCATGACTTAGGACCATGATCCCGCTCTTCCCTATTTCAGTTTTCCCGTTCCCGCAAAGCCCGAGTTTCCTCGCTCCCGCGCTGTTCCCGAAAGGCTTCAGGGTCATGAGCCGCACCACATCGCCCGAGGCTGTGCCCTTTGCCCGGGCCAGTTTCAGGGCATCCTGGAATGCCGCCGCGCTTTTCAACCCTGTGACCCCTTCCCCGACCATGAGAAGAGGACTGGCGGACAGGGCAAAAGCCTCTGCCATGTCGTAGAAAGCCTTTTTCTCATCCTTAGACAACGCCGCGTCCTTCAGCAGGCCCTGAACATCGCCCTTCACACCTCGAGGAACCGCTTTGCCTTTCCTCGACGGCTTTTTCATCCGGTCGGCCACTTCCAGCCGGAAGGCCTTAATGAGAGAGGGGAGCTTTCTGCCGTCCACAGGGAATTCAAAAGCCGCGAAGGGAGGCATGCAATCCATTTCTCCAATCACCGCCACCTTCAGCCCCCTTTCGATGATGCCCCGCCTGATCAGGGAAGACAGCATGGGCTGAGTCTGATACAGATTGGCTCCGAGGAGAGCGATGAAATCGGCTTCGGGGATCATGGCCCACGAGGCCTCCTTAATGGGTTCTCCGGACCCCTTCTCCTCGACGAGAGAAACAGCCCTGAGGCTGCCGGCGTCGAGGCTCCCCACAAATCCCGCAGAAAACCCTTTGGTCATCAGGTCACGGAAAAACAGGAACTCCTCGTTGGACGAGGCTCCGGAGATCAACCCGAAAAGGGCGTCTCCTCCCTGCCGGCGCTGGATGGTCTTCAGGTTAGACGCCACAAAGGCGAAGGCCTCGTTCCAGTCTTTCTCCTTCCATGATCCGTCGGTGTTCTTCACCATAGGCCGGAGGAGGCGCTTGCCGTCGCTCTTGAGCGTCTCAAACCGGCCTTTGACGCAGAGCTGACCTCGGTCCGGTCGGCCGTTTTGGCCCAGGTCTCCTTCGATCTTGATGATCGTGTTTTCATGAACATGGTTCACGGTGGGGCACAGGAGACCGCACTGGGGGCAAACGGAGTCCACCTTCTTCCAGTCCCGAGTATGGCCCTTCACCGCATAATGGGTTCTGTGTCGATTGTAGATAGCCCCTGTGGGACACACCTGCAGACACACCCCGCAGCCGTAACATGTTGATTCCTCCCTGCTGGCGTGAAGGTCCAGACCCACCATGTTCCGTGGTCCTCGATTGTGGAAATTGAGAACATGGTTTCCCGCCAGCTCGGCGCAAGCCCTCACACATCGTCCGCAGAGAATACACCGGTTGTGGTCGATGACCATGTCGTCGTTGGTCACGTCCGTGGGAAACTCGTTGAAAGAGAAAGAAACGGTCAGGTGATCCATCCCCAGCCCATAGGCCAGCTTCTGGAGCTCGCAGTCACCGCTTTGGGGACAGAACATGCAGTTGTGATTCCTCTCCGCAAACAGGAACTCCAGGATGGTCCGCCTGCTCTCGACGATGCGTTCGTTGGCGGTGACCACTTCCATGCCATCCCGAACAGGCGTGACACAGCTCGCGGCAAGCTTGGGAGCGCCGTCGATCTCTACTACGCACATCCTGCATCCCCCCCAGTTCGAAAGGGCGGAATGGTAGCAGAGCGTGGGGATGGGAATGCCGTTCTTTTCCGCCGCTTCAAGGACGGTTATCCCTTCCGCTACCGTCAACTCCTTCCCGTCCATGGTAATCTTCACTGTCTTTTGATTAGCGTCCATAGTTCTCTTTTCTCCCTTATGAAATCTGCTTTGACAGATTTCATCACGCCTTTACATCGCACCGAAGGCACCGGCACGACTCCTGGAATGCATCCTCCTCGGACAGGCCGAGTTCCACCTCGCGAAAATCCTTGATGCGTTCCCGGCATTCGGTCTCCAGTGTGCAGGCCCGGTTGATTTCCCGGATTTCTTCTTCCACGGTCATGGGAATGTCGATGTCAACGTCGTGCGCGACAAATGCCGGCTCACCGTTTCTCTTGCGAATGACAAGATCAATCTCATCCGCAGCATGGTGTCCTGCCGCAATGGCGTTCACCACCGTATCGGGCCCCGTCACCACGTCTCCGCCGGCAAACACCATGGAGACGTTTGTTTCCGTTTTCTTGCCACTGGCCACCTCGACGAGGCCTCGCTTGTTCACGGGCACACCGCCGTCTCCCGAAACAAACGGGTATTCAGGCTCTTGGCCGATCGCCAGGATGACCTGATTCGCGTCGAGGAAGAAGTCTTCGCCCAGTTTCGACACCGGCTTCTTGCGGCCGGTGCCGTCGAACTCTCCCAGAATCATGTCTTGGCAAACCACCTTTTCGAGGCGGCCGTTGGACCCCAGAAACTTGGAAGGAGCCGTCAGGTACCTGATCTTCACGCCCTCTTCTTCCGCGGCTCTGATCTCTTCTTCCTGGGCCGGCATATCTTCTCTCAATCGACGGTAAAGAATGGTTACCTCCTTTGCCCCCAGTCGCACGGCCGATCGGGAGGCATCAATGGCGGAGTTTCCGCCTCCCACCACGGCCACTCGTTCTCCCACGGGAGGATTCATCCCCAGGTTCACATCCCTGAGGAACTCGACAGCCCCTACCACGCCGTTCAGGTTTCCTCCTTCCATGGAAAATCCGACGCTTCGTTGAGCGCCGATCGCAAGGTACACGGCTCCGAAGGAATTCCGGACATCTTCCCATGGTACATCCCGGCCCACCTTAGTGTTGGCTCGGAGTTCCACCCCCAGGTTCAGGATGTCGTCAATCTCCCGTCTGAGAATGTCCCTGGGCAGGCGGTATTCGGGAATACCCCACCGGAGCATGCCTCCAGGCTCCGGATATTCGTCGAAGATAGTGACGGCGTATCCCCTGAGCGCCAGGTCTTTCGCCGCGGTCAGGCCGGACGGTCCGGCGCCGATGACGGCGATTTTCTCTCTTCTGGTGATTTCCGGCCTGGGCACCGAGGGCCGAGTCCCGCGGTCGGTGATGAACCGCTTGAGGTTCTTAATGCTCACCGGTTCGTCCACTGTGGCCCGCCGGCACTTGGATTCGCAGTAATGGTTGCAAACCCGCCCGCAAATGCTAGGGAAAGGGTTGGTCTGGAGAAGAACCTTGTAGGCGTCATCCAGACGGCCGGCCTTGACAAGCGCCACATAGCTCGGAATGTCCATGCCGATGGGGCAGGCATGGATGCATGGCGCCTTGTACAACGAGGAACACACCACGGCCGGGCAGCGTTTTTCCCTGATGTGGGCTTCGTATTCGTGCCTGAAATAGCGGATGGTGGAGAGAACCGGATTGGGCGCCGACTGCCCCAGACCGCACAGAGCGGTGTTCTTGATGATGTGTGCCCATCGCTCCAGCTTTTCGATATCGCCTTCCTGACCCTCCCCGTTGCAGATCCCGGTAAGGATCTCCAGCATCTTCTGGGTTCCCACACGGCAAGGCGTACACTTCCCGCATGATTCATCCCTGCAGAACTCCAGGAAGAAACGGGCCACGTCTACGACACACTTGTCCTCGTCCATCACGATCATGCCGCCCGACCCGACGATGGCGCCCAGTTGCATGATCGATTCATAGTCTACCGGCGTGTTCAGGTACTGTACCGGTACGCATCCGCCCGAAGGACCCCCAAGCTGTACGGCTTTGAACTGCTTTCCTCTGGGGATGCCTCCGCCGATGTCGTGGATGATGGTGCCCAGGGAGATGCCCATGGGCACCTCCACCAGCCCTACGTTTTTCACGTCACCGGTAAGGGCGAAAACCTTGGTTCCCCGGCTTCGCAATGTCCCCATTCCGGCGTACCACTTCCCGCCTTTGAGAATGATCTGGGGAATATTGGCCAGGGTCTCCACGTTGTTCAGGATCGTCGGCTTTTTCCACAGCCCCTGCACCGCCGGAAACGGAGGCCGGGGCCGGGGCATCCCCCGCTTTCCTTCAATGGAGGTCATGAGGGCTGTTTCCTCCCCGCAGACAAAAGCCCCTGCACCCCTGTAGACTTCCACGTCAAAGTCGAAGCCCGACCCCAGGATGTTTTTCCCCAGCAGGCCGTATTGTCTTGCCTGACTAATGGCGATGTTCAACATCTTCACAGCCAGTGGATATTCGGCCCGGCAATAGATGTAACCTTGATGGGAGCCGATCGCTTTGGCGGCAATCACCATCCCTTCGAGAACGGCATGGGGGTCAGATTCCAGGACGCACCGGTCCATGAATGCGCCGGGGTCTCCCTCGTCCGCATTGCACAGGACATACTTCACCTCCCCGCGAGACCTCGATGCAAACTCCCATTTCATACCTGTGGGAAATCCTGCTCCGCCCCTCCCCCGAATGCTCGAGGTTTTCACCTCCTTGATAATCTCGTCCGGGGACATCTGATAAAGGGCCTTTGCCACGCCGAAGTAGCCATCCTTCGCGATGTACTCTTCAATACGTTCGCCCTGGATCAACCCGCGGTTTCTCATGACGACCGGGTTCTGCATGCCGAAGAAGGGAATATCACGAGTGCGGGGCATTTTTTCAACGGCCGGGGAAGAGGGTCCTTCAAAATCCATCTCCCTTTGTTCCCAGCCTCTTGCAAACACCCACTCCGAGACTGCCTCTCCTTTGATCACGTGTTTCCTGAAAATCTCGCGGGCCTTCTCCTCGGTCACCTCGGCATACTTCACCGGCTCCTCTCCCGCGCGCTCCACCGTGATCAGAGGCTCTCTATTGCAAATCCCTGCGCATCCGGAGGTCGTAACGGTGATGTCCTTCTTCTTTGAAGACTTCACCTCCTCCTTGAAAGCCCGCAATACCTCGCCTGCCCCTGATGAGATTCCGCATGTCCCCATGTGGACGGTCACTCTGACCGTATGCTTCCCGCTCTCCAGAAGGGAAGACCTGAGTATCTCTCCTTTAATCCTGTAAAGTTCCTCGATATTTAGCGCTGGCATGAACTCACTCCTTATTTGTCGTATGCGCCCAAGACACCGAGCACTTTCGATGGTTTCATCTGGCGATGGGTATCCTCGTCCACCACCACAACTGGCGCCAGTCCGCAGGCGCCGAGACATCTCACGGTTTCCAGGGAGAATAGTCTGTCTTGAGTCGTCTCTCCCGGTTCGATTTTCAGTTTGTCCTTCAGCGTATCCAGGATCTTGCTCCCTCCCCTCACATAGCACGCCGTACCCAGGCAGCACCGGACCGTGTGCTTGCCTCTAGGAGCCATGGTAAAGAAGGAATAGAACGTGACGACACCGTAAACTTCGCCGAAGGGAATCCGCAGGCCTCTGGCCACTCTTTCAAGAACCGGTTTTGGAAGATATCCGATCGTCTCCTGGATCTCTTCCAGCACCGGGATAAGCGATCCAGGTTTTGTCCTGTGCCGCTCGACGATCGCATCAATTGCCGCCCATTGTTCGGCCGTAAACTCCTGCTGTCCTTCCGCCACTGCCTCTTTTTCTTGTTTTGCTGCCACGGAAAATCCTCCTTTTTCGCACTATGCCCTTCACCAGCCGAAGGTCCTGAGCATCTCCGGGCTGAGGGGCTTTTCAAGCCACCTCTTCTGGTTGGTCGTCAGGGAGCCTACGTGCTTCTCGATCCACTCTGTATCTCCGGTGAGAAGGGCCAGTTTTTCTGCGTTGTTCAGATTGTACTCCTCAAGGGCATCGGCCCAGTGATGAAACAGGTTGTACACGAATTCCCCGTCCGTCGCGGCTCGATCGAGCACCCGGACAATGTCCTCTTTATGGACCAGAGCCTGCTCATCGGGTGGCCGGGAAGCCGAATTTTCGATGGCCAGGGCAACGGCCTCCATGAGATGGTCCGGCGTAAAGGGCTTCTCTACGTAATCCGCAGCACCGAGCTTCATGGCTTGAACAGCCGAATTTACGGAAGCATAACCCGTGATGATCATCACGGGCAGCATGGGCTTTGCCCTTTTGATATCCCTTAGCACCAGCATCCCGCCGATGTCGGGCATACGTATATCCGTCAGCACCACGTCATAGTCCTTCCGAACGGCCCATTCCAGCCCCTGCCTGCCGCTCAACGTCCCTTCTACGTCAAAATTTTCCTCAAGGATCTTTTTCACGCTGTCAAGAATGATCTTCTCGTCGTCAATCACCGGCGCTTTTCTTCTAGCCATGGCCTTCCTCCTTCATGAGGACCTGATCGATCGCTTGCACGAGCTCGTCAGGCGTAAATGGTTTGGCCAGGAACTTGGCCGCGTCGGTCTTGGCAACTTCTTGCATGGTCTCGTTGGTCACGTAGCCGCTCATGATGATCACTGGGATGTCCGGCCATCCCTCTTTCACCTGCCGCATAAGCGTTATGCCGTCCTTGCGAGGCATTTTGATGTCCAGGAGAATCAGAGAGAACAACTTTCGGCTCATGGCGTCGAGGGCTTCATCGGCGGATTTCACCAGTTGGATTTCGAAGCGATCGCTCAGCACTCTCCTGCAACTCTCAAGCACAATCCGTTCATCGTCTACGATAAGAATCCTCATCGCCTCCTCACACGATCCTCCCCTCGAAGGGCACCCAGATGGTGAAGGTGCTGCCCATTCCCACCTCGCTCTGAACCCGGATGCTGCCCCCATGCCTCTGCACGATCCCGAGAGAGACGGCCAGTCCGAGTCCTGTGCCGTGACCGACTTCTTTGGTGGTGAAGAAGGGATCAAACAATTTGTTGAGATGTTCGGCAGGAATGCCGCAGCCCGTGTCAGTGAAGCACATCTCCAGCCCTTCCTGGCCGGCCTCATTGACCAGATCGCTGTTCTTCGTCTCTACGGTGATGCTGTCTCCCGGCTTGGTCGCATCAAGGCCGTTGATGAGGACATTGAGCAGCACGCTTTGGAACTGATTCCTGTCCATGTTGACGGGCGGCAGGTTTTCGCCGGGATTGAACTTGATATCGACTCCTTTCACCAGGGCCTGATTCTCCATGAGAGAAATGGTGGAGTTCACGAGTTTGTTAACATCCACTTTTTCCCTGTCCGGTGTGGTCTGCCTCGAAAAGTCGAGAAGCCCTTTCACGATTTTTCTGACCCGCTCCGTGGCTTCAGCAATGGTCTGCAAATCCGCCCGCACTTCTTCGCTGAGGTCCTTGTGCCGCAGCAGCATGTGGGTGTAAGTCAAAACGCCGGTGAGAGGGTTGTTGATTTCATGGGCCACGCCGGCTGCGAGCCTTCCCACGCTGGCCTGCTTCTCGGACATGATGAGCCGGTTCTGACTTTCCATTCTTCTTCGGCCTACCGCGCCTACCATCTCCTTGAAGGCTCTTTGTAAAATCCCTATTTCATCGCCCGACTCGGGACCGATATCCGGAGCGAGACTCCCCTCCGTGACCTGCCGGCTCGCTCTGATCAAGCGTCGAATGGGCCGGATGAGCCTGCCGGCGACAAAACAGCCCATTGCCGCGGCGGCCAGCATCCCCAGCACCGTGATGAAGATGAAAACTGAAAGAGTGCTCCACCGCATGTCCTTGTACTTTTCGTCCAGCACACCCACGCCCAGGATGCCCACGGTACGACCGCCCATGTCCTCAATGGGTTCGTAGGATGTGATGTACCAGTCGCTGATGACCGGGGCGCGTCGCGTCCATCGCTCCTTTCTCTCTAAAACATGCTGCCTCACTTCTTCCGCCACCTTGGTGCCGACGGCGCGGCCTCCATCCTGGGACGGCACATTGGTGGAGACCCGTACGTCGTTGAAAAAGATCGTGGCCCGACCCACACTGCGTCCTTTGTATTCCTCGTTTTGGAAAACCGTGTCCTTGACCGTGTCCACGATCTTTGTGTCCCTGTTCAGCAGGACCCCTCCGTAGAGCACACCCAGAAATACTCCCTCGTGGACGATGGGTACGCCTGCACCCAGGGCAAGCCCTGCAGTTTCCGCTCTTTTCCTGTTGGGTTGAGTCCCTGGGGTGGGGATGATGTCGATTCTGGCCCTTTCAGCGAGCTGAGGATTCTCTTCGAAAAGGAATTCCTGGCTCAGCACGAAGGTCCCTGATACGGAGGCACCCTTTTCCAACGCGAAAGCTGCAATAGGGTTGACTGAAGGGTTTCTTCGACTGGGCTCGGCATTGGGTCCCATCCTGCACACGGGCTCGCCGGCTCGGTTCACGATCCCGGCGAAGTCCAGGCCTGCATACTCGGACATTCGTCCCAGGCGGAAGGTCAGGTCGGATGTGTCTTTTGTTTTCAGGGCCGTGATGAACCCGAACCCGAGAGTGGTAATATTCAGACAGGCTTCAATGCTTCTTGCTCTGCTCCGGTACAGTTCACGGGCTGCATTCAGGTCGAGACTCACGCGCATCAAAGCTTCACTGCGCACGGAATTATCCAGGAGCCGAGTTCCAACGATGAGAGAAAAAGCCCCCACCACAAATGAGACCCCGATGAAGCTCGCTATCAGCTTTGCCCGTATAGAGTAGAGCATTTCGACCTACTTACCTCAAGGTCTTCCTCCAGAGGGAAGGCATCAGATGAACTCCGGATGAGGACTCCGGAGATCTGGTTTGGAATTTTGCAAGGGTTATGCCATGGAGGGATTCTTCATGTCGGCGACATAGCGCCCTGATATGTGGAGTAATTTTGATTGCGTAGGTGCGGTGGCTTTCTTCGAGAGCTACGCAGGTCTTCAGAAATCTTTCCAGAGTGTAAAGAGGAAAGGAGGATGCTGTCTCCTCAGAGGTGACTCCTCAGACAACAACTTCGCCTTGCAGTGACATTTTAGCTTTTTGAAATGCAATTCTGATGGTTCCGGGCATGGGGGTCTCTCTCAAAACTGAAAACGAAGAGGATCCGGAGAAGACTGTGCAAACATGGGGTGGCAAAGGCGGGCGGCGCGGCTTCACGGGCACTTCCACGCACGGTCTTGCATGGCGATTCCCCGCTGCCCTCCGCCCGCCTCACCCTTTGCCCAAAGCCGAACGCCGGGCAGCGGGCTCTTCGTTTTCCATTTTTGAGAGAGACCCCCATGCTCTTGGATTGGGTTGCGGGAGGGCAGACTACCTTGAGAGATTTCTCCAGGTATCCTCGGCCTGTTGCAATCCTCCACTATCTCCCTGGCCGTCGTGATGTGCGGATTTCATTCCTCTCAGCCGGGCAATCCTATCTTCAAGCGGAGGATGAGTGGAAAAGAGATTCATGAGGCTACGGCCGCTCAACGGATTGACGATAAACATGTGGGCCGTCTGGGGGCTTGCTTGCATGGGAAGTCTTTTTGAATAGACGCCCAGCTTTTCAAGCGCGCTTGCCAGGCCCTCCGGATGGCCCGAAAACCCCGCCCCCGACTCATCGGCCTGATATTCCCTGGACCGTGAAATGGCCATCTGAATAAGCAGGGCCGCGATGGGAGCAAGAATGGACATAACAATGAGGCCGATGCCGCCCAACCCGCCGCCTTCATCATCTCTCGACCCGCCGCCGAAAAAGGCCGCCCAGCGGGCCATGCTGGCAATGATCATGATCGCTCCTGCCATGGTAGCGGCAATCGAGCCAATGAGGATGTCTCTGTTCCTCACATGCGCCATCTCGTGGGAAAGTACGCCTTCCAGTTCATCTCTGTTCATGAGCTTCAAAAGGCCTTCCGTCACAGCCACCACCGCATGTTCCGGATTCCTTCCTGTGGCAAAAGCATTGGGAGCCTCCTGCGGGATCACGTAAATTCTGGGCATCGACAAGTCAGCCCTTTGCGCTATCCTGCTCACTATTTCGTAGAGTTCCGGGTTTTCACTCGCGGTGACCTCCCTGGCCCGGTACATTTTGAGCACAATCGTGTCCGAGAACCAGTAACTGAAAAAGTTCATGCCCATGGCAAGGACAAAGGCGAAAATCATGCCCTGCTGGCCGCCGAAGAGTCGGCCGATCCAGACAATCAGAAGAGTCATCACGCCCAAAAGCAAGGTCGTCTTAAACCAGTTCCCCATTTGCTTCCTCCATAAGAAACGTTGTGATAAGCTTACATCGAACATGCTACCGAGATAAAATAATCATTTCCACCTGGAGACGTCAAGATTGAGGACCGATACACGGAGAAGAAAGATTCGAACCAATGACCTTGAAGATCCTGATCATCAGACCGGCCGCGCTCGGTGATACGCTCATGCTCTTGCCTTCCTTGCGGGCGCTCACAGGGGCAGCTGAAACCACCCTGGTAGGAAGACGCCCCGGTATTGATTTTGTGATGCCTTATGTTAATCGCTCTATGGACTACGAAGGGCAAGGCTGGCATCTGCTTTTCATGGAGAGTAGAGGGTCGCTTTCCGGCTTCGGCCCGGCGTTGCCTTCCGTTGATCTCGCTATCATGTTCCATGCGGACCCTGATGGAAACATCGCCAAGAGGTTGGAGGCTCTTCTCCCCGGCGCAACGATCAGGTTATTCCCCGGCTTTCCTCTTCCCCATGAGGAAACGCATGTGTCGCTGTACCTGGCCCGATGCCTTGAAGCCTCGGGGTGTCCCCTCAAAGCGGAGCCTGCATTTCAGAAAGCATCCGAAGCCCCTCTCCTCGCACGAATGGGTTCAGAAGGAAAGAAAGGAACGGCAGTGTTTCATCCCGGTTCGGGAAGCGGAAAGAAAAATTACTCTTCTCGGTTTTGGCTGGATTTCATTCATCGTTTCTGCGCCGCAACCTCCTTGCCCTTCACTCTCCTTCTCGGCCCCGCGGAAGAACAGATGACTTCTGTCTATGGCCGGAGTCTCCGGCAGGAAAAAGGCGAGATTCTTTTCTGCCCCGAAAAGGAGGAACTTCACTCCCTCCTCTCTCAAGCCTGCCTTTATGTGGGGCATGACAGCGGCATTACCCATTTGTCCGCCATGCTAGGAACGCCTACCCTCGCTCTTTTCAGAAGCACCTCCGTGGCTCAGTGGCGGCCTCTGGGACCAAAGGTCAGAATCATTCAGGGGGAGAGCTCCGGCCCGGGTATAGTGGAGGAAGCTTTGGCCCAGGCTGGGATACTGTTGAGAGACGAGGTGAAGACCAGCCTGCGAGCCTCGGAACAAAAGAAAGGGAATCATGGTCTTTAGCATGGTTTCATAGACCTGAAATGGCAGAATCAAGGGTCGAAAATCTTCCGTCTTACGGAAGACCTTGAACCTGGGCCGTGGGCCGTGTATCGTTTCATCAATGTACTCCGCAAACAAAACACTCCGGAAAGTCAAGGCCACCGTTTCTCGCTACGAGATGATCCAACCCGGTGATCTGGTCGTTGTGGGTGTGTCGGGAGGGCCCGACTCGGTTTGCCTTCTGCATATTCTTCAACGACTCAAGAAAGAACTGGAGATGGCTCTCCTTGTTGCGCACTTCGATCACGGCCTGAGACCCGGCGAAGATGATTCCGAAACCCGGTTTGTAGCTTCTCTTGCAGCCTCGATGGGGCTTCCTTTTGAAACCGAAAAGGCGAGATCTCTCCTTCGGAGGACCGCCGGATCCCTGGAAGAAGCCGCGAGAAATGCAAGATACCGCTATCTCGAGAAGTTGAGGAAAAAGCATGACGCCCGGAAGATTGCCCTGGCACACCAACTTAACGACCAGGCTGAAACTATCCTTATGAGGCTGCTCAGGGGCAGCGGTCCTTCCGGACTGGGCGGTATCCCCCCCTCCAGGGATCGAGTGATCATCAGGCCTCTGATTGAAATCAGCCGCAAGGAAATCGAAACATACATCAAAGGGCAGAGCCTCTCCTATGTTACCGACAGCTCCAATCTCCAGCCTCTTTTCCTGCGAATAGGATCCGTATCGAGCTTCTTCCCCTGCTTGAGAAATACCAGCCTCGCCTGGTGGAACGCCTGGCCGAAACGGCCGGGATCTTGCGGGATGAAGACGATTACCTCGAACAGGTCGTAAAGGCTTGGGTAGACGCGGAATCGGAAGTCAGCGCCGGCGGAACTGTCTCGGTGTCTGTCCACTCTTTTCTGGAGCTTCCGCCTCCGCTTAAAAGACGGGTTGTCAGGGAACTCATCGAGAGGGTCAAGAATAACCTTCGCAGGATAGGAAGCGAGCACGTCCGGTCTGTCCTGACTCTGGCCGAAGGCGAAAAGCCACAGGCTTCGCTGGACTTGCCGGGAAAGCTCCGTGTTCAGAGAGCCTATGAGCGTTTAGTCTTTAAGTCGGCGAACTCCGTGGAAAATCCGGACTTTGATTACGTAATTCGGAAACCGGGTGTTTTTCTCCTTAAGAAGATCGGGCGCACTCTCACGGTGGAGGAAATGGCCGAGCCTCAACCCCGCTGTAAGAATGGGACTCCATGGACAGCCTACGTCGACGCAGAAAAGATTCGCTATCCTCTTCGCGCCAGGAACTTCAGGCCCGGAGATCGGTTTGTCCCTCTGGGCATGAAAGGGCATAAGAAGGTCAAGGACTTCTTTGTGGATCGCAAGGTGCCCGCAGAGGAAAGACATACGACCCCCATTATCTTTTCGGAAGAAATGCCTGTCTGGATCTGCGGGTACAGGTTGGACGACCGGTTCAAGGTGACTTCTGAGACGAAGAGGGTTCTGAAGATGACTCTGAGACATTGAAAGTGCAGTTCTCATCTCTCTTTCCCGTCCACAACTTTCGCGCGCTTCGCGTCCGCGCCATCGAAAAGCTCACCGGCGCGCGGTAGCACGTCCGACGGAGCGCCATGATAAGTGTTCTGCCTTTTTCCCTGCCTTCACGGATAATATCCACAATCTCCTGCGTGGTGATCTTCGCTTTGACCGAGGGAATATCAAGTGGCGAGGAAATGTCTTTTTCTGGCCGCAATGCAAAAATACGCCCGCCTTTACGCCGAATCAAAACTATTCCTGTTGATTCAGCCTGCTCCAACACCTCATAAAGCTAAAGTGAAAAAGGCCTCAAAATAGGGTCTTCACCCCATTCCCTTTTTCCCGCCATTGACCTATTCGGATGAACAGTAAGGAATCCTGGCGCTGCTTTAGCAAGTTTCGGAGGGAGGGGGAGGAATTTTCATCTCATATAAACCTGTCTTTCGGAGGGAAAAAAATGGAAAATGAATGGTCGTACAAGAGCTTCAGGATTAAGGAGGGACTTAAACCGGGCAGCAAGCATTTTCAGTATTTCTTCATCGTTTCAGAAGGAGGACAAAAGAAGTGCAACTACTGTGTCTGGATTGAAGATGAGGCTCTTTCACGCCTTAGCGATTCAAAAAATTTCGGGGCGATTATTGATTCTCGCCGAGCGGAATGGAACAAATGGGTCAAGGAGAAGATTGACCGGGAGGATTTCAGGAACATGGTCCTGAGGTTTGATAAAGAAGGCCAAGAGGAAATGGACCTTGACAAGATGGATGAAAAGTTGAACATGGAATAGCGGCGGACCGCACGTTAGCCATATGGATAATACTGCTTGGCACGACGCAGAATCGTATTTCTTCGAAGAGCAAGGATAGGTGGAGGTTCGCGAAAGGTATTGCTTTACGATCGCGTTGAGATCAAGAGCGTCGTGTTTTACATACTGAAAAAATTCCTGACATTTATGGAATTTGCGCCAACCGGGTAATTCCAAACCTTCAAGTCTGCTTTCAAATCTTTTGCATCTTATTTCAAAGCGTTAAATCCACGACTCCTACGTTGCCGCCTCTGGTATGAGAATTGCTCTGTCCTGGTATCCGAGAACCAGGATTTGCAACCAATGATTGGGAGGTTAATACGATGAAAAGAAGTATTTCGGTTCTATGTGTGGCGTGTTTGACGGCGGTTGCGTTCATGATCATGGTATTCCCGTTCAACGCGCAAGCCCAGGAGATCAAATTAAGGTACTCGGTCATATGGCCCCAGATGCACCCCATGACCAAATTGATGGTCGAGTGGGGCAAGGATGTTGAAAAGGTAACCCAGGGCCGGATCAAGACCACTATGTTCGCAAGCAATACCCTTGCCCCTCCGATGCAGGCCTATGATGCCACGGTCAAGGGGATCGTGGATGTGTGCGGCAACCTGCTGGCTTACTCCCCGGGCCGGCTGCCGCTCTCCGAGGTGTTGCAGCAGCCTCTGGGGTACAAAAACGGTTATCAGGCCAGCAAACTGGCCAATGCGTACTTTAAGAAATTCAAGCCCAAGGAATTCGACGACGTGAAGGTCATGTACCTCCACGGCGCAGCCCCCGGTTTTATCATGACCAAGAAGGCGATTAAGACTACGGCCGATATCAAGGGGCTCAGAATCAAGGCCAATGCGGAAAACGCCGACATCGTGAGGAATCTTGGCGCCGCTCCGGTGACCATGCCGGTCAGCGAGACTTACGATGCCCTTTCGAGAGGCATTGTCGACGGGACCCTTTTCCCCATCGAGGCACTGCAGGGGTTCAAAATCGGTGAAGTGGTCAAGACCGTCCTGGAAGATTACGGCATGTCTTACATGACATCGATGTACGTTGCCATGAACAAGGACAAATGGAAGTCGATTTCGCCGGCAGACCAAAAGGCGATAGAAAAGATCAATGATGAGTATAACGAGAAAATCGCCAAGCTGTGGGTCGAACTGGATAACAAGGCCAAGGAATTTGCCCTGAGCAAAGGGGTAACCTTCGTAACCGTCTCCGAGAAAGAACAGGCGGCGACGGCCGAAAAGATGAAACCGATTTGGGATGCTTATGTCAAGATGGCCAAATCCAAGGGACTGCCCGGTGATGAGGCCCTGAAATTCTGCCTGGATTATCTAAAGAGCCACCCGTAATTGCCGGGAGGCAAGAACGACGGCTGAGGATGGAGCATGAACTTGCGTCTTCAGCCGTTGAGCATTTTCTACTCAGCTTTTTTATCGATGGTTCTATGAAGGTTGTCGTGGAGCGCGTTAGAGTCAGATTGTGTGTTCCAGAGAAGTTCGGAGGGACAGGATGCAGCGCCTGATGGCAGCAGTGCTCAAGGGGGACAAGGTCCTGTACGCGATCGCCGGCATGGTACTGGCGTTCATGATCGTCTTGACCCTTTGTGATGTGATCTTGAGGAATCTGGGTCATCCGATTACCGGATCCATGGAGATTATCCAGTACGGCGGCTCCATCGTATTTGGTTTTTCCGTCCCTTATGCCACTTGGATGGGGGCACAGGTCATCGTTGATCTGGTAACCCAGAAGCTGGGCCTCAAGAACCAGAAGAGGATCAAAGCCGTTACCAGGGGCATTGGCATCCTCTTGTTCTTGTTCGTGGCATACAATTTCTTTTTGTACGCCCTGGACGTGAAACGGACGGGCGAGCTGACGGCGAGTTTCAAAATTCCCTACTACCCCTTTTGCTTTGCCATTTCACTCAGTTTTCTGTTCCAGAGCCTGACCATATTTTGTGATCTGATCAAGACCCTGCAGGGAGAAAAACATGAGTGATATCGCGGTCGGCGTGTACGGCATAATCGCACTTCTGGGGCTTTTTTTGACAGGGCTCGAAATGGCCTACTGCATGGTGTTGGTGGGTTTTGTCGGATTCACCTTTCTGATGTCCTTCGGCGCGGCCTCCAACCTGGTGGTCAAGGACTTTTTCGATACCTTTACCACTTACAGTTACACGGTTATCCCCTTGTTCATCATGATGGGGGAATTGGCCCAGAATTCCAATATTGCCAAGAGGCTCTATGTGGGTGCGCACAAGTGGATCGGACACGTACCGGGCGGTCTGGCCATGACCACCGTAATGGGCGCAACCGCGTTCAAAGCCATGTGCGGCTCAACCCTCGCAACGGTCGGGACCTTCTCCGGACTGGCCATTCCTGAAATGGACCGCTATGGCTACAAGAAGGAGCTCTCCGCAGGAACCGTTGCCTCAGTGAGCACCATAGGGATGATCCTGCCGCCCAGCACGGTCCTGATTATATACGGGCTTCAAGTTGAACAATCCATCGGCCGGCTTTTCCTTGCGGGGATACTTCCGGCACTAATGATAGCGTTGCTTTTCATGGGCGTTATCGCCGGATGGGTCACCTTGCAGCCTGACATTGCCCCCAGGGCGGAAAGAGCAACCTGGAAAGAGCGGATCTCCGCCATTCCGGATGGAATAGTCATCTTAGTGATTTTCGGCGTCGTGATCGGCGGGATGATCACCGGCTTCTTCAGCCCTACCGAGGCGGGCACCATCGGAACGGCCGCCGTTTTTATTCTGGCTTTGGTGAGAAGAGAAATCAATTCCAAGATGCTGGTGACTTCATTTAGAGGATCATTGAGAACCTCCATCATGACACTCATGCTGATCGCCGGATCTTCCATCTTCGGGCATTTCCTGGCTGTTACCGAGATCCCCATGATTGCCGCCGACTGGACCGCCTCCCTTCCTGTGCCGAAATTTCTGATCATGGTCGTCATCATCGCCGTGTACCTGATCGGCGGCTCTATCATGGATGATCTGGCCTTCATGGTGCTGGCCACACCGATATTCTATCCGACCGTGGTTAACCTTGGTTATGATCCCATCTGGTTCGGCATTTTGATCTGCATGACCCTCATGATCGGCGGTATCATTCCCCCCATAGCCATTTATGTGTTTATTTTGGGAAATATTACCGGACTTCCTTTTAAAACCATTTATAAGGGCGTTATACCCTTTCTTTCAGCCCTGGTTTTAGCTCTGGTGATCATGTTTGTTTTCCCTCACTTTGCGACGTGGCTGCCCAATCAATTAATGGGGAGGTGACTGGACAGTCTGAAGTGAGATGCCCCGCCGGCCGGGTGGAACTCTGCTTATGGTCGGGCAGGCGAGAGAGGTTGCGGACAAAAAAGGCGGAATGAATTTTCATTCCGTCTTTTCTGTTTATCCTTCCTGTTAAAATGATGTATTCTGAAAAACTCTAATGGAAGGAAACAGGATAATGATTGAAGAGATACAGCCCGGCTTGTTCCGGGTGGAAGTCCCTTTACCAAACAGCCCCCTCAAGTTTCTCAACTCTTATGTGGTCGTGTCTTCAGACAGGAATCTGATCATCGACACCGGTCTAAATCGCAAAGAGTGTTTTGACGCGATGCAGTCTGGTTTGCAGCGGCTCGACATCGATCTTGCGAAGACTGATTTTTTCATCACCCATTTGCATGCCGATCATTTCGGACTGTTGTCGAAGCTTGTGACGAAAACCAGCCAGGTATTTTTCAACAGACCCGAAACTGAGTTGATCGAGGCCTCCGGCTGGTGGGAACGCATGGTTGCCTACGCGGCCAAAAACGGCTTCCCAGAAAAAGAGCTGCGTGAGGCGATTCAATCCCATCCGGGCCGTCAATTCGGCTCCGAATGGATACCCGAAATGAAGGTTTTACAGGACGGTGACGAAATTACTGCCGGGAATTATTTTTTTAGGTGTGTTTCCACGCCGGGACATAGCATGGGGCATACTTGTTTGTACGAACCGAACAGAAAGATCCTTGTGGCGGGAGATCATATTTTGATCGATATTACGCCCAATATTCAATGCTGGTCCGACGAACAAAATCCACTTCGGGATTATCTGGCAAGTCTGGATAAAGTGAATGATATGGAGATCGCCCTTGTTCTGCCGGGACACAGAAGGCTCATCACCGATCACAGGACGAGAATCGCCGAGTTGAAGGAGCACCATGAAAAACGGCTCACAGAGATCCTTTCGATCCTTGGAAATAGTCCGCGAACCGCTTTTGATGTGGCATCTCGAATGACGTGGGATCTCGACTGTGATTCCTGGGAGGAATTCCCGCGGGCACAGAAGTGGTTTGCCACCGGTGAAGCGATTGCCCATCTGCGTTACCTGGAAAGAAAAGGCTCTATCGTTAGAAAGAATGAGGGAACAATGATTGCGTTCACCCTGAATGAGTTATCTCCGCCGGCGCTTCAGCAGTGATAACATGAAGCGCGTGAAGATTACGGAAAAGATTGAATATCTGACCCCTGAGAACGCGATCTCCCGGTTCTTATGTTCAGGGATGATCATCAATGACTCGGCAAAGGTATTCTTTGATGCGAATTTCGGCAGGGCCGATACCCGGGCACTGCTCTTATCCGAGAAGCCGGATTTTGCCCTCATCTCTCACTACCACCTGGATCATTCCTGGTGGGGTGGTCTGGCCGGGACCTTTTCCCATGCGTCATTGTTCGTGCCCTCCGGTGAAGAGGTTTACCTGATGGACCTCGGCTATTTCCTCGAAATGACCCAGGGGCAAGGTCGTCCGGCCCGGCTCTGGGCAAAATTTGTCAGTGAGGAAATCCAATACAAGGCGATCGATCATTTCACGCCCTATGATTCGTCCCTGGATCTCGAGCTGAGGGGTGTGAGAATGACATTTGTGCCGGCTCAGGGACACTCCCCGGGACATATGGCAGTGTATTTTCCTGACCCGAAAATCCTGTTCACAAGCGACCTGGGGCTCGGGCCTTTCGGCCCCTGGTACGGATTCAAGGACTGTGACATCACGCTTTACGTGGATTCCCTCCTGAGATTGAAAGGCATGAACCCGCGACTTCTGCTGACAAGTCATGAAGGTGTCATCAGGAAAGGCATCGATGCCGTTTTCGACCGCTGCATAGCGGCCATTTTCATGAGGGAAGACCTGATCAGCAAAAAACTCGACAAAGGCCTTTCAAGGGATGAGATCACTGCGGACGGGGTGTATTTTTTGAAAAAAGAAAAGGCCCGGGGTCCTCTAAAAGACTTCCTCACCATGTGGGATGGGGTCATGTTCGACCACCACCTGAAAAAGCTCAGAGAAGGCGGGTTGAAAAAGGATTTTCCGCATGATCGAGCACTGGTCGAGCGATTATGACCCGAAGTTTGATGACCGCTTCTTAAAACCTTGAAACAATATAATTGACAATGGATTCTGAAGTGCTCTGGGGCGGAAAAATTTCGGATACCCCCTTTTCCTTTAATTCCTTTACCCGGTGTTTTGGAATGGTACCTCCGCATATAACACAGATGTCCTCCAGATTGTTCTTCTTCAGGAGGTCCATCAGGTCGCCAATCTGGCCGTAGTTCGATGCGTGGCTGCTTATCCCGATCACGTCCACGTCCTCTTGAATAGCTGCCTGGACGATCATCTCCGGCGTCTGATAGATTCCGAGATACACCACTTCCATCCCGGCTTCCATAAGAAACCTGCATACGACTTCAGCACCTGTGCTGTGTCCGTCGAGTCCGATTACGGAAATGAGAACCTTGATTTTCTGCCCTTTGCCCATAATTCCACACCCTTTGTTTGTTTCACTTCGAAAATCTCTCATTCGAAATCAAAGGGACACCCGATCATTTCGAGCGGATCATAACTCAGCCCTCGGGCTTTCCGGATCACCCCCATGATTTCACCCGCCGTGGCATAAACCTTGACGGCCTCGATGATGGACGGCATCAGATTATACCTATCTTCCTTCTTTGCATCCGAATAGAGCTCCGCCATCCTCTTTTCTAATAGAGGCATATTCCGTGTCTTCTTCCACTCTTCCATGCGTCTCGCAATGTCTTCCGAGTCTTCGGCCTGCAGTTCCTGTATGGGGATCTGATAATCTTCTTCAGGGGGGATGATCAACTCATTGACCCCCACGATCAACCGATCTCCCCTTTCCACCTCTCTGTGTTTTTCCTGGGCCGACTCCTTCAGCATCTCCTGAATATACCCCTTGTGCACAGCCGCAATCATCCCGCCCAGAGCTTCTATCTTGTTCCAGATCTTATAGGCTTCCTCCTCCACCTTGTTGGTCAGGTACTCTACAAAGTAAGAACCTGCGAGAGGATCCGCTACGTCCGTCACCCCGGTCTCATTAGCCACGATGTGCTGGGTATTCAGAGACATCCTCGCTGCCAGCGGCGATGGTTCGGCATGAGCATTATCCAGGCACGCATTATCTATGGCCGTGCAACCCGCGATGGCTCCGGCCAGTGTCTGGATAGCACTTCGTGCGATATTGTTGAGCGGCTGCTGATAGGTCATCGTACGTCCCGATGTGTGGACCGATATGAGTAGATGACAGGACTTTTCCTTTTTGGCCTTAAACGTCTCCTTGGCCATCTTCGCCCACATCCTTCGAAGCGCCCGGATTTTGGCTATCTCCTCGAAGAAACGGGACCCCACACTTACAAGTTCATAGGGCAGGAAAGCGACGTCGTCGAAATCAAGGCCTCGCTCATGGACCAACAAGGCGCAGAGTTCCTTGAGCATCGCCATCTCCACAGCGAGCGCCTGTGCATTGTTGCCGCCGGACTCCTGAAAGTGCTGGCTCAGAATACCCGATCGCATATGTATCTTGTTTCGAACAATGTATTCGGAAGAATCCAGCCATAGTTTTAGATCAAGATCCAGAGGCTGAGCGTCTGTCTGCCCGAAGGTGTTGCAGAAGGGATACTCCGTGACGCTGCCGTGCACGTCGTTCAGGTTCACTCCTCGCTTCTCGGCCAGAGCGACAAGATAGGCCAATCGTACGGAGGACATCGCGCATGAACCTAACAGGGTTATGGATTGTCCGGTCAGGGGAATGCCATCCATGAGTTCCTCGAATTCGACTAGCGAGGCCCCCGGCCATCCCAAGACCCCTGCCTCTCTTCTGCCGACCGGATGATCGGGATCGATGGGCATCGCATTCGTCCTATCGCAAATGACCAACATCCCCCCCCTTTGCCCCATCTCCCGGTACCGCTTGAGCACCTCGTTGGTCTGTCTGGAAGATCCGAGCCCGGCGGTCATTCTCCTCGTCCATATTCGACTGCGGTACCCCTCCGGGTAGTAGCCGCGAGTATAAGGATAGGAACCGGGATCACCCAGGTCTCTCTCGTAGTCGAGGTCCTCAATATCTTTCGGCGTGTAGACCGACTTGATCGGATGCCCGTAATCAGTCTCCCGTTTCATCTTCTCTCCTCTCAGTGAGACGACTGAATCTCATTCAGTACTTTGAAAAATGATCAAAAACAACTGACATGTAGACTTATTAATAGAGAATAGCCTCCCTCCACTGTCAAGAAATTTTTAGAGACGCATCTGTTATCCTTCGCGTGTTGGACTCGGAGTCTTAAGCTGTAACTTCTTCGCGAGTTCCGAAGAAGTCCCATGTTGCCGACCCATGGGTCGGTCGCCGAGTAACGTTCGGTTGTGGCCAAAGGCCTGCATTGGAGTTTCGCAGGGCAAAGCAGGACCCAGGTTTTTCTTGACAGTCCCTCGGATTGAATAGTAAAAACACAGCGGACATTTTGCACGAAGAACAGAACAAGGGGCAAAGGTGCGGTTTGTACGAATGCGTTCAGGCCGTGACGGAAGGATCGGATGAGTTGCTCAGCACGCAGGAGATGTGGCCGCAAGCTGTCACGGAAGGAAGTGCGATGAGCTTAGAACACGAACTCGTGCGGTTCGTTTGCCGCGCCGCTTATGACGATCTGAAACCTGAACTGCTTCACATCATCAAGAACCAGCTTCTTACCGTTCTCGGCACCACCATAGCCGGCTCCACGCAGACCGGATGTCAAACCTTAATCGATTTTTACCTCTCCCAGGGTGGGAAAGAAGAAGCCACCATCCTCATACACGGAGGCCGCGTCCCGGCTAACGCTGCGGCCCTTGTGAACGGAGTCATGGCGAGGGCGCTGGACTTCGATGACGCCCTTGCGCCCGGCGTGCACATCGGGGCTTCGACCGTGCCGGCGGCTCTGGCAGCCGCAGAACTGCGCAGCGGCTTGAACGGACGGGAGTTTCTCACCGCCCTTCTCGTGGGCGCTGAGGCAGGCGTGCGCCTCAATCTGACCGAAGCGGCCTATAACGGACTGGATCCCACCGGTATTTGCACGGTGTTCGCAGCCACCGCCACCGCCTCGCGGGTGCTCGGGCTCACAGAGGAGGAGACCTGGAATGCACTGGCACTGGCGTTCAACCGGGCGGGGGGGAGTTTTCAAAGCAACATCGACGGCTCGCTGGCCGTCCGGGTGATTCAGGGATGGGTGGCGGAATCCGGCGTGATGTGTGCCAGGCTGGCACGGGAAGGAATCACCGGCCCGAAAAACTTCCTGGAGGGCGTTTACGGTTACTACAATGTCTATGGAAAAGGGCTTGTCGATCCGGGGAATGCGCTGGCGGACATGGGCAATCGCTTCGAATGCGAAAAGATCCTCTTTAAGAAATACCCCAGCTGCGGGCTCACGCTGGGAAGTACCGATGTTATCCTGACCCTGATGCGCGAGACGGACGGGATGGATATCTCGGCCGACAGCGTGGAGAAGGTAAAGGTGAGGGTGCCCCCTTATTCTTACAAGCTCGTGGGCCACCCCTTTCGGATAGGCGCCACCCCAAGGGTGAACGCCCAGTTCAGCATCCGGTACTGCGTGGCAAACGCGCTCCTCCGCGGCAGCTCCAAGTTGGCTCACTTTGAGGAGGAGGCAATCCGTGACCCGCGGCTGCTGGAACTCGCCCTCCGGGTGGATGTGGAGATGGACCCGGCCATGGAAATTCGGGGCCATACGCCGGTGGACATGACGGTGCGCACAAAGGATGGGAGGGAGTTCTTTCGCCGAATCGATATTGCGCCCGGTTTTCCGGGCAATCCTCTCACGAGTGAGGAGCAGGAGGCCCGTTTCCGCGACTGTATCGCCTATGCCAAGAAGCCACTTCGTAAGGAGAACGTGGAGAAAATCGTAAAGACCGTGGGCCGCTTCGATCACCTGAACGATGTGCGCGTCCTGATTCCACTCCTTCTCCTCTAGCCGTCCATTTCTTGCTCTGGAGGGCATATGAACCTTATTGACGTCGTTGCCAAGTTCGCCCGCATAAGCCCGTCAGGCGCGGCATTCGTCGAGGTTCGCCCCCTTTCGGGTGTTCGCCAAGAAATCAGCTGGGAGCGGTTCCACGACCGAACCAACAGGATTGCGAACCACCTTCTCCAAAAAGGAGTTCAGAGACAGGACAAGGTTTTTCTCCTCGGCAGGAATTCGATCCGATGGCTGGAGGCCTACTTTGCGATCCTGAAGACTGGCGCCTGGGCGGTTCCTCTCAACTTCAGATTCACCAACGAGGATATTCATTATTGCGCCCGTGTCGCGGAACCCTCGGTATTCATCTTCGATGAAGAGTATGCGGCAAGGGTAAACGCTCTTCGCGAAGAGCTTGCCACTGTCGTCCACTACTGTGTCATAGGACCCGATCGGGCCGACGAATCCGTCACGTTGGAGGATCTCGTCAGGAGCGGCTCGCCGCAATCGGTTCCCGTTGTGCTTTCGGACGAGGATGAATGTGCTCTCTATTTCACATCAGGCACTACGGGAAAGCCCAAGCCGGTGCTTCTTGGACAAAAAGCTCTCATGAGCGTCGCCGCGACCGAGGCCGCAAATCACGGCTTTGTGTCGTCCGACCGGTTTTTGATGATGCCTCCCATGTACCACCTGGCCATCGGTCACCTGTTGGCCGTCATGTTGGCCGGAGGATGCTCGGTCCTCCTCACGGAAAAAATCTCCCCACGTACCATCGTCGAGACCATAGCCAGAGAGCGCCTATCGGCGGTATTTTTGCTTGTGCCGTGGGCCGTGGACCTTGTCAACGCCTTTGACAGGGGTGAAGTGAGAATCGAGGAGTACGATCTGAGCTGCTGGCGCCGGACCTTCATGGGAGCTCAACCCATACCGCCGGTGGTGGTCCAGCGGATAAAGGGGTACTTCCCTGACATGGAATACGATACCACCTATGGATTAAGTGAAAGCGCCGGGCCCGGGGTCATTCATCTGGGGACCGAAAACGAGAGAAAGGTCGGCGCCTTGGGCAAGCCAAGCCTCTTTTGGGACGCAAGAATAGTGGGAGAGAGCGGCGAAGACGTGCCTCGGGGCGAGGTGGGCGAAATCATCGTAAAGGGCGACGGATTGATGAAAGGATACTACAGGAACCGGGAGCTCACGGAAACCGTGATTCGCGGCGGATGGCTTCACACCGGTGATCTGGGCAAGATGGATGAGGAGGGGTTCATTTACCTCGTGGACAGGAAAAAGGACATCATCATCAGCGGTGGGGAAAACATCTATCCGGTGGAACTGGAAGCGGTCATCCTGAAGCACCCCAAGATTCATGATGTGGCGGCAATCGGCGCCCCGGATGACCGCCTGGGAGAGAAAGTGGTGGTGGTCATCCAGCCGAAGACAGGCGAAACCTTGACCGAACAGGAGTTGATTCCCTTCTTTGAGCAGCAGTTGCCGCGTTACAAGCGACCGCGACAGGTCATTTTCGATGAGGTGCCGAGAAGCCCGACCGGCAAGATCGAGAAGCCTAAGCTTCGGGCGAAGTACTCCGGAAATGCGTGAGTTCCTGAGTAAGAAAGGTCCCCTTCCCGGGCACTATCCGTTCGAGAGGAAAAATGCCGAGTCTCAAGTCCCATGCTCTCAGTTGCGACGTGTTGGTCATCGGGGGAGGCGGCGCTGCGCTAAGGGCGGCCATTGCTTGCAGAGAGACGGGAGCGGACGTTCTGGTGGTTTCCAAGACCAGAGTTGGATTCGGAAACAACACCTACCTTTCTAAGGCCTCCTGGGCTGTTCCCGGCCTTGGAGACCCGGAGGACAGCCACTCGGCACATGTGAAGGACACGCTGGCCGGCGGCCGCTTCCTCAACGATGAAAGAATGGTGGAACGGGTGGCCCAAGGCGCGCCGCGCCTAATTCCTTTCATGGAGAAGTGCGGCGTGCGTTTTGCAAAAAAGGACGGCCGAATGGTTTTCGACCGTGTTCCCGGACATTCCTTCCCCCGCCATGTTCGTGGAGAGAATCGCACCGGGAGCGACCTGATGCTTCCCATCAAGGCGTACGCCACGCGCATCGGGGTTCGCGTCCTCGATAAGGTCTTCATAACAAGACTCATCCGGCGGAGAGATCAGTTGGCGGCCGCCGCAGGAATCTCTCAGGACGGCGTTTTCCATTCTATCGGATTTCGGTGCGCCGTGCTGGCCACCGGAGGATATGCCCGGATTTACCTTCACACCAACAATGCACCCGGGATCCAGGGAGACGGCCAGGCCCTTGCCTTTGAGCTGGGAGTGCCGTTGAAGGATATGGAATTCGTCCAGTTTTACCCCACCGCCATGGGAGAGGGGAGCGCGAGGCTCCTTCTCTATGAGGTGCTGATCTTCCGGGCCGGAGCGAGGCTCAAGAATGCCTCAGGGGAGGACATCCTGACAAAGCACGGTATGAATGACCCTGACACGCTGACCAGGGACCGTCTGTCGAGGGCCATCATGGACGAGATGCGAAAAGGGCTTGGGGTTAAGGGGGGCGTGATCATGGACCTGAGCTCCATCCCGGAAGAAAGGGCGGCACCTTTATCTTCGCTGCTCCCTGCCGGATGGTCGCCCGATGAAAGAGAATTCATTGTCTCTCCTACGGCCCACTTCTGCATGGGAGGCGTGGTCGTCGATGCGGAGGCCGAGACCGCGATGGCGGGACTGCTGGCCGCCGGAGAGGTCTGCGCCGGTGTCCACGGCGCCAATCGGCTGGCGGGGAACGCCCTCTCGGAGGTCTTCGTCATGGGTGAGGTGGCAGGGACAAACGCGGCGCTGAGGTCAAAGGAAACCGCTCCTCCGCAGATTCCCCAGAATGAAGTCCGGGCAGAAAAGATTCGGCTGGAGTCCCTGTTTTCGGAAGCCGGTGAAGATGCAAAGAAACTCTGCCGCTTGCTCCAGTCGGTGATGTGGGAAAAGGCGGGGATCATCCGGAGCGCCGACAGTCTCAGTATGGCTTTGGCCCGTATCGAAGAGTTGGAGACCCTGAGCGGGAAATGCAGGGCCGAGAATCCGGTTCAGCTCATGAGGAGGCTTGACCTTCACAATATGTTGCTGGTATCGAAGATGGTGTGCAAGGCTGCGCTCTATAGAGAAGAGAGCAGGGGTGCTCATTTCCGCAGCGACTTCCCTCAGGAGAGAAACCCCGAATGGCAGAAGAACATTCTCATCCGGAAGGAAAACGGCCGGGAGATGATACTGGAGACCAGAGAGCGTGCGCTCCAGCATAAGAAGGGAGCTTAACACCGCCATGAAAGCGTCCTTTTTCGAGAAAGCAGTTGTGGGTTTTAGTTCTGTGTTCAATATGGTAGCATCCGTTTCGCTTGTAGGCATGATGCTGTTGACCTGCCTCGATGTTTTCATGAGATATTTTTTCAGCAGTCCTCTTACCGGAACTTATGACATTGTAAGCCTTCTGGGGGCAATCCTAGCCGCTTTTGCCATGCCTTACACAATGCTGAAAAGGGGGCACGTGGCCGTCGAGATTCTGGTACAAAGCTTATCAAGGGGGAAGCAACTCACCATCGAGACTTTTACTCATCTCCTGGGCATTTCACTTTTTCTCGTGATGGTCTGGCAGGCTCTTCTTCTCTCCGCGGATATGAAGGCGGTCGGCGAGGTGACGCCGACCTTGCTTCTCCCCTTCTATCCCATCCTGGACTGCATGGCTGTTTGTTTTTTGGGTCTTTGCCTCGCCATTCTGGTCGATCTTATCCACATTTGGACGAAGAGAGTAAATCCATGAATCCAATACACATCGGCATCATCGGCGTCGTCTTCCTCATTGTTCTCCTGTTTTCGAAGTTTCCTGTGGCCTTCTGCATGGCTCTCGTAGGTCTTTTGGGCTTTGGGTATCTGGTGTCGCCCGCGGCGGCTCTCAATATCATCATCAAGGATTTCTATACGGTATTCAGTTCCTACGACCTGACCGTCGTTCCCCTGTTTGTCTTCATGGGGCAGATTCTCTTCTACTCCGGAATCAGTCGCAAGCTTTACGATGCCGCCTTTACCTGGTTCGGGCATTACAAGGGCGGCCTTGCCATGGCAACGGTCGGAGCCTGTGCCGGGTTTTCCGCCATCTGCGGTTCTACGAATGCGACGGCGGCAACCATGGCCTCCGTCGCTCTGCCTGAGATGAAGCGGCTCCACTATCGTGACGAACTTGCCGCAGGAGTGGTGGCGGCCGGGGGAAGCCTGGGCATTCTCATTCCACCCAGTGTGATCTTTATCGTCTACGGTATCATGACCGAGCAATCCATAGGAAAGCTCTTCATGGCAGGGATCCTTCCCGGAATCCTTCTTTCCTTGCTTTTCATCCTGACCATCTATATTTGGGTTTCCTTGCGACCCGACATAGCGCCTCGCGTAGAAAAGCAGAGTTTCAGGACGCGGATAAGGTCTCTTGCCGGTCTTGTTGAAATACTTCTTCTGTTCATTTTGGTTATGGGGGGACTCTTCATCGGTATTTTCACGCCCACCGAAGCAGGGGCCGTAGGCGCATTAGGGGGGGTTCTCATTCCTCTTGTAGGCAGAAGCCTTTCATGGAAAGGTTTTCTGCAGGGACTGTATTCTTCGACGCGAACCACCTGTATGATTTTAATGATCGTCGCAGGAGCAACGGTCTTCGGACACTTCCTGGCGGTGACCACCATCCCCAGCACCCTGTCCACCTGGGTAGCAGGCCTGCCACTTCCTTCCTGGGGCATCATGCTTGTGATCATGCTCTTCTTTCTCCTGGGGGGATGTTTTATGGACGCCTTGGGCATGATCCTGTTGACCATTCCCATATTCTATCCCGTAGCCATGGCTATCGGCTATGACCCGATATGGTTCGGCGTGGTGATTGTGCTCGTGACCGAACTGGGTGTGATCACACCGCCGGTCGGCATCAATGTCTATGTGGTCAGCGGGATCGCCAGGGATATACCGCTGGAAGTCATCTTCAAAGGGGCTTTTCCGTTTGTACTGACCTTGGTCACGTATCTTGTGATCATGACAATTTTTCCCCAAATCGCTCTGTTTCTTCCGAGTTTTGTGGCCCGTTGATTTCATTTCTGTGACCGGCTACTGAACAAGATTACCGAAGGGACTTTCAACCCGAACGGTTTTCACAGCGGGTGAAAAAAGTGGGGGTTGTTGGCAACACAAACACCAAACAAATAGGAGGCAGCAAAATGAAGAAAGGTATGATTGTGGCGAGTCTGTTTTTCATCGGAGCATTCTTTTTTTCCACGGCCATCTCCGTTACACCGGTAGGAGCGGCAACCTACAGCTTCACTTACAGCACCTTCTTCCCGCCAACTCACATTCAGACGAAGGTCCCCGAAGCTTGGGCCAAGGAGATCGAAAAACTTTCCAAAGGTCAGATCAAGATACAGATATTCACCGGAGGGTCTTTGACTCCGGCTCCACAGATCTACGACGGAGTCGTCAAAGGCATCTCGGATTTCGGCTTGTCCGTTTTCGCCTATTCTCCGGGGCGGTTCCCCGTCGTATCGGCGGTTGACAATCCCTTCGGCTACCCCAACGCCTTTGTTGCGACAAGGGTTATCAATGAGCTCAACAGAAAATTTCATCCCAAGGAGCTGAGCGATGTTCACGTCTGCTACCTTTTCGCCCATGGCCCCGGCGTGCTCCACACGGCAAGCAAACCGGTCAGGACGCTGGAGGAGGTGAAGGGGTTGAAGATCCGGTCGACCGGAACAAGCCAGTTGATCGTCAGGGCATTCGGAGCCGTCCCCGTGGCCATGTCCCAGGGTGAAACCTATGACGCGCTTAAGAAGAACATCGTGGACGGCACCCTGTCCCCCATAGAAACGCTGGAGGGTTTCAAGCAGGCCGAGGTGCTCAAGTATACCACACTGGACTACAGCGCCTCCTATTCTCAGGGATTCTTCGTCGTAATGAACCTCAAGAAATGGAACAGCCTTCCGCCCGACCTCCAGAAGATCATCACCGAGGTGAGCAAAAAATACGAAGACATCACGGCTAAGGCATGGGGGGAAAGCGATGAATCGGGGCGAAAATTCGCCCTGAAGCTGGGCCATGAATTCATTAAACTGTCTGACGAGGAATCCGCGAAGTTCAAAGCAGCCGTGAAGCCGGTCTTCGAAGAGTATATCAAGCAGGCGAACGCGAAGGGCGTTGACGGGGAAGCCGTGTTCAAGGCAGCGCAGGAAATGGTTGAAAAATACAGCAAGGAATATAAATAGCACTTGTTCTTTTGATGGGTAGTCCGAGAAAGGCACGCGGTACAGGGCGCACGGCAGGTGGCCCACGAAAAACGATTCCTCTTTTCCCTGTACCGTGCGCCTTGAGCCGTGTACTATTTCGAGACCACACCTTCGGCCTGGCTGGCATCCCTTTTGGTTGAGGCCGAAGGCTTCGATGGAAGGAGAGTCATGATCATCGGCGATCTGTTGGTGAGAAACGCGAACAAATTCCCCCACAAACCGGCAGTTATCTCCGAAACGCGCTCCCTGACCTTTCGAGAGTTGAACGACCGGGTGAACCGGCTGGCCAATTCGCTCCTGGATTCAGGGTTGAGGAAAGGGGACCGAATCGGCGTTCTGGTGCACAATTGCCACCAGTTTGTCGAACTGTATTTTGCGTCGGCCAAGACGGGCGCGGTTTTCTGCCCCTATAATAATCACTTCAAACAATCGGAGTTGAAGGACATTATTGATTACTCGACTCCGAAATTCCTTGTCGCGGACAGTGATTTCCTCGAGATGATGCGCGCTCTGGAGCCGGACTTGAACTCGGTGAGGAAATATATCTGTCTGGAAAAGACCTCCCTTCCTTTTATGGACGACTACGAGACCTTGATTGCCATCGGACGCGCAGAGGAACCGAACGCAAGAGTGGTGGAAGACGACGTGTTGAGCATCGTCTTCACGGGAGGCACCACAGGAAAACCAAAGGGCGCGATGAGGACCCACCGGCATCTTGTGTCGGATGCGGTTGCAGGGGTCATTGAATTGAAGGTCGGGTACGACGAGAGGGTCCTGATCACCTTTCCCATGTATCATGTTGCCTGCGAAGACAACATCGTACGCCACTCCTTCATGCCGAATACCCTTTACATCCGGCGTGAGGGCGCATTTAACCCCGAACAGGTTCTCGATTACATTTCGAGAGAGCGGATATCGCGATGCCAGTTTGTACCGACCATGATCCACAGCCTCATCCAGGTTCCGGATGTGGACAAATATGACTTGAGCAGTCTGCGCCTGATCATTTATGCCGCGTCTGTCATGCCCGTTGAACTCCTGAAAAAGGCCTTGGCAATTTTTCCATGCGGTTTTGCTCAGCTTTACGGTCAGACGGAGAGCGGCCCCCTTACCTCCGTGCTTAAGCCGGAAGACCATGTTCTTGACGGGTCTGCAAAATGTCTCGCAAGGCTCGCTTCGTGTGGAAAACCCGTGATCAACTACGAGATAAGAGTTGTGGACGAAGATGATCACGACGTCCCGATCGGGGAGGTGGGCGAGATCATAGGCCGCAGTGAAGCCATGATGATGGGATACTGGCAAATGCCTGAACAAACCGCAAAGAAGCTAAAGAACGGATGGCTCCACACGGGTGATCTGGGAAGGTTGGACGAGGACGGTTACGTTTACGTGGTAGAGAGAAAGGACGACCTGATCATTTCCGGGGGTGTCAATGTTTATCCCCGTGAGATTGAAGAGGTCCTTTACGGGCATCCTGCTGTCTCGGAGGCCTCCGTTATAGGCTTGCCCGACGAGCATTGGGGAGAGGTTGTGAAGGCAGTCATTGTCCCGAAGGAAGGCGTCGACGTCACGGAGAGAGACATCATCGAGTTTTGCGGCAGAAACCTCGCAGGGTTCAAGAAGCCGAAAAGCGTAGACTTCTGGAAAGAGTTGCCCAAGAGTCCGCAGGGAAAGATCCTCAAGAAGGAAATCCGCAAGCATTATGGATCTTAGGCAACTCGGCAGCCGAGGAAAGTCTTAGGTAGTGGATAATCCCGCTTCCTGGTTACTTCCCCGGTGTGGAGACCTGCTTTCAGGCATGATATGGAATCTTTCTCGTATTCTTTCCAGGGAAACGAGTCTAACGTTTCTCGATGAAGGAGTGAGAAAAGATTTCAATTTCACTTCTAACACTCTTGGGTTAATTTCCCTTTGGATGGCAAGCGCCCCTTCCATGATGATCTTCTGAAGAAGCAGTTCATGATTTGTCCTTTCCCTCAGGTTGGCCGCAAAGGGGACCAGGAATAGATAAGAGAAGATAACCCCGTACAGAGTTGAAGTGAGCGCGATGGGTATCGTGGCGATTATAACCGACGTGTCACCGATGCCTGAAAGCATACCGATTAATCCCACTACGCTTCCCACAAGACCGAAGGAAGGACATATTTCGGCCATGGTTCTCAAGACATCTTCTGATTCCTGGCGACGAAGCTTAAAAAAGACCATCTCCGTAGTCAAAATATCCTTAATTTCTTCGGGAGAATAAGCATCCACCAGAAAACCCAGGGCGCGCCTGAGAAAGAGGATAGAGGTCTCCCTCTCATCTTCTTGCAGAGAAAGGAGTCCCTTAAATCTACTTTTCACGGATAAGTCGATCAGGATTCTTACTATTTCATCCGGTTCTTTTAGCCGGCTTCGATAGAGCCCTTTGAGCACTTGCAAGAGAATGGCCAATTGCTTGGTCCTGAAACTGATCAAGGTGGCAGCAAAGGTTCCTCCGATCACCACAAGCAGTCCAGCCAAGTTAAAGTACAGCCCGATGTGTCCCTGGAGAATAAAGCCAACCACTATCAGGAAGACACAGGAGAGCACTCCGATTGCTTTTTTGGTATCCATCTTGACTCCTTTTGCAAGAGCGAATACTTCTCAAAGAAAAACAGGTCGCTTGAAGAATCATAGAATTTGGGGCCGGTGAGATCGAGCGGTAACACGCCGGGATTTCCATGACGACCTTCCCTGGTAATGTAGATTTCCACGCGCCGGTTAAGCGCGCGATCAAAATCATTGTCATTTGGGTGTACCGGATGGAATTCGGCGTACGCGTTGATCCGAACCTGACTCGGCGATAAAAACATATGATCAATTAAGAATCTTGCGGTGACACAGGCTCGGGCCGCTGAGAGTTCCCAGTTGGAGGGGAACCTTTTTGTGTTGATTGGGAGGTTGTCTGTGTGCCCGGCCACCGTGATGGTATAAGGGATTTCTCTGACAACTGTGCCGAGTTTTTCAAGGACCTCCACGGCGCTTTCCTTTAACTCGGCCTCTCCGCTAGCAAACAATACGTCGCTTGTTAAGACAATTCTTACCGCTTTGCCCTCAACCAGGCTTGCTGAGGCTACGCCTTCGAGGTGCTCGGATTTTAAGAACTCCTGACTCATATGGTAAAGATTCGAAATTTGACGGGAATCGCTTTCTTCATTCACTGCTTTTGCCAACATGCCCCTCTCATTGGAAGGCTGAAAAGCTGGGTCTATCCGCTTGGGCACTGAAGGAACCTCCCTTTTGGCTGTGTGCCAAACAAACAGGACGGCAAAAAGTATGAACATGGTCATCATGAGGTCTCCCCATGGGATAGACCAATGCAGAGCCCGTCGTGACCCGCCCTTGGCGAATAGATGCTCACCGTCGAAGAGCAAATAGTCTGCACATGCATCCATCCTCGGAGTCAAGCCCGATGACGGGAATTGAAGGCTCACGGCCTCTTCACTTTGGTGGCGAGCTTCAGAACGTTCTTTCTTTTTGGCATCGAAGTCTGCGTTTTTGTCCACTTGGACGGTCCTCAAGAATTTCAACGATTACTGTCCGGTCCGATTGCCTGCAGAGAGGTGCGACATCCCGGTTGTCAGCCCCTTTGCGCCGTACTTGATATCTATCCATAATCCGTAGCCAAAATCGTGCCAGATACTTCTCCCCGTGCAAGGCATGGATATTTCAAAATTTATCAGCAGCCGACACTCAGATCGCATAGACCCTGCGGAAATTTTTTCCCTGCAAGCACCGGAAAGGAGGAAAACTTTGCAGTCATGACCGTTCAAGCACGAGGGAGTGAGGCCAGGCTCAGGGAAACCTCTGGGCCTGCCCAGGGCTCCCGAACACTGGATGTCACGTGTACGACTTCTGGGTTAGGGTCAAGTAATTGAGACTTCAATCGACGCGGAAGAAGAACTAAGAACTTATCGGGCGGGAAACAGGCAAGCTTCTAGCGCAGGCTCGAAGGGTAAGCTCGTCTCATGAAAACCGATAATCTCTGAGGGCGAATGATCATTAGCCCGGATGCTCAGTCAACCGACCTCTTGTTTGTAGGCGAGTTCTCCCTGAAGCGTATCCATAAACCCTCTCTTCTGATGGCTGATCTTGGCGTTCTTGGAGCCGAAGAATTCAACCAGGTATCCGTAAGCTTTCTCGTGATTCATGCCCTGTCCGCAGGTTTCGAAGGTGACCGCCGCGAAATTATATTCCGGCCAAGTATGAACAGCCAGATGGGACTCAGCGATGGTTACGGTTCCGCTCACACCCCAAGGTTTAAAGGTATGAAAACAATGCGCGACCACTTCAGCACCCATGAGCCTGGCTGCTGTGAGCATCCCCTCCTTGATCCGATCCGCATCAAGGAGTGTCTCGTGGTCGCACTCATAGAAATCGATGAGCACAAGGTCAAGCAAGGAATACATTTTCCTCACCCCCTTTCTTTCAGATTACGTGCTGAATTTCTCAACCCCCCTTTTCGTCCGATCCCGATTATCCGAGATGGCCCTTTCACGGGAAAATTTTAATATTCCTATATAAATGTCCCTCGGATTTATGTCAAACCTTTTTCCGCATTTTATTTATTCCCGACTTGAAGGGCGGTTTCACCAAACCCCTTTCCGTGATGATGGCGGTGATGTACTTGCTCGGGGTGATGTCAAACGCCGGGTTGAAAGCCTTGACGCCTTCCGGTCCTATCCGCCGTTTCCCAAAACAGCATATTTCACGTCCCTCTCTCTCTTCAACGGGAATCATCTCACCGGACCGGATGGTCAAGTCAATGGTCGAAAGAGGAGCCGCCACATAAAATGGTATGCCGTTTTCCCTCGCCAGCACAGCCACCTGATAGGTTCCGATTTTATTGGCCACATCTCCGTTGGCGGCGATCCGGTCCGCACCTGTAATGACCAGGTCCACCGTTTTTCTTCGCATGAGGTAACCTGCCGCGCTGTCGGCGATAACGGTGACCGGGATACCCTCCTCCATCAGTTCGAAAGCCGTCAGTCTGAGGCCTTGCAGCCAGGGTCTGGTTTCATCTGCTATCACTTGGAGTTGTTTTCCCCTCTCCTGGGCCGCCCTGATGACGCCCAGCGCCGTGCCGTACCCCCCGGTGGCGAGAGATCCCGCATTACAGTGGGTCAGGATGGTGGCGCGTCGGGGCACGATTCGTTGTCCATGCTGCCCAATCTTTCTGTTGATCGCGATATCCTCACTGAGGATCTTCTCCGATTCTTCCCGCAGGGTTCTCTTGATGTCTTCCAGAGGCAAGAGGGCCGCCCGATCCGCCACTGTTGCCATTCTCTCCACAGCCCATCTCAGGTTCACTGCCGTGGGCCTCGCCTGCGCCATCCGGTCGCACATTTCCCGGAAGCGCCTTCGAAACGTCGCCTTTGACTTGATGGTCTGAACTCCCAGAGCCAGTCCCATGGCTGCGGCCACACCGATCGCCGGCGCTCCCCGGATTACCATCCCCTGTATGGCCCGGACGACGTCCATGTGGGTCCTGCATATGTACCACTCGATCGTGCCGGGGAGTTTCCTTTGATCGAGCATGCGGACATGGTCGGCATGCCATTCAATAGTCGGTAGCATAGGGCTCCTTCGTCGCTTGATGAAATCTGCCGAGGCAGATTTCATCAAGCTATCTTTTCCCTCCAACCGTAGGGATCTTCCTTCTCGCCGTACTGGATCGCCACGATCTCGTTGTAGAGCTTCTGGGAAAGATCTCCCATCTCTCCCCCTGCGACAATGTAATCCGTCCCTCTGTACGTGATCTGCCCCACCGGGGAGATGACCGCCGCCGTTCCTGTGCCGAAAGCTTCCTTCAGGGTTCCCTTGGCGGCTGCTGCGATCACCTCGTCGATGCTCAAGGAGCGCTCAGACATTTTCAGTCCCCACTTCTTCACCATATGAATTACCGAGTCCCTGGTGATGCCGGGAAGAATGCTGCCGGTCAAAGGCGCCGTGATGACTTCATTGCCGATGACGAAGAACATGTTCATGGTCCCCACTTCTTCCACAAACTTCCGTTCTCTCGCATCCAGCCACAAGACCTGTGTGAAACCTTTCTCCTTAGCTTCTTCCGCTGCGAGCAGGCTTGCAGCATAATTGGCTACGGTCTTGGCTTCGCCCAGACCGCCAAGCGGGGCGCGGACGTATTTGTCCTCCACATAGATTTTTACCGGGTTCAAGCCTTCCTTGTAATAAGCTCCTACAGGGCCGATGATGATATAAAACAGGTAGGCATGGGCCGGACGAACTCCCAGATGCGGTTCCACCGCGATCATGGTGGGCCTGATGTAGAGCGAGGTTCCCTGAGTATGAGGGACCCAGGCTTTGTCCAGCAAAATGAGCCTCTTCAGGACTTGCACCCCGAAGCCCACGTCCAGTTCAGGCATACACACGCGCACAGCGGAACGATTCATCCTGATGAGATTGTCCCTGGCACGGAAAAGGTAAACGCTCCCGTCTTTCCCGCGATAGGCTTTCAGCCCCTCGAATACTTCCTGGCCGTAATGAAGAACCATGGCCGCCGGATCAAGGGATAGGGGACTGTAAGGTTCAATGCGCGGGTTAAGCCATCCCTTCCCCTTTTCATAGTCCATGAGAAACATGTGGTCTGTGAAAATATCCCCGAAACCGAGTTTGGACTCGTCGGTGGGTTTCTGCTTCAATTGGTCCGGCTTGGCCGGCATCACTTTGATTTCCATGGTTCATCTTCCTCCCCTGACGACAAATCTGAAGTCTTCTGAATAGCATATCCCCTTCCGGGCGACAACCAAAAGTTTGACGGGAAGGAGCTCTTGCCTCAGCGGACCTCCGGAATGACATTCCCGCCCGACGGAAAAACAGCTACGCCTGCGATCGGCATATTTTTCGCCGCATCATCCACCGCTTCCTGAATGGTCCGGGCGTAGGTGTACTTCATCATGGCCACCTGCTCGCGAGAAAGCCCCTCGGTCACGTGGTAGACTTTGAATTTCTCGGCATATTCCTTGAAGTAAACCACTTGCATAATGTAGGAAATCCCGAAAGGCCTCAGGTGTTCGGGAATGTCTCCGTCTCGAAGTCTCCGGTGAAAATCGGTGGCGCTTTCCGGACTGGCCATTTCTTTAACCAGGGGCATGATCTGGCTCGCTTCCCTTTGCGGGGCGACCCAGATGATCGCTCCTCCTGTTCGTGTGCAGAAGCTGGCCATGGTGAGGGCCTTGGTCGCCTGAACCCCGTACTCCATCGGATAAGCCGAAGTGATCGTCACATCAGCAAGCCTGGGAAGCGGGATGAGGTAAAGGGACTCGGCATACCTGGACGCTTCACGATGTTCTGCGACCGGGTCCCCTGCAAAGGCCCGGATGATTTCCTTTTTCTCGTTCATGATGAGATCCACCTTGAAAGCCATCCGGGAAATCCTGCCGGCATCCACGATTTCTTCATAAAAGAAATTCCCGTCCATCACGTTCACCTTGCTGCCGGGATGTCTCATCCAGGTGAAATGATGATCCGCAACGGCCCGGTAAGAACACACCCCAGGCATCACCAGCTTGAACGATCCTCCGTATCCGGCAATGGGATGGGGCATGCATTCTCCCACGCCGATGATGAGGTCTGCGAAAGCCACATGTTTGTTGATCTCCACGAGGGTGCCCCTGTGAGTCCTGCCGACGATTACGTTGTCTTTTGCGTGGGGATCGTGACAGAACAGGCGGCCTCCCAGCCTGGAAAACGCTTCCTGACCGATCTTGAGTTTCAATTGCTCCGGAGACAGCAATTGATGCGTTCCAAGAGCGCATACGGCCTTGATTCTTTCGTCCGGAATGCCCGCCCGATTCAGGCGATTCATGATTCTGGGAAGCACGATATGAGCGGGTGTCGGCCTCTGCAGATCATCGAAGAGCAGCACCGCTTCCATGCCGGCACGACCGAGATCCTCAATCCTTGCCGATCCGATGGGCTTGTCAAGGGCTCGTTCGATCTCTGCGACGGCATCCTTGACCGTGGGTGCGGCGGGCCGATCCTGACCTGAGATCACGGTCCACTTCTCCGGCAGAGAAAACTCCTTCCTGTTCCCTTCATAGTTCACATAGGCATCCATTCCTTGCGCCTCCTCTACATCACTTCTTTGTCGCTTTCTTCGATGGCCCGGTCAATTTCCGACTTGAGCTGGGGCGGCAGGCCGGGGATGTCCACATTCAGGAAGCCACGAACAATCGTGGAGGTCGCCTCCCCCTCGCTCAACCCTCTCGACATAAGGTAGGAGATTTCTTCCTGGTTGATCTTTCCCACTGCCGCCTCGTGGGACATCTCGACCCCGTCCACATGACCTTCGAGCTCGGGAACAGCGTGGATCAACCCGCCTTTCAGGAGCAGGCCTTTACACTCCAGGTGGGCCTTGATATCCGCAACTTCTCCGATGAGGTGCCCCCGCGCGATGATCTTGCCGCCGTTGCTGATGGTGCGGGCCACAATCTCCGCCCGATTCCCCGGTTTCTTTAGGAAGATGCGCGCGCCGATGTCGTACTCGGACCCGGGACTGCCTACGATGATGCTGTAGAACCGGGCCACGGCATTGTCGCCTTCAAGGTAGGTGACGGGATACATTTGAAGCGATTTAACGGGCTTCATGCAAATGTAGTTATTGAGGAACAAGCCTCCCTCTTCAACCCTGGCCACGGATCTCGGCCGGACGTACATATCCTCAGCCCAATTGTGGATCATGGTGAAGCTCAGTTTCGCGTTTTTCTTGACGAAGAACTCGGAGATCCCCACGTGAACGCCTCTTTTCATATGAGGCGACGTGGAGCACCCCGTGATAATATGGAGTTCCGAGCCCTCTTCGGCAACGATGATATTATGAATATTCTGCTGCAACCCCTCTTTGTCGAGGTAGAGACAGGCCTGAACAGGGTAGATGGACTTACTGCCGCGAAGGGCGCGGATCACGTAGCCGTCATGAAGGCCCAAGGCCGCGGCAGCCGTGTACTTGTCCGCATCCACGGAAACCAGCTTCCAGAAATACTCCCTGATCCAGTCCTGTTCCAGAGCCTTCTGTACCGGTAGCACTTCAATGCCTTCCTGCTGGCTGTGGCAGTGAATGACGGAAGTGTCCATCTGGAAAAAAGTGCCGCCTCGTTCCTTTTGCGTCACATCGAGGCCTGCCATGATGAGCCGCTTCTGCTCCTCCGGAGGAAGTTCGCACATCTCCTCGTCCGCCATGTAAGAATGAGGCACCGGCGCGGCGTCGAACCGTCCAAGGTCGATATCTTCGCCAAAGGCGGCCTTTTTCCGGACCGCTGCTTCTGCTTTTTCTTTGAGTTCCCCTAGGCCATGCATCTCACACATTCCTCGTACCCTGATTGGCTGATACAGTTCAAGATTTCCCGCGGATTGCTGATGCAGCTCAGCCTGCCGTCAAAAAGAACCTGGCCTTTATCCGCCGCCACGTAGTCCAGGATATAACCGGTGTGGGTGATAATGAGCCCCATCTTGGTGCGTTCCATCTTCTTCTGCATTTTCGATTTGTCTTCACCGCCCTCATAAGAGTTCTTTTCCAGGAGTTGGGCAATGGCCTTCCCCACCAGATGAATATTTTCCATGTCGACGCCCGATTCAGGCTCGTCAAAAAGCATCAGGTCCGGACTCTGCGCCATGAGTTGGAGAAGTTCGGATCGCTTGATCTCTCCACCTGAAAACCCTGCATTCACATCCCGCTCAAGAAAGTCCGTGAAATTGACTTTCTTTGCCAGATCCTCCACGTCGAGATTTCCCCCCCCGCATATTTTCACCATCTGCCGCGTTTTCAGTCCATGGATGGTGGGAGGTCGCTGGTAAGACATGCCGATGCCCAGCTGCGCCCGCTCATTGATGGGCATATGGGTGATATCCCGTCCTTTGAAACTCATCCTCCCGCCCATCACCTTGTACTGAGGATATCCCATAAGAGTCATGAGAAGGGATGTCTTTCCCGACCCGTTGGGACCGAACAGAACGTGGGTTTCCCCGGGCCTGATCTCCAGGTCGATGTGCTCCAGGACAACTTTTCCGTCGATCGCCACCTTAAGATCTTCTACACGAAGCATGGCGCAAACCTCCGATCAAATGCTGATGACAAGTTAGTGCAAGCCCCCTACTGAACGCTGAACCACTGAACACTGTTTATCACTCGACACTCGCTACTCACTCCTACGCAAGATACGCCGACCACTGTTTTGCCGTTTCCCTGATGTAACCCGGCCTTACTTTTGTCACAATCCTGTTATGCCCCGGTAAAAGCACTTGTACATCCAGTTCGGCGAGCTGCATTAGAGACTTGCCAAGGGTTGGCCCATCCGCGCCATGGAGGTCAAACCGTCCGATGGCTGAATCCGCATATACCGTGTCCCCGGGGATAAGCACTTTCCGTTCCGGCTGATACAAGGCAATGCTGCCGGCCGAGTGCCCGGGAATGTGGAGGACCTCCCAGGACAGGCCGCCGATTTCCAGGGTCTCTCCCCCTTTCAGTTGCCTTGTCACATCGAATTTGAACGCCCCGGGTTCAAGGTTGTATTGGGACATGCACATGGTGCGAAACATCTCCATACCGTACACCCCTCGCTCATCCCCTTGTTCCAGGGGCCTCGCCTCCGCCTCATGAACCCAGAGTTCCGCATGGGGAACCTGCTCCATGATTTCCCTGAGGCTTCCGATGTGATCGAGGTGGGTGTGGGTCATAATGATTCTCTTGATATCTTCCAGAGGAATTCCGAGTTTCCGTATCATCGTAACCTTGTACTGCCCCTTTCCCATCAAACCGGCATCGATCAGAGAAAGGTCCTTCGAATCCGGAAGGCCGATGACATAGACATGAGAATCCGGTATAAACTCATCCTGTCCTGGAACGTAGTAAACGCCTTGGGTGACTTCGGTCATAGTTCGAATCTCCTGGGGGTGGACTTGATCGAAAAATTTTCCCCTTTGCGCCGGGCAGCAAAAGGGGTACTTCAGAAATATAACATTCCGCCCGCGGGTTCAAGGGTTAACACCGGGCGATTGACAAATGTCAAAATTGTGACAAAATTGTAATATCATGATGATGGAGATTTGATCATGGAAGATGAAGGCATGCATTACGAAGGCATGTGTATTCGACCTCCGAGCGAAGCCGACAGCATCCTCCTCCAAGTTACCCTGGGTTGCAGCCACAACAAGTGCAGCTTTTGCGGGACTTACAAGGACAAGAGATTCACTATTAAGGATGACAAGATCATTTTGAGCGATATCCTTTTTGCGTCGAAATATATGAAACGCCAAGACAAGGTATTCCTAATGGACGGCGATGCCCTCATTATTCCCCGGAAGCGCCTCATGTGGATTATTGACAGAATCAACGATTATCTCCCATGGGTTAAAAGGATTGGTGCTTATGCCAACGCGAAGAGCATCAGGATGAAAACCCACGAAGAACTCTTGGAGTTGCGCAGGAACAAACTGGGGATCCTTTACTACGGCGTGGAGACGGGCGATGATGAACTTCGCAGGAAAATCGACAAAGGCTCAGATGCCAAGACCTGCGTTGAAATGGGCAGAAAGGTGAAAGAGGCGGGCATCAAGCTTTCTGTCACCGTGTTGCTCGGCATTGCGGGCAGGGAAAAGTCTCTTCAGCATGCCAAGGCAACGGGAGAACTCCTGAGCGATATGGATCCTGATTTTGTGGGAGCTCTCACGGTCATGCTCATTCCCGGCACCCCTCTGTACGATGAGTTCAGCGACGGCACTTTCCAGTTGCCGGACCAGCGAGGTCTTCTTCTGGAACTGAGAGAGATGATCCGCCACACGAATCTGACAAGGGGGCTTTTTTATTCCAATCATGCGTCCAACTATCTGCCCGTCAAGGCAAGGCTTCCCAGCGGCAAGCAGGATGCGCTGGATCTGATTGATCGGGCACTTCAAGGAGACGTGGGGCTGAGGCCGGAATGGATGCGGGCGCTCTGAGCGCGGTCACCCTGGCAGCGACAACGTCGCAGTAAGCGCGATATTCCGGCAGGCAGTGGTTGACCTTGCTCACCGGAGGAGAGCCTGCTCCTGCAACAGCTGAAACAAGGAAGGGATTGATAAGCCGACATGGTTGACTTGACTCTAAGAAAACCTATTCATCGATTCTTCCAGGATGGCCGCAGGGAGGCAGTTGAGGATGACATCATCAGGGAATCCAGTCTCCATATTCGCCTCGACGGCGCGGACTTTCTGGAGGCGATCCTGTCCTTCTCTCAAGTCGAGGAGTTCGTCATTGGTTTTTTGAGAACCCGGGGTCTTATCGAAAGCCTCCACGACGTCTCATCGCTTGAAATGGAGGATCGGACGGTCTCCGTGATCAGGGTCCCTCGCCTTCGGGGCGCCTTCCCGAGGCTCGACTTGCTGGAAACCACGGGAACCAGGAACGTCAGCCTGGAGCGCCTCATCGGAGAGAAGAGGAACATTTCGCCCGATTTTCGCGTTCAGGCAGAGGTTCTCTTGAAGGCGGCTGAGGCTCTGGCCCGCATGCCCCTCTACTCGGAAACCGGGGGCACTCATTGCTCCATCTTGTTTTCCCGGCACGGCGATCAACTGATGGCGGCTGAAGACATTGGAAGACACAATGCAGTGGACAAGGCCATCGGCGGGGGACTGATAAAAGGCGTGGATTTCGCCGCGTGCTGGCTTGCCGTATCCGGCCGCCTTCCCGCAGACATGGTGCTCAAGCCTCTGCTGGTCGGTATCCCCTTGATCGCTTCTGTTTCTGCCCCCACCTCAGAGGGGATTGAACTCGGCGAGCGGGCGGGCCTCACCGTGGTCGGTTTCCTGCGGGGCGGCCGGCTCAACTGCTACTCTCATCCCGGGCGGATAGAATGAGGGGTAAGCGGAGCGGTCATCTTCTGGGGCTACTTGAGTGACCACTATGGAAGCAGGACACCCGGAGTACCCCGCCAAATGGTTGGCTATGACCGGCGTGGGCACAGGTGTGCTCATGGCCACGTTGGATGCCAGCATCGTGAATATTTCGCTGCCCACGATGGTCGAAGCCCTCCACACGAGTTTTGCCACTGTCCAGTGGATCATCCTGAGCTACATGCTTGTTTTGACTTCCTTGGTCCTGGGCATCGCTCGTCTCGGGGATATGCACTCAAAGAAGAAGCTGTATTCCGCAGGTCTGGGCCTTTTTACCGTGGGTTCTCTCCTATGCGGGCTGTCTCCGGGGGTTAACTGGCTGATCGGCTTCCGGGCTCTCCAGGGCCTGGGTGCGGTGATGATGCAGGCCATGGGCGCAGCCATCATCACCGAGGTTTTCCCGGCCTCGGAACGCGGCAGGGCTCTGGGATTGATTGGGGGCATCGTCTCCGTCGGCCTGGCCTGCGGTCCGGCCATCGGCGGGGTGCTGATAGGCCTGGCAGGATGGCGGTCCATCTTCCTGGTCAATGTGCCTATCGGCTTGGTCGCCGCGTTCTTTGTCGCCAGACATGTCCCTCTTCTGCCACCGGTCCGGCACGGCCAGCGTTTCGATGTTCTAGGGGCCGGAATCATGCTGATTGCCCTGCTTTGCTATGCCCTGGCCATGACACTCGGCGAGACATCCGGCTTTGGGAACGTTCTCATCCGGACCCTGCTCCTTGTCACCGTTGTTGGAGCGGTCGCTCTCTTCATCGTGGAAGCCCGTGTGTCGCAGCCCATGATTGACCCGGAGCTGTTCCGAAACATCCTCTTCACCTTGAACCTGCTGATGGGCTTCCTGGTTTTCATTACCATTGCCGGCGTCATCATCTTTCCTTTCTTTCTGGAATGGGTCAAAGGTTACAGTACTGAGCAGGTGGGCCTGATGATGATGATCGTGCCCATTTCCATGGGCGTGGTCGCTCCCATAGCCGGCACCCTGTCGGATAGGTTCGGATCACGCGGCATCAGTCTTATCGGCCTGCTCGTGGTGACGGCCGGATGCCTGTCTATCAGTACGCTGCATAAAGACGTCAGTGCGGCAGGCTACGTCGTTCGCATGATTCCACTGGGAATCGGCTTGGGCATCTTTCAATCCCCCAACAACAGCGCGATCATGGGTGCCGTGCCCAAAGAGAGATTGGGCGTTGCCTCGGGTCTCCTGTCGCTGTCGCGTACGCTGGGTCAGTCCACCGGTTTGCCCCTCATGGGAGCCCTCTTCATCACCCTCGTCTATCGTCATGGACACATGCTTCCAGGTGAAAGTCTGAGCCATGCCCCGGCGGAGGCTCTGGTAGCGGGCATAACGATTACCTATCGCATAGCTGCCCTAATCATCCTGGCTTCCACGGTTATGGCCGCCGCCGCTGTGTGGATCGAGAATCGCCGCAGGTCCAGCCGGCGTCATGACTCCAACCCGCCGGAGCCTCAGCCTCAGCGGTAACTTCCCGGACCACCGTCTAATGCGGGCTCTTTGGCCGCAACCAAGCGTTTGTGCGAAGCCGATCCATGGGGAGATCTCTTCCTGAAATCCGACTCCATCGGATTTCAGATAATTCTCGCCTGTATTCAAGATGGGGTGCGGCAGTTTCGAGAAGCTGATTTTCATTTGACATCCCCTGGGTCGTGTTCTAGACTGCAAGCTGAGAATTTGTCAGGCAATGATAAAATAATCGTTCTGCCGGTGCACGGTTGCACTAACCGGCGTAATTGTGGTTTTCAGGCAGAATCAAATGCACCTTGTTCCCCGAGTCAATTCAACGGAACCTATCGGAGTCTACACCACAGGGTTCAGTAACCAATAAAGAAGATTTTGGAGGTCCGATGGACTTTCTGGAGACTTTAACCGTTTCGCAGGTCCTTGAAAGGGCAGCCGGCCTGGTGCCTAAGAAAGTAGCGGTAATCGACGGAGAACGCAGAACCACCTATCAAGAACTGGACGCCTTAGCCACCTCTGTTGCCATTCGTCTGTCTGAACTGGGATGCAAGAAAGGCGACAGGATCGCCATTTACATGAAGAATTCCCTGGAACTCGTCGTTGCTTTTTACGCTCTTCAGAAGCTCGGAGTGATCGTTGCGTGGGTCAACCCGAATTATCGACGGTCGGAGGCAGAGTTCATTCTCGGAAATTCCGGGGCAAAAGGCGTCTTCATCTTCAGGGAATGGGAACGGCATGATTACCTCGCCTCTGTTCTGGAGATGAAAGAAAGCCTGCCCGAACTCGACTCCATATTCGTTGTTGGGGAGGGGAAAGGACAGGGCGTTCACTCATTCGATGACCTCATCAAAAAAGGAGCTCGAAACAAACTCTCCCCGACTCCGCTGGATGCGGACAAGGATCTCTCTATGCTGATTTACACCTCAGGGACAACGGGAAAGCCGAAGGGCGCCATGATTACCCAGAGACAGGCTGTCAAAGGAGGATATCAGTATTCTCTGGGCGTCCGTGCTACAGAGCAGGATATTTTCATCGGTTTCCTGCCTGTTAGCCACTCTTACGGCTGCGGGTCCGTTCTGATTCAGCCTTTCTTGCTCCTTTCCTCCCTCGTCCTCATGGACAAGTTCGAACCCGTGAAGGCTTTTGAGCTCATCGAAAGGGAAAAGGTCACCCTTCAACCCGGCGCTCCCGCCCATTACATACTCGAACTCGGCCATCCGGACAGAAGCCGATACGATCTAAGCTCACTTAGGGCCGGGCTGATCGCGGGGCAGATTGCGCCTGAAGGCCTGATCTCCAGAGTTGAAAAGGAAATGGATGTGTACTTGACCTCTTTCTGGGGCGCTTCGGAAGTCGGCCCTGGACTGGCGATCATGAACCCCTATCCCTCATCCCTGGAAATCCGCGAGAAGTGTGTCGGCCGCCCTATCGCAGGCACTCGGGTTAGAATTGTGGATCCCGAATCGCGAAAAGAAGTCCCGGATGAAAAGATCGGAGAACTTACCCTGTCGGGGTGGCACGTGATGAAGGGATACTGGAAAAACCCCGAGGAGACGGACAAACAGATTGTGGACGGTTGGCTTTTCATGGGAGATCTGGTCTCCCGAGAAAAGGACGGTTATATCTGCGTCTATGGTCGAACGAAGGATCTCATCAACCGGGGCGGTTTCAAGATCTATCCCCACGAGCTGGAATCCCATATTCAGGAACACCCAAAGGTGGATCAAGTCTGCATCGTGGCAACGCCGAACCCGGTGCTCGGCGAGAGCATTTGCGTCTGCATCATACCCGGGTCCAATGAAGATTTGACCTTGTCCGAACTCAGGGGTTTCCTCAAGGACAAAATCGCTCCCCATAAGCTCCCGGACGAGATGTGTATCTTCCGTGATTTTCCGCGCCTCTCCGGAGGCGTCAAGATCAACAAGTTCGGCAAAGGCGGCCTCGTGGAACTGGCTTTAAACCATGAGAGCAGACAGAAGCATCGACCTTAGGGTTTGCGCTCTGCTTTTTTTATCCGGTTTTTCGTTGACACTGTGTGGTTTTTTCAGTAGTTTTCGCGGAGTTAACTAACCATTAAGAGGAGGAGAAGATCATGAAAGAAAAGGGCCTAGTGATCATAAGCGGAATTGTTTGTCTCATGTTCATGTTCGCAACCTCACCGATCGACAAAGCTTATGCTGCGGAAAAGGTAATCAACCTGAAAGTGGCCAACCTCTTCCCCCCACCCTCCAAGCAATCGAAAATCACCGAGGAATTTGCCGCCGAGCTTCAAGCTCGCTCGGGCGGAAGATTAAAAGTCCAATTTTTCGGCGGCGGTTCACTGCTCACGGCGCCCGCCATGTTCAAGGGAATCGAGACTGGGATCGCCGACATCGGCTATTCCCACGTCTACTACACTCCGGGCCGCATGCCCGTCTGCGAAGGGATCGGCTTGCCCATCGGAACTCCGACCGGCTGGACCGCCGCCCATATGGCCTACGACTTCTATGAGAAATTCAAGCCCAAGGAATTCGGCAATGTGCGGGTTCTCTGCATGCATGGCAACCCCCCCAGTATGATTATTTCCAACAAACCGATAGAAAAAATGGAAGACCTGAAGGGCCTGACCATCCGGGCTCCGAGCCTTTCAGGTGAGATTATCGCAGCTCTCGGTGGGACCCCTGCTCCCACCCCGATGATGGAAGTCTACGATGCCATTTCCAAGGGAGTGATCAACGGCGTCTGGGCGCCTTATGAGACCCTCAAGACCTTCCGGTTCGCAGAGGTCGCCAAATATATGACGGTCTGCTGGCAGATCGGCTCGGTTTACCCCTTTTACCTGATCATGAACAAAAACAGTTACAACAAGCTCCCCCACGACCTTCAATCGCTCGTGGATACGCTGAGTGGGCAATACCAGGAGCGGTTTGCGCTGATGTGGAATGAGATAGAACTGGTGGGCAAAGCCTTCGGCACCCAGCAGGGGGTGAAGTATATCGAACTCTCCGAGCAGGAGGGAGCGCGATGGGAAAAGGCCATGGACCCTGTCTTCGCGAATTATACCAAGACGTTGGTGGGCAAAGGGTATAAGGAAGCAGAGGTAAAAGACTGGATCAACTACATGAAGGATCGGAACAACTACTGGATCAAGAAACAGATGGAATATTACATTCCTTCTCCTACCGGCCCTGCCGGGGTGCGGCCCGAGGCATTGTGCAAACAATAAGCCTGTAACCTCTGCCCCTGCCCAATCGTCAAGGTTGGACAGGGGCAGATCGGTTCACATGGGCGTTCCAGCCATGCTTTTCACGGACAGACCGGGTTCAGAAGGGCATGGTTTGGCTATTTCCTTGGACGGTGATAACCGAGAGGTTCCCCAGGGTGGAGAAATTCAAGAGGTTCAATGAAATCCTGAGTGCTTGGGCTGCATGGGTAGCCTTTGGAGCCATTTTTCTCATGGTTGTCCTTACCTGCGTCGACGTGTTGGGCGCCAAGCTTTTTCGTTCCCCGGTCTTCGGCTCCCTTGACGTCATGATGCTGGCACAGCTCATTGCCGTGTCCTTTGCCGCTGCCCTGGCTCTTATCCAGAACAGGCACGTTCAGGTGGAATTCTTCGTGATGCTCTTGCCAAGGCGTATTCAGGCCCTCATCGATGGCCTGATTCAACTGCTCTGCCTGAGTCTCTTTGTTTTGATCGTCTGGCGCCTTTTCATGCATGGGTATCATCTCCAGACCGGTGGTGAGGAGACGGCAACGGCCCACATTCCCATGGCCCCTTTTGCCTATGCCTCCGCCTTGGGCATCATTCCCGTATGTTTGGTCTTTGTGCAACAATTCTTCAGCTCCATCCTGAGGGTGATAAGTAATGAGTCCTGAAATAGCAGGTATCGTCGGGATCGCTCTCCTTCTCCTCCTGTTTCTTCTCAGAATGCCGGTAGCCTTTGCCATGGCCCTGGTCGGCTTCGTCGGTTTCGCCTACCTGTCCAGTCTGGACCCTGCTCTCAGCCTCCTTTCCCAGGACATCTTTGAGACCTTTTCGTCCTATCCCCTTTCGGTCATTCCCATGTTCATCCTCATGGGTTCTTTCGCTTTTGCCTCCGGCATAAGCGAACGACTCTACAAGACGACCTATACCTGGGTGGGCAGCCTGCGCGGAGGCCTGACGATCGCCACGGTCCTGGCTTGCGCCGGCTTTGCCGCCATTTGCGGGTCCACCGCGGCCACGGCCGCGACAATGGGGAGGATCGCCCTTCCGGAGATGAAGAAATACAAGTATGACATGACCCTGGCCACGGGTACCGTTGCCTCGGCCGGGACTCTGGGGGTTATGATCCCGCCCAGCACGGTCTTTATTGTGTACGGCATCCTGGTGGAGCAATCCATCGGAAAGCTTTTCGTGGCCGGGATCCTTCCAGGCGCCATTCTCAGCCTGATGTTCGTTGCGACGGTGGCCATCCTGTGCCACCGGAATCCCGAGCTCGGCCCTCCCGGAAGTCCAACTGCATGGAAAGAAAAGGTCAAAGCGACGGGCGGCATTGTTCCCGCTTTGATTCTCTTCCTCCTGGCCATCGGCGGCTTGTTCCTGGGATGGTTCAGCCCCACACAGGCCGGCGCCATCGGTGCTGGGGGCGCTCTCCTCATCGGGCTGATGCGGCGGAAACTGACATGGAAAAACTTTATTGAGTCCGGGAAAGACGGTCTCCTCACCGCCTGCATGGTTCTTTTTATCATCACCGGTGCCGTCCTCTTCGGTCATTTTCTGGCCATTTCGACCATCCCTTTTCTGCTTGCCGATTGGGTGGGAAACCTCCCCATTCCCAAAATGGCGATCATGGGCGTCATCATCTTTATCTATTTCATCGGCGGCTTCTTCATGGACTCCATGGCCCTGATCGTGGTCACCATCCCTATTTTTTACCCCATCGTTCAAAAGCTCGGGTTCGACCCCATCTGGTTCGGGGTGATCATCGTGCTGGTTGCTGAGATGGGCGTGATCACGCCGCCCGTGGGGGTCAACGTCTTTGTGATCAAAGGCATAGCACCCGAGATCCCTCTCCATATCATTTTCAGGGGGATTTTCCCCTTCCTGGCCGCTCTCGTCATTCTGACCATTCTCGTTATGTTTGTTCCCCAGATCGCTACCTTTCTGCCCAGTTTGGTCTCGTACTAATAGAAACGCATTTATTCATTTGACATGGCTAATTCAGAACGAAAGTCGCAACTAAATAATCTTCCCGACCGCCTCGCGGGAGGTGGTCTCTGTTTTTCTGGGATCTCCCAACCACACGGGGGCCGGACAGATCTGTTACGGCCCTTTTTGCGTGATGAGCCACGTCGTCTTCGGCTGGCGTGTGTTTCCCGTTGTGAGGGACAACACCCAATGCATTCTTCTTTGGGGGGGCGGCGGCCCCCGGTACTGGGACGTCTTCTTACAAGCTGTAATGATCAAAGCCCGGCAGGCGAAGGTTCTCTTCAACGCGGTGGAGAAGGAAGCTTGCCGCCGAGGTGAGAATCAGATAGATCACCCCAACGATAAAGAAGATCTCCGTGTATTTGAAAGTCTCGGATGCGATGACCTTCCCTTCTCCCGTCAATTCGATGCAGGTGATCATGTATGCGAGGGAGGAGTATTTGATCAGGTACACGATCTCATTGCCACAACCGGGTAAAGCACGACGGAACGCCTGGGGCAGGATGATGTGCCGAATCATCCCCCATTTCGTAAAGCCGATGGCCTGGGCGGCCAGCCTTTGTCCTTTCTTGATGGAAAGAAAGGCTCCCCGCACATACTCGGAATGATAGGCGCCGCTGCATAAAGAAAAACCAATGACCGATGCCACATAAGGGCTGAAGTAGATGCCGATATGAGGCAGTCCGAAATACCAGATGAAGAGCTGCACCACCAGAGGAAATCCGCGGAAAATGATCACGTATCCGTTGACAAGAGCCCTGGTCCACGGACCGCCGTAGACCCGCAGCGCCCCGGCAAGGATGCCGATCGTCAAACCGAACAGTGCCGATGGAACGATGAGGAGCATGCTGATTCTCAGCCCTCTTATCAGTTCCGGCATCACTTCATGCTGTATGAAAATCAGTTCATTCATAGTAACGACTAATAAAGGGTGGTTAGCTTGGCACAGAACTCCCTCGTTCTTGCGCGCTGCGCTTGAGAAAGAATCTTCGACGGTGGACCCGCTTCCATGATCTCCCCATCCTCCATGAAAACAATCTCGTCCGCCAGATCGCCGGCGAACCCGATTTGATGCGTCGCGATGATCATCGTCATGCCTTCCTCCCCCAGAGCCCTGATCACCGCCAGGACCTCAGACATTAGTTCCGGATCCAGCGCCGATGTCGGCTCATCCAGGAGCATCACCCGGGGCTCCATTGCCAGAGCCCTGGCAATGGAGACGCGCTGTTTCTGACCCCCTGAGAGTTGGGCCGGGTATTTCGCCATATGGTCCCTGAGACCCACCCTTTCCAACTCGGCGACGGCCCTGTCCCGGGCCTCGCTCTTGCTTATTTTTCGCACCCTCACGAGACCGATTTCCACATTGTCCAGGGCGCTGAGATGGTCAAAGAGATTGAAGTCCTGGAAGATCATTCCCACCTTCTGCCGATACTCATGAAGCTCCTTTTTCTTTGTATGCAGAACCTCACGGCCTTCCAGCCATACCCGACCTCTGTCCGGAACGACCAGGAAGTTGATGCACTGAAGCAAAGTGCTCTTCCCCGCCCCTGAAGGCCCGATGAGCACCTTGATTTCACCCTGGTTCACCGAAAGGGAGGCGTCTTTAAGCACCTCTTTTTGACCGTACTTTTTGGTGAGATTCTCGACCTTCAGAACTTCCTTTTTACTAGCCATGGAAAACCGCTTCCTATTTTGAATATCCCGGGATTCTCACTTTCTCTTCCAGGAGCCTGAGGCTCTTTGTTCCCAGGTAGGTGAGAACCAGAAACATCACCCCTGCCGCAAAATACAGTGGAAGATGCTGGTATGTCCGGGAGGCCACAAAATGAGCTCTGGCCATGACCTCTGCCACACCCAGAGCGTAGGCGACGGCCGAATCCTTCAGGACGACGGAGTACTCGTTGGACCATCCCGGGATGGATAAGCGCAAAGCCTGAGGCAGGATAATCGACAGAATCGCCATCGTGTCGCTCATACCGAGTGCCCGGGCCGCCTTGAACTGGCCCTCGGGCAGAGACAGGATTCCGGCCCTGAAAATCTGGGACTGGTAGGCGGCACTGATGAGGCCGAGAACGATCACCGCGGCCGTAAAGGCTGAAATATTGATGCCCACAAGGGTGAACAGCCCGAAGTAGAAAAGGAAGAGAAGGACCAGGAGAGGAACGCCACGGAAGAACCAAACGTACACCCCGAAAAATCGCCTCAGCCATAAAGGCCCATAAACCTGTCCGATGGCAAGAATGATCCCCAGGCTCAACCCGAGGCACATGGCACCGAGAACCAGGGCGATGGTGACGAGAGAGCCCTGCAGGAGGTAAGGGAGAGCATCCCGTATGGCTATCAGGTATTCGGTCATTTCATCCGGAAAAAATCAGGAGAGACGATTCGGAACCCGGATCAAAAAATGCAGAAGGCATCGGACACTCGTCCTGATGCCTTCTGAGAAGATTCGATCAAGCACAAATGGTCTTTCGTTATTTAAGATCATACTTCTTCTTCAGTTCCTCCCAGTAGGGAGAAGCCATCAGTTTCTTGAGCCCCGCGTTCAGCTTCTTCAAGAGCTCCGTATCTTCCTTGCGAACGGCGTAGCCGAAATCCTCATCCGGCATGCCGAATTGTCCTACGATCTTGACGGGTTTCTTTCTCATCGCGTCCTTGGCGGGAGCATCGTCCATGGCGGCCGCGACGATCCTGCCGTTTAGCACATCCTCGATGGCCAGAGGCGCGGAATCATAGTAAACGAGGGTGAAATTCTTCCCTCCTTTCTTGATCAGGTTTTCTTCGATCCACTTAGCCTCGGTAGTTCCCCTCTGGACGCCAACTTTATTGCCTTTGTCGAGGAGTTGGTCCACCGTCATCTTGGAATCCTTCTTCGCCACGAGCACCTGCTCGATCTTCCAGTAGGCGATTGTAAAATTTACCTGCTCCTTTCTCTTGTCCGTGATGCTCATCCCGGAGGCGATGATGTCAATCTTCTTCGCGTTGAGGCTGGGAATGATCCCATCCCAGTCCATGGGCTGATGTCTAACCTTGAAACCTTGGTCTTTGGCTATCCAGTCCATGGACTTCACGTCAAAGCCGTCAGGATTGCCGTTCTTGTCCACATAAGCAAAGGGAGGAAAGTTGGCATCAATCCCGTTGACGTAAAGCTTTTCCTCCGCCGCCCTCGAAACAGTGAGAGATACCAGGAGCGAAAAGACCAAAGCCGCGCAGCACATCAACTTCTTTCCCATAACCTCATTTCTCCTTTCATTTCATCCCTCTGTTCAAATGATGCGCCCGTCCCCCTCGCCGGATCTTTCATGGACGGGGGATCAAGGCACCACAGTCTCAATCGCACGAAGGAAGTATAGGATAATCGTTCCCCCGTGTCAAAGCCCAAAAAATCCTGATAGCGCAAAACTCTGCTAAACGGAGGAGGGGTAACAGAAAAAGGAACACTCTATTCCTAGAAGCATGACGGAAGCGGAACATCAGGTTCTCCTATCCCACATGTATCGTCCTTCCAACAAGTTATACTCTGGCATGCCCACCCGTTCCTGATCTGAATCTCCAACCCTTGTCGACAAATGGGAATTCCGGATTCCCTCTCCCAAGTTCTGTTGTGTGAGCAACCTTCGCCAAACGAAAGGGGCGTTAGCCGGAAGTCCCGTTGTCGTCGTCCCTCAAGAAATTGGGAAGCTCATGATAACACTCGGTTTCTGATTATGGGACAAAGACGGCAGGCTGATCGTGGCTTTTCCCGTCTTTGGCAGCCGGAAGACGGGTATGGAATTTGCTCCTTATACCTGGAAGCAATCGCATGGTTGCGAGGAGGTTCACATATGTCGTGGAAATTTTGGGACAAAAAACAGGAAGGATCCCACGAGAATCTGCCCGGCCCCAAAGATATTCCCTATCCGGTGGGGAGGCACTTAGTGGTGGATTTGAATCAGGATCCTGATTGGGTGTGGCAGCTCAAAGGGGTGCTGCTTCCAAAAGAAGGAAGCAAGGACGTTTTCCATGTCAGAATTTTCAGCGCCAATGACGCGGCCATGAAAAAGGTCGCCGTGAAGAATTACCGATCTCTCGACGAGCATCGGGAGCTGATTCTTTTTGAGGGCTCGTTCGACAAAAAGGCCATGACAGCACAGGTTCAGGCCCCTTCGCAGACGAGGCCTCGAGCGGCCTAACGCAAACGCATTTGTTCATTCAACATGGCTAATGTGCTGTCTGCTGCGGCTTACGCTTCTCGGAACCGGTTCAGCTTGTAGTAGATTCCGCCGAGGGCCATGAGTTCCTCGTGGGTTCCCTGTTCGCGGATCCGGCCGTGGTGCATGACCAGGATGCGATCCGCCCTTCGTATGGTGGAAAGCCTGTGAGCCACCACGAGGGTTGTCCTCTTTTTGGCCATGGTAAGGATCGCCTCCTGGATAAAGCGTTCCGTCTCCGGGTCAACGCTCGAGGTGGCTTCATCCAGGATGAGCACTTTCGGATCATAAGCCAGGGCTCTTGCGAAGGAAAGAAGTTGACGTTCTCCCGCGGAGAGATTGGCTCCCCCTTCCCCGAGTTCCTGATCAATTCCACGGGGAAGTCTTTCAATGAATGCATGGGCATTCGCTTCCCTGACGGACTTTTCCAGGATTCCAGGGCCTCTCCCGCCTTCTCCCAACAGGATGTTGTCCCGGATCGTCCCGGTAAGAATAAAAACATCCTGCATGACAAGACCGATGTGGGATCGAAGCTCCTTTTTGGACCATCGGCGAAGATCGATCCCGTCAAGAAGGACGCCGCCTTCCACAGGATCGTAGAAGCGCTCAATCAGGTTGACCACCGTGCTCTTGCCTGCACCCGTGGCGCCGACGATGGCGATCATCTGCCCGGGCCTGACTTCGAAAGAAACATCCTGCAGAACGGGATGGTCCTTCTCGTACTCGAAACGGACTTCCTTGAACCGGATTTCCCCATGCACCTCTGAAGGCTTCGAAGGCTCATCAGGTTCGGAGATTCGTTCTTCATGGTCCATGAACTCCACAATCCGTTCGGTGGAGGCCATGGCCGATTGCATAATGTTGTACTTCTCGGAAATGTCCCGAATAGGCCTGAAGAACATCTGGATGTAGCTTATGAAAGCCACCAGGGACCCGAGGGAGAGCTGCTCACCAATCACCTTCCCGCCTCCTACCCAGATCAGGAGCGCGACGGCAAAGGATGAAAAGAGATCCATGATGGGCATGAAAACGGCAAAGATGCGAATCTGCCTCATTCCTGCGAGGTAGTTCTCGTGGTTAATCCGTTCGAAACTCTGTTCTTGGATTTCTTCTGTCGCAAAAAGCTGGATGATGCGCATGCCCGTGATGCGCTCCTGCAGAAAGACGTTGATCTTGGCTACTTTTGCCCTCAGTTCCCGGAAGGCATCCCTGGCAAGGGTGCTGAAGAGCAGGGTCAGTCCGAAGATGAAGGGAAGGAAGGCGAAGCAGAAAGCGCAAGCTTCCAGTTCAGATAGAGCAGGACCAGGAGGATGCCGCCCAGGATAAAGATATCCTTGAACAGGGTGCTCGCCACCGACTTGAACATCTCGTTCAGGTTTTCGATGTCGTTCGTCACCCTGGTCACCAAACGGCCCACGGGGTGCCGATCGAAGAAACGGAGAGCCTGCGACTGCATCCTCTCAAAGAGCTGGAGGCGGATGTCCTGCATCATCTTCTGACCGATGAGTTCCATGAGATAATATTCTCCGTATCCCAGCCAGAAAGAGCAGAGCAGAAAACCGATCAGGACAAGGGCCACCAGGCGGAGGCCCCTCAGGTCCTTTGCCCTCACTTTCAACAGTATTTTGGGACCCAGGCTCTTCAGGTCTTCTATCGGAACCATCAGAGACCCGTCCCCCAGTCGAGTGCGTTCCCGAAGCATGCCTTTCTTAAGTTGTTCCTCCAGGTCGGGAGAAATCCTGTAAAAGGGTTCCTCCGAGAGAATCCCCTCTTTTCTCATGTCGTGGACAAGGACAGAATCCAGCTTCTTTAGCCCCTCGTTGGAAATAAAGCCCTGCTTTCCGTCTCCGCTCTTTTCCAGCTTGTTACCGAGATCGCGAGGTGTCTCGCCTGCTTCACCCGACAGATTCACTCTGTACCATGCGGCAAGGATGTAGCGATCGATGACGATTTTTGAAAGGTAGGGAAGGGCCAAATCCAGTGCGGTGATCAGCGTGGTCAGGCAAAGAGCGACGGCAATAGTTTTCTTGTAAGGCAAAGCATAACGGAACAGCCTTCTGAGCAGCCCTAAATCATAGGGCTTCCCTAATTTTCCCTCCTCCATGTATCCGTATTCACCGTACAAGACTAATCCGCCCCCGTCTTCATGGTTCTAGTTCATAGTCATTGGAGCATTGGACTATTGGAGCAACGCAAGAGCAAACGCAGTAAGAATGACCGTGTAGAACCTTAAATCGAAACTCCTCTGCACTATGCGGAGAAGTTCGAAAGCGAACCGCATTCGAGTTTCAGGGATCTACTTTGATTGCCGCCGATGCCCTGCATTAGCCTCTTATCCAATACTCCATCACTCCAACAATCCAACACCCCACTACCCCACTACTCCATTATTCCTTCCCTCTATCTCCAGCTCCTGGGCCAGCAACTGTCTTTCGTATATCCTCGCATATTCCTTCCCTCCGGCGAGCAGGGTCTCGTGATCTCCCTTTTCCACCACCTCGCCGTGCTCCAGGACCACAATCAAGTCCGCTCTGCTTAGGGTGGATATTCTATGGGAAACCACGAGACTGGTTTTTCCCTTCCTCGCAGCCAGAATGCCGTTAAGGATTCTCTCCTCCGTGCGTGTATCCACCATGGACAAGGCGTCGTCGAGAAGAAGGATGGCCGGGTGGGTGAGGACCGATCGAGCAATGCTCAGTCTCTGTCTCTGCCCTCCCGAAAGCGTGATACCACGCTCCCCGAGCACGGTATCGATTCCTTTGTCAAGGGAGGAAACCTCATCCCAAAGCTGAGCGGTTTTCAGGGCCTCCACTACGGCTTCTTCCGGAACGCCTGTCCTTCCGAAGAGGACGTTGTTCCTCACGGTATCCGAGAAGATGAAGACTTCCTGAGTCACAAATCCTATGTTCGACCTGAGCACTTTCAGGGGAATATCCCGCACGTCCGTGTCATCGATGAACAGCGTTCCTCTCGGAGAATCATACAGACGGGGCAGCAGGTGGAGAAGGGTGGTCTTGCCGGACCCCACCTTCCCCACAAAGGCTACCGTCTTGCCTGCATCGATCGCCAGGTGAACGTCCTTGACAGCAGGTTTTCTCTCGCCCGGATAAGTCAGACTGACCCCCCTCAGCTCTATCTTTCCTTTGATTTTCCCCACCTTGCCCCTGTCTAGCGCGTCTGCGATCTCAGGAATTTCGTCGAAGATCCGGTTCAGTCTCCTCATCGAAGCTGAGCCTCTCTGGAGCAAGTTGGTGACCCACCCTATGGCCATCATGGGCCAGGCGAGGAGGCCGAGGTAACTGATGAATGCGACAAAATCACCGGTGGTAATTTGGCCGAGTATAGTCAGCCGGCCGCCCAGAAAAATCACGATGGCGAGGCCAAGGTTGGTGAAAATCGCCATCATCGGAGTGAAGAGGGCAATGCTTCTCGCAAGCTGCATGTTCTGGAAGATATATCTTTCACCCTCTTGTTTCATTCTGCCGTAAGTCCATTCTTCCCTCGTATAAGCTTTGATCACCCGGATTCCCGCAAAAGCTTCCCTCACCCTTTCCGTCAAATCCGAAAAGGCGGCCTGGACGCTCTCATAGCCCGAAGACATTTTGCGGGTTAGTATGCGGGTAAAATAGATGAGAATGGGTGCGGGGATAATGGAGATGGCGGTGAGGGGAGGATTGATGTAGACCATGAAGCCGACGGCGGAGACACCCAAAACCAGCCCGTCCACCAGAGCCACCAGCCCCATTCCGGTGGCCATCCGGATGGCGTTGATATCGTTGATGGCTTTCGCCATGAGGTCTCCTGTTTTTGTCCTGTGATAGAATGAAACGGAAAGGGTCTGAAGATGACTGTAAAGCCTGTTCCTGATCCCCTGTTCGATCCTTCTGGACAGGCCGAAAAGGAAGTATCGCCATATGTAGCGGAGGATGGCCATGGTGAAAGCAATCGCCATGATGGTCGCCCCGGCTTTAAGCAGGGAGGCCGAGGTGGCTGAGCCGGCGGTGAGATCGTTGATCGATTTTCTGATGATGAGAGGGATCAGCAGTTGAAGAAAATCGACCGCCAGAAGGCTGATGAGTCCCACGACCAGTCTCCCGCGGTACTTGACAAAGAATTCCTTAAGGGGAGCAAAGTTCTTAAGCGCTTCTCCAAATGGGAACCCGAACTTCTTCATTCCAGAACAGATACTGGAACTGAACCCGGAGTGTCAACAGATTCCCTGAAAGCATGATGCAACTCATTGAGATTTTGATTTCTCTTGTCCAATGCGGGCTTTTGGCCGCCGCCGAATGGACCTGACACGGCAGGGATACCCCTTTGGGGACGCCAGCTTGTTTTGCAATTACGGGAAGCGTTCATTTCTCTTCCCGTTTTTGTCGTAACCCTGAGAGTTCTTGCGAGACGTGCAAGTCACCTCTCCGGGCTAAGGGCCTAAAAATCCGGCTTGTTCCTGTAATCAACTTGTGATATTGGTTCCTCTGCTCCATTCGATCATCAGACTGCAAGACCGGAGGAATGAAATGGATCTGGCCAGGAAATTCGGGATCGGGATTGTCATGATTATCCCTGCCTTTGTGGGCAGCGGCGCCCTTTGGCACATTTTCCACAGCTTTATCCCTGTAATTGTCTGGGTCATTATCGTGGCCTTTGTTGCAGGAGGGATTATTACCAGCAGACTATCGAGCAGGTTACGGGCCAGAACATAGCTCGCCGGCTGCCCATCAATCTCTGTCCCTATGCGAATAATTTTGCTTGACTTGCGCTCTTGTATTTTTAATAGTTCTCTTTATTATGAGATTGATGACTTCGTAAGAGTCGTCAAAGTGGACGGCACAGCAAAAAGCTCCAGATGCAAGGCGCGCGAATCCCTGCCTGCGGCAGGCATGTTGCGGAATGAGGCGTACGTAGAAGTACGCTGCAAGCCTGCCCTCGCGAAAGCGGGGGAAAGATGAAGCGCAACGCGGCAGACGGACTTTTTGCGAAGCCGTCAAGAGGTTTAGGTGCCCTTATGGGCTTAATAGGGAACCCCGTGAAAATCGGGGACGGGCCCGCCGCTGTGACCTCGCCCTTTTCTTCTTGAAAAGGGAACCCTTTCAGCCATCGTGCGCCACTGTTCTCCCTACTCGGAATGGGAAGGTCGCTGAAAGGGCGAGGGAGTCAGAAGACCTGCCTTGACCTGGAAGAACAGCCTCCGCGGACTGAGGTCTCCCCGAGATCTTGAGGATAAAAAAGGGACATCCCCGGATCGATTGTAGAATCGGTCCGGGGATTTTTTTTGGATTTCGGATGCCTTGCATCTGGAGGCTTTTGATTAGCCCGGAAGGTCTTGAGTGCCTGGAGATGTGCAACGACAAACAAAGGAGGAAAGGTTGTTATGGAGAAGAGGATAGGCGCCTTGATGATCGTTCTCATTCTTTTGTGGCCGATTGGAGCCTTTGCCCAAAACGAGCTCAAGTCATCTCCGACATCGGCGACGATGCAGGAAGTGGTGGTGACCGGGACAAGATATGAGGAGAGAGTAGAGAAGATTCCGGCCAACGTCACGATTATCGATGAAAAAAGTATCAAGAATTCAAACGCCGCAAGTGTCCCTGACCTCCTGCGCGACGCAGAAGGAATTGTGGTCAGGGATGTTCTCGGCAATGGAAGAACAGCCGAGGTCGATTTGCGGGGCTTCGGGGAGTCTGCCCCCGCAAATACCCTGATTCTTGTCGACGGCCGTCGCGTCAATGAGATTGACCTGAGTGGTGTGGACTGGACCCAGATTCCCATCGAACAGATCGAGAGGATTGAAATCATCCGGGGTACAGGGAGTGTGCTCTATGGAGATAATGCCGTAGGCGGAGTCATCAACATAATTACCAAAACGCCTTCACAAGAACCGGCTCTTTCCGCGGGAGGCTCTGTAGGGAGCTACGGCATGAAACAAGGTCGTTTTTCCGTCAGTGGAGGACGGGGCAAGGTGGCTGCCTCTCTTTACGGAAACTACGATTCCACAGACGGTTACCGGCAAAACAACGATTACCTGGCAAAGGATGTGGGGGGTAAGGCGATCCTGGATGCGACGGACTCCTTGAGGCTCAGCCTGAGCGGATCTTACCACAAAGACGACTACGGGTTGCCCGGGGCACTCTCCTTGGATGAACTGCACGCAAACCGCCGGGCTTCCGAGAGTCCTCTTGACAGGGCCAACACTGAGGACGGTTACGCCAAATTGGGTTTGGACCTCGATCTCGGTGATTACGGCAATGTAGTCAGTGATTTTTCATACAGAGGTCGGGAGAGCGACACAAATTGGGTAAGCCAGGAGTTTGTTCAGGAAAGTTCGATAGACACCTGGGCGATTCTTCCCAGGTATATTCTAAAATCGGACATTTTCGAGCATCAAAACACCCTCATAGGTGGCGTTGATCTATATCGATCCGATCAGTCAACCCAATCGTTCTTTGGTGCCGTACCCTCCCCTTCCGGGCTTGCCGATATTCGTCGGCAAACTCACGGAGTCTATCTCACCGACGAATATCCCCTACTGGAAAAATTGATCCTCTCCTTGGGGGGGAGACTCGAATATGCTGACTACGACCTCCACCAAAAGGATCTCACCGGTTTCCTGGCTCCTCTGGATGCAACGGTGAAAGAAAATGAGAATGCCTACACGGCTGGTCTCACGTGGCTCTATAGCGGTAAATCTTCACTTTTCGCGAGGGTGAACCGAAGCTTTCGCTTCCCTCTTACCGATGAGTTGGTTGTTTTTGACTACCTTGCAGGAACGATCCGGGTCAATTCTGATCTCAAACCCCAGACCGGGAGAGACTACGAGATGGGTATTAAGCATTTTATCACCCCCAAGCTCCAGGTGAATCTGACGTTGTACCGCGCGGATATCAATCACGAGATCTACTTTAACAGGTTGACCTTTGCCAACGAGAACTACGACGAGACCCTTCACCAGGGCATGGAGGCCGGGGTTAAAGCAGACCTTTTTGACAGGGTCATGATCTTCGGCAACTATACGTACGAGAGGGCGACCTTCCAAGGAGGGATTTTTGACGGCGACGACCTTCCCGCCGTGCCAAGAAACAAATTCAATGCGGGTTTTCAGTTACACGATGTGTACCCGAGCCTTGTTCTTTCCGCCGTTTTTAATTACGTTGGGCCCAGCTACCTCATCAGCGATCAGGCCAACCGCTTTGAGAAGCTCGACAACTATTACACGATCGATGTCAGGGTTTCTTATGCTCACAAACGGGTCCGTGCTTTTGTGGGCGTGAACAACCTTACAGATCAGGAATATTCCGAGTACGGCGTGATCGGCGGCGTTACGCCGAGTCCTTTCTTCTATCCTTCGCCGGAGAGAAACTGGCTGGCAGGAATTGAGGTGGCGCTTTAGATTTTCAGTATATAGCTTCTCTGTATATTGCGGAGAAGTTGTGAGGCCCGGCCGGGCCTGCACAGCCTCTGGCCGCGGGCAAAGCCTGCATTAGGAGCGTTTATCATGGCTGAAGTCACGCTGATCACGGGAGGAGCAAGAAGCGGCAAGAGTTCCTTTGCTCTTGAGCTCGCCCTAAAGGGATATTCCCAAAGGACATTCATTGCCACCGCAGTCGCAGTGGATGAAGAAATGAAAGAACGCATTGCCTCCCATCGACGGCAGAGAGGGAATGCCTTCCGGAACATGGAGGAGCCGATTCGCCTAAGCGATGCCATCGTATCAGCCGCAGACGGGAGCGAGGTTACCGTCGTGGACTGCTTGACCGTTTGGCTGGGAAACCTCTACCATTACTATAACGGAGAGGAAGCATCCATCAAGGAAGATATCACCGTGCTTGTCAGGACTCTCGACAAGTCCGCCTCCGATCTCATATTTGTGACCAATGAGGTGGGCTGGGGCATCGTCCCGGAAAGACCCCTGGGCAGGGTCTTCAGAGACATGGCCGGATTCATGAATCGGCTGGTCGCTCAGCAGGCCCAGCGTGTTTACCTTCTCTGTTGTGGAATCCCCCTCACCCTGAAAGGAGAATCCGCTCATGAATGAAAATATTTTCAAGGTCCCTGCATACGGGAATGACATGCTTCAAAAAGAGGTATTGGACCGTCTGGATCGTTTGACCAAGCCGCCGGGAAGCCTGGGCCGCCTTGAGGAGTTTGCGCTTCGCTACTGCCTCTGTCGGGGAACAGCAGACGCGGAAATCTCGCGGATGAAGGTATTCACTTTTGCGGGAGACCACGGCATAACGGAAGAGAAAATCACCCCCTACCCCAGTGAAGTGACCTATCAAATGGTTTTGAACATGGTCAACGGCGGAGCTGCGGTTAGCGTCATGAGCAGGAAGGCGGGAATCGATTGCGCTGTGGTTGATATAGGGGTGGCGGAGTCTTTTCAGGAACTCCCGAGACTGCTGATCCGTAAGGTAGCACCCGGAACCAGGAATTTTCTTCTGGAACCTGCCATGACTGAAGCACAGTGCCGGGAGGCGATTCAAGTCGGGTTTGACCTGGCCGTTGAGTCCAACAGCGACCTTTTGGGCATCGGGGAGATGGGCATCGGCAATACTTCTTCCTCATCGGCGCTGTACAGTCTCCTCCTCGACGCGGACCCTGAGGAAACAGTAGGGCCGGGGACAGGATCGTCCGGCCCTCTGCTGAACAGGAAGAAACAGGTCATCAAACAGGCGCTCCTGCTACATAGAGCAGAGTGGGACGGAACGCCGCTGGACGCGTTACGCCGTTTAGGAGGGTATGAAATCGCCGGGATGACAGGCATGATTTTCGGAAGCATTCACCGGCGTGTCCCCCTGGTAGTAGACGGGTTTGTGGCCTCCGCCGCCGCTCTCGTCGCCATCCGTCTGAACCCTGAAGCGAGAAAGTACTTGTTCTTTTCTCATGCCTCGGATGAGAAATATCATGTGAATTTCCTGGAGCGCCAAGAAATCCGCCCCATTCTCTCTCTTGACATGCGCCTTGGTGAGGGGACAGGATCGGTGCTGGCTATGCAGATCATAGCTCAGGCTATGGAGTGTTATCACCGGATGGCGACTTTCGAGTCGGCAGGAGTGTCGGCGAAAGACGGCTAGCTATTTCAAGAAAACGACGTGTCTTCTTCCGTCATTCCGGCGAAAGCCGGAATCCAGAGGACAAACGAAAGCAATGAATAAGCAGCCTGCCGTGTATCTTCTGGCAAGTAAAAGAAATGGAACTCTATATATTGGTGTTACTTCAGATCTAATCAAAAGGATCTGGGAACACAAGAACAATATGGTGGAAGGATTTGTATGACACCATCGTTTGACTGGATTCCGGCTTTCGCCGGAATGACGAGAAGAAAGGAACCTCAGAGATGCGGAATTGCGTTTGGGGGAGGTTTCTGAGGACATGTGGCGAAGCTTGCTCACCGCTTTTCGCACGCTGACCATTCTTCCTCTGCCCGGCAGGGATGCGAAGGACTTGTCTCGCACTCTGTTCTTCTTCCCCCTGGTTGGTGCTTTTCTGGGCGCAGTCGTGATCGCCCTCTTTGCGGGCGCGAAAGGATTGGGGTTCCCTTCCCCTCAGGTGCTTGCCGCATTGTCCGTGGCATTGATCACCTGGCTGACGGGATGTCTGCACGTGGATGGGATCGGTGACGTTGCCGACGCATTCGGGGCGGGAAAGGGCAAAGAGCGAATCCTCGATCTACTGAAGGATCCTCGGATGGGGTCCTTCGGCGTGACCGCGATCGTCCTGGACCTTCTCATCAAGGTCTGGAGCTGGCAGTTCTTCTTAGCTCGGAGAGAAGTCGCGGTGGTCGTCTGGAGCATGGTGTTTGCTCGATCCGTGCAGGGTCTTTTCATAACGTTCATCCCGAATGCCCGATCTGCAAGCACCGCAGGCCCCTTCCGTGTGAATTCTACTCCTGGGAAGGCCATGGTGGTCCTCTCTTTCCTGGGTACCGGCATGGTTGCGGCCTATCTGTGGTCCATCGCCGCTTCGCTCGTCTTCGCCGGCTCGTCCCTGCTGGTCTCCGCCGTTTTTGCGCTCTATTCTCTGAAAAAGATCGACGGAATCACAGGGGACTGCGTGGGGGCAACAAATGAGCTTGTGGAAATCAGCGTATTGCTGAGTGGAATGATGATCTCGTAAAATGATACGAAGGAGTGTTGTATTGGAGTATTGGAGTGATGAAGATTGGGATGGTGGCGTTATGCAGGCAAGACCCAAAATCGCTCTGCTCGTGGCCCTCATGATCTTTATTCTGGCGTTGCCTGTGGCGGCTCGTTGTGAGACCTTTAAGGATGCCCTCGGAAGGGATGTGGTGATCCCTGAGTGGCCAAAAAGGATCATCCCGCTTGCACCCAGTCTTACGGAGATTCTCTATTTTCTCGGTCTGGGAGATCGAGTAGTGGGCGTCACAAATCACTGCGACTATCCCCCTGAGGTGAGAGTCAAGCCGAAAGTGGGAAGTTACGTCAACCTGAACGTGGAACAGATCGTGAGCCTGAGGCCTGACCTCGTTGTCGGCACCGTGGATGGAAACGAACAGATCGTGGTAGAACTCCTCGAACAGGCCGGAATACCTGTCTATGTGGTCAATCCGAGAAACGTTCGGGAAGCCGTCGAGACTATCGCCCTTCTCGGAAGGGTGTGCGGCGTAAAGGAAAAAGGGAAGGCCCTTGCCGAAGACCTGACCGTGCGGGTGAACAAGGTGGTGCAAAAAACCGCAACCCTGAGACCGCCTCTCGTCTTTCTCCAGATCCAACTCCAGCCCATCATGACAGTCAATAAACATACGATTCATAACGACTTGATTCAGCTGGCCGGCGGCAGGAACATGAGCGCCGAGGAACCCGTCACCTATCCAAGGATCAGCCTGGAAGAAGTCATCCGGCAGGGGCCCGAAATCATTCTCATCTCTTCCATGGAAAGGCAGGGGAGGTTTGAAAGGGCCAGGCAGGATTGGCTAAGGTGGACATCGATTCCCGCGGTGAAGACGGGCAGGGTTTACCTGATCGACTCGGACCTCATCGATCGCCCGTCGCCGCGAGTCGTTCAAGGCCTGGAGATCATGGCAAAGCTCATACATCCGGAGATCGAGTGGGAGAAATAGCGCGAAGAAGGTACACGGCGCACGGGCCAGGGTGTGAGGAAAAAGTGCCGGGATCCATGAATTGAATACAGAACCGAACATAGGGCGTCCCCTTACCCTTTTCAGGGTGGCATGGATTTCCGCAGCATTCCTCCTCTGTCTGCTCCTCGTCGCGGCCGGTTCTATGGTGATCGGCACCGCGGAAGTCTCCCTGTCCAAGGTCCTGGACCTTCTGTTAGGCACGCTTCCTCCAGGGGATCCGGCCGGGCTAATCCTGTTGAGAATCCGTTTGCCTCGCATCATTCTGGCAGGGCTGGTCGGTTTTTCCCTCTCTCTGGGCGGCGTCATTTTTCAAGCCCTTCTTCGTAACCCACTTGCCGATCCTTTTATCCTGGGTGTGTCGAGCGGTGCCGCCTTCGGAGCGATACTCGGCATCTTTTTCGGTTTCACGTTCTCGTTGGGGATTCCTTCCATGTCCTTTGCGGGAGCGCTCCTAACCGTTTATCTCCTCCTTGCCCTGGGGTCGAGGAGAATGGGGATGGAATCATCCTCCATCCTTCTCACCGGTGTCATCATCAACGCTTTTTTCACCGCCATCATCATGTTCTTCATCACTACAGCTTCGGAAAGCCGACTGCATGCCATGCTCTACTGGCTCTATGGAGACCTTTCTCAGAGCCGGCTCAGCCCCCTGGCCTTGCTGGGTGCTGTTATTGTGATTTCTTTCCTGGTCCTTTTCGCTTACGCACAGGATTTGAACCTCCTGACCGCCGGTGAGGAAAACGCGTACCAGCTTGGCGTGAACGTAGAGAAAACGAAGGGGGTTTGCCTGCTCATCGTCTCCCTCATGATCGGTCTGACGGTATCCCTCTCAGGCCTGATCGGGTTTGTAGGTCTCATTCTTCCTCACCTTGGACGGATGGCTTTCGGCTCGGATCACCGCCTCCTTATCCCTGTGACCTCCCTGGGCGGCGCCATCTTTCTCATTGCTGCCGACACGGTAGCAAGGACTATCATCTCCCCCAGCGAACTCCCGGTAGGCGTCATTACAGCCTTCATGGGAGCGCCGTTTTTCGTCTACCTTCTAAAGACAAAGGGAAGCCGATGGAGCCGATTCTGAGCCTCAGCAGAGTCAGTTTTATGTACGAGACTTCATGGACCCTGCGGGACATCGACCTCGAGGTCTATGAAGGTGAAATCCTTGGCGTGCTGGGACCGAACGGCTCGGGAAAGAGCACCCTTCTCAAGATCATGGACGGCATCCTTCGTCCCCAAGAGGGAGAAATCCTTTTGCGGCGAAGGCCTCTTGCTTCTTTGACTCGGGCCGAAGTGGCCGCAGAGATAGCGATGGTCGCGCAGGAAAACTTCTTCCGGTTTCCTTTCTCCGTCCTCGAAGTGGTCCTGATGGGCAGATTCCCCCATCTGCGCCGGCTTCAATTCGAAGGAGACAGGGATATAGCCATTGCCTTGAGCGCCCTTAGAGCCACCCAGGTTCTTCACCTTTCGCAGCGGTCGATCCACGAAATTTCGGGAGGGGAGAAGCAGAGAGTTCTTCTGGCCAGGGCCCTCACACAGGAGCCCGCTGTGATTCTCCTGGACGAGCCCACCTCTTTCCTGGACTTGAAACATAAGAGAAATGTTTTCCAGCTTATCTCTTCGCTAAGCGCTGAGAGGCAATTGGGTGTCGTCCTGGTGTCTCACGATATGGACTTCGTTGCTCAGTATTGCCACCGCGTGCTGATGATGAAGGACGGTCTGATACGCCATTCGGGCGTTCCCGGAGAGGTTTTCACTTCTGACAACATTGAAGGCATCTATGACTGCCCTGTGTTCGTGGATCTTAATCCTGTCACGGGGAAGCCGAGGGTGAGCCTCCGGGGATGAATTTGAAATCTTTAACCGCCGCTTCCTCGCGAACTGCGGAATGAAATCTGCCATGGCAGATTTTCTGAGGAGGTTCTATGATTGATCTTTTCATAAAGGGTGGCCCGGTGATGTATCCTCTCCTGGCTTGCTCCGTCATCGCCCTTACGGTGATCATCGAGCGGACACTTTTCTGGATCAGGGAAGACATGCGAAGGAACCGGGCCCTGGTGGACACCATTCTGGAGCTTTGCCGGCTCGGGGACTGGGAGGGAGTGAAAAGACAGGTCAAGGGATCAAGGGATTATATTGTACGCATACTGGTCAATGGAATTCTTCACCGTGAATTCTCCATGGGAAAAGCCATGGAAACGGCGGCAGGCGATGAAATCCAGAGGATGCAACGCTATCTCATCATCCTGGACACCATGATCACCATCGCCCCCCTGCTCGGTATCTTCGGGACCGTCACAGGTATCATTGCTTCTTTCGAACTTCTCGGCACGAGCGGAATTCAAGATCCCCGGGCGGTGAGCGCCGGAATCGCCCAGGCTCTTATTACCACCGCCGCGGGGCTCGCTATCGCCATCCCCTGTGTGTTCGCCTTTAACCATTTCAACGCCCGCGCTGAAAAAGCCGCTCTGGCCATCGAGAAATACGCCACCAGCCTGGAAATCGTCTATGAAAAACTGGTGCAAAAGTCAGGCGATTCAAAGGAGGTGGGGTTATGAAAGTGAACTTAGGGCATGTCAGGAAACCTCGCATCGAAATGCTTCCACTCATTGACATGGTCTTTCTCCTCCTCGTATTTTTCATCTACGGCATGCTCTCCATGGCTGTTCATCGAGGTCTGCCGGTCCTTTTGCCGAGTTCCTCCTCTGCACAGGTCGGGAAGGATGTCACGGTTTCCGTCACCGTGCGTGAAGACGGCTCTATCTATCTTGACGGTCAAAAAGTGGCGATGGAAGACCTCGGCTCTTTTCTCGAACAAAGATGCGGGGCGAATAAAGAAACCGGCGTCCTGCTTTTTGCCCACAGAGACCTTCCCTACCAGAAGCTTTTCCTTGTCCTTGATCAGATCAGGGGGGCAGGTCTGGTCCGTATTTCTCTTCAGGCGGAGGCTGAAGGACGGCCTTGAGGAGACTTCTTGTCGCAGCCTTTATTGCTCTGGCCCTCCATGTTCTGCTTTTCAGTGTGAGAGTGGAGCGGCGGAAAGAGAGGTCTCTGTCTTCTCCGACTCCCCTTTGCCTTTCTCTGTCTTACAAGAGCCCTGAGATTCAGGGTGCCCCTTCTCTCCCCCTTATCCGGCAGACTCCTACGCTGCCGGATCCTCCTCCGGAGAGGGTGGTAGAGCCCAAAGAAAAACAACCGGCGCAGAAAACCAAAGCGCCCGCAAAACCAAGGAAGTCTCCAAAACCTCCGACGAAAAGGACAGTTCGTGAAACAAAGCCGGCTCCTGTGAAAACCGAGGATCCTTCCATCAAGGAACAAAGTCCCGAACACACAGCGCCGGGGGATAAAACTCCTTACACGCATACCCCAAATCAGGACAGTGCCATGGAGAGCCCCGGCAACACCCTGGCTTCCTTGCCTCCACCAGAAAATCCGGCGGGGGACCCAGGGGCGATCCCCCTGCGCGAAGCCGTACCTGTTTATCGGAAAAATCCGAGACCGGAGTACCCTCCTGTTGCAAGGAGAAGGGGATATGAAGGAACGGTAATCATGGAAGTCTTCGTGGACCGTGAAGGCAAGGTTCAGGATTTTCGCCTCTATCAGACGAGCGGACACGAAATCTTGGATCGTGCGGCGATGCAAGCGGTAAAAGGCTGGTTATTTGAGCCCGCAACGCGCGGAGGAGTTAGGATAGAGATGTGGGTAAAAATCCCGCTGAGTTTTCGTCTGGAATGAAGCTCCCTCCTGCGCCGGTAAAGCCCGATCTTCGCGTTCGTCAGCGGCAGGATACTTCAGAATCTTAAAGGGAGACTCTCTGCGATTTGCGGAGAAGTTGAATTCGAATTTGCTTACGGCCTAAAGCCTGCGTTGGCTTACGTTATAGTTTGTGGTTTCTTTCTGAAAAATTTCCGCAAGCCTTTCTCTCTTCCTGGCTGGTTCAACGAAGGCAGGACCATATCGCAATTCATTCTTACCATGGCGGCGGGCGCGAAAACTCCCATCGTGATGACCAGGTACCCCAGATTCGTCCTCCTGATGTACAACCGCTCCCTATCGAAAATGAGATCCGCTTCCCTGATTCCTTCCAGGGATCGAATGAAACCATGCCACTCCGGGCTCACTTCGGTAGCACCGAGCAGTGATGCCGATTGTTCACGGAAAGCGAGTTCGCCCTCAAAGGTGAAGAGCATGAGCGTTTGCACGTCCTCAATGCACAGAATTTGCTTGAAAAGTTCTTTCATTGCTCAGGTGGCCCTCGGATGGCTATTCACTCAGGGCTTCCATGAGTCGATCCCGCGGACACTTAGGATTGACGGAAATGACCGTGGCTTCTTCACCGGGCAGGATAATAAAATCGTGACCGTCTGCTTTGTCCACGTAAGCCGCCCTAAAATCCCCTGCCTTCACAGCGATCCCCAAGGTCTGGATCTCCCGGACCAGGCTGTTCCAGTGTTTGTCCCGGTAGAGGTCCTCCACGCCGGCTCCTTCGGGGAATTGTCTGGACAAGGTGTTCATGAGATGTTTCAAAGAATGGCCCTTTTCCTTCCCGGCCGGCCTTTCTCCGTTCTCTTGTCCGGCCTCCTGATGCCTCTCTCGCAATCCGCTTTCATCCTTTAGGCGCATCGCTTCCAGAAGGACAGCCTGCAGATCCCTGTGAATCCGTCTTTCCTTCTGCTGGCACGAGTTCTGGATTTTGAGACTGACCTGTCCCCATGAAAAGATCTCATGGGCCGCTTCCTCCCCTCGAAGACCCTCTGTTTTAGCGTCCAGCAACTCTCCCCTGCGAAAGAAGATTACCCCTTGTCTGCCGGAGGACTTGCAGAGGATCCTGATGGTGCAAGTCTTCTCTTCCATTTCCACCAGCTGCAAAAACATGCCGGAAGAAATACTGTGCAAAGTCCCTCCATCAGCCTCTCTTCTCAGGGTCGTAATGATTCTTTTGGCCAGATCCTTGACCATGAAGGGTTTCGCCAGATAGCCGACCGCTCCGCTCTCCCAGGCAGAGCGCTCCATCTCAGGAGTGCTGTAACCCGTGATGATGATGACCGGAATTTCCGGAAAATGCTCCAGGATGTAGGACAGCAGAGAAAGGCCGTCCATCCTTGGCATTTTGAGGTCGGTGACCACGAGGGATACGGTGTTTCTTTTCAGTTGGTCCACAGCCACAAGACCGTCTTCGGCTGTGAGAACGGCAAATGTATCATCGTACCGGGCTAACCCTGCCTTAAAGGTCTTGAGCACTCCCACATCATCGTCAACGATGAGCACCCTCTTGGTCATTACCTCTCCTGTTCTCCTTCTCTCTTGTCTCTGTTTAGCCTTTTCAGCTCGCTGAGAAGCATGATTCTCTTCTTTGAGTGACTGTCGACGATCCCGGTCAGAAAGGCGGGAAAACGCCGTGTTTTCAAGGTCTGACACCCAGGAGGACAAGCCTTCTGCCGTGCTTTTTCAGCCATCCGTCCATACCGGCCTTCAATTCGCCTTTGGCATCAGCTTCCCTGGCTAAGCTTTTCATGGAAGCGAAAAGCCCTGCTGCCAAGTCGGCCTCGCTCGCCTCCCCTTTGAACCGAATCTTGTGGTCCACGTACTCGAATTCACCGGCAAAGGGGTCCAAAAAAGGATAAGCTTCCGCAAGTTCTAGAAACTTCTTTTTCAGGAGGGTCCTGAAATCTTCCTTCGTTGCTTTGCTCGATCGAAAGAGATTTTCCCCGAGGACCAGCAGTTCCTCCAGGGACTCGATGAGGTCTTGAGATGGGGCTTTGGCTTCTTTTCCCTCCTCCCCTTTAACTGGGTGAATGCTGCTCACATGGAATACCGCACCTTCGGACTTCGCCTTTTGAATGATCGACTCCTTTTCCTCTCTCGAACGATCGAGTATGCCGGTTTGTCGAGAATAAGATCCCCCCAGAAATTGGCCGTTCCTGAAAAACATGACCCCGACGTCGCCCGACGTGTTCAGACTGATCTCGATGTAACCGGATAGATTCTCCGAAGCCATTTTCTTGATCAATCCCTCGAGATCCGTGAACTCCGTGCTCAGGTTCTCATAGATCCTGGCGGCTCCGAGCATACTGCTCCAAAAATAGATCTGATCGGCATCAACCTGGTACACATTGATCGTATAGTTGTGGCCGGAAGCGGAACGGACCAGGTGATCGACGGCGGCTTTTCCCCTGATATTCTTTCCTCTGCCTTCATAGGCTCCTTCGAGAAGACCGTCCTTATCAAACAATATAGTTCCCTCGGCAGCCGCGGACATGAAATGGATCACCCCCGAGCCGAGTTGACCCTGGTAATGCTCCAGCAGCTTCGCTGCATCGAGGTAGTAACTGTTCAAGCCTTCTATGACCGGTCGATCTCCGGGGAAAATGACCATCCTTGTCTCATACTCCTTATTGCCTACTGTCTACCCCCAACAACCTCCACGTTTCTTCCCCAATGCAGGCCTTTGGCCGCAATGAAACGCTGTATGGGCCCGGCAGGGGGGGTTGGTCTCTGACGAGTCCGCTTCCTGACCACCGGTTCGCTTCTATCTCCTCCTACGCAGCCTCTCAATCGAAAGGCGAATGCTCTCCTGCATGCGGCCGATGGCTTCCGCGAGGTCGCCGATTTCGTCCTTTGATTCGACCTGGATTTCCGCGTCCATTTCTCCCACACTGATTCTCTCCGCCACATCGGTGAGAGATCTTATCCTGCTCGTGAGGCGCTGTCCGTAAAATGCCACAATAAAGCCGATGAGAACCAGCGTTCCCCCAAGTATGCCAAAAACCGTGTTTCGTGTATGCGCACTGATTTGCTTCGCCCTGTCCTCCATCACCTGCACGGGTCTGGTGAATTCGTCAAGATAGGTGGTTGCCGCAACATAATAAGGAGTGCCCTCAACGGGAGAGCACACCATGTACTTATCCCTGAAGCTTCCGTCTTTCTCTTGCCAGGTGTAGTATCCCCTGGACTCCTTTCCGTCCTTCCCGTCGCTGAAAATCCTCCAAAAGCCCGGAAAGTTACGCCCCAGAGGGCCCTTGAGGGTGCTCATATCAATCCCCACGATTTTCGGATTCGTGTGAGCCCAGTTCCGCCAGATCCCATCCTTGTCGGGCACGGCCTGAAGTGCGGTGTACCCTGTGAGTCCCACCTTCTGTACGGCGATCTTTCGGAACGCTTCATCGTTGTTGAACTCCTCCCTCTTCAGGCTGGAATGGCTCACCAGGTAAAGCCGAACTTGCGCAGCCACAGACCTCGCTTTTTCGGCGATGATTTGCTCTCCCAGTTGGGTGACCGTCTTCGTACTTTCGCCGGTGATGAGAGTGGAAAGGCTCTTCAGTTCCTGAAGGTAGAGCAGTCCGGCGCCGATGATAAGCACAATAGGCAGGACAAAGAAGAGGAGGAAAATTTTGGTCCTCAGCCCCATGCCCTTCTTTTTCTTGGGCACGGGGACCGCTTCTTTAGGCAGCGCCTCCCCTGTTTCGGCTCTTGCAGCGCCGCTTCTTTCGGGAGAAGGAGGCGGTGCCACGGGTTCCACTGGAGGTTGTGCTGGGGCCGGCTTTTCCGGCGGCTTGGAAATGGTCATAATAGCGCCGCAGGCCCGGCATTTTGCCTTGGCCCCTGCCGGGTTGATCCTGGAAGGATCGATCTGATATTTTTTCCCGCACTCCTCGCATATGACGATCATCGCTCACCCCCTGACAAGGTTCATTTAATATCCCTTCTCTCTTATTCTATTCACCATATTTTGCATGAACAAAGCCCGTTTATCTTCTCGTTTGATCTCCCTCCCGATCAGTTCGACAAGTTCAGCCGCTCTTTGGCTGGGAAATTGAGAAAGATCATGACCGAGGTCACGGGCCCCGTCTTCGATCACGATTTCGGCCAGCGGTCCTATGGCAAGGGATAATTCTGTCCGAAGGATCCCAATAAATTCTCTGTCCAGAACGGAAACGGCACTTCTCACAGTTTCAATGAGTCTTAGGCCATGAAGTCTGCTCACGGCCTCTCTGATAGAGCTCATCTTCAGCCCAAGGTTCTTGGCCACCGCAGCAAGACTCTTCTCCCCATCAAGCTCCATGAACACGGCCAGCATTTGAGGGTCGAAGGACACTTCCCCCGCGTCCTCTCTCATCACTCGCCTGAAGACCATGGCAGACAGGTCCCCTGCCGTCGTGTCGATTCGTTTTCGTTCAACCAATTTCCAAACCCCCTCTTAAATATGTCGGCCTCCGCTAACGAACGGCTGCACTATGTTTGGAAAAGGTTTTCTCCTTGGAATCGGTTACCGGGATTCTCTCCATAATTTGATCTCCGCCCGCAGGGCTCTAAACTCCGCTCTGATGACCTCTTTGATCTCTTCTAAACCGTATGCGAAGAGTTCGTGGGGAGACATCTTGGCCAGATCTTCCGCAGGTTTTACGGGCGACACGGTCAGGCTTTCGGGATGAAGCATGGCCGCGATCTCCATTTCCTCTTCCTTCTTGTCTACCCTTTGCCGAAGGATCTCTTCCTTCAGCTTCTTAAACTTCTCCACCTCATGGAGGAGTATCCGTTCCTTCTCCTTGCGCCCCATGCCTTCTGATAGGACGACTTTTTCGAGGCCGTTATAAATCGAAATCAGCAGTCTCGTTGCACTTGGATGAGCTCTGCTCTTCTTGACCTTGATATAATTCGCGATCGAGCCGAGAAGCCTGAGAAAGACGAGAATGATCTTGTCGGCCTTGTAGAAATCTTCCAGGGTCTTCAGTTCATTGACGAGACCATCCATGGAGCTGTCGGTGATCTCCCACTCAACAGAAAGCAGTATAGCCTTCAGGGATGTTAGCCGGTGATCTCCAAACCCTGCGAAGCGCTCCATAGGCTCGAACGTTTCATCATCTTCCTGGAAAAGGTCATCCAGACGGCTTTCTACTTGGCGCTTAAAGTCCTCTTGCAAGGCTCATCACCTCCTACATGAGATCTTTTCTCAGGGAATCGACGGTCATGACGATAATCTTTTTCATGGTTTGCACCACGTTAGGCCCTTTGAGGGCACTCGCTCCAAAAGACGGCGCCTTCAACTGCGTGTTGAGGTCTTTTTCCAACACATCTGCGGAGAGCAGGGGTATTCCCTCTTCCTGAAGATCTCTTTTATTGTATTGGAAGACTACAGGGACATCGAAAAGGCTTTTCCTATACGCTGCGAGGTTTTCGGCGAGGTTTTTCAAAGAAAGAACATTCTCCTTCCTCCTCACCATCAGTGAATCCGCCACGAACACAATACCGTCTACACCTCTGAGCACCAGCTTTCTCGTGGCATCGTATTTCACCTGACCCGGTACTGTGTAGAGCTGCACTCGAATGTCAAAGCCCTTTATTTTGCCTATATCAATCGGCAGGAAATCAAAAAAGAGAGTCCTATCCCCATGGGTCTTGATCGTAACCATCTCTGATTTGATGCGATCATGAAACTTCGTATAAATGTACTCCAGGTTCGTGGTCTTCCCGCCCCTTCCCGGGCCGTAATAGACAATTTTGGCCTGGACCTCTCCTTTTTTGAGGTTAATTATTGCCATCCGAAGCGACCTCGAACCGAACCATCTTCCATCAGAGAAAAAAGAAGAAATCAGGACCCCAGGATCGCCTCGATTTTCTCCATGGCTTCCGCCACTTTTAATCTGAGGAATCCAAGAGAAAGCTGCGTCCCGAATATGGTGATAAGAAGGAACTCGTTGGTCACTTTGCTGAAATGAATGCTTTCCTTCTTACCTCTGTGGAATAAGAGAGAGAACTCCTCTTCGCCGATGAGCTTGGCCATGGTGCTCACAGCTCCGAAATTTCCTGCGGCAAGAGCCGCCAGGGAATAGATGTCGTGTTCTCCCGGACCCGCTTCCTTGCTGGCGACAATGTTTCCCGCCATATCGATCAGAAAGACGGAATGCACCCCCAGATCCATCAAATCCCGATCGAGGACTTCCTCTATGGCTGTAAGTTGCTCTCTCTCGAAGACGAAGTTCAAATGCCCTCCTGTTTCAATCAATCAATTAACGTCTCTTTTCCGGCCCAGGCATGCACTTGCGCCTTAACCGCATTGCCCCGCCCGGTTCCTCTCTCCTATCACCGCCAGGAAAATCCAAAGTCCGGCAGAACAACGCCAAGAGTCGGCGCAAGGGCATTAACCGGATCCCCTAAGAACGGTCCCGATGACTGGCCGGAAGCAGTAACGGGCAAAATCATGATCTCTGGAGAGGGTGTAGAGGTGGACCCTTCGTGGTTTTTAAAGGACCATGTTTCGACTGCAACAGAGAAATTTTCTCCTTTGTTATGTTAATATAAGTTAGCTAAAAGTGTAACATAATGTCATTTTTTGTGTCAAGTTTATTACACTTGTGGGTATACCACTCCCCAGAGGCCATTCGGCCGCCGGCCTGGATCATCCCGTGTTTGGTTTCATTGGAATCTCATCCTGTAACTTCTCGGCTAGACGCAGAGATAAGAACAGGAATCAGAGACTCAGGAAGCGAAAGGACCGGCAGGCTGGCTGGTTCTCGTGTCCAGGGACCCTATTTCGGGCATGCCTTCCTTCGTCACCTTGCGCCATGGTCTTTCAGGGCCGAAATGCATATCACACCATCGGGTCCCGTCATTCATTCTTTCTTCAAGGAGAAGGCGGTATCTTTCCAGTTCTTCTCCTCTTGCCGTCTGAGGGATCCAGAGAGGTTCGGCTGCATACAGGACGATTCTTGCAAAAGGTTTTGGAAGGAGGTACCGGTCCCAGGAATTGAATGTCCAGCACCTGTCCGCTCCCCAGAGGACCGGAATGATAGGAGCGTTCCCATCCCTCGCAATCAGCACAGTGCCTAATTTAGCCACTCGGGCCGGGCCCTGAGGACCATCGGCCAGCATGCCTCCCAGTTCACCGTCCCTTATCCTTCGTGTCAGTTCGCGCACAGCTTGGGCGCCCCCTTTGAGGAGGATCCGCGCACCGTCCGAAATCCGAGCCTTGAAGCAAGCCTTGCCACATAATCACCATCCCGGCTCCGGCTGATCATCGTCGTCACATGATGGGACCCTCCGAAATAAAAAAAATAAGACATCCTTTGGTGCCAGGTGACGAAAATAGCGCCCCCTCCTGAGCGGCTAAGAGCTTCTTCATATCTTTCCAACCCTTCCATTCTCACTACCCGGCAGGAGAAAAGGAGTGTCTTGATCAGCATCGCCGCAAGCGGGGGCAGAACGGCCATGAAGAAAGCATCTATCCATCGAAACTTTTTAAAATCGGAAAATTTCACTTTTCTCTTCGCAGAGCCTCTCCTACGTTTTCTTCAAAACACCTGTCGCCACAAGAGTCAAGAGCCGGGAGCTTTCACTGGACCCAAGCAATTCCTTTGCTTCTCTTTCGAGAAACTGTTTCCGGAAGGGCCTATAATCTATCAAGCATGTATCTGAATGACAATACGTGAATATTCCCTTTTTCACCTGCTTGCAACCTTCCGAATCATCCTATATGATGCTGCAAAATGTCAGAACAGGAGAGCACCTATGTCAGATAAGGTCCTTATTGCAACAGAAAAACCCTTTGCCGAATCGGCAAGGAAGAAGATGGTCAAAATGTTTCAGGAGGTCGGGCTCGAACCCGTGGTTCTCGAAAGATACACGGACGCCGCACACCTTCTTTCCGCCGTTTCGGACGCAGCCGCCATGGTCATCCGGAGCGACAAGGTGACCAAGGACGTGCTCGATGCCGGAAAACAACTCAAACTGGTGGTACGGGCAGGCGCCGGTTACGACAACGTCGATTGTGCCGCGGCTAAGGCTCGAAACGTCATCGTGGAGAACACCCCCGGCCAGAATGCCAATGCCGTGGCAGAATTGACCATGGGCATGATGATCATGATCGCGAGAGCAAAGTACAGCGGTAAGTCCGGAACTGAACTCAGGGGGAAAAAGCTCGGCATTCATGCATTAGGAAATGTGGGGAAGATCGTCGCCTCTCTTGGCAGGGCTTTCGGAATGGAAGTCTGCGCTTTCGATCCCTTCCTTGACCAGTGCGTGTTTGACGACTGCTGCGTGGGATGCATTACTAACATCGAAGATCTCTATTCCGCCTGCGATTACGTCTCCCTCCATATCCCGGCTACTCCCCAGACGATCAAATTGATCGACTATGCCCTTCTTTCAAAGATGAGAAAGGGAGCGGCTCTCATCAACACGGCTCGAGCCGAGGTCATCAATGAAGAAGACCTGTTCAGTATTATGGAGGACAGGCCCGACATCAAGTATGCATCCGATATCGCGCCCAAGAACGCCGCCGCTTTCATGGAAAAGTTCGCCGATCGCGTTTTCTTCACGCCCAAGAAGATGGGCGCTCAAACCGCGGAAGCAAACACCAATGCCGGGATTGCTGCGGCAGAGCAAATCATCGCTTATCTGAAAGAAGGGAAAGTGCTGAACCGGGTTAACCCTTGAGTGTGAATCCCACGGTGGAATCGTAGAATCTTAGTGTGCGATTTCTTCGCAGACTCCCCCTGACTTTTCTTCGCTCGCAGCGAAGGCCATGCCATCCCTTCTTCAGCACAAAACCTGCGGGCTTCCATTTCATAGAGCGCGCCTGTTGACGCCTGTTGACGAGAGATTTCTGAAATGGGCGTTTACGGAGGTCAGGTCGCGATCAAATCGCCGGACGCGATCGTCTGCACCCTGCCGAGAAATTTTACTACGAAATTGTGCTATTGTTTCGATGGGAACGAACGAAATTGTAGACCATCCAAGTCCAAGGCTCACCGCTCCCAACTAACTGTTTGAAATTGCGGTAGTTCTCAGCCAGCAACAGGTACGGATCTTGCTAATCTTTCCCTAAAGAGTTTCATCATGGGAGGGCGGGATCATGAATACGGGAGATACGGCGTTCGTTCTGGTTTCAGCAGCTTTAGTCATGCTTATGACTCCGGGACTCGCGCTGTTCTATGGGGGCATGGTGCGATCAAAGAATGTGCTTGGGACGATCATGCAGAGTTTCATCCTCATCGCTCTTATCAGCCTGCAATGGCTCTTGTGGGGTTACAGCATGGCGTTCGGTCCGGATAAACTGGGAATCATTGGAGGGCTGGAATGGATAGGCTTGCGAGGGGTAGGGCTGGGGCCTAATGCAGTCTATGGTCCGACGATTCCTCACCAGGTTTTCATGATTTTTCAGTGCATGTTTGCAGTCATCACGCCGGCCTTGATTACAGGGGCTTTTGCCGAAAGGATGAGATTCGGGCCGTTTCTTGTCTTCAGCCTCCTTTGGTCAACCCTTGTGTACGATCCTCTGGTCCACTGGATGTGGGGGAACGGCGGATGGTTGGCCAGGCTGGGTGCTCTCGATTTCGCAGGAGGAATTGCCGTTCATCTGAGTTCAGGAGTGGCAGCAATGTCGGCCGCCATCATCTTGGGGAGACGCAGAGGATATGGTACGGAAGACTTGAAACCCCATAATCTCCCGATGACTATTCTGGGCGCGGGTCTTCTGTGGTTCGGCTGGTTCGGGTTCAATGCGGGGAGCGCTCTGTCCGCAAGCACCCTGGCAGGAAGCGCCTTTGTGGCCACACACATCGCGGGAACCACCGGAGCGCTGGCGTGGATCGCTATGGAATGGAAATCCATCGGTAAAGCCACAACGCTCGGCGCGGCGAGCGGGGCGGTGGCAGGCCTCGCGACCGTAACGCCTGCCTCTGGATTTGTGGGGCCTCTTTCCGCGGCTCTGATAGGCATTGCCGCAGGTGCGTGCTGTTACCTGGGGATTAAAATGAAAAACAAATTCGGGTATGACGACAGCTTGGACGTCGTCGGCATTCATGGCGTCGGTGGGGTGATTGGAGTCCTTGCCGCCGGGCTCTTTGCCAGTAAGGCTGTCAACCCTAATGGAGCAGACGGCCTGTTGTTTGGAAACCCGTCTCAGTTGGCCATCCAAACGCTCGCGATTGTTGTGACGATCGTCTACGTCTTTGTCCTCAGTTTTCTTCTCCTTAAAATCGTAGACAAGACTCTCGGTTTGCGAATTCCTGAACATGAAGAAGCAAGCGGGCTTGACTTGTCCCAGCACGATGAAACCGCTTATACGAGCCCATAGACATTGGTTGAGAGCAAAATACAGCATTCACCCTATCTCTCCGCCTCCCTGCCGCTGCTTGCCTGGAACGAAACTTCCGGGAGGTGTCAAATGAAAAGAATGATTGTTGCATGCACAACACCCATACCTGCGCGAGCATGGAGGCTATTACCGGGAAGGTGGGCACCTAATGTTCAGATTTTGCGAGCCTGGTACCGCTGACTGTTTCTACTTTTCAATCGGAAGGTAGTCGGACGTGCGATCAAAAATGGGCGGCTAGGTTACCTTCGGCCTCGACCCAAAGAGACGTATTACTTTCCCTCATTCTTAATGGATTTGCCGAGTTTTTCCAGGGCGGCCCCTGTTTCAGCCCGTACTTTTTCGAGTTTCTGGGATGTTTCGGCTGTCAATTCCTGTACTTTCTTCTGGAGGCTCTTCAGTTGATCGTTCACGGCCTCCTGGCTTCCGGCACGGTTGTAGGATAGAACGGCTAATAGAAGAGCTACAATGGAAATAATCAGGGCCAGCGTCGCCCTGAATCCTCCCTTAACAACCTTTTTCTCGTTACCCAATTTATCATCTCCAGTCAATCATTGCTGTGCAGCCGATCGTTAAAATACCATGCCATACATGAATCATCAAGGCAAAAAGGCGATTCCAAACCCGCCGTCTCATTCGCGCCTATTTATGCCAATCACATGCGCGGGAGACGTTCTCGATCATCAGTAAGGGGTTAGATGGAGTCGAAGGTCCCGCTTCATCCGATTTACGAAGTCAAGAAATACGGGACTATTCCTGTGCAAATACAGTGTTCCCTTTATGGACCTGTTCGAATGACGCTGATAGCTTCAGGGATAAAATGTCTGAGCAGCCATTCCGGTGGGTGTGATCGTAAGTTATAAGGTCTTTTCAAGCTGAAACAGAGAAGTGATGAGGTGTATTGTGTCAAACTATCTAGCAAGGAGGAGATACACATGAAGGGAAATGATAAAGTCATCGAACATCTGAACGCGCGTTTGGCCGAGGAGCTGACCGCCATCAACCAGTACTTTGTCCATGCCGAAATGTGCGACAACTGGAACTACAAACAACTGCACGACACGATCCGGAAAAGGGCCATTGCGGAGATGATCCACGCCGAGAAACTCATCGAACGCATCCTCTTCCTGGAAGGGCGTCCCATCGTCAGCAACCTGAACAAGATGTTCATCGGGAGCGAAGTGCCGAAGATGCACGAAAATGACCGTGGTGCCGAGGAGGGAGCCATCAAAGGTTACAACGAGAGCATCCGGCTGGCAGGGGAAGTGGGCGATAACAACACCAAAGTGCTTCTTGAGTCGATCCTGAAGGAAGAGGAAGACCACATTGACTGGATCGAGGCACAGCAAGACCAAATCAAGCAGATGGGAGTCGAGAACTACCTGGCTGAGCAGATTCATTAAGAACGGATGCCTAAGCCGTCTGCCTTTCACTTTCTGCCATGGTCTTTGACGGTCATCTTGACCCTACACTTTCGGTAGTAGCCCGCGCAGATATCTTGCCTCTGCGCGGGTCACGCCGGAAGAAGGGTAGTTTTATGGTTTTGATCATGTACTTAAAAGGCAGGGCACCGCGCATCCGCCGGGCCGTTCATCGCGCAGCGGACATCATGGCAAAGAACGAAAAGAAATGAAGAGAAGCGTTAATCCCTGACCTTGAGAACGATCTTGCCCCGCACATGGCCGGTCTGGCTCAACTCGTGGGACCGGGCCGCCTCTGCCAACGAAAGGACCGCTGAAACAGAGGGTTTTACATTCATTTCGTCAACCAGTTTCGCGATGTGAGCAAGCTGGCTGCTGTCGGGGCGAACCATGACACCCTCGCCTCGCACCCCATGTTCGATTGCGGCCTCCGGGGAAGAGATGCCCAGGGTGGCGACAAGAATTCCGCCTTTTTTCAAAACTTTCCAGGAACGCTGCTGGGTATCGCCGCCGATCGGGTCAAACACTACATCAACATCGTGCACCGCCTGTTCGAAAGGCTTGGCGCGATAGTCAATCACTTCATCGGCGCCCAGTCCCCGCAGGAAATTCACGTTGCCGGCTGAGGCTGTACCGATTACCTTGGCCCCCTTCCATTTGGCAAACTGCACCGCGAAGTGCCCCACTCCGCCGGCCGCGGCATGGATTAGCACGGTCTGACCGGAGCCGAGACCGGCAATTTCAAAGAGGGATTGCCAGGCAGTCAGCGAGGCAAGGGGCACGGCCGCAGCCTGAACATGGTCGATGGACGCGGGTTTAGGCGCCAGGTTCCGAGTCCCTGCCGACACAAACTCGGCATAAGCACCGTTCCTCATAAAATCCAACATCCCAAAGACAGCATCTCCGATCTCGAACGCGGTAACGCCGGGGCCCACCGCTTCGACAATCCCGGAAACATCCCATCCTGGGATAAGCGGAAGCCGGTGTTGCAGCCATGCTTTGGCATGGCCTGCGCGCACTTTCCAGTCCAAGGGGTTGACGCCCGCAGCGTAGACCCGAATGAGCACTTCGCCCGCGCCTGTCTGTGGACGGGCCACTTCCTTCAAGGTCAGGACTTGAGGACTCCCGTAGGAGTCGAACATAACTGCCCGCATGGTTGCCATAATAACCTCCTTTATGTTCCGCCCCTCTTTCCCTGGGTCGCTCCCGCCTTGGCATCAGCGACCGGGGAACGGCGACTTATTGGGTCAGGATTCCTTGGCTCGTTTTCGTTCCAGGATGCTAAAAGGAGGGTTAGTAGGCTGCCGACTACGACCAAAGAAGTGCGTTTGTTGCGCCTGATTAGATTGCTCAGCAGGAACGGATGGGCGCGGGCTGAAGCATAAGCCGTTTCATGCGTCTTAATGTCCTCTTTAGCCTGGTCCGGATAGCTGATTCCCTTTGATCGGACCGGGCCTGAGGAACTTCTTGAACTGCTGTAAAGCGCGACTCGTTTCATGTGCGGCCCCAATGTTTTGAGGCATAGATAGTGCACAACCTTAGCCATCTATATATTCACGATTGCCATAAAGACAAGAAGGTTGTGGCAGAATCAGCAAAAGTTACTTATGAACCAAACGAGCTTTGGAACGATCGGTGTCGTCTTTCTTTTCAACTTCTCACGTCGATTTACAGAGACCGCCATACTCTATCCGATTCAGAAAGGGCCTAAGCCAATCTTATTATTACATTTTGTTTTGCGGGTAATTTTAGCCCACGTTTTGCAGAATCAGAGAGCAAGCAGGCATCCCGGAAAATCCGCAAATATCAAGCCGCCCCAGCCCTACAGAGGAGGTGAGCTGACTATCTATGGAAGACAAACCCTTCAGAATTGTTGTCGTTCAAGATCGCGTAGAGGAGGTTCCAAATGGTTAAAGTGAGGATATTGGGTGTTTCAACGATACCAGAATATTCCTGCAAAAATACAACTTTCACCTTATTTATCTGTTCCAGTTCCAGCGGCAGAATATTTAATTATTGATTTCATCCTTTGATGGAGAGGAACCATGAAAGCCATCCGAATTTATGAAACAGGCGGCCCCGAGGTGCTTCGCTTTGAGGACTTTGATCCGGGAAAACCCGGACCCGGTGAGGCGTTGGTTCGACACGAGGCGGTAGGGCTGAATTTCATCGACGTGTATCACCGCACTGGTCTTTATCCTGTTCCTTCGCTTCCGGCCGTCATCGGCATGGAAGGGGCAGGTGTGGTAGAAGAAATCGGCGAAGGAGTGAGTGAAGTGGACGTGGGTGACCGGGTGGCCTACGCCGGGATTCCGATAGGAGCCTATGCCGATATCAGAAGAATTCCGGCCGAACGCCTGGTCAGACTCCCGGACGGGATTTCAACCCGGCAGGCGGCAGCCATGATGCTTCAGGGAATGACTGCCCGATACCTGCTACGGGGTTGCTACAAGGTGAGCGCAGGCGAGACGATCCTCATCCACGCGGCGGCCGGAGGCGTGGGAAGCATTGTCTGCCAGTGGGCCAAACACTTGGGCGCAAGAGTGATCGGCACCGTCGGTTCGGATAAGAAGGCGAAGCTTGCAAGGGAGAAAGGATGCGATCACCCCATCGTTTATACCCGTGAGGATTTCGCCCAAAAGGTAAGGGAGATCACCGCCGGTGAGGGTGTAGATGTGGTCTACGACTCCGTGGGAAAGGCCACTTTCGAAAAGTCCCTTTCCTGCCTGCGGCCCATGGGGATGATGGTTTCGTTCGGGCAGTCTTCAGGGCCCGTTCCCCCCTTTGATCTCAGTATCCTTTCAAACCGGGGGTCTTTGTTCCTTACCCGGCCGAGCCTGATGACTTACACGGCCCGGAGGCAGGACTTGCTTGCTCATGCGCGGGACCTCTTCGAGGTGGTGGAAAAAGGAGCGGTCAAAATCGAAATCCATCAGACCTATCCGCTCGCCGAGGCAGCCAGGGCCCATCGGGACCTTGAAGAAAGAAGAACCATGGGCTCGAGCATTTTCCTTCTATCGTGAGGGGAGGAATGAGCCATGATTTCATAAGGAAAGGAGAATTAGCCATGCCTAAAGAGATTCAATGGGAAAAGCAACTGGACAAGGCCCTCTCCAGGGCAAAAACGGAGAATAAACCGATCCTGATGTTTTTCCACAATCCGGAGTGAATCGGGTGCCAGCAGATGGGAGCAGTTACGTTCCCCGATTCCAAGGTCATCAGCTTCATCACCCAGAATGTCATCCCTTTAATGCTGCCCCACGATCACAAACCTCTCGCCGATCAATTCCAGGTGAAATGGACCCCCACCCTGGTGACACTCGATTCGGACGGGAAGGAACATCACAGGACCGTGGGTTTCCTTGCCCCTGAGGACTTGATCACTTCACTGATTCTCGGGAGAGCCAAGATTCACTTCGATCATGAGAACTTCGCAGAAGCATTGAAAAGCTTGGACGCCCTGCTCGAAGATTATCCAAAGAGCGGCGCGGCGCCCGAAGCCATCTACCTGCGAGGGGTCTGTCTCTACAAGACGACCCATCAGGCTAAACCTTTGAAGGATGCTTATGACAAACTGCAGGCTGTATATCCTGAGAGCGAGTGGACTAAGCGCGCTTCTCCCTACAGGCTGCTTTAGTAAACCGCATTGGTATCGTGCACAGGTGTTTGCATGAAACGATTTGCGAACCAAGCTTCGCAGTGGAAGGGCTGGGGTCTCTTCTGAAGCGACCAGCGGGAGGGGGCAGAACTCCCCCGTAGATAAGCCGTCGAAAAGACCAGACCGGCAGCTTCGGAGCGTAAGAAAAGGACCCAGCCTTTCCAGGTGCAGCCCTCCCTCCTATGCAAACACTTTTGAATGTTTCCAAGGAATTACAGAGGACACGTCAATGCCTCGCGACATCCCGGTCGGTAATAGTCACCTCCTGATCTGTTTTGACAAGAACTATCTCATCCGCGACCTCTATTTCCCTCATGTGGGCCAGGAAAATCATGTGAGCGGCAACACCTGCCGTTTTGGCGTGCGAGCCGGGACCCGGTTTTCTTGGGTTGGTGAAGAATGGAAGAAGGAACTCCTTTATGAGGAGGACACTCTCGTCACGAAAGTGAGCCTCTACCATCAGGACCTGGAGGTGCTGATGGTGTGCCGCGATGCCGTGGATTTTCACGAAGATGTGTTTCTCCGGGAGATCGTGGTAGAAAACCTGGCCCCGGAGAAGCGCCGGATCGAAGTCTTTTTCGGCCAGGATTTCGACATTTCGGGAAACAGCGTGGGCGATACGGCGGCCTATGATCCCGTGACAGGCGGCATTGTTCATTATAAGGGATCGCGCTATTTTCTCGTCAACGGTTTCTCCGATCGAGAGCAACACATATCGCAGTTTGCCGTGGGCGCGAAGAGGGCGGGCGGCAGAGAAGGAACATTTAAGGATGCGGAAGACGGTGTCCTTTCAGGCAACACGATTGCCCAAGGGTCTGTGGATTCGGTTGTTTCTCTCTCTTTGGAGCTGGAAGCGCATGGGTCAGGAAACGCCTACTACTGGATCTGTGCTGCTGAGACATGGGCTGAAGCGAGGCGTATCGATTCCGTGGTCAGGCACAAGCACCCTGAGATTCTGATAAAGCGCACCGCCGACTACTGGAATCTCTGGGTTCGCAAGGAAACGATCCCGGACGACCATTTGCCCCCCAACATTCGAAAGCTCTATCGCAGAAGCCTGCTCGTGCTGAGCACCCAGCTTGACTGGCAGGGAGGCGTGCTCGCCGCGAACGATTCGGACGTGATCCAGTACAACAGGGATACCTATTCTTATGTCTGGCCAAGAGATGGAGCCCTGACGGCGCACGCCCTGGATCAGGCCGGTTATCCCATGTCGGCGCAAAGGTTTTACCGTTTTGCGGCGAGGGCCATCGACGAACAGGGTTATCTCCTCCATAAGTACAATCCTGACGGGACCCTCGCATCATCATGGCATCCCTGGTTTGGGACCCATGGAACGCAGCTTCCTATCCAGGAAGATGAAACGGCGCTTGTTATCTGGGCTCTGTGGCATCACTTCGTCATCTACAGGGATATTGAATTCATCAAGTCCCTTTACCGGCCTCTCATCAAGCGTGCCGCCGATTTCATGGTTTCCTATCGAGACAAGGAAACAGGTCTACCTGCGCCCTCTTACGACCTGTGGGAAGAGCGCAGGGGCATCTCCAGCTTCACCGTTTCTGCTGTTTTTGGAGGTTTGGCGGCTGCCTCTATTTTCTGCACGGTTTTCGGCGAGGACGAAAAGGCAGGAGTCTACAGACAGGCTGCTTCGGATGTGCGAGACGCTGCATCCATGCATTTGTGGAGGGGAGAACCGGGCCGTTTCTGCCGCATGCTGTATCGCGATGACGGGAATAATCTTGAAGTGGACGGTATATGCGATTCAAGCCTCTGGGGGCTTTTTGCTTTCGGTCTTTACACCGCAGACGATCCCCGAATCGTGGCGACCATGGAAGCCCTGCGCCAAAAACTCTGGCTTTCCACAAAGACCGGCGGCATGGCACGGTATGAGAACGACACTTACTATCGTGGGGCGAATGACGTTACAGGGAATCCCTGGTTCATTTCCACCCTTTGGCTCGCAGACTATTTTCTGGAAAAGGCCGATCAGGAAAAAGGCCCTCCCTGATGCCCTGGAACTACTCAACTGGGTGGCTGACCATGCGCTGCCGTCAGGGGTTCTTCCCGAGCAGTTACATCCCCACACCGGGGAGCCTCTTTCCGTCTCTCCCCTGACCTGGAGTCATGCCGCTTTTCTCACCACCACGCTGCGCTACTTGCGCCGCAAGGCGGGCAAGGAGTGGGCCGCGGCTACCGCGAATCGAGAGGACTGGATCTCGAAGCTTTTCGCTGACACATGCGATGCCATCCATGGGGCATGCCGAATCAAGTGAGTTCTTTGAGAAAATAGGTGTTGTACCGGTGAAAATACAATATTCACCTCATTCACTCGTTCAATTCCCAGTCGTACCTTGAGATTCTCTGTTCCCTTGAGTGAGTCTCCTTCCGCAGAGCAGGATGCATCGGGGGGCCCCCCGAGGGGGAGAGGGGCTCAGGGACAAAGCCTTTTCTGGAGAGACTGGCGAGAGGGCGCCGTCTTTTCGTGATTTATCTGTAGGGGAAACATCCCGAGCAGGCAAGAAACGCCCTGGGCACTGGAAACGGAGGAAGTGGCCGACATCTGCCGTGAGCTGCCTTAAAATCACGGAACCCCTGCTACCGGACGTGACCAACTACGGCACCCGGGGCAGCCTGAAGCTGATCGGATCATGCCGGAAGGTGGCGGTCGGCACACCCCCAGTCCTGAGGAGGGATGAGAATGACAATACCCTGTGACGTTGTTTTCCTGTTCGATGTGGATAACACCCTGCTCGACAACGACCGGATAGAGAAAGACCTCCGGCGTAACTTGGAGCAGGAGTTTGGAGGTGAGAACCGGGACCGTTACTTTGGTATCTTCGAAGACCTGCGCGCCGAACTTGGGTACGCGGACTACCTGGGTGCCTTGCAGCGCTATCGACTCCAGGACCTGTGCGATCCCCGACTGCTCATAATGTCTTCCTACCTGGTGGATTATCCCTTTGCGAACCGGTTGTACCCCGGTTCTCTCGACGCCCTTGAGCATGTTCGGCCGTGGGGGCTCACGGTCATCTTGTCCGACGGCGATGTGGTCTTCCAACCACGGAAGGTGCAACGCTCGGGACTATGGGAAGCCGTTGAAGGGCGGGTCCTGATTTACATTCACAAAGAGCAGATGCTGGACGATGTCGAACGCCACTATCCCGCCGGACATTACGTCATGGTCGACGACAAGCTGCGAATTCTGTCGGCCATGAAAAAAGCTTGGGGAAACAGGTTAACAACCGTTTGGCCACGACAGGGACATTACGCCCTCGATCCCCAGGCCCTCGCCATGTATCCTCACGCCGACCTCACTTTGGAGCGAATCGGCGATCTGGTCAGTTATGATCAATCCGTGCTGCTCGGCAATCTCAAATCTGCCCCCGGGCGATGCAGCACGAAATGATACGCGGTCGGCAACTGATGGGGGCCAATGGATTTATCTACACCGCTCAGGTGCCTTCGGACCGCCCGGTAATGGATTATACTGTGAGAGCAATCCCACACATCCCTGGGGTTGCGGTTCCACTCGAAGTTGCCCGAATCCTATGGCAGCGTTGACTCGATGAGAGGCGGACGTTTAGATGAAAAAGGAACAGTCTTCAGCAGATTCCGAACTTCGGACATATTACAAACAGCAGGCTGCTGAGCGAGGGGTCGAGTTTGTGCAATCGGGTATGGTGGTAGGGCTCGGGACGGGCTCCACGGCTATTTTTGCGACCCGGCGCATCGCTCAATTGCTCCGCGACGGCGAGCTAAAGGATATCATCGGTTTCGCCACCTCAAAGGCAGTCTGGCATGAAGCGCAGCGGCTTCGCATCCCAATGATGGCCGAAGAGATGCCGCGCGCCATCGACATCACAATCGATGGTGCGGACGAGGTAGACCCTGACCTGAATCTGATCAAGGGTGGCGGTGGTGCGTTGCTGCGCGAAAAGATCGCTGCTCAGGCAAGCCGTCGTCTCACTATTGTGGTGGACGACGACAAACTCTCCCCGCGATTGGGCACACGCCAATCGCTGCCGCTGGAAGTGCTCCCTTTCGGCTGGCTTTCTCAGTTTCGCTACATCGAGTCTCTGGGCGCCAAGGTCGAGGCTCGGCTGAATTCGGAGGGTTCACCGTTTATAACCGACTCGGGAAACATGATCCTCGACTGTAACTTCGGCCCGATTGCTAATCCTGTTGAGCTGGCTGCTGAGTTGAGCCTGCGCGCCGGGATCGTTGAGCACGGTCTGTTTCTCGGGCTGGCAACGGAGGCGATTGTCGCCGGAAGGGATGGCGTTCGCGACATCACTCGCAAAGATAAAGGAGGTTAAATGGATGAATTTCGAGAAGAAAAGACCCAGTTTGTTGCCTCAATCCTTTCGGGTCCATCGATGAATTCGAAGAAACCCTCCGTGACTTCGGATTCTTTCGGCGCAGTCTTATTCGATCTCGACGGGGTGCTGACCGCGACCGCCAAGGTACATGCTGCGTGCTGGAAGAAGACCTTTGACGACTACCTGAAGCAGCGCGAGGTGAAAACCAACGAGCCTTTTCGGCCCTTCGATCTGGACAAGGATTACAGCCTGTACGTGGACGGTAAGCCGCGTTACGACGGGGTCAAGAGCTTTCTCGAATCCCGGCGCATCCATCTCCCCTATGGAGATCCCCGCGACCCTCCGGACCGCGAAACCATCTGCGGCATCGGCAACCGCAAGGAAGAAATGGTCATCAAAATCCTTAAGACTGAAGGTGTAGAAGTATACGAAGGATCGGTGGCCTGGGTTCGTCATCTTCGCCAGGCAGGGATCAAGACTGCGGTGGTGTCATCGAGCAAGAACTGCCTCGCAGTGCTCAAAGCCGGTGGCATCGACGGATTGTTCGATGTGCGGGTGGACGGCCACGTGGTGGAAGATCAAAAACTTCCCGGCAAACCGGCGCCGGATACGTATCTTCACGCTGCCGCCTTGCTCAGCGTCACTCCCCGGCGGGCAGTAGTGGTGGAGGATGCCCTCGCAGGCGTTCAGGCGGGCCGGAATGGCGGTTTCGGTTTGGTGATCGGGGTCGATCGCAAAGGCCATGCCGATGCCCTCCGGGAAAACGGGGCCGACGTGGTGGTGACCGATCTTGAGGAAATGCTTCCATGATTCTTTGGAGCTGCACATCTGTATGAGGAAGGTGGTGGGCCGGGAAGGTTCACGTTGGCGCCGCTATCGGGTCGTTTATTACGAAGTTATTCAGTTCGCCGAAGCAAGAGGAAATCTCTTCAAGGACGGGAGGAATGGCGTGGTAGTCACCGACCCGTGCCGACTCATGGAGGCTGTATGATCAAGCACTCAGCATTTCTCGTCGAGCCGTGGGCTCTCCACGAGACCGATCTGCGACTTGATCTCCTGGCTCAGAGCGAGTCACTTTTTGCCTTGTCCAATGGCCACATCGGTTTGCGTGGCAACCTCGATGAAGGGGAACCTCACGGGCTGCCGGGCACGTACCTGAATGGATTCTACGAACTGCATCCTTTGCCCTACGCCGAGTCCCAGTACGGATCGCCGGAGTCTGGCCAGACACTCGTCAATGTAACGAACGGGAAACTGATACGCCTGCTCGTCGACGATGAGCCCTTTGACGTTCGCTACGGAGAGCTTCGGGTCCACGACCGGGTGCTCGATTTTCGCGCCGGGACATTGAGGCGAACGGCTGAATGGACCTCTCCAGCCAACCGTACCGTGCGCGTAACCTCGCTAAGATTCGTCTCACTTACGCATCGGGCGATCTTCGGCATCAGCTACGAGATCGAGCCGCTCGACGGACCTGCGAATATCGTCGTGCAATCTGAGCTCGTAGCCAACGAGCAGTTGCCGCTTCTGGGATCGGACCCGCGCGCCGCCAGCGCCATTGAATCCCCTCTCCAATCCGAGGAGCACCTGTCACGGGACATGGGAGCAGTGCTGATCCATAGCACGAGGCGCAGCGGTCTGCGCATAGCGGCGGCTATGGATCACTTCATCAGCGGCACCTCAAAAGCACATATCGACACGGAGTCGTCGCCCGATTCGGCTCGCGTCGTTGTCACCGATTCGCTCGAGCCGGGACATCGCCTTCGCCTGCTCAAGCTGGTTGCCTACGGATGGTCTCTCGAGCGCACGCTGCCGGCGCTGCGCGATCAGGTTGCCGCCGCCCTGGCGGCCGCGCGCCAGTCCGGATTCGAAGGCCTGCTCGCGGATCAAAGGCGATACCTCGATGATTTCTGGGCACACGCCGATGTCCAGCTCAGCGGTGATTCAGAGCTGCAGCAAGCGGTGCGTTTTGCGCTTTTCCACGTGCTCCAGGCCGGTGCGCGGGCCGAGAAGCGCGCCATTCCTGCCAAGGGGCTGACGGGGACAGGTTACAACGGCCACACATTCTGGGATATGGAGACGTTTGTCCTGCCCGTCCTGACTTACACCATGCCAAGTGCCGCCGCCGATGCGTTGCGCTGGCGCCATTCGACGATTTCAGCCGCCCGGCAGCGCGCGCGCGAGCTGGGTCTGGCCGGCGCCGCTTTTCCATGGCGCACCATTCATGGCGAGGAATGCTCGGGCTACTGGCCTGCGGGGATGGCTGCGTTTCATGTGAATGCCGATATTGCTGATGCCGTGATTCGGTATGTGGACGCAACCGGTGATGAGGCCTTCGAGCGTGACGTGGGCACCGACATTCTTGTGCAGACGGCGCGGCTCTGGCGCTCCCTGGGCCACCATGACCTTCAGGGCCGTTTTCGTATCGACGGCGTGACAGGACCTGACGAGTACAGCGCTATTTCCGACAACAATGTCTATACCAACCTGATGGCGGCGCGAAACCTGTCCGGTGCGGCGGATTTCTGCGAGCGAAATCAGGGTAAGGCACGCGATCTCGGCGTGACGCCCGAGGAAATGGCCGAATGGCGCGCCGCCGCCGATCGAATCTTCATCCCCTACGACCAGCGGCTGGGTGTACACCCGCAGGCTGAAGGCTTCACCGACCACCAGATGTGGGACTTCTCCGAGGCGAGCCCTGACAAATATCCGCTTATGTTGCATTTCCCCTATTTCGATCTCTACCGCAAGCAGGTTGTCAAACAACCGGACCTCGTGCTTGCCATGCAGCTCTGCGGTGATGCCTTTAGCGGCGAGCAAAAGGCGCGCAACTTCGACTATTACGAGCGAATCACCGTACGCGACTCCTCCCTTTCTGCATGCACCCAGGCGGTGCTTGCAGCTGAGGTTGGGCACTTCCGTCTTGCGCTCGACTACACCGCCGAGGCCGCGCTCATGGACTTGCATGATCTGGAGCGCAATACACGCGATGGCCTGCACATTGCGTCGCTCGCAGGGACATGGAGAGCATTGGTAAATGGCTTTGGCGGGATGCGCGATCACGCCGGAGTGCTTTCGTTTGCGCCCCGCCTGCCGGATGGCCTCGCGGCCATGTCCTTCTCTATCTTGCATCGCGGTTGTTGTATTCACGTAGAGGTGACCACGAACGCGGCAAACTACCGTCTGACACAGGGGGCCGGGCCGCTACGAATACTGCATCACGGAGTGCAGTTGACACTGAACAACTCCACTCCTATCGAGCAGCCGATTCCGGCTATAGCCCCACGTGAGCCACCCCGGCAACCTCCCGGCCGGGAGCCTCAGCGTCGCTCGCCGGGGGGAGGCCCTTGACGAAATTCTACTGCGGGTCCACCTTGTCGAGCCCGTCAATGGTCACGTCGATCTTTGCAGGAGATTCTCGCTGCTGCTGCGCTCGCAAGCACCGCGAAAAATACTGCCGTGATCACGACATGATGGGAAAACGGAAAAATCGGTCATGACTCCCTCCTCAGCTTGGCGGCGGCCGGTGCGTCCACCAGCCAGTGCAGTTCCCCGGAGGGCCAGGGTAAAGCGGCCGCGCGCGGCTATGGCTTCGGCAGACAGCTCGATGATCAAATCCGCTGCACTGCTGATCAGGCCTTCTTGGTCCGAGTAAACGGTAATCCTGGACGTGTTTCCTTCCCGGATAGGAGACTAGCGGGGTCCCGAAAAAGTCCTTGTTTGCAGGTTGCTCAAAAATGCCTAAGATGCAAGGCGTCCGAAATCCTGAGGAGTGAGACGTACATATAAGTACGTCGCAACGACGAAGGATGAGGGCAACGCCGCAGATGGGCATTTTTCAGCAACCTGCTAGCGGCTCCCACCTCTTAAGCGGCGATAGCGTCGGATGAGGGCGTTGGTGGACCCGTCATGCTTGAGTTCGGGTTCGGTCGCGCTCTCAAGCTCGGGGATGATACGCTTGGCCAGCACCTTGCCCAACTCCACGCCCCATTGATCAAAGGAGTCAATGTTCCAAATAGCGCCCTGGGTGAAGACATTGTGTTCGTAGAGGGCCACCAGGCTGCCCAATGTCCTGGGCGACAGACTCTCGGCGAGAATGACATTGGTGGGCCGGTTGCCTTCGCAAACCCGAAACGGCGTCTGGAACGCCGGGGAACCCTCGGCGGTTAATTCCTCGGCGGTCTTGCCGAAGGCCAGCGCCTCGGCCTGGGCGAACAGGTTGGCCATGAGCAGGTCGTGATGGTGGTCCAGAGGGCTGAGCGGCCGGCAAAAACCGATGAGGTCGCAGGGGATCAGCTTGGTGCCCTGGTGGATAAGCTGGTAAAAGGAGTGCTGACCGTCGGTGCCGGGCTCGCCCCAGATGATGGGACCGGTCTCATAGCTCACGGATTGGGCCTCCAGGTCCACGTGCTTGCCGTTGCTTTCCATCTGCAACTGCTGCAGGTAGGCGGGAAAGCGTTCCAGATAGGCGGCGTACGGCATGATGCCTATGGTTTGGGCGCCGAAGAAATTGTTGTACCAGACCGTCAAGAGGCCCATGAGCGCGGGGAGGTTCTTCTCGAGGGGGGCCGTGCGGAAGTGCTCATCCATGGCATGAAAGCCGGCCAGCATCTCCTGAAAGTTCTCCGGCCCCACCGCCAGCATGGTGGAAAGCCCGATGGCCGAGTCCATGGAGTAGCGACCGCCGACCCAGTCCCAGAAGCCGAACATATTGGCGGTATCGATGCCGAATTTCTGAACCTCCTGAGCGTTGGTGGACACCGCCACGAAGTGCTTGGCCACGGCCTCTTCGCGGCCCAGCCCCTTGACTACCCATTGCCGGGCGGTCTGGGCGTTGGTCATGGTCTCCAGCGTGGTGAAGGTCTTGGAGGAGATAACAAACAGGGTCTCGCCGGGGTCCAGGTCGTGGGTGGCTTCCGTGAAGTTGGCCCCATCCACATTGGACACGAAGCGGAAGGTCATGGCGCGTTCGCTGAACGGACGGAGCGCCAGGTAGGCCATCTCCGGCCCCAGGTAGGAGCCGCCGATGCCGATGTTGATCACGTTCTTGATGCGTTTGCCGGTGTGGCCTTGCCATTGACCGCCGCGAACCCGGTTGGCGAAATCCGGACATCTTGTCCAGCACCGCATGGACCTCCGGCACCACGTCGCGGCCGTCCACCTGGATGGACGAACCTTTGGGGGCGCGCAAGGCCACGTGCAGCACGGCCCGGTTTTCGGTGAGGTTGATCTTTTCACCCCGGAACATGGCGTCCCGCCTGGCTTCCACGCCGCGTTCCCTGGCAAGTTGCAGGAGCAGCCGGATGGTCTTGGCCGTGATGCGATTCTTGGAGTAATCCAGGAAGAGACCGGCGCCTTCTGCAGAAAAACTTTCGGCCCGGGCGGGGTCGTCGGCAAAGAGCTGCCGCAGATGCGCGCCCTTGATCTCCTCATAATGCGTCTTGAGTGCCTGCCAGGCCTGGGTTTCTGTGGGTCTTGGCGTATCGCTCATGGTTATTCCTTTCCCTTAGACTGGTTCTTAAGTTCTTAGTCTCCGTCCCGATGGCGTTATGCAGGTCCCATCACGATACGTAGAGACGCGGCCCCTTCCTCCTGAGATACTGGCGCAGATCCTGCTCCACACGGTCATTGTTCAGCAGCGTATTGTCCACGTCGAACAGGAATACATGTTCATGTTTTTCTGTCATGGCTTGCTTTCCGGAGGCCGCGGGTTGAGCCACGGCCCGTGTTTGCCGATGAGCTGGTAGGCTTCTTCCGGTCCCCAGGTTCCCGGCTCGTAAGTATACAAAGGCGTCACGTTGCCCAGGATGCTGTCCACCACCCGCCATTGGGCCTCGACGCTGTCCTCCCGGGCAAAAAGCTCGGCAGAGCCGCGCATGGCATCGCCCAGCAGACGCTGATACGGTGGCATGTCTTCGGCAGCCTGGCGGACGAAGGTCAACTCCACGTCTTGACCCGCCATCCGTTCTCCCGGTTTTTTCACCCGCAGTCCCATGGAGAGGGTGATGTCCGGACTGATACGCATCCGCATGTGGCTGGAGAGGACCGGCACGATTTCTCCGAAGGTCTCACGGGGCGGACGCTTGAACTCAACCATCACCTCCGTGGAGGTCAATGCCAACTTTTTACCGCAGCGTATGAAGATGGGAACTCCGGCCCAACGCCAGTTGTCGATGGCCACCTTCACGGCCACGAAGGTCTCCACCGTGGAACCGGAGCTGACCCCGGGCACAGAAAGGTAACCGTTATACTGGCCGCGCACCACGTCCCCTGGCTTCAGGGGGGTAATGGCTTTGAACAACCGCCCCTTTTCATCCCGGACTGATTCGTGGTCATCACCGGTGTGCGGATCCATGGTCAGGCTGGCTAGGATCTGCAGCATGTGGTTTTGCAGGACGTCCCGAATGGCGCCGGCCTCGTCGTAGAACTTGCCGCGGTCCTCCACGCCGAAGTCTTCCGCCATGGTGATCTGAATACTGCGCACGTAGTGGCGATTCCAGATCGGCTCAAAAATGGGATTGGCAAAGCGAGTGTAGAGGATATTCTGGACCGGCTCTTTGCCCAGATAGTGGTCGATACGGATAGATGGCCTCTTCCGGGAAGTACTGGTGGAGGATTTTGTTCAACTCCTGCGCGGAGGCCAGATCCCGACCGAAGGGTTTTTCAAGCACTACCCTGGCGTTGGTGCCGCAGCCCGATTTGGCCAGCCCCTCGGCCACCTCGACGAACATAGTTGGGTGGATGGCCAGGTAATACAACGGCCTCTCTGCCTTTCCCAATTCCTGGCGCAGTTTTTGATACGTCGCCGGGTCATTATAGTCGCCCTGAACGGCATGCAACAGTCCCGTCAGCTTCTGGAAAGCCTCCTGATCCAGGGTGCCATGGTGCTCCAGGCTATCCTTGGCGCGCTCCTTGAGCTTGTCAAGGGACCCGGACCGGGACACCCCGATAATGGGCAGATTAAAGCCTTCTTTCCGGATCAGCCCTTGAAGCGACGGAAATATCTTCTTGTAGGCCAGGTCTCCGGTGGCGCCGAAAAAGACCAGTGTATCCGAAACTGGAGCCCCCATCAGCCACCTCCTGCCTTGTCCGGGCTCTTTTCCAGGTGGCCGCCGAATTCATAGCGCATGGCCGACATGAGTTTGTCCGCAAATTCATCTCCGCCCCGGGAACTGAAGCGGCTGAAGAGCGCCGAGCTGATAACCGGGGCGGGAACACCTTCGTCCACCGCGGCTTGCACCGTCCAGCGTCCTTCGCCCGAATCGGATACCCGGCCGGCGAATTTAGACAGGTCCGGGTTGGCTAGTAGCGCGCTGGCCGTCAGATCCAGCAGCCAGGAGCCAATAACGCTGCCGCGCCGCCACACTTCGGCCACATCCGGCAGATGGAATTCGTATTGGTACAACTCGGGATGACGCAGCGGCGTGGTCTCCGCATCCACCTCCTGCTGACGCTTCCCGATGTCGGCATTCTTGATAATATTCAGGCCTTCGGCGAAGGCTGCCATGATGCCGTATTCGATGCCGTTGTGGACCATTTTGACAAAATGCCCGCCGCCGTTGGGGCCGCAGTGCAGATAGCCGTTCTCCGCGGGGGTCGGCTCCCCTGCGCGGCCAGGGGTGCGCGGGGCCTCGTCCACGCCGGGCGCCAGGGCCTTAAAAATGGGGTCCAGGCGCTGGACAGCTTCGACCTCGCCGCCGATCATCATGCAGTAGCCCCGTTCCAGCCCCCAAACCCCGCCGCTGACCCCCACGTCCACATATTGGATGCGTTTTTCCTTCAAAGCGGCGGCCCGGCGAATGTCGTCGTGGTAGTAAGAGTTGCCGCCATCTACCACGATGTCACCCGGTTCCAGCAATGAAGTCAGGTCGTCCAGCACCTTATCCACTGCGGCGGCCGGCACCATCAGCCATACGGCCCGTGGCTTGTCAAGCATTCTGACGAACTCCTTCAGGTCGGTTGTGCCTTTGGCGCCTTGGTCCACTGCCTCCTTTATGGATTCTTCATGGCGGGCATAAACAACACACGTGTGGCCGGCCTTCATCAAGCGGGTTGCCATGTTGCCACCCATGCGTCCCGCGCCGATCATTCCCAATTGCATGGCAGTCCTCCTTTTGAAAAGATGGGTTCTCCTGCGATCAGCACTGTCCCAGGCCGTCAAACAAAGGGACACTTCGCTGCCGGTGCCGATAAGGATCAGATCAGGCTGGCCATCCGGTGGATCGGCCAGCACATAGGCTCCCTTGGCCAAACCGCCGGTCGCGGTTGATCCATTGAGGGTCGTCAGGGTCGTGGCGCAGGAACCGTTGCCATCAAGAATCACTCTGCTACAACCCGCGCGGCGTAGCATCATCCAAAAAAATTAGAGGCTAATTGGCTTGCCTATAATTCTTCAAAAGTGAACTCTTTCATGAAGATGTACCTCCGCAATAATTCCCATTCTGCCAAACTCATTTTCAGGATCAATACACTGCGTACTGTATTTTTGGGCTACAGTCCAGTATTCCTCAATGGGCTTGATGAGAGCATCTCAGATTCCGCCCTACCTCGCTTTTCCTGAGCAAATACATGGAACGCCCCATTCACTTCGCCATTCGGCTAACTTACGTTTACGCGGAAACGTACCTTTAGCTCGGAAGTGGTCCCTTAAGAGAAGGCGCAGAAGCAAAAGACGACGGATTTGAGAGAAGAACCGGCTTCCTTTGTAGTATTAGCCTCCCGCGGGTCGATCTTGCAGTTCTTCGAATTCTGTCTCAGAAGTACGTTGAGATACGATGTGTGATCGCGGGGTTGGAGGTGGTCTTGCTCTCGAGTTGGCACCGGCCCACCATCTATTTTGCAAACGAGGTATGATATCGGGAGGAAAGTGCTGCTGAGCAAAAACTAAATTTACTGAGGCGTCTTTGTGGCCAACCTGTCTTCTCCCTGTCACACTTTTTAGATACGAGGTTATTGGCAGATGAACGGTCAAGAAAGTGGCATTATGTCCGAGGATCAACATCGAGACACGTCTGCATCCGCTTCAACGGGGCAAGCGGCAGGAGAACCACCTCTCTCGGCTAACAGCAAGGACATCGCACCACACCCCCGCAAGCGTCGACGTCGCATGGTCGTCGGTGTCGTGCTGTTTCTTATAATCCTGATTGTTGGCTTGGCCTATTTCTTTCGCATGAGCAGTCCTTATCGAGAAACGGATGATGCCTATGTTCATGGAAATCAGATTTTCTTGACCTCGCGTGTCACGGGAACAGTCGTAGCCATCAACGCCGATGCCACCGACCTCGTGCGAATAGGTCAGCCCCTGGTTCTTTTAGACGACAGCGACGCAAAGGTTCGGTCGCGCCAAGCTGAAGCTACTTTGGGAGACACGATGCGGAAGGTCTGTCAGTTCTATGTCAACGTCCGTCAGATGAAAGCGAATATTGCTGCAAGAAAAATCGACGTAGCCCGCACCGAAACCGATTATCGACGGAGAACCTCTGTGGAGAAGGGTTCCGTTCCGGTAGAGGAAATCTCTCATGCGCGTGAGGGGGCGGATGCGGCCCGGGCTATGCTACAGGTTGCTAAACAACAACTGACCTCTGCACAGGCACTGGTCGTCAATACGGATTTGGAACATCATCCAATGGTCCTTCAGGCTGCTGCCAATGTTCTGGACGCGTATTTGGCCTTGGAGCGAACGATTATCAATGCTCCCGCAACAGGATATGTTGCGCGCCGAAGTGTCCAGATCGGAGAGCGGGTCACACCTGGCGCGCCGTTGCTCACTATCATACCCTTAGATCAAATTTGGGTGGATGCAAACTTCAAGGAAGAACAACTCAAGGATGTGCGAATCGGCCAGCCCGTGAAGTTGCGCGCGGACTTTTATGGTGACTCGGTTGAATACCGGGGTTACGTCGCCGGATTGAGTCCTGGCACCGGCGCTGCATTTGCGATATTACCACCTCAGGAGGCTTCCGGCAACTGGATCAAAATCGTGCAACGCGTGCCGATACGGATCCATTTGGACGAGAAACAGCTCAAAGAATTCCCCCTTCGCCTCGGCCTTTCCATGCAGGCTGTTATCGATACCACTAATCGCAGCGGTTCGGTTCTGGCCCAGGTTCCTCCCGAGAAGCCGGTCTATCTCACGAACATTTACTCAGACGAATGGGCAAAAGCAACTCAGTTGCTACAGGGCCTTTTAAAAACCAACTTGCAAGCATTGTCAAGCCTTGCTGGCCAGTGTTCGGCAAAAGAGGTTCAAGAGAATGCCAAGGGTAAGACGACCGATAAATGATGTCAGCATAGTCTCGGAGATGAAAGCACGGCGAACCTCGGGAGCCTTGCTTCTTGCCGAGTTCACAGGGGCAAAAGTCGGATTGCTTGGCGCCTTGTGTTTATTGATTTTGCTCGACGGGGCCAATGGCGCCACGAGTTCGACGCTGGGTCCATATTTGATGGGGACCTTTGCAGCCACTCGTGATCAGATTGCTTGGACCGCTGTTTTCTACTTCGCAACAAAGCTTTATGCACTGCTGCTCGCGTCGCGCGTGCAGGAGCGATTCGGGCAACGAAGCTCATTGTTGGTAGCTTCCGCCGTCCTCGTCTTGGCCACCGGAGGCAGTGTTCTTGTGAGGGCATTCTTCTCGTTGCTTGTGGTGCGATTTTTTCAAGGCATTTCAGGCGGATTGGTGCTAGCCCTCAGCCAAGGCGCGTTGTTGGGTGCGTTTCCACGACGAGAACAGCCATTGGTCCAAGGCGTCTTCGCGCTGGCTGCAGTCGTGTTTCCAGCAACCATCGTTCCTGCGTTTCTGGGTGGTTACGCCTATGGCTCGATTTGGCAATTTTCATACGTATGGATGACGTTCTGTGGGCTTGCAGGTTGGCTCTGGCTTTTCTGGAATAGAGAGTTGTTAGGAACCACTACATCAGCGGGCCCGGTACCGATCGGGAGAATTGCCATGTTGGGCAGCTCCCTTTTGGCGATCGCTTATGTATTGCAACAGGGTGATCGTTACGCATGGCTTGAGTCTCCTTATATCGTCTGGCCCGCATTGCTCGTCCTTGCTTGTTTGCTGGGACTAGGATTCATGGAATCAAGTGGAGGACCGACCTATTTGCGATATGCTTGCTTCCGGTTTGCTGATTTCACGTTTGGGGTATCCGTAAGTCTGCTTGCGGGAATGGCCCTCTTTGGCAGCGGGTTCGCTATTCCCAGCTTCACTGGTCGTGTTCTTCAATATCCCGTTTGGCACAGCGGACTCGTCCAACTCCACGCCGCATTGTATGCCACTCTCTCGCTCTTGGTGGTGGGCGCTGCATTGCGATTTACGAAGATACCATTATTCTTCTTTGTGTTTATCGGTCTGTTACTGTTTGGCACGGCGATGTGGAATCTTGGGAAAATGCCTTCAAACGCATCCTTTGGCAGTCTTATTCCCTGGTTGATTTTCCGTGGGCTTGCAGTGGGGTGCCTGTTTCTTCCACTCACTTTGCTCACACTAACCTGCGTGCCTGCAAAAGACAATGTGGCAGCTTCCGGGCTGTTCAATTTCGGCCGACAACTAGGTGCCCTAGTCGGCGTCGCCTGGATGGAAACTCTCCTGGACCATCTGACGGCCCGAAACCAGTCGGTGTTGGGCGAAGCGCTGTCGTGGTTGAATCCCCAAGTTGCGGTTTATGGGCAGACCGTACAGAACGCGCTTATGCTGAATGGAACACCAGCACCGCAGGTTTCAGGGACAGCTCTGGCGCTCATGGTTCAGGAAGCTCAGCGCCAGATGGCTAGCGTCGCGTTCAGTGGTTGCTTTCAGACTCTGGCCATGCTCTTTGTCTTCAGCCTGCCGTTGGTCGTGCTTGCACGTGTGCTGACCGCGCGTTTCCTTAAAGAGGCGTCATGAAAAGAACATGTTTCGGGAAGAAGAAGTCTGCTTTGGTCATCTTCCAAATGGCTATGCGCGCTATTTTGCTTCTTGGATTGCTACCCGGTTGTACGGTCGGACCGGATTATCACCAACCGCACCTTCCCTCACCCTCTTCGTGGAGTTCTCCCATGGAAGGCGGTGAAACCAACGCTCAGCCCGTCGACGGCGCTTGGTGGAAAACCTTCCAAGACCCCAAACTGGATTCTCTCATTCTGCGCGCTGTTCAGTCGAATTTGGTTTTGCGCGTAGCCGAGGCGCGAATAAGAGAAGCCCGTGCGCAACGCGGTGTGGTCGCGTCGGGTGAAGGGCCTAGCATTGAAGTCCGAGGTTCGTATTCGCGAAATCGCTTCGGCAAAAACGGATTCCCTCCCCTGCCGCCGGGCGCGCCTCTGGATTACAATCTATACGCCGTGGGCTTCGATGCTTCGTGGGAACTTGACCTGTTCGGAGGCATCCGCCGGGCCGTTGAGAGTGCTAACGCGGGAATTGCGGCGGCGGAATTTGGGTATGACGATGTGTTACGTTCCTTGTTGGGTGAGGTTGCTCGGAATTATATCGAGGCAAGAGCGTTTCAACGACGGCTGGCGATCACACACGAAAACATTCAGGCCCAACAGCGGATCGTCAATCTGACGCGCGACCGGTATCAAGCCGGGCTGACCTCCGAATTGGACGTGCAGCAGGCCGAGGCATTGCTGGCGACAACGACTTCGCAAGCCCCAACTTTCGAAACCGGTTTTCGGAACGCCACATACCGGCTCGATGTTTTGTTGGGTCAGCCCACAGGGGATGTGTTGAATGACCTCTTGGAAGAGGTCCCCATTCCGGCCATACCGCCACAGGTTCCTGTTGGATTACCTTCCGATTTGTTGCTTCGCAGACCGGACGTCCGACGCGCCGAGAGAGAGTTGGCCGCTGCAACCGCCCGGATAGGCGTAGCCAAAGCCGACTTGTTTCCCCGATTCTCGCTAACCGGTGACATTGGTCTAGTGAGCCTAAACGTCAGCGATTGGTGGAGCGCAGGGAGCCGGTTTTGGTCAGCGGGGCCGGTCGTGTCCTGGCCGGTTTTCCAGTCCGGCCGTATACGGGCAAATGTGCTCGTGCAAGAGACCCGAGAAGAGCAGGCGCTCGCTCAATATCAACAAAGTGTTCTGATTGCTTTTGAGGATGTAGATTCAGCCCTGACGGCTTACGCCAAGGAACAAATCCGCCGCCGATCGCTTGTGCAATCAGTCCAAGCCAATAAAAGGGCGCTGAAACTGGCTGACGATTTGTATCGTCATGGGCTCACCGATTTCATTCGCGTGTTGGAGTCTCAACGCGGACTCTACCAGGCTGAGGATTCATTGGTCCAGAGCGATCAATTCGTGGCCTTGAATCTGGTGGCTCTTTATAAAGCCCTGGGAGGCGGATGGGGAGTGGATGAGGCGGGCGGATTGGCTCAATAGCCGTTTCCTTCAAACGAGCCCCACATCAAGGGTAGTTTGCTATTGACATGAAATACATCCTCTTGCAGCCAGATATAAAGTATTGATCGTATTTACCTTTCGGATAACGCCGGGCAAGAATTCTTTCTCCGAGAATAGCGATAAGATGTTCTCAGAATGGGCTTTTTCCGCCGGTCAAGAGAAAACCATGCGTCACACTGCGAAAGGAATTATTGCAGCCTTCCTGGAATGGGTGGCTGTTTTGAAGAGACCGACTGATGCGAAAAGAGAATAACAAGCGCATCTCCGAAACACTCCAGAAAGATATGGAAAAGAAGGTGGAGTATCTGAAAAGACTGATGGAAATGTCTGCCCTATTATCATCGACACTCGAACTTGACGACTTAATATCCCTCGTCACCGAAAGAGCGAAGAGTCACCTGAAGGCTGAGGGATGTTCCATCCTGTTTTACAACAAAGAGACCAACAGGCTTGAGTTTAAGGGGGCAATTTGCGAAAACGGGAAGGGTTCCGGGATCCAGCAGAAGGAAGGCACTCTCGAAATCGGACAGGGCATCGCGGGCTCGGTCGCTGAGACCCTTCAGCCGGTTTTCATAGAAGACGTGCAGACTGACAGCAAGTTTCATCAGGAAGCCGACAGGTTTTCGGGATTTCCGATAAGAAGTCTCATGGCTATGCCGCTTGTAGGCAGAAGCGGTCTCATCGGCGTCGTGGAGATACTCAATCCCAGGAAGGAGGATTATGACCCGGAGATCGCTCAGCTTCTCGCCAGGCAATTTGCGACAGCGATAGAGAGTTCGCTTTTCCATAGGGAGGCTCTCGAGAGGGAGCGGCTCAAGCAGGAACTTGATATAGCGTCCACTCTTCAGAAGAGTTTTCTCCCGGAATCATCTACCTTTAGAACAGGTGACCTGTCGGTCAGCGCCGTGACCCTGTCCGCCGAAAAGGTCGGAGGCGACCTGTATGATTTCATTGAACGAGACGGGAACAGGGTCGGGATACTGATAGGAGATGTCTCCGGGAAGGGGATATCCGCAGCCCTGTATATGGCAAAATTCAGCAGCGATTTCAAGTACGTATCCCGTCTTGCTGATTCACCGTCCCTCGCGCTTAACCGGTTGAACCTCTCTCTCCTCAAGTCACCGCGAGGAATGTTCCTAACATGTATTTACCTTTTGGTCGATATCGCGACCGGTGCTGCTCAACTCTCCGTTGCCGGCCATCCGCCCTTCCTGTGGATAACGAAAGGACAGATGAAGGTCATGTCTGTTCCGGGGGGGCCGCCCCTCGGAATTATTCCCAGCGAATATCCCGCAACGACGATATCACTCGAAAAAGGTGATAGGCTAGTCCTCCTTACAGACGGCGTCTTCGAGGCGAGGGACAAGGGCGGGCAGAGGCTCGGCTTTGAAAACCTTGTCAGCTTCATAGACTCACACCGAAAAGAGGAAGATCTCGTCAATAGAATGATTCATTATGTTGATGATTTCTCGAAAGGTGCCGAAAGGGCAGACGACCTCACAATCGTAGAACTCAAATGGGGGGTGAGCTCAGATTAAAGATGTGGTTAAAATCACGGTCCCTTCTCATCCGAAATATCTGGCTCTGGTGAGGGCGGTAACGGTCGGAATGGGGGCCCGAAATAACGTTGACGATACGGTAATCAAGCATATGGAACATGCCGTTGACGAGGCATGTTCAAATGTCATCAAGCACGCTTACGCAGGAAACCCGAACAAAAAGATTGGGATAACACTCAGGGTCTCACAGGCGGCCTTCGAAGTGATTATCGAGGACAGCGGGGTCAAGGCCGACGTCCCCTCTGTCAGGGGAAGGAATCTCGATGATCTAAGACCGGGAGGACTCGGAGTTCATTTAATCAAAAGGGCTTGTGACATCGTCGAGTTCGATGAACAAAAGAAGAAGGGTAACCGGCTCAGGCTCGTCAAGTATCTCCAGGAGAACCATGGAAATAGAAATCAGGGACCATGACGGTGCAAAGATCATTGCAGTCTCCGGCGATATCGATATGTATACGTCCCCTGAGTTGAGAAAACAGTTGCTCCTCCTGAGTGATCAAAAGCTTCCAGTGATCATCATTGACCTTGAGAACGTCACTTATATCGACAGTTCGGGGATCGCGACTTTTGTCGAAGCATTGAAACATATGAGATCATACAGCGGTCGATTGAAATTCTTCGGCATACCTATGAGAATAAAGCAGATATTCACCTTTTCAAAACTGGACAAGGTTTTCGAAATGTACGGGGGTATCGAAGATGCCCTCAAAAGCTGAGACTCTCCTCGGTTTTATCGGCAGGAGGGCAATGCACTTCGGGGAGGATATCCACGGCTTCTCGAAGCTCATCAATGATACGATTCACTGGACGATCATTTCCGTCCTTAAGCACCAGCGAATGCAATTCAGGGCAGACATATCCGAAATGGTCAAGGCTGGATATAATGCCGTGCCGATCGTAGCGGTGATTTCTCTTTTCATCGGGATTATCCTTGCTCTCCAGGCGGCATACCAGCTCAGGAGGGTTGGGGCGTTGATCTACGTGGCAAACCTTGTCGGGGTTTCGATGACGAGGGAACTCGGTCCTATACTGACGGCGATCATCGTAGCCGGACGTAGCGGGTCGGCATTTTCCGCTGAGATCGGGGCGATGAAGGTGGAAGAAGAAGTGGATGCGCTTGTCACGATGGGGATCAGTCCTGTGAAGTTCCTCGTCGTGCCGAAGCTGGTTGCAATGATGATCATGGTCCCAGCCCTCACTCTCTTTTCGGACTTGGTCGGGATCTTTGGCGGTTTTCTTTTTTCCGCAACTGCGCTTGACATGCCTCCTTACATCTATTTTCAGCAAACCCAGAACTCACTGCTGATTAAGGATATTCTCACGGGGCTTATAAAGGCATGGGCTTTCGGCACCGCAATAACACTCATAGGCGTCAACGAAGGATTCAAGGTGCAGGGGAGCGCGGTGGAAGTAGGGAGAAACACCACCGCAGCCGTCGTGAATTCGATTTTTGTCGTCATCATGTTTGACCTCCTGTTTACGGCCTTTTTTTACTATTTTACGTGAAGTCTCGTCGGAATTGCCCAAGGGCAAATATTTGTAAAATGGAGTGCGGGGGAAATGGAAGCAGCCATAGAAGTGATGGGACTGCATTCTCGATACGGAGACGTGGAGATTCTAAGGAACGTCACGGTTTCGATGCCGAAGGGGAAGATCACAGCAATAGTCGGTAAGAGTGGGTCGGGGAAAAGTACGCTCCTGAAGCATCTCATAGGGCTCTTAAAGCCGATCAAGGGAAAGATTTTGATCAACCGGCAAGATATTGCTTCTCTTGGAGGAGAGGACCTGGACAAAGTAAGAAAGAAAATGGGGGTACTGTTTCAAGGGGCCGCGCTGCTGCACTCCCTGAGTGTTTCCGACAACATCGCTCTCCCCATCAGGGAGCATACCAGGCTCAATGAATCGACGATCCATATCATGGTGCATATGAAACTCGACCTTGTGGGACTTTCAGGCTTCGAAGACTTTTTCCCCGCCCAGCTTTCCGGCGGCATGAAGAAAAGGGCGGGCCTTGCGCGTGCCTTGGCTCTGGATCCGGAAATCCTCTTTTTCGACGAACCTTCTTCCGGGCTCGACCCTATCACGGCCGCGGGGCTCGACAAACTCATTCTCAAACTCAGGGACACATTCGGAGTGACGATCGTCGTTGTTACCCATGAGCTTCCAAGCTTGTTCATGATTTCCGATCACGTCATCATGCTCGACCGCGGTGAGGCGATTTTCTCGGGTCCGCTCGATGATATGAAACAGGCCGAGGATCAGAGAATCAGTATGTTTCTCGACAGAAGACCTGAAGAGGAGACGCCATCCGACGATTATTTAAGGGTCCTTGCGGAAGGCTGATATGCAAGGGAAAAAGGAATACTTGAGTGAGGAGATCAAGGCGGGCGGAATCATTTTCGCGTCTTTCGTGATTCTTGGCGCCTTTATAATCTTGATTGGGGGTAGCCGCTTTTTCGAGAAATTTGATGCCTACTACATCAAGGTCATGAACGCGGCGGGTCTCACGAAAGGGGCCCAGGTCAGTCTGGGCGGGATAAGGGTGGGAAGAGTCTTGGATATCAAGGAACCGGGGGGACCGGGAAAGCCCCTGACAGTAGAGATAGCCGTTACGAAAGGGACCATTCTCTATAAAGGGACAAAAGCACTGATCACTCAAACCGGATTTGTCGGTGACACCTATCTCCTTCTTACCGTCGATCACACGACCGCCGGCAGGATCGGGGTGGGAGAAGAAATCCCGTCAGAGGAAAGGACAGATCTCAGCATGATCATGACAAGGGTGTACAAACTATCTGAATCCGTTGGTCTTCTGACCCAGGATGCCGATAGGTTTTTCAGCAAAGAAAATGCACGCGAAGTCGATAATTTGCTGAGCAATACGAGCGAGGCGATTGTTTCAATTTCTTCAAATCTGGATCAAGTCGCATCATCGCTGAGAGCGACCACGGCCAAGCTCGACAATGTCCTCAGCGAACTCCAAGAGATTGTGAAAGCAAATAAAGTCGAGGTGTCGAGACTAATACGCAATGCGAGGAAAGATATCGATAAGGCCGGAGATATGATCGCGCGAATAGAGGCGGCGGCTAATAAAGTTGATAACGTGTCGGATTCCACGGGCCGGGCAATTGAGGACCTATCTCCGAACCTGGAAAACCTTATATTCGAAATGACTAAGACGACGGACGACCTGCGAGATGCCATTCAAGAGATCAGGAGAAGGCCCTGGAGCATCCTCTACAAAGAAAGAGATGGAAAATGAGATGAAATCTTTTGCCGCGTTCGTCTTTTCACTCGTTTTCTTATTATCATGCGCCATGTCTGAAACGAAGATTTACACCCTTTCTCTCCCTCCCATAAAGGAGCAGCCTAATGTTGAACCGCATGCATCAGTCAACGTAATCGTCCACGCACCGCGCTATCTTGAACAACCCTATATTGCTTACAGGATTTCTCCTTATGAGGTCGAACTGTCGAAGGATTCGAGGTGGGATTCGTCTCCGGCCGATATGATGAAGCGAGCGATTAAAGAGTCACTTTGTTCTTCACGTTTCTTCGCAGTAGTCAGGACTTCGGCGTTTGCACCGCCTGGGTTCTATGATTGCGAGGTCAATCTCCGGAGGTTCGAGCGATTCGATAAAGGGAATGAGTCCTTTGGGGAACTCGATTTTGAAATCACCTTCCGTTCTCCTGGAGGCAGGGTGCTTTACAACGGATCACTGAAGAAGGAGTTGAAACTTGCTGACAGGAGCTATTCAAGCCTTGCAAAGTTCTTGAGTGAAGCGCTTTCTCAAGGATTGGATGAAGCAAGTGCCGCTATCGTAAAATCCATTCCTTAAAATGCTGAGTTTGTGGTCATGAAGAAAGCTCCATCCAGTGCACCTTATGAACCCTAGTCCTCAGGGCCAGGTCAGAGACAATGGCTGAGCCTGTGCTAGTGAGAAGGCTCTAAATTCGAAGCACGAAATTAGAACTCCGAAACAATACACAATGACAAAACCGGCAATGATCCAAACAAAATCGTGTTTGATGCCCCGAATCTAATTTTGTTTTTGTCATTAGAACATTTGGTATTCGAATTTGTTTCGTATTTCGAACTTCGGATTTCGGATTTTGCCGGCGCTACACTTGCAATCATGCTCTCTGGGCTTAGACCACAGCCGGGAGCTCTGGACCCGGATCTTTACTCACCAGCGGCCGAAATGGGCGCCGCCATCGACATACAGGATGTGACCAGTGACCGTCGCGGCGTCGGTCAGGTACATGACCGCATCCGCGATGTCCTTGACCGTCGAAGGCCGACCCATCGGCGACAGGCTCTCCATCACGTCCTTCGGAGTGTCCCGGTGAAGCGGCGTGTCGACGACGCCCGGCGCGACGGCGTTCACGCGGATGCCGTCTTTCGCGTACTCCATCGCAAGGTGCTGGGTGATCGTTTCAAGACCGCCTTTGGTGATCATCGGCACCGACGCCGTGACGCCCCGGATCGGGTTGCGAGCCAGGGCCGCCGTGATCGTGACGATGCTCCCGCCGGTCTTCTGCGCCAACATCTGCTTGATGGAGAGCTGGGTGACGTACAGGAAGCCCTCGAGGTTCGTCGAGACGAGCGACTTGAAGTCCTCGGCCGTGTAGTCCGTGAACGGCTTGGTGAAGAAGATGCCGGCGTTGTTGACCAGCACGTCGATCGACTTGAAGCGAGACAGCGCCGTCTCGACGATCCTGGCGGCCGTTGCCGGCTCGCCGATGTGGCCGTCCACCAGAGCGACATGGTCGGAAGCCGCGACCTCGGTGGATTGGGTCACCTTCCGGGAATTGGCAACGACGTTGAAACCCCGTTCGACAAACCCTTTCACGATTCCCGCGCCGATCCCCTGCGAAGCTCCGGTCACGATGGCTGTCTTCCGTGGGCCGCTCATGGTTGTTTACCTCGAAAACGTCTGTGTCACTAGAAAAATTCGATGGTCAAGCGGATCAGAAATCCGCGTCCAGCACGATGCGGTAACGGGCCTTGCCTGATTCAAGTCGGGCGAAGGCCTCGTTGATCTTGCTCATCGGGAAGTGCTCGGTCTGCGGCGCGATATTGTGCCGTGAAGCAAAGTCGAGCATCGTCTCGATCGCCACCGGCGAGCCGGTCGGCGAACCTGAGACGCTACGCTGCTGCATGATGAGCGAGAACGCCGCGACCGGGATCGGTTCCAGCACGGCGCCGACGACATGCAGCCGGCCGTTCGGCGCGAGCGTGCCGATCATCGCGTCCCAATCGAGCTTCACGTTGACGGTGCTGATCAGGAGGTCGAAGCTGCCGCCGAGTTTCTTGATCGCCGCCGAGTCTTTGCTCGAAACGACGTGGTTCGCCCCGAAACCCTTCGCTTCATCGAACTTGCTCTCGCTCGACGTGAACGCCGTCACGTCGCAGCCGTACGCGGCGGCGAACTTCACGGCCATGTGCCCCAGCCCGCCGATGCCGATGATGCCCACCCGATCGGTCGGCTTGGCGTACATGGCCAGCGGCGCGAAGACGGTGATGCCCCCGCACAGGAGCGGCCCGGCTTCGGCGAAGTTCAGCTTTTCCGGCAGCGGGATGGCCCAAGCCCAGTGCGAGCGGATGTGGGTCGCGAACCCGCCGCGATGACCGACGATGGTCGGCTGCACTTGCGGGCAAAGGTGATGGCTTCCCGACATGCACTGGCGGCAGTGCATGCAGCTACCCGAGTTCCAGCCGACGCCGACGCGCTGTCCGACCTTGAGTCCCTTGGCATTCGGACCCACGGCCGTGACCCGGCCGATGACCTCGTGGCCGAGAATCGCGGGGTACTGCGAAATGCCCCACTCATTGTTCAAGACGGAGAGATCGGAGTGACACAAACCGCAGTGTTCGACAGCGACTTCAACGTCCTCGGCCCCGAGCGGTCCGAGATCAACGGTTTCGAGCACCATCGGCTGTTTCGCCGCCTTCGCAACCCATGCCTTATAATTCATCGCGTCCTCCTTTGTTTCAGTGGTTAGCTGCGTTTTAGCAAATAGATTCCGAGTCGAGAGCCCGATGTCGAAAGACTTCTCTTTTGCCGACCTATAATGAGGTTTCCATTTTTTTGACTCGGTCTCCCCGGTACCAAAGGTACGACTGGCATTTGGACTGGTAAATGAGGTGAATGTTGTATTTTTGCAGTACCTGAACTGTTTCGACCTGTCTGGAATTCAAATATATCTCCTCTTTAGATTGGCCTGCGGGTGTTTTTTCTCACGCAAATACACTGTGCGCCCTATTTATCCCCGTATATGCAAATCTTACAGTGGGATTAAGGCTATATAGGAGGCTGGAAATGGCAAATACTCAGAAAACAGTGCCGGCCAGCGCCGAGCAGCGGTTGAAAGAACTTGGCATCGAGCTCCCGGCGCCGCCTGAGCCGTTCGGCACCTATGTGGAAGCGGTGCAGACAGGCAATCTGCTTTTTCTGACCGGAATGCTTCCCACAGAAGGCCGCGGGGCGAAATTTATTGGGCGCGTAGGCGCGGAGCTCGACGTGGAAGCCGGGCGCAAGGCGGCTTACCTCGCGGCACTCAACGCCCTCGCTGTCGCGCGGCAGCATCTGGGCTCGCTCGACAAAGTGACGCGGATTGTCCGGCTGGGCGTATCGGTGGCCACCTCGGGAGATGTCCGCGATCAGCCGAAAGTCGCTGACGCCGCCTCGGAGCTTCTGCAAGACGTCTTCGGGAAAGACAAGAACCCTTGCCGCCTGGTTTATGGCGTCGCAAGTCTTCCGCTCGGCACCCCGGTCGAGCTGGAAATCATTTTCGAGGTGGCAGGGTAAGATGAAGTTTTGCGGCAGGACAACTTACGCTCAAGGTCTTCCCCGGGCCCCTGCCTGCCGGCTGCTTCACTAACTGAGCATTTTGCAGACCCCTGCGTCCATCTTACATAGGGTGAACACTGTATTTGATGTACGACAAAAATACAACTTTCACCTCATTTACTTGTCCAACCACTAACACTAGTTTTGGGGGCGTGAGGACATTACTTTTGTTGAACGCACGTTTCTGGATGGACAGGAAGTGCAAATGAGTGCAAGAAGCGGACGGCAAATACATGTAACCAGGAGGAGGATCCGATGACATCTCTTAAACCCGGAGTTAGAGCTCCAGACTTTTCACTTTCCGCAACCCCCGATCAAAAAGTTTCCCTGTCCGACTTTCGCGGAAGGCCCGTTGTCCTGGTCTTCTATCCGGCTGATTGGAGCCCCGTTTGCAGTGACCAGTTGGGGCTCTACAACGAGTTGAAGGCCGAATTCTCCGAATTTCAAGCACAAATCATCGGCATTTCAGTGGACGGTGTCTGGTGCCATCTCGCCTTCAGCAAGGACCGCAAATTGCGCTTTCCGCTCTTAGCGGATTTTGAGCCTAAAGGCGCAGTGGCCCGACAGTACGGCGTCTACCGGGAAAAAGAGGGCGAGTCGGAGCGGGCGCTATTTGTCGTCGATACCGAGAGCGTCATTCGTTGGAGTTATGTCTCGCCGGTGGGCGTCAATCCGGGAGCCGACGGCATTTTGAAAGCTCTCGAATCGATGACCAAAGGCGAAAAGGCAGAGAGCGTCTGACACTGTTTTGATTCCCGAGGCAGGAGGTACGTTATGGAAGAATCCCCAAAACTCACCCAGCCTGTTTCAGCGCGTGATCATGCGGAAGGACCTGCCGACCCGCCTTTGACTTTAGTAGAATACGGCGATTATCAGTGCCCTTACTGCGGAGCCGCCTATCCCGTCATAAAGCGCCTGCAAAAGACCTTGGGGAAGAAACTCCGATTTGTGTTCAGGAACTTCCCCCTAACCCAGGCGCACCCATATGCCCAGATCGCGGCCGAAGCGGCGGAAGCCGCGGCGCTCCAGGGGAAGTTTTGGGAGATGCACGATCTCCTTTTCGAACGGCAGACCTCGCTCAATCCGGAGATCATCCCTACGTGGGCAAACGGGATCGGATTGAATGTCGAACAATTCGGGAACGATATCAAAGAAGGCGTTGTCGAGAAGCGTATTAAGGAAGACCGCCAGAGTGGAATCCGCAGCGGAGTTAATGGCACGCCGACCTTTTTTATCAACGGGATACGCTACGATGGCTCTCATGATTATAATTCGCTCCTGGCCGCTCTGCAATCGGCGGCATTGTAATCCTGCTCCGTTTGAATACGGTTGTGGCACATCGGGAATCCGACACCGCGCAGCTAAAGTCATCAACACGAACTCTCTTTGCCAGGATAGCGATCCTCGTCAACTTTCTGCAAAGCGTTCTTGTGGCGTATAAAATAAAGGGGGCTTGAACATGACGGAAAAAGGTTTGACCCTGATACAGCGAGTGGCCATCTGCTTCACTGCGGGGGTTATAGGCGGACTGGCGGTAGTCCTTTTCAGCCAGGTCCTGTTTGGGTTGGGGCTTAGCGCGACCTTCGGGATAAAGGCTCCGGTATCCTTGAACCCGCCGGGTATATACAGGCCGCTCTTCTGGGCCGGGCTGTGGGGTATCCCGTTCGGGTTCCTTATAAAGGCCGTCTGGAACCGGCTCTACCTCTTCGGTCTCCTATACTTCCTCGCGCCGGTTCTGGCGTTGTTCTTATTCTTCCTACCGATGAGCGGCGCAGGGTATTTTGGGCTTCAGCGGGGCGGGCCGATGCTCACAGTCTACCTGCTGCTCGTAAATCTGCCGTACGGAATAATCACGGCTTTGGCCGCAAGGGCGATAACAGGGAAGAAGCCGTAAGCATCGTGGAGAAAGAGGAAAGCCTGAGCTTAGCGGTCACACGGTGTCCAAGTGCCGGCAGGCTGAGAATGGAGCTCGGATGAGCGAAGAAAAGAACCCAGGGGAGGGTAATAAGCCCCAGATGGCAGCGAGCCGGAAAGGCGCAGCTATCAAGGCACTCTTTCTGGTCGCATTCGTCATCGTGGCGATTTACATTATCCGCTTCACGTCGGCAAGGGAGTTTTTTACCGAAAAGGCCTTGAACCAGTTTCTCGATCGGGCTGGACTCTGGGCGCCTCTCGTCTTCATGCTGGTCTACACCGCAGGCGTATGTCTGTTTGTCCCCGGCACCCTGCTCACCGCCCTGGGAGCCGCTTTGTTTGGCCCTTACTGGGGATTCGTGTGTGTATGGATGGGAGCCATGGCTGGTGCCACTGCCGCTTTCTGGATCGGACGGACGCTGGGGAGAGATTTTGCCGCTTCCCTCATAGGGGAAAAACTGAAGAAGTATGATGAGGCGATCGAGAGGAACGGATTCGCCACGGTGCTTTACTTGCGGCTGGTCTATTTCCCTTTCACCGCCATGAACTTTGGGATGGGGCTGACCAAGGTCCGGTTCCGGGATTATTTTTGGGGCACGGGTTTGGGCATTTTGGTGGGGACTTTTATTCTTACTTTTTTTATCGGCACGATTAAAGAAGTTTGGGTCGCAGGAGATTGGAGTCAGTTGATTTCTTCCAAAGTTTTTTTCTCGGTGGGTCTGTTTATTTTTTCCCTCTTCATTCCCAAAATTATTAAAAAGATAAAGAAAGAAAGTTGATTTCTTGGCAACGTTCAGAAGAGTTTGCATGGGCTTACAAGTAGACCTCATGGGACCGGCCCAACATGGGACAGGGTTGGTACCTTTTCCGGAGTGACTGGCGGGAGGGCGCCGTATTTTCACGGTTTATCTGTGGGGGGAAACCCCTGGCCCCGAGCGCACGCGAGGGGAACAGCGGGAGGGGGCAAAACTCCCCCGCAGATAAGCCGTAGAAAAGACCCGCCCGGGAGCCCTTGGAACGAAGGAAAAGGTGGCAGCCACGTCTCTAAGCTTTGGTCCCATGCAACCACTATTGAACCTTACTAATTTTTTAGGAGGGGGTCATGCTGGATTATGATTTTGATATCGGAATCTTGGGAGGAGGGTCGGGAGGTTTGACGGTGGCGGCGGGAGCCGCTCAGCTGGGGGCCAAAACCCTGCTCATGGAGAAGGAAAAGCTGGGAGGGGACTGTCTGTATTTCGGCTGCGTCCCTAGCAAAACCCTGATCCAAACCGCCCATGTCTACCATCTTATGAAAAATGCCAGGAAGTTCGGGCTTCCCGCGGTGGAAGTCAAGCCGATCGACTTCCGTGAGGTGGCCGCAAGAATTCAGTCGGTCATCCAAATCATTGAGAAGTATGACTCCGAGGAAAGGTTCTGTAAACTTGGAGTCAAAGTTGAATTCGGGAAGCCGGCCTTTGTGGATGAGCATTCCATCCGGCTGGAAGGGAAAACTTTTTCCGCCAAGAACTGGGTCATTGCCACTGGCTCTTCCCCCTCCGTTCCACCGGTAACCGGTTTGGACCAAACTCCTCACATCACCAACAAGGAAATGTATTCCTTCGAAAGATTACCGAAGTCCATGGTGATCCTTGGAGCCGGTCCGGTTGCCACGGAAATGGCCCAGACTTTCAGTCGTCTGGGGACCGAGGTCAAGGTGATACAGCGCAGCGGCCAAATTCTGAGCAATGAAGACAAGGATATGGCTGATCAGGTCATGAAGGTCTTGCAGACTGAAGGGGTCGAGTTCCATCTCAACACCTCGGTGGTGAGCACGAAGGATTTGGGGGACCGGAGAGAAATCGTGATTAAAAAGGGAGACGGACAAACTATTGCTCTTCATGCGGAAGTCATCCTGGTAGCCATGGGAAGAGAGGCTAACCTGAAAGGATTGAACCTGGAAGGGATCGGCATACCCTATGATGACAAAGGCTTGAAGTTGGACCCGAGATTGAGAACGGTTCACAAACATATTTATGGAGCCGGCGATGTAACCGGAGCCTACCAGTTTACCCATGCGGCCGGATATGAGGGTTCCATCGTAGTCACTAATGCCATTTTCCATCTCCCCCGAAAGGTGAATTATACCTTCCTCCCCTGGTGTACCTTTACCGACCCGGAACTGGCAAGCATCGGGATGAACGAGAAAAGAGCCAAGGCCGAGGGCGTCGAATATGACGTATGGGTAGAAGAGTTTAAGGGCAACGACCGGAGCCTCGCCGAGGGGGAAGAGGTTGGAAAAATCAAAATGATCCTGGATAAGAAAGGAAATCCCATCGGCGTTCAGATTCTCGGCCCCCGGGCCGGGGACCTGGTGAGCGAGTGGGTTGCAGCCTTGAATGGGAACGTCAAACCCAGGACTCTGGCCGCCGCTGTACATCCCTATCCGACCCTGGGAGAGATCAATAAGAAAGTGGCCGGGACCTATCTCTCCAGTAAACTCTTCTCGGAACGAATCAGGAAAGGTCTTCATTTCTTCTTCGACCTGAAGGGTAGAGCTTGCGGAGGGTGAGCTTCTTGAAGAGGGAACAAGCCTTGCTAACGCACCACAGCTAAAGCAGTATCCCAATCTCCATCTCCGTGCCAAAATACTCCTATTGGTTCAGCTCACGTACGACAAAAGAACAACTTTAACCCTATTTACTGGTCCAACCGCTAGCCTTATTTTCCAACCAAAAAGGAAAAGGCGGGAATCCCATCAGTACGATCACGGCATCGTTAGACCCTTTCTCCGAATAGGCAGGCCACCGATTAATTGTTGGCACATACAGTATCTTTCCTCAAAAGATAGGGTCTTGAATGTATTTACTTCCAAGTCGGCGTGGGTATTCCTTTAGCGAAAGAGAGTCTTTATCAACTCCCTGCGCTCCTGCGGTAGCGGCGGAAGATCAACCCCATCGGTTTAAGAGTTAGCACGAGCTTGTATTTGTTTTCATCGACATCTAGTTCTTATTCTTATCATCTCGTCTGGAGGTCTCCATGTCGAAAGAGAACCCCAAAGAACCAAGAGAAATAGGCGATCGCTCCGATAGTGTGTCAGTCGTACTGCGCATCAACGGAAAAGAGCGGCGGCTTCGCATCGACCCGCGCACGACATTGCTGGATTGTCTGCGTGAGACGATTGGTCTCACAGGCACGAAGAAGGGGTGCGATCACGGACAATGCGGCGCGTGCACGGTGCACGTCAATGGCAGGCGCGTGAATTCATGTCTTACTCTCGCGTTGATGCACGATGGAGATGAGATCACGACTATTGAGGGCCTGGGCACCCCGGACCAATTGCACTCAATGCAGGCGGCGTTCATCGCTCACGACGGATACCAGTGCGGATATTGCACATCAGGCCAGATCATGTCGGCGGTCGCACTGCTGAAAGAGCCGTGCGGTCCTGACGATACCGATGTGAAGGAGCTGATGAGCGGCAACATTTGTCGATGCGGGGCTTATCCCAATATCGTGGCCGCGATTCAAGAAGTTCGTAAAAAGCCTTGATCGGGGCGCCGCCCGCGAAGTGAAACAGGAGCTATCGAGATGCATACATTTGAATTCATTCAGCGGAAGGATGCGCAGGCGGCGGTCGAGACAGCCGCCCGGGCCAGAACTGCGCAGCAGGGGGCTGACATCCGGTTCCTTGCAGGTGGAACGACGCTCGTCGACCTGATGAAGCTGAACGTCGAAACGCCCGCGACGCTGATCGACATCAACCGATTACCGCTTGACAAGATCCAAACGACGCCTGAAGGCGGGCTCAAGATCGGCGCTACCGTTCGAAATTCAGATCTCGCGCACCATCCGAAGGTGCAGCGGGATTATGCAGTGCTGTCGCAAGCCATTGTCTCAGGCGCATCTGCCCAGCTCCGAAATATGGCGACGACGGCCGGCAACCTGCTTCAGCGTACGCGATGCGTTTACTTCCGCGACACTGCGATGCCTTGCAACAAACGCGAGCCCGGAGCAGGCTGCTCGGCCATCACCGGCAGTAATCGCACGCTCGCCGTCTTGGGCACGAGCGAGCACTGCATTGCAACCAACCCGTCAGACATGTGCGTGGCGATGGCGGTATTGGATGCGACAATTCACGTTCAAGGTCCGCCCCCCCGAGGCTCTCGTGCGATTTCGATCGCCGACTTCCATTTCCTGCCCGGCAAAACACCGGAGCGCGAAACAGTGCTTGAGCCTGGCGATCTCATCACCCATGTGACGCTCCCTCCGCCCGTGGCCGGCAGCAGGCAACTCTATCTGAAGCTGCGCGACCGCGCCTCCTACGAGTTCGCGCTGGCCTCGGCGGCCGTAGTGATCACGGTAGAAGGAGGGAGGGTGACTTGGGCGCGCATCGCACTGGGCGGCGTGGGGACTAAGCCGTGGCGATCCCCCGAGGCCGAAGCCGTGCTCGCCGGCCAGGCAGTAAACCAGGCGACTTTTCGCAAGGCGGCAGAGGCGGCGTTGCGCTACGCTAAACCGCAGAGTGAGAATGGGTTCAAAATCGAGCTGGCTAAGCGCGGCCTCATCTACGCGCTTCAGACGGCGACGGCGTGATTCATTTAAGGAGCGAACATGCCGACGACACAACAAATACAGACGACATCACCAATTGGTCGGAGCACGCCTCGCGTCGACGGCCCGTTGAAAGTGGCCGGCAAAGCGGAGTACACCTCCGACTTCCACTTTCCCGACATGCTGTATGCCGTCCCGGTCGAGGCGACGATCGCAAACGGCCTAGTTGTCAAACTCGACACGGCCGCGGCCGAGAAGATGGCCGGTGTGCGCGCGATCTTTCATCGCGAGAACATCGGAAAGATCTTCCGCTCGGTCCCGGAGCCGGGATTCGAAGGGATCTGCGAAGAGCGCCGCCCGCCTTTCGAGGATGATGTTGTTCGCTACTACGGCCAATACATCGCGCTCGCTGTGGCGGACACGTTCGAGACAGCCAAAGCGGCCGCGGCCGCGGTTCGCGTGACATACAAGAAGGAGAAGCCGAACGTCGCTACCGACCTCAAAAGCGACGACGATCCGGAAGTGGTTCTCGCCACATTCGGCCCGCAGAACCGATTAGAAAGCCGGCGCGGCGACGCCAGGGCTGCGTTCGCAGCCGCACCGGTCAAGATTGACCAAACCTATGTCACGCCGGCCCAGACTCACAACCCCATCGAGCTGCACGCCACGACCGCGATGTGGGATTCCCCATCGAACAATTTGACGCTGTACGATTCGACGCAGGGCGTCGTCAACCTGCGCAGCGTAGTTGCGCAAGTGTTCGGGTTGCCCAAGGAGAATGTCCGCGTCATCTCAAAGTTCCTGGGATCTGGCTTTGGCGGCAAGCTCTTTCCCTGGACGCATTGTGCGCTTGCCGCCGCGGCAGCGCGCCGGCTGGGCAAACCGGTCAAGCTCGTGCTCAGCCGCAAGATGATGTTCCAGACAGTCGGTCATCGGCCTCGCACCCAACAGCGAGTGCAGCTGGGTGCCACGCTCGACGGCCAGCTCGTCTCGCTTCAGCACGACTACGTCTACCACAGGTCGATGCTTGATTACCACCATGAAGATTGCGGCGAGGCCACGGCGTACCAATACGGCGTGCCCAACCTTTGTGTTACGTTCGGCCGAGCCAAAAGGAACATCGGCGCCGCGACAGACATGCGCGGCCCCGGCGCCATACCCGGGCTTTACGCGACCGAGTCGGCGATCAACGAGCTGGCCTATCAGCTCAAGATCGACCCCGTCAAACTGCGCGTCATCAACGAGCCGAAGATCGACGAGGGGCTGGGGCTTCCGTTCTCATCGCGCCATTTGCTCGAGTGCTTTAAATTGGGCGCGAAGAAGTTCGGCTGGTCCGCTCGCACGCCGGAAATTGGATTGATGAAGCGCAACGGTTTGACGCTGGGCTGGGGAATGGCGGGATGCTCGTGGATTGCCGCAAGGTTTCCCGCCGAGGCAAGCGTTCAGCTCCGCAACGACGGCACGGCTCGCGTCGCATGCGCCACACAGGACATCGGCACCGGCACGTACACGATCCTCGCGCAGCTCGCCTCCCAGAAGACCGGTGTACCGCTCGACAAGGTCGAGGTCGCGCTCGGCGACACGTCGCTACCGTCAGGGCCGATCTCGGGCGGTTCTATGGCGACCGGGTCAGTAGCCCCTGCCGTCTTTGCGGCAGCCGACAAAGCGATAGCCTCGCTGCTGAATATCGCAGCGACGACGCCGGGTTCGCCGTTCGAGAAACGCCTGCTAACGGATCTGGCGTTCGAGAATGGTCGCGTCTTTATGAAGGTGGAAGGTGCTGCGCACGGCGTGCCATTTGCGGATTTGCTCCGCCACGCCAACCTTCGAGTCGTCAACGGAAACGGCAAAGCCGAATCGACATTCGGTAATCCAAGACCGAAGTTCTCCACGCACTCGTTCGGCTGTCACTTTGTCGAGGTTACCTGGCAGCAGGAGATAGCGCGGCTGCGGGTCAGTCGCGTTGTCACGGTCATGGACGCTGGCCGCATCGTGAACCCGCTGGCGGGCCGCAATCAGATCGAGGGCGCGGTTGCGATGGGAATCGGCATGGCGCTGCTGGAGCACACCACGTACGACCCACAGAACGGCGCGCCCATCAACAGCAATCTGGCCGACTACGTGATGGCGGTGAACGCCGACTATCCCCAGATCGAGGTGTACTTCCTCGATTTCCCCGACAAGGAGATCAACGAGATCGGGGCGCGCGGCATCGGCGAGATCGGCTTGGCCGGCTTCGCCGCCGCTGTGACCGACGCCGTTCATCACGCCACCGGCGTCCGCGTGCGCGAGCTGCCAATCAAGATTGAGGATCTACTCGTCTGACTTGGAGCCCACGCAAACACTTTTGAACGATACCGAGAGGTTAAACATGTTCGTAAGTCTAGGCGAACGTAATGCAGGGCCCGATGCCCGACCGGTGGGTGTTCTTGAGCAGGAGGGCATGACCATCTCTGCACCCAATTGATCAGCAGGGTGCCGCGCAAAGGGTGGGTGGCAGGCATCGTTTCATCCAGAGGCTCTGAATGAGTAAGAACCGCATGGAAGCGTTTAGTGATGGTGTGCTCGCTATTATTATCACCATTATGATCTTAAACTTCTCAGTCCCGCATGCGGCTGATTTCGAATCATTGCGGAGATTACTTCCTACTTTTCTGAGCTACCTTCTGAGCTTCGTCTTTCTTGGCATTTATTGGAGCAACCACCATCATTTGCTTCAGTCAATAAAGCAAGTTGACGGCCGGATTCTCTGGGCTAATCTCCATCTGCTTTTTTGGTTGTCCCTCACTCCTTTTGTTACAGGCTGGATAGGCGCGAGTCATTTTTCCGCGCTGCCGGTCGCGCTTTATGGTGCCGTGCTCCTTTTGGCAGCCATAGCGTACCTTATTCTCACCCGCACTCTCATCTCCTTGCATGGCAGGGAGTCGGTCCTGGCCACTGCAATGGGCCGGGACTTCAAGGGCAAGATATCCATCGTGATTTACGCCGCGGCGATCCCAATGGCCTTCTTTGGTCCCTTGTATTCCTGTTCCCTGTTCGTTCTTGTCGAAATCATGTGGCTTGTGCCGGATCGTCGCATCGAAAGGGTTTTGAAAGAGTAGCTTGCTGACGGACGTTTGCATGAACCTGCGATTGAAAAGTCGTTGTGCCTTTGCAACCGAAGGCAATGGAATTGGAAGCAATCCCCTACGCCCAACCATCTTGCTTCGTTTATTCAGCCAAGAAGGCTGGCCGCGTCCGGGAGGGTGTACGGTTGGACGGAGTTGGCCATCCGGTGCGAACCTGTAGAGGCCATGCACGGGTGGTAGGGCAGACTACTGTTTTCTGCCCTTTTTCTGCTTCAAAGATACTTCGTCATTCCCGCCAAAATACTATTTTCACCCCATATACCTGTTCAAATCCGCCTTGTAGCTTCGGGGACGAGTAAGATTTCTCCAGGAGCCGCAGCATGGCAAATCCTGACAAACTGTTTTCTGTCCTTTACGGTACTGCAGCCGTTGTAAGCGTAATGTTGTCCGGCTGCATGGTCGGCCCCAACTTCGAGCGGCCAAATGTCACTGTTTCTCAAAACTGGATAGAGTCCGGCGATAAGAGGATCGACAATAGGGCCACGGACTACCGCAACTGGTGGAAGACTTTCAACGACCCGGTGCTAGGCCTGCTTATTGACCGGGCATACCGCCAAAATCTCTCTCTTCAGATTGCCGGCATTCGTGTGATCGAGGCCCGCGCGCAACTTGGCATTGCCGTCGGCAACTTTTTTCCCCAGACGCAGGAGGCCAGCGGTTCTTTAGAGCATCAAAGATCGAGCAGTTCGTCGGCTCAGGCCTTTGGGCAGGTTGAATATAATCAGGATCAGATTGCAGTGAGCGCCAGTTGGGAACTGGATTTCTGGGGAAAATTCAGGCGAAGCATACAGTCGGCCGGCGCCTCATGGCTTGCGACAGCGGCCGATTACGACAACGTCTTTGTGAGCCTTGTGGCCGATGTTGCCAACGGGTATATAAACGTCAGGACCCTCGAAAAGCGCATAGATATCGCCGGCCGGAACGTGGAAACCCAGAAAGCGAGCCTGAAGATTGCCGAAGCGCGGTTTCGTTACGGCACTGTCTCACAATTGGATGTGGAGCAGGCAAAAACAGAACTCAATAACACCCTGGCTTCCATTCCTTCGCTTAAATCCCAGTTGAGGCAGCAAAAAGACGCCCTTTGCGTATTGCTGGGCATGGCGCCGAACGATCTAGCTGATATCCTCAATGGTCCTTCGGAAATTCCTGTCTCCCCGCCCGGGGTGGTGGTGGGCATCCCCGCGGATCTCCTTCGCCGGCGTCCGGACGTGCGCAGCGCTGAATACCAGGCGGCTGCCCAATCGGCCCGGATCGGCGTGGCCAAAGCCGACCTTTATCCCGCCTTCTCTTTAATTGGAGAGTTCGGTTTTCTTTCAAGCAATGCCGGGAATTCAAACCTTGCCAATATCTTTGAGTGGAAGAGCCGCTTTTACCAGATCGGCCCCTCTTTGAGGTGGAATATTTTCAATTACGGCCAGATAACGAACAATGTTCGATTACAGGATGCCAAGCTACAGGAACTGCTTCTCGCCTATCAGAATACCGTTTTGACCGCCCAACAGGATGTGGAGGACAACCTGGCTGCCTTTCTCAAGTCTCAGGAACGCGCCGATTACCTGGCCAAAAGCACCCAAGCCGCAAAAAGCGCTCTCGACCTGGCGATCAAGCAGTATCGCCAGGGCACAAAGGATTTTACAACCGTACTGAGCGCGCAGCAGTCCCTACTGAGCGAACAGGACAGCCTGGCTTCCACGTTGGGCAACATCTCTCTAGGGCTTGTGGGAGTTTACAGGGCGATTGGCGGCGGCTGGGAATTACGCGAGGGTAAGGACCTGGTATCACCGGCCGTAATAGAGGAAATGAAAGGACGAACCAACTGGGGCGGGTTGCTGGCGCCTGCGTCATATAATCCGCAAATTACGGAAAAACCCAGTTCCTCAGTCAGGGCGCCGGATTGGTAAGTGGGCTTTAGCATCAATGGCGGTGGCAGGCTGCTGAAGACGCCCATCTGCGGCGTTACCCTCATTCCCCGTCATTGCGGCGTACTTCTATGTACGCCTCATTCCTGGGAATTTCGGGTGCCTTGCATCTGGACATTTTTCAGCGGCCTGCTCAGCCTATATTTTTCAGCAATTAGCGGAAAGGCATAAGCGCGAGGGCAAATCAATGGCATACAGGAAAAACTCACATTTCATAATTAGGAACATCACCGGCGCGGTTTCCCTGGTTTGTCTTCTTCTGCTTGCTGATTGCAAAGAGCAAAAACCCCTACCCCAGCCGCCTCCCCCAAGGATCACCGTCGCCACCTCCCTGGAACGGGAAGTGACGTATTATCTGGAACTGGTAGGCAATACGCAGGCTGTCAATACGGTTCAACTGGTGGCCAGGGTACCCGGATATCTCGATAAAGTATTCTTCCGCGACGGCCAGATGGTAAAAAAAGGGCAACCGCTTTTTCTTATCGAGCAGGATACGTATGTGGCCAACCTCCGGCAGGCGGAGGGAAACGTTCTGGCGCAAAAAGCCCAGTTGGCCTATGCCCAGAGCCAACTCGACCGCTACACGAATCTTTTTCCTGAGAAAGCGGCCTCACAATCTGACGTAGCCAACTGGCAATACCAGAGGGATTCATCCGACGCCAACCTGAAGATAGCAGTCGCGAACGAGGAACTGGCCAAACTCAATCTGGGCTACACACGGGTTACTGCCCCCTTTGACGGCAGGATCGACCGAAGGCAGCAGGATCCCGGCAACCTGGTAGGTTCTTCATCGTCAAACGCCAACCTTGCCCAAATGAGTCAGATAGACCCCATCTACGTTTATTTCAACGTCAGCGATACGGATCTTGCCCGTCTCATGAAAAGTGCTCACTGGATGCCCGAAAAAAGCGACGCCGGCAAATGGCCGGTTCTCGCCGGCGTGACCGGTGAAGATGGATACCCTCACGGCGGCCGCCTCGACTTTGCGTCGATCAGCGTCTCTCCAACAACCGGGACCCTCCTGATGAGAGGCATCTTCCCAAATGCTGACCAAAAAATCATGCCAGGCTTATACGCCCGCGTACGAGTGCCGGTTGAAACCAGGGTCGCAGTGCTCGTACCGGCCACGGCAGTGGGCAACGACCAGCAAGGCTCGTATGTACTCATTGTCGGGGCACAAAACGTCGTGGAGCGTCGCAACATCAAGACAGGCCCTCTGGAAGGTAATCTGCGCGTCATCGAAGAAGGGCTTGCGGAAAACGAAAAGGTCGTTGTCAGCGCTTTGTTGAAGGCTTATCCCGGAAGCCGGGTCATTCCGGTGCCGGAGAATGTAGATCAAAAGGGGAATCGGTGATTTCGAAATTCTTCATAGAGCGGCCCATTCTCGCCAATGTTATAGCGATCATCACGATGCTTATCGGGGGAATCTTCTTGCAGCGCCTCCCGGTGGCCCAGTATCCGGAGATCGTCCCTCCCACCGTCCAGGTTTCAGCCCGCTATCCGGGAGCAAGTGCCGAAGTTGTGGCGGCCACTGTCGCGACGCCGATTGAACAAGCCGTAAACGGCGTGGAAAAGGCCATCTATATGTCTTCTACCAGCGGCAGCGACGGGTCCTACAGCCTGACCATCACCTTCGATATCGGGACAGACTTGAACACATCGATGGCCCTGGTGCAAAACCTTGTGAACAGCTCTTTGTCACAGCTTCCCGGAGGTGCTGATCGGCAAGGGGTCACGGTCAGGAAAGTCTCTCCCAATATCCTGCTGGTCGTAAGCCTTTACTCCGATGACAACCGCTTTGACGATATATTTCTGTCCAACTACGGTATCATAAATCTGCAAAACCCTATTGCGCGGTTGCCGGGTGTCGGACAGGTGAGGGTCTTCGGCGCGGGTCCCTACGGTATGAGGGTGTGGCTGGACCCAAGGAGGCTTCAGACTTTCGGCCTTAAAACGTCCGATGTGGTAGCGGCAATACAGGGCCAGAATGCCGAGGTTACAGCCGGCCAGTTGGGCGCTCCGCCGGTGCCTGAGAATCAGCCTTTTCAGCTCACCATAACCGCCCTTGGCCGCCTGTCGAGTGAAAGCCAGTTTGAAGATATCATTATCAAGGCGGACGCGGGCACCGCCCCACAGATCGTACGCCTGCGCGATATAGCGAGGGTGGAACTGAGCCATCAGAACTTCAACAATTTTGCCAGGGCTACGGGCCACAATTCCGCTCTGCTCGTAGTGTTCCCTCTGCCGGATGCGAATGCCATCGCCGTGGCCAACAGCGTTTATAAGGCCATAGCGGATATGAGCAAGACGTTTCCGGCGGGTCTGAAATATGCCATCCCTTACGACACCACTAAATTTGTGAGGGAGGCCATATCCAAGGTATACGAAACCCTGATTATAGCCGGCATTCTGGTACTTTTGGTGATCGTTGTGTTTCTTCAGAGTCTCAGGGGTATGCTGGTTCCGGCCACTACCGTTCCGGTCACCATCCTGGGCGCCTTTATCGCCATAGCCGCGCTCGGTTTCACCATAAACCTTATGACCCTGTTTGCGCTGGTCCTGGTCATAGGTATCGTGGTAGACGACGCGATCGTTATCGTCGAAAACAGCTCTTACTACGTCGAACGGGGCATGCCGCCGAAAGAGGCCACGATCAAGGCAATGCAGGAACTGACGGGGCCTATCATGGGGATTACCTTGGCCCTCGTTTCGGTCTTCCTTCCGGCGTCATTTCTCCCCGGACTCACCGGACAGATCTTTCGCCAATTCGCGCTCGTGATAGCCTCCACGACCATCATCAGCGCCTTAAATGCGCTCACGCTAAAACCGGCGCAGTGCGCTTTATGGCTGAAGCCGCGGGGAGAAAAACCTCCAAACTGGTTTTTCCGTGGATTCAACAGGGCCTTTCAGATTTTGTCCAATCTCCAGGTGGGAATCGCCACTCGGATGGTCAAACTCCCTGGTCTGTTTGCGATCCTGTTTGCGGCCATCGTCACCGTGTCATTTTTGATTTTCTTGAGCAGGCCGACGGGATTTCTGCCGACCGAGGACCAGGGTTATGCCATTGTGGTGACCATACTCCCTCCTGGAGCATCGCAGCCTCGGCAGGAGAGGCTGGCCGACCAAATCAATTCCATATTAAAGAAGACTCCCGGAGTTGCCGCCTGGGTAACCATAGGCGGCTTCTCGATCCTGGACTTCGCTACAGTCTCCAACGTATCAACCACATTCTTCGCTTACGAGGACTGGAGCATACGCGGCACTGCTTTGAGCCAGGACGTCATTATCTCGCACATATACCACGACCTCGCCGGCATCCAGGAAGCGCTGGCATTTGTGGCAATCCCTCCGCCGATCCGCGGTCTGGGGCAGACGGGCGGTTTTCAGATGATGCTCGAAGACCGGGGCGGCCTTGGCCTGGATCAACTCAAGCGCGCCGCGGACGAGCTTGTCCGAGCAGGGAATTCAGAACCGGGCCTGAGGGGTCTTCAAAGCACGTTAAACATTGGCAGCCCTCAGCTCTACCTGAACATAGACAGGACGAAAGCAGAGGCTCTTCAGGTGTCCACTTCGGAAGTGTTCAACACCCTTCAGTCTTATCTGGGCTCCTCATTTGCGAACCTGTTCAATCTATACAACCAGGTGTTTCAGGTGTACGTCCAGGCTGACAACCGCTACCGTCTGCAACCGGAAGATATAAAGAACCTGTACGTCCGCAATTCCGGCGGCGAGATGGTCCCTCTGGGGGCCTTGCTCGATGTAAAGCCGGCTACGGGGTCCGAGTTGATAACACGCTACAATCTCTACCCGGCGGCCGCAATTTTCGGCTCCGCGGCGCCCGGGTTCAGTTCCGGTCAAGCCCTCACTTTCATGGAGCAGATGGCAGCTCAAGAGTTGCCAAAAGGGATGGCCTACGACTGGACGTCCTCCAGTTACCAGGAAAAAAAGGTCGGCAACCAAGCTTACTTCATTTATGCCCTTTCCATCATCCTGGTGTACCTTGTGCTGGCGGCCTTGTACGAAAGCTGGACATCGCCCGCTGCGATCATCTTCGTGGTGCCCATGGCACTCGTGGGAGTTCTTCTGGCCCTAATAATCCGGGACTATGACAATAACCTTTATACGCAGGTGGGTCTGGTGCTGATGATCGCCCTTTCGAGCAAAAACGCCATCCTGATAGTGGAATTCGCGCGCATCCTGCAAGAAGGCGGCATGGGTATTGCCGAGGCAGCGGTAGAGGCAACCCGCCGCCGTTTTCGTCCTATCATTATGACCTCATTTGCCTTTATTCTGGGCGTAGTACCCCTTGTCGTGGCCTTCGGAGCGGGTTCCGCGAGCCAGCGCGCAATAGGCACGGTCGTTTTCGGCGGGATGCTCGCCTCGACACTTCTGGCCATGCCGTTCGTGCCGGTATTCTATGTGCTCCTCGAGCGCCTGCACAGACGGCCAACGAAGCGCAAAGACTTTCCTCCGACAGCACCGGATGTACCAATTGGAGAAACCAAAAAGAACGATTCAGAGATGGGATGACACGGAGAAGGAGCAAATGGTGCAACAACAGTGAAAGCCTGGAAGGCTACGCAGTCGGATTATAGGAATTCTTTAAATACCAACAGCATGAGGAGGTGCAACATGGCAAATCCATTTGTTCACATTGAATTAGAGACAAAAGACTCGGAAAAATCAAAAAAGTTCTACACCAGCATGTTTGACTGGAACCTGGAAGAGATTCCGAATATGGACTACACGATAATCAAGGTCGGGGAGGGAACGGGAGGAGGGATGATGAAGAAGCCCGATCCCGACATTCCGGACATGTGGCTTCCATATATCCTGGTAGACGATGTGGCTGCATCAACAAAGAAAGCGAAGTCCCTCGGAGCTACCATTGCCAAGGATATCACAGAGGTTCCGGACATGGGGTGGTTCAGCGTAATCATAGATCCGACCGGTGCGGCCTTTGGACTTTGGCAGCCGAAAATGGCCAAGTGAGAGCCAAGGGTATGATATGAAACAAGAACAGTTTGTCTGCCTGGTCTGCGGCTTCAACATGATCGGTTTTCATCCTGATCACTGCCCTTTCTGTGGCGCGGAGAAGAGAAATTTCATCACCGCTGAGGAGTGCTCCTCCCGTTATAAGGTGGTGGCCACACCGGTGAGCGAGAAAGTGACGAGGCTGAATTCCCATCCTCCGCTCGGCCTTGAACACGCTGCCTACCGTATCGAAACCACCGGCGGTACCTGTTGGGTCGACTGTCCTTCATCTTTCGATCCTTCTCTGAAACGGGCGGAAAGGATTTTTTTTACTCACCACCACTTCCTCGGCGCCTCCAACCTGTACAGGGAACTCTTCGCTGCGGAGGTACAGATCCACCGCGATGACTCGCTCCACGAGATCTGCCGTCCTTTCCCCTTCGATGTCGCCTTTGAAAGAAACTTTGTCCATCAAGGCATAGAGGCCTTTCACGTCGGCGGCCACACACCCGGCTTTACTTTTTACATCTTTGAGGATCTCCTCTTCATCTGTGACTATGTCTTTCTCGAAGGCGACGGCATGAAGTATAACCCTTTCGGTCCCGCAGGAGAGACTGTCGAGGGCGGCCGCCGCATCCGCGAGATCCTCGAAGGACGGATACTGTCTACCGCCTGCGGGTACAATTACGTGATCGGATACGATGACTGGAAGCGGCGGTTTGAGGCTGGGCCTCTGTTTGGCGGCTACTGAGGAGGCTTTGGGCAGAGCATACGACGGAGAATAGTATGAAAAAACTTGATCCATGGAACTTGAACCGGCAGCGATCTTCGGCCGGCGCTGTCTTAATTTGGCACTTTGTAAAGAATGAACGAATAGGATGATAATCGGGGACGCACGAAGGAAGGAGACAAGAAGACATGGCAACTTCAACGGGCAATCAACTGGCTCAAAGTATCCGTCAGAGGATGAAGGAACTGAAGGAAGTATGTGAAGGGGTTGATGAGAGCATAGCCTCACGCGCCCCTGAGGGAAGATGGTCTCCCAAAGAAATCCTTTCCCATCTTTGGGGACCCGAAGGTGTCGGCCACCTGCCGATCCTTCAGAGGTTTCTCGACGAGGAGACTCCCAGGATCGACATCGAACCTGAGAATCCTTTTTTCTCCGAGAGGCGTGCCCGGATGACCTTTGCGCAACTCCTGTCAGAGGTCGAGAGAGAGTACGACCGCATGGCTAAGATTGCGGAAGGCTTATCTAGAGATCAGCTTGACCGGAAGGCGAATATTCCTATGCTCAAAAACTCGCCGTTCGGAGAATATCCGACACTTGAGGCGTGGATCGGCTTGCTCGCGGGCTCGCAAGAGTCCCATATGAGATTTCACATCGAGCATATGCGTGAAATTTTGCAGGCTCTAGGCGTACCGGCAAGAGGAAAATGAATGCGGGCTTACGCGTCCCTATCGTTCCTATTGTTTACCTGGGATGGAGAACGTGAAGACGGAGGTCAAGCCGACCGAAGCAGTGTCTTCACTGCGGTAGGGGCCTTTCGGTCCCTCTGGGCAAGGTGAGGCCTTCCTGACGACGGCGCGCGGCGGTGAGTCTCCTCCTGCGGAGCGGGAGGCATCGGGTGACCCCCCGAGGGGGGCTCAGGGACGAAACCTTTTCTGGAGTGCCTGGCGAGAGGGCGCTGTCTTGTCGTGATTTATCTGTGGGGGAAACCCATGGCCCCGAGCGAAGCCGAGGGGAACAGCGGGAGGGGGCAAAACTCCCCCACAGATAAGTCACAGAAAAGACCAGCCCGGAGCCTCGGAACGCAAGAAAAGACTTCGTCCTTGGGCTTCACTCTTCAACACACGACGATTCCTCTAGACCCCGGATCGATAGAACCTATCCGGGTCCTCCACCAGAGGTCCCAGAGGTGGAGGATTTGGTTACAACTAAGGTCGCAAGGTAGGCTCTATGTGAGAGAAAGAGCAGGAAGAAAGAAGAAAGGAGAAAAACCATGGATAACGTCCGCAAGATCAACAAGGTGTGGAAAAGCAAGCCGACCGTCGAGGGAGCCGGCGTTCATCTGAAACGGGCCTTCGGCTATTACCAGGTTCCCCTGTTCGACCCATTCCTCATGCTTGATGACTTCCACTCCAATCGTCCGGCAGATTATCTGAAAGGGTTTCCCTGGCACCCTCACCGGGGGATCGAGACGATTACTTACGTCATCCACGGGAGGGTGGAGCATGGGGACAGCATGGGCAACAATGGTGTCATCGCCACCGGCGACGTGCAGTGGATGACCGCGGGCAGCGGCATCATCCACCAGGAAATGCCGAAGGGTGATGACAACGGTCTCATGTGGGGATTCCAGTTCTGGGCGAACCTGCCAGCTTCCCACAAAATGATGGGACCGCGCTACCGTGGAATTGTTAGCGGGGAAATCCCCGAGGTCGCTCTCAAGGGTGGCGTTCGGGTGAAAGTCATCTGCGGTGAGATCGGCGGGATGAAGGGACCGGTGCGAGACGTGGTTGTCGATCCCGCCTATTTCGACGTGGCGGTGCCGCCGAAAACCGCCTTTCGTCATCCGATTAAACGGGGGCACAGAGTGTTCGCCTACGTAGTGGAAGGCGAAGCATATTTTGACACGGAACGGAACTCCTTCGCTCACGAAGTGGTGGGGGACAACTATTTTGACATGGAGCGAAAGTGTATCTGCGGACCTGAAAGCCTCATTCTATATGATGACGGCGATGAAGTGACCATTGCCACTCAGGAGACGCCGGTACGCTTTCTCCTGGTGTCGGGACAGCCAATCGGCGAGCCGGTTGCGTGGTATGGCCCCATCGTGATGAACACGCAGGAGGAACTGCGGATTGCTTTCGAAGAATACGAAAAAGGCACGTTTATTAAGCAACAATAGCGATGCCCAGCTGTAAGCGCCACTTGTCTTACCCGAAGTTGGAAACGGCACGGTTCGGAATGCCGGGAGCCAACCCATGGCCATCTCCAGATAAACTATAGCATACTGCTCAAGTACCTTAATCTTCGGGTTAAAGCCGGCGTCATGGGCATAACGGCCGAGGATCTCCAAAGCGACAAGGTTGTCTTTTTTCCACAAGGTAGGTGAGGCGGGGGTTGCGGAGCTCGCCGCAAGGCTGTTGTGAGTCGTGGCAAGAAGAAACGGGGCGATGAATAGAGGGATGGTCTGAGCCGGGATAAGGGATAGAACCTATGTCAGGCGTTGGAGGCCCTTGGCAGCGTATCCATATCGATTTCCTCAGTTCCCAGATGGCACAAGAGATCCTCAACGTCGATATGGGTGTCTAACCACGAGCCTATTTTACTTTTCATTTCCTCCGTGGTCTTAGGGCCAAGTACGATGAATTTCTTGCTGTTTTCCGTCTTGCTGTAGGCCAACCTTACTCTGGTTGACACACTCTCTGACAGGCTCAGGACCTTGTGGATTCTGAGATCAAAGACAGAATCCAATCTGTCCGGTATTCGTTCTGTTGTCATGAATTTCCTCCTTCATAATTATTTTGATGAATACACTCTGAGCCCGGACAGTTGGGTTTGTGTTTGGATTTCGTTAGATTTTGGTGAGGTTTTTGAAGATAGCGGCAGTCATTGAGATTTTGAGGACCTTGACACCCTTTTGATTCTCTCTGATGATTAAGACTCTGGAGCACCCCGTCAGGACAGGAGGCACTACAAATGAACGATCTGTTGATCATCGGTGGAAGCGATGCAGGAATAAGCGCGGCCCTCCGTGCAAAGGAAGTGGATCCCTCGATGTGCGTGACCGTAATCGTGGCAGACGAATATCCAAACTACAGTATCTGCGGGCTCCCGTTTCTTCTGAGCGGCGAGGTCGAAGATTGGCGAACCCTTGCTCACCGGAGCATCGAGGAGATAGAAAGGGCTTCGGTTCGGGTTTTGCTCAACCACAAAGCCGAGGCGATTGATCCGCATGCGAAAATCATCGGGATCACAAACAGCGAGGGGCGCGATGCGGTATTGAAATACGACAGGCTTATCATCGCAACAGGGGCCGTCTCCGGCCGGCCTTCCATAGAGGGGCTGGACCTTCCAGGCGTCTTTTGTCTCCGCTGGATGGGGGATGCTTTTTCTATCCGGGAATATGTCGCAAGATATTCTCCTGATGAGGCGATCATTCTTGGAGCAGGGTACATCGGCATGGAAATGGCCGACGCTCTGACCAGGAGAGGCATTTCGGTGACCATGTTGATTCGTTCAGGACGCGTGTTGAAAACTGTGGATAAAGAAATGGGAGAGATCATCCGGACCGAGTTGATTAAAAAAGGCGTAAATCTGGTCGATCGGATTGATGTCACCTCCATAGAGAAACGAGGAGAGAAGCTCGTTGTGAAGAATTCTCAGGATATTCCCGTCAAAGGCGACCTTGTCCTGATCGCTGCCGGGGCAAGGCCGGAGACTGCCTTGGCTCGGAGGTCAGGGGTTTCGACCGGAATCCACGGCGCCATCAAAGTGAACCACGCGATGGAAACCAATGTCATGGACATATACTCAGCAGGCGACTGCGCTGAGACCTGGCATCGCCTTCTTAGGAAATACACCTATCTTCCCCTGGGAACCACAGCGCACAAACAGGGATGCGCGGCCGGGGAGAATGCGGCTGGAGGAGATGCAGAATTTGCAGGCTCTCTGAGCACCCAGGTGGTCAAGATCTTTGATCTTGTGGTGGCGCGAACAGGATTGCTTGAGCAGGAGGCTCGGGACGCAGGCTTCGATCCTTTGAGCGTCCATCATCAGACATGGGACCATACGCCCTACTATCCCGGAGCCACTCTTCTCCATCTCCGCATTACAGGAGATCGAAAGACGGGCAGACTCCTTGGGGGCCAGATCATCGGGCAGTACAAGGCGGAGGTATCCAAACGTATCGATATTTTCGCCGCAGCCTTGTTCAACGAGATGACCATCAATGCGTTGAACCACCTCGATCTGAGCTATACTCCTCCCATGAGCAGCCCTTGGGACCCGGTTCAGCAAGCCGCTCAGGCATGGACATGCAAAAGAGAAGCAAATGGACAGCGTTCTCCGATAGGGACTTTCGCAAATCTAACCTTCTCGGATGCGCAGTGAAGTGGCGCTCGGAGGGATTAGCCCTTTTTTAGAATCACGGCCTTGCTAAGAAATACTTTCGGCCTGTCAACAGCCATCAAGCCGGCATTGCGGGCTATACTGATGGTCTGTTCAAACGCAGCCTTGGAGACATGGAATGGTGGCTCTACAATGAGAACCCGCCCGGTCGGGTTGAGTATTGATTCTATGTCTCTAAAAAATTCATTCTGGTCCGGGACTTCGTGAACCATGTAAAAAGCGAGGACAAAATCTACATTTTGGGACACGCCTATTTTGTTCTTTTGGCACCTATGCAATGTGATACGTTCCTCAAGGTCGGATCCTCTAATTTTGTTTCTTAATCTCTGAAGCATTCCGTCTTGAAGATCAGCAGCGATGACCCGCCCCGATTTGCCGACCATCCTTGCGATGTCGACGGTGAAGTAGCCGGAACCACATCCGAAATCCAGGACCGTCATCCCTTCTTTAATGTATGGGCCGAGTATTTTTCGAGGGTTTTGCAGCCATCCCCGGAACTTGTTGTCAAGACTGCCTGCCATTTCAACCGGGCACACACGATTTCTTCCATCACCCATCTTCTTCTCTCCTTTCAAAGCCGAACAGCCCGCTTAACCGGCTGAGCAAAGCTGGGCCAGTTCACCTCACTGTTCGCCATCCTACTCAGATAAACCTACAACCTCCTCGAATTAGAACTCCTGCAAATATCGAGCATGTTCCCGTTGAGTCGGTCGATGTGTGACTGATCCTGTATGCGGGAATTGTATCATATTAGCTGTTTCTAGTAGCCGTGAGGATCATGATTCTCTTTCTTGAGTGACTGGCGGAAAGGCGCCGTCTTTTCACGGTTTATCTATGGGGGAAACCCCTGGCTCCGAGCGAAGGCGAGGAGAACAGCGGGAGGGGGCAAAACTCCCCCGTAGATAAACCGTAGAAAAGACCAACCTGCGAGCCTCGGAACGGGAGAAAGGGAATCATGATCCTTACCATAATTACATAGAGCTAAAATGATGCCGGGAATTGAGGTTCTGTCAGGCGGTGGTTTGATAACCCGCTAGCAGGTCCTTATGGGTAGGCAAATGACCACACAGAATCACATCAACATTTTCTGAATAAAAAGGCAAAGAGGTTGTTTTGTCAAGCCAGATCCAGGTAAAGCTTCTATGAGACTTTGTCTAAACTCGTGGGATTAAGATTCCAGGATGTTTCCTGACAAGTCTTGATGGATGGTGGGAAACGTTGAAGGGTTTTCCATGCATGGAGGAAAGTCAAGATTAGGATGAAGTGGCCCAAGGATTCATAATACAAAGATTTCTGCTTCGCAGGATATTTCCTTCACTCTCCTTTCACGAGCCCCAAAACGCCTTTTCCTAAGCCTTTGAACCTGTTCCGGTGCCGTATAGTTTTAGCTGTGTACTCACTCCAAGCCGGGTAGCAGACGCCGGGAAATTCTCCAACGATTTTAGAATCCTCATCAACTGCTCGTTTCGAAACGGCTTCAGCATCGCAAAGTCAAACATTTCCTCTTGCACTTCATCTTCGTAGGCGGTAATCGCGGCAATCGGCGTCTCTGCCTTCTCCGAGTTTCTTATGTGCTTGGCAACTTCATTGCCGTCCTTTCTTGGCATACGTATATCTGTGATGACCAAATCGAAACTGCCGGCACTGGTGAAGAGCTCGATGCCTTTTTCTCCGTCCTCAGCAACTTCCACATGGTGCCCAAGATTGCGCAATAGCATGGCAATAACGGTTCGAACGTTCCTGTCGTCTTCGATCAGTAGGATTCGCTGCATGGAAGTTTCCGCCTCGTCTAAAGGAATCGGACGTCAGATGTTTGAGATCACAAAACCAGATCCAACGACTATGCTTAATATAAATTAACAGCTTTTATATCTCTTATATTCATTTATGTCAATAATTAATTTAAATTGTATGTATATTTAGTGATGAGTCTTAAACGATAGACTCTAGCCGCCACGTCTGCTACTAAAACGGGCCATCGTCTTTGGAGGGTGCCAAGTGCAGGTCATCACGAAGAGTTGCCGGCAATGTTGCTTTCCTGCTTCTGCAGCAATCGCAGTCAAGACCTCTGGGTGCCTACGCCTTCTGGGTTGCCCTTCTCATTGTTGACCGACAGCTACAACAATAAGAGATTCCCGATCTGATTCATTTCTTCTGTCAACGAGCCCCCTTCTTTCCGGAATATGTGCATCATAGCAAAAGCGTCTACGTTCAATGCCTGAGCGCCTCTCTCCCCCGACGCTACGAATAGAAACGCAATTGCCAAATCTGACTCTTTCATCACGATGGCTTCCGGTAAGCATCTCTTGTCACTCCTCTCATTCGCCCAAATGCGATTGATATAACCACTCCTTATAAGCGAATGCAAAGCGGATGCCAGAGTCTTTTAACCGGCTCAACGATTTGGTTTCACTCACTTTTGTCCCAATTAACCCAAGCGCTGAATGTAGATTCTGAAGGATTTTTCCTCCAGACCGTTTTTCATTCTGTTTGGTAGCACTCCAGGATTTCTCCAAAGTATAGGGTGTGATAGTCCTTTGCAGGATAGAGGCGCTCGCACTCTCTGTCCAGGCATTTGGGGTCCATGGGGGTCTTGAGAAGGATCTTGCATTCAAACTGGATAGCTGGTGTCCTGATAATGGGCGAAAGGACTTTCTTAGCGCTCGCGAGCTCCAGATTGCACGCCTTGTACTTGTCCACGTCTTTTCCGGATTTTGTGCCGCAGAACATCAGCGCATCGCGCATGTTCTTCGTGGGCACCGTGACCGTGAAGTCGGACGCTTTTTCCATGAAGCGATAGGTGTGCCGCGAATTCCGCACAAGCACCATCAAAACCGGTTTCTGCCACGCATAACCGATGAGGGACCAGCCAATGGTCATGGTGTTTGTGCCTTCTCCTGTCTTGACCGTCAAAAAGGCCCCTTCCCTGACTTGAGCGATAACCTTTTCAGCCACAGCCATGTAATCCAACTCTTTCATATCAACCTCCGATCCTAAGATGTGATGGGCCGCCTGCCCTTATTCATCAGTTTCCGTCCGGCTCGTTATCTGCGGGCTGTTCAATAATGACCGCACGATACTTTGTCGATTGTTCGCGCAAGTACTTGATCTCAAGATACTCTTTGGAGGCAAAGCACTTGTGTATACCCATTTCGTTTTCGAATCGGATCAAGACAAGCTTATCAGGAAGGCCGTTTAGGTCATTTGTTAAGAGCTTCAAGTGCCTTACGGAGTTCCATGAGCGGGGGTCTCTCGTTGATGTCATAGATGTCCATGAACCGGATGACGCCCTGTTTATCGATGACAAAAATGACACGCTCACTAAAGCCTTCCGACCTTAACACCCCGTACTTCTGTGCGACCTGGCCGTGAGGATAAAAGTCGGACAAGACCGGAAACCACAGTTTATCCTTGTTATTGGCAATCGCCTTGGTCCAGGCATAAAGGGTGGGGATATTATCAACCGTAATGCCCAGCAGGACGGCATCATGGTCATCGAAAATGTCCTTGGCCAGATCATAGACGGGCCACTGGTAGGTGCAAACCGGAGTCCATGCGGCCGGCACAAAGGAAATCACGACGTTCTTCTTTCCCAGGTATTGACTCAGAGTCACCTTGCCACCGCCCAAGGCTGGGAGCGTAAAGTCAGGGGCTTTATCACCCACTTTCAGAGTCGTTTCACTGTTCCTCGGTTTAAGCTTCCCCAGCGGGAAAATATTGTTGGGAGTCTCGCCTTCACCACGGGCGTCGCCGTGCCAGAAAAGGATGACCAAAGCCGCACAACATACCATAGCTGACATTAGATTTTTTCTTTGCATTTCCGACCTCTTGCGCGTTTCTCCATTCTTGCGACGGTGAAAGAGTGTAGGTCACCGCGATCGCCTGTAGGGAGTTCTTTTCTGATGGAGAAAAAGTATCAAATTTCCCGGAGAAGACAAGCTAAAACTGCGCCCTCTTCTGGCTGCAAGCTGTCGGCTGGAGCGCCTTATGTGGCTGCTCGCTGCGGACTTTTCTTCCCCAAGCGACAGGCTCCTTCATTTCCTGAGCATCAGTTTCGCCGCAACCTTCATCTTACCGAGCCTTCCTTTCTTGTTAGCCATAATGACCTCATAAAGGCCCTCCGTGTCTTGAGGCGGCACGATTTCCTTTCCTTTCTTGAGAAGACTCATGGCCCCGGTCGGACAGGTGACCACGCAATTTCCGCAGCCGAGACAGCGGTTGAGGTTGACGAATGAGGAGCCCGATCGTTCATCAACTGCGACGGCGCCCACCTGACATCTTTCAGCGCAGATTCCACAACCGGAGCAAGTCTCCGCGTTCACTGATGCGTAGTAGTTGGTTGCCCAGAAATCAACCGGTTTGGGCAGCATTTTGTGAACGCGCAGCATCCCGCAGCAGCACCCGCAGCAGGCGCATACGAAATCAACTTTTCGGGTGTTGGAAGGCTGAAAGACCAATCCATCAGCTTCGTTCGTCCGGGCTATTTCAAGAGCCTCTTCTCTGCCTATGGCCCTGCCTCTCGCGTTTTGGATAACATTCCTCGCAGTGTCTCCCATGGCCATGCACGTTTCCTGACGAGAGGTTTTCTTGCAGGGATTCCCCTTCATGCCGGCCATTTTTCTGCAGATGCATTCGAGGATGGCAAAGGGACCCTCGGTGCCGCGAATGATGTCGGATATGTGGTCATAGGTGGTTACATGATGCTCGACTGAGACGCTCTTTCCAACCGGTATGGTCCGCATCTGCGGCAATTCCGTACTCAGGAACGAGAGTCCGAAGGCCTTGTCGGTGACGTACTGCTCGACATCGCTGAGGAACTCAGGAGTGAGCCTCTTCAACTGGCCCTCAAACATGCCGACGACGAACGGTATGCTGAAGAAGTGCCGCATACCTTCCTTTTCAACGAGCCCGATAACCTCATTCTTTGCCATGTTATTGAGCATGCGCTCGACGCTGTCGAAGGATATCCCGCTGCCTTTGGCCAATTCATAGATGTGCTCGATTGACGCGGGTTTGTAGGTCAAATGCATGGCCAGTTGGGCTTCCTCAGGGCTGAAGAAGCGCTTGAGGATGCGTATCTCGGCTCCGGATTTTGTGGCAGGATAACCTACGGCTTGTTCGTCGAGGTGTTGCTGAAGATTCCGATAAATCTGTTCTTCCTTGTCCATCTTATCACTCTCCTTTCTTTGATAGATTGAGAGTACCTCATGGTTATTTTAGGAGACACCGCAGTTACCCGATTCCACTTTTTCCAGCACTTCCCCTCGTGTCTTTTGCCGTGCCCACAACGGGCCGCGACATATCTCGCAGCCCGGACCCAACCCTATCTTACATCAGCCCCTCTTTGAATAAGGAGTTCTCTCAAAATGGAACGATGGCAACGGTTCTCATCCTCACAGTAACAACCTATGGACATATTCGTTTGATGCGAAAGAGCGGCCAACAAGTCCAAGTCCTTGCTGGCTCCGGGCGCTTTCAACTCCGCCAGAAACTTTCTCTTGAACGCCTTCCATGATTTATCGTCATTCGCGGCCTGAGCCTCCTTCAACAGCGACTCACTGGGTGAGAGATTAGGAAACCAAACATCATAGATGTTCTTCGAAGAATAGTCCTCCTTCCGCACTCCTCTGGGGGGACGCCTTACCGTACCTATCCGCAGCCCTTCCCCTTGTTCTCTGGGGCTACCCAGTCTCACTATTTTAATCGTCATTTCTCCTCCTAAATCCTGACATTTCCCGTCTTAGTCTGGTATCCAACGGGCTGAGAGGATCCGCCGCCGTCTGGGGCAAGACAAACTGTGCTGCCGCACGACGTGCTGCTAACCGTGATGCCGGCGCTGTTCTCGCCGATACGGTTCAGCGGGTTGTTGGCGCTGTTCTAATGGATGTCCAGTTGTATCTTGATCGCTTCCTCTATCTTGCACATATCTTCTTGATTTACAGCGCCTGCCCGTTTGAAAAGCCTTTTCTTGCTCACGGTAGCTAGTTGGTCTGCCATAGCCTTGCTTTCCTTACCTTCGAAAACCACTGCCGCTTCACTGGGGTAGAGCCGGTCCAGGTTACTGGTAAGGGGAACAACCTGAACCCGGTTAAGGAATCTGTTTGAAGCATCATTGCTCACAACGACGGCCGGTCGCTTTTTCTTGATTTCTCCGCCTATCGATGGGTCGAAGTTTACCCACCACACCTCACCGCGTTTCATGGGCTATATCCTTGAAAGTGGCCTCGGCCCATTCCAGGGCTTCCTTCTCTCTTTTCTTGTCTTTTGCCATATCGGCATAAGCCGATTCCAGATTAGGACGGACTACGTGCGGCCGAACCAATTCCTGGATAAATCTGCTTATTTTACGTGGGCCAATTGTTTTGTTCAGGCCCTCATAGACTTCTTCATCTACGGTAATCGTGAGCTTCTTCTGCATTATACACCTCTTTGTGTTATACGTGTACTGTACGTGTAGCAGTGAAACATGTCAATGGTAAATCACAGTACTGATTGAGGTGGGAGAGAAGTTCATAGATATGAAAAGGAGAAACTCGGGTTAAGATTGTCCCTCAAGTGAGCCGGTTGGCCTAATCGAGTTTCTTTCTGGCCGGCCGAACTTCATACAGGGCTTGATCCTCCTGTATAAGGTTCGCCGGTTCTGTTGCAACCTTTTCAAATTGGAGCTTCGCTGTCGAAAAAAGGGTGCTGGTTTCGGCCTTGAGAAACCGAGCCGCCATTCGGCAATATTCGGGGTCGATCTCAACGCCTATGCTGTTCCGCCCTGCTCTCAGAGCTGCAATCATCGTGGTTCCGGAACCACAAAAGGGGTCTAACACGGTGTCAGCCGTGAAGGAGAACATGCGAACAAGCCGAGTGGCAAGTTCGAGTGGAAAGGGAGCGGGGTGCTGCCTAGTGGAGGCACCAGTAATATTCCATATCTGCTGAAACCAACGGTCAAAGTCTTCTTTGTCTATTCTGCTCGATTCTCGTTGTGCATTCGTTGGCTTCCTGTAACCGCCCGGCTTGCGCTGCATCAAGATGAACTCCATGTCGTTCTTGACGATGGCATTGGGCTCGTAAGGCTTTCCGAGGAACTTTGAGCCGTTTTCCACCTCATAGGAAGCGTTGGCGATCTTGTGCCAGATGATTGGGTTCAGATTGTCGAAGCCGAGGCGACGACATATGACACATATGTCTGCGTGCAGGGGAAAAACCAGGTGACGTCCAAAATCCCGCCTAGCGACGCATACATCTCCAACAACGCACACAAGTCGGCCACCTGGAACAAGGACTCGGTAGATATGTCTCCAGACTTTCTCCACCTCAAAAAGAAATGTTTCGTAGTCCTGAATATGGCCGAGTTGGGCAGGGTTTTCGTTGTACTGTTTAAGATTCCAGTAAGGTGGTGAGGTCACGATGAGATGAATCGAAGCGTCGTCGAGAAATGAGAGGTCCCTCGAATCACCGTTTATCAATCTGTGAACTGTTGTCTTTTCCATCATAGTTACACAAAGGCCGTCAAGTGGGCTACAAGGACTCTGGCAAAGCGCTCAAGAGAGAGATCGTCCGCTGGTGTCAAAAATTGACCCAAAATTCCCCCCTCAGATGTCGAGGAAATGAAAGCTGCTGCCGAATAATGCCGCTCAAGCACGAGCTTTCGGCAGAAGAGCTCGTACCTGCGAAGATACGAAGCTCCCACAAATTCCGGGAACACCTTGAAATGCGGCTCCTGTACTTTGACCGGTCGATTGGATGCCTCACAGTCCTCCAGCATGAAGAAGTAGCCCAAGAATGGCTGAGGACTTTTACGATAAGCGCCTTCCCTGTAAGCAGTCCACAGATCAAGAGCGCTCCCCATCGCTTCTTCCGTCCGATTGTTGAAGTTGTTGCCAAAAGACGGACCCACCTGCGACTTTGCTTCGATGGCTACCAAAAGAGTCTCCTCACGGACCACAAGCAGATCCCATTCTTTTGTGGGACGAGAAGAATCCAGGAAGTTCTACCGCCTTTTTCCTGAAAACGTACCGCTCGGAGATACCGGAATCTGCAATGAGTTCCGTGAAAAGATCTATAAAGCCATCCATCTGCGCTCCGCCCGTCACCGCACTGCGGAGCCCCTGGTCAGCTTTTCCCGTCTGTTTCTGTTTGTCCCTCTGTCCCTGCCGAGTCTTCCAGTAATGGGCCACAGCCCGAGCAGATCGTTCAGTCAAACCTCGAATGATATGCTCATGGTTCACAGGCATTGTGTATCAGATTCCTCTTCCATCTTAACCGGACAATCGGGATAGGGAAAAAGTCTCTGTTAGCCGGATTGCCCAGATCATAATCTTCTGATATTCAAATATTATCATTCCATGACACGCGTTTTAAAGCCCTAAACATTTATCTTCATACCCCAAAATGCACTTCTGAGGCATCGCTGTCCATTCAGCGCAGTGGCCGACCTCTTTTACAAGACTCATTTGCCGGGCAAAAAGAGGCGTTCCAAGCCCCAAAACAGGCGGATCTTCACATCATTACTTCAGTATTCAAGAAGTTGTCTTGGACCTCAACTCACAAAAACCTTCCAGCAGTTCCCATTCCCCCAAGACACCGTTCTAAGGGTCAAAAACGCCCTATCCCAAGGCACTTTTTATTTAATTTCAACGACTTCCCGTGGACCGAGGCCAACGAGTCTCCCCCCCGGCTTCGGCTCGCTCCGGCGCAGGCGAGCCCGGTGAAGCCGGGGTATGCGGTTGAAGAAGGCGAAGGATCTCGAAGCTACCGCTTATCGAAAACCACCCCGTTGTCGCTCCACTGAAAGGCCTCACCGTTTACAATGAGCTTTTGTTTGGCAAACCAGAGCGCGCATTCCTTCGCGTCTTTCTCTTTCTCATCGGCTGCAGCAGAGACTTTTTCGGAGGCTTTGTCACCCGCGTCCATGGTGAAGAGATAGATGGAATACTTCTTAATCTTTGATAATTGCTCCGCGGAAGGCAGGATCGTGGACCCAAAAAGCATCTCGATGTCATAGGCCTCTTTGTCGGTTCTGTCCTCCAAGAGCTTTTCGTGCACCAGAGCGATGGCGATCTGCGCGGATCGCTTTTCCTTGATGTATTTCTTGATGGAAAGAACATCCTTAAAGGTCAGCACCGTTATCTCCGGAAAATCCTTTAACGGCGATATCTCGGCGGGTCGAAAGCGATGCTCCCCCGATTCAGTCGTAAGGCGCAATGTCACGGTCAAATTGTCCGCCATCCAACGTGTCGGTAAATAAAGGATCAGGTTGTCCGCTTTGAACATGTTGAGTGGATTTAAGAGGGACTTGTTATCGGTGAGCAACATGACCCGGTCGAATTCCGGTTCTATTCTTTTCAGAATATCGCGGTTCCGGATCTGGCCATAAAGCCACAGTACGTCGTAATTTTTCACCTTCTCATTTTCCAACACCGTGTCCATGATTCTGTTGAAGACTTCGGGTTTGGCGTTGAGCAGCAAGGCCGGTCCGACCGTCCGAATCATAGCCGGATTTTCGATAAAGGCGTCATGCCCGTTATCCAAATTGCGCAGAATCAGCCGGCCGGCCTTGTCCGCATCCCCCAGGCGCGCATACTGAAGGGCTGCAAAAAGGATATTGCTCCAATCGGCATCATCCGAATTGGCCAAAACCACCTTCAGGTCTTTCCTGACCTCATCCGGCACAGCCTGTTCCGCCTTCAACATGGTCTTGCACATGGCGGTGGAGGCTGCGAAGGGATCCTTTCTCAGGATACCTTGATTGATCTGCTGAAATTGGTCGAAACAACGGAGCGCCTCTTCTTCTTTTCCGATCTCCTGGGCCGCTTGTCCGCGGTAATACCAATAGGGCGGAAACTTTTGGAAGCTGTTTTCGATCCGCTCCAATTTGCGATAGCGCAATCCGAGGCCGGGTTCTTTCAGAATGGCGATATAATCGCTGAGTTGTTTTTCATTCAAGCGCCATTCATCGGGTAAATTGTAGCGCCGCATCAATTCCCAGGTGTATTTGAGGAGCTTCTTGTAAAAATTATTGAGCCCCTGCAGGGTGCCGGTTTCAATTTTCCATGCCTTCTCTTCGCGCTCCTTCTTGTAGTCTTCCATTTTGGTGCGGTAATTGAAATAAAAGGAGCCGACGTTGAGCACGGCACTTAAAACGGTCATATAGGGGTTGATGATCACGTCGGTATCGAAAATGCGGGACCGCAATCTATTTTTGAGTTCGTTTTGGACTTCTTTGTCATAGCTGCGCATGAGGAAGGCGCGGTCATGATCCTGAATCTTCGAACTTGTGAGCAGGTCCATGAGCTCCTGGAGCAGGGTGATGATGTCTGCGTCGGGGATTTTGCTCAAATTGAGGTTATTGATGATGGTGTTGTACTCCTGATCGAGAACCACCTTGTCGTTATAGGTGATGATATGGGTCAACGACACCGCAATTTGATTCAAGGCTTGCAGCACCTGAAGCTGGGTATGGGGGTCGGGGGCCTTATGTTCCTGAACCTTATTCTCCTGCGCTCCCTTGTCCTGGACCTTGTTCTCTTGGGCCGGGACTTCCCCTGGGATTACAGCCCCTGCTGCAAAAAAAATCATGATCAGAACGATAATCGAACGTAAGCTCGTCATCCTAATTCTTCTTTTAAATACTCGCCATACGCATTTTGGTAATGGTAAGGAGAGATAGAGATGTGATGTCCTATCGGAGGTGAAGTATAGGGAAAGCAGGGTTTGGTGTCAAGTTCGACCGAAAAGTGCGGCTCAGAGATGAGCCGCCGTCGCCAAACTCGACCCTGCCCAGACATCTGCTTCACTGCGTCTACTGGAAGCGTTCTTCCTTCCATGGATCAGCGGAGTTGCTGTAACCTTGGCTTTCCCAGAATCCGGGCTCATCGCGAGAGGTGACTTTGACAGCCTCCAGCCACTTGGCACTTTTGTAGAAGTAGCGATCAGGGATCACGACACGCACAGGGGCGCCGTGCGCCTGCTGCAGTTTCTCACCAAAGAAGCTGTGCGCAAGGATCACGTTCTCCTTTCGGATCTCACTTATTGGAACGTTGCTAGTATAATCTCCGGCGGCCTCAAAAATGATAAAACCTCCTCTTCTGCGAGGCCTGACTCTATCCATGATTGTCGTCAGGCGAACGCCGCTCCAGCTGGAATCCAGAAGAGTCCAGCCGGTGACACAGTGAATATCACAGATGATATGCACCTGGTCCAGGTCGAGCAGCTCTTTGTAGGAAAGGACGACCGGTCTTTCCACCTCACCATGGACGCGCAGGCGCCAGTTCGCAACAGTAGCGGTTCCAGGCGTGCCGCCCATATCCTTAATCTTTTCGACCGCCTGCTGCCCAGGAGGGAGACGGGGCCTTCCGTCCGGTCTGGTATTGGCTGCCAGAGCTCGTTGCTGCGCGTCCGAGAGTTTAATGAAGGCTCCGGGCAACCCTATACTCACTATGGTGCCGCCTGCTGCGGCCAGGAAGGTGCGCCTGGAGATCTTCTGGTCTTTTTGCATTGCTCCTCCTATGTCAGTTGAGTTGGTCTCTGCCCCCTCGATTCAGCCACAGTATCCGGGTTGATAGAGGCTTTTTCTCAAGGCGATTGGCGCGCTGCGCTCGCCTTGAGAGCCGTTACAAGGTCCTTCGTGGTTTTAGGGGGCTCGGGGAAACCGGGCTTGGGTTCCATGACGATCGCCTCTTGCTCACACCCCGTAGCACACGTGGCACACCCGAAGCAACGGTCAAGGTTTACGACCGGCACGTTCTCCTCCCCCATCTTTAAGGCCCCTGGGGGGCAGCGATCCACGCAGATCTCGCAGCCAATGCAACGTTCCGGGTCAAATTGAGGTTGAAAACCCGAATTGAAGACAAGGCCGGGCTTGGGTTGCTTGAGGACCAATTGGATCACATCGCAATGCCATCGATCGCAATTGCACAGGAAATCAATTTCTTCGGTGGTATTCCGGCTCATGTGAACAAGGCCTGCTTCCTCGGCTCTATCCAGGATCTCCATGGCTTCCTCTTTCGACACGTGTCGTCCGCCCAGGCGCTCAGCGGCAAACTCGGCTCGTTTTCCGAACCACATGCATGTCTCAATCGGCATACCGTGGACATCTTCCCCTCTCAGCATTGCTTCGTGACGGCAGTAGCAGCTTCCCACACAGACGGGATCATACTTGTCGATGTAGGTTACCACCTGGTCATACGTGTGCACAGCGTTCTTCATGCTGATCTTGCGATCCACAGAGATAACGCGGCTCACTGGGAAGGAAATCCGCTGCTGCCCTTTGACGGCGTTGTAGGCCTGCTTGTAGGCGTGGATGAGCCGGGCAATTTTTTTGTCTCTTTCCGTGGCCCCTCCCCCCATGAACTGAAACTCGAAAATACCGAGCATGAAGGCCGCGCCCTGATAATAGGTCTTTCCCTCGGAGTGAAAAGCGACGCACAACCCTTTGTTCGCCATCCCTTCGAGCAATGCCGTCACTTCCGCCTCATTCATTCCTTTTTCTTTTGCGATCTCAGCCGCAGTGACAGGCTTTCGAGGCAAGGCATTGTTGAGCTCCGCCTCTTCAGGGGTGAACAGTTCCTGAACCAGTGCGTAGAACTCAGGGATGTTCACTCCCGTGTAAGGCCCACCGCGTTTTGTCATGACATCGAACATGTCCTTGTAAACCTGTGACTCCATCGCTTGTTTGCCTCCTTTCCCTCAGCAGTGTCGCCATCATCATACCAGCCCAATAATGAAAATGGAATTTTTCGTTTATCCAGGTGTTGTGCTCGTCTATCTTCTGCCTGAATCGGCCGGGGGCGGGAAGAATGGGGCTTACAATTAGCAACTCACGTCGAGTGCAGGACCAGGAAAGCGTCAGGTTATGACTTCCCAAATGAACCTCACCTCTGCGTGCCATTCAAGGATCACGAGGAGACAGACCGCATTGTTGACGCCCTCAGCGAGGCCGGGCTCTGATGCGTTGGGGGTGTCTGATATGATGATGCAGCCGCCTAAGAGGCAGATATCACAAGACAATGAGTTTATGAGTAATTCGGTTCGTGACAGTCATTTCAAGAAAAATGAGTTCTCGTCCTATGGCTTGGGTCGTGATAGAATAACTGTTATGATGTTTTCTAAAAATCGCGCAAAGCTCTACTGGAATCTATGGAAAAACTTTAAGGGCAATCCCGGTTTCTACTTCTATCTCCTTGGCCGCAGGCAGTCCATTCGCATCCGAAAGACTCTGGGGCGAGGCATCATGCCTTCGGCGGGGTCCTATTTCCCGACCAAGCTGAATCTGCGCATCCTCTATGCCTGTAACCTTAGGTGTAAAATGTGTGGTCAGTGGGGAAATACCGGGGCTTACTACCAATATGAACGCGCTAAACAGGCAACCCATCTCAAACTTGAAATCATCCAAAGCATACTTGACGATCTGATGCCCCTCGGGCTCAGACTTATCGACATGGAGGGCGGGGAAACTCTGCTCTATCCCCATTTTGAAGATCTGCTCAAAGTCTTTCAAGAACGCAATGTGTACGTGAAATTTGCCACCAACGGGACCCTGCTGGATCGGTTCGCCACTGAAATTGTTCGATCGGGAGTCAAATCCATAACTGTTTCTCTTGACGGAGACCGGGAGACCCATAACCGGATCAGAGGGAGCAGTTCGGCCTATGAAAGGACCCTAGAGGGCCTGCTAGCTCTATCACGCATGAAAAAGCAACTCAAAAAGAACACTCCCTTGGTCCAAATTGGATACACCGTGAGCAGACACAACGGCGCGGAGCCGTTGAAGAAACTCTGCGAAGACTTGCGGGGCAAAGGCCTCGTAGATGTTTTTCAAATCAAGCTGACACCCATTTTTGTGCCGCCAGAGGCGGAGAAAAAATATATTCGTCTGGTTATGGATTACTTCAATCTCGAAGGCGGTATCTTCTCGGTGGGCGGATTCAGGGATGATTACATCGACTTCGCCGAGGAGGGCCAAAAAATCTCAAGGGTTACTTCGGAGCTTTTGAAAGAAGATTTCGATTTCCTGGTTAATCCCCTTCCCCATATCCCACTCGATCAGGTACCTCGCCTTTACATGGACTATTCATGGGATCTTGGGCGAAGTCCCTGTCCGGTACCATTTGATGAACCCACGGTGGATGCCGACGGCAACGTCTATCCTTGCAATCTTTTTACTGACGCGCCTTTGGCCATGGGAAACGTCTATGAGACGCCGTTCCTGGAAATCTGGAACGGTGAAAACTTCAGGAAATTTCGCAGGATGCTCTTTGGAGAGGGCGGCCTGCTACCCATCTGTAACCGCTGTTGCCAACTGACAGAGTATTAAGGTCAAAATCCATGAACAGCCTGTCAACGGAACTAAACCTGGACGCTGGTAAGAAAGTGAATTGCCATCAAACTCACGCCATGACCTCTTATACTGAATGGGATACTTACTTCCTTACCAGCGTCCCGCATCACGCGCACGGTACAAGTGTTGGAGGGTGGGTTCTGAAACTCCAGGAGATATTGGGAGCCGCCCAAGACGGCTCCCAACGGGTCACATTCATAGGATGAAAATCTATGCTAATTAAATCACTTCAAATCCCACAGCCTTCTTGTGGGTGCGCAAGACATTTCTGGATTTTGGGGTAGAGTAGAAAACAAGCAGCCGCATATCCTCCTGGGTGGTATTGTTCCAGAACTTAGCAGGCTGTTCGGGCGCATGGTATGCGGCGAGGCCGGGGCGAAGGTTGTACGCCTTGTCGGGATAGATACCGATGCCATGGCCATCCACTATGTATACCAACTCCTTGACTTCAGGATGCGAGACAAAGTCAACCATCGGGGAAGAATTTCCAGGCTTCATTACTACATAAATACAACAGGTTCTTTCACCTTCGAAGATCGTCGAGACATAATAGCCTTTATCCGGGGCGCCCCGGAAAAACCTGGAGCTTCCTTGCTGGGAGCGTCGGGACAGTAGACCAGCTTGTGTCCTCCCTTTTTGGCATATTTCTTCCCTTCTTCCAATCTGCGGCGGGCGACCTGGCTCAATTTCCCCGAGTATATAACAAGCAGATTCAGGGGATCCGGGTTATGGTTGTACAGGCGGTGGGGTTGGCCTGGCGCATGATACATGCAGGTCCCTGCTTTGACCTCGAAGGTGGATCCATCTGGATAAAACATCGTGCCGCTCCCGGAAATGACGTATTCGATTTCCTCATGCTCGGGATGAAACACAAAATCCTCATAGGGGGAATCGACACCGGGCTCCTGGGTGGGCAGAAGCATGGAAATCTCATCAAAATCGTAGATGAATTTGACGAGGTGCCCGAAATCCGGTTTGTCATAGCTGCCTCCGACACGGCTTCGGGCACTGGGGACGTATTCACCCGTGTGAAGATCAATGCTTGTAGAACAGTCAATCAGTTGATAGTCGTTTTTGCCTTCTTTCAGCTTGTACATGCATCGTCTCCTTCTGTTTTCATATATGTCCCTGATGCGTTTGCCTGGGAGATACTCCTCTTCGCAAGAAGAATTGGGGGCTCGGGTGGCCCCCAAGCATGCCGACTTAGATTACCCTCTCATTGAGATGCTTTTCGATGGGTCCTTCCTTGCCCCGTTCCCGTTCAAGCGGAGGTCTTCTTATTGGAGCTGTTTGAGCCGATCGAGAGCAAAATTCAATACCGCGTCGCCGGGCAGATTTTTCGCCTCTGCGTTCTTCATGTACTCATCGAGCAGACGGGCGCACGGCTTTTGCCCACCTTGCGGTCTCCTCGGGGGAGTACGTAATAATCTTGTTACCCCTCGCCAGGGTTGCCTCTGTTCCCCCCTGGTCGATCTTGTCCCAGACCGCGGCGGACTTCGGGATCCATTCCGAATTCACGGCCTCGATCGTCTTTTGAATGTCCGGCGGCAGCGAGCTTCCACTTGGCCTTGTTCATCGCGACAAAGAACGCGGCGGAAAACGCTGAGCCCCAATTCTGGTTGGTGAATTTTATGACCTCGGCGAGCCTCCATCCTTTGAGTGCTTCCATGGGTGCGACGGTGCCCTCCACGATGCCTTTGCTGATTGCGTCATACGTCTCAGGCATGGGCATCGCCACCGGGGTCCCTCCAAGGGCCGCTACGACTTTGGCACTGAGTCCGGTACAACGGATCTTCATCCCCTTGATGTCCTCCAGCTTGTTGATCGGTCTCTTGGTGTGAATGAAGCCCGGACCGTGACAGAAAAAGTACATGATTTTCGTGTCGTCGAGTTCCTTGGGCTTGAACTTGTTGTAGACGTCGTTGGCTAGTCTGGTCGCCGCCAATGCGCTCTTGTAACCGAGCGGCAGATCGATGACCTCCATGATCGGGAATCTGCCCCGGTTATAGCCGAGCGTCGAGCTGCCGATCCCCAAAATGCCCTTCACAGTACTCTGATAAATTTTGTCAGGGTCAGCGAGTGCATTGCCCGGGTACATGGTAATTTTGACCCTCCCGTTCGTCCTTTTCTCGATCTCCTTTGCCCAGGCAGCCAGGTCGGCGCTGGCGGCGTGAGTCGGCGAATACTGGTGACAATAGGAGAGCTCAATGGGTTTAGTCTGGCCGAAAACATGGGAAGTGCAAAACAACAATCCAAAGATTGCGACTGCGGACAACGCATGGCTCCAGGATACTCGTCTCATGTGTGGATCCTCCTTTTTCTTGTAAGTTCTGAGCTGGCCCCACCCTTGGGCAGCGGGGATAGCACCTCTATAAATAAAATCAATAGGTCATAAAATTCGGGAGAAACAGGGCAATCTCCGGAAAAATAGTCATGATCACAAGATACGCGCACAAGGCCATTGCATATGGAAAGGCCCCCTTGAAGATGACATTCAGGGGCACCTTGGAGATGCCGCTGACCACATAGACATTGATTCCGACCGGCGGCGTGATTACGCCCAGTTCGGTGACGAGGACAATCACCACGCCGAACCATATGGGGTCATAGCCGAGTGCGACGGTGACGGGGTAAAATATGGGAATGGTCAGCAGGATCATTCCCAGCGCGTCCATAAAGAACCCACCGATGAGAAAGAAAGACATGATCACGAGCATGATTCCCCAGGAGGGAAGAGGGAGACCCACGACCCACGTGGACAAGTTTTTGGGAATGGTCGACATCGCCAGGAAATGGCCGAAGACCGTTGCGCCTGCCACGATCGTGAGAACCATGCAGGTGGTTTGAGTCGATGAGTACAGGGCCTCCACGAATCCTTTCCATTTGAGCCGCCTGCTCACAAGGGAAATGATCACCCCTCCCAGTGCCCCCACGGCCCCTGCTTCGGTCGGCGTGAAGATGCCAGCAAAAAGCCCACCCATCAGAACAACAGTCATGTTGTAGGAAGTGAATGCCGAATAAAAATCCTGCATGGTGATGCTGCGCGCCGCCTCGGGCGAAACGAGATACCCAAAGCCCAAAAGACCCACCAGGGCCATGCAGAAGGCGACCGGAAGTTTGGAAAACAGGATGGCGATGAGAACGACGATGCCGATGATGCCGATGTGTATGGGACTCATTCTTATGCTCTATTCATCCATATGTGCAGCAGATTGACAAGGATAGCCAGGCAGAGGCAGAAAAAAGAAACCGCAATGCAGTAGACGATAGGATAAAAGGGGAGCAGCAAGGTCGGTGTGACCTCACCTGTCGCTTTCATGTCCCTTGCAAGAATAATAGCCTGCCAGACCAGCATGAGAAAAAGTGAAACGCTGACGAGATGGGTAAGAGTCTCGACGATCAGTTGCTTGCCTCTGGATAGGTTTTGGACCAAAACTTCAACGGCCACGTGCCCTTTTCTCAGCATGGTGTAGGGCATGGCAAAGGCCAAGAACCTTATGCGAAGCGAAAAGAAGCGGATCACAGTTTGGCGGCCGCACTGTATGCATCGGTCATAACGGTACTGCTGAGTACCACACAGATGGCAAAAGACGCGTTTGTCATCCCTGAGACAGAGCACTTCGGCAGCGCAGCAGTCTGGGCAGGCTTCGGATAAAACACTACCCTCTGCCTTGGCATGCACATGAGATCATTCCAAACGGATTTCCTCCACTTTTACTTTTTAAGGCCTTTGCCGATATTCCACGCCTTGCCTACAAGCGAGCCGACGGACCAATAATTATTGTCGGGCATCGTCAGCGTGAAAGGTCTAATCTTCTCAATATCCAATTTTTTCTCCGTCAGGAATCTTTCTTCCGTGAAAACCTCCTTCGGCTCTCCAATATAAAGTGTATCAAAGGGGAGCTTTATCTTCGTGTACACAGTGCATGCGATACTGACCGGGCATTCAGCGATCACAGGCGCGTTTCTAAGCTCCCCGTAAAAGACATCGAAGAGACTGGACTTGTCGTTCTTCCCGCCCGAGACCAGTCCGCAGTAGTCGGTCTTTTCGACCATTGAGACATCGGGGACATTGATGCTGAACTCCCCGTTCTCCTCAATTCCTTTGTTCGTGTGATGGGGACCCAATGCGATGGAGAACATGGGCGGTTTGGCATTGACCCTGCAGACCCATGCGGCCGCCATGAAATTTACTTTGCCGTCTACAACGGCGCCCACCAGCACCATCGGCATGGGGTATAAAAAGACTTGATTGCCGTCGATCTTGATCTTGGCCATAATCTTTCCTCCTGTATTGAAATTGTCAGTTCCTTATCCAATGACGACCCTACAAGCATCGTCGAGGAGGTACGTGCAGCCTAATGCAGAGAGGTGGTCTCGATTCGAGTTTGAAATCATACCAGATATCGAGAAAACCAGCAAAAGATATCCCATCCATCGCAATCCCTCGGTTTTGATTAGCAACAGAAGCCTACCCTATTGACCAAAAAAAGGTGCGGATTGTGCCTTTCCCCAAATAAGTGATACCCCGGCACAAGAGTCGATCTTCAGTCAGCCTATTGAAGAGACTGCGCACGCCCGCGTGCTTGGACGACGAAAAGCCATGACGTACAAGAAGGGCCGACACCGCATAGAGGCATGCGTAATAGAGACGGTTCACGCAGGCATTCCATCGCCGAGCATTGGCAAGTATGCGAGCGTCTCCCAATGTCTCGTTTGCCCGGGTCATACGGTAAAAGACTAAATCCTTGCTCCATTCGGTCACAATCTGATACCTTCTTGCTGAACTCTCTGGTGAAATGGCATAGCCTGATATAGGTCGCTATTCCACTCTTCACGGCTCCGCACTATCGAGGATATGACTTCTCCAGATTCCCATTCTATTTCATAGAGCTTGTGGCGAATCCGGTCAGTGCGATCATCACTTACAGATCCATTAACAAGTATAAGAAAGTCCCAATCTGATTCCGAGGTTGCATCCCCACGGAGGCGAGATCCGTAGAGAATGATCTCTGCCTCGGGCTCCATCTCCTGAACTGCTTGCTTTATTTGTTGAATAAATTCATTTTGCTTCATATCATCACCTCATATCTTGGGTAACGTCAGGTATGGGGCATTTCGCATGTTTCCCAGGAGGAAGACGGACAACCTTATGCCCGGACTCTATCTGAATAGAATATAGATCGGCGCAGATGCCATCAAGATCAGCTCCAAATTTCTGGATATGTTCCATTCGATGCTTGCGCACTTCTTGGACCTTTCGTTCGTCAACCTCCAACAATTCTCGGGGGGAGCAATTCTTCGCAATTCTCTTACGTCTTTACCACCAAGAAAGGTCAATTTCAATGCCGAAGGAATCGTGTAATTTGCAAAAGAACCCTGACGGTGGCCGGCAGGATAAGATCAGGGATGCTTTTCTTCCGGTTCGGAACTCCGCTTCTGGCGACTCTCCAGTAGAGCTTCGAGATCCTTCGTCTTCACAACGGGTCAAATCTTTTAAGTTCGAAATGACAGGAAAAGTTTAGGCCGATCGAAGTCTCAAAACCCTTCCATCACCTCTCCGAGCGAAAAATTTCCTTTACCCCCGATCATCCATTCTCAAATATCCTCGTTCTTCGATCAGACGAAGAAGAAGCTTTTCATACTCGGGCTTAGTATCTTCAAATCCATTCCTGCGGGGATCCCAAACACATAAACGATATGTCCGTTCTCTTCTTTCTTTTCCAGCAATGGAAAGCTCAGGAGGGATCGTGTATTCTGTTTGGATGTAAAGAAAGAGGCGATCCTTTTTACCTTCCAGAGGGTCTTTCAGCCATTTTGTAGTGCCGTCGTTTACTACAAGAATCTTGACTAACGAGGCTTCAGTTCTGTTCAATCTATCGACGTGAGGACTGCGAAGAATGACTTTGGAGTCAGACACTTCTTTCATGTCGTCACTGCAACACACGACCAAGCTCTTATAAACCACGTCATTAACCGGACCTCCCTTATTCACAACTCGCCAAATCATCACGGCATAATCCTTTTCAAATCGAAAGCCTTCCGCTGCATAAGTTTGTACAGAAGGTGCGTTAGCTACAACGAATTGCTTGAATGCAAGCTCTCGCTGCTTCCGCACTTCTGACAAGGAATAATAGGCAAATACCGCTAACACCGCTGTCGTGATGAAAGAGCCTATTGCGGTCCATGCAGTGATTGCTTTGCTATGCCGACTTAACCAGCCTTCCCTTTCAGGAGGAGTTGATTTTTTCCCTGGGGGTTCTACCGATGAAGTCTCGGGTTTTTCGGGTTCAAGACGTTCTTCCATTCCATTCCATTTCTCTCTTGGGTACGTACCTCTCAGTCTTGGCAGGCCATCTTTTGATCTCCCGCTTGCCACTCCGCAAAATCTCCCCTGCCCTATGTCAACTATCCGGCTAAACCGATATGCAGAGATCCGCCTCACTCATAGCACCGGCAGGTGAGAATAGCAACCCTCAGACCTCCTCTAATCACCAACCACGCCCACAGGACGTGGTATGATGAAGCCCCCTCGAAGGGGGCATTGTCGTAAGGAAAGCCCCTAAAGGGGCTAGTTGTCCGCTTCTTCTTGATCACGGATATATTTCTTTATTGTCTCCTCATCCAGGCCGACTGTGCTGACGCAGTAGCCGGTCGCCCAGAAGCTCAAGCCCATCATCTTTTTTGTACCCCGCAGCTGCCGGTGTATCCTAATGGCGCTTTTGCCTTTTATGAATCCCACCGTGTTCGATACGCTGAATTTCGGTGGAATGCTTAACAGCAAGTGGATGTGATCCGCCATCGCATGACCTTCATGCAGTTCAATTAATGCCTTGACTTCAGGCCTGTTTTCTCCTATCCTCGAACAGAAATATCCAATTTTGCAAACCCTTTGGCTTAGAGGATGCCAATGCGCCGAAGCGACGACATGACCCCATTTCTCTGATGGAGAGAGATGGGGTTTTTTGTTTACGGATTAACGCTGACAGTCGTGAAGGAAATGTAAAAATGAAAGAGGCAAAAGGTCCCCAATTTATACGTTTTTTCAATCCGATTATTCAGGTTTTAAAGGAATCGGGTGGCTCTGGAACCGCTGCGGAAATCATAGACAAGACCATCGAAATAATGAACATATCAGAAAAGGAGCAAGAGGCCACCACTAAGAACGGACAATCACGCGTCAGAAATCAAGTAAACTGGGCACGTCTTTACCTTGTAAGGGCAGGTTACCTCGACTCCTCGAAGCACGGTATTTGGAGCCTCACAGAAAAAGGTATGTCTGTTGATTTGGCAGCGTTTGACGTCTTGGGGACTTTCAAACAAGCACAGAAAGCCTTCAAAGATGAGAAAAAGCTTAAGGACCCAGCAGAGCCTTTTGAAGATGACGCGGTTGGGCACGAGATTGAGCCGCAAGGCCATCGAGGAAAACTGTTGAGCCTCATTAAGTCGCTTCCACCGGGAGGCTTTGAGCGGTTAAGCCAGAGACTGCTTCGGGAATCAGGGTTCCAGCAGGTTGGGGTCACAGGTAAAAGCGGCGATGGTGGTATCGACGGTATTGGTGTTCTTCAGGTTAATCCATTTGTGAGCTTCAATGTACTCTTTCAGTGCAAACGTTATCAAGGTGCAGTTACCCCGTCACAGGTACGTGATTTCCGTGGGGCCATGATGGGCAGGGCGGACAAGGGCATAATAATCACGACAGGCACTTTCACTCTTGACGCCAAGAAAGAGGCACGACGCGACGGCGTGCCCCCGATTGAACTTGTTGACGGCGATCTGTTAGTAGAGATGTTTGAACGTCTTGAGCTGGGGTTAACCCCGCGCACTACTTATGACATTGATGAAAAGTTCTTTGAAGACTTCAAGAAATGACCAGTTAACGAATCATTGAAGCGACCATTCAGGAAGCATCGTGCCCTTTGAAACAGGGCGTTGAAATTCTGAGCAATAGAGTATGAATGACTTTATAAGAAAGCTCATGCGCCTTCTTACCCCTCGGGAGGAAATAGTGGTAAGAAGACTATTCGGGATTCCTGATGGGAACGAGGCGAGTTTAGAAGAGATGGCGGAAGAACTGAGAATTTCAATCCCAATGGTTCTCGTGATATGGGCGGAAGCTTTTCATAAACTGCGTGGAATCCTTCAGAACGGTGCTGCTTCAGGTTTGATTTCGAAAACACCAAGTCCATTCGAGTAGTTTCGGCACTTTGCTTTCAACTACTTGCTCCCATGAAAATCCGCCCTTTTCCTATTTTTTGAGTAAACCCGGGTTGGGATTAAGGGGGAAAATATAGCTCAGCTTAGACTCGCACCGTGCTCCTGCCTTTTGCAATCCTCATTCTCTCTCCGTCCCTGATTTCTCTTCTGAGGAGTTTCCCAACTTTGGATTTGGGAAGCATATCCCTGAACTCCACATACTGGGGCACTTTGTAAGCGGCGAGTCTTTCCTTGCAGAATCTTAGCAACTCAGACCCGCTCACTCCCCGCACGTCCTCCTTGAGCACCACTATCGCCTTGATCCTCTCCCCCACTGTAGAGTCAGGGACTCCCACTACGCAGGCGCCCACCACAGCTGGGTGGTCTTGGAGCACGGCTTCGATCTCCGAGCAGGACACCCTGTACCCCTTGTACTTAATGATGTCCGCACTCCGGTCTACGTAAAAGAGCTCGCCGTTTTCATCCATCCGCACGAAGTCCTTCATGCGGTACCATGTTTTGCCGTCGATATCAGCGTACGAGGCTGCGGTTTCTTCCGGGTTGTTCCAGTAGCTTTTCGAAATGAACTCCGAGGTAACGAGCAACTCCCCTGGGGTTCCCGTTGGGACGGGTTCAAGCGTTTGTGAATCCACGATTCGTGTTTCCCTGGAACTGAGGGGACGGCCTATGCTCCCGGGAACCGGTTCTTTGTCCAGGGGGCTCATGGCGGTGAACCCGACCTCCGTTGCTCCATAGACCTGATGGATGGGAACATTGAATTTCTTTTTCCAGCGGTGATACACCTCTAGAGGAAGGACGTCGCCTCCGCTCCAGCAGAAACGGAGAGAACTCAGATCAAAAAGATCGAGCCGGTCATTCTCCAGAATCATTCGATAAAGCGTCGGCGCACCTAAGAACAGGGTTCCCTTGTGCTTCTCGATCGCTTTTAGGATCGCATCCACAAGGGGAATCGGCATGAGCACTGCAGCATTTCCCTTGGTTAGCACCATGCCCATAATGACTCCTTGAGCCATCTGGTGAAACAACGGGTTCACCATGATAAAGACCTCTTGGCCCTCCCGGATGAATCCTTCTCCGACGTTTCTGATTTCATTCACGAAGGAAACCATGCCCGTGTGGGTCGCGATGCAGCCTTTGGGAAATCCTGTGGTGCCGCCGGTGTAGAGAATGTAGCTCAGGTGCTCTCTTGGATTGATCTCTACCTTGGGCGGAGCGGCGGGATATGCCAGAAGATCCCTGAAGGAATGGATTCCGTCACCCTTTTCAATGACTCCGTTGGGCACCTTGTCGAAAAGGGCGCCCATAACTCTCTTGTAGAAGGGAAGAAGGTCCACATAGTTGGTCACGATGACTCGTTTCAGATCAGTATCAGGCGCAACTTCTTTAATGTACCTGAAATTCGTATCCTGGCACAGAACGGTTTGAGCTTCAGAGTCCTTGATCAAATACCGAATTTCATGAGGGGTGTAGATAGGCGAGACGGGAACCGGTATGGCCCCGATCTGCTGAGCCCCGAAATAGGCAATGAGAAACTGTGGGCAGTTTGGGATATACAGCATCACCTTGTCGTTATCCTTTACGCCAAGGTCATAAAGGGCGGTTGCGAATCGATGGATGAGCCCCATGAACTTGCTGTATGAAAACCTTTGCCCCAGGTAAATAAGGGCTGTCCTGTCGGGATATTTCTCGCAGGCTCTTTCAATCCCCGCAATGACCGTTTCATCATATTTTTTCACTGGAATTCCGTTCAAAATTTTGAAAAGTGTCACCGCGGTGTTGCATTTTGAACCCTTTTACCGGAACCATGCTGCCTGGGCCTCTAAAGCCCGAAGTAGGCGGACTTCACGTCAGGGTTGTCGATGAGCTCCTGAGAGGTGCCCTCCAGGACGGCGCCTCCGTTTTCCAACACGTAGCCGTGGTGAATGATAGGCAGAATGGGTCGGGCATACTGCTCGGCGATAAGCAGAGATATCTTTGTCTGCTTATTGATGTCTTTCACCGCCCCGGCGAGAATTTCCTCCATCAGAGGGCTGAGCCCGAGGAGAGGTTCATCCAGAAGCAGCAGCTTGGGCTGAGCCATCAGGGCTCTTCCAATGGCAAGCATCTGCTGTTCTCCTCCGCTGAGGAACCCTCCTTCTCTCCTCTTTAGACTCTTCAAGTGAGGGAACAACGTGAAAACATAGTCCATTGTTTTTCGGGCCTGTTCCCTGGTTGCCAGAATTCCGCCAATCTTCAAATTTTCCAGAACCGTGCTTTCCTGAAAGATCCTACGCCTTTCAGGGCAGAGAATGATCCCCATTCTGGCTCTATCGCTCGGTTCGACGGCAGCGATATCCCGGCCTTCGTAGAGAATGCCGCCTATGACCGTGACCCTTTCTCCGCCTCTCATCCGCTCTTTTTTCTTCACATCCAGGATAATGCCCGAAATGGTGTACATGAGCGTAGATTTGCCCGCACTGTTTGCTCCGAAAACACCGGTGACCTTTTCTTTTCCGCAGGTCAGGTTTACGTTGTTGATGGCAATCGCATTCTCATAAAAGACCATGAGATCCCTGATTTCGAGAATGGTCATGTCTTGGTCTCCGTTCCCAGATAAGCTTCCTTGACCATCTGATTGTTCATGACTTCGCCGGGAAATCCTTCAGCGATTTTCTGCCCGAAGGTCAACACCACCACTTTGTCCGCGAGCCGGAAAAGCTCTCTCAACCTGTGCTCGATCATCATCATTGTGATACCGTCCATACGAAGCCTTTCGAGGAGCGGGATGAGAGAAGCGATTTCTGACATGCTAAGCCCCGAGAAGACCTCATCACAGATGATCACTTCGGGTCGCAATGCGATGCATCGGCCGAGTTCGAGACGCTTCAGGTAGCCGAGGGGAAGAGAGCCCGCGACTTTGTAGGGAACGCGGGCATCCCGTTCAAAGCCCACCTCCTCCAGAATGTCGATGGCCACCGAATCCATATCCCCCAGCTTTCCTGCCGCACTCCCCCTGACGCGAGGGGAATTGAGCGGTACTATCAGATTCTTGAAGGCTGAGAGGCTGTGGTACGGCCTCATGACCTGGAAAGTCCTGGCAAGCCCGAGGTTGGCGATTTTGTGAGGGGGAAAACCGGTAATGTCTTTTCCTTTGAACAGCACTTCACCCTTGTCGGGCTTCACAAAGCCGGTGATCAGGTTGACAAGCGTCGTTTTCCCTGAACCATTTGGGCCGATGATGCCAAGAATCTGACCTTTGGCCAATTCAAAGCTGACGTTCATGATAGCCTGAACGCCGCCGAAGGATTTGGAGAGTTTTGTAACTCGAAGGACGGAATCCTCAGCCATGTTCACACTTCTTCCCACTTCTCGAACTGGTGGTATTTCCTGTCCAGGAGGTTCATGATGCCTTCCGGCTTGTACACCATGAACGCGATAAGGATGAGACAATAGAGAACCACCCTGAGCTGGCCGAATCCTCTGAGAGCCTCTGACATGGGGGTCAGGATAAAAGCTCCAAGCACAGGCCCCACCAGCGAGCCCATGCCGCCCATAACAGTCGCTGCAATGGGTAGGATCGAAAAATCCATGGCGAACAGGGAAAGCCCCAGCCATCCGTAAAGGTGGCTCAGATAAGCCCCGCCAAAACAACCCAGCAAGGCCGCGATGAAAACAGCCCTGGTCTTGTAAGCGGCGACGTTGATTCCGGAGGCCCTAACCGCCTGGTCGTTGTCCTTGACGGCGCGCAGGATAATGCCCATGTCTTCGGTCACCAACCTTCGGATGGTGAACAGAGACACGACAACTGCAGCGAGGATGACATATAGCTCTATCCATATGCTGGGAAAGGAGTCCAGGGCGCTGATGCCTTCTGTTCCTCCAAAGACGTTGAGGGCGATGATGATGAAAACGGCGAAGAGAGGGAACATGAAACTGATGATCGCGAAATAGATGCCCCGGAGTCTGAGGCAGGGAATCAGGATCAGGGTGCTGATAGCCGCGCCTGCAATGGTAGCGCAGGGGATGGTGAAAAAGGGCGAAAGGTGAAAGTGGTGATTCAGAAGGCCTGCGATGTAACCTCCGGTACCGATGAACAAGGCGCCGCCCAGACAAACGAGCCCTACGTACTCGGCAAGGAAATCAAACCCCAGAGCCAAAAGAGCATAAATACCCGCAGAGCAGAGCACTCTCTGCCAGTACATATCGATAAAAACAGGGATGATGAGGAGGCCGATGATCAACAGAAGTCTGGGGGCAAGAAGATAGGCCATCTCAGCCCACGATGAGAGCGCATAGAGGCCTTCGCTTCTCACCTTGATGCTCCGGTCCAGCCTTTTCCGGCGCCTTGTTTTGCTCATTAACCTCTAAACTCTCTCTTCCAGCTCTTTTTGTTTGCCAAGTAACCCTGAAGGTTTGAACAGAAGGATGAGGATGATCGTGCCAACGAGAACGACGGACTCCCACAAGGCTCCGAAGAAGGCGGTGCTGATTTTCATGGCAAAACCGATGACGAAAGCGGCCAGGATCGCTCCACCCCAACTGCCGAGCCCACCGATGATGCAGACGGCCAGCGCATAAATGAGCACTCTGTAGCCTACCTCAGCCGAGATATTTCCGAGGGGCAGGATTGTGACAGCCGCGAGTCCTGCAAGCGCGGAACCGATGGACATGGCAATCATGGCCATTCTGTCTGAATTGACGCCGATCATCATGGCCGCACGCTCGTCCTGAGCGATGGCCCTGAGGGAAAGGCCGATTTTCGTATGGTGGGTGAGCACTGACAGGGCGGTCACCAAAGCAACCCCTGCGGCGATGATGATCAGGCGCTGATAATCGACGAATACACCGAAAAGTTCGATTTTCCCATCCACAAAAGGTTTCAGAACATAGAAGGGCCCGATAAATCCTCTGAATCCGGCGATGCCCTGCATCCGCAAGCCTTCCAGGATGATCAGGCTGACGGCAAAGGAAGCAATGATTTCGGATGTCGCCATTCCCCGGAGGCGAATCAGAACGATTCGGTAAATCAGAAGACCGATGATAGAGGCGATAGCGAGGGAAAGTATGACGGCCAAGGCATAATTCAAGTGCAGGTCGTTCACAAAGCTCCAGGTCAGAAAACCAACCAGGACATAGATGGACCCGTGAGCGAAATTGGGAACCCGGCTAACGCCGTAGACCAGAGTGAACCCCAGGGCGATCAGGGCGAAGATAATGCTATTGACGGTGCCGTAAATGAGAATTTCCATCAACGCTATTTTCTCAGCCAGGGCGGCATCTTGATGTTTCCCGTTGCTGCGGCTTCCGGGAAGATGGCCACTCTCTGACCGTCCTGCCACTGCACCCAGCAGCCCAGGACGCTGGTCTTTGGATCATAGCCGTAAATGATCTGGTGGTTCTGATCGAAGCGGATCGTCCCTCGAACCGCAGGGAGATTCGTTGTTTCGAGGGCTTTGATCAGTTTTTCTTTGTCCAGGGACCCGGTTCTCTCAATGGCGTCCTTGAGGACGTACAGGGCTTCGTAAGCACTCACGCATCCGGTACTCCTGGGAGGGACTCCCCATTTCTTCTGAAAGTTGTTGTAGAATTTCATGTCGAGAGGTGTGACATTGCCTGGAACATTCCCTGCTTCCGACAGGGTGACGATGGTATACGCACCTTTGCCGTCCGTGGCCTTCCAGAAACCGGGATCTTCTGCGGCGCCGATGAAGCCTATGGGAAGCGCAGGGACTTCCATGTCCGCCCACTGTTTCAAGAGAATGGACGTTTCCGGCGCATAGGCCCAAATGAACATCACCTGGGCCCCGGATTTCTTGCAATCATTCAAAGCTGCCGAGTAGTCGGTTGCACCGATAGGATGCTTGTCCTGGCCGGCGATTTCCCATCCGTCCTTGACGGCGAGGTCTTCTACAATCTTTGCGGCTGCCCGGCACATGGCGCTGTCGTCGATGGAAATGAACATTTTGTTAAAGCCGAAGTCTCCTTTGATTTTGTGGAGAAGATCAAGAGCTTCTTTCACGTACCATTTTACGCTCCCGCTTTCCCTGAAGGAAAACCTGTACTTGGCCAGATCCGAGCCCACCTTTTTATCCCAGCCGGGCGTGTAGCAGCCGATGGAAACCACATCCAGGGCCTTGTACTTCGCGTAAAGATCCAGGGCAGCCATCCCGCACTCAGACATGACGGGACCTCCTGCAACTATGTCCACCTTTTTCTGAAGGATTAGCTTTTCGATGGCCAGGAGCACTTCGTTGGTGGGTACACCGGGTTCTTCGTCCCGGGTGTCGATGATTTCGAGTTGAAGCGGGCGCATTTGCTTTCCCACCTTGACGCCGCCGGCAGAGTTGATCTCCTCGGCTGCGAGAAGCATGCCACGCTCACCGTTCTGCCCGTAAGCGCTGGCCCTGGGAACAGGAGCGCCGATGACAATGGGTTTGCCTTTATCTGCGGCGTTTGACTCTGATGCACCGAATAGGAGAGTAAAAATAAGCGCAATACAAACCACCACTGAAATCCTCAAATAGTTCTTGTTATGCATATTAGTCCTCCTTTCAGTCTTTTCTAGACAAGTTATTCACCCTTTATGCTTACCAATGATTAGAAATAATGAAGGGAACATACTCTTGCACTGAGTTAGCTTGCAGACGGCGCAAACTTAACCGTGCTTAGCAACAAATCGAAAGGTTCTCCATAAACTGCAGAAGGACGTCGAACTACCGGAGTCAGTGAAAGCCTATACCAGCATTTCCGTTGAGAACCGAATTTCCAACAACAGATCTTATTGGTCAATATTTTTGTAGGCTTGAAGGTGGAAGTTGTGTACCGTTATTGGCTTTGTGATGTCAAGTAATTTTTATTGTAATTTTTCCTGTCCAAATTCAGACGACGCCTATCCATGCTGACCGATCGCATTCATGAACGCGATCCACCGCGTGGCCTAGATCCCTTGGTTGCTTTCCTTCAGTTCGGATATTTCTTGAAACTCATCGAAAACGATCAGGCATTTGGTCTTCTTCGAACGCACATGCCTTGCAACCGCGTTGAAGATATCCTCTATCAGGTAATGGAAGCCGGTGGATTGATCGTACTTGGCGGAAATTGAGATGCCGTCAGGAGATAATGCCGAGGGTGAATGGATTCAGAGATCTGCTGTCAAGCATGCCCTGTGCTCTCCCGGGTAGGATTATTCTAACAGAATAATCATCTTTGGCAAGATTTAATCCGGATCGAGACCGGCTATTTCTCAGGCTGTTGCCGACGAATTCCTGACATAGTTATGACAGGAGTTTTCCGAAGTAAGTGAATCTTGTCCCATTTCCGGACGGACACGACCTGCATCGGGCGCGCCATGGCGCGTTAGATCAAATACTACTTTCTTTCCTAGAAAATACCTCAAGACTCCTGAGAGTTTAGCCGCTTCTTGAGCTCTCTTCCGAATTTGAAGAACGGCAATTTCTTGGGTTTGACTTCCACCGCCTCCAGGGTTTTTGGATTCCGCCCCACGTATCCATCGTAGTCCCTCACTTTGAAGCTTCCGAAGCCTCTGATCTCGACCCGATCTCTATTAGCCAGGGCATCGCTCATCTCGCGGAAGACGAGATCCACGAACTCTTCGGCTTTACTCAATGGAAAGTCTGCTTGCAGAATTCTGGAATTAAGAGTGGAGGCCACGTAGGGCAAGAGAAGTGTGTATTACGCAGCCGATACATGGAATCAAGGGCGATTCCAAATCAGTTGGAGGTATGTCAAGTTTTCAACCAGCTTAGAAACCGGGGGTAAAGAGCAGTACCTGCACTTTTTACTTGGATGTAGAAACCCACCCCGATGGGCGTTATCATGCGGGAATGGCTATCCCCGGTCCTCTTACGAAAGTCCCGTCCGTCCTTTTCCGAAATGCAAGGGGAATACCCAAAAATGATGCAGGATTCCAGTGAGGGTAATCCGGATTGATCCGGGTAAATAGGTCCTGAGTTGACTTCAACTGAAGGTCTGATAAGAAAGATAGCGCCTTACCCCTAAATTGGCGCCACCCGAAGAGTCAGAACTTGCCGATGAGGTGCTCGTAGGTGTCGGGACGAATAGATCAATGAATGCAAGGCCTTGTTGCTGAGTGCTTCTGACAACGCGTGATTCACCCTTTACTCTGTTGGTCGTCTTCGTCAAAGTCTGGTGAGAACGAGAAAGGTTTTCAGAGCCTTTTCTCGTAGCGTCCGATGCGCTGAGATACATCTCTTTTGTTTCTCGAATACTGTGTTCACGCCCTTGACTTTGCCGCATCATCAGATTAAATATCCACGATAGGGCCTCATGGAGAAAGGAATAACCTTCCATATATCAATCCCAAAGTGCCTCAAGGTATCACCGTGACATCCATGAGGTCCACGCTTTGATGCAGAGCAACCTATAATACAGCATCCTGTGTTTACAGTAACCCTGACAAGACGAACGATTCTTGCTATTAAACACTAGGTTCGGAGGCCCGCCAAATCCTATGATTTCGACAAGTTGCTTGAAAATGAAATTTCATTTACCTTGACATACTCTGGCCGAGTTCTTATCACCCGGCATCGTTGCATTAGGCCACATCAATGAGCGACGAAGATCATCACCATCACATCAAAGTGCTCCTTAAGAAAAACCCTCTGCTCAAACCGGAAGATATTGGGGTGATTTTGACCCTGGAGTCTCTCTATAAGTCTGTGCCAGAGGATTCTTCTATATTCAGGGAGCGTTACGCCCATCTAGACCCGAAGGCGATAGAGAATCCTAACGACGGGATAACCTTCCTTAGAATAGTCAGGAACACAGAGCCAACGAGTGTCTTAAAACAGCAGCTGAATTCCTACATTAACATCAAATTCAATGACATCACCCATCCCAAGACCTATGCTGAGAACATGATCTTGTTCGAAGACTACTCAAGCCAGGCATCTGTGATTATTTCCGACATCCTATCTATCGCAGGTTTTGCGCCTCCACTTGGGAGTGTTTTCAGCGAACTTAAGGTTGCCAGAGACTGCCATGACTTTTACCGCATGCTCGCCCTCTACAAGCAGAGCAATAATAAAAGGGTAAGATTTGAGCTCCTTCGAAAACTCGGATTGATTGTGCTTATGGCGAGAATACGGCGTAGCGTGCTGTTGGACGAATTGGACGAGAGAATGAGGGAGGTGTGGAAAGCCTTGAGGAAAAGACTGGTCCACGCAGAGGGCAATAAACTGGTCTATTTTTTTTGGCTCAACAACCAGAAAAAGGTTCAATTCTGTTCGGACGCCACAACCGCTAACGCATGTTGCGACGCTGATATGCGAGAGAGATCAAGGCTTGCGCTTGATACGAATGGAATGCAAACTTTTGAATGTTGTCCATTCTTCACATTTAATGGCAACCGAGTTCTGCACATGGAGATTCGAAACAAATTCAAAGTCAATGGCCAGAGATCATATACATCGTTTACAGAGAAAATGTTCCGAAAGAATTTGGAATTCCCCAGCCAAGTGCGCGACGTGATAGCCGTTAAAATAGTGTTGGAATCCGAACGCGACATCACAAACATCATTCATGATCTTGAATCTTTTCTGGGTGGCACCTCAACCAGAAAACAGGAGAAAAACACCTATCACAAGTTCGGAAGAAGAATCCTCGCAAAGTATTCGTCCGAAGACTACTTTGTCTGGAAAGCAATCTATGATATAACGCTTCCTCATCCAAGCTTGGAGGACGTCGAGAGGTTGTTGGATATAACAAAGGACAATGAGGCTGCTCAGAAAGAGCTGAAGTTTCGCCTGCAATATTTTACAAACACACCCCGTGATTTTGTCATGGAGGTACAGCTTCAAGATATGGAGTCTCACCTGCAAAGTATCGCAAAAGGCAGCCCCACTGAGCATGCGCTTCTTAAGAAGAATCAGATACGTTCCAACTCTTTCTATAAGTTCTTTCCTGAAGAGATATACAAAGATGAGCTCATGCGGTTGAAAGAAAGGATGCTGGAGGTCCCCGAGAAAAGCCCTTCAAGAGGGAAACGACGATCGCAAACAAGACCAGCAGTAGGCCAAAACTTGTGAGTTCGGCTATGGTGTCAGGTGGTGCGAAGAAGGCTAACAGTATTAGGAAATAGTGAATGCTGCTGGATACCTAATGGTCTCCGTCATTACCCCAACACTTCAGTTCTGTGCCTGATTTCGCTAACCCTACACACTTTCTCGCCAGCGTCAAAACCTCCAAATACGTCCTAGGGTCAGGCTGGAACCTTTCTCCGTTGAGCTGAGGGCTAGGCGACCATCGACGCGATCATTCCTTCCAGCTCGAAAGGAATCACTCGTCGCCGAAGAATTTCAACAAAAGATCCTTTGTTTTGACGACGTTCATGTTGAGGCCCAGTTCCTTTCGGTCGAGCCCCATGGCGAGGCCCAGGATCTGGGTGAGGTAGAGGACGGGAATGTTAAAGGAAGCATTGAAGGCCGTTTCGATGCCTTTCTGGTTGCTGTCGTACATGACCGAGCAAAAGGGGCAGACGAGGTTGATGGCGTCGGCGCCGGCTTCCTTGATGTCGTCCAGTTTTTCCTTGGCCACAGCGAGGGACGTCTTTTCATCCACAGCCAGGAGAGGACCGCCGCAGCATCTTTTCTTGTTCACATAATCAACCACGGTTGCGCCCGTGAGAGCCACCATTTCGTCAAGAGTGTGCGGATCTTCCACCTGGTCGAAGTCTTCGTAGATCTCGGAGGGTTTGAGATAATGGCATCCGTAATGGCTGGCAACGCGCAGACCATCGAGGCTCTTTGTGAAGTGCTTTTTCAGTTCATTCATCCCTACCTCTTCATAGAGCACACGGGCAAAGTGCCGGACCCTCGTCCCCTTTTCATACTTGAGGTTTACTCGGGAAAGACTTTCATTCACTTCTGCTTTTGCCTTTTCATCGTGCGCCAGATGGTGCGCCACTTCTGTCAGGGCTGACGTGCAGGAACTGCAGAGGGCGCAGAGGCCCAGGCCCTGCTTTTCCGCCAGGGCGATGTTGTAGGCCCCCAGAACCATGGCTGACTTGATGTCCGAACTCTTGACGGGAAAACCGCAACAGATGAAATCTTCGATGTCCACGAGTTCAATCCCCAGCTTCTGCGCTACCTTTCTCGCCGACAGTTCGTACTGCCTGGAGCGCGCCGGGATCGTACACCCGAGAAAAAGGGCATATTTCATGGAGCACCTCAACTTTCAGGGAATAAAACTCTCACCACTTCACAGGTCATGGGAAGCGAGGGCAGATCGATCTTGTTTCTCTTCTTGTTGTCGAATTCATCTATGGCGTATATCCGGCCCTGACCCTTGATGAGATCCCTCTGAGCCCTGATGCCGGCCGGCGCATGCCCTTCTTCGACCGCCATGTTCTTGAGGAGAGTCATGAAGTCGGTGATACTCACGCTTTGCGGGCATCTCTCCTGGCAGGCGTAACAACTGGAGCACAGCCAGATGAACTCGCTCCGGAGGACTTCATCCTTTAGTCCATACAGAGCCATCCGTATGATCCGGTACGGACTGAATCGATTGTTGACGGCGCTCACAGGACAACTGGCTGTGCAGGTGCGGCACGTGAAGCACGCCATGACCTTTTCACCGCCCGGCCTGGACGCCAGTTCCTTCCTGAACTTGGGATCGGATTTACTTAGATCGATGTCAGCCATGGTAAACCTCACATCTCGTCAATCATGGCCATAATCTGGCCTTCCTCAAATCCCCTCAGGTTCAGCGCCCCTGACCGGCAAGACGCGACACAGAGCCCGCACCCCTTGCAGAGCACCGGATTGACTTCCGCCTTGCCCGCAAAAGGCCCTTTCACGATGAAGGAAGGCGCCGAGTAAGGGCAAACCTCCACACAGACGCCGCAACTGCTGCACACCACCGGGTTGCTGTACGCAACGGTGCCGCTCACCATCAGTTTCTCCCTGGCAAGCAGTGTTACCGCGCGCGAAGAAGCAGCCTGGGCCTGCGCCACCGATTCGTCGATCGGCTTCGGATAATGCGCCATGCCGCAGAGGAAAACACCGTCGGTGGCAAACTCCGAGGGTCCGAGCTTGGCATGAGCCTCCACGAAAAATCCGTCCTCATTCACAGGGACTTTGAATAACTGAGCGAGAGACGGGTCTTGATAAGGAACAATCGCACCGGCCAGGGCCAGGATATCCGCCTTCATCTCCACTGTCTGGCCCAGGTTCTGATCCATCACTTCGATGACGAGCCCGTCGGACGCCGACCCAACGGTGGGCTTCTGATCCCTTGAGAACTGGATGAACAGAATCCCTTCCAGCCGCGCTTTCCGGTAAAGGTATTCTCTTTCCCCATAGGTACGAATGTCCCTGTAAAGGATGTAGACATTCATGTCCGGGTTAAGCTCTTTCAGCTGGAGGGCGCTCTCGATGGAGTGGGTGCAGCAAACCCTGGAGCAGTAAGGCCGGTGAGGTTCACGCGAACCCACGCACTGGATGAAAACCGCTGTCTTGATTTCTTTCAGCGACGGGTCCCGGTCCAGGAACCTGCGGTCCAGGTCCAAGTGGGTCACGACCCTGGGGTCCTTGCCGTACAGGTATTCCTCGGGTTTGTGCTCCTGCGCGCCCGTTGCAAGGACGGCTACCCCGTGTTCGACAACCTGCTCCCCGGCATCGGACGCGAGAGTGGATTTGAAATTCCCCACAAACCCTTCCACACGGGAAAGCACCGTGCCGAGGGAGACGGCGATATTCGAATCCTGCTCAACCGACCGGATCAGCTCAGCCAGCCTATTGCGAACGTCTTCCCCTTTCCACGTCCTGAACAGGCTCTGCGCCTGGCCCCCCAAAGCATTCGTCCTTTCCACCACCGTCACCCGGTAGCCCTGTCCTGAAAGGGTCCTGGCCGCGACCATTCCGGATATGCCGCCGCCTACCACAAGTGCCCTCTGGTTGATCTCCACCTCCGCTTCCTTAAGAGGGGTCATGAGGGCCACCTTGGCTACGGCCATGCGTACCAGGTCCATGGCTTTCTCCGTGGCCTTGCCGGGATCATCCTTGTGAACCCACGAGTCCTGGTTTCGGATGTTGGTCATCTCGAAGAGATATTTGTTGAGCCCCGCGTTGACCATGGTTTCCTGGAACAACGGTTCATGGGTCTTCGGCGTGCAGGCGGCCACCACGATACGGTTCAGATCCTTGTCCCTGATCAGTCGGGCGATCATGTCCTGCGTGTCCGTGGAACAGGTGAAAAGGTTGTCAGTGGCAAATTCTACGAAGGGTAGCGCCGCCGCGTAATCCCGCACGGCTCGGACATCGATGATTCCCCCGATGTTGATGCCGCAGTGGCACACGAAAACTCCGATCCTGGGTCTCGCGTTTTCCCGATTCTTTTCTGAAGGCACTTCCTTCCGCTTCGTCACCGTGTTCCTTGCTTCGCTAAGAAGCGCACCCGCCTCCGCGGCCGCGGAACTCGCTTCGATGACGGACTGCGGAATGTCCTTCGGCCCCTGGAATGCCCCGCACGCAAAGATGCCCTCCCTGGATGTTCTCACAGGACTGAAAGAGTCCGTTTTGCAGAAGTGCCCTTCTGTCAGGTCGATCCCGAGTTTGGCTGCCAGTTCCAGGACGTCGTGGGATATTTCCAACCCGGCTGAAAGGACCACCATGTCGAAGCGCTCCTCCACGACCTCCCCGTTCTCGTTGACATAGGGAATCAGCAGGTCGTCGCTTTCATGGACGGTCTCAATGGTGGGGATCCTGGATCGAATGAAGCGCACACCGTGTTTTTGGCGCGCAGCATCATAGTATCTTTCAAAGTCCTTGCCATGGGTTCGCATGTCCATGTAGAAGACGGCACAATCCAGGTCGCTTCCGCCATGCTCCTTTGCAATAACGGCCTCCTTGATGGCATACATGCAGCACACGGATGAACAGTAGCTGTGATCGCAATGGTGGATATCCCGGGAACCTATGCACTGGAGCCACGCGATCTTCCTGGGGCTCTTGTGGTCGGAAGGCCTCTGGAGATGTCCCTGGTACGGCCCCGTGGCGCTCAGGATGCGCTCGAACTCCATGCTGGTGACCACATTGGGATACCGGACATATTTGTAGGTCAGATAGAGGCTCGGATCAAAGGGTTTAAAGCCGGGGGCCAGGATGACGGCGCCCACATTCAGATTCAGCTTCTTTTCTTTATCTTCGAAGTTGATGGCCTTGGTAGGGCAAAATTTTTCGCAGGCCCGACACTTACCCTTCTCAAAATAGATGCAATGATCCTTGTCGATAACGTATTTGAGCGGCACCGCCTGGGCGTATTCGACGTAGGCGGCCTTGCGCTTGATCAGATTCCGGTTGAAGGCGTCATCCACTTTTTTCGGGCATTTTTCTGCGCAGGTCCCGCAGGCGATACACTTTTCCATATCCACATAGCGGGGACGGCTGAGGACTTCCGCCGAAAAATTCCCCGGCTCGCCGTCGAGGCCAATAAGTTCGGACAGGGTAAGGAGTTCGATGTTCAGATGCCGGCCGACCTCGACCAGTTTAGGGGAGATGATTCACATGGCGCAGTCGTTGGTGGGGAAGGTCTTGTCCAACTGTGCCATCATCCCTCCGATCGAGGGACCCTTTTCGAGCAGGTAAACATAGTACCCGGAATTCGCCAGGTCCAGGGCGGACTGCATGCCTGCTATGCCGCCCCCTACCACCAGCACAGAGCCTTTCATGGTGCCGGACATAGACAATCTCCTTTGCTGGAATCGATCATCATCCTTCCCAGTTCATTTCTTTAGAGCGTAACTATATTGTAGCCACAATGCAACTGCAAAATTGGGGCTGTTTATCATTTTGGCTGGATGTAATTATGGTAAGGATCATGATTCCCTTTTCTCCCGTTCCGAGGCTCCCAGGCTGGTCTTTTCTGCGGCGCCTTTCCAGCAGTCACTCAAGAAAGAGAACCATGATCTTCACTCAGTGGTCATGGTCAAGGGCTTGCGTTTAAGGCCTTTTACCCTTAAAAGCCTTAGCAAAGGGATTGTTGAAGGGCAGGGGCTTCGGCTTCTCCTGCCGTCTTTCCGTCCTGACCTTTTCTGGCTTCCCGGGCGCTTTCGTTGCAGGCCGGCTTCCTTGCCCTTTCATGGTGAGAGAAATACGGTTCCTGTCAAGATCCACATTCAACACCCGAACCGTGACTCGCTGATTGACCTTGACCACCGCGTGAGGGTCCTTGACGTATACGTCAGAAAGCTCGCTGACATGGACCAGGCCGTCCTGATGGACACCGACGTCCACGAATGCGCCGAAAGCAGTCACATTCGTGACCACCCCCGGCAGCTTCATGCCGGGTTGAAGGTCTGAAATCGCCTTTATTTCTTCCGCGAATTCCACGCCCTCAAAATGTTCCCGAGGGTCCCGACCCGGCTTGGCCAGCTCGGCGAGGATGTCGTTCAGGGTGGGAATCCCGACCTGATCCGTCACGTACCGGCCAGGGTCTATTTTCTCTCTCAGCGCGGCCTCTTTGATCAGGTCCGCCACCGTGCACCCGAGATCAGCCGCCATGGACTCTACGACGGGATAGGCTTCCGGATGAACCGCACTCCCATCCAGGGGGTTCACGCCGTTTCTGATCCGCAGGAAGCCTGCGGCCTGCTCAAAAGCTTTCGGTCCCAGGCGAGGAACTCCTTTGAGCGCTTCACGAGAAGGAAAGGGACCTTTTTCATTCCGGAAGGCAATGATGTTCTTCGCCAGGTTCGGCCCGAGTCCGGAGACATAAGTCAGAAGCTGCTCGCTGGCAGTGTTCACTTCCACACCGACGGCATTCACGCAGCTCACAACCACGTCGTCAAGGCTCTTCCTCAGGGCCTGCTGGTTCACGTCATGCTGATACTGGCCCACGCCGATGGACTTGGGGTCTATCTTCACCAACTCAGCCAGGGGGTCCATCAGCCTCCTGCCGATGGACACGGCGCCTCTAAAAGTGAGGTCCAGGTCAGGAAATTCTTTTCTCGCCACGTCCGAGGCTGAGTAGACGGAGGCTCCGCTCTCGTTGACCATCACCACAGGAATTTTTTTCTCCATGGGGAGCGCTTTGACAAAAGCCTCGGTTTCCCTGCCAGCTGTTCCGTTGCCTACGGCCACGGCTTCCGGTTGGCAGGCATTACATAGAGCAAGGAAAGTCTCTGCGGCTTCCGAACGACGCTTTTCCGAGTCAAAAGGATAGATGGTCCCGGTGCGGAGGAGTTTTCCCTGTTGATCCAGACAAGCCACCTTGCATCCTGTGCGGATTCCCGGGTCAACGGCAACCACGCTTTTCTGCCCCAGGGGAGGGGCAAGGAGAAGCTCCCGGAGGTTATCGGCAAAGACCTTGATCGCCTCCCCGTCGGCACGCTCTTTGGCCGTTGTCCGCGTCTCCGTTTCCATGGAAGGAGAAAGGAGGCGTTTGTAGCTGTCCTCGACCGCCTCCTTCACCAGCCGGGATGCGGCCCCGTCTCCTTTGAGGAAAAGGTTTTCCAGGATGGAAAGCGCCTCCTCTTCAGAAGGCCCTATGCCAAGAGCGATAAATCCTTCTTTTTCTCCCCGGCGAACAGCCAGCATTCTGTGGGATGGAACGCGGGCCACAGGTTCTTCCCACGCAAAATAATCCCGAAACTTGGCTCCTTCCGCTTCCTTGCCCGGGATCACACTGGCTGAACAAACACCCTTTTCGAGATAAAGGACCCTCATCTTTGCCCGCGCCGTCTGGTCTTCGCTTACCCATTCAGCAATAATATCCTTGGCTCCTGCAATGGCATCCTCGGCGGATTCAACGCCCTTTTCGGGGTCGGCGAAAGAGACCGCTTCCTTCAGGGGATCTGTTTGACCGGCCTGTTCGAAAATCAACCTGGCAAGCGGTTCAAGCCCCTTTTCTCTGGCGATGGTGGCACGGGTTCTGCGCTTCGGTCGATAAGGGAGATAGATGTCCTCCAGGACGGCCATCGTCTCTGCGGCCTGAATGCCCGCTTTGAGCTCGTCGGTGAGGAGGTTTCTTTCTTCAAGAGACTTGAGAATGCTCTGACGACGTTTATCCAACTCCTCCATCTGCGCGAGACGATCGCGGATGTTCGTGATGGCGACTTCATCCAGCGATCCTGTCGCCTCTTTTCGATACCTCGCGATAAACGGGATGGTCGCTTCCTCTGAAAAAAGTCTCGCCGTTGCGGCAACCTGCTCCGGCCTGACATTCAGCTCTTGAGCAATGGCGAGGATGTAACGATGGTTCGCCGACTGCTGGTCGCTTGTTGCTGTTTGTGGATTGTTCATAGCCTATCGTTCCTCTATCCCAATGCAGGCCTTTGGCCGCAACCAAACCCTGTGCAGGCCCGGTGGGGGGTAGTCTCTGACGAGTCCGCAACCAGAAATGGACTTGTCTCCTTTAACCGCCCCAGGGTTCTTAAGTCTTTTTCTGAGTAGGCGCATCCCACCGAGCCAACCGGAGACGTGATTCTGTGGGGCTGTCACCATAACCCATTGAGTTTTCGGCGCCGGTTCACGCCCCGGTGGAAATGGTTGCGGCTCTGAAGAGACCACCCCCCATCGGGCCTTAGAACTTCTCCTCAGCTTGCGAAGAAGTTGCGGCTTAAGGCTCTAATCTACAAATCTATAACTTTTCTGCCATCATCTTCAAGTCAAACCCTTCTTTCCGGACCCGGATGTCATAGTAAAAAAGAATCATCGCTGTTGCCGTATAGACCGTCACCAGCGAGGTGGCTGCAATGTTGAGGATCTGCAGAAAGGTAATCACCAGGACGTTCCCCCGGGCCAGAAAGCCGAGCACCGCTCCGGGGAGCTGAAACAGAAGGTGGATTCCGATCCCGATAAGAAATCCCATCAGCAGGATCAAAGAAGCTTTCATTTTGGTGCTCTTCCAGTACCCCTCTTCCGTCCGTGCGGTCATCAACTCCTTGCTGCGGCGCAGAGCACTCATCCAGGCTTCGCCCTCCAGGACCACTACCTTGTCAGCCATGAGCCAGTTCATGAACAGGTGAAGACCTAACACGACGGCAAGAAGGCTCAGGAGCGCAGTCAAGACTCCGGAGATCATGGCGCCGGCAAAGGAGATGAGGAACACTATCCCCACCACTACAGCAATCAGGATCCCCATGAGAACCAGGGTTCCGATGAGGCGGCCCAAACGGCTCCGCATGGCTCCATAGGATGCCGCCACCGTGGTGCTGTGCCCCAGATAGGTTTCAGAGACCGCGTTGATGAGAGCTCCCTGGGCCCAAAACTGTGTGATCAGGAAGACGATACCGGAGAAAAGAGCCACAACCCCGAAGCCCACGCCCATGGCCGCCGGATACGACATGGCGGCTCCCCCGTAAAAGGCAAGCTGCAGGCCTTCACCCACGATGAAATAGACGGCCTGGGGAATAAGGATGATTAAGAAGAGAAGCCAGAAATGTTGCTGAAGGATTCGGAAAGAACGATCCAGGATCTCTCCTATCCCCATGGGATAGAGCTCAATCCCCGGAGAAACGCGAGGCTTGGATCGGCGCTCCTCGCCGGCGTAGGAAGCCTGTCTTTGAGCTGCCTCCTGCTCTGATGCGGAAGGAGCCAAAGAAGAGACGGGCGTCGGTTTCCGCGTACCGGCCGAACCTGCGGCCGAAATTTTGACGATAGCGCCTTGAGATTCCAGAAAGGGCTTGATCTTCGCCGCCTGGGCTTCCGTGGCCTTTCGGGTGAGGGTCAAAGGGAGCCCCATGAGTGCCCGGCGAAGTTCTTCAACCCTCTTGCCCTTGTAGATGCGCTGAAGGGCAAGGGCCAGCCTCTCCTCCGATGCCCCAGGCTGAAGCCCCACCAGGCGAATCACGATCCCCGTGCTTTCGTCATTATCCACCATAGGCGCTCCCCTTTCTCATCGCTTCCTTTGAGTTTCGTTCACATCGTCAACGCTACTTCAGATCGCTCTTTTCCGCTGCTCATACAGAGTCACAACCTCCTCCAAGAAGGCTTCATGGGAGATCTTCAGTCTGGCAGGCATTCCCCATTTCGAAAGGAGCTGAAGGGCCAACATTCGCGCCAGTTCATGCCTGTGCTTTTTATCCATTCCCTTACGCCTCTGAAGAAAGGACTTCAGTATTCCATACTGAGACCGATCCACCGTGCTGATGCAGGTCTCGATCTCGGGATAGGTCAGCCTGTTCAAGCTTCGCGACGGGCTACCATCATCATGGAAGGATGGAGTCTTCTCCTCCACGACGACCACCGTCCCTGCGGCGTAGTCCCCGATTCTCTGATTATTGCGACTCAGGAAGACCACTATCAGACCAAGGGGATAGAATCCGGCCAGCAGATCAACGGCCCTCAGGATGTTTCGAATCCCCGATTCAAGCCAACTGATGGGCTGTCCGTTGCTTCGGATGACGCGCAGTCGCTGATGTCGCTTGCCCGGAGTCTGACCGCTCCATATTGCTTCAAAGAATAGAAAGTAGCCCAAGTCCACCAGCCCGTAAGCAAGGACCCCAAGGGCTATCAGCCAGCTCTTGGATATCCAGGATGTAAACCCGACGAAATCCAAGCCGGGCAACAAAGCCCCGAGCAAGGTGACGAAGATAAAAATGGAAAGGATGATAACGAAGCGGATGGCTGTATCCAGCAGGAAGGCTGCGGCACGAGACCCCACTCCGGCCAGTACGTACTGGAACCCGACGGATTCGGGAGTCTGAATGGTGAGTGTTTCTTTGAGTGTTTCCATACGGGCGCCGGTTTGGTATTATACCCGACATGGTCCAATCAATCCAGAAGTTCCTTCAGTCCCGAAGCCCCAGGTGGAAACGTCTGGAGACGATCATCCTGGCGTTGGAACGCGGTCGGGTGAGAGAACTTTCCGCTTCGGACCTTTTGGATTTGGGTCGGCTCTACCGCGAGGCCACCGCTGACCTGGCCCGGCTTCAAGGCGTGCGGGGACCGGCCGAGCTTCCCGGCGAGATGGAAAAATACCTGAATCAACTCGTTGCACGGGGTTACAGCCAGGTGTACAGAAGTCCTCCGCCCGGATGGATTTCTTTCAGGAAATTCCTGAGTTCCACTTTCCCCTCCACTTTCCGGGAAACCGCCCCTTGGACCCTGTTTGCTTTTTTGATCTTCTTCCTCGGCTTTCTCTACGGTCTCGGAGCCACTCTCCTGGACAGCGCCTTTGTCCCCCTTGTTGTTCCGCCTCAGCTTATCCAGAAGGTGGAAGAGGGGAAGGTATGGTTCGACTCCATCCTTGCCGTTCGTCCCCTCGCCTCCAGCACGATCATGACCAACAATATTTCCGTGAGCTTCCTGGCCTTTGCTTTCGGCATGACTCTGGGTCTCGGGACTCTGTACCTGATGGTCTTTAACGGCATCATGCTGGGGGCCCTCGCAGGATTGTGCCACGCCCACGGCCTGGATATACCCTTCTGGTCCTTCGTGCTCCCCCACGGCGTCATCGAACTGAGTGCCGTGTTCATCGCGGGCGGGGCGGGTTTCCTCCTCGCCACGGCGCTCCTTGCGCCCGGCGACCTGCCCAGAAAACAGGCGCTCATGAAAAGGGCGCGTCAGGCCGGCTGTCTTGTCCTGGGGTGCGTTCCGCTGCTCGTAGCCGCGGGGATTGTGGAAGGTTTTTTTTCGCCCTCTCTTCTTCCGGCAGGCGTGAAATTCGCGCTGGCAGGTCTTCTTCTCTTTTCGCTGCTGGCTTACCTCCTTTTGCCGGCCAGAATTCCGTCTCGACGAATCACAACAATCCCTTTCGTTTGACTTGCATATAATGTCCGATGGTTTCCGCGGAAAGACTTGCCGGCGGCAGGTCCAGGGCCAGTGCCCCTTTCTGATAAAGCCGACCCATGGCCTTTCTCCTTTGACGAAGAAATTCCTGGAGCACTGATTTCTCATACACTTCCTGGACCCGCAACGGATGACGAGCCAAAAACTCATCCCACCACCCTTCCCTGATGGCGATACACAAGGGCAGATGCCGGGGCCGGGCTAATCCCACTGCTTCCACCAGATTTTCCGAGGCGATTTCATCCAGGAGGTCCGTGAAAAGCACGACCAGGCTTCGCCGCCGGACCCTGGAGCGGAACCACAGGAAAGCCTCTTCGTAATTGGATTCGATCATCAGGGACTTGAGAGACACCGTCTCATTAAGAATCGTCCGGAGCTGCAACTTGGTCTTCCTTGGCGGAACAAAACAAACCACCCGATCCGCGAAAGCCAGAAAGCCCACCTGGTCTCCGCCCAAGAGAGCCGTTTGGGCAAGTTGCACCGCGGCCTCCAGGGCATGGTCCAGCTTACTCTTTCCTTCCGTGACGGCTCCCATGAGGCGTCCCGTGTCCACAAACACCATGATGATCTGGTTTCTCTCGGGTTGAAATTCCTGCACAATAGGCCGATCCAGCCTGGCCGACGCTTTCCAGTGTATCTTTCTCAATTCGTCGCCCTCAACGTACTCCCGCAGCGCCTCGAACTCGCGGCCCTCTGCTCGCCATCTCATGGGCCGGTATCCCAGAGATCGAACCCTCCGCCGGTATGCGGCCAGATCCGGGTAGTGAAGGGACTGGGAATGCGGGAAGACGCTGATTTCCTCGCGGCTCTCAAGGGACAAAGGCCGCAGAACAAATCCGGCGGGTCCTTGCACCCTGAGATGAAGGCCGTCGAACATGAACACGCCTCTTTCATTCGGAGTAACCTGGTACCTGAAACGCAGGCTCGATCTTCCCTGCACCACTCCTTTCAGAATAGGCGCCTGCCATGCAACAGGAGGCTGGTCGCGCAAGAGAATGTGGCGCTTTTTCATCCCCTCGTTGGTCACTACGATCTCTACGTCCTGCGCCACCCCTTGCAGCAAATGGTGAGGGCAGTTCCGACGGGCCCGGATGTCTCCTTTGTGAAAGGCCATGGTAAAGTCGGCGGCCCACAGAAGAAGGATCACCGCATCAAGGAAAAGCATTCCCGTCCATTGCCACAAAAGGAAGGCGGGGAGCCCGAAACCCAAGATCCACAGACCCCTTGACGCGGGGATGGGAGCTCCCTGAATAATCGTTTTCAGTTTCTTTCGCCGGCTCTTTTGCATCCCTATCAGCTCATCATCGAGGCACAGTTACGCTGTCAAGGATCCTGGCAATGACCATGTCAGGGGTGAGCCCTTCCAGTTCAGCCTCGGGTCTCAGGATCAGCCGATGCCTCAGCACGGGCAGCGCCATCCTCTTGATATCATCCGGCGTGATGTAGGCTCGGCCGTCCAAAGCCGCCAGACACTGGCTCGTTTTCAGGAGACAGATGCCGCCCCTGGGACTTGCCCCCAGATAAATATGGGGAGAGTTCCGCGTCTGCTCCACGATGGTTTGCACATAGCTCACGATTCCTTCTTCCATCTTCACCTGGGACACATGCTTCCGAAGCTTGACGATCCAGTCGCCGTCCGGCAGCCGCTTGAGCCCCATGCCGTCCAGGGAATGAGAGTACGAAGACCTGCCATAGCGGCCGAAGATTTCCCGCTCTTCGGAACGCTCCGGATAACCCAGGATGATCTTCATCAGAAACCGATCCAGCTGCGCTTCAGGCAAGGGATAGGTGCCTTCCTGCTCGATGGGATTCTGGGTGGCCACCACCATAAAGCTTTCGGAAAGCGGGAAGGTCCTTCCATCGATACTGACTTGCCTTTCTTCCATGGCTTCAAGCAGGGCTGCCTGCGTTTTCGGTGGGGTGCGGTTGATTTCATCGGCCAGAAGGATTTCCGTGAACACCGGCCCCTTCCTCAGCCGGAAGGTGCGGCTTTGAAGATCATAGATGTGGGTGCCCAGGATGTCCGACGGCATCATGTCAGGGGTAAACTGGATCCTTGTAAACTCCGTCCTGAGAACATAGGCCAGAGTCTTGGCGAGAAGGGTTTTGCCGAGTCCGGGCACGCCTTCGATCAGAACGTGTCCGCGAGCCAGAAGGCCGACAAGAAGATGAACGACCGCCTCCTTCTGTCCGATGATCACCTTGGAGATCTCTGAGCTCATCTGGTCCACAAGCTTCTTTAAACCGTCATCCATTTCGCTATCCTCCTGGCGCCTGCTTTCTTGCTCTTTCAAAAGCCCCGTACAGATTCCTTGCGTGAAGCAAAAGATCGCGGTCCGTCACTCCGTCGATCCTAGACCTTTCCTTGGCCCGCCTGAGCGTCTCCTGAAGCGTACGATCCTTGTCGATCAAGAGCCTTCTTGCCTCCTCCTCCATCCAGCGCGAGACCGTCTCCAGGGCAAGCCTGCTTGCCTTGACCCGTTGAAAGAGGTTGGCCATGGCCTCCACGTACTCGATCGAAGAACGGGGCTTGCCGCTCGGAAGGGGCCGGGGACGCCCGAATCGCCTTGCTGCTGCGGCCCAGAGGAGCAGCAGGATGATGCCTCCCTGGAACAAAAGGCCCAGCGTGCCTGAGTTCAGAACATGCCGGATCACGGATGTGGCTCTCCCATAGCCGTGATGGTACTCATCCACAAGAAAACGCCCCTTTTCCAGATGGCTGAGGAGTAAATCCAGCGCAAGGCGGGCATGATCAGCCTCCCTGAGCTTCAGGTTGGAAAGGAGTGAGGGATCGCTCAGGACGATTACTCTCCCCCGTCCCTTTTCGACCACGCCGATCAGTCCGCCCCATTTGTCACCGGCATGCACGACCATATCCGGTTGGCGAGAAGAAATGGCAGGATGACGTTCACTCCGGATGGCTGCCTTATCCCTTGCATAAGGACCCGGCTGGACGGCGAGTCCATCTCCGCCTCCCCCTGGTTCGCGGTATTCAAGATCCACATGGAAGTGCTGGGTAAACGGGTCGCGGGATCTCGACGCGAGGAAAAGGGTTCCTCCCCTGCGCACCCATCCCTCAAGAGCTTTCAGTTCCCCGGGCTCAGGGCCAAGCTCAGGTTCCAGGACGGCCAGCACCGCCGCCTCATCGGGAAGGGCCTTCAGATTCCTTTCCCACCGCGTCACGGGAACCCCAAGGTCCTGCAGCCAGAGATAGAGAATTTTGTATCCGGCTGTGCCATTGCTAAAGCTGGTGGGAGGGCCCGGCTCCTTGCCCCGCCCTGTCCATTGCCCCAGCCAGACCAAAGCATAGACGGCAACAAACAAGAGCGCAAAAGGGATAGCTGTCTTCACCGCGGCGGACCTTCTCACGAAGCCCCCTCCATGCGCCTCAACCACTCGGCACAACTGTGGTAAGACTCCCCGCCCGCCTCCTCCTGACCATACCATAGCCTCTCGTACAAATGGATAAGCTGTTTCAGGGCTTCACGTCTCTGGCGCGGTCCCTCAACACGTTCCAGATGCTCCATGTTGGTTGTCTCAGGATTGTAAGTCCACCAGCCACGCTCGTGACCTTCCATCAGGACGGAAAGGAAAAAGGACCGGACGGCGTCACGAAAAGAGCCCCGGGAAGCCTCTTCCATGGCTCTGTTTCGCCAGTGGTTCCAGTCCGTTTCCGCAGGTTTTGCAGGCGGGGCGCTCTCGAAGGATACGCTCCGCCACCTCCATCCTGCAGGCCCTGAGTTCCGGACAATCCGGAAGATAAGAAACCCTGCCGAGAAAAGGAGGAATCCGTAAAGCGCGTATCTTATCCAACGCTGCGGAATCCGTTCTTCCATCGTCGTGAAAGCCGCTCCCAGCCACTTGCCCAACCTTTGCAGGAGCTCTCTCAACTTCTCCAGCCATGAAGGGGGTTGCCGTTCTTTCAGGTGCTCAAACTCTTTCAACCGGTAGATGCCATCCAGCCTGGCTCGGCTATGGTCCCAATCTTGACCCGCCCTGGGAACAATGGCGCGGTCACGGGAGACCTGGGCGAGAAGAGCTTCGAGAAAGCGAGCCAGAGATTTCCTGTCCTCCGGAGATTTGCCTGCTTTGTCGATCCACTCCATGAGCTCATCCCGGTAGAGGAGAACCTCCGCCCCTTTTCTCGTTTTCACGAGCAGCCCGGGATAGAAGAGTTTCCTGAGCCGCTCCGTTTCCTCGGGTTTCAATTGACTCTCTCCAGATCTCGCAAGCCGGAGGGATCGCTCAAGCTCTGACAGGTATTCGTCAAAGGAAAGGCTGTTTCCTGCGGAGGAACCAAGGCCGAAGAAAAAGGCGAAGGTGATCGTCAAGAGGAGAGCGAAGAGTATTATGGGAAAACGGCATGTCATTGTTTGTCGCTCTTGGCCCGGATCATAGCGGGCGCCATCTCATCGTGTTCCTGCTGGATTTGCAGCAAAGCGATGGCCGCAATGACCATGACGCCGCCCGTGATCTGTAAAGGCTGTAATTCTTCTCCCAGGAAGAAAAAGGCGAAAAAGCCGGCACAAATAGGCTCCAGCGTGGCCGTGATGCTGGCCCGTGTGGCGCGGATGTAGTTCACTCCCACAAAGAAAAGGCCGAAGGGCAGAATGGTTCCCACCACGGCGATGTAGCTCATCCACGCCCATTGCACAGGGCTGAATGTCATGCGGAGATACTGGAACGGCGGATCGAGAATGTGCCAGGTGGGAATGGAGAAGGCCAGAGCGTAAAACAACACCGTCCATGGCTTGTAACGGTGCATTCCCCGCTCCCCGAGGAGGCTGTAACCGGCAAAGCAGATAGCGGATGCAATCCCACCCATGATCCCGAGATAGTTCATACGCAGGAGGTCGAGGCTGTACCCCCCAACCACGAGGTAACATCCGCCGAAAGCCAGGCAAAGAGCCGCAATCTTGAAGAAAGTGGGGCGCTCCTTCCAGAAAAGCATGGCGTAAACGGCCACCAGGATAGGAGCGAGATACTGGATAAGAATCGCTGCGGCTACCTGGATCTTGCTGATCGTGTAGAAGTAAGTTCCCTGCACCAGGGCCATGAACACGCCACCTAGGACCAGGAAGTAGCCCAGATCCCTGAGTTTGATCCGAAGGGACGCCCTTGAGAAGATAGCGAGGAACAGAAAGAGCAGCAGGGAGGATAGAGTCACCCTGATCTGAACGAGGTCCAGAGGTTTCAATCCGCCTTCAAACAGAGCCTTCCCTGCCGTCCCCGATGAGGCCCACATCGTGGCGCCGGCTATGACACAGACGTAACCCTTCACTGAACCAAGACCTGGGGAAGCCAATCTTTTGCCTCGACCATACAGAGATATACGGCGGCATGAGGAAGAAATGCACTACGCGCCACACACAGCTGCGAGCGGAAGAGCAACCAAATGAATGGGATACTAGGAAACAGCCCAGGTTATGTCAATGATAAACGAAGATGCGTCCGATAATGTCGCTCTACGGAGCCCCGCTCATCCTGCTTTGCGCGGGTCTTTAACTCCAAGTTTTCTCTTGACAGGTTGTGGTACATTTCCTATTTTGCGCATTGTATCTTTGTAGACATATGGCTGATCTGACAGCTATCACCATCTAAGAGAAGAAGGAGGGATTAGGAATGTCTCGATACAAAGGGCTTGCGGTCATTGTTGCTCTGGTTCTCACTTTTTGCATAGGTCTGACGGTCTTTGCGAGTGATCAGTGCACTGAGACCTACGGCGATAGCGCCAAGAAATTCAGCCTCGCCACGGGGAGTCCTGGAGAACTGGGATTGCTCAAGGTGCTGGCTGAGGCTTTCAACAAGACCAACGGGACTTCTCTCTGCTGGAAGAAGGCGGGATCAGGAGAAGCCTTGAAGATGCTGAAAGACAAGCAGGTGGACATGATCATGGTCCACGCGCCGGCGGCTGAAAAAAAAGCTGTCAAGGACGGGTGGGCCATCAAACGCACTCTCATCGGTTCAAACGAGTTTTACATCGTGGGCCCCAAGAACGACCCGGCCGGCATCAGCAAGGCGAAGAGCGCTGCGGATGCTTACAAGAAAATCGCCGAGGCTAAAGCCAAGTTCTTCAGCCGAGGCGACAATTCGGGTACCCACAAGAAGGAGATGGACGTGTGGGAAAAAGCGGGCATTAAGCCATCGGGCGATTGGTACATCGTGACCAAAACGTTTATGACGGCGACCCTCAAGCGAGCCAATGACGAACAGGGCTACTTTATGACCGACAGCAGCACCTGGGTAGCCGAGAAGAAAGAAACGCCCAACCTGAAAATCCTTTTCAGAGGAGACCCCTTCCTGATCAACACTTACCACACCCTCTGCCAACCCAAAGGGGCCACGCCGGGACAGGAATATGCATCAAAATTCATCAAGTTCGTGGGTTCCAAAAAGGGACAGAAGATCGTCCGTGATTACGGAGCCGACAAATACCGCGAAGGCCTTTACAACGATGCGGCCTATGCCAAGAAATACGACCATTAAGGCTTTTTGTCGAGCATGGAGGATGAAATGAAAACCACAATGAAGACGATCATCGTAGCTGGTTGCACCATTCTTCTCCTTTCAGGCATTTCTTTCGGAGAAGACAAGATCCTCAAAATGTCCACCACAACGAGCACGGAAAACTCCGGGCTTCTGAATGTTCTGCTTCCGGCATTCAAGAAGGATACGGGCATCGATATCAAGGTGTTCGCCAAGGGGACCGGCGCCGCAATCCGGGACGGCATTGACGGCAATGTGGATGTCCTTTTCGTCCATGACAAGCCAAGGGAGGAAAAATTTGTGGCCGATGGGTTCGGTACGAAGCGATACCCGGTCATGCACAACGACTTCGTCATTGTGGGGCCGAAGAAGGATCCCGCAGGCATTAAAGGCATGAAGGATGCGGGGAAAGCCATGGCAAAGATCGCTCAGACTAAAGCAGGTTTTGTATCCCGTGGCGATGACAGCGGAACTCATGCCAAGGAACAACAACTCTGGCGGGAGTCGGGAGTTCCACTGGAGAAGAAGACCACTGAAGTCGTCAGGGGCGGGAAGAAATCCAGCCTTAGTTTCGAGCACCCCAAGGGACTGGGCGAGTGGTACTACTCTATCGGCCAGGGGATGGGCAAAACCCTTCTTTTTGCCGAAGAAAAACAGGTTTACGCTCTCACGGACCGCGGGACCTATCTGGAGTACAAGTTCGGACGAAAAGAGGGCGTGGATCTGGAAATTCTCGTGGAAGGGGATGAGAAGCTCTTCAATCCCTACGGCGTCATCCCGGTGAATCCGAAAAAATTCCCTCACGTCAAGTATGACCTGGCAGAGACCTTTGCCAAGTGGCTCGTGTCGCCCAAAGCTCAGGCCCTCATCGCCAACTACAAGATCCAAGGGCATCAGGCCTTTTATCCGGACGCCATTCCCGGTGCCAGGTAGGTCTTTTTCAGTACAGAGGTTCACCGACGCGGAGGGACGCTTCCATTCGGCGGCATATGCCGCCGAATGGAATTTCCGAGCCTTGAACAAAGCACGAAATGAGCAATTGAATAAAGGGCTTCGGGAAGATATAGTGTTTGTTTACCGATCGAAACGCTTAGACATTCTCAGGCATATGTTTTTGCATGGACTTTCTCAAAGACAGTTTCTTATCCGCCATTGTTCTTCTCTGGTCCTTTGATCCGGATCTCTATTTTATTGTCTACGTCTCTGTCAAGGTCAGCTTCTTTTCAACCCTCATTGCCAGCGTTTTCGGAGTCCCCGCAGGTTTTCTCATCGCCTTTCATGACTTTCGAGGGAAAAGGGCCGTCATCACGATCCTTAACTCCCTTCTCGCCCTGCCCACCGTAGTGGTCGGGCTCGTGGTCTACGCCTTTATTTCCAGAAGGGGAATCCTCGGGATCCTCGATCTCCTGTACACCCAGCCGGCCATGGTTATCGGCCAGGTGATCCTGATCTTTCCCATTGTGGCTTCCCTCACCATCGCAGCCATCAGCCGCATCGATGAACGATACAGAAAGACGGCGATGACTCTGGGCGCCACCGGGTTCGAGACGGCAAAAGTCATATTCCGGGAGGCCCGGTTCGCCCTTATGGCCGCTATCATTGCCGCTTTCGGGAGGGTCATCGCCGAGATTGGGGTGAGCATGATGCTCGGAGGCAACGCCAAGGGATTCACTCGCACCATGACCACGGCTATGGCGCTCGAGTATGACAAGGGCGAGTTCGTGCTCGGTGTAGCCCTGGGCCTTCTGCTTCTGCTGATCAGCTTTGCGATGAATATTTTGCTTAACTACATGCAAGGGAGAACAAGATCCTGATGCCGCTGTTCGAAGTCAAGCAACTCACGAAAGCTTACAAGGGCAGAACGGTCCTGGATCTTTCCGAGCTGGTCCTGGAAAAACAAAGAATCTATGCTCTCCAGGGACCGAATGGGTCGGGAAAGACGACCCTCCTGGAGATTTTGGGCCTGCTCGTCCCTCCCACCACGGGAAAGCTTTTTTATCAGGGGAAAGAAGTGGATTTCGGAGGTCGCGATCTGACTTCGTTGCGGCGTCAAATCGTCCTGGTTCATCAGAACCCCGTTCTTTTCACCACCACGGTTTTTAAGAACCTCGAATTCGGCCTCAAAGTCAGGGGAGTGCCCAAGTCGAGTCGGGATAGAATCATCCAGGATTCCCTCGATCTTGTAGGAATGCGGGGGTTCCTCCGTGGCGAGGCTCACAAACTCTCGGGAGGCGAAACCCAGAGAGTGGCCATTGCCCGGGCCCTCGCCTGTTCTCCCGGGGTGCTGCTGTTCGACGAACCCACATCCAGCGTGGACATGGAGAACCGGATCATCATCGAGCGCATCATCAGAGATATCAATTCCGAGAAGAAGATTTCCATTCTTTTCACCAGCCACGACCTCACCCAGGCATCGAGGCTTTCTAATGAGATCATTCCCCTCTTCGAAGGGAGAAAGGTCCCCTCCCTGTTTGAAAACATTTTCACCAGCACAATCCTGCCTGGAAGAGGAGGGGAAACGCGGTGTTTCATTCGGGATGGGCTGACCCTGCTCGCAAAGACAAGAGCAACGGGGAAAGTCAAGATTTCCATCGACCCCCTGAAAGTGAAGCTGCAGAAGAACGGCCATCACAATGGGGATTCTAATATCTTGAAGGGAAAACTGATCCAGTTGAGCGACGAGGAGTCCCTGGTTCGGGCGGCGGTGGACGTGGGTGTGCCGCTGAACATCCTCTTGCCCAAGGAAACCTTCAAGGACCAGCCGCTCATCGTCGGCGACGAGGTAACCGTCCTCATCCCACAAGAAGCCATCACGGTCTTCTGATGCGCCTTGGAGGTCATCGCTAAACTAATGCCGGGTTTGACTTCGGGCTCTTGAGCCCCTAAGATAATGGAAAGCCATTCGTTATTCGTTAATGGTTCGCCTTTCCCGCTCTTGCCTCCGGGAAGCGGATTCTTTTCCGCCCCAGTCGTGCAGGAGGCTGCTCATCCCAATTTTCGAATAACGATTAGCGTGAGAGACAATTGCCTGGACTGAGGAGAACGAAATGCCTATTTTTGAGTTCCGATGCAGCGCATGCGGAAGTGTTTTCGAGAAGATCTTCCTGAAACCCGACGAATCCGTCGAGATGAATTGCCCTGACTGTAAATCGAGTTCCCTGGAAAGAGTGGTGAGCAGGACCAGCCACGTCATGGCCCGGGGGGCAGGGGAAAAACCGAAGATGACTGCCCGGTCATGCGGCTCAGGCGGTTCCTGCATGACCTTGGACATTCCGGGCCCTACGAAGTGAGTGACGCAGGACAATAATGCACAAGCCGCCGTCTCCGCCCCAACTCAGCGATGAAGAGAAAGACTATCTGAGAGATCTCTTTTACACCGACATCGTTCCGAAGCTGATCAGACACCATGCCAGAAACGGGGTGATCGGTTGCGGGTTCGCAGGTCCCCGGTACGATCACTGGCAGATTCATTTCAGATCAAGAGGATCTGATTTCGATATCGTGGATTTCGAGTACGACGAGGAAGGTGGGGAGATTGATCTTGATCTGTAGATGAAATCTGCTAACTCAGATTTCATATAGAAGAATAGGATCATGGAAAGCAAGTTTTTCGGAAAAGACATTACGAGCAAGCCTAAGTGCCCCTTCTGCGGACTCGCCATCGATAAGCCCCAGGATCTAACACGGAGCGAGATGCCGATGGGGACCTGCGCCTGCGGGGCTGTGTATGCCTTTGATGTGACGGGCCATAACCTTGGCTCCGCCTTGATCGAGGCTCTGGTTTATGCGTGCGGCGGGGATTGGGATTGTGCATGGAGCCTTACCTCAGACGAAGATTTTACAGACGAGCAGGTTTACAACTACGATCACCGGACCCACAGGATTATTCACGGCGGGGTTTACGAGGGTCGGCGCATCTCCGGCACGCTTTATTTCATTAAGGTTCGTAAAGACTTGTCGTGGATAAAGACAGGGGAGACCGCTCCTCAGAGGCTCCCATCCGTAGAAGCCACTCCGAAAGAAAGGAGGAAGAAATCGTTCGCCAAGCATGATGTGGAAGCCTTCGTGAAAGCCTATGAAATAGAGAGCCTTCTTAAGATGGCCGAGGAAGATAAGCGAATCATCAGGGACCTCAAACGCCTTCTGTACTCCGGGGATGACATCCTGAGGTGGCGGGCGGCCGAGGCTCTTGGCAGGGTGTCGGCCGTTATCGCAGAAACAGACCCGCAGGCTATTGCAAAGCTCCTGCAGGGGCTCTTTACCTCCCTCATGGACACCGCGGCTTCAAGCTGGGGTGCGATGGACGCCATCGGCGAAATCATCAGCCGGAACCCTGAACCGTTCTCCGGCTACATCCCTCAACTCTACCAGATGGCGATGGAAAGGACGCTGCTCGCGGGAGTCCTGCGTGCCCTCGGGAACATCAGCGGTGAAACACCCGAGCCTATGCGAAAGACGGCCCCTTACTTCATCCCCTTCCTCCACGATCCTGATCCGGCCGTGAGGGGGCATGCCGCGATTCTTCTGGGTCGCCTGGGAACGGCGGAGGCAAGAGAAGATCTGGCGCGACTCCTGGATGATTCCTCGGAACTGCCTATCTATGAAGCCGGCGAAGTGGTGACCAGAACCGTGGGCGAGCTTTGCCGCGATGCTTTGAAAAAGTTGTCACTTTAGCCATTTCATGCAGCTGCGAGGCGGTTGCGGCTCTGAAGAGACTACCCCCTCCGGGTGATCAGGGGGAATCTGGATCAACACGAAAACGTGCTTCATCGTGTTATCCAAACGTTTCGTTGGTGAGTTCGTCAAGGCCGACGCTGATGGCCCTCGGAACGGAAACCAGCAAGGCCGCTCGGTCCGGGTCTTTGCTTCCTGCCATGGTCAGGAGTTCTTTTGAAAGCTCAAAAAGATATTTGTACATCCCGTCGAGATCAAAAGCAGGGTAGGATAAGCCCTTTTGAAATTTCGTCTTCCCGCAAACGCGTGCCTTTCCCTGGATTTTCGTCGGAATTCCGTAGACCCGGCAGGTGATGGGCCGGTGCTCGTAGAGAACGCACCCCTGGTCGCCGTCAAGCAGGGGGCACCGAATCCTCTCTTTCGAAAGGATTGACGCCAGCATTTCAGGATCTTCCTGATGCACTTCGATCTTCTTCTCCAGCCTCCTGAGGCCCCTTTCCGTTTCGTTACACCTCATGAGGGCCTCTTTCTTTCTCTTCGGTTCCAGGTGGTCAAAGTGCTCTTTCAGGTAAGCCGCTTCGATGACAAACAGGCCGAATACGGCATGACAGCAATCGGAGCAATGCAGCTCGCAGGCCATTTGCGGGCCATGCTCTTCTTTCATCTTCTGAAAAGCAGCATCGGCCTTGTCCACCAGGAGTTCGTAGCTTCGGAAGAGAGAAGTTGGGTTCATGATTTGCGGTATGGCTCCAATTGTTTCAGGAAGGCCGTATGAACTTGGAATCCGTATTCCGCGGCCTTGTCCGCGTGTTCGATCGCTTTTTCATACTCGCCGTTGTGAAAATAGGCGACTGCCAGATTATTGTGCCCCAACCCGAAGGTGGGGGCAAGTGCCAGGAGTCGTTTATTGGTCTCGATCGCTTTTCCCAGGTTTCCCTCCTGGAGATAGGCATTAGCCAGGTTGCTCCAGGCCTGGACGATATTGGGGTTAAGTTCGATGGCTTTCTCAAGAGCCTGTATCGCTTCGGCTGTTTTCGCCATCTGAAGATAGGCGAACCCCAGGTTAGCGTACCCTCGGGCGTACCTCGGCTCGATCTCTACGGCCCTGCGGTTTGCCTCCACAACCATCTCCAGGTCCCCTTTCTTAAAATAGATATACCCAAGATTGACCCAGGCCTCAAACATGCGCCCGCTGTTGTCGATCGCCTCCCGGAAAAGAGGAATCGCCTCTTCCAACTTTCCCTGCTCCATGAGGGTCACGCCGAGATTGTATGCCGAGGTTGCGCAATCCGGGTTATCAGCCAGAATCGCTTTCTGCTGTTGGATGAAATCTTCCGAATCCTGTGGTTCTCTCATGATAAAGCCTCAAGAAGAACAAAAGCATAGAGGCCGCCGTCCGGCCGGACAGCGACCTCTTTAATAACAGTGAAGTTAACCGACTCTCAGTCTAGTGATCTTCGGTCTGGCCTCGCCCTTTCAAGCCGTACATCGTGCTGCTGCCGGTGGAGAAATAAATGAGCTTCTCCTCGTTGACAAGGGCGGTCGCCGCCTTCTTGATGTCCCTTGTTTTGGCATCAGGAACCTTCTCCTTGACGCCTCTTTCCATGTCGTTGAAGTAGAACTTGCTTTTCTTGTTGTTCTCGGCAAATTCGAGAATGGCCTTCTTCAAATCTTCCATTGGATCTACTCCTTTATGCCCAGGGCGGGATTACTCCAGGCCGCCCACGGCTTTTGAAACATTCCACGATGCCTCGGTGTATTTGAACTGCGTCGAAGTCCTGTACGTATCATAAGCCAAACGGTAGTCGTCGATCAAGTGCTCACTGAAAGGAAGATCGCATTTCTCAAAAAAGCGCTCCCACCCGATCCGCTCGGCCCAATCCCCGATCCGCTCGTACTTCTTGGCGTCTCCGGCATAGGCTTCGATGATCTGCTTCACTGATTTACACACTTCAGGAAAGCGGGGGAAGCTATTGGGCAAAGCCGGGACCACTACCTTGGAGAATTTGGGCGGATGGATCCGGTTGGAGACTTTCCCCCCCGCCATAATGGTCACACAATCACCCTCTCCGTCGGAAAGAGGCAGAGCCATGCACATGGTGTAGCAGTTGCCGCAGAACATGCAGCGTTCCTCTTTGATTTTGACCGCCTTCTTGCCCTCGTCGGTCTTGGCGGGGGAAATAGCCGCCGTCGGACATGCCGCGATGACCAGCGGAATTTCGCAAACGTTCTCAAGCACCTCACCGTCCACGATCGGCGGCTTCCTGTGATATCCCAGAAGGGCGATGTCCGAACAGTGAACGGCACCGCACATGTTCAGACAGCAGGCCATGGAAATACGCACTTGGGCCGGAAAAGTCATGCTCTGAAACTCTTCAAACAGCTCGTCCATCACGGCCTTAACCATGGACGAGGCATCGGTCGCCGGCGTATGGCAGTGAATGTAGCCCTGGGTATGAACGATATTGGTCACCCCTGCGCCGGTCCCGCCGATGGGGAACTTGTAGCTGCCCGAAACGTGTTTTCGGCTGGCCAGTTCTTTTTTCAGCGCCTCCACCTTCTCAAGGCTGTCAACCATGAATTCGATGTTGTTTCTCGTGGTGAACCGGACGTATCCCCCGCAGTGTTTGTCGGCGATATCGCATATTTCGCGGACGTGTTCTACGGTCATGAACCGGCAGCCACCGGCTCTCACCGTAAATAGCTTGTCACCGGTTTCCGATACATGAACCAGCACGCCAGCCTCCAGGATATCGTGGTATTTCCACTTCCCATAATTCTTCTGAACCATAGGAGGAAAAAACTGCCAGAAATGTTTAGGCCCGAGGTCCGTGAGCCTGTTTTCCATCGGTTTTTCCGGATTGAATCTTCCCAGTCGATCTTTGGATAATTGCATATCTAAACCCTCCTCTCAGGCTATCTCTTGTGTCTGGAACGGTAGTCTTTGATGTCTCGCTTCCATCCGCCGGGAACATCTTCTTCTTTCCAGAAGATGTAGGGGTTGGATCTGGGTTCTTTGACCATCTGCGGCATGGGCGGGACTTTAAGCATTTCGAGTAGTTTTGGGATGCCCTGTCGCTGGATGAGCTCGCCGAGCCGCTCCCTGTTCTTTCCCTCTTCCATCCACCATTCCCACACTCGCTCGATGACGTTTTCCTTGATGTTATCATAAGGAGGTTCAGCTTTCATAAAAGGAATGGTCAGGAGAGCCATCTGCGCGCCTTCCAGTATGGGGGCCTTGGCGCCCAGAAGGATGGAAACCCCCGTATCCTTGCCCGGCCGCAAAGCCTGAGGCATGACGTTGATGCAGTGCATGCAGCGGCTGCATTCTTTGTTGTCAATCATGAGTTTGTTGTTTTCCATCCACATGCACTTGGTGGGGCAGAGATCGATCACTTCTTTCTGGATATCAAATTTACCCCAATCTCGTCCGGCGTGGGCCCCGCCGTTGGACTTGATGTCTCCGCCAACATAGGCCTGGACCGCCTTCTGATCGATCCGGATTTCGTCCCTCCAGGTGCCGATAAAGGACATATCCGACCGGGCGATGGAGGCCACGCAGCAATTGGGGCAGCCGTCAAACTTGAACTTGAATTTGTAGGGGAACTGGGGACGGTGCAGCTCATCCTGGTAGTGGGTGGTTAGTTCATAGCACATCTCCTGCGTGTCATAGCAGGCCCATTCGCATCGCGCCTTGCCGATGCAGCAGGACGGGGTTCTGAGGTTGGAACCGGATCCTCCGAGATCCTGTTGAATCACATGTCCCAGCTCAAAGAAGATGGGCTCCAACTGTTCTGTAAAAGTGCCGAGGAAAATGATGTCTCCTGTGGAACCGTGCAGATTCATCATGCCGCTTCCCCGGTACTCCCAGAGGTCACAGATGGTCCTCAAGTAGTCCGTGTTGTAGAACTTGCTGGCCGGCTGATTCACCCGCATGGTGTGGAAATGAGCAATGGACGGGAACCGTTCCTGAAGGTCTGAGTACCTGCCGATCACGCCGCCGCCGTATCCGAAAACACCCACAATGCCACCGTGTTTCCAGTGCGTTTCGCCGTGTTCAAAGGACAGCTCCAGCTGCCCGAGAAGATCCTCAACCACGTCCTGTTCGATCAACAGTTTGTCCTTGCCCAGCTTTTTTCTGTGCAAGGCTTCCCTCTTGGCGTCCGCGACGAAGCTCGGCCAAGGTCCTTTCTCCAGATCTTCACACATGGGAATGGGGTGCTTGACTTTGAACTTCTTGAGTTCTTCGTCCGTGTAATTGTGCAGATCAGCATCAGAGTAAATTCTGGTCTCTGCATATTTAATGGGTTTTTCGTCTCGCTTTGATTCGAACATTATCTACGCCTCCTCTTCCAAATTAAAGGGTTACATCCGCGTCAAAAAAGGAGCAATTTCAAAAGAGTTCTATTCTCCTCTCTTCACCTCCTCCCTGAGTCAGCTTGAGTTTCAGCAAAAAGTCTCGGCTCCTCCGGGAGCCGTTTTCTTACGCTTTATCCATACCGCAAAGCTCATATTTTCAGAGCGTTAAGCCCTTCCCTCCAGAAATCCTTGGACATTCCGAAATAGATATCGGGATTACATGAGCTGACGGCCAAAATAAGGCAGTGATTGAATTTCTGCGGAAGCGCGGGCAAAAGCCTTCTGCCATGCTATATGTTAAGAATAGACAAACGCTTATAGTAAGAATCTTTCTCGGTTGTCAACAAAAAAATCAGACGATGAAACAGGGGAGAGCCCTATTTTGTTGACAATCCGCCCGCGAGGATTTATCCAAGAAAGAGACTATATTTTCTGTGTAGATTCTATGCTCGTAACTTCTTCATGCTCAATTTCCGACCTCGAATCACCATCGCTGCCCTGAAGGGAGGCTCAGGAAAGACCATTCTCTCTCTTGGTCTGACTTCCTCCTGGATCAGAAGAGGGCACACGGTTGCTCCTTACAAGAAAGGACCTGATTTTATCGATGCCGGCTGGCTTGCTTTTGCCGCCGGCCGTCCCTGCTTTAATCTTGACCCCTTCCTCATGAGCAGGGAGCAGATCATGGAGTCCTTTCTGATCCATTCCATGGATGCGGATATCTCGGTCATCGAAGGGAATCGGGGCCTTTTTGACGGGCTGGACCTGGATGGGTGCTGCAGCACTGCTGAACTGGGACGGATGCTGCGAAGTCCCGTGGTCATCATTGCGGATGTGACCATGGTCACCCGCACGGCGGCGGCCCTCATCATGGGCTGCCAGCGGTTCGACCCTGAATTGAGAATCGCCGGCGTCATCTTGAACAAAGTGGCCGGCGCTCGTCAGGAAGCGCTCGTCACGAGTTCCATTGAACGGTACTGCGGCATCCCCGTGGTCGGCGCGGTTCCGAAACTGCGGGGAGATTTTTTTCCGGAAAGACATATGGGGCTCATTCCCTTCCAGGAAAGGCCGTTCGCCGAGAAAGCCGTGGAATGGGCCACCAGCATTGTAGAAAAGAATCTTGATCTCGACGCGCTCTGGAAACTGGCCAGGGAAGCAGAGCCCCTGGATGGTTCTCTCCTCTCCGGCCGAGGGAAGCCTCCCACTTCTGTCGAGGGAACAGGTCTTCGTATCGGCATTCTTCAAGATAATTCCTTCTGGTTCTATTATCCTGAAAACCTTCAGCAACTTAAGGACACGGGGGCGAGGTTGATTCCGGTCGACTCGCTCCGGGACCGGCGAATCCCCGATCTCGATGCCTTGTATATCGGAGGAGGGTTTCCCGAAATTCAGGTCCGGGGTCTGGCGGATAACATCAGCTTCAAGGAATCCTTGAAACAGGGAATTGAGGGCGGGCTTCCCGTTTATGCCGAGTGCGGAGGGTTGATGTATCTGGGTCGCCATCTTATCGTGGAAGGCAATACTTATCCCATGGTGGGAGTTCTTCCTGTCAACTTCGTCCTGGAGAAAAAGCCGCAGGGCCATGGCTACACCGTCCTCGAGGCAACTCGCGAGAATCCTTACTACCAGGTAGGCGAGACGCTGAAAGGCCACGAGTTTCACTACTCCAAGGCCGTCATGGAGGATACGGAAAGATCCAAGGCCGTCTTCAAAGTTCTCAGGGGCTGGGGGCTCGACGGCGAAAGAGACGGTCTATGCCATAAGAATCTTCTTGCCCTGTACACTCATCTGCATGCAGGGGGAACCGGCGCTGGGCGCAAACCCTTGCGAAGCGAGCCGAAGAGTTCGGAAAAAGGAAATTTTCAGGTGAGCCCAAAAAGAACGATTGACATCATCCGGAATTTAAGTTATACAAAAAATCCATGAGTTTCGCAGAGTTAACCTACTGGGATTATTAATAAAAGGAGGGTGGAATCTATGCCAAGTGTAGAGTTTGAAGGGAAAACCTTCAACGTGGATGAAGATGGGTTCATCGATGATTTCAATAACTGGAATGAGAGCTGGGTGCAATACGTCAAGCAGACCGAAGGGATTGAAGAGCTTACCGATGAACATTGGAAGGTGATCAAGGTGCTTCAGGATTATTACAAGAAGAACGGCATCGCCCCCATGGTCAGAATCCTGTCGAAAGTCACGGGGTACAAACTGAAATATATTTACGAGCTGTTTCCATCGGGACCTGGAAAAGGCGCCTGCAAGATGGCAGGTTTGCCCAAGCCGACAGGCTGCGTCTAAGAGAGCCCTTCACCTGAAAGAAGAAAAAGGCGCCGGGGATGGGAAGCATTCCCGTGTGCCTTTTTTATCCCGCCCCCGGGTTGATCCCTCTCCCATGCTTATCCGTGCGAATGGGGCTCGCAGAGCTTCTTGTAGAGCTCGGGTCTGCGGTAGGGCATGAAATATTTCATTCTGTGGCCCCTCACCTCCTCCAGGAGACCGGCCTTGAGTTCCACGAGCATCACCCTTTCCCGGTCTCCGGTATAGCTTTCCTGGACGCGGCCGTCAGGACCGATCGCCAGGGCGACACCGGGGAAAGAGAGGTTCTCTCCTTTCTCCGCTACCTGGTTGCAGGCCACCACGTATAATGCGTTATCAAAGGCCCGGCCCGGCATGTGCCTCAGCCAACTTGCCAGCTTTTCCGCCGGGGTTCCCCGCGGTGAGGCATGGGGGAGAAAAAGGATCTCCGCGCCTTTGAGCGCCATCACCGTGCTGATCTCAGGAAAGTGTGACTCGTAACACAACTGGACCCCGAAAGTGACCTCCTGACTCGAATAGACAGGCATTTCCTGCCCCGCCTGATATTTTTCCGCCTCAGGAGGTGAGAGGTGCGTTTTCCTGTAAACCCCTACAAGGCCTCGGGGTCCTGCCACGATCTGGCTGATATGTGGTTTGTCTTCGAGCGATCTTTCTACCAGCCCTGCGATGATGATCACGCCCGCGCTGCGAGCCATGTCCACGATTTCCTCGACAGCGGACTCGGATTTCTCTTCCCCGTAGACCCTCATGGGATCTTCCAGGGTATACCCTGTTATGGAAAGCTCGGGGAAGCAGATAATCTCCGCCCCCGCCTCGGCCGCTTGTGAAACATGGAAGGCCGTCTTGTCCAGATTCTCCCGGATCCGGCCCGTCTCCGAGCGCATACAAACAGCGGCAATTTTAAGATCCCTCATAACTTCTTACGACTCGATGTATTTGACCACCAGATCGCCGACTTCGCTGGTGGTATAGCCCATTTTGCCCGCCTCCAGGCTCTTGAGGTCGTTCCTCAGAACGGCCTTGATCGCGTCCAGGAGTACGGCGGCCGCCTTTTCCTCGCGAAGATAATCCACCATCATCTGGACCGCGGCGATCGCTGCTATGGGATTGATCTTGTTAAGCCCGGTGTATTTCGGCGCAGACCCGCCGATAGGCTCGAACATGGCGGCACCTTCAGGGTTGATGTTCCCGCCTGCGGCGATGCCCAGCCCTCCCTGCAGGATGGCCCCGATGTCGGTGATGATGTCCCCGAACATGTTGTTCGTCACCACGACGTCGAAGGTCTCAGGATTCTTGATCATCCACATGCACAGGGCATCCACGTGCTGGTAGGCCCTTTCGATATCCGGATAGCTTTCGCCCACTTCGTGGAACGCGCGAAACCAAAGGTCTGATTCATAGACGAGCACATTGGTCTTTGCGCAAAGGGTCAGCCGTTTCATCCTGTTCCTCCGCCTGCACAGCTCAAAGGCGTAGCGGATGCAGCGCTCCACCCCTTTCCTCGTGTTCACCGACTGCTGAACGGCAATCTCATCTTGAGTGCCCTTCTTGAAAAACCCGCCTCCGCCCGCATACAACCCTTCCGAGTTCTCCCTTATGACCACAAAATCGATATGCTCAGGGCCCTTGTCCCGCAACGGCGATTGTACGCCGGGGTAAAGAACGACCGGTCTCAGGTTGATGTACAGATCAAGCTCGAAACGGAGTTTGAGGAGCACTTCCCTTTCCAGGATCCCGGGCCTGACGTCCGGATGGCCGATGGCCCCCAGGTATATGGCATCCGTCGTTCGCAATTCTTCAAGAACTTCCTCCGGCACAAGAGTCCCGTTTTTCAGGTACTCCTCTCCGCCCAGCGGAAAAGTCTTGAGCTGAAAATTGAGACCACAGCGTCGGCCGAGTGCCCTCAGCGCCTTGAGCCCTTCCGCCACGACTTCCGGCCCTGTTCCATCTCCGGGGATCACACCAATATGATAGGTTTTTTCAGACATAATTTCTCCAATCGTGACTCTTCTTTACGGGGTCATCAAAGTTCGAATACGATATGAACTCCTAACGCACGCCTTCCGCCTCAACCAGACATTTCACGAGAGCCGCCCCATGGGGCGGCGACCTGCGCCTTCGACCTTCCACTGCAGGCGCAAATTTTTTGAAACCGCTATTTCTTCCTGTTCTCGGGTCTCAAACCCCGGACCGCCGCTCCCGCCTTCCACATTTCCGAGTTTCTCATCTGCGCGAGCTCTTTCTCCAGCTGCTCCCTGTAATCCGGGGCGCTGTTGACCTCCAGGACGATTCGCGTCTCCTCGCCGGCAACAACCCTCTCATAGAGTTCTTCGAACACAGGAGCCACTGCCTCCTTGAACCTTCCCTTCCAGTCCAGGGCGCCTCTCTGGGCCGTGGTGCTGCAGTTGGCGTACATCCAGTCCATCCCGTTTTCCGCCACCAGCCTGATCAGGCTTTGGGTCAGTTCTTCCACAGTCTCGTTGAACGCCTCGCTGGGGCTGTGGCCGCGTTTTCGCAGGAGATCGTACTGGGCTTCCATAACGCCGGCCAGGCATCCCATGAGAACACCCCTCTCGCCGGTAAGATCGCTGTACACTTCCTTTTCAAAGGTCGTGGGGAAAAGATACCCGGACCCGATCGCAATCCCCAGGGCAAGGGTTCTTTCTTTTGCTCTTTTCGTATAGTCCTGAAATACGGCGTAGCTGGAATTAATTCCGCTTCCGTCCAGAAAATTGGCCCGCACGGAACGACCTGACCCCTTGGGCGCCACCATGATGACGTCGACGTTCTGCGGAGGGATGACCTTGGTTTGATCCTTGTACACGATAGAGAAACCGTGGGAGAAGTAGAGGGCATCCCCCTCCTTCAAACTCCTTTTCACCGTGGGCCACGCCGCCATCTGTCCTGCATCCGACAGAAGGTAGAGGATCATGGTCCCTCTCCTGGCCGCTTCATCAACGGAGAAAAGAGTCTCTCCAGGCACAAAACCGTCCTTGATCGCCTTGTTCCAGTAAAAGTCTTCCTCCTCCCGCTGGCCGATGATGACAGGGAAACCATTGTCCTTCAGGTTCAGAGCCTGACCCGGGCCCTGGACACCGTAACCAAGAACTGCGATCTTTTCATTCTTGAGAACTTCTTTTGCTTTTGACAGAGGGAACTCCTCGGAGGTGATCACCTCTTCAACCGTGCCGCCAAAATCGATCTTTGCCATAACCGCTCCTTTCTATTTTTTCTCTCTTCCAAGGGCCACCGCCCCTGTTCTTGCGATTTCCTTGATGCCCAGAGGTTTGAGCAGCTTAACGATCGCGTTGATCTTTCCTTCGTCCCCCGTCACCTCAATGGTATAATACTCCGTACCCACATCCACGACCCTTGAGCGAAAGATATCTGCCATTCTCAGGATCTCCGCCCGGTTCTCGGGCTTGGCGCGCACCTTTACCAGAGCTGTCTCTCTCTGGATATGGTCCGTATCCGTGAAATCCATCACCTTGATCACGTTGATCAGCTTATTCAGCTGTTTCTTGATCTGCTCCAGAATACCCATGTCGCCGATGGCCACCAGAGTGATCCTTGAGACGAGGGGATCGGTCGTTTCAGAGACACAAAGGCTGTCGATGTTGAAGCCCCTGCTGCTGAAAAACCCTGCCACCCGGGAAAGCACCCCGGGCTCATTTTCCACCAGCATGGATAGGATATGCCGTCTCGTATCGTGATTGTTGTTGTTCATGGTCGAATCCCTCATTGAAATATCGAGAAAATGGGTACAAGTCAAACGACGCGCGGTACAGGGTTGAGTCGATTCCAGCAAGAGGGGCTTCCGGCCGTGGACCGTGAGCCGTGCACCTTGCGCCGCTTTTCACACCAGCAGCATCTCCGTGATCGGCTTTCCGGACGGCACCATGGGATAGACGCATTCCTCGCTTTCCACCACAAAGTCCATGAGGACCGGTCTGGGAATGAAAAGCCCTTGTCTGAGCGTTTCCTCCACCTCCTCGGGTCTTGTCGCCCTCAATCCCACTGCTCCATAAGCCTCCGCAAGCCTGACAAAATCGGGAGCTTCGATCACCTGGGTGCACGAGTAACAGCAATCGTAAAAGAGCTGCTGCCACTGACGAACCATACCGAGATAACCGTTGTTGAGAATGATAACCTTGACGGGCAGCTTGTACTGCATCAACGTGCCCATTTCCTGGATGTTCATCTGGATGCTGCCGTCGCCCGCTATGTCAACCACCAGTTTGTCAGGGCTGGCAATCTGAGCGCCGATCGCAGCAGGCAGGCCGAATCCCATGCACCCAAGCCCCCCCGAGGTGATGAAATGATTCGGCCGGTCCAGGTGGTAGTACTGGGCCGCCCACATCTGATTCTGACCGACTTCTGTCGTGATGATAGCCTGACCTTTTGTCATCTCCCACAGTTTCTCCAACACGAACTGGGGCTTAATGACCGCCCTCTGGTCATAACTCAACGGCTTTGCCGCTTTCCATCCTTCCACCTGTTGCAGCCAGGGGGAGCGAAGCTCGGGAAGATCATCCAGATCTTCCTTGGCCAGAAGGCTGTTGAGCTTGTGGAGGGTGATTTTACAGTCGCCGACGATGGGCACGGTAACGGGGATATTCTTCCGAATCGACGTGGGATCGATGTCGATATGGACGATCTTGGCATTGGGCGCAAAAGCATCGATTTTTCCCGTGACCCGGTCGTCAAACCGGACACCCACGGCAATCATGAGGTCGCAAACCGCGGAAGACATGTTGGCGCGATAGGTACCGTGCATGCCGATCATGCCGAGCCAGAGAGGGTCGCTGGCTGGAAAACCTCCGAGCCCCATGAGCGTGGAGGTGACAGGCGCCTTGATCTTCCTGGCGAATGCCGTCAGCTCCTTTGCGGCTCCTGACAGGATGACCCCGCCTCCTGTAAAAACGACCGGTTTTCGGGATTCCCTGATGAGCTGAATCACCTTCGGCAACTGCTTGGTGTTGGGTTCATACGTTGGCTGGTAGGACTTAAGCGTGACCTCTTTAATCGGTTTGTACACGGTCGTTGCCTGCATAACGTCCTTCGGGATATCTACCAGCACCGGTCCGGGGCGGCCTGACCGGGCGATGTAGAAGGCTTCCTTCAGAACCCGTGCCAGATCTTCGACCTTCTTCACGAGGTAGTTGTGTTTGGTGCACGGTCTCGTAATCCCCACAATATCCACCTCTTGAAAAGCGTCATTGCCGATAAGCTGCGTGGGAACCTGCCCTGTGAGGACCACTAACGGGATGGAATCCAGGTAGGCCGACGCAATGCCCGATACGGTGTTGGTAGCTCCGGGGCCGGAGGTCACCAGGCAAACGCCCACCTTGCCCGAAGCCCTGGCATATCCGTCGGCGGCGTGGACGGCTGCCTGCTCATGCCGCGTCATGATATGACGGAGGCTGGACTTGGCCAGCTGATCGTAAATATCGATAACCGCTCCTCCGGGGTACCCGAAAAGGGTATCCACCCCTTCATCCATTAAAACCTCAATAATGATCTGAGCTCCCGTGGTTTTGATATGAATCACCTCCCTCATTTAGATTCTTAGCATGCGCCTTCTTCGCTCGTTGCGGCGTGATTCTGAAACCCGGTCAGCGGTGGTGGTCTCAACCACCGGCTCACGGCGCAAGGCACACGGCACACGGTGAAAAAACATTCATTCTTTTTCGCGTTTGCCGTGCACCGTTGACGATTCTCAAACTAGCTGCAAGCCGACCCATGGGCCGGCTCTAGAGAAACGCCGGGTTGCAGCCGCAAGCCTGCACTGGCAAATTTGAAATTCGAACTTACTTAAGCACCGCCCCTTCACTGGCCGAAGAAACCCTTTGTGCATATCGCGCCAGGCATCCGCCGGTCACCTTGGGCCCAGGAGCTTTCCATGCGGAAAGGCGTAGCTTCATCTCTTCGTCGGTGATCTTCAGATGAACGGTTTTGTTCCGGATGTCGATTTCAATCACATCCCCGTTCCTTACCGCTGCGATCGGCCCACCCTCCATGGCCTCCGGGGAAACGTGTCCGATGGATGCCCCCCGTGTCCCGCCTGAAAAACGGCCGTCGGTGATCAAAGCCACGTCGCTGTCCAGCCCCATGCCTGCGATGGCGGAAGTAGGCGTCAGCATCTCCCGCATGCCGGGGCCCCCTTTAGGGCCCTCATAACGGATGATCAGCACCTCGCCCTTGTTGATTTTTCCTCCCAGGATAGCCTCCGTCGCCTCGTCTTCCGAATCAAAGACACGAGCCGGTCCTTCATGATGGAGCATTTTCTCCACCACGGCGGACTGCTTCACCACGGATCCTGCGGGCGCAAGATTCCCGTAGAGAACCGCAAGCCCGCCCTGGGGCCTGTACGGATTGTCCACCGTTCTGATGACCCGGGGGTCTCTGTTGACGGCAGGAGCCACATTCTCGCCCACTGATGATGCGGTCACGGTGATGCAATGTTCATTGATGAGGTGGGCCCGGCTTAACTCCTTGAGGACGGCGCTCACGCCTCCTGCGCGATCCAAATCTTCGATGTGGTCCTTTCCGGCAGGGCTGAGAGAACAGAGATTCGGTGTCCGTTTGCTGATGTCATTGATTTTCTGTAAAGGCAGGGAGATTCCCGCCTCCCGGGCGATGGCGGAAAGATGAAGCACCGAGTTCGTGGAACAGCCGAGAGCCATATCCACGGTAAGAGCATTGATGAAGGCTTCCTCGGTCATGATCTTTCTGGCAGTCAAGTCCTTTTGCAGAAGGCTCATGATCTGCAGGCCCGCCTCTTTCGCCAGTCGAATCCGGCCCGCCATGACAGCGGGGATCGTTCCGTTCCCGGGCAAGCCCATGCCGATCGCCTCGGTCAGGCAGTTCATGGAATTGGCCGTGAACATGCCTGCGCACGAACCGCAGGTGGGACAGGCCTGTTCCTCGATGAGACAGAGGGCCTGCTCGGACATCTTGCCCGAATGAACAGCGCCGACGGCTTCGAAAACCGTGATGAGGTCAATCTTCTGATCGAGGTTTTCCGGGTGGCGGCCTGCAAGCATGGGGCCGCCGCTCACCATGATGGCAGGGATGTCAAGCCTTGCGGCGGCCATCAGCATTCCCGGTACGACCTTGTCGCAATTGGGTACCAGCACCAGGGCGTCAAAGGCGTGGGCTTTGGCCATCACCTCTACCGAGTCGGCGACCAGTTCCCGGCTGACGAGCGAATATTTCATCCCCTCGTGGTTCATGGCAATGCCGTCACAGACACCGATGGTCCCGAATACGATGGGGAGTCCTCCAGCCATGTAAACCCCGGCCCTGACCGCTTCCACGATTTTGCCCAGATGAATGTGTCCGGGGATAATCTCGTTGGCCGAACTGGCGATGCCTACCATGGGTCGCCGGATCTCCTGATCCGTGTACCCCATGGCTTTGAACAGGGACCGGTGGGGGGCCCTGTCCACTCCTTTCTTTACCACGTCGCTTCTCATTCTCCCTGTCCTTTCCGGCCGGTTACAGCGAGCCTCTTGCCTTGATGAACGGCACGAGCCCGCCGGCCTGAATGATCTCGCGCATGAAGGCGGGAATGGGTTTCGCGGAAATACGAATTCCCTTGTCCGCGCTCCTGATCTCGCCGGACTCGAGATCCGCCACCACCTCTTCCCCTTCGGAATAGGTCCCGAAAGCCCCTTCGGACTCCAGGATGGGGAGCCCGATGTTGAATGCATTCCGGTAAAAAATCCTGGCAAAGCTTTTCGCCACCACCAGACCGATGCCGGACGCCTTGATGGCCAGGGGCGCATGCTCCCTGGAAGAACCGCAACCGAAGTTGTTCCCTGCTACGATAATGTCTCCGGCGCGGACATTCTTGCTGAATTCGGGACGGAGGTCTACGAAGCAGTTCTTTGCCAGCTCATCCTCCTCAGAGATGTTGAGAAATCTTGCGGGGATGATCACGTCCGTGTCTACGTTATCCCCAAACTTCCACACTCGTCCTTGCACTTTCATCTCAATTTCCTTTCCTGTTAGAGCTCCTCAGGGGAAGCAATCCTCCCCAGCACCGCCGATGCGGCAGCAACCGCCGGATTTGTCAGGTAGACCTCACTCTGAGGGTGACCCATGCGACCGATAAAATTTCGATTCGTGGTTGAGACCGCTCTCTCTCCCTGGGCCAAAACCCCCATGTGCCCCCCCAGGCAGGGACCGCAGCAAGGCGGCCCGATCACCGCCCCCGCATTAAGCAGGATTTCCAGGATGCCCTCCTGCATGGCCTGCTTGTAGATAAGAGCGGACCCCGGGATCACGACAAGTCGCGTCCCCTTGGCCGCCGTCTTTCCTCGCAGGATTTGGGAGGCGACCCTCAGGTCGTCCAGCCGGCCGTTGGTGCACGAACCGATAAAGACCTGATCAACGGGAATATTACCCACCCTGGAAATGGGTTTTACATTGTCCGGGGAATGGGGAAATGCGACCTGGGGCTCTATCTCTTCTGCGTTGATTTCGACTTTCCTCTCAAAAGAGGCTCCTTCGTCGGTCTTGAGGAGCAAAGGCTCCCTTGCCGAACGTTGAGCGACATAGTTGGAGGTGATGTCGTCCGGCTCGAAGATTCCGCTCTTGGCGCCCCCCTCCACCGCCATGTTGGCCATGGTAAGTCTCTGATCCATGGGAAGTCTGCCTGCCAATTCCCCCGAAAACTCGATGGCCCTGTAGTTCGCGCCTTCTACGCCCAACAAGCCCAGGGTGAATAGGATGAGATCCTTCCCGCCCACCCATACGTTCAATCGACCTCTGTACTCCACACGAATCGTGCTGGGGACTTTGAGCCATGCCATGCCTGTGGCCATCACTGCACCCAGATCCGTGCTCCCCACGCCCGTGGAAAAGGCCCCCAGAGCCCCATAGGTGCAGGTATGGCTGTCTGCACCGATCACAAGATCACCGGGCACCACCAGCCCCTTCTCCGGGAGGATCACGTGCTCTATGCCCCCATCTCCGGGTTCGTAGTAATGCCTGAGATTCTGGCTCATGGCAAACTGACGCATGAGCTTCACCTGCTGAGCGGAAGGGATATCCTTGTTGGGCACAAAGTGGTCCGCTACGAGGACGACCTTGTCCGGATCAAATACCTTTTCCCGGCCGATTTCATTGAACACCCGAATAGCCAGAGGAGCGGTAATGTCGTTGGCCAGCGCAAGATCGACCTTCACCTTGATGAGATCTCCCGGGTTCACAGTCTCAAGCCCTGCGTGGGCCGCAAGAATCTTTTCCGTAATCGTCATAGCATGTGACATGTCCAAGTTTCCTTTATAAAGCAGGTTTACATCTAACCGTATCGCTTTCTTCATGCGTACGGAACACTTGCAGTATCGGAGTACTGGAATTCTCTACTTATTCCTTACAGCCCTCTCTCCTCCACCGACAGCGACGGGTTCTTCTTCAAGTACTCGATCCGGTTGAGCCCGTTGATATAAGCCTTGGCGCTCGCGATGAAAATATCCGGGTCGGCTCCTTTTCCCAGGGCTACCAGGCCGTTTTCCTGGAGCCGCACCGTCACTTCCCCCTGCGCGTCCGTGCCTCCGCTGATGGCGTTGATCGAGAAACGCACGAGTCTGGATCTCGTGCCCGTCATCTTGGCGATCGTATTGAAGGTGGCGTCAATCGGGCCCACGCCGAACCCCGCGCCCTGCGCTTCACGGCCGTCCATTTTCAGTTTCACCGTAGCCGTGGGGACCGCCACGGTCCCGCACACGACAGTCAGATAGTCCAACTGGTACTTGTCCGGCACCCGTAAGATTTCTTCGGCCACCAGCACTTCAATGTCTTCGTCCAGGATCTCTTTTCTCTTGTCCGCCAGTTCCTTGAAACGCTCAAAGACACGATTCAAGTCCTCATCGGAAAGGTCATAGCCCAGGGATGCAAGCTTCTGCCTGAAGGCGTGCCTTCCCGAGTGTTTTCCGAGGACCAGGCGATTCGTCGAAAGCCCCACGATCTCCGGTTCCATGATCTCATAGGTCATCCTGTTCTTGAGAACACCGTCCTGGTGTATTCCTGCCTCGTGAGCAAAGGCATTCGCGCCGACCACAGCCTTATTGGGCTGAACCACGAGCCCGGTAATCATGCTGACCAGCCTGCTTGTGGCGTGAATCTCCTTTGTGTGGACGGTGGTAGTCAGTCCGATGTGCTCCCTTCGAGTATAGATTCCCATCACCACTTCTTCAAGAGACGTGTTGCCGGCCCTCTCTCCGATCCCGTTGATGGTAACCTCCGCCTGACGCGCGCCGTTCCTCAGGCCGGCCAGGCTGTTGGCCGTGGCAAGGCCGAGATCATTGTGGCAGTGAACGCTTAGGATCACCCGATCCATGCCGGGGGTGTTCTTGCGTACATGCGCCACAAGCTGTCCGAACTCGTCGGGCATGGCATACCCTACCGTGTCCGGCAGGTTCACGGTCGTTGCTCCTGCTTCAATGACTGCTCCGAAAATCTTGCATAGAAAATCTGGATCGCTCCTGGAGCCGTCCTCGGCCGAGAACTCCACGTTATCCGTCATGCTCCTGGCATAGCTTACCGCTTCCACGGCAGCTTTCACCACTTGCTCCCGACTCATCTTCAGTTTGTGCTCCAAGTGGATATCGGAGGTGGCGATGAAGGTGTGGACTCTGGGGCGGACGGCCTCCCTGACCGACCCCCACGCTTTGTCAATATCCTCCTTTGTGGCCCTGGCAAGAGCGGCCACCTGGCTGTTTCTGATTTTTCCCGAAATGGCCCTGACCGCTTCAAAATCACCGGGCGAAGCAGCCGGGAACCCGGCCTCAATAACATCCACACCGAGCCTCTCAAGCTGGATGGCAAGACGCAGTTTCTCAGCCGTGTTCATGCTCGCGCCGGGTGACTGTTCACCGTCTCTCAGGGTCGTATCAAAGATCACAACTCTCTCTGTCATGGAATAACCTCCTGGTCTTCTCGCGGGCATCCGCGCAATCCAAAGATGCCTCGTCCCTTTGAACGCCGTCTTCCGAAGGCGAATCAAGTGTCCAATGTCAAGTACGAAATGCCAAACGTCGGAAGACCGATCATCCTTAACCACGCCCTTAGCATGGGTCATTTGGTCTTTGACGTTTTCCGAAATTCCGAACCGCAGGCACGGAATTTCGAGAGGTTATCCCACAAAGGACCCTCCGCAGACTCCCCCTCTCAGGGGAACCTGCGGCGTCATTCTCCAACGGAAGATTGAGGTTTCTTTTCATGCTATTTCCCGTTCAGCACTTTTGAGAGTTTATACTGCACGCTGTCTACCAGGGCCTGCCAGCTCGCCTCGATCACATTCTCCGACACCCCGATGGTGGACCATATCTCGCCGGAATCCCTGGATTCGATCTGCACCCGAACTTTTGCGGCTGTTCCGCCGCTCCCGTCAATGACACGCACCTTGAAGTCCACAAGCTTCATCTCTGCGATTTGAGGGAAGAACTTGTAAAGGGCTTTTCGTAATGCGTTGTCCAGAGCATTGACCGGACCGTCGCCTTCCGCAGCCGTGATCTCGTACTCGTCGGCCACGGAAATCTTAATCGTGGCCTGAGAAGAACCTGGTCCCGACCGGTTCTTTTCCATGGTGACACGGAGGGACTCCAGGTGGAAGGGTTCCTCGAACTGGCCCGTCACCTTTTTGATCAGGAGTTCCAGAGATCCTTCTGCCGCATCGAACTGGTAGCCCTGGTCCTCAAGCTTCTTGATCTCCTGAACGATCTTTTCGCTCCCCCAGCCGTTGCCTCCCACCTTGACGCCCAATTCCCTGGCCTTGTATTCGATGTTGCTCTTACCCGAGAGATCCGAAACCAGCACTCGCCTGCGATTGCCCACTCTTTGAGGATCGATATGTTCATAGGCCGCAGGGTCTTTGAGGATTGCGCTCACGTGGACGCCTCCCTTATGGGCGAACGCGCTTTTGCCGACAAAGGGATGTTGGTTGAAAGGCGGCATGTTGGCCACCTCGCTGACGAAGCGGGACAGCTCCGTCAATTTGCAGAGTTTCTCCTCCGGGATGCAGCCGTATCCCATTTTGATCTGCAGCGTGCCGATAACGCTTGTAAGATCCGTGTTCCCGCACCGTTCTCCGTATCCGTTGATCGTTCCCTGCACCATAAGAGCGCCCCCCTGAACAGCCGTAAGAGAGTTGGCCAGCGCAAGACCGCAATCATTATGTGCGTGAATGCCGGTGGGCACTGAGATACGGGGAAAAACCTCTTCTATGATCTTCTGTACCTCCTGCGGGAGGGTGCCTCCATTCGTATCACACAGGACGATCGTGTCGGCTCCGCCTTCGCCGGCTGCTTTCAGCGTCCTTAGAGCGTAATCCGGGTTAGCCTTATAACCGTCGAAAAAATGCTCTGCATCGTAGATTAATCTTCGGCCGCGCTTTTTCAGGAACGAGACACTTTCTTCGATCATGGCCAGGTTTTCATCCAGGGTAATTCCGAGAATCTCCGTGGCATGAAGGTCCCAGCTTTTGCCGAAGAGTGTCACGGTTTCCACCTCGGCCTGTAAGAGTGCCTGGATATTCTGGTCATCCTCGGGACGGATGCGGGGACGGCGGGTGCTGCCGAAAGCCGTGAGCCGGGCGTTCTTGAATTCAGTCTTTCCGGCCATTTCAAAGAATCGCGCGTCCTTCGGGTTGGACCCGGGCCATCCTCCTTCCACATAGTGGATGCCAAACTCATCGAGCTTTCTGGCAATCCGCAGTTTATCCTCCGCGGACAGGCTGACTTCTTCGCCCTGAGTCCCATCCCTGAGGGTGGTGTCATAAAGGAAGATCTGCTTTGCCATGACTTTTCTCCACTAAAAAAAAGAACCGCTATCAGGCGGGCCTGATAACGGTTCTTAAAGGATCTTGCTTGGATTATACCATTACCGGGCCCATGCGCCGAAGGTCAACGACCCCGACAAGAAGGAGCAGTAGGGACAAAACAAGAATCCCTACTGCGCTGGTAATGGCGATAATGCTATTCGGCAAATCCATCATGACTTCTAAAATGCTTTCTTTTACAACTATACATACAATCTAGAGGCTTCTTTTGACCCTGTCAAGAAGTTTTTCGTCCTGCCGGGTGGATTTGAGCCTCAGCAGAAAATACCGATTGCCTGGCACATGGTTTCGCCGAGCTTCTCGTTGGTAATTACCCCTCTCACGTTATCGGGCGATGGGTCCGAGTCGGCCAAGACTAAAGCTGTAGAACTATGACAGGCTCCCATCCGGCCGATGAGGTCGAAAAGAGCTTCATTCTCTCCTCCAAAAATATAGTCCTGGTTCATGACCTCCCTCAGAGTGACCGGGGCATTGCCAGGCTGTCTGGCCTGGAATGCGTCTTCTTTTCTGGCCAGGCCGACAATTTGGTGGGACTCTTCCGCAAGGAGCCACGATACTTCCTCCAACTCCTTATCGGGCATGGTCTTATCGATCCTGGCTCCTGCGGGTACAATTCTAAATCGAGTATCCATCACTTCTTTGACCTGTTTTATATAATGCAGATTAGCCTGCAAGGATTCGGGCATCCAATGGCACCTTCTGACCAGCTTCAGAGTATATATACTCTCCTTAGATAGATATTTCCGTATCATGTAGCCAAGCGCCACCGTCAGAGTCATGGGCAAGATCACATCATAGTCCAGGGTCATCTCGAATATCATCACAATGGCGGTTATAGGCGCTCCGGTGGCTCCGGCGAATAACGCGGCCATACCGGCAACAGCAAAGGGCGGTGGGCTGAAGGCTAGTGCGGGGAAGACATGCTTCAGGATTACTCCATAAACGGCTCCCAGCGTCGCCCCCATGTAAAGAGAAGGAGAAAAAACGCCGCCCGAGCCTCCCGATCCCAAGGTGAGGGAGGTGGCCAGAAGTTTCAGAAGGAACAGAAAAAAAAGCAGATAGGGCTCGGACAGTACGCCTGAGAGAACATCCTGAATGGTTGAGTAGCCGACGCCCTGGATATAATAGTGCCCGAGATTACTCAACAGGAGATACATCATGATACCAACGCAAAACATTCCGGCCATATGCCGTACATAGGCATTCCGGAAGCGCTCATCGAAAAAATCCTCGAAAATGTAGATTGACTTTATGTAAAACGCCGAAACCACGCCGGCAATAGCCCCAAGAATGAGATAGGCCAACAGCACGAGAGGGTTAAGAAGATGAAAGGAAGGAACCTCCAGCGCGGTTATGACAAAAGAGGGATATGGGCCGAAGAAGAGTCGGCCGATATAGGTCGCTGTCGCTGCCGAAATGGCTACCGGGACCAAGGTTCGCACACTGACTTCATGGAGCATTATTTCGGTGGCAAAGAGCAACCCTCCAATCGGGGTGTTAAACGTGGCGGAGACCCCCCCCGCAGTCCCGGCGGCAATCAGAGTGATTCGCTGCCATACGGGCATTCGAATGATCTGGCCCAGGGTGGAACCGAAGGAGGACCCGATCTGGATAATGGGGCCCTCCCGGCCAACCGACCCGCCGCTCCCGATGCAAAGGGCGGAAGCCAAGGACTTCACGATCGCGACAACGGGACGAATGACGCCGCTGCTGTAGTATATCGCATCCATCACTTCGGGGACGCCGTGGCCCTTAGCTTCAGGGGCGAAATTCTTCACAAGGAAAACGACGCCAATTGCGCCGACGACGGGAATCAAAATAACCCATAGCCCCAAAGGACTCGCAGGAGTATGAACGTTCGCATGGTAGATGAACGATATTTTCCCCAGAAACAAAACATTGTGGAATAGAGCGATGAGACCCCTGAATGCCACCGCACCGAAGCCGGCGATGATCCCAACCATAAAACCCAGAAAGCTGAGCGTTAGAGGGTCCAGCGGTCTGTTCATTTTTCTCTCATCGTTCGTGATCAATTCTCAGCCTCCGCAGCCTCGACAATTCCACAGCCCGCGGGGTTTGCGTCTCGCCGCTTTTCTCTCCTGCTTGCGCGGTTTTTCCCGTATGCCCTTGGCCCGAGAGGAAGTGAACGGCAAAGGAGAAAACCCTGCAAAAATGGTGAACCGAATCAACACATAGACACATCTGTCCGGCAATCCGATCCCTTAGATCCTGTATTCTGCCCGGAGAAAGCATGTATTCTCAGTCAGGCCAGAACAAGCAAAAGGCGGCAAAGCCGAATTTCTCTCTTGCCGCCTCGCTCTTTATGCTCATTGCTATGACCGATTCTGATACGAAACTCAAAAAAATGAACTCACCGAAAAATTTTGTTTACCGCTGAAAGATCTCCAACCCTTTCACCGTTCCTCCGCCGAACCGCTCCATGGTTTCAGCGGCAACGGACAATCCCTGTTCAAGGTGGATCCCCTCAATGCCGGGTACGGCGTAAGCGTAGAAAAGAATATGGCTGGATCCGTCCTTCACCCTTGTCTTCTCATCCGCTCCCTGGCAAAGAACGCAAACAATGTCTTTTTCGTCCCTGAGCACGATCTCTCCTTCCTTTGTCGTGAACCGGCGCCCTCCCATCCCGGCGCTCGTCTCCCCAGCCCGGGCCACATCGAGCAACAGCTTGCCTTCAATCCGATCAAAATCCGTGACAGCCACCAGGATCCCTGCGCACATTTCGGCCATGAAGTGGGCATCCACCATGAGGTTGTAGTTGGGAAAACCGCTGTGGATGGTCCTGTGCAAATGTTTGGGGAGGGGACACTCGAACCCGAAGCTCTGAAAAAAGCGATCGTAGATCTCGATTCGCTGGGTGATGTCGGCAAGGGTCTCCCGCTTTCTCATCTTTCGGAGGAGCTTCCTTTTGTGCTGATCGTACCCGGGATAGTCGGTCAGGGGACTGCACCCCGATACCAGTGTCAGTCCGAAGCCGACCCCCGGGTACTCAGTCCTGTAGGCTTCCGAAATCGAGAAGTCTATCCATGATCCCATATCCTATTTTCCCTCAGACCTTCTCCTCTTTTTCCCTTCACGCTTCTTTCCGGTTCCTATCACAGATCCCTCTCTCTGTCATGGGAGAACTATTTCAGAAGGAGCCTGTGAGAATTCTTGACTATTTTCCGCTTCGACTGCTAATTTTGTGAGATTAATTTTTTTCAATGGGAAGGGCCGCATCGTGGAAAAAATTCACTTGCTGGGGATGTGGGCGCGCTCTTACTTTTCGCAACTGAAAAGTTCTCGCTATATCTTCGTCATTCTTCTCGCCGCATTGATCGGGGTCGGAGGCGGCTTCGGTGCAGTCGGGTTTCGGTACCTCATCCGCCTTGTTCAACTGCTCACTTTCGGATCGTGGAATTACTCCCTGGAGGTTGCAAGGAACCTGCCCTGGTATTACCTGCTCATTCTTCCTGCCATCGGACTGACGGCCATTTTTCCCTTCATCAAATGGCTTGCTCCGGAGACAAAAGGCCACGGCGTCCCTGAGGTGATGGAGGCGGTGGCCTTGAGAGGCGGCGTGATTCGGCCACGTATTGTGTTGATAAAAGCCCTGGCATCCGCTATTTGCATCGGTACAGGCGGATCGGTGGGCCGGGAAGGGCCTATCGTCCAGATAGGCTCGGCATTCGGCTCCAGCATCGGCCAGCTGCTCCGGATTCCGGCGAGCCGCATTCGCACGCTGGTGGGATGCGGAGCGGCGGCGGGAATCGCAGGGACATTCAACGCCCCCATTGCGGGCGCCCTCTTTTCCGTGGAAGTCATCCTGGGGGACTTCGGTGTGCCGCAGTTCAGTCCCATCGTCATTTCTTCCGTCGTTTCCACCATCATTTCGCGACATTACCTGGGCAACACGCCCGCCTTCGTCGTGCCTCCCTATGAACTCGTAAGCGCCTACGAATTGATCCCCTATGCTCTCCTGGGATTGCTGGCAGGCTATGTGGGTGTGGGCTTTTCCAGCCTGTTGTACAAGACGGAAGATTTTTTTGAAGGCTTGAAAATACCGGAAATTTCGAAACCGGTGATCGGCGGACTGTGCATCGGCTTGATGGCGCTGGGATTCCCTCATGTCATGGGGGTCGGATATGAGACGATCGACATGGGACTGGCCGGCAAAATGGCGTGGTTTTTACTGTTGGCCCTCGTGTTTCTCAAGCTTGCTGCCACTTGCATCACCTTGAGCACAGGGGGTTCGGGAGGTATTTTTGCTCCTTCCCTTTTTCTGGGCGCCATGAGCGGAGGCTTTATCGGTACGGTGGTCCACCATTTCTTTCCGTCGGTGACGGCGGGCGGTGGAGCCTATGCCACGGTGGGAATGGGGGCAGTGGTCGCAGCGGCTACTCATGCGCCCTTGACGTCTATGATCATCATCTTCGAAATGACCGGGAACTACCGGATCATTCCTGCACTTATGACTTCATGCGTCATCGCAACCGTGCTCTCCATGCGTTTGAAGGGAACCTCCATCTACACCGAAAAGTTGTACCGTCGAGGCGTCAAACTGTTTGAGCCCTTGGAGGTCAACGTCCTGAGAAACCTGCCTGTATCCCGGGTCATGGACAGAAGGCCTTTGGTGATACAGGAGGAGACTCCCTTCGGCAAACTGATAGACCTGGTCGTCAACAGTGCCAGGTCTGAGTTTTTCGTGGTTCAGAACGGAGAACGCTACATCGGGACGATCTCGGTTCACATGATGCGAAAAGTGCTTCTGGACAGCGACTGGCTCAAGCCCCTGATCATCGCCCGGGACATCGCCGATTCCACCTACCCTGTTCTGAGTCCTTCCGACAACCTTGACGTGGTGATGAAGCTCTTCGGCCAGGAGCACTTGGATGAACTGCCGGTGATTGCAGATTCGAAGCTGGTCGGGTCGGTGAAGAAATCCGATGTGCTGGAGGAATACCACCGGGAGCTAATGAAGCGGGATCTGTCGGGTTCATTCCAGGGGGCTCTCACCTGCGCGGCTCGGACGAAATGCGTAGACCTCGGAGACGATTATTTAATGGCGGAGGTGGATTGCCCTTCCCATTTCACGGGCAAAACCCTGAGAGATTTGGATGTCCGTGTCCATTACGGGGTGGAGGTGATCCTGATCCGGCCTGCTAAGAGGGCAGGCAAAGAGACCGCCGTGGTGGTTTCTCCTGAATACCGCTTTTCCCTCGGCGACGTTATTTTGGTGGTGGGTCCCCAAAAGAAAGTGCGGACCCTCATGGGATAGCGACAGGGATTTCTTTCCATCAAAGGGGTCTCCTGCCATGCGCACCGTGAACATCTGGTTCGCCGTGGATACGCCTGAATAGGTCAGCCCCTACCCACGTGTTCGGTACTCGATTCAAGAGTTCAGTCCTCGCCGACAGCTTCCAAATCGGCAAGGTCCTTCTTGCGACCTAAAGCCCTTTTATTTGCAACGAATTCATCCCGACCGATGAAATGAACCATCACATCTCCGAAATGGCCTCCCACTCGCCCTGATCTGGCCTGTTCCCATGTGACCCCGGTGATCGAGGTAATGATGTCCACCCTCACCGGAGGAAACCCAAGCTGGACAACTTTACCTTCTTCCTCAAAATCCGCTGCTGTCAATCCGACAGATCCAAACCCAAACTCATCGAGGGCTTGCATGATCCTTCTTGCATTGATCGGGTCGGGCCTAACAAAGATGTCAAGGTCCCCTGTGTACCGAGGCGCACCATGAAAACCCAGTGCGTACCCTCCCACGATTATGTAATCAATCTTGTGTTTGTTGAACAACTCGAGCAGATCTTTGAAGTCTTGCTGAACTTCCATGGTATTGACCTCTCAAGAATTCAATGGCAGCGATTCTCTCCCGCGGTGTCTTGCTGAGCCAGTAGGCTAAATCTCTCTTGACTGAAGAGTCCCTCTTCAAATCTAGCTTCTTTACACTCTTTTCAATCATGCCATTTCTCAATTACACCCTTAGGTCGGTAACGGTAGCGATAAGGCGAGGAGGCAACCAAGCTTTCCAAAACCGCAGAGCTATCACCCCGTTACCTTCATTGCCTTGTTATGACTTGCGCTTTTTCTTTCTCTTGCCCACCGGAGTTCCGGTCTTGCCCCGGCCTTCGATTCTGGATCTGAACATATGATAGTGACGCTTGATTCGGTCAAGGTACGCCTCGTCTCGCAACAGAGCTTCGCGAACAAGATTCAGGATGCTTACCATAGTTGCTTACCCCCGACGCCCGGGCATCACCTGTTGTCACGAAGCGCCAGCGGAGTGGCAATCTGGTGATGCCCTCGTTCGGCAGTTTTAGTTGTCGTTATCCTTCTTGTCCTCCCCGCGGCCATATTCCTCTTTCAACTGCCTTAGAGTTTCCTTAAGCACAGGAAGCCGCTGCTTATCCTTGGGATCCGTCGAGGTCTTTTTGAGTTCGATTAACGTCTTTAGGTCCAGCACTCGAAGGGTGTGGCCCCTGAAATCAATTTCTACCGTGTGCTCCAGGAGGTCTTCATAGGATCTCCCCCCCTCAATAACAGCCAATACATCCAGCGGGCCAATACGGGTCATAAGGAGCACGTGGCCCTTCCCCGATAGGTCGCGGTTTTTTGGCTCAATCAACTTGTCATCCAAACGACGGTGAACAGCCTCGATCGATTTGAGAAAGGCAAGTAGCCTGGCGATATTCTCAGGGGATTGGTTGTGAACAATGTCCACATCCATTGTTGTGACCGGGGCTCCCTGGATTACGGCGGCAAGGCCTCCGACCAAAATAAAATCGACCCTAGCCTTTAGAAGCCCCTCCAGAACTTCACTCAGGCTCGCGCTCGTTGGCTTTCTGCTGCCTGTAGGCATCTCTCAACTCCAGAATTGTACGAAAAGCGTTATCGTTTGCCAGCAATCGCTCTTCGGGCGACATCCTTAAGAACATGGCGACTAATCCCTTGTCCACACCGGATAGGTTATCAATTTTGGTTTCCTCAGACACGCTATCACCTCTTTTGAACTGTGAATCCTGTTAGCCGAACGCAGAGCTCACTTGCCGGAAGGCCGCCAGGCCTGACGGTCAATGTGTAGCGACTGGTTAGCGATTGTCGGAGTCACAATTACTTACTATAAGCCTCATTTATTTGTCGAATAAAGTATCAGCACATGTCCTTCAGGCGCTCTCTTAACGCAAAGGGATACGGCGGGCACCCATGTATTCGGATGTCATACCTCCGGTCATTCGGACAACAATTCCCAAATGCAATCTTGGTAGCAGCCGAGGACGCGCTTTTTTCTATTTTTGACCCCATGTATACGTCGGCAGAATCCGCGGGGGCGCTGTCAAGGAGGCTACAGGACAGCAGAAAGGCATTTACACAGGAACTGCAGGCATTCCGGTTACGGATACTTAAGTTCTCTGGAATGATGCTGTCCAATGTCACTTTCTGGAAAGGATGTCTGACGTTCTCGATTTTCTCGCCTACCACTTCGATCCTGCCGGGATCGATCTCGTTAGCCTCAATGAAATATTTCAGGTGTCTCACTTCTCCTATGTCATAACCCATAACGGAACATCCGATGCAATCCACCTCTGCGGAACTCTCGCCCGCCATGACGAGGTTGAGCCTTACTATATCTCCACCGCGAGGTCCCATTCTTTCCATACACGAAATTGCATCGACTATATTCAGGTGAGATCGTATCGTGTTGTTCAGATCGACTATCGCCTTGTCCAGTCCGACCTCATGACAAAGCCTCTTCGCATCGCCGACCAACAAGCCTTTCATGTTTTTCAAGGCTAACGTAATGCCAGTTGCATAATGTACTTTCATATTGGGGAGGTTGATGATCTTGTCCGCCTCGTAAACTTCTTTGGCTATCCGGAGCTTGTCCAGCACGAGCGGACTTTTCACTTCGACTTCAACCGCCTCGGAGCCGTTCAGGTTGAACAAGCCGATGCCATATTTTTGCGCAAGCTCAGCATAGCCGGTCTTGTGGAAAAACATATCTGTCATCTTTCTGTCCCCGAACGTTGATTCAGCGATGAAGATCTTCCCGACTCCAACGTCGCACAACATTTGGATTAGAGACTCGACAAGAGTTCTATCGGTGCATCCTTCCACCCCGTTTAAGTTGGGCTTGAGCAGGACTCGGTCACTATGCTTTACATAGCGATCGAGTCCTCCAATTAGGTCGAGGGAATCACTCAGGCTTTTCCGTATTTCCTGCTGTATCTTAACTAAGCTTACTTTTCCCAAATAGAATCTCCACTAATTTAAAGATATCTCGCCAACGAGCTGGTCAGGAGCGGCCCGGTTTTTGCGCCGTCACCTGAAGCGGCAAGGTTATGAGTCTCGTTTCCTGCCCTTTCGCCGCTTCACTGCGCGCTTTAAGAAGTCCGCTGGCGAAACCACGTGCACCCCCTGACACAATTCAGGAGGGAAATGGGCAGCGTTGCCGGTAACTATGTAGTCTGCGCCACTCGAAAGAGCTATCTCGAGAAACGGCTCATCGTCAGGGTCACGCAAGGGCAGGGAAAGAGGGGTAGACGCCACAACCCACCCATGGTGCTCAATGTAGTCAAGGATAGCGGCAATCTTGTCGTGGTCAAAGTTGAACTTGGAACGTTCTAGTACCTCCCTGTATTCGGACAAGACGCGGGCATCAATGCACAAGGTCAGGTTGCCGGATGACACCATGCGCACAATATCACCGCAAGGACCGAATGGCGATAGGAGACCTGCCACAAGGACATTCGTATCAAGGACGATCTTCATCGCTTGCGCTTTCCCCTTACCGCCTTTATCTCAGCGTCTATCTCCTCCTTGGTGATGCCGTCGGTTCCTCGCTCAACAGATCGGCGCTGAAGGCTCATCACAGCCTCGGCGGCACGGGCCTGGCGGATGGCGGAGAGGGATTCTTCAAGATTTGATTCGTTGACTGCCGATAAAATGGCAATGGGCCGACCATTGCTTGTTACTACCACCTCTCGCTCAGCGGGGAGATGCTTCCATACATCGGCTGATTTTCCACGCAAGTCGCGTACACTGATGAATTTCATGGCTCACCTCCAAAGTGTGCTTCTAGTTGTGTACACGATTGTCACCCGAAAATCAAGCGAATTTGTTCAGGCGCATAACGGAAAGCTCAGTCGCGCGGGTCATGCGTCGGCTGAAGCGTCTGGTTGGCCAAGATATTCGGAACGAAGGCCCGTATTCGTTGCGGCCTTGAATTGCCTTCTATCCGAGGTTACAAACAGATCTGCCCGCCATTCAAGAGCACAGGCGATATGCAGTGCGTCCGTTGAGCGCAAGACATTGCGCTCCAAAAGCTTCACCGAACGCGAGATGACCGAGGGAGTGATCTGTAAAACGGTTGCATCACGGACATCGTCTATTAGCTGTTTCTTTACCTCCCGATAGTCCGCGATAGTCAAAATACCTTCTCTCAGTCGCCGGTTGAGGCCAGAAATAATTTCAGGGACCAAAATGACACAGAAAGCCAACTCCAAAGCGCTCTCCAGCAAGCGATCCAGCTTATCGCTGCCCACCTCTTGCACGTAGCGCTTGGCAAATGATGATGAGTCAACCACCAGTTTCATGCAGCCGTCTCTCGTTCCTCTAAGATAGCGGAAGAGAGATCGCTTCCCCGAATCCGCAGCCGAACCCCCGATTGCTTCCATGCCGGGGCTCTTTGGGTCTTATCAGTGAACGGAACGACTTCAGCCACCGGCTTACCACGCCTGAGAAGAATGATCGTCTCCCCATGTTCGACCTCGGTTATTAAATCTGAAGCCTTCTTGCGGAAATCTGTGAAAGCAATAGTTTTCATATATGTCTCTCTCAAAATGTACACCTAAATGTACAGTCTAGAGGGCATTTTGTCAAGATCAATCTTGAAAGTCAATGCTGCGAGTCAAAGGGGGACTACCGCAAACGATCAAATATCGACAAGGCAGACGGCGAGCTTGTTGCCAATCTTAACTCCCTTGCCATCCACTACCAATATGAATTCGTAGCAGCACTTCAGCCCGACCTTCTTCAAATGGAGTGAGGGATGCCGTGGGTTTTCGCGTAGGAGAGAAAAACTCTTGTCGGCCAATTCTCTGATCTGCGTCGGTAAAGACCGGTAGCATTCCCAAAAACGCCGCCTCGTCCGATGGATCACAGTTCCCTCAATTTACCTCGGCTCTTCTCATCCATTGCTTCCTTGACGAGAAAGTCCAATTTCCCTGACTCGGAGTCGGCTTCGATCTGTTTGTCCCATTCCTCGGGGTGTCCGTTGACCCTGATCGCGATTTTTAATATATTTCCATCCGAGAGGAGTCGCTAGCCATACTGCTAAATATATATAATACAACAGTAGCCAAACAAGAGAAAACTTTTGCCTGAAGAACGCGAGGAAATCGCCGCGAGACGTATCGTTAACGTGCTGAAGAAGCATGGAATCGCAACGATGCGCACGCTTGAACAGAAGATTGCCGACGCCGGCCCGTCGAACCAGCGAATTGACCCTCATACCCTTACTACGGTTCGCAATGCTCTTTCCAAGCAAGGACGGATTATTACGATTGAGAATCAAGCTCCCTGGTTCCATCTGCATGATGCTCCCGCACGTATTGTGCAAAAGCGCCTCCGCGAACAGCTCCCAATTTATAAACGGCTGCAGGCGGGGAATACTTCCGCTCGCCTTGGGCAATGTCTGGAAATAGCAATCTACCGGGCACTGCTCGAACAAAAGAGCCTCGATTATTTCGGTAGCTTCCGCGACCTCGATGAGCACGATGACAGCCGCCTATACTCCAAAGAAGAGCCGCCTAGGATCCTAAGCGGGCGGAGTTTGAGCGGCAATCAGCGGCTTGACTTCCTTATTCACCATCGGGACGGAGGATGGGCCGGCATCGAAGCTAAGAACGTGCGGGAGTGGCTTTACCCGGATCGCGAAGAAATAGCGGAGCTTCTGCGAAAAGCCGTGGCGCTCGACATCGTTCCAGTGCTGGTGGGCCGGCGAATTCCGTTCGTGACCTTCAAAGTGCTTTCCAGGTGCGGGGTTCTTTTTCACCAAACCTATAACCAGCTTTTCGCCGAAGCCGACCGGGAACTGGCTGAACTAGCCAGGAACAAGAACCTGCTCGGCTACCACGATATCCGGACAGGGAACCAGCCGGACCAGCGGCTGCTGACATTTATCGGCACGAACCTGCCCCAGATACTGCGGGGGGCGAGAGACCGATTTGACGAATATAAGGATTTGCTGGGGGCTTTCGCGGACGGCAGCATGAAATATAAGGAATTTAGCGCCCGCGTCCGCCGGCGCTCTGAAGGCAAGAATGAAGACACGGATTTGAAACCCCCGGAAGGGATAGATTATGGAGATGGCTTTGAGAAAATATAGGTGGAAGGTGGAAGGGGACGCTCTTTTAAAATTTAACAACCTGCCTTTCGAGTAAGAATTTGCCTTCTTTTGCGATACATTCTCCCCTTTCCACTGAAAACCCCACGCCGGCCAAACTCATCTCCAATGTCTTGGCAAGGGCAGTATGAGATATGCCCAGTTCTCTGGCAGCCCAAAAACACAGCAGGCTTCTCGCCTTCACTTTTCTGTCCTGTCGCCCTTTCCCAAAAACTTCATCCGGCTTCATCTTCAGTACTTCCGCAACCCTCTCGGCTACTCGATCAAGATCATATCCTTGCCGCTTGAGTCTGTGTCTCCGCTCATAGTGTTCCTCGGATTGGGAAATGACCGAATCGACAAAATCCGAATCTCCCAGGATTCGTTCATCGCTCATAATATGAACTCCTCCCTTCAGAGCATCTCTGGCTTCGGTCCAACCCCCGAGACTTCTGATTAATCCTCCGCCGGTCAATTCTTTTCTCCGACCTTGTTTCACCCCCTCTTCAACAAAGGATTCGTAGCCTTTTCTAGCTTCACGTATGCCTTCTCCAAAATACCCCAGAACATAATCAGTCTCCTGCCATTCCCGCTTCGCCTTTCCCATCAGTGAACTATGACCGCAGTATTTATAGCTTTTCAGTTCATCTAGGCTTTGGACTATTCCTGCACGAATAGGGTTTAGGTGAATGTATCGGACCAATTCACGTAAATAAGTCTCTTCCTGACAGATGATGGACTTGTAGCGATTCTGAAACAACTGGCCACTGCGCCTGTGTCGGTGGTTAAATCCAATAACGTACCCCGTGAGGAGACGTCTCATCAGTTTGGAAAGTGGCATCGTCCCAGTGCGAAAAAGAAAATGCGCGTGATTGGACATAAAAGCCCACGCATAACAGATCGTCTGTGTAGCTGGCCAAAGGACCGCAAGCCTTTCAATGAAGTCATCACGATCCTTATCGTTGCGGAATATCTTCATGCGTTCTATCCCACGAATGATAACGTGGTGCAGAACGCCGGGGGCATCTAGTCTTGCTGTCCTTGGCATTTCATGGTTCTAGCCTCAACGGGAGTGCGTTGTCAATTAAATTACTAAAGAGCGTCCCCCTACATTCTCTTCAGGTCAAGGGTAACGGCAAGGTCAAGAAGGCCAGGTTGTGGGTCTATGTGCGAGGGGGCAATGATCCACCCCTGACGGTCTATGACTTCTCTCATGATCGAAGTAAGAAGCGGCCCCTGGATTTCCTTGATGGCTTCAACGGGTACGTGCATGCAGATGCCTATAGCGGCTATGAGTGAGCTCTTTCGGAAAAGAGAACATCATCGAGGTGGGTTGCTGGGCGCATGCGAGGCGAAAGTTTGATGAGGCAACCTCTTCTCGCCCCAAGGAGGCTACACAGATCATGGTCCGCATTGCCCAGCTCTACAAGGTGGAAGCTGAATGCAGGGACCTGAGTGATCTTGAGCGCTGCCGATACCGAGAACAAAGGTGCAGGCCCGTCCTGGATGGGATCTTCGAGCGTCTCGAAGATCTGAAGGTTGAGACTCTTCCCTCAGAACCGCTTCGAAAGGCCGTTGACTATGCACTGAACCAGAGGCAGGCCCTTTACCGTTACCTCGAAGATGGCCGCTTGAGACCTGACAACAACCTCGCCGAGAATGCGATCCGTCCACTGGCTTTGGGAAGAAAGAACTGGTTGTTCGCGGCAAGCGACCGAGGCGCCCACGCCACGGCCCTCTACTTCGGGTTGATACAATCCTGCAAGGCTTGCGGTGTCAATCCCTGGGAGTACTTCAACGACATGCTCCGCAGAGTCATGAGCCATCCTGTCACCCGGCTGAGGGAGTTGCTCCCCGATCAATGGGAGCCCCTTCCGAGGCATTCCAATGCGCTGGTCGCCCAACCCGACGAACCTCATCCGTGAAAGACTTTCTTCAGTTTTCAAAGAACAGCAGCCGATAGATTTTCTGGGAACCGGCACATCATACTTCCAATCTTCTAGTCCATAATAGATGGTTTGGTCATACGCTTACCGATGGACGGGGTTATTGCAATCAAATCTTTGCGGCTTGGGCGGGCGCCCAAGCCACGCGAATGCCTATCAAGCGCTACTGGAGATTATTCCTGTCGGTACCGTCCCCGAATACCATCCCCCTTTCAATGCCCCTGACCATGACATGGCGAAGAGCTCCCGTAGCATCGATTCGAGATTTCCTCGGCATGACACACTATTATCACCACAAAAAACGGCCCGGCGACTTACAAACTTAACAGCGTCCCCTTTCTTCAGACACTCGGCGTCGGCTGCATTTGCTTGGGTTATGGATTGAGACGACCCCGATAAACCCTGGAGTCGTCTCAATCCTTATGGGTTATACGGAGCAAGACGGCGCCAACTCAACGTCTTTCATCATTGAGGCCGAGACGCCTCATCTTGCTTGTACACAGAGGTCCTCACGACGCCGATCGGCATCGCAACCTCTTGATGTAATTCCTCTCGACCTGGCTGAACATGGCCAGCCACTCGGGATCATCACCCTTCTCTGTCGATACAAGCAGATGCACGAGTCGCTCCTCTTGGAATGTGGGCCCCCAGAGCGGGACTAGAAGTTTCTTGATGACAGCCGGACTACAGTATCGCTCCGCGTATACAAGCAGGACCCAATCCACACAGGCCAGCAGATGAGTTCCCGTGTATTCGTGCAAATAATGATACTCTTCAGGTGCGTCGCTATCGTCTGCTCCTTCTTCATCTTCATCCTCTTGACCCACCAGCATGTCGGAACCTCCTGAAATCTGTGTTCTCAGATCCCCGAGAAGCAAGCGCACACGCAAGACTTCCGATTCGGCCTCGGATCGAGGCATGTTGGCAAAGTATTGCAATGCCTCCGTCAAGGCCACCCTATATTCCCTGCCTGTCGAATAGAGCTTCCGCTTGGGCTCCATATTGTTGAGAGCTGTTAGGAGAGACAGCATCGCCGGCCAGACCTGAGGGGGGACGAACTTTCCGATGAGCGTGGCCGCCTGTGAACAGACTCCCAAATGCTCTGATGTGAGAAGTTCCGCGACAGGCAAGATGCATTCCCTATATTTCTTAATGGATTTCTGCGGAAGATCGATATTAAAAGAGCCGCCGATGTGCGCCCGGTTCATGTCGTCGAGAAGATATTCCACCGTGTCAGAATAGCTCAACCACTCACGCGACTCCATAAGCGAGAGCGAATTGTGGAGCACATCGATTGCGAGCCGATGCCTCTCAACGAGGGTAACAGGTTTCTGAAGTTCGCTTCGACTCGTGTTGGCGATCGTTTTCTTGCCGAGGAAACCGAGCATGTGCGTCAACCTCCATTCCTTCGCCTAGAAATCCGGCAGGCTTACCGCATTGGAACACTTTCTTCGAATGCCGAATGTCATCACAGACTCCAAGTGGCTCTCTGAATCTTCATAAGTGCTATGTGAGAACCCCGTATAATCGGGATAGGGGGGAGCCTCTCGACTCCCCTCCTCCCACGCCACCGGGCATACGGATCACGTACCACGGCGGTTCGGTTGAGATGATCTCTTGACGTACAGTACAGGCACACCCAACGTGACAAAATAACTGGCAGGAAGAGCAAATGCTAGGCCAGGGCTCCTACTCAACCGCCATGGGCCATGCGCAGACTTTGCCGTATTCCACGCCAAGTCGCGGCTGACGCCACGTTTGCGCAGCTCACGGTAGCCTCGCCTCCCCCATTGCTTCCAGAGATAGCATCGAAGTCGCCGTCTGACCCAAGAATCCAGTTCCTTTAGAGGAGAAAGCGCCTCGGCAAAACCAAAGTACGCCTTCCACCCTCTCAGATACTGTCCCAGCTCGGCAGCAATCCCCACTATGCTCCTTCCACGTGTACGATTGGTAATTTCCCTGATCCTTTCCTTGAACCGCTTGATAGCCTCACGGCTGATGCGACGCCGAAGATCAAAGCGAGAAAAACTGAAACCCAGGAACTTCCTCTCCCAAGGCCGCGCCACTGCACTCTTGGCTTCATTAACCTTGAGCTTAAGGCGCTCTGAGAGGTATCCGCTGACACTCCGCATCACACGACATCCGGCTCGTTTGCTTCGCACATACACATTACAATCGTCCGCATACCGCACAAAGCGATGTCCCCGTCTCTCCAGCTCCCGGTCAAGACTGTCTAGCAGTAGATTCGCCAGCAGTGGTGATAGCGGTCCGCCTTGTGGCGTCCCTTCCGTCGTTTCATGAAGAGCGTCATGTTCCAGAACTCCAGCCTCCAAGTATCGGCGGATAATTCTCAAAATCCTCCTATCCCTTATCTTCTTCGCCACCTCGCTTATCAGCTTGTCATGGTTCACACGGTCGAAAAATTTCTCAACGTCCAGGTCCACTACCCAGGTATAGCCCTCCTTGAGATACTTCTGAGCACGCCCTATCGCCTGATGAGCGCTCCTTCCCGGCCTGAACCCAAAGCTAAACTCGGAAAACTCCGGGTCCCATTCCGGTTGAAGCACGTGCAAAATCGCTTGTTGAATAAAGCGATCCACCACCGTGGGTATCCCCAGCTTGCGCACCCCTCCTCCCGGCTTAGGGATCTCTACCCGCTTAACCGGTTGAGGAACATACGATCCCTCCAGAAGTGCTTCCTTCAGTCGTGGCCAATGGTCCTTGAGATATGGCCCAAGCCCTTCAACATTCACTCCATCTATCCCAGGGCTCCCGCCATTACGTCTCACCTGCTTCAGTGCCCGGATTAGATTGTCTTTCTCGACAACCCGCTCCATTACCTGTTCATCCTCAGACGGACTCTCGGGCACAGCGTCACCACGAAACAGTTCGCCCTCTACATGCAAGGGCAGCCACATTTGAATTGCCGGCCTGCTGCTCATGAGACATCCATCCCAATCGTCCACTCATACCGTTCGGGCCTTCAGAGGCGACATGACCGCAGACTCTTCCCGTTTAGGTCGAGAGTTTCCGTCACCTGCTCTTTCGATATGCAGGGCGGGTTCCTACTTCGTCCATGCAGCCTTCCTCTGCGATCTGTTTCCTTCCTCCTAATATGCCCTTCAACCTTCGCTTCACCAAGCTACGGCCCGACAAGCTGCTGACTTCCCTGGCCCGCCATAGCCTGAAAGGCGACGGCGGCTCTCATGCGGTCAGGGTCGATTACTCTCCCCTCAGCTCTGCCCACAGGCAAAGCACATGAGAGACCTCCCGGGGTAAGACACAGAGCCTTCCGCGCGTAAACGCCGGATTTATAAAGCACGCCCCTGCTGCCGATGGAGGGCTTCATGGTCACGTGCCCACTCGCCCCAAGCGTACCACACCTCATATCCGGTTCCTGTTCCCCGGATCGGGGTCCGGGGCAGGCTTGTCCCGCGCTTTCGGATTGGGCTTCCTTCAGACCCCGCCTCGCGACGACGCCCTTGCCCTTCTCCTTGCCTTCGGCTCGGCGAAAACCTGGCGTGGGGACTCTCACCCCACAAGTCCTGTGCCATGCCCGGCACACACGGTTGGGTCACCTGCCGGTGGGGAGCGCAGCGGATCACCGGTCAGGTGGACTCGTTGGTTGGACGGCTTTGTAGCGTCATGTCCCAACCTTCCGGAAGCCACAAACCCCCATCAGGTCGTGGCTTATAGGCCCTCAAGTATCCTACTACATCCTCACGACCTTTCAAGCGAATACCAATTCTATCAAAATAAGCTGGCGTAACTCCCCGCATATTTTTGAAACCAGAGAGAGAGACTATCAAGGCAACGTCCCAGCCCCAGGAAGGCTTCTCGCGGACCATTGCCCCGAGAACACGGTCAATAACTTCAATACCAACTTTGTCTTTCCACCTCTTGACTTCGATCATATATCGAATTTCGATGCCGACTGGATCGTCGGTTCTTATTGCTAGTATGTCTGCGCCAGTGCGCGGATTTCTCCCAAGTAGTTTCACATCGCAGGCGATGCTGGCAAAGTACTCTGCTATTAGTTGTTCAAACACGATAGGATCAAGGGAGGCGCAGCCCTCCCGGATACTTCTTGAGATAAGTCATTAAGTAGGGGGTCAGTTCCTTTTCGGTTATGACCCAATCGATAACCTCAATTTTAGCAATCTCCCCGTTCTCAGATACCGCAAAAGGCTTGTCATCTTGTTGCAGTAACCTGCGATAAAGATCAGCAAGGACAACAAACTCGTCGGAACTGCTTTCCTCAGCAGTATTCGAATTTCGAGTGCGTGCAAGTTGTTCCTGGAGTACTAAAACCTTTTCTAAAAGCCCAGATCGCACCAAACGAAGTTGATGTTGTTCGCGCCGCCACAAGACAAGAGGAATACGATTGAGCTTTAGGATGTCGATTGTCAGCCTTCCCCTATCAGTTATGGGAACGAGTTCACCAGTCTCCAACTCCCTCATATGAGAAGGGTAGCTATCTTTACGAGGGTGCAACAACCGCTCATTATCCGTCTTCGGAAGGTAATTACCTTTTGATTGGTTGCAGAAAGGACATGAGAGAACAAGATTTTCTCTATCGTTTGTAAGAGCAGGATAAGCTGATTTCGGCAGGTAGTGATCAATATCCAAAAATCCACTGGTTTCAGGAACGCCACAATAGGCACACCTGTATCGGCTACGCGACTTCGTATCTCTTCTCTTAGAGCACGTAGTTTGTTATCCATAGAAAATCATTTAGTGTAATTTAAGGCGTCCAACGGTTTTTTCACTGGCGCCGGCTTTTTGGCGTCCTGTGCAAAAATGGGTTAGGAATCGGTATGGATTCTATGTAGTACCTCATATAACTGGTCGGTTCTGATCGATTTGCCAATCGTAGATCACAAGGCCTTCTATGACATTGACCTTATCACTGGTTTTAATCTGCCCCGACAACTGATTCTCTATATCTTGCTTCAATAAAGGATTATCCTTGCATGATTCCAGCAATTCCTTACCTGTCGCAGCTGCTACGTTGGTAATTTTAAGAAGTGTTTTATTCCCCTCACTGTCCTCTGTCCTATCAACAGCAATTACATCGGTGGGTTTCAGATAACTGTACTTATTATTTACGTCATACACGGTTATACCAGCTGAATTGTGCCGAAGGGCCGCGCGTGTCCGATCGTCTAACGAAATGAATTTGTCCGAATAAACGGTCCCAAAGGACGGCTTCGGAAAAATTTTCGGGAAAATCTCCACTCGTTTCAGTCCATCAAGCGATTCGTGGTGATGTTCATTTAACTCCAAATACTGAAAACTGCCCGAGAACGGACCACGCTCATAATGAAAGTCTATGAACAGGTGCGGGCAATTATATTCGGTATCGCCTTTATCATCGACGAAAGCTATAGAGTCAAACCTGACAAACCCGTTGTAAACAAAGGTAGCCCTTTTCATCCGCGGCAGTTGCTCCCAAAAGCCTTTTACAGCATTATGTAGCTCTTCCTCTTTAGCGTCAAGGCGACTGCCATGATGGCTTTGAACGGGCATGATGGTATTCACTGCCTTAGTGAAATCCCATTCAGCCTTTGGTTTGTCAATAGTATGCGTAGTACCTTGCGACTGAAACAATAAGACCTAGCGGGTGAAACTCCACAGCGGCATACTCTTTCCATCGTGGCCGTTTATCAAAGTCTTTGTATTCATCCTCATATGGATAATGGGTATCTTGCTGATCCCGCAGGAGGACGGGTTGATGACGAGGGTTGTCGCCTAGAATTCGTAGTAACTTATTCTTTACAGTAACCCCAGCACGGATATCGGTCGTCCTCGAACGTCGGCGACTCGCAAGTGAAATACCGAAGAAGGCGAACAGAACGTGATCGTTTTTTGGCTGATAGAGCATATCTTCAAGCTCACCAGCTCCCCAAAGATAGAACTCCATCACGCCGCGGCTTCTAAGCTCCTCTCGAAACTTGTCGTGCGCGGCTTTGGAGAAATGCGCCGGTGCCACAAGGATGTAACCGTAAGGGGGACTATCGGCTTTAACCCCATCAGTAATAATGGCTTCGATCTTTTTGGGGCCAAGCGCTTTTTCGCGCTTGCACTGAATCATCCAAAGGTTGCCGTCCATCGGATGAGGCACTTCCTCCTCAGTTTCCTCATCAACCGGTACTACTGATGGGAGAAGGACTTCATACGCGCGTATATCGAAGCCGTCATCAGCGCCACCTCGACCTGTCGACTCAATTGATTGCCATTGTTTTAGGTCATAGATTAGCTGACGGACAAGATCCTCGAAACCGATGAGGATCAAGATCCTCGAAATGTATAGGGCCTAATGTGCGTGTGATATGTGGTTTCGCCATGAGTACCTATAATTGTGCACGTTTCCTAACGATGGGGCTAAGCGGCGCAAAGCCACGCGATTACGGAGCCTTGGGCAACGCCAGAAAGTTTAGCCCGCGTGGTTTTGCGTCCATCTTCAGCCCTTGGTTGGGCTTCGGTCCCATATTGCTTCGCATCAGTCTCCATCGAAACCCCTTTACCGTGTCCTCCCGTGCTGCTTAAGTGGTGGCAAGAAACCAAGAAATATTAAGCCCCAAATGCTGAATACGAGGCACAAAACAGCCCATTTCTGTTTGTTTCTGTTCTTTCGCGCTGATATCCTCCAACCGAGAAAAGCACTGAAAAGCGCCAGACAAATGATCACTGCCGCTGAAACCTGCTGTATCATCTTGTGGTTTGGATGATGAACATCAAAAAGAAACGAAGTGAATACCTCTTCTCTCAGGTTGAAGAGAACCATCAAGACTTCCATAAGAATGAAAGCAGCAATAAAGACCGAGCCGGTTTTGAGTAGTGCCTTCTTGTTTGGAGACATCACTTTCCTTTAGGCCCAACGCCGCAATTAATCGGCTGGCCAGAAACGCAGCAGCGTGAAAGGACAGTCCGGGTTAAATTGCAGGTTCGGTCATAAAAAACAATCCTAAAAAAACCTTATTTTCCATTCCCCATTGAAATCTTTTTCAAATTGTAAAGATCCATGAGCTCCCTTGCCTATTATATCGTAATAAGCACTACCGCTACCCAGAAACTGCTCCAACTCAATATTCCTCAAATCTTTGGATATCTCTTCTAATTGGCCTTTTGAAAAACCAGTAAGCGCCTGTCTATATTGCGGCTGGGCTTTTTCAGTAAAGAAAGCTAAGGCCTTTTCAATATCACCCTTAGATAGTGCATCACACATCTGCTTCCAAATTGACCTTAAATATTTATCTGTTTCCATTTCTTGAGTCGATAGTTGCCTAGAAGCTTCTTTCCTTGACCTTCCCAAATCAGCGTCCGAGCCCGCAAACGAGTAACTATCAAATATCATGAAGAGTGCGATAGATATAAGCGGAAATAATAGCAATAAGGTTTCCATTTTTCTAATCATAAAGGCCTCCTTAAGTAGTATGACCGAACGAAAAACTAACGAGCAAGCGGTGCCCGCCAGAATAAGGTTATTGAATGATCTTACGTCGCGAACCTATACAGTTTGATTCGGCGAGGTAGTAGCTTGTCACGTTGAGTGCAAGGTTAGGGATAAAAAAACAGAATGATACTTAAATTTGTTCTTCTCTATCTGGGAAAAATATATCCAAAGCATCTCTAGACCCACCGAGCCATGTGATATTTGCCGACGATGGCTTTGAACATGGTTTAGCTCCGAGTGATTTAGCAATTTTTGAGGCAGATGGTGAAAAATATACTGTGTAAGTTTTTAAACCAAGTGAATCAGATTTAAAGGACGTAAAAGCTGCCATGTCTTTCGGTCTACCTGAAGAAGTAAAAAATGGAACAAATACTTTTTCTATTTCTCCAGTAGGTTTATAATAATCCATCCCATCGCCAACTTCTAAAGAATACCAAGTGTCCATATTATTGATTTCCTTTCCCTAACGATGAGGGGCACGTTACGGCTCGCAAGCTCGCCGAACCTGACCCTCTGGTTATGCAGCTCACTCGACGCCGTGTTCGATGCCATATTTTTTCAAGATGCTGTCATAGACAAACTTGGCATTGTAGGCGAATCCAGTTTTGGGCTTCTCCTTAAAACAGACAATGGTGTCGGATGCGCCAGGTTTGGAAATCAGATACGTTTGCCCGCCATAGGTAGTGGTGGTGGCGTTCCCGTAAGCATAGTTCCCCGACCTATAGACGCTCGCCGTAGTGTTTGAAGTCGTTGGCGTTGTTATTGCCGCCTTGTTTGAAAAGGCGCTCGCGTTGACAACGGCGAAATACGTGTAGCCGTGTTGCAGCGTCAACTCTGCGCTGCGCAAGAGCGTGAAATCGGCAACCCTCTCACGACTGGTATAGCCATTGCCCCTAAATGTTACAGAGAAAACATTCTCGTCGAGTTGTGTCTCGGAAAACCCACCTGTCAGTCCCTTCTCCTGATAGGGCGTTGCGCAGCCGGCCAAGATGATAATCGCGAGGATTCCTGAGAATCTTTTCATAGTCCCTCCCCCTGAGCTTATGCCTAACAAGTGATTGAGTAGTTTTTGCGCTTAATATCACAATGTAAAAATCTTGACAAATAAATTTGAAAAAATTACCCTCCTATTCCGATGTTACTAACTTGATAACTCCAAAATACGATTGTTATCAGGAAAGCGGGCTAATCACAATGAAGCAGATTCCTCCCGAAATACATGCTCTTTACGATGAGCATCTCAATCATAAGGCCATCCCAAAAAGAGACTTCTTCTACTACAAGAAATGGCTAAGATATTATTTAGATTTCTGCCTAAAATATGGGCACAGTGATACAAAAAGGGAAAATCTTAGGTTATTTATAGAAAAGCTACAAGAAAAGAAGCAAAATGATCAACAATTAAAACAAGCGTTTCACGCTGTATCATTGTACTATGAATTGAGCTTGGTTAATGATAAAGAGGATGGTTTATTTGAAGATAAAAATCAGGAATTGGCAACAAAAAAACAGGGATCGAAGATATCAGGGGCGAATTGGATGCCCGCATACGATAGTCTAAGAGCTGAAATATCGCTAAGACACTACTCGCCAAGGACGTTGCGGTCCTATACCGGATGGGTTGGACGGTTTCAGGATTATACCAGGAGCAAGGATACGCAATTGTTGACTTCTGCCGATGTAAAGGATTACCTGACCTTCTTGGCGGTAAAAAGAAAGGTAGCGGCTTCATCGCAGAACCAGGCCTTTAACGCCCTGTTGTTTTTCTTCAGGCACGTCCTGAAAAAAGACTTCGGCGACCAAAGAGATGTCCCAAGGGCCAAGAGGAAGCCCTACATTCCGGTGGTTCTGTCACGGGAAGAGGTCGATTTAATCATAGAAAATCTTTCCTATCCTTATGACTTAGTTGTCAACCTTTTATACGGCTGCGGCCTGCGCCTGTTTGAGTGCCTGAACCTGCGGGTAGGCTGTTTTAACTTCGATACAGGCGTTCTAACCGTTCATGACGGAAAGGGACAAAAGGACAGGACAGTTCCTTTGCCTGAAAAGATCGTACCGGAGCTCAAGGCCCAACTTGAATCGGTCATTGATCTTCATCAAGATGACCTTAAGGCCGGCTACGGAGGCACGTTCTTGCCCGCTTCATTGGAGAAAAAATATAAAAATGCAGCCAAGGAATTGATCTGGCAGTGGTTCTTCCCTGGCAAGACTTTGACCCTCGTTCCCGAGCAAAGGGAATTGAGAAGATACCATCTTCATGAGAGCCATGTTCAAAAAGCGATAAGAAGCGTGGTAAAGAGATCGAAGATACCAAAGCGCGCTACGGCCCACACTTTCCGTCACAGTTTTGCCAGCCACCTATTGCAGGCCAATTACGATATCCGGACCATCCAGGAATTGTTAGGACACAGCGATGTAAGGACGACTATGATATACACCCATACCATTAAGAGTCAGACCATCAAAGAGGCAAAAAGCCCGCTCGATTTCTAGCCGCAATACCTCCAAATTGATGTTCATTTGGCTTTTGAATCAAGGTTGGAGACTCGCCCAACTTGCCTGATATCCAAGAGATCGCCACGGCGGGTTGCGCCTCGCAATAACGGGAAAAGACCTTTTGAGCTTAAAGCGGAACACCGCACACCCTGCGGCGTAGTTTTGCTCCTCATCTCCTGGAAAAGGGTTGTGAGACATATGCCTTGACACACTAAGGCTTGTCTTCCTATACTGCTTCCCTCTGAAAAAGCAGGGCCTGTCATCCTCATCTCACCTATATTCTTTTGCCAATCAAGGGGGAGAGACAATGAAAGTACTCGTGGTCAATCATGATGAAGTACGGCAATGGCTGCCCATGGGCGAATGCGTGGATGCCATGGCGGAGGTTTTAAAAACGCTGGGCCGCGGCGACGCGGTTAACCCGCTGCGCAATCTCATGTGGCTGCCGGATAAAAGCGGCCTGATGGGCGTGATGCCCGCCTACCTCGGAGTTGCCCGGGTGATGGGTTTGAAAGCCATCAGTGTTTTCCCCGCAAACCATGGCACCGAATTTGATTCCCACCAGGGAACGGTCATGCTGTTTGAAACCCGAAACGGCCGGTTGCTTGCAATGATGGATGCCGGCAAAATCACGGCCATTCGAACCGCGGCCGTCAGCGGGGTGGCCACCAGACTGCTTGCTGCCGCGAATGCGGAAAACCTGGCTATCCTTGGTTCCGGAGTGCAGGCTGAAACGCATCTCGAAGCCATGCGGGTGGTACGCAATATCAAACACGTCAGGGTCTGGAGCCGCAATTTTGACCACGCACGGGAGTTTGTGGGTCAGGCGTCGGCGCGCCTCTCCATTGACATAGAAGCGGTCCAGAGCGCTGCTCGCGCGGTGGAGGGCGCCGACATCATTTGCACGGTGACATCATCGACAGATCCCGTGCTGAAGGGGGACTGGATTGCTCCGGGGGCCCACATCAATGCGGTCGGATCCAGTGTTCCTTTTGCAAGGGAACTGGATACCGCGGCCGTCGTAAAATCAAAGCTGTTTGTCGACCGGCGCGAATCCACCCTTAACGAGGCGGGCGACTTTCTTATCCCTAAAAAGGAAGGCGCCGTCGGCCATGATCACATTCTGGGTGAGATCGGCGAAATCCTTCTGGATAAAGTTGATGGCAGGGAATCCGAAGAAGATATTACCCTGTTTAAATCACTGGGGCTGGCGGTCGAGGATGTCGCAGCTGCCCACCATATTTATCAAAAGCTGACGGAACAGGGCGGCGGCAGGTGGATCGAATTCAATGCAAAGAAACTGAAAGGTCCGAAATGATGGTGCAGGGACGAGTTGCACGTCAGAAGCCCTGTTGACACATAGTGTCGGGCCTATTATTAATCGTCTCAAAATAATATCGACGGAATTCTGAACAGGAGAAGAAGGCATTGACCTCCGGCGAAAAGATAACATTTACTGACGGAAAACTGGTTGTCCCTGATCGCCCTGTCATCCCCTTTATTGAAGGTGACGGCACCGGACCCGACATCTGGCGGGCCGCGGTGCGGGTGTTTGACGGGGCCGTGCAAGAGTGCTGGAAAGGAAAAAGGCAGATCATCTGGAAAGAAGTGTTCGCCGGAGAAAAAGCCTACAAGAAGACTGGGGAATGGCTGCCCCGGGAAACTCTCAACGCCTTTCGTGAACACAGGGTAGGCATCAAAGGACCCCTGACAACCCCTGTCGGCGAAGGGATCAGGAGTCTCAACGTGACCTTGAGGATGAAGCTGGACCTTTACGCGTGCGTGAGGCCTGTTAGGTACTTTCCGGGGGTGCCGAGCCCGGTCAAAGAGCCGCAGAAGGTGGACATGGTCGTTTTCCGGGAAAACACGGAAGATGTCTACGCAGGCTTTGAACTCGAAGAGGGCAAGAGCGAAACCAGGAACCTCATGGACTACCTCTCCAAGACGTATGGCTGGAAGATTCGGCCCGACTCGGGAATAGGCATCAAGCCCGTCAGCAAATCGGGCAGCCGGAGACCGATCCGCGCGGCCATCGAATACGCCATATCGAAACATCGCCGCAGCGTCACCCTGGTTCACAAGGGAAACATTCAGAAGTTCACGGAAGGGGCCTTTCGGAAATGGGGGTATGAACTGGCAAAAGAGGCCTATCCCGACCGCGTGGTGAATTGGGAGGCGACGGCGGGCGAGGCGCCGGATGGAAAGATCCTGATGAAAGACACCATTGCCGACATCTTTTTTCAGCAGGCTTTGACCAGGCCCGAAGAGTTTGACGTTATCGCGACCATGAACCTTAACGGCGACTACATTTCCGACGCCCTGGCGGCACAAGTGGGAGGCATCGGCATGGCTCCCGGAGCAAATATCAACTATGAGGATGGTTATGCCCTGTTCGAGGCAACCCACGGGACGGCGCCCAAGTACGCCAACCTTGACAAGGTCAATCCCGGTTCTCTGATCCTGAGCGGTGTGATGATGTTCGAGCACATGGGCTGGAATGAGGCAGGAAGCCGCATTGCCGAAGGCATTGAAAAGACCTTCGCCTCCAAAAAGGTCACCTACGATCTGGCCAGATTGATGAAGGGTGCTAAGAAGTTTCCTGTTCCCGCTTTGCCGACCTCATCTGCGAAAACATGGAGTGATCATGGCTTATCTTATCCTGGTTTCGTTTGTGTGGGCTTTTTCGTTCCCTCTTATCAAAGGATACCTCACGGGCCTTGACCCAAATTTTGTCTCCTTTGCCAGGATGCTTCTTTCTCTCCTCGTCTTTCTCCCGTTTCTGCGTGCCAGAGACCTCGGCAAACCTGAGTGTTACAAACTGGCTTTTCTCGGCGCCGTCCAGTTGGGCCTCATGTACATGGCTTACATCGCCGCCTATCAGTTCCTTCCGGCCCACACCATCGTGCTGCTCACACGACAACGCCTCTTTTTGTCACCCTTTTCAACGACTTCTCGACCCGCAGGTTCAATTCCCTTTTCTTCATCGCCGCGGCCCTGGCCTTTGTGGGCGGAGCGGTCATAAGTACCCGGCCAACCCTTGTGCGCCAACCTTGCAGGCATCCTTCTTGTACAGGTCTCCAATGTGGCTTTTGCCTTCGGCCAGCTCCAGTACAAGAAGCTTTCGGAAAAGCACGGTTCGTGGAGCGACCGTTCCGTCTTTGGTTTCCTCTATCTCGGAGCCGTCATCATCACGGGCATCTCCGCCATAGTCACGACGCCCTTGTCCCTGTCCCGCATTCAGATCAGCACTCCGCAAATCCTTATTCTTCTCTATCTCGGGGGCATCGCCTCCGGAGTCTGCTTCTTCCTCTGGAACAAGGGCGCGAGGTTCGTGAATGAGGGAATGCTCACTATCATGAACAACCTTAAGATCCCTCTGGGAATCATCGCCTCGCTGATCCTTCTGGGAGAGAGCACCGACTATTTGCGGCTCGTCATCGGGTTCGCTCTCATGGTAGGCGCGGCCTCTCTTTGTGAAAGGCCGCCCCGCCTCTTCGCCAAGCAGTCTGTCTATCCCTGAATGAAATCTGCCGGGACACATTTCATTCTTTCACCCACGCAATAGCGCCCCTCGGGCATTCTTCCGGCGCCGATTCCACACCCTTTGCAGTGATCATAGTCGATCTCGCGGCGATTCTCTTCGCGATCCATATCAATCGCCAGATCCGGGCAGTAATCATAGCATCGGCCGCAGAAATTGCAGATGCCGCAGTGGAAACATCGCACGGCGGATGAAAGGGCCTGGCTCTTTGTGTACCGGCCCTGCCTGGGTTCTATCCGCGGAGTCTTCTCGAAGTATGCCACATTCAGCTCTTCGATCCTGATCACGTCTCCCATGGGCCTGACAGGGTGATCCGCGGAGCCCAGGAGGGATGACATCATCGAATAAGCGCCTAATCGACCTACAGCGCAGTTCTCCAGGGTTTCCAAGGGAAGTCTTTTCAAAGAAAGATCAAGGACCATTGCGGCCCTCTTGCCCGCCGCCATCGAGCGCACCAGCATTCTGGACGGATCCCCCGAGGAGGAATCCAGTTCTTTTCCTCCTTCCTCCAGAAGGAGAAGGCCTGTTTCATGATAATCGGGCTTTTTCACCTTTCTGGCCGGATCTAAGGTCTTCCCCGGAGACCGGTAAGCCGCCTGGAATTGCTTTGCAAGCTCCTGGTACATTTCGGGCCCTATCAAAACGTCCGTTTCAACCGTCACTCCATGGTCAAGGATTCTTCCGGTCTCCCATTCCAGATCGACCTCGATCAGACCGCGTTCCTCGCCGGCGAGATCCAAGACGCTCAATCGCCCTCCCTCTTCGAAAATCGTCACTTTGTATCCGTAACGAACAAGGAAAAAGGCACAGGACAGCCCTGCCAATCCTCCTCCTACCACCGCCACTTTGCCGGTTCTCCGCCCATGATCTTCCTTTGTCGGAAGCCCCCTCGCCTTGGCTTCATCGAACGCAAAGCGCTCCAGGTCCCGGATCGAGACTGCCTCATCGAATCTTGCGCGATTGCACAGGCGTTCGCAGGGATGAAAGCACACCCGCCCGCAAATTCCGGGAAAAGGATTCTCTTCGAGGATCTTCTGATAGGCCGCTTCGAACTCGCCGCGGCCGTTTAAGGCCATGATTGCCGGAATGTCCTGACCCATGGGGCAAGCCTCGCTGCAGGGCGCAAGGCAGGCATGGTCCCCCGGGTTTTTCAAAGCGCCACGTGCCCGTTCGGATGCTGGTCGTCGGTTCTTTGGCCGCAGCCATGGGCGGTCTGTCTCGTGGTATCTCTTTCATCGGATCTCTCTCACCCTCTCAAAGGCCTGCCTGGCCGCATCGACATTGTCATCCTTTTTTACAGGGCCCAGCTCTTTTATCGCCGCCGGGCGCCGTCCAGTTCGAGCAGGTTCGACGCCTTGGCAAAAGCGCCCACCATGGCCGTGTTAACGATGGAAAAAGACGTGGTCTTCAAATGGAGTTTCTCTGCGATCCCCATGGCATCCACCAGCAAAACGGAGTTTCCCGCCGGCGCATGCAACTCGCCGGCGGAGGGGGCATTGATGAGCAGACACGTTTTCTCGCTCGCTCCTCCCATGATAAGCGAATTGTCGAGAAGATGGGCGTCGAAAAGAACGATCCAGTCGATGTGCACGCTGTAGCGCAGAGTGATTTCGCGGGAATCGACTCTAACAAAGGCCGACACAGGCGCGCCGCGTCTTTCCGCACCAAAAGACGGGAAGGACTGGACATAGAAGCCCTTCTGAAAGAAAGCTGTGGCCAGAATCTGGGAAGCAAGGACGGCTCCAGGTACCCCCGTCCGGAAACTTTGACCTCTATCATGATGTCGGCTCCTTGCCTCCGCTCCGCAAGCTCCTGCAACTCCTCCCATTCCTCGTCCACCTTTCTCTGGATTCCAGGAACAGCTTGCCTCGGAGAGCCCTTCGAAGCGACCTTGAGGCTTCAGGTATTCGCTGACAGGGACCTTTTCGCCCATGGCGGTCAATCGATACCGCTTACCGTCGAACACTTCGTACAGGGGGAAGACTCGGGACAGCACGGCCAGTCTGCCCAGTCGAATACTGTCCTTGGTCGCGTAAAGCCATCCTGTGGGACAGGGGACAATAATATGGAGGAAGCGAAATCCCTTGCTGCTCTTGGCTCTTCGGACTTTCTGCTCCAGGTCCCGCGGATACGGAATGGAAGCGGTGGCCATGTAGGGAATTTCATGGGCAGCCACAATGGCGGCCATGTGCTTCTTGGGACGATCCTCGGGGGACGGCAAAGGAGTCGTGGTCGTCCAGGCTCCGAGAGGCGTCCTCGAGCTCCTTTTGCACTCCCGTATTCATGTACGCTTCGTTATCATAGCAGACATAGACCATGTCGTCGTTTCGTTCCGCGGCACCGGAAAGAGACTGAAGCCCGATATCAAAGGTGCCTCCGTCGCCGGCCCACGCAAGAACCTGGGTGCTTGTCTTGCCCAGC